>NZ_MTSB01000003.1 GCF_002093745.1 Pseudomonas graminis
TCAGGCGTTCAGTGCCGTGGATCAACGCCAAGGCTTCAGGCGTGCGCTCGACCTGGGCTTCGAACAGGCCGTGAACGGTTTGCTCGAGCGGATACGGGGCCTGCGTGGCGTTGAAGCCCGAGAGCACCTCGTCCCGTTCGCTGGCGGGCAGAATGGCCAGGTGGTGCAGCGGACGGTCCGGTGCCGACTCCAGCGCATCAACCAGGCTTTCCAGTACGGTGTTCATGTAGCCGACCACGCGTTGCGGGGCAATCGCGGACACGGTCTGCACGCTGAGCAGGAAACCTTCGCCCAGATCGTCAACCGACAGCATGAACGGGTAGTTGGTCCGCTCCATCACTTCCAGTACTTCGGCCCCGCCCCAACGCTCTACGTGATCGTCGTTCTGGATCGGGCTGTGGCGGTAATTGAGCAGTGCGCTGAACAACGGCATCGAAGCCGGTACGCCGCTGCAACGCTGCGCCAGTGCCAGCGAGGCGTGTTCGTGGCCCAGCAACGCGGTGAGCCGCGCGTGGGTCTGGCGCACACCCTGACGAACACTCACCTCACCCAGCGTCACCCGCAACGGCAAGGTGTTGATGAACATGCCCAGTGCGCGTTCGGCGCCCGCGCCACTCTGCATACGGCCCAGCAGTACGGTGCCGAACACCACGTCGTGGCGTCCGGACAGGCTGCCCACGACCTGAGCCCACGCCAGGTGATGCATACTCGCCGGGCTGACGCCCAGTTGCCGCGACAGCACGCGCAGGCGGTTACTCAGCGCCGGGTCGAGCTGGAATTTGCATTCCTCGACGCCGCTACCGTCGCCCTGCACTTCCTTGAGGCCCAGCGGTAATGTCGGTTCTTCGACGTCGCCAAGCATGTCGCGGAAAAAGCCTTCGTGTTGTGTCTGGCTGACGGCCAGTCGTGCCTGGGCCACGTAGCGACGATAAGGCATTGGCGCTTCCAGCCCGGCAAACTCGCCGCGCAGGTACGACTGCATTTCGTGCTGCATCACTTCCAGCGCGGTGTGGTCGAGTGCGATGTGATGGAAAAGCAGGATCGCCACCCAGCGCTGCCGGGTCGTGTCCTCGGCGCAGGCCATGTGCATCAGCGGAGCGCGGTGCAAGTCCAGGCGGCAGTTACGCGGGTCATACAAAGCCTGCAACTGATGGGCAACATCGCCCTGCGTGGCATCCAGTTCGAGGGTTTCGACGTTCAGTCGGGCCTGACGCAGCACCACTTGCAGCGGCTGCTCCAGCCCTTCCCATACCAGCGCTGTGCGCAGAACGTCATGGCGATCGATGACGCCTTGCAGCGCGGCCACGAATGCGTCGAGCTGTTCACGGCTGTCCATCGCGAACGCAGCCTGAAGCAGGTACGGATCACCCTGCTCGGCGGCCATGTGGTGATAGAGAATGCCTTCCTGCAACGGCGCCAGCGGATAGATATCCTGCACATTGGCTGCCCCGCCCGGTACATCGGCGACGATCCGGTCAATGACCGGCTGCTGCAAGTCCACCAGCGTGAGCATGGCCGATGTGATGTGTTCGCAGCCCTCGGGGATCCCGTTGTCCGGAACATGCAGGTCCTGGGGTTCTCCACCGACAGCGGCTGCCAGCGCAGACAGCGTCGGCTGGCTGAACAACACCCGAACGTCGGCATTCAGGTCAAGCTGACGCATGCGTTCGATCAGCTTGACTGCCAGCAGCGAATGGCCGCCCAGTTCGAAAAAGTGATCATGCCGCCCGACCTGAGCGACGCCCAGCACTTGCGACCAGAGGCTGGCCAGGGTGATTTCCACCGGCCCTCTCGGCGCTTCATACGCTTGACTGGCGTAGGCCTGGGCATCCGGTGCCGGCAATGCGCGGCGGTCCAGCTTGCCGTTGGCCGAGACCGGCATCTTCTCCAGTTCGACATAGGCTGCCGGGATCATGTAATCCGGCAACAGCGCCTGCAAGTGCGAGCGCAGCATGTCTGCGGACGTCGACACCTGGCCGGCCTGAGGGGTGAAGTACGCCACCAGGCGCTTGTCACCCGGGCTGTCTTCGCGTGCCACAACGGCCGCGTCGCGTACCGCTGCGTGCTCCGCCAGCCGCGCTTCGATTTCACCCAGTTCGACCCGGAAACCGCGGATCTTGATCTGATCATCGTTACGGCCCAGGTACTCGATGACGCCGTCTGCGTCGTAGCGCCCCAGGTCACCGGTCTTGTACAGGCGCGCCGCACCTTCCATGACAAACGGGTCGCGCAGAAAGCGTTCGGCCGTCAGTTCGTCGCGGTTCAGGTAGCCCCGTGCGACGCAGGCACCGCCAATATAAATTTCCCCGGCAACGCCCACCGGTACCGGTTGCAGTTGCGCGTCCAGCAAGTAAATGCGGGTGTTGGCGACCGGACGGCCGATGGGCGGCAGGATCGGCCACTCGCAGACCCGCTCCGGCAAGGTGAACGAGGTGGTGACGTGCGACTCGGTCGGGCCGTAGTGGTTGTGCAGCCGGCAATCGCTCAAGTGTTCGAACAGCGCGCGAATGGGCGCAGTGATACGCAGCTGTTCACCCGCTGTGATGACCTCGCGCAGTGCGCAGGTCCGTTCGCGCAGGCTGGTATCCTCAAGCACGGCCTCGGCAAGGGCTTGCAAGGCAATGCACGGCAGATAAAGACGCTCGATGCGTGCGTCGCAGAGATGCAGGTACAGTTTGCGCAGGTCGAGTCGGGTATCGGCATGAATCAGCGACAGTGGCGCGCCGGCACACAACGTGCTGAAGACCTCCTGAAACGCCACGTCAAAGCCCAGCGCAGCGAATTGCAGGGTCGCCGGGGCCGGATGACCGCTGTTCACCCCTTCATCGAGCTGCCATTGCATCAGGTTGACCAGCGGCCCGTGAGGCATTGCCACCCCTTTGGGCTGGCCGGTGGAGCCGGAGGTGTAAATCAGGTAAGCCAGATGCGACGGCTGATGCCCTTGGGTGATCAAATCCGGATTGTGCGTCGCTTGAAGGCTGAGCTCATCCGTTTGCAGACCGTCGAGCATTACGCGCGGGACGTGGGAGTCGCCGAACACTGTCGCCAGCCCTGTCTGGGTCAGCAACACTTTCGGGGCGCTGTCTTCGAGCATATAGCTCAGGCGTTCTTCAGGGTAATCCGGGTCAAGCGGGACGTAGCCGGCACCCGCCTTGAGGATGCCCAGCAGCCCGGCAATCATCTCTGGACTACGGCGGCAGCAGATCGCGACACGATCATCGATCTTCACACCCAGTTCCAGCAGGCGATGAGCAATCTGGTTGGCCTGACGATTCAGTTCGCCGTAGCTCAGGTGTTGATCTTCATACGAGACCGCTCGCGCTTCAGGCTGGGCGTGAGCGCGTGCTTCGAACAACTGATGCACCAGCAGGCCGGGTTCGAATGCCTTTTCACAGGCATTGAAGCGGTGCAGCAGATGGTCGCGTTCTGCGTCCGGCATGAACGCCAGGTCTTGCAGCGCTACGTCCAGGTCCTGATCCAGCGCATCAGCCAGTTGCGCGAGCATCGCGTGCATGTAACCCACCACGCGTTGCGCACCGATACCCGGCGAGACTTGCACGGTGAGGCCGAAGTCGGTTCCAAGGTCATCGACCGAGAGGGACAGCGGGTAGTTGGTGCGCTCTTCACCGCCGAGCAGTTCGAAACCCGCCCAGCGCAGCCCAGCGTCGCTGCCTTGGCCTGGCTGCGCGGCGACGGCGGCATGCCGGTAATTGAGCAGCGCGCTGAACAACGGGGTTGGCGGTGCCACGCCGCTGCAGCGCTGGGCCAGTGACAGCGGAGCATGCTCGTGCCCGAGCAAGGCGGCCAGCCGGTCGTGGGTCTGCCGCGCCGCCGCTTTGACGCTCGGCCCGTGGGCGGCGACACGCAGCGGCAAGGTGTTGATGAACATGCCCAGCGCCCGCTCGGCATCCTGGCCGCCTTGCAGACGGCCCATCAGCACCGTGCCGAAGACCGCTTCTTCACGGCCGGACAAACGTGCGACCACCTGGCCCCAGGCCAGGTGATGCAGGCTGGCATTGCTGACGCCCAGGCGTCTGGCATGGGCGCGCAGCCGTTCGCACAGCGCTGTTTCCAGCGCGGCACTGGCTTCTTCGATAGCAGTACCGTCGCCCTGCACGTCCTGCAGGCCGAACGGCAACGTCGGTTCGTTCACGTCGCCCAAGGCGGTCTGGAAAAACGCCTCGTGCTCTTCGCGGCTGATGCCCAGACGCGACTGTGCAACGTAATTGCGGTACGGCACGGAAGCGGGAAGCTGTGCGGCGCGGCCCTCGACATGTGCCTGAATCTCGCGCCCCAGAATACCCAGCGAGGTGGCGTCGTCGATCAGGTGATGGAACAGCAGCACCGCGACCCAGCCGCCGTGGACACTGTCTTCGGCCAGGTGCAGTTCCATCAATGGCGCCTGGCGCAGATCGAAGCGCACGCGACGAGGATCGGCCAGCGCCTGCAACTGATCGGCGATGTCGCCCTTTTCGGGCAGAAGTGCATGCTCTTGGGTGCGCAGTGACGCTTGGCGCCAAACCACCTGAACCGGCTCGTCAAGGTTCTCCCAGGCAACCGACGTGCGCAGGATGTCATGCCGATCAATCACGGCCTGCAGTGCCTCAATGAAGACCTCGACGTGTGCCCGGCTCTCCATGCGCAGCGTGCCTTGCAGCAGGTAGGGGTCGCCCTCAGGATTCGCAAGGTGGTGATAAAGAATCCCCTCCTGCAACGGCACCAGCGCGTAGATGTCCTGAACGTTGGCCAGACCGCCGGGGATGGTCGCCACCAGCGTGTCAATCTGCTCCTGGTTCAAAGACGCCAGGGGCAGCATCTGCGGGGTGACGCGCGTCACGCACGGCTCGATGAGGTTGGCCGGAATCAGCACGTCCCTGCCAGCGCCGGCCGTCTTGGCCAGCGCCAGGAGTGTGGGCTGGCCGAACAACACGCGCACGTCGACTTTAAGCCCGGTATCACGCATACGTTCGATCAGTTTGACCGCCAGCAGAGAGTCGCCGCCCAGTTCAAAGAACTGGTCATGCCGACTGATGCGCTCTATGCCCAGCAGCTCGCTCCACAAACCGGCCAGGATCGGTTCCACCGGCCCTTGTGGTGCTTCATATTCTCGCCGCGCATAGGCGCTCGCATCGGGCGCTGGCAGTGCCTTGCGGTCGAGCTTGCCGTTGGTGGTCAGTGGCAGCGCCGACAGCAGCACGAAGGCGCTTGGCACCATGTAGTCGGCCAGATGTTCAAGCAATGTGGCGCGCAGATCGGCCGCGTCCGGGGACATGCCTGGCTGGGGCAGCACATAACCCACCAGCCGTTTTTCGCCCGGCTCGTCTTCACGCGCAATCACCACGGCTTCACGGACACCGGCGCAGGCGCTCAAACGGCTTTCGATTTCACCGAGTTCGATACGGAAACCACGGATCTTCACCTGATCATCGTTACGGCCCAGATAATGCAGACTGCCGTCGATTGTCCAGCGCGCCAGGTCGCCGGTTCGATACATCCGGGCATCTGGCGTCGGGGCAAACGGGTCGCTCAGAAAGCGTTCGGCGTTCAGCTCTGCACGGTTCAGATAACCCCGCGCCACGCCGGCACCGCCGACGTACAGCTCGCCGGTCACTCCCGGTGGCACCGGCTGCCCGTAGGCATCCAGCACGTAAAGGCGCAAATCCGGAATACGCTTACCAATCGGGCTGACGCCGCCGTTGACGTCGGCTTCGCTCAACGGGTAGCACGTAACGTGTACGGTGGTTTCAGTAATGCCGTACATGTTGAACAGTTGGGTGCCGGCATTGAGCTGGCGTGCATACCAGGGCTTGAGGATGCTGGTGTCCAGTGCTTCGCCACCGAAGATCACCTGGCGCAAGGCATGCGGGCGCGGGTTTTCGCCCTGGGCGTTGATCAGCTGGCGGAATGCGCTGGGAGTCTGGTTCAGTACCGTGACGCCGCTTTCACACAGCAGCTCGTAGCAGGCCTGGGGCGAGCGTGTTACGAGTTGCGGCACCAGCAGCAGCGTACCGCCGTGCAGCAAGGCGCCCCAGATTTCCCAGACGGAGAAGTCGAACGCGAAAGAGTGAAACAAGGCCCAGACGTCATCGGCACCGAACTCAAACCACTCACGGGTCGAGGCAAACAGCCGGGTGACGTTACCGTGTTCGACCATCACGCCTTTGGGCAGCCCGGTGGAACCGGAGGTGTAGATGATGTACGCCAGATGATGTGGCGAAAGCCCCGGGACTTCCGGGTTATCCGTGGGCTGTGCGCTGAAGCCCGCAACATCGGGCTGATCCAGAAGCAGAACCGGAATGTTCTCAACCGCCAAGTGCTGTACCTGCCCGGCTTGAGTGAGTAACGCCCGCGGAGCGCTGTCCTGCAGCATGAACGCCAGGCGCTCTTGTGGCGAAGCCGGGTCCATTGGCACGTAGCCGGCACCGGCCTTGAGGATACCCAGCAACCCGACGATCATGTGCGGGCCGCGCTCGACGCAGATGGCAACGCGGTCATCCGGCCCAATGCCCAGTTCGCGCAGGCGGTGCGCGACCTGATTGGCCTGTGCATTCAGTTGCGCGTAAGTAAGGCCTTGCCCGTCGTGCAGCAGTGCCACGGCCTCAGGCCGAGCCTGCGCCTGGGCCTCGAAGGCTGCGTGAAGGGTGCGGGTTGCCAGGGTTTCAGGCTGTGCGTCATTCCAGGACTCGAGCAACCGGGCCTCTGCCGGGGTTGTCAGGGTGAAACCGTTCAAGGGCAATGACGGGTCTTGCAACCCTTGCTCCAGCACATTGACGAAACGATCGGCCAGGCTGTGCATCTCGGCAGCGCTGAAGAACGTCTCGTTGTAGATGTAATGCAACCAGGCTTCATCGGTGTGCGGGTTGGCACGGATGTACATCGACAGCGGCATCTGCTCGTAACCGTTGGAGCATTTGACGGTGTAGGCAGGCGCTTCGCCAAACATCATGCGGTGGTCGGTCAGCTCATAAGACACCGACAGGTCGAACAACTGGTCGCGGCCATCACGCATGAGGCCAAGGGAGCGGTTCATGTCGCTCAGCGGGAAACGCTGGTTGCGGTAATCCTGTTTCAGGTTGCGCGCGACATTGGCCACCAGGTCGCTGAACGTCAGATCGGCATCGAACGCCATGCGCACGGCACTGACCTGGGTGAACAGGCCGAACGTGTTGCGAAAGCCCGCATTGGAACGGTTCAGAACCGGCAGGCCGATGACCAGGTCCTGATGATGGGTGGTGCGCATCAGGCAGACATAAAGTGCCGCCACCATCACCGGGAAACGCGACACCTGCAGGGCGTCGGCCACGCTGCCGACGCGCTCGAGCAGCTCAGGCGAATAGCGCTTGAACACATGACCGGCCACCGCACCGGATTCCGACCTCCCGTCACGATGGCGAGGCTCGAACAACGGGGCCGGGACGTTCTGATACTTCTCCAGCCAATAGCGCTGATCGCGCTCGTAACGTGCCGAACTTCTGTAGGCGATGTCGTCGTGAATGTATTTCACGTAGGACGGTGCCTCGATGTGTACGGCCGTTTCGTCGTCAGCTGTGTACAGATCACCCAATTCCGTGAACATGATGTTGATGGACCAGCCATCGATCAGAATGTGGTGAGCCTGCATGCTCACATAGCAAAGGTGTTCGCTGACGTGCATCAATTGCAGGCGGATCAGCGGAGCGCCGTCGAAGGTGAACGGGACCTTGTTCAGGGCTTCGACGAACGCCTGCGCCGAGGCTTCCGGATCGTGCCCGGCGGAAAAATCGTGGACCGCCAGCGTCAGCCGCAGATCATCGACAAATGCCTGCGCAGGCATCCCGCCCTCGCCTTGCCCTGGCAGCAGCACTGTGCGCAGTCCTGCGTGCCTGCTGAACAGGATGTCGATTGCCCGTTGCAGGCGTTCAGCGTCGATGCTGCCCTCGACAACGGTGTAGCCCCCGATGTTGTAAACCGGCACATCGCCGCGAACGATCTGATCCAGCCAGATATCGCGCTGTGCAGCGGTCAGAGGGTAACGGCTGGACTCAGGCAGGGACGGGTTCATGCGAATACTCCTTGGATAACGCAAGCAGTCGATAACCGGGCAATACCCTTTGCGTTCTGTAACGCTGCACACACCGTATTCGCGACACACGTGACCATCGTATTTTCAGCAAACTGTTTCATTCGTTCTGTCTCGATAGTTGAACAGCGACGCCATGACGGGGCCGCTTATGCGAATACGGGTGGCGCACGTTCACAAGGCCGTAAAGCGACAATCTGAAACGTGCAGGGTTATCGCCCTCGCCGCTGTTAACGCGATTTGGCAGATATGGAGGGGACTTTAATCAGCTCGCCGGTAGGGTGTATGTCACTTGAAAGAGGGACAAGAAACAGGACGTGCCGGGTCAACCGTCGACATAATGTATTTGTCCCTCTTATTCACCACAGACACGCGAGTAACCGAATGTTCGAATGCACATGTGGAAGTAGCGTCCGAACAGTCCGACTCGACAGAGGTAACCACATGAACAGCTTCGAACCCGGTGAATACGTGCGCTTGCGCTCAGGTGGACGGAAGATGCAGGTGATCAAGGACAGCGCCACGGAGACACTGGTGCCGACGTCTCTGATTGCGTGCGAATACCTGGCCAAACATCGAAGAGTCCTGGGCTTTTATGCCGCGCACTCCTTGATCAGCATTCAACGCCCTGATGATCAAACGCCCTTGGAACAATAAGTTGTTAATGCGTTAACTGCTCACGTTTCGCTGATTTGATCCGACGGGCATTGCGTGACCACGCGGTGCCTGTGTTCAAGTGTTCGTTCATTATTAATTGCCGTGTGGCAGGCCTGTTAGTCACCGCCTGTTTCGACTCTTCTTCTGAAGCGTCTTAGGTAATAACCAACTTCCCCACCCTCCCTCGCCGGCGTTTTCTCTTGCAGAAAACAACGCGCCGGTTATTGCCCGCCCGTCAACGTTTACTTATTTAGCAGGTGCCGCCCGAGCCTGGCGCTGGACGGACCTCGATAACCCGCTCGATAACCCAGTGACTGATACCGTTTTCAAACATGAAATGTATGAGACGCCAGGTTGTACAGCAGCCCGGTGGCGAACAGCCCGATGACCATCGAGACGCCCTTGTTCAGCAGGCGTGAGGATCGCGGTGAGGTCATGCGGCTGCCAAAGCAGGCACCGAACATGACCCACGCAGTGCCCACCGGCAGCACCACACAGGTGAACGCGAACATGAACGCCAGGTAATCACTCGAACTCAGGAACGTCCCGGCCGGGGCGATGAAGGACGCAAAGAACAGGCCTTTGGGGTTGCTCAGTGTCGCAATGAACAGCCCTTTTGCAGACAGTCCCGGCGCAGTGTCGTGCCCGGCGCCGTGCGCCATCGACCACAGTTTCAGCGAGATGTAGAACAGAAAGCACACAGCGAAGGCCTTGCTGAGTGTCGCCACCCACGGGAAATCACGCGCGATCCAGTCCAGGGTCAGCCCCCAAGCGGTGATCTGCACCACATAGGCCAGCCACTCTGCCCCGACCCATTGCAACGACCGTGCGTTGATGCCCCGGTTGACGCCGGTCTGAAACAACAGAGAATTGGTCGGGCCGGGAACGGCGAGCACGCCCAGCAGCGCTAAAAACAGGGATCCACTCATGTCATTTCCTCACTGGAGGTTTGCGCATCGGTTGATTGAAACAGCACGCTTCAGGGTGACCCTGACGTGTTATGTGCCAGGGATTTTGTGAAACGCTTGAAGAGCTGCAGCAAATCGTCCACGTAGGTAAAAATGACCGGGACCACCAGCAGGCTGAGCAGTGTCGAGGTAATCAGCCCCCCGATCACCACCACGGCCATCGGCTGCCTGAACCCCGGATCGGCACCCACTCCGATCGCGGTCGGCAGCATACCGGCGCCCATCGCGATGGTGGTCATCAGAATCGGCCGCGCCCGTTTGTGGCAGGCGTCGACCACGGCCTGATAGCGGTTCATGCCCAGGTCGCGGCGCGCAAGAATGGCGTAATCCACCAGCAGAATCGAGTTTTTGGTCACGATGCCCATCAACATCAGCAGGCCGATGATCGATGACAGCGAGAAACTCAAATCACAGGCCAGCAGCGCCAGCAAGGCGCCCCCCAGCGAAAGCGGCAGTGCCGAGAGAATGGTCGCCGGTTGCAGGAAGTCGTGAAACAGCAGAACCAGCACGGCATAAATGCAAAATACGCCGATGGCCATGGTCAGGCCAAAACTGCCAAACAGCTCGCTCATCAACTGCACTTCACCCTGCTCGACCAGCTTGACTCCCGCCGGCAGATGCGCAATGCCGGGCAATCGGCGAACCTGATCCATCACCTCCCCCAGGCTGCGCCCGTTGAGTTCGATAGACAGCGTGACATTACGCTGGCGGTCCAGCCGGTCGATCTGTGCCGGCCCGCTGCCCATGCTCAGTTCGCCCAGCGAGGCGAGTGCGACCTGACCGTCGCTGCCTTTTACGCGCAACTGGGCGATGCGCTCCATGTCGCTGCGCAGGCCCGGCTCCATGCGCACCCGCAGGTCCACCTGGCGCTGCGAAAGGTTGATCTTGCCCAGCGCCGACGAATAATTGCCATAAGTGGCCAGGCGCAATGTGTCGGCAATCTGCTGGCTGGTGATGCCCAACTGCGCGGCCCGCACATAGTCCGGCGTGAGCTGCACTTCCGGTGTCTGCAAGGCCGCGCTGGAGGCAATATTGCCCACACCGTTCAATTGCCGCAGTTGCGGCTCGATGTCCAGAGCGGTCCGCTCAAGCAGCGCACCGTCTTCGCTGGCGAGAACGATGTCGAGCTTTTCTCCGTTGCCATCACCGCCCACACTGATTCGTGCGCCCGGTAACGAACGCAGCGCCTCGCGCATGCGGGCTTCCAGGGCCGTCTGGCTTACATCGCGTTCCTGGCGCCTGACCAGCTCGACCGTCAGCGTTGCCTTATTGAGTGCAGCGCCTTCCCCGCCCTCGCTGCCCGCCGAGCCCACCACTGCAAAGACATGCCGGACGCCTTGCAGCGGACGAACCCGATCGCTGGCCTGACGCGCCAGGTCAGCGGTCTGTTGCAGCGCAGTGCCTGGTGGCAACTCCAGCGTGATGGTCGACCGGGCGATGTCCTGGGCCGGAAGAAAGCTGGTGGGCAGAAAACCGATCAGTGCCAGCGACCCGGCAAAGAACAGTGCGGCCAGCGCCATGCTGGTCTTGCGCCATTCCAGGCTGCGGTGAATCCACACCAGATAGCGCTGCATCAGCCAGCCGTCGCGCTCGACGTGGTTGACGGGTTTCAGAAACACTGCGGCCATCATGGGCGTCAGCAAGCGAGCCACCAGCAATGAAAAGAGCAAGGCTGCTGACGCCGTGACGCCAAACTGCACGAACAGCCGGCCCGCGACGCCACCCATGAACGCGGTGGGCAGGAACACGGCCACCAGCGTCACGGTGGTGGCAATGACGGCCAGGCCGATTTCGTCAGCGGCTTCCATCGCGGCCTGTCGTGGGCTTTTGCCCATGCGCAGATGGCGAGCGATGTTCTCCACCTCGACAATGGCGTCGTCCACCAGAATGCCGATGATCAGCGCCAGTGCCAGCAGCGACACGGTATTCAGGGTAAAGCCGGCGAAGTACATCAGGCCGAAGGTAGGAATGATCGACAGCGGCAACGCGGTGGCCACGATCAGCATGGCGCGCAGATCGCGCAGGAACCACCAGACCACCAGGACCGCCAGCAGAATCCCCTCGTACAGCAGGTTCATCGAGTCGTGATAGTTTTCCAGGATCGGCGCGGAACTGTCGCTGACTTCTGTCAGGCGGATGCCTGGCTGACTGCTGACGAACGCGGCGACTGCCTTGCGCACTTCGGCAGCCATGCTGACGTCCGAAAACCCAAGGGAGCGGATCACCTGAACACCGGTGACCGGGCGACCGTCGAGAAAGGCCATTGACTGACGTTCAGCGTGGTGATCGCGAATCGTCGCCAGTTGGTGCAGGGCAAACGAACGCCCGTCACCGACCGGCACGTCGATGGCACCGAGCGCTTGAGGGTCGTCGATCCGGCCCAGCGTGCGTACCGCCATCCGGCCACTGCCCAGGGTTGCCAGCCCCCCCGAATTGTCGATCTGCATCGCTTTTAGCGGCGTTTCGATGTCCGCCACGCTCAGCCCCAACCCGGCCATCATTGCCGGGTTCAGGTCGACCTGAACCTCACGTTCGACCCCGCCGACGCGAACCACCTGTGCGACACCCTTGACCTTCAACAGGTGCTTGCTCAGCTCGTTGTCGACAAACCAGGACAGCGCCTCTTCGTCCATGCCCGGCGCATCGATGAAATACGTCAGGACCGGCGTGTCATGGACGGTCAGCCTGGACACACTGGGCGTGTCCAGGCTGGCGGGCAGCTCGGCCATTGCGCTGTCAACGGCATTGCGGACCTCGTTGAGGGCTTCATTGCCATCCTTTTCAATGGCAAAACTCACATTGATCTCGACACTGCCGGAGGTGATGGTCGTGCTCACATGCTTGAGCAACCGAAGCGACGACAGGCGATCTTCCAGCTTGCGCGCCACCTCGGTTTCCAGCTGCTCGGGGGCCGCGCCTTCCAGCGACGCACTGATCGTGACCGTGGGCAGATCGACATCCGGAAAGTCCTGGATTCCCAGCCGTTGCAATCCGATACACCCCAGCACGCCCAGCAGAATGAACAGCATGATCGCCGGGACAGGGTAACGAATCGACAGCGACGACAGCGTCATGGTTGTGTCGCTCGCGAAGCCACGGGCGTGACCTGCGCACCGTCACTCAGAAACGCACCGCCGGACAATACAAGGGTCTGTTGCTGATCCACGCCGGAGACAATCTCCAGCGCATTGTCGCGGCGGCGGCCCACGTCCACGCGCCGCTGGGTCACGCGATTGTCTGCCCCCACGACAAACACCCACGAACGACCGTCACGCAAAATGACCGCGCTGTCCGGCACCGTCAGGGCAGGCGCTGATGCCAGCTCGATATGGCCACTGGCGTACATGCCGGAACGCGCGCCAGTGTCAGGGGGAAGCGCCACGTACACAAGCGCTCTGCCTGTGGTTCTGTCGAGAATCGGCGAGACCAGACGCACCTGCCCGGCCACCGACTGGCCACCCGGCAGGGTCAGGCGAGCCTGTTGCCCGGGGCGAACGCTGATCAACTGCCGGGCGTCCAGCTCGGCCTGCCATTCAATGCGGCTACCGCGCTCAAGACGGAACATTTCGGTGCCCGCGTCGACTACGCTGCCCAGCAAGGCGCTGCGCGATGACACTGTTCCGTCATCGACCGCCACGATGCGCGTCTGCCCCAACCGGATGCGAATACTCTGCATGTCAGCCCTGGCCGCCGCCAGCTCGGCTTTGGCGGTGTCCACGGCGATTCGGTATTGCTCGCTTTGCTGGCTTGAAAGCACACCGGTGGTGCCGACCACCTCGGCACGCCGGAGGTCCGATTGTGCCTTGCGAAGGTTTGCCTGCGCCTGATCGACAGTCGCCTGCTGTTTGCTCTGTTCGGCCAGCAGGCTGTCCTGCGACAGCGTTGCCAGCAGTTGACCCTTGCTGACCTTGTCACCGATATCGGCATGAAGGCTGGCGATCCGCAAACTGCCGGTTTCAGCACTGATCACGGCCTCCTGCCAGGGCAGCAAACGCCCGCTGGCAGTGACTTCGTTGGGCCAGACCTGCTTTTGCGCCTGAGTGGTTTCGACACTCAGGCTGCTGGTGTCGCTCACGGTTTCGGGGGCGGAAGAATCTGAGCGATGCCAGATCAAAACGCCGAACAACAGAACCACCCCCAGCGTCAGCAGGCTCCAGGCCCGTTTGCGGCGATCAAGTCTCAAGACCTTTCTCCGCGCGAAGCCTGCGCCACTGGAAGGTGCGCAGCGTCGGCCTGCCATCCGCCGCCCAACGCCTTGTAAAGCGCGATCCAGTAGCTCACCTGTTCCTGTTGCAAGGTGATCAGTTCGATTTGTGCATCAAGTGCCGAGCGTCTGGCCACTTCGCGGTCCAGCACGCTCACGCCACCCGCCTGCCAGGACTTGTCCACGGCCTGAAAATAGTTGCGATAGCCTTCAGTGGCGCGTTCGACATCGCCTTCACGACGCCGTGCTGCGTCCAGCCGGACCAGCGCCTGCTCGACTTCGCCGACAGCGTTGCGCAAGGTTTGTCTGTAATCGGCAAGCGCCGAGTCGTAGGCGGCTTCGGCACTGTTTACCGTGGCCCGACCTCGTCCGCCGTCCAGTAACGGCAGTGAAAGCAAGGGTGCCATCGTCCAGCCCCTTAGTAGTTGGCCACTTTGGGTGCCGACCTGAAAAGATCCGGAAAGGCTCAGGGTGGGCCAGCGCTGAGCCTTGGCGACGCCGATGTCAGCGCTGGCGGCGGCCAGATCGCGCTCACGTGAGGCCAGATCAGGTCGCTGGCGTACCAGATCGGCCGGAATGCTCGTGACCGCCAACTGCGCGGGCGTTGGCAGAACGGCCGGTGCGCGCTCAAGTAATGTGCGCACTCGGGTCTCGTCGCTGCCGGTCAGTTGGGTGAGGGTCTTGATCAGCAGGTCGCATTCACTTTGCTGATCGATCAGGGTCGACTGGCTGCTGGCCGCCGATGCCTGGGTCAGGGACAGGTCGGCAGGTGCCGTGAAGCCCGCCTTGAGAGACAGGTCGGTCAGCTCAGCGGTTTGCCGCTGCGATTCAAGCTGCTCCTGGTAGGCCTGCACCCGCTTTTGGCAGCCCCGGTATTGAACGTAGTCATCCGCGACTTCGGCGGCCAATGACACGCGTGCGTCATGCCAGTCATCGATGCGTGCCTGAATACGATTGCCTGCGGCTTCGCGGCTTCGTCGAAACTCACCGAACAGGTCGATTTCCCAGGACGCATCCAGCCGGGCCGAGGACGACGAATACACCTCCCCTGTGCCGGCTTCGCGTTCGCCAGTCCGGCTGCGGGTCAATTGGCCCTGTAGCTTCGGCGCTGCATCCGACTGGCTGATATCCAGTGTCGCCCTGGCCTGAAGAATGCTGGCCCGCGCCTGATCGAGTGTCGGGCTGTCCGCCTCGGCCCAGGCGAGTAATTGTTCAAGTGGTGCGTCGTTGAATTGCTGCCACCAGCCGGACAGCGCTTTGACGCTGGCGCCATGCGGCAGCGGCGCCTGCCATCCGGCAGGTAACGGTATTGCCGGGGGCTGGTAGTCAGGCCCCAGCACACACCCGCTGATGATCAGGGCGCAGAACACCGGCAGCGCTCGATGCGCTGCCGCTTTGAAGTTATTCATGGCGTCCTCTTGAAGCCCGGACACAGGGTCAGGCGCTCGACTGCATTTCACGGCGCTATTGAAGCGTTTGCCACCGGTACTGTCTGGCGAGGAAAGCGGGGACATTGGCGCTCTTGAAATTGTCGCTGCCGGGCCTGTGCAGCAGAATCGAAGAACATCACGCGAGCGGTAAAGACGACTCGCAATCGATGCCCTTCCTCAAGGCAAGCGAGTGACTGAATATGCAAGAGTTGAGCTATCTGAATAACGTCGAATCCAATGCAAGAACCTACGCCGCGACCTTCCAGCGTCTGTTCGTGAGTGGTAACGGCTCCCGTATCAAGGACGACCAGGGTCAGGAATACCTCGACTGTCTGGCCAATGCGGGCACCCTTGCACTGGGCCACAATAACGAGACCGTGCGCGAAGCGGTGCTGGGCTTTCTCGGCACTGACCAGTTGCAACAGGGACTGGACCTGGCGACGCCGGCCAAGCACGAGTTCGTGCAGACCCTGTTTTCGACGTTGCCGGAGCCGATGCGCCACAACAGCAAGATTCTGTTTTGTGGCCCGAGCGGATCGGACGCGGTGGAAGCGGCCATCAAGCTGGCGCGCCATTACACCCAGCGCTCGACGCTGATGGCGTTCCACGGCGGCTATCACGGCATGACCGCCGGGGCGCTGTCGGCAATGGGCAACCTCAAGCCCAAGATGAACGTCGGTGCGGTCAACCCTGGCACCCACTTCCTGCCCTTCCCCTACACCCTGCGCTGCCCGTTCGGCACCGACGGTAAACTCACCGATCAGTTGTCCATCGAATACATCCGCACTGTGCTCACCGACCCCGAAGGCGGCGTGCAAAAACCTGCGGCGGTGATTGTCGAGGTGGTCCAGGGCGAAGGTGGCTGCATTCCTGCGTCGGCGACCTGGCTGCGCGAGCTGCGTGAAATCACCCGGGAACAGGAAATCCTGCTGATCATCGACGAAGTGCAGACCGGCCTGGGCCGTACCGGCAGCACCTTCGCGATTGACCATTCAGGCGTGGTGCCGGACATTCTGGTGCTGTCCAAGGCCATCGGCGGCGGCTACCCGCTGTCTGTGATCGTCTTCGCCGAACACCTCGACACCTGGGGCGCCGGCATGCACGCGGGGACGTTCCGCGGCAACCAGATCGCAATGGTGGCGGGTGCGGCAACGATCGGCTACGTGCAGAAGAACAACCTGGCGGCACAGGCTCAGGCCAAAGGCGAGATACTGGCCAGCGGGCTGAAGACCATTGCGCAACGTTACCCGGCACTGGTCGACGTGCGGGGTCGCGGGCTGATGCTGGGGGTGGAGATCGCGCACCCGGGCAAGCAAGGACGCACCGGGCCTGGCAACTCGCAACTGGCACGTGCCATCAAGCTCAACTGCTTTGAAAACGGCCTGATCATCGAGACCGGTGGCCGTCACAGTTCGGTGCTGCGCTTCCTGCCGGCGCTGACGATCAGCGAACAGGAAGTCGGCATGGTGCTGGAACGTTTCGAAGACTCCGTCGCAGCGGCCAGCAAGGCACGCTGAACCCCCTTCGCCGCCCTGCGGGGCGGCACCTTCTGTAGACCCTCCCTCCCGCGCTACCCTCCTGCATGCCCCGGTAGTCTTTCAACCTGCGTGCGTCTATTCACGGCTGTTTCGCGAGCGAGCTTGCGTCCGTCGGCGCCGGGTGCTGCTTTTTGCGGTTGCAGGCTCTGCACGTAAAGTGGCTGCGCTCGGTGATGCTGCGTTAAAAACAGGGTCGGATGCGAGTCCAGTCGGAATGCTCATTGACAACCGGTAGACGCCGCTTACTCGCCTGCTTTTGCCTTGCCTGACCTTCGCTCGCCGACTTTTCGTACAGAGTCTGAAAACCATCAGGATGAACGGGCGGTGTTTATGACAGGCAAAAAAAACCCGACCCCTATATGAAAGGGCCGGGCTGCAGGGTCAAGCGTTTCAGGCTTGCTTGTCGCGGATCGCGCAGTTGATGTCGGAGACGATCTGGCCGTCGGCCAGCTTGATGATGCGGTCGGCCAGCTGGAAGTACTGGTCGTCGTGGGTAATGATCAGGATGGTCTTGCCACGGCGTTTCAGGTCCGGGAGCAGTTCTTCATAGAAGAACCGTTTGAACGGTGGGTCCTGATCCGCAGCCCACTCATCCAGCACGTAGACCGGACGGTCTTCCAGGTAGGCACAGACCAGCGCCAGACGCTTCTGCTGGCCATAGGAGAGTGCTTTCAGGGTCGAATAACCGTGCCCTTCGATTTTGATCTTGTCTGCCAGACCCAGGGTCGTCAGGTACTTTTGCGCAAGGGCCGAACTCGCTTCCTTCTCGTCAGGTCCGATCAGGCGATTGAACAGGTGGAAGTCCGAGAACACCGCCGAGAACAGGTCCCGGTATTCGCTGCGGTTCTTGTCGCTGATGTCCATGCCATCGAGCTGAACATGCCCCTGTCGCGGGATATAAAGACCGCACAGCACTTTGGCCAGGGTACTTTTGCCGCAACCGTTGCCGCCGACGATATAGATCAACTCACCCGAGCGAATCTCCAGATCGACAGGCCCCAAGGCGAACGAGGAGTCGGTATCGGCGCCCTGATAGTCCATTTTCACGCCCTTGAGCGATATTTTGGCCCAAGGTTTTTGAGGGAAGTGCAGCAGCTTGGGCGTCTCGACGTCCACGATGGCCGGGTGCTTGTCGTTGATGCCGAACCCGAACTCTGCCAGCCGGCTGCTGGCAACACGGCCCTGAGCCAGAATCGGCATGGCGGACACCAGCAGCGACAACGGCCCCATGATGTAAAGCACGGCCAGCACGCTGGCGGTCAGGATGGCCGGGTCAAGCGCGGCGAACCGTGGGGCCACGAACAGCAGGCAGCCCAGCAACACCGAAAGCGTCAGTTGCCCGACATTGTCGCCGGCGCTGAACCACAGCCGTTCGATGAAATTGAAGCGTGCCACCCGGGTGGACGATGCGTCGATGGCCGAACGGCTGAACCAGTCACGGCGGATACCGTTGAGCTTGAGTTCCTTGAGACCGAACACCAGCGCATGGGTGTATTCATTGAACGAGGTGAATTCGTCACGCACCCGGTTCGAGACCATCACACCGCTGGTGAAGAAGAACAGATAAAGCACCACACCCAGCAACATCAACGACAGGGTAACGGCAAATACCACCCATGACAGATAAGCCAGGTAGGCGATGCCGAACAGAAAGACTGCCGATTCGACCAGCACGGTCGGTATGACGATCAGTGTGGTGTTGAGCTGAGGAATGTCGTTGGTCAGCATGGTCAGCACGTTGGCAGGCCCGCGTCTGTCCACCTCCTCCAGCGGCGTGCCGAGAATCTTGCGGCACAGGGCAATGCGCAGCCGCGTCATGATGCGCATGCTTGCATAGGCTGGAAAGAATGCTGCGCAGTTGCGGAAGATCAAGGCCACGATGCTCAACCCGATGAACCAGTACAGCGCATTGAGCCTGGAGCCTTCCGTGTGGATGGCGTCGTTGATTACATTGATGACTGCAATGGAAGCGACGCCGCTGATGATCCCGGTCAACAGGGTAAGCAGGGTCAGCCAGGGATGGCTGCGCCATAACAGCTTTATGATGGAACCCGGTCCGGGCTTTGTCTGTTGCTCGCTGCTCATTGATCAATATCCTTGAAATGGACGGGCCAGATGGCGGTACTGTGCGCTGCCCGCAGGCCGCCGGGGGCTTGTCGAAGCGCACGCGGGAAGTGCTGATGAATGCTGGAAAAACAGTGTACGGAAGACGTGCGCCGTGGCTGTCCCGGACTCCGAGTACAAGCCCTGAAAAGCACACCCCTTCACTGGGCAGGCCACACCGCATCGCGAGGGGTCATTTCCCCCATGGCGACTGCGATGAGGCGAGGCTCTTCATAAGGGTCCCGGGCATGCGCGACGAGCATGTTGTCGAGCATGATCAGGTCACCTTTCTGCCACTGGAATCTGACGGCGCAGGCCTCGTAGGCTTCACCGACCAGCGCCATGACGTGATCCTCGACAGGCGTGCCGTCGCCATAGCTGACCATGCGCGGCATGCGGTCTTCGCCGAACATGTCGAACAGGTCCTCGCGCATTTCTTCGCCCAGGCAGAACGGGTGATGCAGCTGGACCTGATTGAAAAAAGCTGCCTGGCCGGTCACCGGATGGCGAATCACCGCCGGGCAGCGCGTATGAATTTGCAGGGTGTCGGCGTCCAGCCACTCGAACGCCGTACCCTGCTCTCGGCACCTGGCCTCGACCACCTCGGGCCGGTCGGTGCCGAAAAAATCCTGCCAGCCTGGTTCTACGCCCGCCGTGAAGGTACGGCTGTAGCGCAGCGCCTTGCGCTCGAAGGTTTCAACCACCTCAGCGGGCAGTTGTAACAGCATCTGCCGAATATCCACCAGCGGTGTGGCGCCGCCGACTTTCGAGGGCAGTTCACAGTAGAACCACTGCTTGCGTGGCCAGCTTTCCAGGTGTGAGCTTTCGTTGTGATAGAGGATCATTTCCCGTTCCGGATACGGCGTGGAACGGTACACCCGACGGCCGCCTTCCTTTTTCGGCAGATCGCCGTACCCCCCGTAAAGACCGGGCGACAGCGCCTCCGCGAAATTCTCGAACAGCGCCACTGAGTCCAGGCCAAAACCGCGGAACAGGATCGCTCCGTGGCGGCACAGCAGTGACTCGATGGGCGCGCGATGTTCGCTGGCCCAGGCCAGCCCATCCAGTCCGGCGTCGGCCGGCTCGATGACAACCGGCAGGCTGCTGGTCGGATCCAGCAGTGACAGGCGCACCTTGGCATCGAGATGGCCGTCGGGCCAGTGTACAGATTCGTCCTTGCTCGCCTGTCCGCAGACGGCTGAGGCGGTGGTGTCGAGGTTCATGCGTAACTCCCGGGCGATGGGTATCGAGGGGTGCGCCTGATCGAGAACCCTCCCGTACCAGCACGCAGCAACGCGAGCATGTAATCACCGCCTCAACGCCCTGTATGTCACTGCAATTGGGGACATCCGGACTCCCCGCACGTACCGGCCGCCAGCAGGCGCGCTGTCATGCACGCGTGCTTGAAGTGTCCCTATTTCCCTCGACAGACGCCGTTCGGGAATCGGTGCTGAAATGCGTTCGCTGCGCAGACAAGAGCCATTCTCAAGCCCCTCACACACTTCGATACGGGTTGCGGAATGTGGTTATCGGATGCGTCGCGCGCACTGCAACCAGCGATTGAACAGGAGCGTTATTCATGTCGAAAACCCACACCGGGGGACGAGAGAACACCTCGTCCAGCCCATTGCGATCCGGCACCTTGCTGCACGAACTATTCAGCGCACGGGCCAGCGAATTTCCCGAGCGGACCGCGGTGTCCGATGAAGCGCGAGCCGTCAGCTACGCCGAACTCGAAACAGCCTCCTCCAGCCTGGCGGCCAGCCTGCGCAAGCGCGGCGTCAAGGATGGCAGCCTGGTCGGCATGTGCCTTGACCGCGACGTCGATCTGGTGACGTGCCTGCTGGGTATTCTCAAGGCAGGCGGCGCGTATGTGCCGATTGATCCGGCTTACCCGGCCAAACGCATCGAGCACATCGTTCAGGACAGCGGACTGCAACTGGTCATCACGTCCCGGGACCTGTGCAGCCTTCCGAAAACACCGTCGCTCACCGTGCTGCCACTCAACGAGTTGCTGGCCGAAAAAGAGCCCGCCAATGTTTCGGCCAGCAGTGCCGATGCGACGCAAGCCCCGGCCTACGTGATTTACACCTCAGGCTCGACAGGCGAACCAAAAGGCGTACTGGTCACCCATGCCAACGTGAGCAGCCTGCTGGAAAGCACGCAGCGCGTGTTCAACTTCTCGCACACCGATGTGTGGTCAATGTTCCACTCCATCGGTTTTGACTTTTCGGTCTGGGAAGTCTGGGGTGCCCTTGCTCACGGTGGTCAGGTTGCCGTGGTGCCTTACGAGATTTCCCGCTCGCCTGAAACGTTCAGGCAGTGGCTGTCGACCAATCAGGTCACCGTGTTGAGCCAGACGCCGTCTGCCTTCCGCGGCCTCGATGAAGCTGATCGTCAGGCGCAGTCTCGTCTGGCGCTGCGTTACGTGGTGTTTGGCGGCGAAGCCTTGCCTGCGACAGTCTTGCGCCCTTGGGTGGAGCGTCATGGCGACGAGCTTCCTGCGCTCGTCAACATGTACGGCATCACCGAAGCCACAGTGCATACCACGCACAAGCGAGTACGTGGACAGGACCTCGAAACCTCGGCCATCGTCTCTGTCGGTGCGCCACTGGATGGCTGGAAACTGCACCTGCTCGACGAGCAGCAACAGCCTGTTACCGGCCAGGCCACCGGTGAACTGTACATCGAAGGCGCAGGCCTGACCCTCGGTTACCTTAACCGTGAAGAACTCACCGCCGAACGATTCCTGACACTGCCGGACAGCGGCGTTCGGGTCTACCGCAGCGGCGATCTGATGAAGCGCGACATCAGCGGTGAATACCACTATGCCGGTCGCAGCGATCAACAGCTCAAAGTGCGTGGTTTCCGGATCGAAGCCGGTGAAGTCGAAGCCTGCCTGCAACTGAGCAGCCACGTCAGCGACAGCCATGTCATTGCGCACGATTACGGTCAAGGCGACCTGCGTCTGGTGGCGTACGTAGTGACCGGTGACGGCGAAGCCGGCGTGACCCCTGCCCTGCGCAGCGAACTGTCGGCGCTGGCCGCACAGCACTTGCCCGATTACATGCGTCCGTCAACCTACATCGCCCTGTCAGCGCTGCCGGTCACGGCCCACGGCAAGATCGACCGACAGCAGCTGCCTTGCCCGACCGAGGTCGGCAATACCGAACAGGCCGCCGAACAAAGCGGGTTGTCGGAGCCGGAGCGTCATGTGCTCAAGGTCTGGTCGGATGACATCGGCCTCAAGGGCATTGGCCTGAACGATGACTTCTTCGATCACGGCGGCACTTCGCTGGCGTTGATCCGTTCGCTGTCGCTGCTCAAGTCTCACTATCGAATCGATCTCAATCCAGGCGTTCTCGCTAACGGTGCCACCGCCAAGGTGCTTGCCGATTGCATTCAGACCTCCATCGCCAACGCGCATTGATCAAAAGGAACATCATCATGACTGAAGTTGCAGTCAAGCAGTTTCACCTCACCAAAGAAGAGCGTGAGACGTTCGAAAAAAATGGTTTCATCGGCCCGTTCACGGCTTACGACCAGGACGAAATGAAAGAAATCTGGAAGCGCACACGCCTGCGCCTGCTGGACCGCAGCCATGCGGCCTATCAGGACCTGGACGCGATTTCCGGTGCCACCAACATCGCCAACTATGACCGTCACCTGGACGACGAATTCCTGGCCGATCACATCTGTCGTGCCGAGATCTGCGACCGGGTGCAAAGCATTCTGGGGCCGGATGTACTGTGCTGGCGCACCGAGTTCTTCCCGAAATACCCGGGCGATGAAGGCACCGACTGGCACCAGGCCGACACCTTTGCCAACGCGTCGGGCAAGCCGCAGATCATCTGGCCGGAAAACGAAGACTTCGGTGGCACCATCACCGTCTGGACGGCCTTCACCGACGTCAACATCGCCAACGGCTGCCTGCAATTCATTCCAGGCACGCAGAACAGCATGAATTACGACGAAACCAAACGCATGAGCTATTCGCCCGAGTCTTCCAACTCGGTGGTGAAAGACGGCGTGCGCCGTGGTTTCTTCGGCTATGACTATCGCCAGTTGCAGATTGACGAAGACTGGAAACCGGACGAAGCCAGCGCCGTGCCGATCCAGATGAAAGCCGGCCAGTTCGTGATTTTCTGGTCGACCCTGATGCACGCATCCTACCCGCACAGCGGCGAATCCCAGGACATGCGCATGGGCTTCGCCTCCCGCTATGTACCGTCATTCGTCAAGATCTACCCGGATTCCGATCACATCGAGGAATACGGCGGCAAGATCAGCCTGGAAAAGTACGGCGCAGTGCAGGTCATCGGCGACACCACACCTGACTACAACCGTCTGGTCACCGAGACCACGCGTGGCAAGAAATTCAGGGAATAACTTCCCCGGCGGAAGGTCGCCGGGATGATTTGAAAGGAGCTCTACCATGTCCAAATCCACTGACGCGGCAACGCGATTGTGCGAGGCGGTCAGGATGCTTCGGCACCTGGCGATCAACCTCCCTGAACCGGTCCGGATCAGTTTTCTGGGGGCAGACGATGATCAGGCGATCACCGCCTGCCCTGCTACAACGGCCACCCAGCAAGCGGTGAGCCGTGCTTTCGAGCGTATCGGTGTGTCCCTGCCGGACTATCGGCACGATGCCAGAGAGCAGTTGTCATCCTTCGAGTTGTTCATCAGCAGAACGATCAGTGCAGCGCTGGCATTCGACTATGGCCTGTTCGGCAATGACGGTCCCGACGAAGCGTCCAGCGCCGTGATTCAGCAGTTCGACTTCAGTGCTGCGCCGCGAGGTATTGCGACGTCGAGCCTGATCACCCGCGACGGGGTGCTGCTGAACACCTATGCCAGCGCCAATCGGCGGCTGCCTCCCATCGTCCTGGCCCTGCCCTGCGGTTTGCCGTTCGAGCTTTGCCAGGAATGGTTCCAGTTGCTGGGCGAGCGCTATTTCGTCATGGCCTGGGAAACCCGGGGACTGTTCGGTGCGTGCATCGATTTTGATCGACTTGCCGTAGACACTGAGGCCCAGGTGGCCGATCTGTTCGCGGTGATGGATCACTTTGGCCACGCCAGCGCGCACCTGATGGGCATTTGCGGCGGTGCCGTCATCGCGCTGTGTGCGGCGGCAACGCATACTGAACGGGTTCGCTCGCTGAGCCTCTGGCACGGCGATTACAGCCTGGCGGATGACGCCTTGCGTACGCCCCATCAGCGCAACTTCGAATGGCTGATGGAGGCTGCTGCAACGGATCGCGATGAAGCACGCGACCTGCAGACACTGTTCGTCGATCAGGCCACGCTGGTCACCACGCCACAGGCGATTGCTCACGTGGCGCTCTATCCCTACGTCAATGCAGAACTGTTTTATCGCTATGCACGGCTCAACGACGCACTGAACAAGACCGCATTGCTCTCGATTCTGGGGCAGGTCTCGGTACCGACACTGGTGGTCGCCGGCGACAGTGATCAGACCACCCACATTGACGGTTCGCGTCATGTGGCCCAGGCCATCGAGGGTGCGCACCTGCACATCGAAGAGAACGGCTCACACCTGGCGTTCTTCGAACACGCGTCACGGTCGTGCGCCACCGCCTTTCGCTTTATGGATTCAGTGCTGGAACCCGCGCTGGTCTGACGTCAGGCTTATCCCAAAAAAGGCTCCAGGCGGAGGATGATCGCCTGGAGCCTTTTCTTGAGGTGCGTTTATTCCGGACAGCTGGAATCAGGCGTGGCCAACCATGTGTTGTTCACGTTCGAATTCCATGTACATCACGGTCCTGACCGACGTTGAGGCATTGACCGCAAAGTGGTCAAGCGAGCCGTCGAAGATCATCAGGTTGCCGTTGTTGCTCTGCTGGAACTC
This sequence comes from Pseudomonas graminis, assembly GCF_002093745.1. Taxonomy (GTDB): domain Bacteria; phylum Pseudomonadota; class Gammaproteobacteria; order Pseudomonadales; family Pseudomonadaceae; genus Aquipseudomonas. The sequence goes on from NZ_MTSB01000003.1 coordinate 24,832, forward strand.
ACCGTTGACGTTCAGGTAGTTGTAATTGTTCTGCTCGGGGGCATCGATGGTCAGTTGCATGTGCAGAATGCCCTCTGCCCACGTGTCGCCGTGCGAGTGAGTGCCCAGAAACACATTGGGTTCCAGTCGCAACAACGCACACAGCTTGATGCCCGGCGTCTTGCTCAACAATTCGAGCGTGCGCGGCATGGCGGCCTGAGCGTAAGGGATGGCCTGATCGTAGGCCACCAGCGCGTACTGGGTCCATTTGGTGATCAACTGGTCGTTGTCCCCCCATCCCCACAACCAGCCGTATTCGCCGCCCTCATTGATATGAGCGGTCATTTCTTCGACAAGCTCGGTGATGGACTTGTTGACGCGGTTGATTTCGAGTGTGGGGGCGTTGAGGGCGAGAAACTCCTCACGAATGACCTCCCAATGATTGGCCAGCTCTGCAAGTTGCGGAAAACGGCTGGGTTCATAGAACGACGGGCGCATGGCACCTCCTTCATCAGCATTGGAGTCAACGACCTTCCTGCGCAGAGAGGTCGCCGGAATCGCGACGCACCTGCGCAGCGATCAGGCTATTTGACCTGCGCCAACTGAGGCTGTCTGCCATAGGAATTGGTTACAACGCCCGCCTTGTACCCACGCGATACGCCTTGAGTTTGTCCCTGCTTCCGACGACAGACAGTCCCCGGGTGATCCTCTAATTTTCAGTCATTGCTTGCCGGTCGCGCCCGGGATTCGAGAACGAGGGAACTGCACAGTCACGCATGTTCCGTCCGCTTCAACGGATCACTGACTGCAACCGCCGAAACGATTTTTGATTGACCTTCATGATTCGTCGCGTTCATGGGCACAGCCCGCATTGCAGCCGGCCGGCCCACCGGACGAGACGAGCCTTCACTGACTGCGCGATACAGGTGATCCCAAATGGACTCGTCCTCCTCCCAGATGCTTGAACAAGACTCTCCGGTTTACGGGCTTGCATCCGTCCAGCAAGGTATCTGGCTCGATCAGATGGCGCATCCCGAGTTGCCTTACTACAACATCGGGATGGCCCTCGAGATTCGCGGTGAGGTCAATGTTCCATTGCTTGAGAAAGCCATCCAGCTGGTGGCTGAGCGTCACGATTCCCTGCGCCTGAGTTTCGGCGTTCAGGACGGTGTCGCCTGCCAGCGCGTATTGCCCCATGTCGATGTGAAGCTGGAAGTGGTGGACGTTTCCGCTGAACAGGACCCGGCGCAAGTGGCCAGAGATTACCTGCGCGAGGCGTTTCGCCGCCCCTTCCCTTCGTTGCTCGGCGTGCTCTGGGAGACTCGTCTGGTGCGCTGCGGGCCTGAGCTGTATTACTTGCTCAACCGTTATCACCACCTCATGACCGATGGGATCAGCGTTGCGCTGATGGGGCACGCCGTCGAGCACGCTTACAACGGCCTGCTCAACGGGGACAACAACCCGCCAGAGGGGCATTCGTACCTGGCGTTTCTGGAAGAGGACCGGGCGTACCTGGAATCCAGCCGGTTCGAGCGCGACCGTGCGTTCTGGCAGGAGGTGTTCGCCGAATTGCCACCGCCGCTGCTGCAGCAGCGCTTTGCCGTGCCGGGCAGCGGTGTTGCACCGAGTGCCCAGGCGCAAATGATGATGCCCCGCCAGTTGTTCAACGACCTGGCCGAGTTTGCCACCAGCAAGGGGTTCTCGCTGGCGCACGTGTTCATGGCCGTCATCAGCACCTATTTCTGCCGAACCACAGGCGTCGATTCAATCGTCATCGGCATGCCGGTCCATAACCGCACCAATGCGCGGCAAAAGGCAACGGTCGGCATGTTTTCGTCGGTAAGCCCCATTCGCCTGGAAGTCGATACTCAGGCGTCGCTGATGGACCTGATGCAGGTCACGGCCGGTCAGTTGCGGCGTTGCTACAGGCACCAGCGTTTTCCGATTGCCGAGCTCAATCGCACCCTGAAGCTGGCTCAGGAAGGCCGCAGGCAGTTGTTCGACGTGTCGCTGTCGTTCGAAAGCCTCAACGGTGACGCCCTGTTCGGCGGCCAGGAAACCGAAGTCTTCACTCAGGACAACGGCTACGAACGCCTGCCACTGGCGATCTTCGTGCGCGACTACCACCCGTTCGATGACGTCTATCTGGACTTCAACTTCAACACGGCGTTTTTCACCCTCGATGAAGTGCAGGTGATCCAGAAGCGCATCGTGTCGATGTTCGAGGCCATTATCGAACACCATGACCTTCCGGTTGCCGGCTTCCCCATCATGCCGCAGGCCGAGCGGGATCGTGTGATGCACACGTTCAACGCGACGCACCATGATTACCCCCGCGACGAGCTGATTCACGCATTGGTCGAGCAACAGGTCGAGCGCACGCCGCTGGCCTGCGCAGTCACTGATCACAGTGGCCGGATGCTGAGTTATGACGCGTTGAATCGCCAGGCAAACCGGCTGGCCCACCAACTGATCGACGCCGGGGTGAAGCCAGACACCCGAGTCGCAGTGGCCCTGCGCCGCAGCAACGAGATGGTGGTGGCCCTGCTCGCCATTCTGAAAGCAGGCGGCGCCTACGTTCCGGTCGACCCGGACCTGCCGGCCAATCGTCGCGAATACATGCTCGACGACAGCCAGCCTGTGGTGTTGCTCACGTCTCAGGCACTCCAGGAAACCGTCAGCCGACCGGATGTCATCACGTTGGTCATGGATGGCGATACGCCCGGCCTTGAGCGGTTTCCGGACACCAACCCGGACGCGGCCAGCCTCGGGCTACAGGCCACGCACCTGGCCTACGTGCTTTACACCTCCGGTTCGACCGGCATGCCCAAAGGCGTGATGAACGAGCATCGGGGTGTGGTCAATCGGCTGCTCTGGGCCAGGGATGCATATCAGGTCGACGCCACCGACCGGGTGTTGCAAAAGACGCCCTACGGGTTCGACGTCTCGGTGTGGGAGTTCTTCCTGCCGCTGCTGGCGGGTGCGCAACTGCACATGGCCCGTCCGGGCGGTCATCAGGACCCGGCGTACCTGGCCGAGGTGATGCGTGACCAGCGCATCACGCTGTTGCACTTTGTGCCGTCGATGCTCGAAGTCTTCATCGACCATGACGACCGCCAGGGCTTCAGCGCGTTGCGCAAAGTACTGTGCAGCGGCGAAGCCCTGCCCCGCAGCTTGCAGAAACGCTTCGAAGACCAGTTGGCCCCCGCGCAGCTGCATAACCTCTACGGCCCGACCGAGGCCGCGATCGACGTCACCGCCTGGCACTGCCAGCCTTCAGATGCTGGCGACAGCGTGCCCATCGGCAGACCGATTGCCAACATTCATCTCTATATTCTCGACCCCCATGGCCAACCCACGCCGGTGGGCGTTGCCGGGGAGATCCATATCGGCGGCGTCGGTGTCGCTCGTGGCTACCTGAACCTGCCTGAACTGAGCGCAGAGCGGTTCATCCCCGACCCGTTTGACCAAGACCCGGCGGCACGGGTCTACAAAACCGGCGATCTGGGCCGCTGGCTGGACAATGGCGCAGTCGAATACCTGGGCCGCAATGACTTCCAGGTGAAGATTCGCGGTCAGCGTATCGAACTGGGCGAGATCGAAGCCAAACTGGCGCTGCACGACGCGGTCAAGGAATCGGTCGTGCTGGCCCGCGACGATGCCTCCGGCGAAAAACGCCTGGTGGCGTACTTCACGCCAGGCGCCGATTCGCCGATAGACATCAAAGTGCTGTTCGATCACCTGCACGCTCAATTGCCCAGCTACATGGTGCCTTCCACCTACGTTGCGCTGCAGACCCTGCCCCTCACAGCCAATGGCAAGCTGGACCGCGCGCAACTTCCGGAGCCGCAAGCCAGTGATCTCATCAGTCGCCGCTACGAGGCGCCGCAGGGCGAGCTGGAAACAGCCCTTGCCAGCCTGTGGCAGACCTTGCTGAACGTCCCGCAGGTGGGTCGCGAAGATCAGTTTTTCGAGTTGGGCGGGCATTCGTTGCTGGCCATTCAACTGGTTTCCCTGATCCGCAAGCAACTGTCCATCGAGCTGGACCTGGCACAACTGTTCGCGCATCCGACACTGGCCGACATGGCAAAAGTCGCGGCACTGGCCGGCAAAAGCAGCCTGCCGGACATCACGCCGGTGGACCGTGGTTCAGACCTGCCCCTGTCTTTCGCTCAGCAGCGGTTGTGGTTTCTGGCGCAGATGGACGGCGCCAGCACGGCGTACCACATGCCTGCTGGGTTGCGTTTGCACGGCCTGCTTGACCGCTCGGCATTGCAGGGCGCACTTGACCAGGTGGTGGCTCGTCACGAGGCGTTGCGCACTCGCTTCGTACGGCATGCGCACTTGCACGCCGTGCAACATATCGATGCTCAGGACATCGGTTTCAGCCTGAGGCACGTCGACCTGCAGGACCAGGCTGAGGCCGGGCAGCAACTTCAGGCGCTGTTGCGCGAAGAAGCGCAGGCCCCCTTCGATCTGGCGCAGGGTCCGCTGGCACGCGGCACGCTGATCCGTCTGGGGGAAACCGAACACGTCTTGCTGGTGACGCTGCACCACATCATCTCGGACGGCTGGTCAATCGGCGTGCTGACCCGTGAAGTTGCAGCGCTGTACGAGGCGTTCAGCCAAGGCCTCGCCGACCCGTTGCCGCCGCTGACCCTGCAATATGCCGACTACGCCGCCTGGCAAAGACACTGGCTCAACGGCGACGTACTGGATAAACAGAGCCGTTACTGGCAAGCGACGCTGGCAGACGCGCCGGCACAGCTGGACCTGCCCACCGACCGCCCGCGCCCGGCCGAACAGGATTACCGCGGTGCCACCCTGCCGGTGGCGTTCGACGAAGACCTGACCCGAGACCTCAAGGCCTTGGCCAAGCGGCACGGGGTCACGCTGTACATGACCGTGCTCAGCGCCTGGGCCGCGCTGCTCAGCCGTCTTTCCGGTCAGCAGGACGTGGTGATCGGCTCGCCTATGGCCAACCGCACGCGTAGCGAAGTCGAGCCCCTGATCGGCTTCTTCGTCAACACGCTGGCGATCCGCATCGACACCTCGGCGCAGCCCAGCGTCGAAACACTGCTGAGCCGGGTCAAGGCGCAAGTGCTCGCCGCGCAGGCGCATCAGGATCTGCCGTTCGAACAGGTCGTCGAAATCGTCAATCCGCAGCGCAGTCTGTCCCACAGCCCGCTGTTCCAGGCCGTACTCAGTTGGCAGGACGCGGGAATCAGCCAGGCGGCGCTGGGCGCTCTGACGCTGGAAGACCTTCATGTTCTGAACGACATCTCCAAATTCGATGTGTCGTTGAATCTGGGGGAGGCGCAGGGCCGTTTGCTGGGCAGCCTCGAATACGCCACGGCGCTGTTCGACGAAGCCACGGCGCAACGTTACCTCGGCTACCTGGAACGCATCCTGCGGGCCATGACCGCCGATGAACAGTGCGTGCTGGACGGCATCGAGCTGCTCGACTCCAGCGAGCGCCAGCGTTTGCTGCAGGATCTGAATGAAACGCGCGAGCCCTACCCTCATGGCCTGACTATTCATCAGTTATTCGAGCACCAGGCCGGCATTCGTGGTCACGCGCTGGCCCTGGCGTTCGAAGATCAGCGCCTGAGTTACAGCGAACTGAACCGCCAGGCCAACCGCCTTGCGCATTACCTGATCGGTCTCGGCGTACAACCCGATGACAAGGTCGCGATCTGCGCAGAACGCAGCACCGACATGGTGGTGGGCCTGTTGGCCATCCTCAAAGCGGGCGCGGGCTACGTGCCCGTGGACCCGGCGTACCCGGCCGAGCGCATCGCTTACCTGCTCGAAGACAGCGCGCCTGCCGTGGTTCTGGCGCAAGACGCCACCTTGGCAGTGCTGTCGGCGGTCTCGGCACCGCTGGTCAACCTGGATCAGCCTGTGTGGCAGGACCAATCCGACCTGAATCCTCAACGAGAGGCCTTGAATTCGGGCCATCTGGCGTACGTGATCTACACCTCCGGTTCCACCGGGCTGCCCAAAGGCGTGATGATCGAACACGGTAACGTCACCCGGCTGTTTGCCTCGACCCGTGAATGGTTCGAGTTCGGTGCCGATGACGTCTGGGCCTTGTTTCACTCTTTCGCGTTCGACTTCTCCGTCTGGGAAATCTGGGGCGCCTTGCTGCACGGCGGTACGCTGCTGCTGGTGCCGCAACTCGTAACACGCTCGCCCCAGGCCTGCTATGAGTTGCTGTGTGAAAGCGGCGTCACGGTACTGAACCAGACCCCCAGCGCGTTCCGCCAACTGATCAACGCCCAAGGCGAAAACCCGCGCCCGCATGCTTTACGTCAGGTGATCTTCGGCGGTGAAGCGCTGGACACCCGCATCCTCAAACCGTGGTATGCACGCCCGCTCAATGCCGACACCCAACTGTTCAACATGTACGGCATTACTGAGACCACCGTACACGTTACGTGCTACCCGTTGAGCGAAACCGACGTCAACGGCGGCGTCAGCCCGATTGGTAAGCGTATTCCGGATTTGCGCCTTTACGTGCTGGATGCCTACGGGCAGCCGGTGCCACCGGGAGTGACCGGCGAGCTGTACGTCGGCGGTGCCGGCGTGGCGCGGGGTTATCTGAACCGTGCAGAGCTGAACGCCGAACGCTTTTTGAGCGACCCGTTTGCCCCGACGCCAGATGCCCGGATGTACCGCACCGGCGACCTGGCGCGCTGGACCAGCGACGACAGCCTGATTTACCTGGGCCGTAACGATGATCAGGTGAAGATCCGCGGCTTCCGCATCGAACTGGGCGAGATCGAGGCCAAGCTGGCCAGTCACGCCTCTGTCCATGACGTGGTGGTGATACCTCGCGAGGACGCACCCGGTGACCAGCGTTTGGTGGCGTACTTCACCGCCGCAGACGCGCCGGTGGATATCGAATCGCTGCGCGCGCATCTGCAAAGCCTGTTGCCGGACTACATGGTCCCGGCCGCTTACGTGCATCTGGCTGCACTGCCGCTGACAGCAAACGGCAAACTTGACCGTCAGGCACTGCCCAAACCCACCGCCGAGGCCTTTGCCCACCGGCTGCACGAGCCAGCGCAAGGCCCTACCGAAAACCTGCTTGCACACATCTGGCAAGCCCTGCTGGGTATTGAAAACATTGGCCGCAACGACCACTTCTTTGCCTTGGGCGGTCATTCTCTGCTGGCCGTGAGCCTGATCGAACGCCTGCGCGAGCACAACGTGGCGGCAGATGTCCGTGCGGTGTTCTCGGCGCCGATCCTGCGTGACATGGCCGTCGCCATTGACGCTGGCGCGCGCTCACTGTTCATCGCGCCCGAAAACCTGATTGCCGAAGACTGCGATGCAATCACCCCGGACATGCTGCCGCTGGTGCAATTGAGTCAGGCGCAGATCGACAGGCTGACCGAACAGGTCCCTGGCGGCGCCGCCAATATTCAGGACATCTACCCGCTGGCACTTTTGCAACAGGGCATTCTCTACCATCATTTGCTCGGCCACGAAGGCGACGCCTACCTAGTGCGCTCGCTGATCGAGTTCGACAGCCGCACACGTCTGGATGCCTTTCTTGACGCCCTGCAGCAGGTGATCGACCGTCACGATATCCTGCGCAGCGCCGTGCAATGGAGCGGTTTGCCGCAGCCGGTGCAGATCGTCCAGCGCCAGGCAGTCCTGCCGGTACACACGCTGGACGTGAACAGCGCGTCCTCGACACTCGATCAACTGCAGCAGGCCAGCGATCCACGCTACCTGCGCATGGACCTGACCAAAGCGCCGCTGTTCAAGGCAACCATCGCCCAGGACCCGGAAACCAGGTGCTGGCAGTTGGCGTTGCTGAACCATCACTTGATCAGCGACCACGTCAGCCTTTCGATCATTCTCGACGAGATTCTGACGATCATGCAGGGCCAGGGCGATAGCCTGTCCCGCCCCTTGCCGTTCCGTGATTTTGTCGCCCAGACACTGGCCAGCCCGCCCGAGGTTCACGAAGCCTATTTCAAAGAACGCCTGAGCGGCATCGAAACACCGACGGCACCGTTCGACCGGCTGGATCTGCAGGGCGACGGCACGCACTTCACCGAAGCCAGCCAGCATGTCGATCCGGCACTGGCGCTGGCCATTCGCAAACAGGCGCGCCGTTACGGCATCAGCCCGGCGGTGCTGTTTCACAGTGCCTGGGCCCAGGTGCTCGCACGTTGCACAGGCCAGAAGCAGGTGGTGTTCGGCACGGTGCTGATGGGCCGCCTGCAAGGTTCTGCCGGTGCCGACAAAGCCCTCGGTGTGTTCATCAACACGTTGCCGATCCGCATCGACGTAGACACGCAAAGTGTGCTTGAGCTGATCACCGAAACCGCCGCGGACCTCGGCCAGTTGCTGGGCCACGAGCAAGCCCCGCTGGCCCTGGCGCAGCGTTGCAGCAGTGTGCCGGCGTCTTCGCCGCTGTTTACCACGCTGCTTAACTATCGCCATCAGACCGACGGTGCGTCACTGGCCAACAAGGACGCGGTACTGGAATGGGACGGTGTGCGCTTCCTGAGCAACGAAGAAAGCACCCTCTACCCCATCGACGTTGCCGTTGCCGATGACGGGCAGGGTTTTTCGCTGACCACTCAGGTGACCGGCGACATCGACCCGCACCGTATTGCCGGCTATCTGCTCCAGTCGATAGCGGCGCTCGTTCAGGCGCTCGATATCGACCCGCAGCACCAGGCCGCAGACCTCGACGTGCTGCCTGACGCCGAGCATGCGCGGCTTGTCGACGGCCTCAATCAGACCGCTTATGACTTCGGCGGTGCGCAATTGCTGCATGAGCGCTTCGAAGCGCAAGTGACGCTCGCACCCGATGCCCTCGCCGTGATTGCCGGTGCGGAGCGTCTGACCTACCGCGAAGTGAATGAACGCGCCAATCGCCTTGCCCATTACCTGCGCCAACAAGGTGTTGTGCCGGATGCGCGAGTCGCCATCTGCGTCAATCGCAGCGCCGACATGGTGGTCAGTCTGCTTGCGATCCTGAAAGCCGGGGGCGCTTACCTGCCGCTTGATCCGGCCTACCCCGCCGAGCGCATCAGCCACATGCTGACTGACAGCGCCCCGGTGGCGGTATTGGCCCAGGCAGCGACGCTGGCAGTGCTGCCACCGGTTTCGGTGCCAGTGATCGATCTGGATCAAATCGACCTCAACGGCCTGCCGGACAGCAACCTTGAACGGCATGCGCTGACCCCGGCGAATCTGGCCTATGTGATCTATACCTCCGGCTCAACAGGGCTTCCCAAAGGCGTGATGATCGAACACCGCAGCCTGGTCAATTACGCACTGGATGCCGCACGCCTGTTCGAACTGAAGCCCGGTGACGTGGTGCTGCAACAAAACTCGCTGAACTTCGATCTGTCGGTCGAAGAGATGTTTCCGGCGCTGCTGGCCGGTGCCACCCTGCTGCCGAGCCAGGCCATTTTCGGCGTCGACGGGCTGGCAGGCGACATCAGCCCCAACGTGCTGCACATGACGTCCGCGCACTGGCACAGCCTGGTCGGCAGTTGGCATCAGCAGCCGGCGCTGGCCAGCCAAAGCCTCAACGACGTGCGGCTGATAAACGTCACTGGCGATGCCCTGTCAGGGCAAAAACTGGAGCAGTGGGCACGCATCCGTCCTGCGCACACACGACTGGTCAACACTTACGGGCCGACTGAAGCCACGGTGTCCTGCACCGCCGCCTATGTCGGTGAAGGCGCAGGCGCTTCGCACGTCGGTTCCGCAGTGACCATCGGCAAGCCGATGGCCAATACGCGTATCTACTTGCTCGACTCGCACCTGCGCCCGGTGCCGTTTGGCGCTGCGGGTGAAATGTACATCGGCGGCCAGGGTGTCGCGCGCGGCTATCTTAATCTGGAAGCGGTCAATGCCGAGCGCTTCCTGGCGGATCCGTTCAGCCAGGAGCCTGACGCACGGATGTACAAGACCGGCGACCTGGCCCTCCATTTGGCCGACGGCAGCCTGGAGTTCATGGGGCGCAACGACTTCCAGGTCAAAGTGCGCGGGTTCCGTATCGAACTGGGTGAGATCGAGTCGAAACTCGCACGCCATGAAGCACTGCGTGAAGCGGTGGTGATCGCTCGTGAGGACGTACCGGGCCAGAAGCGTCTGGTGGCGTATTTCACGGCGTCCGACGCAACGGTAGAGACCGAGTCGTTGCGCGCCCATCTGCAAGACCAGCTTCCTGAATACATGATCCCGGCCGCCTACGTGCAGCTGGACGCCCTGCCCCGGACCCCCAATGGCAAGCTGGACCGCAGCGCCTTGCCCGCGCCGGACTTGCAGGCCCTGAACATCGGCGGTTACGAAGCACCGCAGGGTGACGTCGAGACCGCGCTGGCACAGATATGGGCCGAGATCCTGCACGTCGAGCGTGTCGGTCGCCATGACGGCTTTCTCGAGCTGGGTGGGCATTCACTGCTGAGCGTTCAGCTTCAATCGCGCCTGCACACCGAGCTTGGCGTCGAAATCGATCTGCGCACCCTGTTTGCCCAGTCTTCGTTGAAAGGCATGGCTGAATACGTAGCGCAAGCCAGTCCGTCACGTTCGCAACCGATCACCCTGGCCGACCGGCATCAGCCACTGCCTGTGTCGCTCGCTCAACAGCGCCTGTGGTTTCTCGACCAACTGGACCACAACGCCAGCGTCGCGTACCACATCCCTGCACTGTTGCGCCTGACCGGCACGCTGGACCGTGATGCTCTGCAACGGGCGCTGACACGTATTCTCGAACGTCATGAAAGCCTGCGTACCACCTTCGAACGTCAGGGCGCGCAGGTCCGGCAGTGCATTGCCGCGCCAGACATCGGCATGTCCATCAGCGAAACCACGCTGACCGGAGCGGTTGACACCGATACGTTGCAGCAACTGGCTGAACGAGAGGTGGCCAGGCCTTTCGACTTGAGCAAAGGCCCGTTGATCCGGGCGCACCTGGTCAGCCTCGGTGACACCGAGCATCGCCTGTGGGTGACGATGCACCACATCGTGTCCGACGGTGCATCACTTGATGTGCTGACCCACGAATTCGCCGTGCTTTACAGTGCCTTTGTCAACGGCGAGGCCGATCCGCTGCCTGCGCTGCCGATCCAGTACGTCGATCACGCCGTCTGGCAGCGCCAATGGCTGGCCGGTCCGCGCTTGCAGGCCCAGAAGGATTATTGGCAAGGTCATCTGCACGGTGCGCCAGCGCTGCTTGAGCTGCCGACCGACCGCCCTCGCCCTCTGGTCCAGAGCCATGCCGGCGGACAGTACGACATCGCGCTGCCGACCGACGTGACGTCCGGGCTGCGCGCCTTGAGCCGCCGTCACGGCAACACGCTGTTCATGACACTGATGGCAGGCTGGGCAACCTTGCTGTCGCGTCTGAGCGGCCAGACCGATGTGGTCATCGGCACCCCGGTCGCCAATCGGCAGCGTCAGGAACTCGAGCCTCTGGTGGGTTTCTTCGTTAACACCCTGGCAATACGGGTGCGTCTGGATGACCAACCGACCGTTACCCAACTGCTGAATCAGGTCAGAGCCAGTGCCTTGGGCGCATTCAGCCATCAGGAATTGCCGTTCGAGCATGTGGTGGAAGCCCTCAACCCGGCCCGCAGCCTGAGCCACAGCCCCGTCTTCCAGAGCATGCTCGCGCTGCAGAATGCCGATAACACCCGTTCGATAGCGCTTCCCGGTTTGACACTGACCCCCGAGGAATACCGGAACAACAGTACCCAGTTCGACCTGTCGCTGTCCCTGAACGATGACGGCAGGGACCTGACCGGCAGTGTGGAATACGCCAGCGATCTGTTCGACGAGCGTACGATTGCGCGCTTCGTGGGGCATTTCCAGACCTTGCTGTCGGGCCTTGTTGCCCACGAACACTGCCCGGTGAGCGAGCTGCCACTGCTTGCCGACGCTGAGCGCGAGCACCTGTTGCATGGCTGGAACGACACGAATCGCGCGCTGCCGGACCTGTGTGTCCACCAGTTGTTCGAACGTCAGGTACAGCGTCAGCCCGAGGCCAGCGCACTGGTGTTCGAGGGCGAAAGCCTGAGCTATGCCGGGCTGAACAGCGAGGCCAACCGACTGGCCCGTTACCTGCTCGCTTCTGGCATCAAGCCTGAAGACCGCGTGGCGATTGCACTGGATCGAGGCCCGCGGCTGATCGTGGCCATACTCGCGACGCTCAAGGCGGGTGCCGCTTATGTGCCGCTGGACCCGGCCTATCCTTCGGAGCGCCTGGCGTTCATGTTGCAGGACAGCGCCCCCAAGGCCTTGCTGTGCGAACAATGGGCGCTGCCGCGTCTGGGCGATCTGCCAGAGAACCTGCACGTGATGACCCTGGACGGCGCGTTCCAGCCCTGGTCGACGCTGGATGCTCAGAACATCGACGCCGATGCACTGGGCTTGACCCCACATCACCTTGCCTATGTGATTTACACCTCGGGTTCCACCGGCACACCGAAGGGCGTGATGCTGGAGCACGCCGGCCTGTGCAACGAAGTCACCGCCATCTGCAACCTGACCGGTTTGAAAGCAGGTGAACGCTCGCTGCAGTTTGCCTCGGTCAACTTCGATGCCTCCATCGAGGAGATCTTCGGCGCACTGGTCACCGGTGCCACGCTGGTGCTGCGCAGCAAGGCCTGGCTGACCCACGCCCTCGAATTCTGGTCGCTGTGTGCCGTCAACGAGCTCAACGTGGTGAGCCTGCCGACGCGCTTCTGGCAGCAACTGGCGCAACATCCGCAGGTGGACATTCCGGAATGCGTCCGGGTGGTGGTCATCGGTGGCGAAGAGGTCAGCATGGACGCCGTGCAGCAGTGGTTCGCACGCAGCGGCCATACGCCAAGGCTGTTGAACACTTACGGACCTACCGAGGCGACCATCGTCGCCACCGCGGTGGAAGTCCAGCCGCACGGCACACCCGTCCACTGCATCGGCCGTCCGCTGGACAACACGCGTGTCTACGTGCTGGACAACCACCGCCAGCCTGTACCGATCGGTGTCTCCGGTGAACTGTACATTGCCGGCATCGGGGTTGCCCGGGGCTACCTCAATCAGCCGCAACTGAGCGCCGAGCGCTTCCCGGTCTGCCCGTTCGGCAATGACCGGCAGCGGATGTACCGCACGGGCGATCTGGGTCGCTGGTTGCCGGACGGCACGCTGCAATTTCTTGGGCGCAATGACGATCAGGTCAAGATTCGTGGCTTGCGCATCGAACTGGGCGAAATCGAAAACGCCCTCGCCGCCTGCCCGGGCGTCCGTCAGGCCGTGGTGCTGGCCAGAGATGACAGCGCCGGGCAAACGGAAGGTCAGCGACTGGTGGCCTACCTGTGCGGCGAACCGGTCAGTGTCGAGCAACTGCGCGCCCATTTACTTGAGCGCCTGCCTGACTTCATGGTGCCCAGCGCCTTCGTCCAGCTCGATGCCCTGCCCCTGACCCCCAACGGCAAGCTGGATCGCCGCGCACTTCCGGCGCCCAGCCCCGAATCCTTCGCCAGCCGACGCTACGAAGCGCCGCAGGGGCAGACCGAGATCGCACTGGCGACGCTCTGGGCAGAGCTGCTCGGGCTTGAGAAAGTGGGTCGTCATGACCGCTTCTTCGAACTGGGCGGCCACTCGCTGATGGCGGTGACGCTGATCGAGCGCCTGCGTCATCTGGGCCTCAGTGCCGATGTGCGCACGGTGTTCACTGCGCCGAGCCTGCACGAGCTGGCGGCCGCGTTGAAGCACGGCAATGAACAGCAATTCGAAACGCCTGCCAACCTGATAGGTGCTGACTGCACCGAACTGACCCCGGACCTGCTGCCGCTGGTGGAACTCAGCCAGTCGCACATCGACCGTATCGTCAATCAGGTACCGGGAGGCGCAGCCAATATTCAGGACATCTACCCGCTGGTGCCTTTGCAACAGGGGATTCTGTTCCATCACCTGCTGGACCATCAGGGCGATGCCTATCTGGGCAGCACGATCATCGAGTTCAAGGAGCACGCCAGGCTCGACGCGTTCCTGAGCGCCTTGCAGCAAGTGATCGACAGACACGACAGCCTGCGCACCTCCGTGTACTGGAACGGGCTGCCGCAACCGGTACAGGTGGTGCAGCGCAAGGCCCGTCTGAGCGTGAACACTCTGGACTTCAGCGGCGCACCGGACATCCGCGGGCAACTGGAGCGCAGCACCGACCCGACCCTGCACCGTATCGACCTGGGCAAGGCACCGCTCTTGCGCGCTCATGTCACCCATGATCCAGAGGCCGGGACCTGGCTGCTGGCCTTGCTCGATCACCACATCATCAATGACAACATCAGCCTGATGATCGTGCTCGAAGAGATCCACCGGATCATCAACGGCGAAGCGGCCGACTTGCCGGCGCCTCAGCCGTACCGGGATTTCGTGGCGCAAACCCTGGCCAGCCCGATCGAGATACATGAGGCGTACTTCCAGCGTCGCCTGGCCGATGTCGAAAGCCCCACCTCGCCGTTCGACGTACTGGATGTACAGAACGACGGCAGCAACTTCCAGAATCACAGTCTGGTCCTCGATGAGGCTTTCACCCGCCAACTGCGCGCGCTCGCCAGGCGCCAGGCGGTTCTCCCGGCCACCCTCCTGCACGCTGCATGGGCAATGGTTCTGGCACGCTGCACATCCCGCGACGACGTGGTGTTCGGCACCGTCGTCTCCGGTCGTCTGCAGGGCGGGTCCGAAAGCGCGGTGGGCATGTTCATCAATACGCTGCCGGTGCGCGTGCAACTGGCCGGACACAGCGCGCAGACACTGATCGCCGAAACGCATCGCGACCTGAGCGAACTGCTGAGCCACGAACAGACCCCGCTGACCACCGCGCAACGTTGCAGTGGCATCGACAGCAGCGTGCCGCTGTTCACCAGCCTGCTCAACTACCGCCTACACACCCAGTCGGGCGAAGGACTGGCAGCCTGGCCAGACGTCAGAATCCAGACCAGCGCCGACAACGGTAACTACCCGCTGTCGTTGTCGGTCGATGATTATCCCGAGCACATGGTCCTCGCCATTCAGAGCGTGCCGGTCATGGACGCCCCACGCATCGCGGCCATGACCCGGCAGGCGCTGGACCTGCTGACATCGGCGCTGGCTGACAGCCCGGACACAGCCGTCGCGACCTTTGATCTGTTGACGGATGACGAGCGCCAGCGTGTTCTGGTCGACCTTAACCAGACCCGGACACCGTACCCGCAGGACACGCTGATCCATCAGCTTTTCGAAGCACAGGTACAGCAACAGCCTGAAACACTTGCCGTGCAGTCCGAAGGTCTGAACCTGACTTACCTGGAACTCAATCGCCAGGCCAATCGGGTCGCGCATCAACTGCTGGCACTGGGCATTCAGGCCAATGATCGGGTCGCCCTGCTGACCGAGCGTGGACCGGAGTTGCTCATCGGCATGCTGGCCATTCTCAAGGCTGGCGGTGCCTACGTGCCGCTTGACCCCAACTACCCGGCCGAGCGTCTGCAACACATGCTCATCGACAGCGCACCGAAAGTGTTGCTCAGCCAGGGTGATCTGCCTGAGTCGTTGCCGGCACTGCCGATTCCGGTCTTGCTGATCGATGTCGCCGCCGCTGACGACACACTGGCGCAAGCGGATCAGAACCCGGACAGCGCGGCGCTGGGGCTCGATTCGACGAACCTTGCCTACGTGATCTACACCTCCGGTTCCACCGGGAAGCCGAAAGGCGTGATGATCGAACACCGCAGCCTGGTCAATTACAGCCTGGACGCTGCACGTCTGTTCGGGCTGGCGCCTGGAGACGTGGTGCTGCAACAGAACTCGCCAAACTTCGACCTGTCGGTCGAAGAGATCTTCCCGGCCCTGCTGGCGGGCGCGACGCTGCTGACGACACAGGCCATCTTCGGCGTCGAGGGGCTGGCGGTCGACACCAGGCCTTCGGTGCTGCACATGACCTCCGCGCACTGGCACAGCCTGGTCGGCAGCTGGCATCAGCAGCCTGAGCGAGCGAGCAATTGCCTGAGCAGCGTGCGCCTGATCAACGTGACCGGGGACGCCCTGTCGGCACAGAAGCTTGAACAGTGGGCGCAAGTGCGTCCGGGTCACACCCGACTGGTCAACACTTACGGACCGACCGAAACCACGGTTTCCTGTACGGCGGCTTATGTCGGTGACCTGCCTGACGATCCGCAGGGCAGCGCTACCGTGACCATCGGCAAGCCGATGGCCAACACGCGTATCTACCTGCTGGACAGCCACCTGCGGCCCGTGCCGTTCGGGGTCGCGGGCGAAATGTACATCGGGGGTCACGGGGTCGCGCGCGGTTACCTGAACCTGGACGCCGTCAACGCCGAGCGGTTCCTCGATGACCCGTTCAGCGACGAAGCGGATGCGCGCCTGTACAAGACCGGCGATCTGGCCCGTTATCGGGCTGATGGCAGCCTTGAGTTCATGGGGCGCAATGACTTCCAGGTCAAGGTCCGGGGTTTCCGGATCGAGCTGGGAGAAATCGAGTCCCGCCTGAGCAACTGCACCGGCGTCAAGGAAGCCGCTGTGATCGCCCGCGAAGACGTCCCCGGCGAAAAACGACTGGTGGCGTATGTCGTGCCGCAGACGGGCCATTCGCTCAATGCCCTCGCCTTGCGCGAAGAACTGACGCCGTTACTGGCTGAATACATGTTGCCTGGGGCCTTCGTGATCATCGACGCGATGCCGCTCACCCCCAACGGCAAGCTCGACCGCAAACAGCTACCGGCTCCGGATCAGCAGGCGTTTGCGCAACGCGCCTTCGAAGCGCCGAGCGGCGAGACCGAGCAACTGCTGGCCAGCCTCTGGGCTGACCTGCTGGGCCTCGAGCGCGTCGGCCGCAACGACTCGTTCTTCGAACTGGGCGGGCATTCACTGACCGCCGTGCAACTGACCCTGCGTATCCGCGAGGAGACCGGGGTGGACATTCCTCTCAGGTCCCTCTTCGAGCAGAACTCGCTGATGGCCCTGGCCGACCACATCAACACCTTGCAACTGGCGCTGTACGACGCCGACGACCTGCTCGCGCTCGAACAGGAACTGGCTTCGCTCTCGGAAAGCGATTTGCTCGCTATTGTCTCTAAGGATGCCTGAATTGAACGACCGTAACGTTAGCCTCGAACAGCTCAAACGCGCCGCCCTGCTGCGCCTCCTCCAACAGCGTGGCGCAGCGAAGGCCGAGCAGGCTCCGCTCGATGTGATCGAACCGGCGGATCGCAGCGCCCCGCTACCGTTGTCGTTCTCGCAGCAGCGGCTGTGGTTTCTCGATCAACTGGACCCGACTGCCAGCGCGGCCTACCACATTCCTGCTGCGCTACGCCTCACAGGCGAGCTGAACAAGCCCGCATTGCAGGCCGCACTCGATCAACTGGTGGCCAGGCACGAAAGCCTGCGCACCACCTTCGAACGCCACGGCGAACAGCCGGTGCAGGTCATTGCCCCGGCGGACTGCGGTTTTGCACTGATCGAGGAAGACCTGCGCGCGCTTTCGCCGGAACAGGCCCGATTGAGCGCCACCCGGATCAGCGACGCCGAAGCGGCCGCCCCGTTCGACCTGCTCAAAGGACCGCTGATACGTGGCCGCATGTTGCAGTTGGGCGATGAAGAACACCTGCTGTTGATCACCCAGCATCACATCATCTCCGACGGTTGGTCCATCGAAGTGCTGGTCAAGGAGTTTTCGGCGCTGTATCAGGCCCATGTCGAACTTCAGCCGAATCCATTGCCGCCCCTGCCGGTCCAGTACGCCGACTATGCCGCCTGGCAGCGTCAGCGCATGGACGGTGAGCGACTGACGCCACACATCGAATTCTGGCGTGACCATCTGAGCGGCGCCCCTGCACTGCTGAACATGCCGACCGACAGGCCTCGTCCGCCCGTACAGAGTTACGAAGGCAGCACCCTGACGTTCAGCCTGCCCCTGGATCTGTCCCGGGCCATCTCGACGTTCGCCCGGTTGCGGGCAGCCACCCCGTTCATGACCCTGATGGCCGCCTGGGCCGTGTTGTTGACGCGCATCAGTGGTCAGCAGGACGTGGTGATCGGCACCGTGGCCGCGAACCGTGACAGGCAAGACGTGCAGGCACTGATCGGCTTCTTCGCCAACACCCTGGCCTTGCGCGTCAGGCTCGACGCCGACCCGACGCTGGATGAGGTCATGGCTCAGGTGCGCAACCTGATGCTGGAGTCTTCACGCTATCAGGACACGCCCTTCGACCTGGTGGTCGAAGCCCTCAAGCCGCCACGCAGCGCCAGCCACAGTCCGGTCTTTCAGACCATGCTCTACACCAACGCCGGTGGCGATGCCGAGGCACTTCAGTTGCCGGGCCTGGCCCTGGAGTTTCTGTCATCACGCCAGGAAGACACCCAGCACGACCTGTCGCTGCATATCGGTGACAACGACGAGCAACTGGTGTGCAGCCTGTCTTATTCCACCGCGCTGTTCGACACCTCGACCATCGAGCGGCTTGCCCAGCGCTTCGAGCGCGTGCTGCGGCATTTCACCGACGCACCGCAAACCCGGATCGGCGAGCTTGACCTGGACCCCGGCCTTGCACTGCCTGCGGTGCAGCCGGTAGAGCAACATCCTGTTGATACACCGCTGTCCTTCCACCAGGAGCGTATCTGGTTCGTCGACACCTTTGAAACCGGTTACCTGTACGACGCCAACCCGATCTATCACAACGTGCCGCTGTTGCTGGAACTCAGCGGGAAAATTGATCAGCAGGCATTGCAGACCGCACTTGACGGCCTGCTGGTGCGTCATGAAATCCTTCGCTGCCGGGTGTTGAGCGATGGCGCTCGTGCCTGGCAACGTTTCGAACCAGCTGCCGAGTGGCCCCTGAATCTGTTGCGCGCAGCCGCTGGCCAACGCACCGCCGTGGCGCTGGAAGATGCCCGCCAGCCACTGCCTATGGACGGTGGCAGTCTGATCAGGGCAACGCTGGTGCAGGATGACAGCCAGGACGCCGTGCTGGCCATTACCGTTCACCACTTGCTGGCCGACCGCGCTTCGATGCAGCTCATCCGACGCGATCTGCTGGAGCTGTATGAAGCGGCCTGCCAGGCTCGTCCGCCGCAGCTTCCGGAACTGACGGTGGCTTACCGCGACTTCGCGCAATGGCAACGTCAATTGCCCGCTGCCGCACGGGAAACATTGCGCTCATTCTGGGCCTACCAGTTGCGCGGCAAGCTGCAACCTATGGAAATGCCGCTGAACCGCCCTCGTGCGGCGGTTCACGTGTTCACGCCAGCCACCCATTCGTTTGCCCTTACCGAGCAACAGGTTCAACGGATCGAGCAGGCGGCCCGGCGTGCCGGCATTACCGGCGAAGGGCTGGCATTGAGCGCGTTCATGGCCCTGCTGCGTCGCTACACCGGGCATGAGGAACTGGTGGTCGGCACCGCCGCAGCCTGCCGTGAAGCGCCTGAACTGCAAGACATTGTCGGGCCGGTGAGCAACCTGCTGGTGCTGCGCGGTGCCTGTGACGAGGCAACGTCGCTGCAGGCGTTACTGGCACAGACCGCAGGCCGACTGGCGCAGGCTTACAAACATCGCTTCATGCAGTTCGACCAGTTGGTGCTGGCGCTCAACCCCGCCAAGGACATGAGCCGCACCGCCCTGTTTGATGTGCTGTTCAATTTCGAGCGCGTTCAGGACACTTCCGTGAACGTCGCCGACCTGACCGTGCGCACGCTGGAAACCAACCTGGGCTATGGCAAGAACGACTTGCACCTGTTGATGGCCGCGGGCGAACGTCAATGGCAAGGTCACATGACCTATAACGCCGATATGTTCGATGAAAGCTTTATCGCCCAGCTGATGCAGCATTACCTGCGCCTGCTCGAGGCGTTCGCCGACGCCCCGGAACAGCGAGTGGACGACGTCGCGCTGCTGAGCGAAGAAGAGCAACGTGTTCAGACCCTCGACTGGAACGACACCGAAGCGGCTTACCCGGAAAACGCAACGCTGCAACACCTGTTCGAGAATCAGGTACAGGCCACACCGGACCGGATTGCGGTCAACAGCGAATCGGGCAGCCTGACCTATCAGGAACTCAACCGTCGCGCCAACCAGCTTGCACATCGCTTGCGCGCTGCAGGTGTCGCGCCGCAAGAATTGATCGCGATCCTGCTGGACCGTTCGCTGGACATGATCGTCAGCACCCTCGCCGTGCTCAAGGCCGGTGCGGCATATGTGCCGATCGACCCGTCCTCGCCCGCAGAACGTATCGCCTACGTGTTGAGCGACAGCGGCGCGCGCAAGGTGATTACCCGCGCGCCATTTGCCGAACAGATCGCCGACAGCGCCGTCGCTATTTTCGACCCGGTCACGCCAAGCGATGATGCGCCGCAGAACCCGGACAACCTCACGCACCCTGACCACCTGTGCTACGTGATTTACACCTCCGGCTCCACCGGGCAGCCGAAAGGTACGCTGCTGGAGCACCGCAACGTGGTTCGCCTGTTGCACAACAGCCGCACCCCGTTTGCATTCGGGCCGGATGACGTGTGGACGCTGTTCCACTCCAACGCGTTCGACTTCTCGGTCTGGGAAATGTTTGGCGCGCTGCTGCATGGCGCACGCCTGACCCTGGTGCCTGACGCCGAGCGCCGCGATCCCGCGCTGTTTCTCGACTTCCTGGAGCGCGAGCAGGTCACCGTCCTCAACCAGACACCGTCGGCCTTCCTGCCGCTGGCCGATACCGCCGTCTCCCGTGCCGGGACCACAGCGGGTGCGTTGAAATACGTGATTTTCGGTGGCGAAAGCCTCGAACCGGGGCGACTGGCCGCGTTCCACAACGCCTTCCCCGAGGTGGCGCTGGTCAACATGTATGGCATTACCGAAACCTGCGTCCACGTGACCTGGAAACACCTGACCAAAGTCGACATCGACGCTGGCATATCCAACGTCGGACGCCCCATCCCCACCACCGTGACCTACATCATGGACGCTCGTCAGCGTTTGCTGCCGGTGGGCGTGCCGG
Source organism: Pseudomonas graminis (assembly GCF_002093745.1). Lineage (GTDB taxonomy): Bacteria > Pseudomonadota > Gammaproteobacteria > Pseudomonadales > Pseudomonadaceae > Aquipseudomonas. Next base: position 45,813 of record NZ_MTSB01000003.1, read on the forward strand.
GGGAAATCTGCGTGGGCGGGCTGGGTGTGGGACGGGGCTACCTGAACCGTCCTGAACTGACGGCGGAGCGCTTCATCGCCGATCCACTGCGTCAGGGGGGTCAGTTGTACCGTTCCGGCGACCTGGGCAAGTTATTGAGCAACGGCGAGATCGTGCATCTGGGTCGAATGGATGCACAGGTCAAAATCCGTGGATTCCGTATCGAACTGGGCGAGATCGAGGCCAAACTGCTGGCGTGCGAAGGCGTACATGAGGTCCGCGTGCTGGCCCGTGACGACGCGCATCAGGGCAAACGCCTGATCGCTTACCTGATCCCGGAGTCAGGTGCGGTCATCGAAGTGGCGCACCTGCGTAAACAACTGGGCGCCACACTGCCCGACTACATGGTGCCCAGCGCCTTTGTCAGCCTGAATGCCTACCCGCTGACCGGCAACGGCAAACTGGATCAGGATGCGCTTCCGGCACCCGGCACAGACGCCATGGCCGGGCACGACTATGAAGCGCCGCAAGGCCCTGTCGAAGAAGCTCTGGCACAGATTTTCAGCGAATTGCTGGGCGTTGAACGCGTGGGACGTCGTGACGGTTTCTTCGAACTGGGCGGCCACTCGCTACTGGCCGCGCAGCTGGTTTCAAGGGTGCGTCAGGTGCTGGGCGGCGAACTGATGCTCAGAGAGCTGTTCAGCCACCCCACGGTCGAAGAGCTGGCGAGAGTCATCGGTACGCTGGAGCAGGTGCAGACCGCCAGCATCGCGCAGGCCGATCGAAATGCACCGCTGGTGCTGTCGTTCTCGCAACAACGCCTGTGGTTTCTCGATCAACTGGACCCCAACGCCAGCATTGCCTACCACATGCCGGCATCGCTTCAGTTGAAGGGCGATCTGGACGTTCAGGCCCTGAAACAGGCACTCGATCATCTGGTGGCGCGTCATGAAAGCCTGCGCACCACCTTTCAGCGCCTCGGCGAGCAGCCGGTTCAGGTGATTGCGCCCCAGGACAGCGGGTTTACGCTGGTCGAGCATGACTTGCGCACCCTGCCCTTCGACCTGGCGCAGACCAGCGCCGCGCGCATTGCCCAGAGCGAAGTGGCGGCGCCGTTCGACCTGCAAAAAGGTCCGCTGATTCGCGGGCGTCTGCTGCGGCTGGCCGATGACGACTACCGACTGCACATTACCCAGCACCACATCATTTCCGATGGCTGGTCCGTGGGCGTGCTGGTCAGGGAATTTGCCGAACTGTATGCCGCGCTCAGCCAAGGGGCTGCGCCGTCCTTGCCTCCGCTGTCCATTCAGTACGCCGATTACGCCGCCTGGCAGCGCCAGACCCTGTCCGGCCCGCATCTGGCCCGGCAGCTGGATCAATGGCGCATGCACCTGACGGGCGCTCCGACACTGTTGACGCTGCCCACCGACAGGCCGCGCCCGCCGCTGCAAAGCTACCGGGGCGGTGATGTGCCTGTCGAGCTGAGCCCGCAACTGCTCGCCAAAGTGGAACAGTGCTGCAAACAGCACGACGTCACGCTGTTCATGGTCTTGCTCGGTGCCTGGTCGGTGCTGATGGCACGGCTTGGCAACGAGCGCGATGTGGTCATCGGCGTGCCCAGTGCCAACCGTGGGCACACTCAGGTCGAATCGTTGATCGGGTTCTTCGTCAATACCTTGCCGGTGCGTGTGCAGCTTCAGGACAGTCCGACCGTGACGCAGTTGCTGGCGCAGGTCAGGGACACGTTGCTGGCCGTGCATGAGCGCCAGGAAGTGCCGTTCGAGCATGTCATCGAAGCGCTTCAACCGCCCCGCTCGCTGAGCCACAACCCGCTGTGCCAGGTGGCCCTGTCGCTCAACAACACCCCGGACGACGGTTCCCTGAACCTGCCGGGGCTGACGCTTTCGGCATTGCACGAGATTCAGGAAACCTCCCAGTTTGACCTGATGCTCTCGCTGGCCGAAGCCGACGGAGCCCTGAGCGGTGTGATCCAGTACGCGTCCGACCTGTTCGACCGCTCGACCGTCGAGCGTTTTGCCCAGTCGTTTCAGGTGGTACTGGAGGCATTGGTCAGTCAAGCCGATCAACCGGTCATGGCCCTGCCGCTGCTGACGTCCGCCCAACAGCAGGCACACCCGGCCCTGCAACCGCCGGTCGCCAGCTTTGCCACGGACACGCTGATCCATCAGCGCTTCGAGCACTTTGCAGCGCAACAACCGACCGCCACGGCGCTGGCCTTCGACGATCAGCACATCAGTTATCAGACGCTGAACCGCCGGGCGAACCGCATCGCCAGGCAACTGCTGGCACTCAATGTTGCACCGGATGACCGAGTGGGTATTCTCGCCGAGCGCAGCGTCGATATGCTGTGCGCAGTCATCGGCGTGCTCAAAGCAGGGGCAGCCTATGTGCCGCTGGACCCGGCCTACCCACAAGCGCGTCTTGCCTATCTGCTGCAAGACAGCCAGCCCGTCGCGTTGCTGGCGCAGCCTGCATGCCTCGATGCGCTGGCCAGTCAGCCAGACATCCCGGTCATAGACCTGCTTTCCGATGCGGATGGGCCAGCAGGCCAGAACGACGCACTGGACGCGGCCTTCGACCAGAACCCGAGCGTCGAACTTACACCGCAGAACCTCGCCTACGTGATTTACACATCAGGCTCCACCGGATTGCCCAAAGGCGTGCTGGTCGAACACGGCAACGTGGCGCGGCTGTTCGACGCCACAGCAGACAATTTTCAGTTCGATTCGAATGACGTCTGGACGCTGTTCCACTCCTTCGCGTTCGATTTCTCGGTCTGGGAAATCTGGGGTGCCTTGAGCTACGGCGGCCGACTGGTGATCGTGCCCACCGAACTGGCCCGCTCGCCAGACGATTTCCACGCGTTGGTGTGCCGTGAACAGGTCACGGTGCTGAACCAGACCCCGAGTGCTTTCCGGCAGTTCATCGAGGCCGCCGGTCGCAGTGATGAGGCGCATGGCCTGAAAGAAGTGATTTTCGGTGGCGAAGCGCTGGATGTCCGCACCCTGCGGCCCTGGACATCGAAAACACCGCTGTCTGCCACGCGACTGGTCAATATGTACGGCATTACCGAAATTACCGTCCATGCCACCTTTCATGCCATCAGTCAGGCTCAAATCGATGCCGGTGACACCGGGCTGATCGGTCAGCCCCTGTCTGACCTGTGCCTGCGCATTCTGGATCAGTACCAGCAGCCGGTGCCTGTCGGCGTGGAAGGTGAAATTCATATCGGCGGTGCCGGCGTCGCTCGTCACTACCTGAATCGTCCCGAGCTGAACGCCGAACGCTTCATTGCCGACCCGTTCAGCAGCGTTCCCGGTGCGCGCCTCTACTGCACCGGCGACGTCGCCCGCTATCGCCCTGACGGCGAAATCGTCTACGTCGGGCGCAACGATTCGCAGATCAAGATTCGTGGCTTCCGCATAGAGCCGGGCGAGATAGAAGCGCGTCTCCAGGCCTGCGCCGGGGTGCGTGAAGCGCTGGTGATGGTGCGCGAAGACACGCCGGGCGACAAACGTCTGGTGGCGTACCTGATTGCTCATCCGGACGCGTCGCCAGACTCGGCGACGCTGCGTTCCGAGCTGGCCCAGGTGCTGGCCGAGCATATGATCCCCGGCGCCTTTGTGACGCTCTCGCAATGGCCCTTGACCACCAACGGCAAGCTGGACCGCAAGGCATTGCCGGCACCGGACGGCTCGGCCACGGCAACCCGCGAGTATCAGGCGCCACAGGGCGAGATGGAGGTGTCGCTGGCGAAGGCCTGGCAAGAGTTGCTGGGTATCGAGCGGGTGGGTCGCGACGATCACTTCTTCGAACTGGGCGGGCACTCGTTTCTGGTCATCAGCCTGATCGAGCGTCTGCGTCAGGGCGGCATGCTGTTGAATGTGCGCAGTGTATTTGCGGCGCCAACCCTCAAGGCGATGGCGGCCCTGCTGTCCACCGACCTGAGTCAGGAAGGCGCGCACATTCCACCCAACCTGATTCCGGAAAACTGTACGCACATCACCCCTGAAATGCTGCCGCTGGTGACACTCACCGCGTCGGAAATCGAGCAGATCGTTGCGGAGGTTCCCGGCGGCGTCAGCAATGTGCAGGACATCTACCCGCTTTCGTCCTTGCAGGAAGGCATTCTGTTTCACCACTTGCTGCAAGGTCAGGGCGATGCCTACCTGATGCGCACGGTCCTGAAATTCAAACAGCGCGAGCGCATGGACGAGTTTCTGACGGCGCTGCAAAGCGTGATCGACCGTCACGACATCCTGCGCACAGCCTTGCGTTGGTCGGGCCTGCCGGCGCCGGTGCAGATCGTCCAGCGCAAGGCCGTGCTGCCGGTGACACTGATCGACAGCAGCGGACATGCCGATCCCTTGCAGATGCTGCACGAACACACCGACACCCAGGTGCTGAGTCTGGACCTGCAAAAGGCTCCGCTGATTGCCGCGTACATGACCTGGGACCGTCATTCCGAGCAATGGCTGCTGGCAATGCTGGATCACCACCTGATCAGCGATAACGTCACGCTGCGCCTGATCATGTCGGAGATTCATGCCATCGTGCATGGCGAAGGCCATCGCCTGCCGCCTTCTCACCCCTATCGCAACTTCATTGCCCAGGCGGCAACGGTGTCACGCGAGGAACATGAAGCCTACTTCCGCACCTTGCTCGGTGATGTCCATGAAACCACTGCGCCTTACGGCGTGCTGGATGTCCAGGGCAACGGTGCCGGCAACACCAAGGCCGTTCGCTACCTGAGCGATGACGTCAGTGCAGCGGTCCACCGCGTGGCCAAGGCCCGCGGCGTGCCCAATTCGGTCCTGTTTCACGCCGCATGGGGGCTGGTGGTCGCCGCCACCAGCGGCCGCGACGACGTGGTGTTCGGCACCGTGCTGTCGGGACGCTCTCAAGGTGCCAGCGGCGCTGACAAGGCACTGGGGATGTTCATCAATACCTTGCCGATGCGGATTCGTCTGGACGAGACCAGCGTCAGCGATATCGTTCAGGACGCCTATCGCCAGTTGGGCGAGTTGCTCACCCATGAACAGGCGTCCTTGGCCTTGGCTCAGCGGTGCAGCGCGGTAGACCCGTCGATGCCGCTGTTCACGGTCATTCTCAACTGCCGTCATGGCGAGATGGTCACAGCCGACGGCAGCAGTATCGATGAAATGGAACAGTGGGACGGCATCGAGTTCGTGGCCTCCGAAACCCACACCAACTACCCGATCGAGATCGCCGTGGCGGTCGAAGGCAGCGCCATTTCGCTAACCTCCCAGACCGTTGTCGGCATTGATCCGCAACGTATTGCAGACTACCTCGCCCAGGCAGTTACCGAGTTGGTCGCAGCGCTGGAACAGGCCCCGGAGCGTCGTGCCGACAGCCTCAACGTGCTGCCACCTGCGGAGCGCCAGCAGGTGCTGAGCGACTTCAATCAGACAACGGCTGATTTTGGCACGCCGAAGCCGCTGCATGTGCTGTTCGAAGACCAGGTCCGCGCACGTCCCGACGCCATTGCACTGGTCCATGACGACCGCTCGCTGACCTACGCACAGCTCAACCGCCGAGCCAATCAACTCGCTCAGCGCTTGCTGATGCACGGTCTGGAACCCGAGCAGTGCGTGGCCATCTGCGCCGAACGGGGCAGCGACATGATCGTAGGGCTGCTGGCCGTGCTCAAGGCCGGCGGCGCGTATGTGCCGATCGACCCTGATCATCCGACCGACCGTATCGCCTTCATTCTCAAGAACAGCGCAGCGCGACTGCTGCTCTGCCAGCGCGCCCTCGTCCCGCACATGCCTGCCGCCCGGTACTGCCCGGCGACGCTGCTGCTGGATGAGCAGCCACCGGAGGTGTTCGAACAGGACCCGCAATACGACGAAAACTTCGACGCCGAAGCGCTGGGCCTGAGCGCCGACCATCTGGCCTATATCATTTACACCTCAGGCTCCACCGGGCAGTCCAAAGGCGTGATGGTCGAGCACCGTTCGGTGTTCAACTTCTGTCAGGTCATGGCGCGCACCACGCACAGCCAGTGTCCGGCCGGGGCCACTGTGGCACTCAACGCCGGGTTCTATTTCGACATGTCGATCAAGGGCATTGCGCAGCTGTTCTTCGGTCATCGACTGGTCATCATCCCGCCGCTGATCCGCGCCAGCGGCAGCGACTTGCTGGATTTCCTCGAACGCCACCAAGTGCATGCCTTCGACTCGACGCCCTCACAGCTTGATGCCTTGTTGGCGGCCGGGCTGCTGGAGCGCCGCAGCTACCGGCCGGTCAGTGTCCTGCTGGGTGGCGAAGCGATCAATGCCGCCACTTGGGAGCGTTTGCAGCAATGCCCGGATATCCACTTCTACAACATGTATGGCCCTACGGAATGCACGGTTGACGCCACGCTAGGGCTGATTCGCGACTTGGGCGAGCGGCCGAGTATCGGTCGGCCGCTGGCCAACATGCAGGTGCTGGTGCTGGACCGTCGCGGGCAGCCGGCGCCGGTCGGTGTCACCGGAGAAATCCACATCGGGGGTGCCGGTGTCGCCCGTGGTTACCTGCACAACCCGCAACTGACCGCAGAACGTTTTGTGGTCAACCCGTTTTCCAGTGACCCTCAGGCACGCCTGTACAAGACCGGCGACCTGGGCCGCTGGATGGCCGACGGGCGTCTGGAATACGCAGGGCGCAATGACTTCCAGGTCAAGATTCGTGGCTTCCGAATCGAACTGGGAGAAATCGAAAACGCGCTGCTGGCCTGTCCCGGCCTGCGTGAAGCCGTGGTCATTGCCCGTGAGGACAACCCCGGCGAAGCGAGCAGCACGCGTCTGGTGGCGTATGTCTGCGGTGCCGCCACCTCGGCCGAAGCCTTGCGGGAACAACTGCTCAAGCGGCTGCCCGAGTACATGGTGCCCAGCGCTTTCGTGCAACTGGACGCCATGCCGCTGACCGCCAACGGCAAGCTGGATCGCCGCGCCCTGCCCGCTCCGGGTCAGGATGCGCTGGCCAGCCGTGCCTATGAAGCGCCTCAGGGCGAGGTGGAAATCGCCATCGCCGATATCTGGCAAAACCTGCTGCATGTCGAGCGAGTCGGTCGTAACGACGGCTTCCTGGAGCTGGGCGGCCACTCGTTGCTGGCCGTGCAACTGCTGTCACGTCTGCGTCGCAAGCTTGGAACGCGCCTCACCCTGCGCGAGCTGTTCGATGCACCTACCGTGCGCGGCCTTGCTGCGCGGGTGGATGCGGCGTCGCCTGCGCAGAATCAGGCCATCCCCCTCGCCGACCGCAAAGGCAAGCTTGCGCTTTCGTTCTCGCAGCAACGCCTGTGGTTCCTCGATCACCTGGACCCGGCAGCCGGTGCGGCCTACCACTTGCCCGTGGCCTTGCGCCTGAAAGGCGCGCTGGACCGTGAAGCCTTGCAGGCGGCCCTGGATCGCCTGCTGGTGCGCCATGAAATCCTGCGCACCTCATTCGCGCTGAACGACGGCCAACCGGAGCAGAAAATCGCGCCGGCAGACACGCGTTTCAGCCTGGCCCATCACGATGTGAGCGATCTGCCAGCACAGGATCATCCGGCCGCCATCGAGCAGTTGGGCGAAGCCTGCGCAAGCACCCTGTTCGACCTCAATCGCGGGCCTCTGGTCAGGGGCGCTCTGGTCCATGTAAGTGATACCGAGCACGTGCTGTTCATCACGCTGCATCACATTATCTCGGATGGGTGGTCCAACAGTGTTCTGGCCCACGAGCTGACGGTGCTCTACGGTGCCTACAGCCAGGGCGAAAAAGATCCGTTGCCAGCGTTGCCGCTGCAATACGCGGATTACGCCGTGTGGCAGCGGCAGTGGTTGCAAGGCGCGGCACTTGAAGCGCAAACCGAATTCTGGCGCAGCCATTTGCAGGGCGCACCGACGCTGCTGAACCTGCCGCTGGATCGACCTCGTCCAGAGGTGCAGAGCTACGCTGGCGGCATTGTCGACTTCTCGCTACCGGACGGTTTGAGCGAGCAACTGCGAGCGTTCAGCCAGGCTCAGGGCGCAACCCTGTTCATGACCCTGCTCGCCGGCTGGTCGAGCCTCATGACTTACCTCAGCGGGCAGAACGATGTGGTCGTGGGCACGCCTGTTGCCAATCGGCAGCGTACGGAACTGGAGCCTCTGATCGGCTTCTTCGCCAACACACTGGCGTTGCGCATCAACAGTGAACAGGAAGCGAGCATTGCCCGGCTGCTGGTCAATATCAAAGACCTGACCCTTGCGGCGTTCAATCACCAGGACTTGCCGTTCGAACAGGTGGTCAGCACCCTTCAACCTACCCGGAGCATGAGTCACAGCCCGTTGTTTCAGGTCATGCTCAGCCTGAATAACACCCCGGACGCCCCCCTGACCCTGCCGGGCCTGGACATCGAAGCGCTGGAAAGCGCTCACCATACGACCCAGTTCGATCTGTCGCTGTCGTTGACCGAGGATCGCGGCACCCTGTTCGGCAGTCTGCAATACGCCAGTGACCTGTTCGACCTCGCCACGGTTGAGAGCATTCTGGAGCTGTTCACCCTCAACCTGCAGCATCTGGTGGCCGACGCACAGCAGCCGGTCCGTGAACTGCTGGCGCAGTTGCCGCCGCTGGTTCGCTCGGTCTCGGCACCTTATCAGCAGACGGTCGCGCAGGTTGAAGACCAAGCGCCACTGCCTTATGAAGCGCCTCAGGGTGATACCGAACTGGCGATAGCGCGGCTTTGGCAAGAGCTGTTCAAGACCGAGCAGATCAGTCGTCACGATGATTTCTTCAAACTCGGTGGTATATCGCTCATGGCCGTGCAGATGGCCTCCAGGCTGCGCAAGGCGCTGGGCAAGCCCATTGCGGTCCGCGATCTGTTCGTCGAGCCGACCGTTGCCGGCTTTGCCCGGACGCTGGACTTGCAGTCCCGGCCCCAGGCGCAGAGCAATCTGGTTCCGGTGCGCCGCAGCGGGCGTCAGCGTCCGTTGTTCCTGGTCCACCCGTTGGGTGGCGAGGTGCAATACGCAAGAAACCTGGCGTCATCACTGGACACCGACGTGCCGGTTTACGGGCTGGCCGCCAGCGGCTTTGTCGCGGGCGAAAAGACCCCGAATACCGTGCCTGACCTCGCGGCCCAGTACCTGAAGGCTATTCGTGACGTGCAACCGCAAGGTCCTTACCGGATCGCAGGCTGGTCGGCGGGCGGCCTGATCGCCCATGAAATGGCCCATCAAGCCATTGCTCAGGGCGAATCCGTAGAGTTCCTCGGGATTATCGACACGTCGGTTCAACGGGTAGCGCCTGGCGTCGAGCCTCTCAGCGAAGCGCAATTTCTGCTGGAGTGGCTGCCGGACGCACTCGCCCCGGACCTGAAGGCATCGCTGGAGACGCTGGCGGCCGACAACCGGATCGAGTCCATGCTGGACGTGTGTCTGGCCAATCGACTGCTGCCGCAAGAGCTGGGCCAGGATCTCGATTCGATGACGCTACGCACCCACCTGAAAGTCGCCTACGCCATCCGGCAGGCAGTGGATGCCTACGTCAGCCCGGTCACACCCGTCACGGTGTCGCTGTTCACCGCCAAGGACCAGCCACGCAACGAGGCCACACTGGGCTGGACCGAGTTGCAAGGGGAGCGCCTGCACGTGACGGCACTGGCGGGTGATCACAACACCCTTGTTCAATCCCCGTTTGCCGGCGCACTGGGAGACGCCATTTCGCAGGCATTGAAGGGGCTGTAACGCAACCGACGACAGGCAACCGGCCTCATGGCGGGTTGCCTGTCATGAGGCTGCGGGCATTGCGTATCCCAAACAACTGTATCGAGATATGTTTTACCTTGTGAGTCTGGTCTTTATATGGCGTGATCGCATCTCGCTATCTACTGAGAGACATGGCTAATGCATGACAGGCAATCGGGTAAGCACGCACGACAACAAGTCCCGAACAACGGAACCGTGGATCAGCAAGCCGTCATGACCAAGGGACTCAATTGATGTTCCATGTCATGTTCAGCCTGCCTTGCCTGTACGTCATCGTGCGCTATCTGTGGCCAATGCCGTGGACGCTCTCGGCTAGAATGGCCGTCGCCGGGCTGCTTGTCCTCGCCTCGCAATATCATCTGTATTGCCGGTTTTCCTCTGGCAGCGTGTTCTCGCCGGAGTTTCCTCGCGGTATCGTGATGCTCTTCAATTGGGCGTTTGGCGCGATCCTGTTGCTTGCCGTGCTGCAAATCATTGTCGATCTGGGCACCGTGCTGACGATGTTGATTCGGCGGCGATGGCTGACCGTTCCAGCGAAGTTGCGTTACAGCATCGGCATCGCGGCACTCTTGCTTGCTGCAATCGGTGTTCAGCAGGCCATGCGCGTACCGCCCGTGAAGGATATCGAGATTGCAGTCAAAAACCTGCCTCCGTCCTTCGAGGGTTATAAGGTCTTGCAGCTGACGGATATGCACATCAGTCGCCTGTTTGATGCACCGTGGACGCAGGCGGTGGTGAAAGAATCCAATGCCCTGGGGGTCGATCTGATCGTTATTACGGGTGACCTGATCGATGGTTCACTCAGCGACCGGAAGCAGGACATCGATGCCTTACGCGATCTGCGTGCGCCGGACGGCGTTTATGTCATACCCGGTAACCACGAGTATTTCTTTGACAATACAGCGTGGATGCAGCACTTCGTTTCGTTGGGCATGGTGCCGCTCGCGAACAGCCACACGCTGATCACGCGTGACGGCGCACAGATAGCACTGGCTGGCGTCACGGATGTGACGGCCCCGAAAACAGGGTTTCCCGCCCCAGACGTTCAAAAGGCGATATCGGGCATAGCAACGGGCATGCCGATCATTTTGCTCGACCATCAACCCAGGAACGCCCGTGACGCAGCGGCCAAAGGCGTTGCCTTGCAACTCTCCGGCCATACTCACGGTGGAATGATCTTTGGCCTTCACCGATTGCTCGCTCTGGCAAACGGCGGATTCGTGTCGGGGCTTTATGACGTCGACGGCATGCAACTGTACGTCAACAACGGCACCGCACTCTGGCCCGGGTTCGCCATCCGTCTTGGCAAACCGTCGGAACTGACACGCATCACGCTTCGAAGAGCGCCGGACGCGTAATGCCCGGATAAACCAATAACCATTGGCGAGTGCGATCAGCCTGATACCCGAACGGGAGTTCATCGCTGGCGTGCTCGTTAACCTATAAATGCACGCACATAAAAAAACCCGCCGAAGCGGGTCGTTTTTCTATCAAAACCATTCCAACATCCTGTCGGTAGCCATCCCGGCAATGGTGATCGTCCTTAATCTCCGAAGCACTTCCTGCGCAACGGTTGATGGCTATAGATTGCTACGTTGCGAGGGGGCCGTACAGGGTGGATCTACCCCGGCGCGTGTAAGCCTTTCGCTATATCGCAGGTATCTGCGCCCCGCCTTCAGCCTCGTTCAAACTCGATCAGCACCTTGCCTACGTGGCCCGCCTCTGCGAAATAAGCGTAGGCGGAGGGTGCGTCGTCGAACGTGAAGGTCCTGGCAACCACGGTTTCGATCGTGTTCGCTTCAATTGCGCGAATCAGGTCGATGAACATTTTGCGGCTGCCATTGGCAATGCCCCGGATGGTCACGTTCTTGATGATGAGGGACAAGTAGTCGGGAATCGGCGAGTGCTGGCCGGGTGTCACACCGATCACGACAATTCGCCCGTTGACCGCGGCGGCAGCGATGGACTGGCCCAGCGTGTCCTGGCCTCCGGTTTCGAGAATGATGTCGGCTCCGGCGTTATTGCTGAGCGCCATGATCTGCGCGGCCCAGTCAGGGTGCTTGCGGTAATTGACGGTGATGTCCGCACCCAACTGCCGGGCAATCTCCAGTTTCTCGTCACTTGATGAGGTGATGGCCACGCGTGCGCCGTAGAGTTTGGCGAGCTTCAACGCCGCCAGGGCCACCCCGCCTGTGCCCAGGCAAAGGACGAGTTCGCCCGGTTTGACCTTGCAGACCTCAATCAAGGCGTTCCAGGCGGTCAAGCCAGCCGATGCAAGCGCGGCAACGTCCTTGTCGGCGAGCGAGTCCGGCACGTGAATCAAGGCGGCGGCGGGCAATACGACTTTTTCAGCCAGCCAGCCGTCGTGGGTTACGCCGACGTCATGGGCGAAAACGCTGGTCCGGAATTCGCCGTCCAGCCAGCTCGGGAAGTGACCGCAGATGACCCGGTCGCCCGGTTTTACCTGGCTGACGCCCTCGCCGACAGCGATCACCTCACCGACACCTTCGGACACGGGAATGCGCTCTGGCGCCTGCAGCGCACCGTATACGCCTCGCAGGATTTGAACGTCCCGGCTTATGAGGCTCACCAGGCGAGGTGCCACGACGGCTTCTCCCGGCCCGGCAATCGGCTCGGGGCGAGTGGTCGGGGTCAGCGCGTCCAGGCCTTGTTGCGATCCGATCTGAAAAGCTTTCATTAACATGATCCTTGTACCGTCATCGTCGCCCCGTTGAGGACGACTTTTTGAAATTAACGTGTACACGATACCTGCTCAGGGCTGAGCGGCAAGTCGATGAACCGTATGGACCTTGAACGCAGTGACCACACGACGCTGACTACTTCAACCGCCAGACCCCCTCCACCTGATGCGCCAGCCCGCGCTCGCCGAGCGACTCGATGTATTTCTGCATGCCCTTTTCACCGCGCTTCTGCAGTAACCGGGTGGTGCGTGGCAAAAGATTGGGGAACAGCATCGCCAGGCTGGAAGCCCAGGATTCGCTTGGCTTGGGAGACCGTTCCAGGCAAGGTTTGTCGAGCATCAGCACAACCTGCTGGGCGACATCGTCCGGTGACTGAGGCGGCGCGATGAACTGCAAGGCATTGCCGCCGTCGATTGCTTCCTGACGCAGCATTCGGGTGTCGGTTGCGGTGGGCAGAATGGAGCCGACCTTGATGCCTTTATTCGCCAGATCCAGGCCGATTGAGAGCATCGCCCCACGCAGGCCGAACTTGCTGGCGCAATAAATCGGCGACTCCGGCGTAGGGAATACGCCCCCCAGGGATACGGTGGAGATGATTCTGGCGTCGGCAGAGCGTTTGAGCAGCGGTATGGCAAGGCGAGTCAGGATCAGCGGTGCAATCAGGTTGATATTGAGTTCCCGACTGATGCTTTCCACTGACCGGGTATCAAACGCTTCAACCACCGCAATGGCTGCGTTGTTGATCAGCACGTCAAGTCGGCCGAATCCGGATTCGATGTACGCCATCAAACCCGCCAGGCTTTCCTGATCGGTCAGGTCGACGCCATAGGGAAAAGCATCTTCGCCAAGGCTTTCAGCCAGCGCATGAACCCGTGCCTCGTCGATATCCGCCAATATCAGCTGCATCCCGCGATGGATCAGTCGCGCACAGATCGCCTGGCCTATGCCCCCTGCTGCACCGGTAATCAGGACGACGGTTTTCATGAGCACACTTCCTGAAGCGTGGCGCTCTGCTGCATTGGCGCAGCAGCATAACCAGCCCCCTTGCGCAGACTGCTGTAATACCCCTCTGTAACCGGTGCCCAACCCAGGTCATGAAACAGCTTGCGTAAATATTTTTTCAGCGCGTGCGCTTCCAGGTACACCTCGTGGCGCTGGGAGTTGACGAACTGAATACCGCCGGAAAGATCCGGATGGTCCGCCGCAATCAACTGATCGAATTGACGTGCCTGAGCCGTTTGATGCAATTGATCACGCAGGTAACAGGCCACCGCATGGGCTTCATTATCAAAAAGTTTGTAAGCGCTCGAATTGGTCTCCACGTAACCGATGCCGAACAGGTTGTGATGGTCGCGACTGAAAATCGACAGGTACAGTTGAGGGCGACCGCCCTTCCACTCGAAATACTTCGCGGCGTACTTGCAACTCCATTTATAGCCGGTGGCATAGAGCACCAGGTCCAACGGTTCACGTGCGCCGTCCTTGAACACCACCTCATGGCCTTCGTAGTGCGAGACATCCGGTTTGACCTGAATGTCACCGTGCTGCAAATAGTGCAGCAGTTGGGTATTGAGCAGCGGATGGCTTTCGAACAGCTTGTGGTCTGGCCTCGGCAAACCAAAGCGTCGAAGGTCACCGTTGATGATGCGCAGAATCACCTGAAAAATCGGACGTGTCAGCCATATAGGTAACTGCGGACCCTTTTCTCCGAACTCATCAACCGGCATGCCGAACACATGCTTGGGAATGAAGTGATAACCACGGCGCATGCTGATGAAGGCTTTGTCTGCATGCCGGGCTGCGTCGCAGGCAATATCTGCACCGGAGTTACCCGCGCCGATGATCATGACCCGCTTGCCCTTGAACTCTTCAGCGCTCTTGTACGTCACCGAGTGCCGTAGGGTGCCCTCGAAGCGGCCTTTCACCTCAGGCATGTTCGGGTCCCAGTTACAACCTGTGGCACACACCACGGCGCGATAGCGACGTTGCTCACCGTTGGCCAGGGTTACCCGCCAGCGTCCGTCATGTTCTTTTTCCACGTTTTCGACGGCGGTGTTGAAACGAATCTTGCCGTACAGGTCGAACGCCGTCGCAAAGGAGCGGACGTACTCGAAAATCTGCACGTTGCTCGGGTAATCCGGAAAATGCGCCGGCATGGGGTAGTCGATAAACCCCGACTGGTCACGGGACGAGATGAAATGTGCCGACTGGTACATAGGCGTTCCGGGATTATTGATGTCCCAGACACCGCCGACCTCGCTGTGCCGTTCGAACTGCTCGTAATCAAGGCCCTGGCGTTTAAGCGCCCTTGCCATGCACAGCCCGCCAGGGCCGCTTCCGATAATGCATACCGCGTTGCCGCAATCATGGATCTTATTGTCGTTGCTCACTTCACAGTCCTCGGGTTCTACAGCGAGAACACTAAGTTAGCGACGGGATGCAGGAGCAAGCAGGGGCTTAATGGACGTAAAAGGGGGCACTGACGGACTGGCTCCGGCGCTCGTGTTCATTTATCGAACGGCTAAGGGTTTTACCTGGTTTTTCAGGCATGCTGTGACGAACTAAGATCGCAAAGGACGGCTTATTCAGAAGGTCTGGTTCACCATGAAACTCATTGCTGACCCGTTGTTTTCAGAAGCGTCGGCGCCGCCGCAAGTACCGCGCATGCTTCTGCAATACGCCTCCGATCAGGGTGTCGATGCCGAGCGCCTATGCCGCGGTCTGGGTTTTGCCGCCGATGACCTCAAAAGGCACGGCTACCTTTTGTCTCATCGGCAAAGCAATCTGTTGGTGCGCCGGACCATCACGCTGCTGGGTGACAATGGGCTGGGTCTGGCGGTCGGCGAGCGCCAGACGGCCGTGTCCTTGGGCATTGTGGGGCTGGGCATGCAGGCCAGTCCTACGCTGGGCGACGCGCTGGATCTGGCCGTTCGTTATCAGAAACATGCCGGCGCCCTGCTCTGCCATCGCATGGAGCTGCATGAAGGCCGCTGCCTGACGTACATCGTGCCGCAATTCTTTGACCCGGATGTCATCGGTTTCTATCTGGAAGAAGCGCTCGCCAGCGCCATGGCGATCGTTCGTCACCTGACTGGCCGCGACGATCTGGTGCCCAGCCGCGTTGAACTCGAATACCCGGAGCCGGAACACGGGCGTCGGTATGAAGAAATATTTCGCTGCCCGGTGATATTTGCCGCCGCTCATAACCTCATCGAATTCGAGGCGCAGTGGCTCGATATTCCCTTGGCGACACGCGACGATTTTGTGGCCCATGAAGTGGCAGAGCTGCTGGACAGCGCAAGCTGGGAAGACAAAGGGACTTCCGACCTGGTGGAAACAGTGCAGCGGGAAATACGCAAACGTCTCTGCGTACCGCCGTCGCTCAGCGAACTGGCCAGACAACTCAACATAGGCGAACGCACATTGCGACGCCGTCTGGAAGCCGCAGGACAGTCCTATCAGGGCGTCATCGATGCCCAACGCCGGGCCAGAGCGTTGTCGCTGCTGAGTCACCGTGAAGCGAGGCTGATTGACGTGGCAAGCGAGACCGGCTTCAGTGATATTCGTGATTTTCGTCGAGCCTTCAAACGCTGGACCGGCGTCACGCCCCGGGAGGCAAGACGCGAAATTCAGCAGTTTCGCAAAGACATCCAGCGGCCCTTTTCGTCCTGACACGCGGTACTCGCCGGCACACCACCGCAAGGCCGCCAAGGCCCCCTTTTACGTCCGCTCATCCCCTGATCGTTCTGGCATCCGTTGTTTAACGTAGCGCTGCTCTCAATAAAACCTCAAACAAGAGATAGGCCGTCATGACAGATCGAGTGCTTGTGACCGGGGGTGGCGGTTTTGTGGCCTGTCACTTGATTCAGCAGCTGCTCGCTAACGGCAGCACAGTGAACACCACTGTTCGCCATCTTGCGCATACGGCGAAAGTGCGCCCGTTATTGACCTTGCAGAAACAATACCCCGGCCGTCTGCATTTATTTGAAGCCGACTTGCTGGCAGAGGGCACTTTCGATCTTCCCATGCGCGATTGCTCGGTCGTTCATCATGTGGCATCGCCGTTCCTGCTGCCCGAAAAAATCAAGGACGGCCGCCGTGACATGCTGGAGCCTGCGCTGCAAGGCACCCGGAATGTCTTGCAGAGCGTCGGTAAAACGCCGAGCGTAACGCGGGTGATCATGACCTCGACGGTCGGCGCCATTTTTTGGCGATTACATTGATGTCATGCACATGAAGAACAAGACCTTGACCGAGGACTACTTCAATACCAGTAGCACCCTGGAATCCAATCCCTATCATTACGCCAAGGTAGAAGCGGAGAAAGAGGCGTGGCGGCTCTGCGAGGCGCAGAACCACTGGCGTTTGGTCACGATCAATCCGGGAATGATCCTCGGCCCCTCGCTTACACCGGCGTCAGACTCCGGCAGCCTGTTCCTTCTGGATGAGATGTTTCGTGGTTACTTCTTTTACGGCATGCCGGATCTGAGCCTGACGACGGTCGATGTCAGGGACGTGGCAAAAGCCCACATCAATGCAGCACATCACGCTGGGGCTAGCGGGCGTTACATACTCGCTGAACAACAGATGATGTCTTTTGTGGATATCGCGAGGATTGTACGGCGCCTGCATCGACGCCCCTGGCTGTTGCCGCGTTACCAGATCCCGAATGCCATCGTGCGGATGATCGGCCCGTTCTTCGGGCTTACTCAGGATTATCTGAGCAAGCACCTGAGCATTCGTTTTGTGGTCGATAACCGGCGCAGCGTGGAAGAACTGGGCATCACGTATCGATCCATCAAGGAAACGCTGACGGATCACTACCGCAGTTGGGAGTTGCAACGCCAGCTTGAAAAGTAGCCGTCATTACGCGACGTTTCAAATCGCTACGTGTAGGTCATTACAGGCGCCTCGCTCGGCCGGTCCGTTGCCCTGACCGGTCCGTTACGCTCGCCCATTGCCAGCAGCGCTGTCACTTGGGCCAACGGCAGTGGCCGCCCAAACAGGTAGCCTTGAGCAAAATCGCACTGATGAGCGGTTAACCAGTCTGCCAGTTGCTCGTGTTCCACGCCTTCGGCGGTGATTTTCATGCGCAAGCTCTTGCCCAAGGCAAGAATCGCCTTGACCATTTCATTCTGATTAGCCAAGGACGTGTCAAAAAAAGACCTGTCGATCTTGATTTTGTCGATGGCCAGTTTGGTCAGGTGATAAAGCCCTGAATAGCCTGTACCGAAATCGTCCAGCGCGACACTCACGCCCATCGCGCGCAGACGTTCCAGGTTCAAGCGGGCGCTGTCGACGTTGGCCACAAGGGCATTTTCCGTCACTTCCACTTCCAGTCGGTTCAGCGGAAATTTGCCTTCGCTGGCCAGGTGCTCCAGCCATTCTGGGAAGTCGAGGCTTTCGATCATCAGCGAGGTGACATTGATCGACAGCGTGAAGTCGCTGGGCCAGTCGCGCGCTTGCTCAAACGCCTGGAGCAGAAGACATTCAGTCAGTTGTTTGATCAGCCCTAGCTGTTCCGCCACCGGTATGAAGTCCAGCGGCAGGATGATACCGCGCTCGGGGTGCAACCATCGCGCAAGCAGTTCGAACCCTGCGAGGCGTTGATCGGGAAGACTGACGATAGGCTGATAGAACGGCTGGATATGTTTCTCTTCAATCGCGTGCTTCAGTTCCTGCGCGAACAATTCCTGCAGGCGCTGTTCACGCTCAAAACCGACTTCGTAGAAATGAAACGTGGCCCGGCCGCTGCTTTTACCGCGGTACATGGCGTTGTCAGCACGTTGCAGCAGGATGTCGGCATCGGAACCGTCCAATGGGAAAACGGCAACGCCCAGGGACGCACTGAGGGTGACACGCGGTAAACCGGCGTTGGACGCTGCAATTTTTGCCAGCACGCTTTCAGCCAGTGTGGCCAGCTCGGCATGATTGAAGTCACCGCTGACCGCCAGGCCAAACTCGTCACCGCCCAGCCGCGCCACCGAAGCCTGCAAGCCTGCAGTCGCCTCTCGCAGGCTTTCCGCAACGGCGCATATGGCCGCATCTCCCACCGCATGCCCGTGGGTATCGTTGATCAGTTTGAATTTATCCAGGTCGATCAGGAAGACAGCCGTCTGCATAGAAGTTTGCTGCAAGCGAACAACCAGTTGATCGTGAAATACACGGCGATTGAGCAGGCCAGACAGTGGATCGTGGCGTGCCAAAGAGTCGCTGAGCGCCTGTGCCGCCAGCAAATCGTTGTAGCTGCCTTGCAGCCGTTGCATCAGGCGTGTCAACAGTATGAGCGGCACGATCATCAACAGCAGCGCAAACGCGGTCGACGTCAATACAAAACGCCAACGCTCAGCGTTTTCGAAGTCCGCGTCATAAGGTAAATCCAAGACGTACATGGCGAAGGATTCAAGCTTGAACTCCCACGCCACTGCCAACAGAAAGATGGAAAACAAATAAAACCACAACACGGCGTAAAGGTATTTACGGACCATTTGCGGGTCGCGGATGAATGACATAAGGGCTGCGCTCGAAAGACGACTGGGGTGACGGCTATAGACAGGTTATCGGTTGCCAGGCGTCAGTCTTGAAGACACACCGCACTCCACGCGCTACCTGCTGAAGGGCAACGGCTCCGGGCAACACGGTTGACGTGGAGCCGGAGCCGATCAGTCAGCGAGAAACTAACTCGAGCGCTGATTGACAAAACGACTGACGGCCTTGACCACGGTGTTCGCGCCTTGCTGGATTTCCTGAATGACGCGATCTGCGTCATTCGCCAATACCAGTGCCTCGGAAGCCTGCTCGGTGCTGCGTACGATGACGCCTACTGCCTCTGAAGCCAGGTTTTGATTCGTCTTCACGACGTTTACGATTTCCTCTGCGGCTTTGCTCGTGCGAGAGGCCAACTGCCGCACCTCATCGGCGACCACAGCGAACCCCCTGCCCTGTTCGCCCGCCCGTGCAGCTTCGATAGCTGCGTTCAACGCGAGCAGATTGGTTTGCTCGGCGATACCGCTGATGGTTTTGATGATCGTTCCAATCACCTGGCTTTGAGAGTCAAGTGCCTCGATCCCTCGCGTCGCCTCTTCCATCGATACCGTCAATTGGCCCAGCATCTGAAGCGTATCGTTAATTACTTTCCGCCCCTGCTGTGCGCTGCTGTCCGTATCGATGGATGTTTGATAGGCCATCTCCGAGGCTTCGGCAACGGCTTTCTCACGTTCGACCTGCTCAGTAATAACCGTCGCAAACTTTGCAATTTTATAGAGTTTGCCGTTGGCGTCGGTAATAGGGTTATAAGACGCTTCAAGCCATACATCGCGGCCCGCTTTGTCTACCCGTCGAAAACGGTCGACGATGAACTCGACACGGCGCAGTCTTTCCCAAAAACGGGCGTAGGCCTCAGAGGCAGATTCTTCAGGCAAACAGAACAGCTTGTGATGTTTCCCCTTTATCTGATTCAACTCGTACCCCATCGCTTTCTGGAAGTTGTCATTGGCGCTAATGACAATGCCATCCAGGGTGAAGTCGATCACGGCCGTGGACCGTTGCAACGCATTGACGAGTGCTTCATTTTCACGCGAGGCCTCGATGGTTCGCGTCAAAACGCTTGAGTACAAGGTGATCTGCTCGACGCCACCCGTCTCGTTTTTGAAGGGCACGACCACCGTCCTCAACCACACCCTGGCCCCAGTCTTGCTGATCAGCCGCAACGTGCCGCTGAAATGCTTGCCGTCCCGAATCGCAGCCAGCGCACGCTGCTGATGAACATCACCGCTCAGCTCTGGCGGGCTCAGCTCGGAAAGACTGCGTCCGGCGATCTCGCCTTGAGAATAGCTCATCTCCGTCTCGAACAAGGCATTGGCAGACTGCACCTTGCCCGCCGCATCCAGAACGACGGCAACGGTCTCCAGATTCAGAATTTGCCCTGCTTGTTCAAGCATGGCGAGGCGGCGCTCCAATGCCTTGTTGGTACTTTTCAAACGCGAGTTAAACATTGCGACTATCCGGGGCAGTTTGGGCTTGCAACCTTCATCGGTCACCGGGGTAAAACCTTGAGTGCGTATTCAAACTAAACATTGAAAAAAAGCCGAGTATTTATTCTAAAAACTAGTTTAGGATCCCACCTGCCAATTTACGTATATATACGAACTTACGGCATGACGAGCGGTTGTAAGGGGGTGATGAACGAAGTTGCAAATGAGCGGTCATTCATTGCCCAGCTGAACAATAGCTGAACAAAAAGCCTGCTACGACGGCCTGTCATCAGACAGAACGTTACAAAGGAGTTTTACTCGTGTCAGAACCCTGCATTCGTCCTCTCGCGCTTTGCGTTTTCCACCATCACGGAAAAATACTGGTTAACCCCTTTTACGACGCGGTCGAAAAGCGAAGCTTTTTTCGCCCTGTTGGAGGTGGCATCGAGTTTGGCGAACGGAGCATTGATGCCATCGTTCGCGAGGTGCATGAAGAATTGAGCCTCTCGATCAGCAACATTCGCTTGATTGGCACGTTAGAAAGTATTTTCACCTATGCGGGCAAGCGAGGGCACGAGATAGTCCAAGTCTACGATGCAAGCTTTGATGATGCAGCAGTCTACGAAAAACCCTGGCTGGCGGGCATTGAAAGCGATGGCGCAACGTTCAAAGCCACATGGCATTCTGGTTCCAGCTTCACCGACGCAGCTGCGCTGGTGCCTGAAGGACTGTCCGACCTGCTCAGGAAAGCATGTCTGCTGGATTGAGTGTCCAGGCTGGAGACAGCGCTTTCTGATCGGCACCCTCGGTGCAAACAGCGTCAACGTAAAAACGTAAGGCAATCGCGTCAGCCCGTTTAAATGCTTTCAAGAACGCCTACTGCCCCTCATTCAACCGCTCCAAAAACTCCTCACGCCGTTCTCTGTCAGCCCCCTCCTTCGCCAACAACCCGGGCAACAGCTCGTTCGCTTGCTGCGGACTCAGGATAAATACTCCGTCGTCATCGCCAATCGCAATATCGCCCGGGTTCACAACCACCCCACCGATGTTGATCGGCCCGTTAAGCTCACCGCTCTCTCCAAGGCTTCGGGTGGTGACGGCGCTGATACCACGGCTGAATACCGGCAGGCGATGTTCGCGCAGGGCGGCGACGTCTGTGACGGCGCCGTCGACCACCACGCCGGCCACCCCTTTGATCAGACCGGCCAAGGTGCGCAGTTCGCCCCAGCAGGCGCAATGCGCGTCGCCGATGCATTCGATCACCAGCACATCGCCGGGCAGGCTGTTCAGCAGTGCGTCGCGAAGGATGCTGCCGTCGGGCAGGTGGACTTTGACGGTGACAACATTGCCAACCATCCGGGCGCCGTCGAACAACGGCCTGAGCCCGTGCAGATAACCGCGGTCGGTCAAGTGGCCGATAGTGGACGCCGCGATGCCGCGAAACTGCTCAATGACGGCGTCGCTGAGCTGTTGCTGACGGTGTGCAATTTGTGTGTTCATCGACATTTCCTGGGCCTCAGCAGCGGGCAGGTTGAGCAGTATTCGACAGGCTGGCTGGCGTCGTAATAAAAGCAGCAGGTGCGGCGGAAGCGGATGCTTTTGCCCTCCGACTCAAGCAGCGTCGGCGGCCGTCGGAAGTGTTTCAGCGGGTTGTAGCTCAGCCCGAACAACGCGGGGTCGGCCTGATTCAGCAGCCAGTCGAAGTCGTCCTCGCAGCGCTGTCGTATCGTCGGGTCTTCGACCTTGTCCATGCGTTTGTCGTACAGCGAATAGACGCGCACGGCCGTGTTTTCCCAGAGAATGCGCCGGGAAATACCGGTCACACGGTTGAACGTTTCCCACAGCGGCTGGAGCAAATCCCGAAACAGGGTGCCGGCGATCATTTCACGCCACGCCTCGCGGGCGTCCGGCTCATGCCCCGCTGGCGTCACGTCGACCAAGGGCATTGAAGAGGTCCAGAGGCCATCATCGTGTGCGTACTCGATCACGCTGTTGTCCAGCGACAGAATCAAACCTTTGTCGTAGACCGACAGGGCGTACAGGCAAGCGCCCGTGCTCAGAAAGGAGAAACGCTTGGCCAGCAATGACGCAGTGATCGCCAACGTCGGAGAGCCGATGATCGGCCCCAGTGTTGTCAGTAACTGTTCGCAGACCTGATCGTCCAGCAATGCCCTTGCGGGCAACGAACGTGGGTCACACGTATCTGCCTGTTTGAGCCGCAGCGCTGTGGACAGCAGCGCCCACTCGGATTGACTGAAGTCGCACGTCAGGCTCATTTCGGCAATTCCCGGCCAAAGGGAATGCACAGCGGCGTGCCAAAAAACGGGTCGGCAATGATCCGGCAATTGAGACCGAAGACCTGTTTGACCAGCGCTTCGCTGAGGATGTCGGCGGGCCGACCTTGGGCAAATGCGCGGCGTTCGTGAACGGCCACCATGTGATCGGCGTATCGGCAAGCCAGGTTCAGGTCGTGCAAAACCATGACGATGGTTTTGCCTTCCTGACGATTGAGGTCGCGCAACAGGTCGAGCACTTCGATCTGGTGGGCCAGGTCGAGAAAGGTCGTCGGCTCGTCCAGCAACACAATGTCGGTGTCCTGCGCCAGGGTCATGGCGATCCAGGCGCGCTGACGCTGGCCGCCTGACAAAGCATCGACCGGCCGTTCGGCCAACGCCTGCATGCCGGTCTGTGCCAGGGCGCGTTCGACCATCGCCTCATCCTGCTCGGACCATTGCTGCATCCAGTTCTGATAGGGATAACGCCCCAACGCCACCAGTTGACGCACGCTGATGCCTTCCGGAGCGCTGGGCATCTGCGGCAGAATCGCGAGTTCACGCGCCACGGTGGCAGTGGATTTCTGGTGGATGTCCGCACCATTGAGCACCACGGTGCCCTGCTGCGGCTTGAGCAGGCGCGCCAACGACTTGAGCAAGGTGCTTTTGCCGCAGCCGTTGCTGCCGATCAACACGGTGACCTGGTTTTCGGGCAATTGCAGATCGAGGCTGTCGATGATCACCTGGCGCTGGTAACTCAGGGTCAGGTCGTGGGTTGCGATGGACGCCATCCGTAATTCCTTAATGCCGCTGGTTGATCAATAGATACAGAAAAAACGGTGTGCCCAGCACCGCGACAAAAATGCCTGCGGGCAAATCCAGCGGCAGGAACAGCGTACGCCCGGCCAGATCGGCAAGCATGACCAGATTGGCACCGATCAGCGCGGCCATCAGTGCCTGACCGGTAAAGCCCGGTGGCATCAGCCGTTTGGCAATGTGCGGCGCGATCAGCCCGACAAAAGCAATGGCCCCGCCCCAGGCGACCGCAAGCCCCGCCAGCGCAACACTCACCAGCAACAGCCCGGCGCGCAACCATTGCACGCGCACGCCGATGCCTTGGGCCAGGTCGTCATCCAGTTGTTGCATCCGCACCTGACGGGCGAGCAACACCAGCAGCGGCAGGGTCGCCAGTAACCAGCCGGCCAGGGCACGCGGCTCGGGCCAACTGGCACCATACACGCTCCCGGTCAGCCAGACGTAGGCCGACAAGGTGGTGGTCAGCGGGCTGAACACCAGAGTGAAGGTGGTCACCGCCGCCAGCAGGGCCGACACCCCTACCCCGATCAACACCATGCGCAAGGGCGAAGCGCCTTGATTCCAGGCCAGTAGGTAGATGACCAGCGCAGCGAGGCCTGCCCCGCAGACGGCCGCCAGCGGCAGAAATTGCGCGCCCAGTGCGGCCGAGAAAAACGACAGATACAGCACCGCCGCGGCGCTGGCACCGCTGGTGATGCCCAGCAGGTCCGGCGAGGCCAGCGGGTTGCGAATGATGCTTTGCAGGATCAGACCGGACACAGCCAGGGCTGCGCCCACCAGAGCCGCCAGCACCAGACGCGGCAGGCGCAATTGCTCGACGATGAACACCAGGCTGGCGTCCGCATGGCCGGAAAGCACGTTCAGCAGGGTCGCAGGCGACAGATTGATCTTGCCCACGGCCAGCGAACACAGCACTACCAGCAACGTCAGCGCCACTGCACCCGCCAGACGCGTCAGCACGGTCAGGCTGAACTGCCGGGAGAAGCCGCGATAACGCAGCGTCAGGTGCTTATCCATAACGCGCTCCTCGCCGGACCAGCGCAATGAAGAATGGCGCGCCGAACAGCGCGGTCATGACCCCTACCGGGACTTCCTGAGGCAGAATCACCACGCGCGCCAGCGTATCGGCGAGCAGCAAAAGCGTTGCACCCAGCACCGCGCAGCCGGGCAGCAGCCAGCGATGGTCGATGGACAGCGTCTTGCGCACCATGTGCGGCACCAGCAACCCGATGAAACCGATGCTGCCGGCCAGGGCCACGGCGCTACCGGCCAGAACAATGATCACCAGGCTCATCAGCACACGAATCAACCCCGTCCGCTGGCCGAGCGCCGTGGCGATGGCTTCGCCGGTATTGAGCACATTCACCTGCCCGGCCAGCACCAGCGACCCGCACAAGGCGAGCACCACGCACATCAGCAGCGGCGCAGCGGTCGTCAGATCGCGCTCCGACAATGAACCGGCCAGCCAGAACAGCACGGTGTCCAGGCCGTCCTGATTGACCACCAGCAATGCCTGGCTGAAGGCCGTGAACAGCGCCGTGATCGCGGCACCGGCCAGCACGATGCGTAACGGATTGAGACTGCCCTGCCCGCGGTTGCCGATCACCCAGACAAGGGTCCCGGCCACCGCCGCACCTATAAAGGCACACCACAGCCATTGGCTCATTGACGTCAGGGTAAGCAACGACGAACAGGCGATGATTGCAAACGTCGCCCCCGCATTGATGCCGAACAAACCCGGCGAAGCCAGCGGGTTGCGCGTCAGCGCCTGCATGAGTGCCCCGGCAACCGCCAGACTCGACCCCACGGCGACGGCCATCAACGTGCGCGTCAGCCGGGTATCGAGCAACACATGCTGGAGCGGGTTCAGCGTGTCTGGCTGCCACAGGCTTGCAACGATGGCCGGTGGCGAGATCCAGACGGCTCCGGTCGCCAGACTCAACCCCATGCATGCCACCAGCATCAACAACCCAAGACCCAGTTTCATGGCGACCGTCATGTGGGGCGGGCCGCCATCACCACCTGGGCGATTTCATCGAGCATGCGATTGGCACCGAGAATGCCACCGGACAGGCTCCAGGCGACGGCATCGACGCGCCACACCTGATTGTCCTGAGGGGCACGCAGTTGTTGCCAGAACGGGTGCTGGACCAGCTTGTCGTAGTTTTGCTGCGCGGCTTTGCTGTCCGCGCGCTGGAAGATGAAGAACAGGTCGGCATCGACCACAGGCAAACTCTCTTTGCTGCTGAGTTTAAGGGAGACGCCGCGAGCCTCGCGGGCGGCAGGTGTCCAGTCAAAGCCCAGTTCGGTGAGTACCGAACCGGCAAAACTGGCGGGCAGATAGCTGCGGATGTGATCTTCGCGAATATCGAGCACCGAGACAGTGATGGGCCAGCGACCGGCGAATTTCGCCTGCAACTGACCTCGCAATTCGGTCACACGCCGCTGCCATTCGCCGAGCAGTTGCATGGCTTGCGGCTGGCGATTCAGTGCCGCGCCCATCATGGCCAGCGTGCGCTTGAATTCGAACACCTCTTCAAGCATCAGCACCGGACAGATCTGCTCCAGCAACGGCGCAATGCGCTGATGGCGAAAGCGTGATGCAACGATCAGGTCTGGCTTGAGCAAGACAATGTCTTCCAGGCTCGGCTGGGTTTCCAGACCCACGTGCGGCACTGCGGCCAGCGCAGGGCGCAAGTAGCGGTACATCGGTTTTTCGCTCCAGGAGTCCACGACACCGCATGGCGTGACACCCAGCGCCACGGCGCTGTCGGAAGCGCCTTGAAACAGGGTGACGACCCTTGACGGCGCAGCACGCAAAGACGCTGCCCGGGCAAACCCGGGCAGCGCCAATAACCCCAGCGAGAGGCGCAACACTGTGCGCCGCGAAGGATGCAGGGTTCGGTCAGGTGTCACGGCGCAACCTGTGGAACGGGTTGACCACCTGACCTTTGCCGAACGGCATGCTGCCGGGGCCGCCAGCGCGTTCGATCATCGGTGTGAGCAGCAGTTTTTGTGGCCAGTTCGGTGCTTCGAACAGTTGATGCCTGATCATTGCACGTGCCTCGTCGTCGAATTCGATGGTTGTGATCAGATTATCCAGAACATCGCGCAGCACAGTCCACAACGCCGTGACCGGCACTTCGTAAACCTGGGCCAGCGTGTCCATGATTGCCCGCACGTTGACCTGAATGCCAAGGGTCTGCAACCAGAACAGCAGGTCCTCAGGGCGGTCATGATAAAGGGTATTGGCATGACCTTTCTTGATTCTGTATTCCGGGTCGTGCATGCCGTTGCGTTCCAGCCACGGCACAAAGATACGCAATGAGTCGTGATCCCGCAGCAGCAGCCCTTGCGCCTCACCGGCTTTCCAGACCATGACCGCATTCTGGCCGTGTACCTCACCGAGCATCCCGAGGCGGAACATGCGCAGGTTGATGTCGAAGAAACTGTGGCTCAGTTCGCGGAACAGCGTCAGCACCGAGGCCTGATTGTGCGGCAGGCTGCGGTAGTCCATCCATTCATCGAAGAAATGCCGGTTGCTGCCCGGCAACGGCGTGCCCAGCGCGGCCATCGGCAGCAGGCGGCACTCAGGGTCGTTCAGCAAGGCCGAAGGGTACTGTCGCACCATCGCCGACAGGTGCCGTGGCGCTTCGTCGAACAGCGTGGCTTGCGGCGGCATGAACGCCCACCATTTGCCCTCGTCGCACAGGTGCAGCGAGCGACTCAGGGTTTCGTCCTTGCCCACGACCTCACGCAGCAGTTTCTCGCTCAGTTCACCGTTGATCATCTTGACGGCTGGCAGGTAACGGGAAGCGCCCAGGGAATAGATCGCCATCGGCAGCTTGAGGTAATCGGCGCTGTCGAAGCACGGCGTCATCGAACGCAGTGACGACGTGGCATGCACCGTGGCCGCGTTGAACGTCAGGCGCTGGCAATCGCCCTTGGCGAACACGTCGCCCAATTGCACGTCCAGCACATGTTCGAACTGCCAGGGATGGACCGGCAGCGCCACGTGACTGTGCGCAATGCCACGCTGCTGCAGCTCCTGTTCGAGATCGGCCTGCAGGTTTTTCGGCAGCAGATAACCTGCGGGGAACGAGGTCTTCAGATCCCCTACGCCGCCCCCGCATTGCAGCAGGGTCTTGTCGACGGCGACCCAGTTCAGCGCCACCGGCTGGGCAAACTCGGCCTGATACTGTTTGTATTCCTGCTCGCTCAGGCCCTGCTTGGCCTTGGCCAGCGGGTGATAAGGCCGATCACGCAGCGACGCCCACTGTTCCATCGTGCGGAAGAACGTGGCACCGTCCTGCGCCATCAGGTCTTGAAGGTCGACCTTGTGGTCCAGCGACAGCGCGGTTTGCCACACGCTGATGCGCAGGACATCAAGAAACAGCGCAATGCCTTTTTCGTTTTCCTGGCGCTCGCTGCCCTGTAGCTGGGTGGCCTTGCCGGCAAACACCCACTTCATGAAGTCTTCCGGCGACAACTGCGTCCAGCGCTCGTCCTGGCGGCCCAATACCGGCGTGCCGGGCACTTTCTCCCATTGCTGGGTGATGCCGGGGCGCAACGCGATACTGATGAAACGCTGCTCGGCTGCATCGCAGCACCATTCCCAGATTTGCTGGGTGGCGCTCTGCTCTGCCAGTGTCGGGGCCTGCGGGTGACGCGATTGCCAGTGAGCGGTGTCCTGCAGGTTCAATGGCTCACGGCCAAAGAAATCTTCGGCCAGCAGGCAATCAACCAGGTCCTGCATGACCAGGTCAGCGGCGAGTGAAGTGAAGTTCATCGGATTATTTTCCTTCTGCTGAAATATGGGTCAGACGGGCCTGCAGCGCACGAAAGGCGATACCGCGCTCATCCCCGAGAACAAAGGCGTTGACCCCGCGAGCCTGCCAGCGGGCGGCGTCGCCGGGCTGACGAGGAATGGTGCAGTAGGCAACGCCTGCGGCCTGAGCGGCCTGCCAGGTGTCGGACAAAGCTTGTTGCACCTCGGGCTGATCGATCTGCCACGGCATGCCCAGTGATTGCGACAGATCGGCGGCACCTTCGAGAATCATGTCCAGCCCCGCGACAGCGGCAATATCGGCCGCGCGACGCACGCCTTCGGCGCTTTCGATCATCGCCACGACCATGATTTGCCGGTTGGCGGCTTCGACGTACTGCGCCAGGCTGTGTTTGCCGAATGAACCGGGACGCCCGGCATTGAGGCTGCGGCGGCCCAGCGGGTGGTATTTGCAAGCCGCAATCGCGGCTGCCAGTTGCTCGGGGCACTCGATCATCGGCAGCACGATGCCCTGAGCGCCGCCATCAAGCAGGCGCAGCAGGGTTTTCGGGTTGAGATCGGCAACCCGCACCAGCGGCGTCAAGTCATAGCTTTCTGCCACGCGGATCATGTTTTCCACGGTTTCCGGGTTGATCAGCACGTGTTCCATGTCGATGATCACGAAATCGAACCCGGCCTCGGCGATCAGCTCGATGGCTGCCGGGGCCGGGATCGAACTGATCAGCCCGTACACCGGCTGCCCGCCGTCGAGTTTGCCCTTGAGTGTGTTGGTCCTCAGCATCATTGCGGCCTGTAGGCATGCAGCGGGTTGGGCACCGAACGGAAACGCCGCTCGCCGTCGCCAAGCAGCCGGCGCTTGGTCAGCTCTTCCACTTCATAGGTCGGTGCAAACACGTCGAACAACCCGAAACGGTCACGGTGCTGCGGATGCGCCTGCTGATAGCCGAGGATCACGTCTGCGGTCATCTGCCAGAACAGCGCCTCGTCCAGTTGATAGCGCTGACGCAGGAAAATCGCCATTTCCGCCAGACAGATGAAGAAGAAGCAGTCGCAGGAGAAATCACGTACTGCGTTCACGTCATCGGTGATGATGAACGAGTTGCGGTTGAGTTTCGCGTGGCTGTCAGGCAGCGGAACCAGCTCCGGGCACAGTTCCGGACGCCCCAGGTGCGCGGGCGAGTAACGCACGCCATCGTGGAAGTCCTTGAGGGCGATGCGCTGCGGCCAGCCCTGTTTGACGATCAGCACAATGTTCTGGCCGTGAGACTCCATGCCGATGCCTTCGGCGTAGAGCATGTGGATGATGGGTGGCACGGTGACCTGCAACAGTTGACGGGTCCAGTCCTCAAGACCGTACTGGCGGATCCAGGCGTCTATGAACGGTGCCTGTTCGCCGTCGCCATAGCGGTTTTCCACGTGGCTCAGGCCGTTGAACGGTACGGCTTGCTCATCGTCCCTGAGGTACTGATGCAGGCTTTCGCGCCAGATCGCGCCCAGCGTGCCGTAAGTCTGTGCCGAGCGTGATTCGGGCAAGTGGCGGTAGTCGTAACTGACCCCGGCGATTTCGCCGAGAATCACGAAGTCCAGTTTCCGGGCGGTGCTGTCGGTGGCGATGAGGTTGTGCAGCCAATCGGTGATGATCGGACCGTTGAGCACCGTATGCCGCGCCAGAATCCGCGTGCTGGAGGTGTTGGTCATGCTCATCGCCAGCTTCACGTAAGGTCGCTTGGGCTGGCTGGCGTTGGCCAGCGTGCGAATCGATTGCTGGGCCTTGTAGACGTCGGCTGAGGTGCCCAGATAAACCAGCTCGCCACTGGCCAGTTCCGGGTAAAAAGTCGACACCGTCACGTTGTCCCACTGCCACGGGTGTACCGGCATCAACTGATAGTCATCGATTGATCGGCTTCGTGCCGCCAGGTCACTGGCAAACGCCTGCCAGCGCTGTTCGCCGAGTTCTTCACGAATGAACGCCTGCCAATCCATGCTGCGGGAATGGCCGACTGAAGCGCTCGGCCTGGCAACCGCCAGCCAGACCACCGCGAACGGCGTGGCGAACTCAGGCCCGTAGTGGCGGTTATCGGCCAGGGAAAAACCGATTCGCGATTTGTAGCACGGGTGGTAACTGTGGGCGTCCATGAAATGCTGTTCCAGCGCATCCACGTCCAGCTCGTGGGCCGGCATGGCAGGCTGATAACCCTGATTGCGCGCTTGCAGGTCCTTGAGCTGGGTCTGCTCGATTTCCTGAATGAAGCGTGCCAGGTGCGGGCTGTCCTTGAACGGCGCAAGCAGTTCGCTCAAGGCCAGGTGCAGGTCTGGCGTCGAGCGCTGACCCGCGCTGTCAACGCGTTCAATGCTGGCGTGATCCAAGCGGATCAGCTCGAAACTGGTGCTGAGCAGACCGTTGCAGCGGTACTCCACGCCATCACCGAGCGGCACGCTGAAACGATGTTGATGCTCACCCAATGGCTCGCAACGGTAAGGCAGCGCCGCTTCGTACAGCAGGGTTTGCAGCAACTGTCCGATCACCCGGCGCTGTACTTTTTCGTAACGCGCGGTGTCGATATCGGCCAGCCACGCGCCGGTGGCCGTTGTCGGTGATGCAGTGTGGCGTTGCAGCGGTAAAGGAGTAGCCATGTTCATACCTCGAAGGAAAAATTATCGGGGTTCGACCGCGTCGGGCTGAGCCTCGGCGCGCTCGTCATTGAGGGGGAAACGCCAGGCGCAGGGCAGCGCCAGCAGAATCAGCAGGCCGGTAACCATGAACACCTCGCTGATGGCCGACGGCGTGGCGAGCGTCCCGGCGGTATTCAGGCGAAACTCCAGCCACAGCGAGGCGATGACAATCGCCAGCGACGCGACAAGACGGCGGGAAATGTTGTTCATCGCGGCGCCCTGAGTGACCATCGGTTCGGGCAGGGCATTAAGCCCCGCCGTTGTCACGGGCATATAGGACAGCCCCAGGCCCGCGCCGCGAAGCATCATCAGCACAAACACCACGCCAATCGACGCATTCGCATTGAGCATGCCCAGCGCCAGCGTCGAGAGACCGGTCAGCAGCAAGCCGATGGCGACCACGGTGCGCGGACCGTGGCGGTCCAGCGCCTTGCCGCCCCACTGCCCGAACAGGCTGGCGAACGCAGCGGTACACAGCAGCGCCAGCCCGGTCCAGATGGGGTTGTAACCGAGCACGGTCTGAACCAGCAGCGGCAGCAGCACCAGGCACTCGAACATGCCCACCGACTGAACCACGGCGATGATCACGCTCAGCCGGTAGCCGCGCAGGTTGAACAGGCGCAGATTGAGCAACGGTGCTTCACGACGCAGTTCCACGCGCACAAAGGCGATCAGGCAAGCCACGGCGACCAGCACCATGCCCTGATTGAACGGGTCGAACAGCGCTTCGGCGTGGTGCATGCGGCTGATGGCGATCATCAGCAGGCCGATACCTGATGCGATCAACAGGTAGCCGACCAGGTCGAACGGTTTGCGCTCGACTGGCTCCGAATCCGGCAGCACGCCGATGCCCAGCAGCAAGGCCAGCAAGCCGATGGGCACATTCATCAGGAACAGCGAGCGCCAGCTGAACCACTCCAGCAACAGGCTGCCGCACAGCGGCCCCAGCGCCGGAGCAAGCATTACCGCTGCGCTCCATAGCCCGGTCACCCTGCCCCGTTCGTGCTTTTCGTACACCGAAAAGATGATCGCCAGCGACAACGGAATCATCAGCCCGCTGGCCACGCCCTGCACAACACGCGCCGTGATGACCAACGCGATGGAGCTGGCCAGAGCGCCCAGCAACGAGCCACCGACGAACAGCGCCACGCCCCACAGGTACAAGCGTTTACGCCCGATTCGCTGACTGAGAAAACTGGTCAGCGGCATGGTCATGCCCATGCTGGTCATGAAGCCTGCGACGATCCAGGTGGCCAGCAACGGGCCGATCCGGAACGCCTCCATGAACGTGGGCAGCGCCGGGTTGAGCGAGCTGTTGCTCAGGCTGACCGTGAGCGTACCGAGCAACACGTTGATCACTACCCAACTGCGTGGGACGCTCACGCTCATTTTCTAACCCGTTCGCCATTACGCACGAAGTGCTGGGGCGGTCTGGGGTGGCACAGAAAATCGGCGTGCGAGATGTTGTAGCCATAGGCACCCGCCATCGGCAAGACCAGCAGGTCGCCGATATTCACGCCTTTCAAGGGCTGGCGGCGGCTCAGTACATCCTTGGGTGTACACAACTGCCCGACAACGGTGTACGCCTGTTCTACCGATGCCGACGTTTCAGGTACGGCTGGCAAGTGGATGACCGGATGATCGTGGCTTTGCGCAACCGGCAGGCGGAACTGGTGGGTACCGCCCCGACAGACCAGAAAGTGCTCGCCGTGGCTGGTTTTGCTGTCCAGTACCTCGATGACGTAATAACCGCAGTAGGCGCTGATGAAGCGTCCTGGCTCAAAGCGCAGGATCGGCGCATCAGGCTGCTCGCCCAAGCGCTTTTCCAGATAACGGCACAGGCGCTGCCAGTCAAATTGCTGACTGTTCAGGTAATCGACGCCAATACCACCGCCAACGTTGAAATGGGTCAGTTGCTCGGGATGGCGAGCCAGCGCTTTCCATTCCTGCCAGCGTTGCAGGTAAAAATCCAGTAACTGCTCATGGCGCTCCACCGACATCTGGTGCGACATGGCATGTACATGGAAACCCTTGAGCGTCAGATGGCTGGCATCATCGACCTTGCGCACGGCGTCGGCCAGGTCCGCCTCGTCGATGCCGAACGGGGTGGCTGTTCCGGCCATCGCCAGTTTGCTCGACTGCTGCGCCGGCAGTTGCGGGTTGATACGAATAAACACCGGCTGCACGCGCCCGGTCTCTTCGGCCAGGTGCTGCAAACGCTGGATTTCGTTGAGGCTTTCCACGTGGACGGCTTCGACCTTGTTCAGCAGCGCTGAGCGCAGGTCCGAATCGAGTTTGCCCGGGCCGGAAAACACGTAGGGTTTGCGCGTCGGGCAGGCCATGACCCGCTCGATCTCACCGCCTGACGATATTTCGAAACCGCTGACCAAGGGTGCCAGGGTGTCCAGCATCAGGGCTTCGCTGTTGGCCTTGATCGCGTAATACAACTCCACGCCAGCCGGCAGCGCCGCCATGACCTCACTGACGTGCTGTTGCAGAGCGTCCAGGTCATAGATGAACGCGGCCAGCGGGTCGCTTTCGAGCGCGCGAGCCTCATGGATGGCCCCCAGTACGGTTTCCGGCACCTTATGCATAACGAGCCTCCTTGCTCCAGGGTGAGGCAAGGCGCACGTAATTGGCCTCACGGTCGGCTTTGGCGGCCAGGCGAACCTTGAGATTGGTCTTGCAGGCAATCGACTGACCGGCGATCAGTGCGTCAAGCTCCGGCGCAGGCAGCACCAGTTCGTCGCGGATGCGCTGCAATTGCTGCTCGACTTTTTGCCACATCAACGGCGCCAGATGCGGTCGCTCCCAGCTCAAGGCCAGCACGGCCTCGGACAGGTTGTTGATCAGCAGGCAATACGTGATGCGGTTCCAGCCTTGTTCGCGGGTATAAAGCAGCGACTGACGAATGCGCGGATGCAAGCCGACCTGAATCGCCTTGATGCCCAGCTCTTCGGTCAGCTTGACGCCTTCGAAGTCGCGCAACAACAATTGTTGCGGCTGGCCGTTATCGTGGATCAGCACCGCGTTCTGCAAATGCGGCTCCATCACCACACCATGATTGAAGAACAGCGCCATGACCGGGCGCAGCAGCAAGGCCTGGTAGGCGTCGAACCAGCTCAGCAGATGCTCGTCTTCAAGCTCGCCACCGCTGAACGTCTGGAGGAAGTCATGCACCAGCGGGCGTGAACGCAAATCGCGCGCGAACAATGTGCCTGCCATCACGCTGCAGTCAGCGCCGGAGCGACGGCAGAAGTTCTCTCGCAGGATCGCCCCGGTCTGCTCGCGAAACCAGTGGCCGTCTGTCTCGCTGGCCCCTTTTGGCGCCCAGCTCATCGAGCCGGGCTCGGCGACCGTGGACAGTCCGCCAAGTGTTTGCGGGGAGCCTTGCTGCAGACGCTGGAACAAATCGTCGATGATCAGAGTGCTTTCCAGTTCGTACCAGGCGTTCTTCCTGACACAGTTGGTGATGCGCACGTTCAACGAACCCTTGATGAAGTAATCGTGGTCTTCGATGTACCAGGTGCGCATCGACGCGGTCGGGCTGGCCAGCAGGCCGCTGGCGCCAAGGTCCGATATCTCCCCCAGTTCGAGCAGGCGCTGCACGCGGCGGTCCTGCATGAACAGTTGAGCCTGTACCGGGTGCATGCAGATCAATGCATGTCCGGGTCTGGCCCGTGACTGATCGGCGAAGCCGGACATGACCTGCGCCTCGCTCAGGCCATTGGCGGTGACTCGCAAGCCGTCCATCGGTACTTCGAACAGGTGCAGCGCAGTCTGCGCCTGGAATTCCGGCGCGTAGGTTTCTTGCGCCAGATGGGCAGGCCACAACCGCGCCTTGGGCGCCGGGTGATTGGGATGGCCGAACCACAGGCCCTGCTCACTGGCCAGATAACCGCTCAGCGGTGCCGGGTGCTGGCCTGTCATGTTGTGCGCCACGATGGCAGCGGTCAGGTGCTGGCTTTGCAGCACCTGATCCATCAACTCGTCGTTACTGGCCCGGGTCATGTGTTCACACGCGGTCAGCAATTGCTGCACGAACTCGGGAAACGCCAGGCTGCGCCAGGTGCTGTTGCCGTTGCGCGCATAGACATCGGAAAGGTAGCGGTGACTGCCCAGACGGTCGCGGCGGTCCACCAGCACGAAGAATTGCTGTTGATTGGGCAGGCTGATGGTCAATGGAATGCCTTTCCATTGCCCCCCGTCTACAAAACTGCCCGGGGCAATTCCCTGCATGCCTTCGGGCCACGTGTAATGCAGGCAGTTCTCCGGCAATGCGAACTCTTTGATCAGGCAGTTGAGTAACGCGCGAGTGGTTGCCAGCTCGCTCACCATTGTTGATAAAACGGTGCGATCGGTATTAGTCATGTCTGCTCCACAGTCGCATTACGCTGACTGTTTAAGTGACGTCGAAACACGTGATGATGTACGCGTGCAGCACAAGGGTCTGACGGTCGGCACGGGCATAGAAACTGGCAGTAGCCCGTTATAATCTGATGCAGTTATCCGTTCAGTCAGACAGTGCCTGCCGCCCTGTTTAATTTAGTGGCGCAGTTGATGAAGTGCAGCCTTGAGTGCCTCTTCGAATCGGCGGATCACCAACTGGCATTGATCTTCGGTAATGATCAGCGGCGGTAATAACCGGATCACGTTGCCATTACGCCCGCCGCGTTCAAGTAGCAGTCCCTGTTTGAAACAGTGCTGCTGAATGGAGACCGCCAGTGCAGGGTCCATCGGGTAACTGCCGAGCCGGTCTGCCGGTTTACGCTCATCGACAATCTCGATGCCCAGCATCAGCCCGCGTCCGCGCACCTGGCCCATGGCCGGATAACGCTGCTGCAAAAGGCCCAGCTGTTCCTTGAGCCACTGACCACGCTTTGCAGCCTGGGCGGCGAGGTTCTGGCGTTGCAGCACTTCCAGGGTTGCAAGCCCGGTGGCCATCGCCATCTGGTTGCCACGGAAGGTGCCCGCGTGATTGCCCGGCGACCAGGCGTCGAACTCGCGCTTGATGCCGAGCACCGCTAGTGGCAGACCGCCACCGACCGCCTTGGACATGACGATGATGTCTGGCTCGATCCCGGCGTGCTGGAAGGCAAACATCTTGCCGGTGCGGCCAAAACCGGCCTGCACTTCATCCAGAATCAGCAGGATGCCGTGCTTGCGAGTGACCTCGCGGACCTGCCGTAACCACGCGTCTGGCGCAGGGTTGACACCTCCCTCGCCCTGTACGGCTTCCAGAATCACTGCGGCAGGAAGCGACACGCCGCTTTCGACGTCTTCGATGAACTGGGTGAAGTAGTAACTCAGCGCCTCGGTGCCAGCCTCGCCACCGATGCCCAACGGGCAGCGGTATTCGTGGGGATAAGGCAGGAACTGCACGCCCGGCATCAGGCTGGCAATGGCGTTTTTCGGTCCGGTATTGCCGGTCAGCGCCAGAGCGCCGTGGGTCATGCCGTGGTAGGCACCGGAAAAGCTGATGACGTTGTTGCGACCGGTGGCGGTCTTGGCCAGCTTGATGGCGGCTTCGACCGCATCGGCACCCGACGGCCCGCAGAACTGCAGGCAGTAGTCGCGCCCCTGCCCCGGCAACAGTTCCAGCAAAGCCTCGCTGAATGCGTCTTTGACGACCGTTGTCAGGTCGAGCGTATGCATTGGCATACCGGATGTCAGGAAGCTGTCGAGGCTGGCCATGATTGCTTCATGGTTATGCCCCAATGCCAGCGTTCCGGCACCGGCCAGACAGTCCAGGTACGTAGTGCCTTCAACATCGGTGACCCACACGCCCTGCGCCTTGGCAATGGCCAGCGGCAACTTGCGCGGGTAACTTCTTACATTGGATTCAAACTTGCTTTGCCTGTCCAGATAATTGGCATTGGTTTTATGCGACGTAGTAGAGTGCAATAAGCCATCATTCAACATCTGTTAACCCTCGCTAAATTCTGGATGCAAATTATTATCATTTCCGCAAAAGTGCAACCCGTTGTTTCAAAAAAAAGATGAAATTTAAATGAACGTAATAAAGCGAATGTATAAAACAATCAGGCACGCCGTGACACCGAGATAACATCGGTGCTTTTTACAGGCCACTCATTAAAAGGGCTGCTTGTTATTCATTATCACGCTACTCAAAGACGTTATTGGAATAACGAATACACCCGCCGTACCGGAGTAATGACCATGAACTTACACGCCTTGATTGTTTCTCATCAGGTCAGGCCCTTCCCTGGGCCGTTTGTTTGAATCAGAACCCGATGGTCGCCGAGAGCAGGTAGGTTCTCGGCGTTGAAAGGGTCAGGCCTGGCTCGCTGTCATCCGAGGCACCGGCCGAACTCCAGTAGTACTTGTTCATCACGTTCTCGACATTGGCCCGCAGCGTGATGTCCTTCTGATCGACCTTGAAGGCATAACGCGCGCCCACATCGAAACGCTCGGAAGAATCAATGCTTTTGCTGTTGGCCTGATCCAGGTACTGCGAACTGGTGTAGATGCCCCGTCCGGTCAGGGTCAGGCCCTGAACGCTCGGCACATCCCACTCGGCGCCCAGATTGACGTTGTACTCGGGGGTGGCCGGTGCCCGGTTGCCATCAAACGTGCCGTTGACGGTGTTGGTCAGCTCGCTGTCGATGTACATCACCCCACCCAGCAGGCGGAAGCCTTTGAGCGGTTCGCCAAACATGGTCAGCTCGACACCATCGTTGCGGCGCTTGCCATTCGGGCCAAAGACCCGCGACGCAGCATTGGTCTCGTAGGCTGGCTGCTTGATACGGAAGACGCTGGCGGTGAAGGCGTACGACCCCAGGTCATATTTGGCCCCGACTTCAACCTGGCGGCTGACGAACGGCGGGAATATCTGGTCCTCGTTCACCGAGGTCGACGGTGCGATCTTGCCCTGGCTCAAACCTTCCATGTAGTTGGCGTACACCGACAGATCGTCGGTCACCTTGTACAGAATGCCGCCCGACGGTGAAACCTTTTCCTCATCGTATGACGTATCGCCCTTCACGCCATTGGTCCAGTCGTCGACCTTGACCCGCTGCCAGCGGGCACCGAGGGTCAGCAGCAGACGGTCATCGAAAAAGCCCAGAGTGTCGGTCAGGGCTAAGCCGCTGAAGCGGTTTTCGGTGTAGACCTTATCGTCGATGCGCGTCGGGTTGCCGGGTGTGGGGGTGTCGATCGGGTTGTACAGATTGCTGGGCGACGCCGCATAGCGGGCGCCGCCGTTCTCGAAGTCCATGTAGAAATAGCTGGCCGCCAGATTGACTTCGTGGCTGACCGACCCGGTATTGAACCAGCTACGAACCCCGGCGTTGGCCGTGCGGACGTTTTCGTCGCGGGTGAAATCGCGTGGCTGGACGCTGAAATCGCCCGCATCATTGGTCACTGATACTGCGTGACGAAGAAAATCATGGTTACTTTTGCGCGCGCCGACACCGCCATACAGCATGACCGAGTCGCTGACATCGTATTCGGCGTTCACGGCGCCAAACGTGTCCTTGGTGCGGGCCTTGCTCCAGGACTGCGCGTAGTTGTCACGTACATCGTTGGCGTTGGGCACCTTCGCGTTGGCGCCGACCTGCACGCGCTCCTGCGGGGCGTCGGTGTCGCGCTCGGTGTGCCCGATGTCTGTCGACAAGCGCAGACGCTCGCCGCGGAAGTCCAGGCCCAGCACGGCCATGTCGCGATCAACGCTCTGGTGGTCCCATTCCGTGTCGCCGGACTGCTTCACGCCGTTGAAGCGAATCCCAAACTTGTCGTCTTCGCCAA
Organism: Pseudomonas graminis; assembly: GCF_002093745.1. Lineage (GTDB taxonomy): Bacteria > Pseudomonadota > Gammaproteobacteria > Pseudomonadales > Pseudomonadaceae > Aquipseudomonas. Next base: position 84,540 of record NZ_MTSB01000003.1, read on the forward strand.
ATCGGCGACCCACGTCCACTGCGGCACCCACCTGCCCTTTGGAGGCGTAGCTGGTGGTGATTTCGGTGATGGGCTTGTCCGTGGCACGCTTGGGGACCACATTAATGCCGCCACCGACGCTGCCGCGCGGGGATATGCCGTTGATCATCTGGCTCGGCCCCTTGAGGATGTCCACCCGTTCGGCCATTTCCATGTCGATCGTGTAAGTCGGCAAGATGCCGTACAAGCCGTTATAGGACACGTCACTGTTGAACAGGCTGAAGCCGCGAATGGTGAACTGCTCATAACGTCCGCCTGCCGGGTTGGTGGAGCGCACCGACGGATCGCTGGCAATCAGGTCGCCCAGCGTGCGCGCCTGCTGGTTCTTGACCGCGTCCTTGGTGTAAGTGGTCATGCTGAACGGGGTTTCCATGAAATCCCGAGAACCCAGCATCCCTTGCGAACCTTTGCGGGCCACCTGGCCGCCAGCGTATTCCTGACCGTCCGTAGCGCTGCTGGCCCCGACAATCGACGTGGGCGCAAGCTGCAAACCGGCGCCCTCGGGTGCAGGGATCAAGGTGTAGGCCTGTTCGCCCACCGCCACCAGTTGCAGGCCGGAACCCTGCAGCAGACGCGCGAAACCTTCCTCGACCGCGAAATCTCCGGACAGACCGCTGCTGTTGCGGCCGTTCACCAGCACGGGATCTACCGACAGGTTGACCCCGGCCTGCCCGGCGAAACGGGTCAGCGCAGCACTCAGGCTACCGGCAGGAACTTCATAGGCACGCTTGCCCGACGTTTCGGCCCAACTGGTCGAGATGAACAGTGGGCTGGAACTCAATGTCAGCAAAAGGCTGAAATGCAACAGCGGACGCAAACGGTAGGGAGAAACTGCGGGCATAGAAGGAAGCTCTCATATTTTGTTCACTTACCTGACATGACAGGCGAGACAAAAAAAAGGGACAGGCTTCACGCATTATTTTTCAGGGAAGTGCTTGTTCGAGGGACCAGCGTGATCCAGTAACGGGTGCGCATCTGCACCTCGACCGGCAGGCTGGCGGCCAGCAATGACAGTACACGGTCGGTATTGTCTACCCGGAAACTGCCGGTCACCCGCAAGGTTTCAAGCGCCGGTTCCCAGCGCAGCAAGCCCGGACGGTAGCGGCCAAGCTCGCGCAGGAAGTCGCCCAGTGGCTGGTTTTGAGCGGTCAGTACGCCCTCGCGCCAGCCTGGCAGCATGGCATCGAAAGCGCTGACAGGTCCTGCGCCACTCCGCTGCAGGCTCATCTGTTGCAAGGCGCGCAAGGTCAGTGCAGGCCCCTGGACGGGATGAATCTGTACCGCACCGCTGACCACTGACACCCGGCAGTCATTCTCGTTGAGACGGACGCAGACTTCGCTCTGACTGACGACGACACGGCCATAAGGCCCTTCGACAGTCAACGCCGCCCTGCCCGGCACGTTGAGTGACATCTCCCCACGTACCAACGTAATACGCCGAGTGGTCAGATCAACGTTCACAGCGCTATCGGTGTTCAACTGCAAGCTGCTGCCGTCGGCCAGCGAAACCCGCTTGTGCTCACCCACGGAGGTTTGCAGATCGGCACGCCAGACATCCAGCGGCACCTGTCGCCCCAGCAACCAGGCAGCCGGAACCAGCGTCACGGCACCCAGCGCTCTTTTCAGTGCCGCTCGCCGCGCCTTGTCAGGTCGATCAAGCGTGGCCATGGCCAGATGGCTCGGCAGGCCCAAAAAGCGTTGTCGCAACTGCTGCGCCCTTTGCCAGGCGCGCTCGTTGCTGGCGGAACTGTCGCGCCAGTGTTGCAGCATCGCGTGATCTTCTTCACTGGCACCGCCGGACTCCAGCAAGGCCAGCCATTGCGCTGCCCGGCGTACGACCTCGCGCTCTTCGTTCGACGGTGCCGAGCGAATCACCAGTCCACCAGCAGGCAGTGCTCGTAGGCTTGTGCCATGTAACGTTTGACGGTGCGTTCGGACACCTGCAAGCGCTCGGCGATCTCGCGATAACCCAGGCCTTCAAGCTGGCTCCAGAGAAACGCGCGGCGCACCACGGCCGACAGACCATCCAGCAACTCGTCCAGCGCTTGCAGGGTTTCGAGCAACAGCCAGCGCTGCTCGGGAGACGGCACACTCTGTTCAGGCAACTGCGCCAGCGCCTCCAGATACGCCTGTTCGAGGCTGCGGCGCGTGTAGAAATTGCTGAGCAGACGCTTGCCCACGGTCAGCAGATACGCTCGCGGCTCTTGCATGTCGGCGATCTGTTGAGAGCTGGACAACACCCGCAGAAACGTATCCTGACTCAGGTCCGCAGCATCCCAGGCATTGCCCATGCGCTTGCGCAGCCAGTTTTCGAGCCAGCCGTGGTGGTCGCGGTACAGGGCATGCAGGGTCTGCGGAGGTAGGGTCGCTGTGTCAATCATGACAAGAGCCTTGAGCGGTGGGTGCGCCAAATGAGACTGATTCTAATTAGTGTTATATCCCGAGTCCATGCTCTTTTTTTCGAAACGCCCGTTTTCGTTGCGCAAAACAGGCGTCATTGAACCGCAACGCATTGATTTGCGGTGCGTGCGGAGGAACTGCCGAGTCAAAAAAATGAGTACAACACGCTCACTTTTGTGCCTGCGACGTTTCGCTCATGACACACAAGCACGTGACAGTGTCGGGACTCAGGTCAGGGCAAGTTGCTGCTGGTGGACCTGTAAATCGGCCATCGGGCTGCGACCGGCCAACATCCATGCATGTCGACCGTCGCGCCAGTGGACCACGTTCAGGCCGTGCCGCACTTCTTGAGCCGGAGGGCGGGCCTGTTGGGACGATTTTACAAAACACAGCGCCAGCGGTTGCTGCCGATCGTCCAGGTAAACCAGTTGGGCAATCAGGTCATGGTCATAACGCAGCACCTGCGCACGTCGCAGGGTCGCCCCCTGAATCGCGACGCCCTGAGGCGTCAGGGCAATGCCCAGCTGCTCACCAACCCGCGCCAATTGTGCGGCCTGACCAGACGCGCCCTGTTCCAGGCCGTCCAGTGTCTGCGCGGTATAGAGCGCCATGTACTGAGCCACCGAGCCTCGCCAACTGCCGTCGTCCACCCGGCGCGACGCTTGCCAGCCGTGCCAGACACGATCCCCCAGCACGCCGGCGACCAGACAGGCTGCGGCCCCTGCCAGCAAACGTCGGCGTGACCATTGCGGGCTTGCCGGCCCGAGCGCCGCAGGCGGCGGCAATGCGCCAAGCATGGTCTGCAGGTGCGCGGTGGGAGCTGCGTCCAGCAACGGCGCAAACCCCTCGGGCAAACCCGCGCAGCCCTGCTCGAGAAAAGCCAGCCGCTCGGCGATGACCGGTTCGCGCTCGCGCAACGCTTCGATGCGCGCGGCATCAGTGGCACTCAATTCGCCGTCGATAAACGCCACCAGCGTGACGTCGGACGGTATTTCGAAGGGTGAATGCGGGCTCATCGTTGACCACCTGACTGCCGGGTCTCTGGATTCATGGTTTGCGCCAGACGGATTCGAGCGGCGGCCAGACGGCTCATCACCGTGCCCATGGGGATTTGCTGAATGTCCGAGATTTCGCGATAGCTGAGGCCTTCTACGTAGGCGAGAAAAACGCTTTCGCGCAGTGCTTCTGGCAAATCCTGTACTCGGCGCATGACCTGGCTGGCGAGAATCTGGCTTTCGAGTGCCTGACTTTCATCGGTAGACGCAAGGTCGTCGCTGTTGACAAACCCTTGGCCCCTGCGCACCTGCTGTGAACGGACTTCATTGAGCCAGATGGAATGCAGAATCGAAAACAGCCAGCGATCCAGTCGGGTGCCCGGTTGATAATGCCCCGCCCGTTCCAGCGCTCTCACGCAGGTGGCCTGCACCAGATCGTCAGCAACATGCCGTTGCCGCGACAACACCCAGGCATAGCGCCAAAGCCTGGCCAGGCAGGGGCTCAGACCCTGCCGTACAGTGTCGAGGCTATAAGGCTCAGGAGGTTCGGTCGGCACGAAGGTAAATCCTCAGAGGCACGTCATGCCGGGCAGCCCTCTGGCTGGCAAATCTGCGGCGGCATGCTGTGTCACAGCCATTCTTCTTTACAGTTTTTCAGAATGCCTGATGGCACCTGACAAATCGCGGTATTCCTCACACCCGCGCCCGCACAACCCTTCGATCGCTTGCAGTTGCTGCTGCGCCAGATCCAGCCGGCCCTGAATCACATACGCTTCGCCCAGGTACTCACGCACTAGCGAGTAACGCGGATCCAGATCGACCGCACGCAGATAATAACCGATCCCTTCTTCAGTACGCCCCAGCTTGCGCGTGGCATAACCTCGATAGTTGAGGGCCTCGGCGGTGTCGGGGTTTTTCAGCAGATCGAGAACGGTGAGCGCTTCATCGTAGCGTTTTGCCTTGGCCAGCGCATAGGCGTAATGCGCAAGGTCTGGATCGCTCAACTGACTCTGCTGGGACACGCAACTTTTGGCTTTCGAATCCCATGCCTGACCTTTGGGACAAGTGGGCGTTTTCGTCGTGCTGTCGCCCATTGCCAATGCCTGCCCGCAGACCGCGAGGCTCACACAGCAGACCAGCCAACAGGTGCTTGCGGTTTTTGAGATAGAACGTTTCATGGCTATTTCTCCAGGCTCGGGAAGCGTGACGTGGGTACAACTAACGGTTTTCAGGAAGCATACGAAGCAAAACACCGTCCTTGAGCCACCAGTGGTGCGCCAGCACCACACAGGCGTGCAACCCGGAAAGAATGATCAGCGCCCAGGCGACATTTTCATGCAGGCCACCGAGCGTGTGTTTCCAGTCAGGGTTTGGTGCCATGAGGGCAGGCACTGCAAACAGCCCGAAAAAGTCGAAAGACTCGCCCTGTGCCCAGCGAAACATGAAGCCCAACACGATCTGGGCCAACAGCAGCCCGTACAGCAAGCCGTGCCCGGCTTTGGCCACGAAGCCAGCCATGCCTTGGTGACTGGCCAGACGGCGGCCACGGGTCAGACGCCAGAGCAAGCGACCGACGATGGCGACGCTGAGCAAGATGCCCAAAGAGATATGCAGGCCCTGAAGGCTGTGCCGAAGCGGTGTGCCTTTGGCCAGAAAGGACCACGTTTGCGCCGTGGCGAACAATGTGACGACCAGTACCGCAGTCGCCCAGTGAAAAAACAGGGTCGTGAGGTCATAGCGCGGGACATTGCTGGCAGCAGGTTCGATGGCGTTCATCAGGTGTTTCTCTCGACAGGACGGTGTAGGAACTGTCAGTGAACACCCGAGCCTCAGGCTTTATTCGCGCTGCCTGAAAATAATGATGCGGCACAACCAACGATTGGCGAGCTTTTAGGGCTTGGATTGCCTTCAGCCTGTCTGACTCCGGCGCATCAAGCCCTGCTTACAGCGCCGACTTTCCTGCCCGCCGAACACTTGCGCAATATCCCCACCAACAGCAGCGCTATCACCGAGAACCAGGTACTGACCAGCAGAACCGGCTGCGCGTTTTCGCCTGCGATCCATTGCGACGCCAGCAAAGGGCCAAACGCGCAGCCCAGCAATTGCATGCCCGGGATAAGCCCGGCGATCCTGCCCGAGGGATCAATTTGCAGTGCAATGCGCACCTGAAAAGGCGTCAGCATCAGGTAGACCAGCGCAAAGAAGCTGCACAGCCCAAGGAATACCGTTATGCCCTGATCAGCCGCCACGTACATGCCCAGTGCAATACTGGCCAGCAGCAGCGCGGCCACCGCCAGCATCGAATAGTCGGGCACCCTGCGCACCAGCAAGATCCCCAGGCATCCGCCCACGACCTGCATGAACAGCATGGCCGATACCAGCAACTGCGCCGCTTGGGAAGTGAGGCCGGCGTGGGTACCCAAGGGTTCCAGATAGGCCCACAGCGCGCCGATGGCCGAGAGTTGCAGGAATACCAGAATCAGCAGCCCTGCGTGCTTGAAGTTCCATCTGAAACCGGATACGTCGGGCTGCTTGTCAGGTTGGCACGCCAGTCGTATGGGCAACCAGGCGACGCACACCACCGAAACGGCCGTCAGCACGCCCAGAAACACAAAACCGGCATAGACGCTCTGGCCAGGCAATATCCAGAAAGCAAGTACCGCCGCTATCAGTGCCTGCGCCAGTGTCTGGACCACCATGAACACGCCTGCCACCCGGTCCGGAGCCGGCCCTTGTACGATCAGGCTGACGGCCCCCCATAACAGCAACCCTTCGGCCAGCCCTGCCACCGCACGTGCGGCGGTCAACGGACCATCGCCGGTGACATTGGCGGTCACCAGGTCCATTCCGGCAGCGAAAAAAAGGGCGATGACCGTGAGCAGGCGCAGGTTCAGCCTTGACCGCAGCAAGTCGCCCAGCACCACGCCCAGCCCCAGCGCGACGATTTCCCCCATGGCGACCAGCCCGACGCCCTCCAGTGACACGTGGTTCTGCGCGAGCAACTCACCCAGCAATAGCGGTTGCAGCCCCACCATCAGCACAGCGACTGAGCCCAGAGCCAACGCGGCACTCAGTTGCCTGCGCGTTACAGCGGACGACGTTTGCATGGCATGCGCCTCTTCGGAGTTTCAATAACCGCGGGTTTCCGGCGGAATCTTGCCATCGGCAAAATGCTGCGCCGCGCGCTTTTCGTCTTTCATCAGCCTTCCGTTGGCCACCAGCACCACCCACCAAGGCAGAAGCGTGAGCTGCGTGCCGCACGCTTTGGCCAGGGTGAAGGCCTTGGCGCACTTTTCAAACAGTTCGGCATTGAGTGCCATACGAGCGCCCGTGGTACCCATGACCACCGGCGTGCCCCCGATCAACGCGCCGTTCCCGCCTCGCTTCAATGTGTTCGCCAAGGGTTGATCCTGTCGGGCAGGCTCGCCCATATGGCCGATGTGACGCGCTTGCTCATCAAATAGAATCGGCATGACACCGCCAAAATCCACCAGACTTTTTGCGAACGTCCCGCCGCCGATCAGAATCGCGCCGACATCCGCCCGGGTTCGGTAAATAGCCGCGTGGGTATGGCTGGCGGGTACTGCGCAAGCGGACCAGTCGATGACCTGTGGCGCCAGGTCATCGAGTGTTCCCAGCCACATGCCCTGCTCGCCCGGCAACCGCAGGGACATGCTGCTGTGCGAATCCACCTGGCCCATCAGGCGCTCACGCAGGTCAAACCATTGCTGTCGAAGTGACTCTCGCATGATGCTCACCTCACACCAGCTGAAAGACAGTGTCGAAACGCTCGAGCGCGTCATCAATGACGTCGTCGGTGTCCGCCAGGCTGGTGTATATACGGCTGCCCGCCAGGGTGATCAGGCCATGCGCGGTGTAAGCGGCCCCCATCTCCTCCATCATGTGCTTGCGGGTCTTGGCCTCGTTACGCGCCTTTAACAACTTGAGCGGGTTGCTGGTGTCGAGCAGCAGCACACCGGATGTCTGCAAATGCACGATGGAGCCCATGTTGTATGCCACGTAGGGCAAACCGCGCCGCTGGATGATCTCTTCGAGCCCGGCCCGCATACGGTCGCCTGCCCGTCCCGCCAGTGCCGGCGCATCAAGACGGCGCGCCTCGAGCAAGGCGTAGTAACCCGCCACACAGGACAGCGGGTTGGCCGACAGCGTCCCGCCGACGAACGCCCGTCGGGACGATGTGCCAATACCACCCGCCAGCAGTTGCATCACGTCACGGCGCCCGCCAATGGCACCGGCCATCGGGTATCCGCCGGTCAGGCATTTACCCAGTACGGTGATGTCCGGCAAGACATTGAAATACGCCTGGGCGCCGCCCAGACCGGCCCTAAACCCGGTGACCACTTCATCGAAAATCAGCAGCGTGTCGAACTCGTTGCACAGCGCACGCAATTGACGGTTGAAGTCAGCATGCACCGGTCGTGTCCCGCTTTCCGGTCCAAAGGGTTCGACCATCACCGCGGCAGTGCCACCCCGCAGCCGATTGATTTGCAGCCTGCGGCGCAAGGCGTCCAGGTTGTTGGGCGGACTTTCCTGAGTGTTTGCCGTGGCGCCTCGCGGAATACCCACAGCCTCCATCCGCCCCGTACCCGGCAGGCGCATGCCGTAAACCAGTTGGTCGCTCCAGCCGTGATAGGCCCCGCCGATCTTGATCACCCACTTTTTGCGGGTATACGCCCGCGCCAGGCGCACAGCCGCCATCACGGCCTCGGTGCCCGAACCCAGCAAGCGGACCATGTCGACGCCCGGCATCATCTCGCAGACCAGTTCGGCCAGCTTGACCTCGTATTCGTGCAGCAGACCGGTGACCGGACCGCACTCGTCCAGTATCCGGTTGACCTGCTCGCGAATGGCCGGATGATTCGAACCTAGCAAGGTCGGGCCGCCCGCCTGTAGAAAGTCGGTGTAACGATTGCCATCGATGTCCGTCAGGTGCGCACCTTTGGCCTGAGAGAAGGCCAGCGGAAACGGATAGTTGAAGGCCAGGTTGTGCTGCACGCCTCCCGGTATGACTTTTTTTGCGGCCTCGGACAGGCGCTTTGAGCCTTGGCAACGTTCATCGAAATAACCCATGACCTTATTCATCGCGTCCCGCTTGATCGGGCGAATGGGCTGCTTCACCAGCGCATCGAAACGACGATAGAGCGAATCGACATCAGGCCATTGCGATACCGCTGAAGCCGGGGCCTTGGGAATGCTGGCAGGATCAAGAGGTTTGTTCATGATTGAGTCTCTGAGAAAGTCTGAGGGCTGATGGCATGCGCACTGGCCAGGGCGCTGACCAGACGGGCGATGGCGGCACGTGACTCGGGCTCTCCCCCGGCATTGACCTTGATCCGGTTGAGCAGATGGTCACGGCAAAATGTTTCCAGGTCTTCCAGACGTGCCAGGGTGGTTTCGATGTCCGGGCCGCAGCACAGCACGCCGTGATTGCGCATCAGATAAGCGTTGTGGTCAGCGCGGACCGCCTTGCTCAGTTTGCCGGCCAGCCAGCTGGAGCCGGACGGTGCATAACCGACCAGCGGAATGCGTTTTCCCAGCGACTTCCACAGCTGCGGGTATGGCACGTCCAGCGCTTCGCCAAACAGTGTGCAGGCGCTGCCCAGTGGTTGATGGGTATGGATGCTGCAATTGACATCCGGTCGGCTGCGCAGGACTTTCGCGTGTAACGAGCTTTCCACCGAGGGTGAACGCTCTCCCGACAACTGTTTCAGGTCCTTGAGCCGCAGCACACAGACGTCCTCCGGTCGCATGCTGAAATAGTCCGTGGCCGACGGCGTGACAGCGATGTGCAGCGCATCTACACGCAACGCGAGGTTGCCGCCGGTTGCGGCGAAGAAGCCGCGGCGAGACAGATGCCGCGACAGTGCGACGATCTGCTGTTGAACAGAACTCATAATGCCGTCTCCTGCGATGGGTTCAGCCTGCGATAGAGCGGTGCCAGGCGCTTGCGCACTTCTTTGAACGTGGCGAAGCGGTCGTCATACAGGCTGCGGGTTGACGTGGAAGGCTCGTAAAGCCGATGGGGTCGTTGCAGCGAGGGCAAATCGTGGAACTGGAGTTTTTCCAGCGCCACGGCAGCGATGAAAGCGGCTCCGCGGGCATTGGTCTGGATGGGGTTGTGCGGCTGCTGGATCACTCGCCCGCAGACATCGGCCATGATCTGGCACCACACGTCCGATTGCGCGCCGCCGCCGGTGGCCACGATGACGCCCCCGGGCTGGCCGATGAACCGCGAGAACGGCTCCAGCATCCAGCGCGTGTTGTGTGCCACGCCCTCCATGAAGGCACGGATGATGTCTTCCCTGGAATGTTCGAGCTTCAGGTTGAACAACCCGGCACGCAGACTCGGGTCGCCGGTGGGCGAACGTTCGCCGCACAGCCAGGGCGTGTAGATCAGCCCTCGCGAGCCGGGCGGCACCCGGGCTGCGATCCGGTCAAGAAGCGCATACACATCCGGCTGTTGCTCGTCGCTCAGCAGCTCATCCGGGTGATAAAGCACCTTGTCCCGCAAAAACGACAGGTTGGCCCCCGCCGCAGACTGCATGGCCATCGCCAGGTAGCGCCCTCTGACCGCGCTGGGAACCGCCGCGATGTGATGACGGACGCTGGATTTCTTGAACGGCACATGCGCACCGACCCATGACGAAGTGCCCAGATAAAGGTGCGGCGCAAAGTCACTCACGGTGGCGCCTACCGCCACGGCCGAGGTGTCCACGGCCCCGGCCACCACTGGCGTCGAGCGTGGCAGCCCCAGTGCATCGGCCAGTTCGGGCTGCAACGTGCCGATAATGTCTGTAGACCACACCAGTTCCGGCAATTTGCCGGCGTCGATGCCAAGCGCCTTGATCAGCCCTGTGTCGTAACGAATGCGATGAGGGTCGCGGTTATCGGTGATCCAGGCGGTCAGCATCGAGTCGCTGGTGGCGCAATAACGACCCGACAACCGCAGGTTCATGTAATCGAGCACATTGAGGAACTTGTAGGTCTTTTCATACCTGGCAGGGTCATGATCAAGGATGTAGGCCATGTGCCCGGCCGAATCCATGCCGGACAGTGACGCCACCCCGCCCGTCAGGCGCAACGAGCGCCAGAGTTTCAGCGGGCCGTAGCCACCCAGATTGCACCAGCCACCGCCCATGCGTTGCTTGATGGAGTCGGCGCCGCGCTTGTCCAGCCATAACAAGGCACGGCCAAGCGCAGCGCCATTGCGGTCGACACACACCGTGCCTTCGCTTTGGGTGGAACAACACACGGCCACTACCTGGCGACGCCTGAGCGAATCGGCCCCCAGCAACTCGCTGGCACCGCGCAAAAAAGCATTCCACCAGTCTTCCGGGTCCTGTTCGGCACTCAAACCGCTGACGTGAAGCGGTACGCCGTGGAACGCCCAGGCCCGGATGTCGCCTTCCATGGAAACCAGTGCGCACTTGCAGCCGGACGTTCCCAGGTCGATGGCCAGGACGAGTTGCTCCAGGCCGGTGGCCGCCTCAGGCGTCCGGGAAATGAAAAGCGATGTCATAAAGGTCTACTCAGAATGTGCGGGAAATCGACGCCACCCAGCGACTGCCGTCCGTGGTACGCACATGCCCGTCGTCCTCGGCCATATACAGCTCGCGCGCCCTGGTTTTGGTGGTCACCCAGTCGAGTCCCCAATCGAAACCCCACCAGTGATGAACCAGCCCCACGCCGTAATCAGCAAAGTCGGCCTCCGAGAAGTTCTCGATCTGCTGATAACCGGCATGCACTTTCAGGTTGGTATTGATGCCCAGCGCGTACTTGTAGTCCAGGTCATACAGCATGCTGCCCCGTGAGTTGTGATCGCCCCTGGCGTAGCAGTCCAGGCCTTTGGTCGGGTCTTCACGGAACTGCAATTGCGCGCCGCAAACACCGCCGCTGTTGGCACCTCGATAGTTTTTCGAGAGCACCCGTGCGACTCGCCCTTCGAGCGCGCCATAGCCGATTTCAAGCACTGCAAACTGGCTGTTGTAATGGGTCGAGTGTTCTTCGCCAGGCGTGAAGGTCTCGAAATCGAATCGATTGGGCGCCTTGAATTGAGCCCCTGGAAACATCTCGGCGGCGAGGCCCACGCCATAGTGCCAGGCATCCGGATCGCCGAAGCGGTAGCCACCGGCGAACAGAACTCCGGCTCCATCGCCGTCGAGAAACTGCTTCTTGCTGACCGTGGTAAATTCGGCGAGCGCCACAAGGCCCGATTCATGAGCGACCTGAAGGGTCACTTTGGCGCCCGGCTTATTCAACGAATCGGAGATGCCCCGGGTGCGAATATCCGAACTGACCTTGGCGGTGACGTCCACCGCGTAACTCGACATTTCATCGGCCAGCGCCAAGGTCGGACAGGCCGCCGAGCACAGTGCTACCGCCATTGCATAACGGGTTGTATGAGTGCGCATGATTCTCTCCCACGCTAAAGGACCGGACTTACAATGTGCAAACCGGGGCAGGAGGCAGTGTGTCGATACGTTCGAATTGCTCTGTCTTGCCGAGGACCTCGGTGCCGACAAAAGCCCTTACATTGAGGCGACCGTCCTTGACCCGGACAGCGCCCTTGTATTTTTTATGGTCACGGGGGTCATACACCCAGCCGTCGCGCCAGGCATCCTGGTCATAACGGGTCAGTTGCAGGATTTGTACGCCGCAATCGCTGGACGTCGACGCGGTATCCTTGACCCAGACAACCTGTCCGCAGAGAGCACCTGCCGTATCCTTGCAATCGTCCAGCCTGACCACGGCGTCCTTTTCCGCTGTCAGCCAAAGTCCCTTGGCCTCCAGCGGACCTGTCGCCGCATGAATGCCAGTGGAGCACATCAGAACCGAGGAAAAGAAAAGCCATTGCTGTACGTTCATAGCGGCACCTTTTTATTTTTTTTAACAGACCGTCACAATAGCGACGCCTCAGTTATGATAGTCATCGCTACACGATAGTTATAGCTATCATTTTAGGGCGCAGCAACTGTTTTTTTCATTGCGACACAGGCTCCCCATCCTTTTTGACAGGTACTTATGGCCAGGCTGAAAACCGACACAGATCCTGCGCAGGTCGCGGGAAAAACGGCAGAGCGAAAAAAGATCCCCGCGCAGCAACGGGCGACTGAAACCTACGAGCGGATTCTGGTGGCCACGGCCCAGACCCTGTGCGACGTCGGCGTGGAGCGCTTGTCGACCAATCTGGTCTGCGAGCGCGCCGGTCTGACTCCGCCTGCGCTGTATCGCTATTTCCCCAACAAATACGCGCTGTTGACGGTTCTTGGTGAACGTCTGCTGGAGAAGCAGAACGAGCGGATCGATCACTGGATCACGCCTGAACTCTTGACTGGCACGCCGCAAGCCCTTGAGCAGGCGCTTGCCGAGCTGATTCTGGACACTTATCGGGTGACGGACGCCACGCTGGGCGGCATGTGGACCCTCAAGGCATTGAGGGCGGTTCCGGCACTTGAACACGTGCGGCTCGACTCGCACCGTCGGGTTTCCACCGCTCAGGCTGCAATCCTGGCCGGCGTTTTCCCGGACGCGGACCCTGAACGTATTGCGATGGCTGCTCGAGTGGCGGTAGAAATGATTCACGCCACCATCGAGTTGCTGTTCGATGAACCGCTGAACCCAGGGCACGTTTGCGCAATGGTGGCGGCGATGATCGTCAGTCACCTGGATCGTTTGGGTCCCGAAACAGGCAACTGAACTGAACACGCCTCCAGTTATTACAATAAACAGCACCAGGAGCACCGGCATGAACCAGCCTGCACAGATCCCCCCTACCACACCGTATTCTGTTGCGGCGCTTGCCGAACTGCTGGAGGCGCAGCAGGCTGCGAATCGCGCTCAGGGAGCGCCTTCCTACGCGCAACGAATGGCAGACCTGGAAGCCGTTTCCCGGCTGGTCAGGGACAATCAGGACCGGTTGCTCGAAGCGGTCAGCGCAGATTTCGGCAACCGCTCTTTTGCCGAAACCAGACTCGGCGAGCTGATGCCTGTCATCAACGGCATCAAGCATATTCGCGCGCACCTCAAAGCCTGGATGCGCCCGGCCCGGCGCAAAGTGGGGATTATCTTCCGGCCGGCCTCTGCCAACGTCATTTATCAGCCTCTGGGCGTGGTGGGCATTCTTGCGCCCTGGAACTACCCACTGACCCTCACCCTGATCCCGTTGATCGAAGCGCTGGCTGCCGGCAATCGCGTGATGATCAAACCGTCAGAGCTGACCCCGAGAACCTCTGAACTGCTCAGGCAATTGCTGAGCGAAACGTTTCCCGCCGATCAGGTTGCCGTGGTCACCGGCGATGCCATGCTGGCCAGCCAGTTCAGTGAGCTGCCGTTCGACCATCTGCTGTTCACCGGATCGACCCGCATCGGGCGGCAGGTCATGGCGGCGGCGGCGCACAACCTGACGCCCGTGACCCTGGAGCTGGGCGGCAAATCGCCGGTCGTGATCTGCGCCGACTTTTCGATCAGAAAGGCCGCCCGCATGATCGCGATCGGTAAATTGTTCAATGCCGGTCAGACCTGCGTAGCACCCGATTACGTTCTGGTTCCACGCGACCTGGCAGATAGCTTCGCCAGCGAATGGCTGGCGGCGGCCAAAAAGCTTTACCCCACCCTTGAAAGCAACCCGGACTACACCTCGATCATCTCGCCTCGGCATTACGAGCGATTGCTGGGCATGGCCAGTCAAGCCGTTGCTGCAGGCGCTAAAGCCTGGCAACACGATGCGCCCGCCGCGGCCGACGAACGCAAGATCCCGCCTACGGCGTTCACCCACGTGCCATTGAACTCAGACCTGATGCAGGAAGAGATCTTTGGTCCGCTGCTGCCAGTTCTTGTCTACGACACGCTGGATGAGGCGATTGCCTTTATCAACGCCCGGCCCTCGCCCTTGGCCCTTTATTGCTTTTCCAGTGATCAGGCATTCGTGGATAAGGTGCTGAACCGCACCCGCTCTGGCGGTGTGACCCTCAACGGCACCATGCTGCACGCCACGCAGGATGACCTGCCGTTCGGCGGTGTCGGAGAAAGTGGCACCGGGGCCTATCACGGCTATGAAGGCTTTGTCCGCCTGTCGCATGCGCGTGGTGTTCTCAAGTTGAGCCGCTTCAACCTGTCGGACAAGGTCTCTGCGCCTTATGGACGCCTGACGCGCCTGGTCACCCGGTTCATGCTCGGCAAATAGGTCGGCACGGGCTGGCTAACCCCCTGTCGGTTTCCTGAAACGGCTAAACCGAGCAGCCGGTCGGTTTGGCCCGCCCGCCATCTTTTTACACTGGAAACAACGCGTCGCCACGTCTACAGGCTGGCGCGATACTCCCTGATTGCCAAGTGCTTATCACTGTTTGTGACCGTGACGCATTTAGGTAACATCCCGACGGTAGTCTTTGCGCTATTCCACTATCACCGAGATCTAACGGCCATCTAACGCAGCCGTGAGTCGCAGTAGCGCTCGTGATTAAGTTGATGTGACCGCAATGTCTTTCTGGCGTCTATACCTTTGTCAGCAGTTCTAAATCATGGATGACTAAATGCCTCATACCCTACTCCCGCAGATTGGCAGGGCCATCGCCAGCATCGGCAATGGTAATTTCTCCAGCATGTTCCACAAACTGATCGACACCCAGCTTGCGGTCGATGCCACGCACCTTTCATCACTTCCGCAGCCCTGGCAGGCCCCGGCAGATTCGGCACCTACGGTCTTCAACGAGACGGTGACGTCGTCGCGGGGCACGTTACTGCTCAACGACTCTATTCATCTGTATCCCGATCAGGCTTCGGAGAGCTTCAGTTGCAAGATTTCGGTGTTTCGCGCGCTTCCGGCGCATGCGTTTTCCGACAGAGAACGCCGCCAGCTGGACGACATATCACCGCTTCTGTTCTCGATACTCGAACGGCATGTGAATGCCTTGCAACTGGCGATGCCCAGCCTCGAATACGGCAAGACAGAGAGTTTCGAAGAGCGTTTCCACGAACGCCTGCGCGAGACAGGCCTGACACTGTCCGAGCGTGAAACGCAGGTCTGCCTCGGCCTGCTGGCCGGTCACACCGCACTCGAACAGGCCGAACGCCTGACGCTCAAGGTCAATACGGTCGGCAGCTACCAACGCCGTGCCGCCATCAAACTGGGTATCAGCGGTCGGCACTCTCTGATGCGCTGGATGTACGCATCGTCCGAAAGCAACTGCCCGGCCTACTGAGCCGCCTCTACTCATCAGAACCCGGTATAGCCCGACAGTACCGTGGTACGGCGTGCAGGCCCGATGCCGGACCGCACGCCGATCACGCCCTACCGGATCACTGAGTTTCCCCTACGCCCATCGCCAGCCCGTCATACCACCAGGCCGCCAGGCTGTACACGTCCGGCGCCTTGAGGACACTGAAGTGGTTGCCCGGCCCTTCCCAGACCGCCAGTTGCGGCAACAAATGTTGCCACGCCGCAGCGGACGACGCCTGCTCAAGCTGATTGTCCAGCGCATCCAGATGCGGATCATCCACCAGCACCAGACTGGCCCGACCGCTGTAACCTCCGGGATGCGGCCGGTACACAGTGCGCAAGGCGCTGGCAAATGTGCGAACAATCCCTTGCAGGGCCTGGGGCGCCATACGCGGCGGCAGCAGACCGGCGCGCACCATCGCTTCCTGTAACAGGTGCAGTTGAGTGCTGCCATCGCAATCGGCAAAGCTCAGCGGATCCAGTTCCAGGCGCTTGCCGCTGGACAATTGCAGCGCTTCGATCAACCGCTCCAGCGCAGCCGTGGCCGTGTAGGGTTTGCTGGCCAGGCCATCACCGCCAGGGGCTTCGCTGTCGATCAGGGTCAGCGACGCAACCTCTCGGCCACGAGCCTGGAGTTTTACCGCCATCGCGTGCGCCGCCCAGCCACCAAAGGAATGCCCGACCAGATGCAAAGGGCCGTGCGGGTATATCGCCTCGATTGCTTGCACGTAGCTTTGAGCGGCCGCCTCTACCCGACTGTGCGGAACGCTGCGACCGTCCAGCCCGCGTGGCTGCAACCCGTAGATTGGCCAGTCACGCCCCAGCGCCTCGGCCAGCCCGATAAAACCGGTGACACTGTCGCCGGCCCCTGGTACGCAGAACAGCGGGGCGTGACCCTCCAGCCCGCTCTGGATCGCCAGCAGCGACTGAGAAGCCGGGGCCGAAGGCGGCGTGACGGGCACGCTGGCCAGTGCCTGCGCAATGCGTTGACCGAGCACACTCACATTGGGCGCCTGCATCATGCTCATGTGATCACCCGGCACACTGATGCACTGCAGTTGACCGGTTGCCAGCGTCTCGCCCCAGCCCAGTGTGTCGCTGGTGCCAGGCGGCGCCATCGGACGCTGCTCGGCGCAGAACAAGTGGACGGGCATGTCCAGCGGCTCGAGCTGGTAATGGGCCAGCGCGTGACCGTGTGCGACCTCACGCTCCAGGTAGTGGCGCAATTGTCGGTCGCTTGCCTCAGCCAGTTCGTTGTAAAGCAGATGCTCGTCGCGACACAGCTGCAATAACGCGTCGAAGTCCGGCAGCGTGGTCTGCTCGCGCAACGCATTGAGACGCGCCAAGGCTGCAGCGGCTGCTGAGTCTCTGGTTTCTTCCCAGTGCGCGGTGCAGTGCGACAGCAGTTGCCGCTCCAGCAGGTCCGGCCCTTGCCAGCGCGCTTTGCCCTGATCGGTCAGGCGTGGCACATAGCTGTCGATCAAGCCCAGGAACGTAACCGCCTCGTCCATGCCGAGCAACTGAGTGGCGACCTCGTAAGCCACCACCCCGCCGAACGACCAGCCCGCCAGCCGGTAAGGACCGCGTGGCTGGACCTGACGAATACGCTCCACCAGCCGGGCTGCCAGGCATTCCAGCGTGCGCAGTTGCTGCTGGCCCAGCCCGATGCCCGGCAAGCCGTAGATCGGGAAGTCGCCCTGCAAATGTTGCCCGAGCACCGGGAAATAGGCGTCGAGGCCGGTGAAATCATGGACCAGGAACAGCGGTGGCTCGCTGCCGCCCGCCCGCACCGTAATGATCTCCTGAGCCTCGGCTGACAAGGCCGGGCGCTGGTCAAGCAAACCGGCCAGGGCAGCAATGCTCGGGTGCTGGAACAGTTCGGCCAGGGTCAGTGGCAACCCGTCCTTCTGCAGCAGGCTGACCAGACGGATCGCCAGCAGCGAATGCCCGCCCAGCTCAAAGAAGCTGTCGTGCCTGCCGATGCGGCCGACCTCAAGAACCTCGGCCCACCGTTGCGCCAGACGCTCCTCCAGCGCAGAGGATGGCGCCTGGTAAACGACGTTTGCCAACGCGTCCATATCCGGTGCGGGCAAGGCCTTGCGGTCGACCTTGCCGTTCTGGGTCAACGGCAGTGCATCAAGGCCTACATAGACCGCAGGCACCATGTATTCCGGCAGCACGCCCAGCAAATGCGCGCGCAGCCTGGCGCTGTCGAGTGTCGCATCGCGACGGGTGAAGTAACCCACCAGTCGCAACGCGCCATCTTCCAGGCGCTGGGTGGTTACGACGGCTTCGCCGATGCCCGGGCATTGGGCAAGCTGCTGTTCGATTTCGCCCAGTTCGATACGCACACCGCGAATCTTCACCTGGTCGTCGTTGCGCCCCAGGTATTCCAGCGTCCCGTCCGCCAGCCAGCGCACCAGATCGCCCGTACGGTACATACGCGCCTCCGGCACGTTGGCGAACGGATCGTCGAGGAAGCGCTCGGCAGTCAGGTCCGGACGATTCAGGTAGCCCCGTGCCACACCGGCACCGCCGATGTACAGCTCGCCGGGTACGCCGAGCGGCACGGGCTGACCGCGCGAGTCCAGCACGTACAGCGCGGCATGCGTCACCGGTTTGCCGATGTGCAGCACTTTGCCCGGTTCCATCAGCCCCGAACTGGCCACTACCGTGGTTTCCGTCGGCCCATAGTTGTTGATGACGGCAAAGCCCGGGTCACGGTTGAAATGACGCAAGCGGTCGCCACCGATCAGCAGGGTCTGCAGCGTCGGGTGGCGCAGCTCGCGGCTGAAGGCGTACTCGGCCACTGGCGTGGGCAGGAACGACACCTGCAACGGCTGCGCCAGCCACCAGTCGAGCAGCAGATCGAGCTGTTCATTGCCGATCTCTGCCGGCGGCAAGTGCAGCACGGCCCCAGCGCATAATGCGGGCCAGACTTCCCAGGCCATCGCGTCAAAGCCAAACCCGGCGACACTGGCCGTGTGGCTGCCAGCATGAAGGTCGAAAGCCTGACAGTGCCAGTCCACCAGATTGTTCAGCGTCCGGTGTTCGACCATGACGCCTTTCGGCAACCCGGTAGAGCCTGAGGTGTAGATCACATAGGCCAGGTGCCTTGTTGTCATTCCCGGCACGTGCGGGTTGTCGAAACGTTGTGGCCAGTCCGCGCGATCCAGCGAAATCACCGGGACGGGCAGTTCCGGCAGGCGAGCCAGCAGGTCGGATTGAGCCAGCACCACCACCGGTGTGCTGTCTTCGAGCAGGTACCCGAGACGTTCGTCCGGGTGTGCCGGGTCGACCGGCACGTAACTCGCCCCGGCTTTCAGCACCGCCAGCAACCCGGTCAGTGTCTCCAGACCACGGCGCGCCACCACTGCCACGCGGTCATCCGGGCTTACGCCCAGACCGATCAGGTGATGGGCCAGTGCATTGGCGTGCCGATTCAGTTCGGCGTAAGTCAGCTGCTGATCACCCACCTGTGCCGCCACGGCATCGGGCTGGTTGAGGGCATGCTGTTCGATGCGCTGCTGAATCGTCAGCGTGCTTTCGGGCCCGGCCTTGTGGGCATTGAAACCTTCAAGCAATTCGCTTCGTTCGGTGGCAGGCAGAATGTGCAGTGCCTGAACCGGCGTCAGCGGCGCCTGTTCCAGGGCCGACACCAGATTTTCCACGGCGCAGGCCAGGTACGCGCAAACCCGCTGAGCATCAATGCCTGTCGAGGTCAGCGCGGTCAGGTTGAACGCCTCACCCAGGTCATCGACGCTGAGCGTCAGCGGGTAACTGCTGCGCTCGCCCGTCTGCAGCAATTCGATGCCTTGCCAGGCCTTGTCGGCCGCGTGGTCATGGCCCTGCGGGACGGAGCTGTGGCGGTAATTCAGCAACGCGCTGAACAATGGCGCGCCCGCGGGTAACGCGCTGCAACGCTGGGCCAGAGCCAGTGAAGCATGCTCGTGAGCGAGCAGCCCGGTCAGACGCTGGTGAGTCTGCAACACGGCATCGCGTGCCGTCTGATCAGCGAGGTCGATGCGCAGCGGCAAGGTGTTGATAAACACCCCGAGCGTGCGCTCTGCCCCTTCAGTGCCACTCATACGACCGATCAGCACGGTGCCGAACACCACCTGATCGCGGCCGGACAAGTGGCCCAGCACCTGCGCCCAGGCCAAGTGCATCAGGCTGGCCGGGCTTACGCCCAATTGCCGTACCTGATCGCGGACGCGCTGGCTCAACATCGAATCCAGACGCAGTCTCGCTTCACCGGATACTTCAGGCCCCGGCAACGACGTCTGGGCGTACGGCAAGGTCGGCTCGTCCAGATCGCCCAACTGCTCGCGGAAGAACGCCTCATGGGCCCCATCCGCCGGTCCCAGCAAGGTGTGCGCGATGTAATTGCGGTAAGGCACCGGCGCGGGCAGCAGCGCCTCCTGATCGAGCAACACGGCCTGCAATTCCTGGCTCAGCAGGTCAAGGGCAACGTGGTCCATGATCAGGTGGTGGAACATCAGCACGGCGACGATACGCTGGTTGGCCGGGTCATCGGCATGCACCAGACGCAGCAACGGCGCACGCACCAGGCTCAGTGGCTCGGCAGCGTCCAGCGCCGCCAGAGGCACTTCGATCACTGGCAGTGCGGCATGCCGCCACACGACCTGTACCGGTGTTTCCAGGCCTTCCCAATACAGCGACGTGCGCAGCACGTCGTTGCGGTCGATGACCTTTTGCAGCGCCTGACAAAAAGCGTCCAGACGCGAGCGGTCGGCAAATGCAAAGCGCGCCTGCAAACGGTAAGGGTCATCCTCGCCGGCTGACAGGTAATGGTAGAAAATCCCCGCTTGCAAAGGCCCCAGCGGATAGATGTCCTGCACGTTGCACGCACCGCCTTGCACACTGGCGACCACGCGGTCGATCCCTTCCTGATCCAGGGTCACCAGCGGCAGCAGGTCCGGCGTGATCCAGGTGCAGTCGGCGCCGATCCGGTTGGCCGGTACCTTCACCTGATTGCCACTGCCCACCGCGCTGGCCAGCGCTGCCAGGGTCGGCTGAGCGAACAGCACGCGGATGTCCGCGTCCATGCCACGGCGACGCATGCGCGCAATCAGCGTCACGGCCAGCAGCGAGTGCCCGCCCAGTTCGAAGAAGTGGTCGTGGCGGCCTACTTGCTCGACCTGCAGCAAATCCGCCCAGATCTCAGCAAGGGCCGTTTCCAGGTCGCCTTGCGGCGCCTCGTATTCACGCCCCGGCAATGCCTCGCGATCCGGCGCAGGCAAGGCTCGTCGATCAACCTTGCCATTGGCGGTCAGCGGCCACGCGTCAAGACGCACGAATGCGCTCGGCACCATGTAACCCGGCAGACGGGCCAGCATTCCGGTACGCAGCCCGGCCACGCCGACGGGCGAACCCTTGGCGCGTTCGATGAAGTAAGCCACCAGACGGGGCTGGCCCGGCTCGTCCTCGCGGGCCAGCACCAGCGCTTCTTCGATGCCCGGCAACTGCGCCAGTTGCGCCTCGATTTCGCCCAGTTCGATCCGCACACCACGGATCTTCACCTGATCGTCGTTACGGCCCAGGTACTCCAGCGTGCCATCAGCGTTCCAGCGCGCCAGGTCACCGGTGCGGTACATACGCGCCTGCGGTCGCTCCGCGAACGGGTCGCGCAGGAAACGCTCGGCGGTCAGTTGCGGCTGGTTCAGATAACCGCGCGCCACGCCTTCACCGCCGATGTACAACTCGCCGGCAACGCCCAGTGGCACCAGTTGCTGGCGGTCGTCCAGCAGATACGCGCGGGTATTGGCGATGGGTTTACCGATATCGAGGTTGCCGTCGGGCAGCAGGCGGCCCGAGGTGGCGACGACGGTGGTTTCGGTCGGACCATAGTTGTTGATCACGGCAAAACCCGGATCGCGGTGGAACTGACGCAGGCGGTCACCGCCGATCAGCAGGGTTTTCAGGGTCGGGTGGCGCAATTCGCGGCTGAACGCATATTCAGCCACCGGCGTCGGCAGGAAGGCGACTTGCAACGGCTGGGCGATCCACCAGTCCAGCAGGGCGTCGAGTTGCTCGTTGCTGACGTCCGCAGGCGGCACGTGCAGCGTCGCCCCGGCGCACAGGGCCGGCCAGACTTCCCAGGCCATCGCGTCGAAGCCGAAACCGGCCACGCTGGCGGTGTGGCTGCCTGCGTGCAGGTCGAAGGCCTGGCAGTGCCAGTACACCA
The DNA here is from genome assembly GCF_002093745.1 of Pseudomonas graminis. Classification (GTDB taxonomy): domain Bacteria; phylum Pseudomonadota; class Gammaproteobacteria; order Pseudomonadales; family Pseudomonadaceae; genus Aquipseudomonas. The sequence goes on from NZ_MTSB01000003.1 coordinate 106,417, forward strand.
GATTGGCCAGGGTGCCGTGTTCGACCATCACGCCTTTCGGTTGCCCGGTCGAGCCGGAGGTGTAGATCACATAGGCAAGGTCGGTGGAGGTCAGCCCCGCCACGACCGGGTTGTGCGGTTGCTCAAGCCATTGCGGCCGATCCAGCGCGATCACCGGTACGCTCAGTGCGGGCAGATGCTTGATGACGGTGTGTTGCGCCAGCACCGCCACCGGCGCGCTGTCGCTCAGCAGATAGGCAATGCGCTCACCCGGATGCGCCGGATCCACCGGCACATAGCAGGCACCGGCCTTGAGCACGGCCAGCAAGCCCACCAGCGTGTCCAGCCCGCGACGTGCGACCACCGCAACACGATCATCCGGGCACACGCCAAGACCGATCAGATAATGAGCAAGGCTGTTCGCTTTTCGATTCAGCTCGCCATAACTCAGCGATTGCTCGCCGACCTGCGCCGCGATGGCGGCGGGCAAACGTGCAGCCTGAGCCTCTATCAAGCCATGAACAGTCTGGTGTTGTGCGAAGCTCAGGCCGGTATCGTTGAGGCCCTCCAACAGATACTGACGCTCCTGTTTGCCCACCAACGGCACCTGCGCGAGCACTGCCTGCTGGTCAGAGACCAATGCGTGCAGCAACTGCTCGAAATAATCGCCATAGCGCTGCACGGTGGTTTCATCGAACAGCGCCGTTGCGTAATCCAGCGTGCCGACCAGCGCATCCCCGTGTTCGCCGAGGTTCAGCGACAAGTCGAACTTGGCAACCTGCGTGCTTTGCTCGACCAATGCCAGCGACAAACCCTCCATGTCGGGCAGCTTGGTATCACCGGCCAGCCAGTTGAGCGTGGTCTGGAACAGCGGCGCGTGCGCCAGGCTGCGTGCCGGGCGAACGATTTCCACCACCTGCTCGAACGGCAGATCCTGGTGATCCTGAGCCTCCAGCACCCGAGTCCTGACCTGGGCCAGCAAGGCTTCACCGGTAGCGTCCGATGACATGTCGATACGCACGGCCAGGGTATTGACGAAAAGCCCGATCAGCCCCTCCAGTTCAGCGCGACCGCGCCCTGCAATAGGGCTGCCGACGACAACGTCGGTCTGCCCGGAAAGACGCGCCAGCAGCGCAGCCCACGCCGTCATCAGGATCATGTACAGCGTCACACCCTGGCGCTGCGCCAATGCACGCAAACCTGCGGTCAGCGGCCCCTCCAGTCGGATCGTCAGGCTGGCACCGGCAAAATCCTGTTGCGCCGGACGTACACGGTCGGTCGGCAAGGTCAGCAGCGTCGGCGCGCCGTCCAGGGTCTGGTGCCAATAGGCAGCCTGGTGTTGCAGGCGCTCGCCGCTCATCCAGCTTTGCTGCCAGACCGCGTAGTCTGCGTATTGAATGGCCAGCGCGGGCAGCGGATCGGCCTTGCCCTGGCGAAAGGCCGAGTACAACGCCAGCAGTTCACGCGTCAGCACGCCCATCGACCAGCCGTCGGCGACGATGTGGTGTACGGTCAGCAGCAACACGTGACGCTGGTCCTCCAGCTGCAACAGGCTGCCCCGGATCAACGGTCCACGCGCCAGGTCAAAAGGTGCCGCTGCCTCTGCGACAACGCGCTCGTTCAGCACGTCCGGGTGCTGACGCAGGTCTTCGACGTGCAGCAGCGGGTTGGCAGGCATGGAGGCGAACACCACCTCGGCGCCCTCCTCGCGACCGATGAACCGGCTGCGCAGGGTTTCATGGCGCTCGACGATGCGCGACACGGCCGTCGTCAGCGCCGTGACATCCAGCGCGCCTCGCAGGCTCAGGGCCAACGGAATGTTGTACGCCTCACTGCCGCCTTCGAGCTGGGCTAGGAACCACAACCGTTGCTGGGCGAACGACAGTGGCAACGACTGGTCACGCGGCGCAGGCAGGATCAGAGACAGTTCGCTGCGTCCGGCACCGGCCAGCGCAGCAGCAACCGCTGCCAGTTCACCCAGCGCAAAAAGCTCACCCAGTGGTAACTCCATGCCCAGTTGCTGGCGCACCTGCGAAACCATGCGCATGGCCAGCAGGGAATGCCCGCCCAGATCAAAAAAGTGGTCATAGCGGCCCACCCGCTCTACCTGCAACACCTCGGCCCAGATCTGCGCCAGCGCGATTTCAATATCACCCTGCGGCGGCTCGTAGGCCATGCTGAACAGCGAGGCGTGATCGGGTTTGGGCAGTGCCCGCATGTCCAGCTTGCCGTTCGCCGTCAGGGGTAACGCTGTCAGCTCGATAAAAGCGCCCGGAACCATGTACTCCGGCAGGCTGGCCTGCACATGAGCACGCATCTGCTCGGGGGAAGGCGCTTCAACCTCCGGCTGACCGGTGAAGTAGGCGACCAGACGCACGTTGCCCGGCTCGTCTTCGCGGGCCATGACCACTGCATCCCTGATGCCCGGCAACTGGTGCAGGCAATTGACGATCTCGCCAAGTTCGATGCGGAAGCCACGTATCTTGACCTGATCGTCATTGCGACCCAGGCATTCCAGCTGTCCGTCTTCCAGCCAGCGCCCCAGGTCCCCGGTGCGGTACATCGTGGCGCCGGGCTGAGTGCTGAACGGGTCGGCGATGAACTTCTCGTCCGTCAGCTCCGGGCGGTTCAGATAGCCCAGCGCCACACCGTCGCCACCGATATACAGTTCGCCGATTGCACCTAACGGGGCCAGGCGCTGGTGGGCGTCCAGGACGTAAAGTCGAGTGTTGCCGATGGGGCGTCCGATGGGCACCGATTCGGCGCTTTCAGCCAGTACCCGCACATCGCAGGCGGTGGCAAAGGTGGTGGTCTCGGTCGGCCCGTAAGCGTTCAGCAGATGCAGGCCCGGCGCCTGAGCAAGCATCGTCCGGAAACTGACCGGATCCGCGCGTTCGCCGCCTGATATCAGCATCCGCAGGCCGACGAGGGCCTCGGGAATCAGTTGCACGTACTGATTGAACAACGCGGTCGTGAGGAACAGCACGCTGACGTTGCCGTGGCGCAGCGCCGCACTGAACCGTACCGGATCGATCAGCGTGCTGTGTTCGATGATGAAAATCTGCCCGCCGTTGAGCAAGGCACCCCAGACTTCCAGCGTGCTGGCATCGAACGCGGGGTTCGAGACGAAGGCGATGCTGTCCTGTTCGTTGAGGTCGGCGTAACTGTTGTTCAGCACCAGACGGGCGATACCGCGATGAGGCACGCGCACGCCTTTTGGCGCCCCTGTGGAACCCGAGGTGTACATGACGTAGGCCGCAGTGTCCGAGGTTTGTGGCAAGCCCGGGTCATGAGCAGGCTGGTCGTCGAGGTGCAGATGATCCAGATCGATACGTCGCACCGAAGCCGCAATCGATGTGGCGCTCTGGGTCAGAACGCACACCGCCTGGCAGTCTTCGAGCATGTAGTTCTGGCGATCGGCAGGTGCATTGACGTCGAGCGGCACGTAGGTCGCCGCGCACTTGCCGATGGCCAGTTGGCTGATCAGCAATTCCAGCGAACGAGGCAGCAGAACCGCGACATGGTCGCTCGGCTTGACGCCTTGTGCCATCAGGTAATGGGCAAGGTGGTTGGCCCGTTCGTTCAACTCGCCATAGGTCAGCGAGCGTCGGCCGTGCAAGGCCGCAATGGCATGCGGATGAAGCGCCGCGCGACGTTCGAACAGACGATGCACGGGTTGCTCGCGGGGGTAGTCGCGCCGGGTATCGTTGAACGCGGTCAGCAAACGTTCGCGCTCTGCGGGCGGCACTACGGACGACTCGATCAGGGCGGTTTCCGATTGCTGTTCCAGTGCCTGCACCAGATGCACAAGGGCTTGCTGCACGTAGGCGCAAATCCGTTGCGGATCAATACCCGGTGCCGCCTGCGCCGTCAGGCCGAAACTGTCGCCGAAGTCATCGACACTCAAGGTCAGCGGGTAGTTGCTGCGTTCTTCCGCGTGTACGACCTCGATCCCTTGCCATGCAGCGCTGTTCGCCTGGTCATCGACCTCAGGCTCGGCGCTGTGGCGGTAGTTGAGCAACGTATTGAACAACGGCGCGCCAGCCGGCAAGGCACTGCATCGCTGGGCCAGAGCCAACTGAGCATGCTCGTGAGCGAACATGCCGACCAGACGGGCATGGAGGTCGAGCACCGCACTGCGCGCGCAATGGCCGCTCAGATCCATGCGCAATGGCAAGGTATTGATAAACACACCCAATGCGCGTTCACCCCCTTCCCCGCCGCGCAAACGTCCAAACAGCACGGTGCCGAAGACCACGCTGTCGCGCCCGGACAATTGCCCCAGCACTTGAGCCCAGGCCAGGTGCATCACGGTGGCGGCGCTGACCCCCAATTGCCTTGCCTGATCGCGGACCTGACGGCACAGGTCGCCCTCCAGCGTGAGCCGGGCCTCGCCAGGAATCTGCTCGGCGGACGCCATTGCCAGACCGTAAGGCAAGGTCGGCTCATCGACATCGCCCAACTGCTCGCGGAAGAACGCTTCATGGGCGTCGTCGCCCGGCCCTTGCAGGACGTGGGCGATGTAGTTTCGATACGGCACGGGGGCTGCAAGCCGGGCTTCGTCGTCCAGCAATATGGCCTGCAACTCATGACTCAATACATCAAGGGCTATGTGGTCCATGATCACATGGTGATAGCGCAGTACCGCTGCAATCCGCTGGTTGCTCGGGTCATGGGCATAGACCAGATGCATCAGTGGCGCGTGGGTCAGTTCCATGCGGGGTGCATTGAAAAGATCGTGCAATGCTGTTTCCTGGACGCGCAGAGGGGCCTGGCGCCAGACCACTTGAACCGGCGCCTGCAAACCTTCCCATAACAACGCGGTGCGCAGAATATCGTTGCGCTCGATCACGCGCTGCAATGCATGGCAAAAAGCGTCCAGACGCGACGCATCAGCGAACGCGAACTCCGGCTGCAACAGATAAGGATCGCTGTCCCCGGCTTTCAGGTGGTGGTAAAGGATGCCTGTCTGCAATGGGCCCAGCGGATAGATATCCTGCACATTGGCGGCACCGCCCGGCACTTGCGCGACGATACGATCAATCGCGGGCTGATCCAGCGCCACCAGGGGCAGCAGTTCGGGCGTGATGCGCTGGCAGTGCGCATCGATCAGGTTGGCCGGCACTTTGATTTCAGTGTCCTGACCGACAGCCGCAGCCAGCGCCGCCAGGGTTGGCTGGACAAAAAGAACGCGAATGTCCGCTTTCATGTCCAGACGCCGCATGCGCGCAATCAGGGTCACGGCGAGCAATGAATGGCCGCCCGATTCGAAGAAGTTATCCTGACGACCTACCTGATCGACCTGCAACAGCTCGGCCCAGAGCCTGGCCAGGGCGATTTCGGTCGCACCTTGCGGCGCCTCATAGGCCCGGCTGGCGACGCTGTCGCGATCCGGCGCCGGCAGGCTTTTGCGGTCCAGTTTGCCGTTGGCCGTCACCGGCAGGCCGGCAAGCCGTACAAAAGCCGCAGGCACCATGTAATCCGGCAGCAGCTCCGACAGCCAGGCACGCAACTGCTCGATGTCCAGCCCGGTTTTGTCTTCAGCGCAGGTGTAATAGGCAACCAGACGCTTGTCTCCCGGCACGTCCTCACGCGCAATCACCACCGCGTCGATGACATCCGGGTGATCATTCAGGCGAGACGCGATCTCGCCCAGTTCGATACGGAAACCGCGAATCTTGACTTGCTCGTCGTTACGGCCCAGGTATTCCAGGCTGCCGTCGGCCATCCAGCGACCGAGGTCACCGGTGCGGTAAATGCGTGCATCCGGTGCGTGGCTGAACGGGTTGTCGAGGAAACGTTCGGCCGTCAGTGCTTCACGGTTCAGGTAGCCCCGTGCCACACCGGCGCCGCCGACATACAGCTCGCCGACCACACCCACCGGCACCGGCTCGCCGCGGGCATCGAGGACATACAGCTGCAAATCGGGGATGCGCCTGCCGATCGGGCTGGCGCCGACGCGCTGCGCGTCTTCAGGCAGCACCGGGTAATAGGTCACATGCACCGTGGTTTCGGTGATGCCGTACATGTTTACCAAGTGTGTTCCGGCGTTCACGTTGCGGGCATACCACGGCTTGAGCATGGCTGTTTCCAGTGCCTCACCGCCGAAAATCACCTTACGCAACGAATGCGCCTGCCCGTTCTCGCCCTGGGCAGCAATCAGTTGGCGGAACGCGCTCGGCGTCTGATTGAGCACCGTCACCCCGTCACGGCACAGCAGTGCATAAAAGTCTTCAGGCGAGCGACTGACCAGCTGCGGCACGATCAACAGACGTCCACCGTGCAGCAACGCCCCCCAGATTTCCCAGACCGAGAAGTCGAAGGCGAACGAGTGGAACAGCGCCCAGACATCCTGATCGTTGAAGCTGAACCAGTCTTCGGTGGCCGAGAACAGCCGCGCAACGTTTCGGTGTTCGATCATCACGCCTTTGGGCAGGCCGGTGGAACCTGAGGTGTAGATCACATACGCCAGGCTCGAAGGCTTGACCGACACCTGCGGATCAGCGTCGGATTCGTCCTGCAAATCGGCGTCATCGAGACTGACCACTGGCACTTCTGACACCGGCAAGGCGTCATGCACTGACCGCTGGGTCAACAACGCCACCGGCGCGCTGTCGCCGAGTGTGTAGGCCAGACGTTCCAGAGGATAAGCCGGGTCCAGTGGCACGTAGGCGGCACCGGCCTTGAGAATCCCCAGCAGGCCCGCGATCATCTGCAGGCCGCGCGGTGTGCAAATGGCGACCCGGTCGTCCACACCGATGCCCATGCCGATCAGCCGATGCGCGATCTTGTTGGCCTGGGCATTGAGTGTCGCGTAGCTCCACGCTGTGTCTTCAAAGCTCACAGCAATCGCATCCGGCGTGCGCTGCACTTGCGCTTCAAACTGGCTGTGCAGGGTCACTCCTTGCGGATAAACCCTGTCGGGGGCATTGAAACCGTCGACCAACTGGCGACGCTCGGCCTCCGACAGGAGCGGAATGTGATTCGGCACCGTCTGACTGCCAGCGACCATGCCCCGCAGTATCGCCTCCAGATAACCCAGATGACGTTCGACGGTGCTGCGGTCAAACAGCGCCGTGGCATATTCCACGATGCAGCGGAAATGATCGGTGCTGTCGCTGACGCTCAGCGCCAGGTCGAATTTTGCGAAAGCGGCCTGCTCTTCCAGCGGTTCGAGCTGCAGATCGCCCAGTTGCAAGTCCAGCCCCTGGCTGCCGTCCCAAGTCAGCGATGCCTGGAATAACGGGCTATGCGCCAGGCTGCGGGGCGGCCGCAGACGTTCCACCACTTGCTCGAAAGGCAGGTCCTGATGGTCCTGCGCTTCCACCACGCGCGCCTTGATGCGGGCCAGCAGCGTCATGACATCAGGCTCGCCCGAGGTATCGACGCGCACAGCCAGAGTATTGACGAACAGACCGATCAGGCCTTCGATGTCGGCACGACGGCGGTTGGCAACCGGCATGCCGACAACCACCTCCTCCTGGCCGGACAACCGCGCCAGCAATACGGCCCAGGCCCCCATGAACACCATGAACGGTGTCACCGACTGCGCCTGGCAGAAGGCTCTGAGGTCGGCGCTCAGACGCGTATCGAGATTCAGCGCAACGCTGGCCCCCGTGTAGTCCTGATGCGCAGGGCGTGGACGGTCAGTCGGCAACGTCAGCAAGACCGGCGCACCCGCAAGCGCCTGCTGCCAGTAGTCGCCCTGATGGCTCAACCTTTCGCCATCCAGCCAGTGGCGTTGCCACACGGCGTAATCGCCATATTGCAGCGCCAGCGCGGGAAGCGGATCGTCCAGCCCTTGACTGAACGCCTGATACAGCGCGGTCAGCTCGCGGGTCAGTACGCCCAGCGACCAGCCGTCAGCCACGATATGATGCACGGTCAGCAGCAATACGTGACGGTCTTCAGCCAGACACAACAAACGCCCGCGGATCGGCAGATCGTTTTGCAGATCGAACGGCTGCGCGGCCTCTTCCTTTGCGACCGCACGCAAAGCATCTGCGTCCTGACCACGCAGGTCCTGCCAACAGATATCGGGTACTGCGGTGACGGACGCAGCCTGCACCCAGGCGTTATCGTCTTCCTGGCTGAAGCGGCTGCGCAGGCTGTCGTGGCGAGCCACAATGCGCTCCAGCGCACGTGTCAAGGCATCAGCATCCAGCGGACCGTTCAGTTTCAGGCCCAACGAAATGTTGTAGGCGCTGTTGGCATCTTCCATCTGCGCCATGAACCAGATTCGCTGCTGCGCAGAAGACAACGGCACCGGACCGGTGCGCGGCTGCACATCGATGTCCGGCAACTGGCTGCGCGCAGCCGCGGCGAGACACTGTGCCACGGCACTCAACGAGCTGTCGGCGAACAAGTCACCGAGCGCCAGCTCCAGAGAAAGGCGCTGACGCACCTGAGACACCATGCGCATCGCCAGCAGCGAATGACCGCCCAGCTCAAAGAAGCGGTCATGGCGACCGACCCGCTCGACCTGCAGCAGCTCACTCCAAATCAGGGCCAGCGCATGCTCCAGCTCACCTTGCGGTGCTTCGTATTCTCCGGTCGATAGCGCGTCGCGGTCCGGCACGGGCAAGGCGCGACGGTCGACCTTGCCGTTGGCGGTCAACGGCCAGCGGTCCAGCCGCACCAGTGCGCTGGGCACCATGTACGCGGGCAAACGGCTTGCCAGCGCGGCGCGCAGGTCATCTACGGTTGTCGGCATCGCCTCTGCGCGCTCGGTGAAGTAGCCCACCAGTCGCGGCTGACCCGGCTCATCCTCACGGGCCAGCACCAGCGCCTCTTCGATGCCGGGCAACTGGCTGAACTGACTTTCGATCTCCCCCAGCTCAATGCGCACACCACGAATCTTGACCTGATCGTCGTTGCGGCCCAGGTACTCCAGCGTGCCATCAGCGTTCCAGCGCGCCAGGTCGCCGGTGCGGTACATGCGCGCTTGCGAGTGCTCGGCGAACGGGTCACGCAGGAAACGCTCGGCGGTCAGTTGCGGCTGGTTCAGGTAACCACGCGCAACACTGTCGCCACCAATGTAAAGCTCACCGGCCATGCCCAACGGAACCAGCTGTTGCTGCTCATCCAGCAGATACACCGAGGTGTTGGCAATCGGTTTGCCGATGTCCAGGCTGCCATCGGGCAGCAGGCGGCCTGATGTGGCAACCACGGTGGTTTCGGTCGGTCCGTAGTTGTTGATCACCGCAAAGCCCGGGTCGCGATGGAACTGACGCAGGCGGTCGCCGCCGATCAGCAGTGTGCGCAGGGTCGGGTGACGCAGGTCGCGACTGAACGCATATTCAGCGACCGGCGTCGGCAGAAAGGCCACCTGCAGCGGCTGAGCCAGCCACCAGTCAAGCAGCGCATCGAGCTGCTCATTGCCGATGTCAGCGGGCGGCAGGTGCAACGTGGCCCCGGCACACAGCGCCGGCCAGACTTCCCAGGCCATCGCGTCAAAGCCAAAACCCGCCATACTGGCGGTATGGCTGCCCACGCTCAGGTCGAACGCCTCACGATGCCAGTCGATCAGGTTATTCAGGGTACGGTGCTCGACCATCACGCCTTTGGGCTGACCGGTCGAACCCGAGGTGTAGATCACATACGCCAAGTGCGTCGAACCCAGCCCGACGACCTGCGGGCTGTCCTGCTGCTCGGGCCAGACAGGCCGTTCAAGGTCGATCAGCGGGCCTTGAAGGTCCAGCGCTCGCAAACGTGCCAGCAGCGGTTGTTGGGTCAGCACCGCAACCGGTGCGCTGTCATTCAGCAAGTAGGCAATGCGCTCGTCCGGGTGCGCCGGGTCCACCGGCACATAGCCTGCGCCAGCCTTGAGTACGGCCAGCAGGCCGATGAGCGTTTCCAGGCCGCGCCGTGCGACCACGGCCACGCGGTCGTCCGGCTGCACGCCGAGGCTGATCAGATGATGGGCAAGGCCATTGGCACGCCGGTTCAGCTCGCCGTAGCTCAGGCGTTGCTCGCCGACTTGTGCGGCGGTCGCATCGGGGCGCTGTTGCGCGTGCTGCTCGATACGCTGGTGGAGCGTCAGAAAACGCTCGTAAGGCGTGTCGCAGGGGTTAAAGTCGCTGAGCAATTGCCCGCGCTCGCGAGGCGGTACGACGTCGATCCGTTCGGCAGGCATGTGCGGCGCCTGCTCGAGTGCGTCGAGCAGGCTTTCCATGGCGCGTTGCAGGTAAGCGCAAATCCGTTGCGGATCAATGCCCGGCGACGTCTGCGCCGTGAAGCCGAAAGCCTCGCCCAGATCGTCGACGCTCAGCACCAGCGGGTAGTTGCTGCGCTCCTGGGCATGCAGCACTTCAATGCCCTGCCAGGTTTCGCCGGACGCCTGCGCTGGCGCACTGTGTCGATAGTTGAGCAAGGCGTTGAACAGCGGCGTCGGCGCAGTCACGCCGCTGCAACGCTGAGCCAGCGCCAGCGGTGCGTGTTCGTGACGCATCAGGGCGGTCAGGCGCTGGTGGGTCGCGCGCACCGCGGTCACCACGTCCTGGTCGCTCAGGTTGATGCGCAACGGCAAGGTATTGATGAAAATCCCCAAGGCCCGTTCTGTGGCCTCGGCGCCCAACAGACGCCCCATCAACACAGTGCCGAACACCACGCGCTGCTGACCGGTCAGACCCGCCAGCACCCGTGCCCAGCCCAGATGAAACAGGCTGGCGACGCTTACGCCCAGGCTTCGTGCCTGACCGCGCAGACGCTGACACAGCAGCAGGTCCAGCGTGATGCTGTGCTCGTCGATGTCATCGCCTTCACCGCTCAGGTCTTGCAGGTCGTAGGCAAGGGTCGGTTCATCGAGGTCGCCGAGCATGTCGCGGAAAAACACCTCATGCTCTTGTTCGCTGACGCCCAGCAGCGCCTGCCCGACGTAATTGCGAAACGGCACGGGCACACCCAGCGACTCGAGCTGACCGGACAGGCAGGCCTGAATCTCGTGACGCACCACTTCAAGGGCGCTGTGGTCCATCGCGATGTGGTGGAACAGCAAGGTGGCCTGCACGCCTTTGCCGTCGACCGGCTCATGGCAGACCAGGCGCATCAGCGGCGCCTGTCTCAGGTCCATCGTGATGCCTTCGGCAGTCGGCAAAGTGTCGACCTTGAGCTCGGCATGCCGCCAGACCACTTGCAGCGGCGTTTCCAGACTGTCCCAGTGTACGGATGTGCGCAAAATGTCATGCCGGTCGATGACGGTTTGCAGCCCGCGGGCAAACGCGTCCAGACGCGCCTGATCAGAGAAGGCGAACTGCACCCTCATCACATACGGGTCGCCGTGCGTGGCGGTCACGTGGTGGTACAAAATACCCTGTTGCAGCGGGGCCAGCGGATAGAGGTCCTGCACATTGGCAGCGCCTCCCGGAATTAGCCCGATCAACCGGTCGATGGCGCCTTGATCGAGTTCGACCAGGGTCAGCATCTGCGCGGTAATGTGTTCGCATCCCGCCGGGATCGCGTTGGGCGGCAGTACCAGAGCCGGGCGCTTGCCGGTGGTGTAATCGCCCTGCCCGATCAGCTCGATCAGTGCCGGTTTGTGAGTGCGCAGATGGTCCAGCAGGCCGTTGTCGCTCAAGGCCCGGCGATTACCCTGCACCACCAGCTGTCCGTCCTTGACCGTCAGGTGGATATCGTGAGCTTTGAGTGTTGCCAAAAGTTCGTTGATGCTCACAGGGTGATCTCCATGTTTTCTGTGATCGCGGCGTAACCGGCCAGCGTAGGTTGTTCAAACAGTGCCCGGACGTCAGCTTCGATGCCTTCCTGACGCAGACGCGCCGTCAGGCTTACCGCCAGCAGCGAGTGCCCGCCCAGTTCGAAAAAGTTGTCATGCCGCCCGACGTGCTCGACCCCGAGCAGCTCGCTCCAGAGTCTTGCCAGGAGGGTTTCGGTCTCGCCTTCGGGCGCCTCGAAGGGTCGCGTCAGCACGGCGTCGGCACCTGGCACCGGCAATGCCTTGCGGTCCAGCTTGCCGTTGGGGCTCAGGGGCATGGCGTCCAGATGCACGTAAAGCGCAGGCACCATGTAATCCGGCAGTTGCGCCCGCAACAGGTTACGCAACGTCTCGACCGACAGCAGCGCGCCGGTGTAATAGGCCACCAGCCGCTGACCGCCCGGTTGCTCGTCGCGGACCACCACCACGGCCTGATGGATATCCGGATGACCGGTCAGGCAGGCCTGGATATCACCCGGCTCGATGCGCAATCCGTTGATTTTTACCTGATCGTCATTGCGGCCGAAGAACTCCAGGTTGCCGTCTGCACGCTGGCGGACCAGATCGCCACTGCGATACAGGCGGTCGCCCGCAACAAACGGGCTTGCGATAAAACGCTCGGCATTCAATTGCGCCAGGTTCATGTAGCCACGCGTCACACCGGCACCGCCGATGTGCAAATGACCGATCACTCCTTGCGGCACCAACTGGTCGTCGGCATCGAGTACATACAGGCGTGTATTGCTGATCGGCTTGCCGATGGGCAGTGAACTGTCAGGCACGCGCTGATCGGGTTCGAGCGTCCAGACGCTGCAATCGACGGTGGTTTCAGTCGGGCCGTATACGTTATGCAGGCGCACTTTCGGCAAGCGCTGGCGTACGCGTTCAGCCAGCGCCGGGGTCAGTTCACCGCCGCCGCAGACGATGTCGGTCAGGCTGTCGCACGAACTGCTTTGCGGCAGATCGATAAACTGCTGCAACAGCACCGGCACAAACTGCACCACGCTGATCTGCCGCTCTTGAATCACTTGTGCCAGGTAGGCCGGATCCCGCTGGCCGTCAGGACGGGCAAGCACCAAGGGCATTCCGCTGCACAGCGGCCAGAAGATTTCCCAGACCGAAGCGTCGAAGCTGATCGGCGTCTTGTGCAGCAGCGCCGCGCCTGGCACCGGTGGGCACAGCAGCGAACTCCATTGCACCAGGTTGCTCACCCCGCTGTGCTCGACCATCACGCCTTTCGGGGTGCCGGTGGAACCCGAGGTGTAAATCACGTACGCCAGGTGATTCGGCGTCAGACCGGAAATACGCGGGTTGTCGATGCGCTGCCTGTCCCAGGCCGAGCCTTCCAGATCGATTCGCAGGGTATGCTCGTCGTCCAGCAGATCGTGCGTGGCGGCCTGCACCAGCAAGGCAATCGGCGCACCGTCCTCGACCATGTACTGAAGTCGCTCGCGCGGGTAACCCGGGTCGAGCGGAACGTAGGCGCCACCGGCCTTGAGGATGGCCAGAAGCCCGACCACCATTGACAGGCCGCGTTCGACGCAGATAGCGACACGATCATCAGGCCGCACGCCCAGATCGATCAGGTGATGGGCCAGCGCGTTGGCCTGTTCATTGAGCTGCCGGTAGCTCAGTTGCGAACGTCCGGCGCGCAATGCGATGGCCTGCGGCGTACGCACGACCTGGGCTTCGAACAGGCCCTGCAGGGTTTGCTGCAAGTCGTGATGAACGTCTGTCGTGTTGAACCCGACCAGTAAACGCTGACGCTCGTCGGCGTCCAGCACCGGCAGGCACCGGATCGGCAGATCCGTCTGGCGCTCCAGCGCCTCCACCATGCCGCTCAATGTCTGTTGCACATAGCTGCAGATACGTTGCGCGCCGACCTCAGGCGGCACCGTCACGCTCAGGCGCAGGCTGTCGCCCAAGTCATCGACATTGAGGCTCAGGGGGTAATTGGTGTGTTTCTCGCTGGCGAGAATCTCCAGGCCGCGCCAGGCATCTTGCTGAGCGTCCTGGCGCGCCTGCCCGGCAGCGTTCCGGTAGTTGAGAATGGCGCTGAACAGCGGCAACGGCGCGGCAATCCCGCTCCAGCGCTGGGCCTGAGCCAGGGATGCATGCTCATGCCCGAGCAAGGCGGCGAGACGGGCGTGAGTGGCGCGCGCCCCTTCGCGCACGCCGACATTTCCCAGATCGACCCTCAGCGGCAGGGTATTGATGAAAATGCCCATGCCACGGTCGGCACCGGCACCGCCTTGCAGGCGGCCCAGCAACACGGTGCCGAACACCACCCGGTCATTGCCGGTGGCAGCTGACAACACGCGGCCCCAGGCAAGGTGCAACAGGCTGGCCACACTGACACCCAATTGCCGTGCCTGACTGCGCAGGCTTCGCACCAGCGCATCGGGCAGTATCTGTTGCGCTTCCTCGATCGAGCTGCCGTCACCTTGGACATCGCGCAGGTCGAACGGCAGGGTCGGTTCTTCGATATCACCCAGTTGCTCGCGGAAGTACGCTTCGTGTTCCGCTTCGCTGACGCCCAGACGCGCCTGAGCCACATAATTGCGGTACGGCACGGCAGGTTGTGCGGGGGCCGGCTCGCCGCGCATGTGGGCGAGCATTTCCTCGCGCATCACTTCAAGGGCCGTGGCATCCACCACGATGTGATGAAACAGCAGCGTCGCGGAAAGGCCCGCACCTGTAGCGTCAGGACTGTAAGCCAGACGAATCAGCGGCGCGCAGCCGAGGTCCATTCGGGCTGATCCCGCCTGGGCATCGATCTGTGCAAGCGGAACACGCTCGACCACCAGGTCTGCGTGCCGCCAGACCACCTGTTGCGGTGTTTCCAGCCCTTCCCAGACCACTGCAGTGCGCAGGCTGTCGTGGCGCGCGATGACCTGACGCAACGCGTCGGCAACCGTTTCCAGGCGTTCCAGGCTGTCGACGTTCATGCGCAGTTGCAGCAAATACGGGTCGCCCTGCTCCGCCGTCAAATGGTGATACAGAATGCCTTCCTGCAACGGCGCCAGCGGGTAGATTTCCTGCACGTTGGCCGCGCCGCCCGGCACTGTGGCAACAATACGGTCGATGGTCGGCTGATCAAGCTGTGCCAGGCTCAGCATGTCTGGCGTGATATGTGCGCAACCCGTCGGGACCCGGTTGGCCGGCGCAATGATTTCACGGCCATGACCTACGGATGCGGCAAGCGCAGCAACGGTCGGCCGGCCCAGCAAGACCCGCACATCGACGCTCAGACCGGCATTGCGCAAGCGTTCGACCAGGCTGACCGCCAACAGCGAATGACCGCCCAGTTCAAAGAAATTGTCGTGACGCCCGACTTTCTCCAGCCCGAGCACCTGCGCCCAGAGATCCGCCATGACGGTCTCTACTTCGCCCTGTGGAGCCTCATAAACCTGCCCGGTCAGTTCTTCCAGCTCCGGGTCCGGCAACGCACGGCGATCAAGCTTGCCGTGACTGGTCAACGGCAGTGCGGCCAGGCGTGTGAACGCCAGCGGCACCATGTGCGCCGGCAAACGAGCGCGCAATGCGTCACGCAGCGACTCGGGTTCGACACTGGCGTTTTCGGTGAACCAGGCCAGCAAGCGTTCGCCGCGCACCAGCACCACGGCATCTTTGACCTGAGCCTGACTGGCGAGAACCGCTTCGATTTCGCCCAGCTCGATGCGCATGCCGCGAATTTTCACCTGGTCGTCGTTGCGTCCCAGGTAGTCAAGGGTGCCATCCGCGTTCCAGCGCACCAGGTCGCCGCTGCGGTACATCCGTGCCTCGACCTTGTCGCTGAAGGGGTCGGAGACGAAGCGTTCTTCGGTCATTTGCGGGCGGTTCAGGTAGCCACGGGCGACCCCTGCGCCGCCGATGTACAGCTCGCCGATGACACCGACCGGCACCGGCTGCAACTGCTCGTCCAGCACGTAGATGCGGGTGTTGGCAATCGGGCCGCCGATGTCCAGCGATCCACCGGGCAATACCGCTCCCGAGGTGGCGACCACCGTGGTTTCGGTCGGGCCGTAGTTGTTGATCACCGCAAAGCCCGGGTCGGTATCGAACTGCCGCAGACGGTCGCCACCGATCAACAGGGTACGCAGCGTCGGGTGCTGGCGCGGACGCCGGAATGCCTGCTCGGCGACAGGGGTCGGCAGAAAACTGACCTGCAAAGGTTGCTGCAACCACCAGTCGAGCAGTTCGTCTACGTGCTCGTTGGCGATGTGCGCGGGCGGCAGGTGCAGCACGGCACCGGCGCACAGCGCAGGCCATACTTCCCAGGCCATCGCATCAAAACCGAAACCGGCAACGCTGGAGGTGTGGCTGTCCGCATGCAGATCGAACGCCTGACAATGCCACTGCACCAGATTGACCAGCGTGCCGTGCTCGACCATCACGCCCTTGGGCTGGCCGGTGGAACCCGAGGTGTAGATGACATAGGCCAGATTGCGCTCGTCATGACCCGGAATACGCGGGTTGCTGTCGGCGTAATGAAGGCTGTCGGCCTGATCGATGTTCACGCTGGCGGTGTCACCCACCCGATCAAGCGTCGAGCTTTCGATCAGCACCAGGCGTGGGGCGCTGTCCTGCAACAGGTAGTCGATGCGCTCGGCCGGGTAAACCGGGTCCACCGGCACGTAGGCGGCGCCGGCCTTGAGCACCGCAAGCATGGCGATCAGGCGCTGCGGGCCGCGATGCAGACACAGCGCAACCCGCTCGTCCGGCGCAACACCGAGGGCAATCAGGTGATGGGACAGGCGGTTGGCACGCTGATTGAGTTCGGCATAGCTCAGGCTGTCCGCGCCCTGAATCAAGGCCGGGGCGTCAGGCCTGCCAAGCGCTTGCGCCTCGATCAGGCTTTGCACGGTGAGGGCTTGCGCAAAGTCCTGCTCGCTGGCATTGAAATCGGTCAGCAGATGCCTGCGTTCTTCATCGTCAAGGATCGAAAGGTTATTCAGGGCCAAGGGCCAGGTTTGCTCCAGCGTGTCTACCAGATGCTCCAGAGCGTTTTGCATCCAGCCCGCCACACGCTCGGCGCCCATGCCTTCGAGTGCCAGCACGTGCAGGTCGAAGCCTTCGCCCAGGTCGTCCACGCTGAGGGTCAGCGGGTAGTTGCTGCGCACGTCTCCGCCAAGCACCCGCACGCCTTGCCACAGACCTTCGCCGTCAAGCGGCTTGACGTCAGCACTGTGGCGATAATTGAGCAAGGCGCTGAACAGCGGCGAACCGGATGCCACACCGCTGCAACCTTGAGCGAGCACCAGCGACGCCTGTTCGTGAGCGATCAGCGCAGAAAGCGTTGAATGGACGTTTTTAACCGCCGCCTGAGTCGCCAGCGCGGTGTCGACCCGCAGTGGCAGCGTGTTGATGAACACCCCCAGCGCCCGATCAGCACCCTCACCGCCCATACGCCCCAGCAGCACCGTGCCAAAAACCACGTCGCGACGGTTGGAAAGCACGCTGAGAACCCGCGCCCAGGCGACGTGCATCAGGCTCGCCGCACTGACACCCGACTGCCGGGCCTGTTCGCGCAGCCGCAACGCCAAAGCGTTATCGAGTGTGCGCCGATCCTCTTCGATGCCGCTGCCATCGGCGGGCACTTCCTGCACACCGAACGGTAAGGTCGGTTCGTCTACGTTCCCCAGCATGTCGCTGAAGAATGCGGTGTGCCGGGCGTCATCGTTGTTCAGTCGCACTTGTGCGACGTAGTTGCGGTAAGGCACGGGCGTCGTCAGGTCTGAGGCCTGACCAAACAACAGCGCCTTCATCTCGCGGCTGACAATCTCCATCGCGGTGTTGTCCAGCACCAGGTGGTGAAACAACAGAATGGCAACCACTTCACCGCTGGCCGGGTCCTGTGCGTGGACCAGACGCATCAGCGGAGCCTGGGACAGGTCCAGCCGATGGTGACGTGCGTCATAACGCTGTTGCAGTTGATCAATGACCGCCGTCTGCGCGTTGTCCGCGTCCAGGCTGACGGCCTGCACGTTCAGTTCGGCAGTGCGCCAGACCACTTGTTGCGGATGCTCCAGCCCCTCCCAGACCACCGAGGTGCGGAGAATGTCATGCCGGTTGATAACCTGCTGCAACGCGCCGGCCCAGGCCTCAAGACGGTCCAGGCTGTCGAACGCCAGGCGCCATTGCAGCAGGTAGGGATCGCCCTGTTCTGCGGTCAGATGATGGTAAAGAATGCCTTCCTGCAACGGCGCCAGCGGGTAGATTTCCTGCACATTGGCAGCGCCGCCGGGGACGCTGGCAACAATCCGGTCGATGGCGGACGGGTCGAGGGTCACCAGGCTCAGCATGTCCGGGGTGATGCGCGTGCAGCCCGTCGGGATACGGTTTTCGGGCGCGTTGAACGCCTGCACCGTGTTCTGGGCGGCGGCCAGAGCGGCCACTGTCGGCTGGCTCAGCAGCACATGCACGTCGGCCTTCAGACCGGCCTTGCGCAGTTGCTCCACCAGGTTCACCGCCAGCAATGAATGGCCGCCCAGTTCGAAGAAGTTATCGTGCCGCCCTACCCGCTCGACGCCCAGTACCTGCGTCCAGATGGCCGCCATGGCGATTTCCACTTCGCCTTCGGGCGCTGCGTAGGCATGACCGAGCAGGTACGCCGGGTCAGGGTCCGGCAACGCGCGGCGGTCGAGTTTCCCATTGGCGGTCAATGGCAGTGAATCCAGACGGGTAAACGCGCGCGGCACCATGTAAGCCGGGAGTCGTGCGCGCAGTGCCTGAGTCAGTGCGTCGGTATCGACCGGCGAAGTGTCGGTGAACCAGGCCAGCAGATGAAAATCCCGTACCAGCACCACAGCGTCCTTCACACCCGCCTGACTGGCCAGCACGGCCTCGATTTCACCCAATTCGATGCGCATGCCGCGAATTTTTACCTGGTCGTCGTTACGCCCCAGATAATCCAGGGTGCCGTCGGCATTCCAGCGCACCAGATCGCCGCTGCGGTACAGCCGCGCGCGCGGGTCATCGCTGAACGGGTCGGCGACAAAGCGCTCTTCGGTCAGTTGCGGCTGGTTCAGATAGCCCCGCGCAACGCCCGAACCGCCGATGTACAGCTCACCGGTAATGCCCACCGGCATGGGCTGCAAGTGCCGGTCAAGCACATGAATACGGGTGTTGGCGATGGGGCCGCCAATGTGCAGCGAACCGTTGGCCGAGACCTGGCCGGAGGTGGCAACAACGGTGGTTTCAGTCGGGCCATAATTGTTGATGACTGCGTAACGACGGTTCTGCGCAAACTGACGGAGGCGATCACCGCCGATCAGCAAGGTGCGCAGGGTCGGGTGTTCTTCGTCCTGACTGAATGCGTATTCGGCCACCGGGGTCGGCAGAAAGCTGACATCCAGCGGCTGGGCGCGCCACCAGTTCAACAAGGCCTCAATGTCTTCGCCGCCCTCTTGCACGGGCGCCAGATGCAGCGTCGCCCCGGCACACAGGGTCGGCCAGACCTCCCAGGCCATTGCATCGAAACCAAACCCGGCCAGGCAGGAGGTGTGACTGCCTGCCGTCACGTCAAAGGCCTGGCAATGCCAGTCGACGAGGTTCGACAGTGTGTGATGTTCGACCATCACGCCCTTGGGCTGACCGGTGGAGCCTGAGGTGTAAATCACATAGACCAGATGCTCACTGACAAGCCCGGCCACCTGTGGGTTGCTGTCGAGACCTTGTGTGTCCAGACAGCCGTCCAGTTCGATCAGCGGCATGGTCAGGGGCGGCAGGCGGTCGACCAGCGAGGACAGTGTCAGCACGGCCACGGGGGCGCTGTCGCTCAACAGGTAATTCAGTCGCTCGCGAGGGTGCGCCGGGTCGATGGGCACATAGGCAGCGCCGGCCTTGAGAATCGCCAGCAGGCCGACCAGGGTTTCCAGACCGCGACGGGACACCACCGCAACCCGGTCGTCAGGACGCACACCGTGGGCCATCAGCCGTTGAGCCAGCGTATTGGCCTGTCGATTGAGTTGCGCATAGGTCAACTGCCGACCCTGGTAGACCGCTGCCACCGCATCGGGCCGGGTGCGGGCCTGCCGTTCGACGCGTCGATGAATCAATCGCTCATCTGTCACGTCCGTTTGGGTCTGGTTCCAGCCCTCTACCTGCAACTGCTCGGTGGCCGTCGCCAGCTCGAAGGCTTCGATGTTGAGCGTCGGGTTCTCCAGCCCCTGCTCCAGTATGTGCAACAGCCGCCCGGCGATTGCTTGCGCCTCAGCCTCGTCAATCCAGGCGCGGTGATGGACCAGATGCAGCCAGGCCTCGTCGTTGTAGCTGTTGCTGCGCAAGTGGATGGCCAACGGCGTGGTTTCGTAGCCATTCGAGACTTTGACGGTCTGAGCCTGAGCGTCGCCGAAGCAATAGTCATGGTTCTCCAGTTCATAGGAGACCGACACCTCGAACAACTGCGCCCGTTCCTCGCGTGACAATTCGAGGCTGCGGTTCAGCTCGCTCAAGGGGAAGCGCTGGTGGCGGAAATCGCGCTTGAGCGTGTCGCGCACCTCGACCACCAAAGCGGCGAAGTCCAGCCCGTCGGCGAAGGCCATGCGCACGGCACTGACCTGAGCGAAATGGCCCAGCGTCGCTTTGAAACGCGCGCCGGTGCGGTTGAGCAGTGGTAACCCGACCACCCACTCTTCACGTTGTGTGGTGCGCGCAAAATAGACGTGCAGAACCGCCAGCAGCACGTGAAAAGCGGAGGCGTTATGCGTTTCGGCAAATTGCTTCATGCGGGCGTGCAGCGCTTCGGGGAAGGCCTGCACCCATGTGCAGGACGGCGCCGGATCGGTTGCCCGACGATTGTGATAGCGGGACACCAGCAACGGCTCCGGCAGGTTGCGGTATTTCTCCAGCCAATAGGCTTTGTCTCGCGCATGCCGCGCCGAGACGTGATATTGCTCGTCGTCCTTGATGAAGTCGCTGTAGCGTGGCGCCCTGGCATCAAGGCTTTCGCCATTGATCAGCGCGGTGTAGTGTTCACCCAGCGATTTCATCATCTGCCCGAAACCCCAACCATCGAGGATCAGGTGGTGGGCCTGAGTCACCAGCCAATAGTGTTCGTGAGCCAGGTGGACAAGGCAAAAGCTGAACAGTGGACTGCCGTCGAGCCTGCAAGGACGCTGCATACGTTCGCGTATCAGTTCGCGGGCGGCATCGACCGGATGCGGTTGTTCACGCAGGTCATGCAGCGGCAGGGTAATCGCCATTGATGTTGCGTAACCTTGCAACGGCAAACCGTCCGGCCCTGCACCCGGCAGCAGCACAGTGCGCAGGCCCTCGTGGGCTGCCACCAGTTGCTCCAGGGCACGCTGCAGTTTGTCCGGGTCGACCGGCCCGGCCAACTCCATGTATCCACCGATGTTGTAGAGCGGCGAATCACCGTGGCTGATCTGATCAAGCCAGATGTCGCGTTGGGCAGCGGTCAGTGGAAAAGTCGGGGCGGCAGGCATGGCTCGAAGTCCTTATCGGCAGATAAGCCGCGGATTAAGCACTTCACGTTTGTCAGTGTATGGCCCCTTAAACCCGGACACTGCCGGATCGATACCAATCATGGGTAATTAGTTCAATTCAATCTTCAGATGTGTCCCTGTTTTACGCTACAGACGTGACGCGAAACCTTAGGCTGAATACTCTAACTTTCACCCAGAACCGTTTGTGTGTGAGCGCGAGCGATAAACGACGCAAGACATCGCTGCCCGCTGCTTTAATCAGTAATCTTCATCAGCTTTTCCTTCAGTAGTTGCCGGGCAGGAGTCGACCACAGGATCGCTCCTCACGAGGTAGAAATAAGGAAGTTTTATTAACATGGCGCAACACTTCGACTACAGCGACGACCCAGGCTTCTACCGTCAACTGGCACGCCTGGTGTCCAGCACCGGCTGCGCGACCTTCGCTGCCCAAATGCTGGAACTGGTGCATGCCCAGGTGCCGATCCACGGAATCGATCTCAGCGAATGGACGCTGGACCTGCGCGAAAGCACGATTATCGACATCAACGTGCTGGGTACCGCCGGGCTGCAACAGGAACTCGCGCTTGTGCCGAACCATCCCTTGCTGCCAAGCATCCTGCACATGCAGGACCCGCTGCTGATCCAGCTCAAGACTACGCCAAGCAAACAGCACCCGCAGCGCAGCACGCATCAGTGCAACCTCGTCTCCAGTAGCGGCGACCGTCGTCGGGTCATCTGCTTTCATCGCCTGATGACCGAGCGTGCGTTTTCGCTGGCAGAGCTTTCAGTGCTCAAGAGCCTGTCCGACATGCTGCTGCCTCTGGTTGAACAGCATGCGCAAAGCCTTGCGCAACAGGCCAGTGTCCAGGACACCGGAAGCGAAACCGAGGCAGGCTCTCTGGATCAGGTGTTCAGCATCAAGCTGGCCCAGGAAGCCGTGACGCTTTCGGCACGAGAGCAGGAGGTGTGCATCGGGTTACTGACAGGCGGCACGGTTTCCGAGATGGCTCAGCGACTGAACGTCAAGAACAGCTCGGTGGAAACCTACCTCAAGCGCGCCACGGCAAAACTGGGTGTCAGCGGTCGGCACGGCCTTGCCCGATGGATCGCCGAGCGTTGAGGCCTGGCGTTTACAGTCAAGAGATCCCGCAGGGCTTCGGCCATCGAAAAGGCTCGGCATTCATTTCAGCGCAGGCGGCATGCGATCACGGCACTGCCGGTGACGCTGAATGATTTATCACCCTTTGCGCGTTGCATCATCCAGCGCCAGAATGGTGTGGGCATTGGTGACCGTCGTTGCCAGCGTGTTGACCACACCCGAACGCAGCGCGCCCAGGGTGGCGGCGGCCTTGGTGTTTTCGCTGGCAATGGCCACGACATCGGGAATGCGCAGCAACTCTTGAACGGTCAGCCCGATCACCCTGCCCTGAATAGCGTTGACCGCTGGCTGGCCGTGAATGTCGATGAAATCGTAGCCCATCATGTCGCCCACGGTGCCGGATAACCGGGCCTGCGCGATTTCCTGCGGCGAAAACCACCCCATACGCACCATGTTGCTGTTCTCGCTCATGTCACCGATACCGATCAGCGCCATGTCGGCCCGGCGTGCGCGGTCGAGGGTCGAACGCACGGTGTCGTTGCTGATCAGAACGCTGCGCAATTCCGGGTTGGCAACCAGCGCCGGGGCGTAAAGGCTTTCGCTTTCACCACCAAAACGCAGTGCCAGACGACGACAGATGTGGTCCGGGTTCATGTATTCGCCTGCCTTGAGCGAACCGCCGATTGCGCAGACAAACGTGCAGTTGCGCGTCACGGGCAAAAACACGTTGTCTGCCACAGCCCCCACGTTGCGCCCCATACCCACGGCGACGATCATGCCGTCGCTCAGGGTTTTGTTCAGGTAATTGGCGACCAGGCTGGCCACTGCCGAGCGCTGGGTGTCCGGGTCGCTGTGATCGACCGCAATCAGCGCACGGTCCAGCGCAAAGCGCTCCACCAGCGCCTGTTCAAGCTCATTGTTCATGGCCGGATGCTGCAGCACCCGCACCTCGACAATCCCTTCATCACGTGCGCGTTTGAGCAGGCGACTGACCTTTGCCCGTGACAGATCGAAACGCTTGGCGATGGCTTCCTGAGTGACGTTCTCTAGGTAATAAAGCATCGCGACTTCGGTCATCAGATCGATGTCGCTGGCCATGCGCTGGGTACTGTCACTCATGTGGGCGGGCTTCCGTTTCGGCATCAAACAAGCATTCTCCCTACTCCCGCCCTGTTCCGTCCACTACTGATGGCCGTCACGTTCGATGGCATTGATGCGCTCGACCTTGGCGCCGGAGCGCGCAGCCTCGAACTCCGACCCCAGAAACGAGGTGACGATGCTTTTCGCCAGCTCGGCACCGATCACCCGCGCACCGACAGAGAGAATCTGCGCATCGTTGCTTTTGCGCGCCCGCTCGGCCGAATAGGTGTCATGGGCCTGCGCTGCGCGAATCCCGAACACCTTGTTGGCGGATATCGCCATGCCGATGCCAGTGCCACAGACCAGCACACCAAGCCGCTGCTGGCCGGAACTGATAGCGGTTGCAACCGCCAGAGCGATGTCCGGGTACAGCACCGGCGCGGTGGAATGGGTGCCGAAATCAGTGACCGGGTAACCCAGCGACTCGATATGGCGCTTCAACAGTTCTTTGAGTTCATAACCCGCTTCGTCACATCCGATAGCCACCGGGAAAGGTGTGTTCATGGCGTCTGGCTCCGCTGCCGTGGTCGCTCAAGTCCGACCAAATGTTCAATCGGTGAAATTCCGATCACTTATTTCTCGGGCATTCCATGCACCCTGTCAAGCAGGAATTACGATAACGCCGGGCAATTTCCGCTCAATGCAGCCCTTCATGCGTATACGGCACATCAAAAAACTTTTAAGTGAAAGAGATTGACTGATCAGAATTTCATTTGATACACATATGCTCACTGAGCGACACGTCAGTGCATCTAATAAGAATTCACAGCACGAGGACACGCCGATGGCTACGCCATTACTGCTCCAGGCTGAACAGGTCACCAAGGCTTATGCTGGCATTCCTGCCCTGCGTGACGGCCGTCTTTCGTTGCGCGCCGGCAGTGTGCATGCCCTGTGCGGCGGGAACGGCGCGGGAAAATCGACTTTCCTCAGCATCCTGATGGGCATCACTCAGCGCGACTCGGGCACTATCCTGCTCAATGGCGAACCGGTGCAGTTCAATCGCCCGGGCGAAGCGCTCGCGGCGGGAATTGCGATGATTACCCAAGAGCTTGAACCCATCCCGTTCATGACCGTCGCCGAAAACATCTGGCTGGGCCGCGAACCCCGCAGGGCCGGTTGCATTGTCGATGGCAAAGCACTGAATCGCCGCACTCGCGAGCTGTTGGAAGAGCTGGAGTTCGACGTCGACGCCACCAGCCCCATGCACCGCCTGAGCGTGGCGCAGATACAACTGGTGGAAATTGCCAAAGCGTTCAGCCATGACTGCCAGGTGATGATCATGGACGAACCCACCTCCGCCATCGGCGAACGTGAGGCGCAAACGCTGTTCAAGGCGATCCGCCGGCTCACCGCACGAGGCGCAGGAATCATTTATGTCTCTCACCGGCTTAGCGAGCTGGCGCAGATTGCCGACGACTACAGCATCTTTCGCGACGGGGCCTTTGTCGAAAGCGGACGCATGGCCGACATCGATCGCACACATCTGGTGCGCGGCATCGTCGGCCAGGAATTGCAACGTATCGACCACAAGGCAGGCCGGGCATGTGCTGCCGAGTGCTGCCTGGACGTAGACGGCCTCAGCCGCACTGGCGAATTTCAGGACATCAGCCTGCAACTGCGTCACGGCGAGATCCTGGGCATCTACGGCCTGATGGGCTCCGGCCGTAGCGAATTCCTCAATTGCATCTATGGCCTGACGACTCCGGACGCGGGCCACGTGACCCTGCAAGGCAAGCCGATGCCGATCGGCCTGCCCAAGGCAACCATTCGCGCAGGCATGTCGCTGGTGACCGAGGACCGCAAAGACAGCGGCCTGGTGCTCAGCGGCAGCATCCTCTCAAACATCGCGCTGTCGGCGTACAAGCAATTGTCGAGCTGGTCGCTGATCAATGCGCGCAAGGAGCAACAGTTGGCAGAAGACATGGTCCGGCGCCTGCAGATCAAGACCACCTCACTGGACCTGCCGGTCTCGTCCATGAGCGGCGGCAACCAGCAGAAAGTGGTTCTGGCCAAATGCCTGTCTACCCAGCCGGTCTGCCTGCTCTGTGACGAGCCTACCCGAGGCATCGACGAGGGCGCCAAGCAGGAAATCTATCACCTGCTGGATCAGTTCGTGCGGGCGGGCGGTGCTGCGATTGTGGTGTCGTCGGAGGCCCCTGAACTGTTGCGCCTGAGTGACCGTATTGCCGTATTCAAAGGGGGCAGGCTGGTGACCATCAGCAGCGATGCCGATCTTTCCCAGGAAGCCCTGCTGAGTCTTGCCTCATGAATAGCAAAACCATCATTGCCCCCGCCACTGCACAACCGCGCAGCCTGCTGCGTCTGTCTCTGGACCGTTTCGGCCTGCCACTGGTGTTCATCCTGCTGTGCGTGGTAATGGCTTTTGCCAGCGAATACTTCATGACCTGGCGCAACTGGATGGACATCCTGCGTCAGACCTCGATCAACGGCATTCTCGCGGTCGGCATGACCTACGTGATCTTGACCAAAGGCATTGACCTGTCGGTGGGCTCGATTCTGGCCTTTGCGGGGTTGTGCAGCGCCCTCGTGGCGACACAGGGTTATGGCTTGCTGGCGGCGGTCAGCGCCGGGATGTTCGCAGGTGCCATGCTCGGGGTGGTCAATGGTTTCATGGTGGCCAACCTCTCGATTCCGCCGTTCGTGGCCACGCTGGGCATGCTCAGTATCGCCCGCGGCATGACCTTCATTCTCAACGACGGCAGCCCGGTCACCGACCTGCCTGAAGAATACCTGGCGCTGGGCATCGGCAAAGTCGGCCCGATCGGTGTGCCGATCATCATCTTCGCCGTGGTCGCGCTGATTTTCTGGATGGTGCTGCGCTACACCACCTATGGCCGCTACGTATACGCGGTCGGCGGCAACGAGAAGAGCGCCCGTACCTCCGGGATCGGCGTGCGCAAAGTGATGTTTTCGGTGTACGTGGTGTCGGGGCTGCTTGCCGGGCTGGCGGGTGTGGTGCTGTCCGCCAGGACGACCTCCGCCCTGCCCCAGGCCGGCATGTCGTATGAACTGGATGCGATTGCCGCAGTGGTGATCGGCGGTACCAGCTTGTCCGGCGGCACTGGCAGCATCGTCGGCACGCTGTTTGGCGCATTGCTGATCGGCGTCATCAATAACGGACTGAACCTGCTCGGTGTGTCTTCCTATTACCAGCAGGTCGCCAAGGGACTGATCATCGTGTTTGCAGTGCTGATCGACGTGTGGCGCAAAAAGAAACGCTAGGCCCTTTTCCTCTGAATGACCGACTGACTACAACAATAACGAGGTGCTCATCATGAAATTCGGTACATCCCTGGCCGCTGTCGCGGCGCTCTCCCTGCTTGCCAGCAGTATCGCGCTGGCCGCCGACGGCAAGACCTACAAGATCGGTGCGGCGGTTTATGGCCTCAAGGGTCAGTTCATGCAGAACTGGGTCCGTGAGCTCAAGCAACATCCGTCGGTCAAGGACGGCACCGTGCAGATCACCGTGTTTGACGGCAATTACGATGCGCTGACCCAGAACAACCAGATCGAGACCATGATCACCCAGCATTACGACGCGATCATCTTCGTGCCTATCGACACCAAGGCCGGGATCGGCACGGTGGCCCGGGCCATGGAGAGCGACATTCCGGTCATCGCCTCGAACACCCGCGTCGCCAGCGCCAAGGTGCCTTACATCGGCAACGACGACGTCGAAGGCGGCCGCCTTCAGGCCCAGGCGATGGTCGACAAGCTCAACGGCAAGGGCAACGTGGTGATCATTCAGGGACCGATTGGCCAGTCGGCGCAGATCGACCGGGAAAAAGGCGAAATGGAAGTCCTGAAGAAACACCCGGACATCAAGATCATTGAAATGAAAACCGCCAACTGGTCGCGTGCCGAAGCATTGGCGCTGACCGAGGACTGGCTCAACGCCCACCCGAATGGCGGCATCTCCGGGATCATTTCGCAAAATGACGACATGGCCTTGGGTGCCCTGCAAGCGGTGAAGTCGCGCAACCTCAAGCCTGCCGACGTACCGATCACCTCTATTGACGGCATGCCCGACGCCATTCAGGCAGCCAAGAAAAACGAAGTCACCACCTTCCTGCAGGACGCGCAGGCCCAGTCTCAGGGCGCACTCGACGTTGCCCTGCGGGCGCTGGCCGGCAAAGACTACAAGCCACGCTCGGTGATCTGGGAACGCTACGCCAAAGACGTGAAATGGGGTGACGGCACTGACAAGAACTACATCCTGCCGTGGGTGCCGGTGACCGATGCCAACGCCGATGCGCTGTATCAGCAGGTCGGCGGCGGCAAGTAATTGAGGAGTTATCGCCACACATAAGTTCTCAGACTCCCGCTTCTGCCCGCAGGGCGTGGGAGCGAACTTGTTCGCGAAGACGGTCGTTCAGACGATGTATTTTCGGGGAATACACCGGCCCTTTCGCGAACAAGTTCGCTCCCACGGCCTTCGGCCAGAATCAAAAGCTGATGCGTGCGCAGAGTGTGGCGAATCATCAATCCAACAACGTAGCAGGCTGAAGAGTAAAACCCCGTGGGAGCGAGCTTGCTCGCGAAGACAGCAGTTCAGACGGCGCATTTTCGCCGCCTAGTACCGGCCCTTTCGCGAAAACGTTCGCCCCCAACGGCCTTCGGCCAGAATCAAAAACTGATGGGTGTGCAGAGTGTGACGAATCATCAATCAAACAACGTAGCAGACTGAAGAGTAAACCCCGTGGGAGCGAGCTTGCTCGCGAAGACAGCAGTTCAGACGGCGCACTTTCGCCGCCTAATACCGGCCCTTTCGCGAACACGTTCGCCCCCAACGGCCTTCGGGCAGAATCAAAACTGATGGGTGCGCAGAGTGTGACAAATCATCAATCCAACAACGTAGCAGGCTGAAGAGTAAAACCCCGTGGGAGCGAGCTTGCTCGCGAAGACAGCAGTTCAGACGGCGCACTTTCGCCGCCTAATACCGGCCCTTTCGCGAACACGTTCGCCCCCAACGGCCTTCGGGCAGAATCAAAACCAGATGCTGCTGTAACGCGTAGCGTGACGAATCATCAATCAAACAGCGCTAAAGGAGAGATTTTCATGTCCGAATTCTGGAACAAGGCCTTCGACCTCAATGGACGCTGCGCAGTCATCACTGGCGGGGCCGCCGGGATCGGCCTGGCCTGTGCGCGCCTGCTGGTCGAGCATGGCGCTCGGGTGGCGCTGCTGGACCGCGACCCTGCGGTGGTCGACGTGGCTGCCAGCCTTGGCAGCGAAAACATGGGTATCGCGGTCGATCTGCGCCGGATCGAACAGGTCAACAGCACCCTCGACACAGTATTCGAGCGGTTCAAACGCCTCGACTTTCTGATCAACAGCGCCGGCGTTGCATTGCTCGACAAGGCCGTTGATGTGACCGAAGACGCCTGGGACACCACGCTGGACATCAACCTGAAAGCCAGTTTCTTCGTTGCTCAGGCATGCGCCCGGCACATGCTGGCCCAAGGCAGCGGACGCATCGTCAACCTGGCCTCCCAGGCGGCCGTCATCGGTCTCGACAGGCACGTCGCCTACTGCGCAAGCAAGGCCGCCGTGGTCGGCATGACCAAAGTGCTGGCGATGGAATGGGCACCGCACATCACCGTCAACGCCATTTCCCCGACCATCGTCGAAACCGCTCTGGGCAAGAAGGCTTGGGCGGGTGAACTGGGTGAGCGGGCCAAATTGCAGATCCCGGCGGGCCGCTTCGCCCAGCCGGAAGAAATCGCCGGGCTGGCGCTGTACCTGCTCAGTGACGCCGCCAGCATGATCACCGGTGAAAACGTGGTGATCGACGGTGGCTACAGCATCCAGTAATTCACTTTTCAGTCGCGAGGTTTATCGTCATGTCCACCGCTACCGAACGCACTGCCGAACAACTCTCTCCCGTCATTCCGGCCACCATGCAGGCAGTGGTCTGCCATGGCCCGGAAGACTACCGGCTGGAAACCGTCGACGTGCCGACGCCTGGCCCTGACGAAATCCTCACCAAGGTCGAGCTGTGCGGCATCTGCATGGGCGACATCAAGACCTATCGCGGCGCGCCATCGTTCTGGGGCGATGCGGAACAGCCGCGCTATGTAAAACCGCCGATGATTCCCGGTCATGAATTTGTCTGCCGAGTGGTTGCGCTTGGCCCGGGTGCCGAAAAGCGTGGCGTGCAGGTCGGTGACCGCGTTATTTCCGAACAGATCGTGCCGTGCTGGGGTTGCCGTTTCTGCAATCACGGCCAGTACTGGATGTGTCAAAAGCACGACCTCTACGGTTTCCAGAACAACGTGCAGGGCGCGATGGCCCAGTACATGATCTTCACCAAAGAAGGCATTATCCACAAAGTGCCGGATTCGATTGCCCCGGACGAAGCGATCCTGATCGAACCGCTGGCCTGCTCGCTGCATGCGGCGGAACGGGCCAACGTCGATTTCGATGACATCGTGGTAGTCGCCGGAGCGGGCACGCTGGGTCTGGGCATCATTGGCGCGGTGCGTATGCGCAACCCGAAAAAGCTCATCGTGCTCGACATGAAGCCCGAACGCGCCGCCCTCGCCCTGCGCATGGGCGCAGACGAAGTGTGGAACCCGGCCGAGGTCGACGTGTTGGCGAAAATCCGCGAGATCACTGACGGCTACGGCTGCGACATCTATATAGAAGCCACCGGGCACCACAAGGCTGTCAATCAGGGCCTCGCCATGCTGCGCAAACTGGGACGTTTCGTAGAGTTCAGTGTGTTCAATGACGAAGCCACGGTGGACTGGTCGATCATCGGTGACCGCAAAGAGCTGGACGTGCTTGGCTCCCATTTGGGGCCGTACATGTACCCGCGCGCCATCGATTTTATCGGCAACCGCAAGATCGACATGCGCGATGTGGTCACCCACAAGTTCGCCCTGGCAGACTTCAAGGAAGCCTTCGCCGTCATGGAGCGCGGTGATAAATCCCTGAAGGTGGTGCTGGAACCCTGATCTGCCTGTTCCTCATAAAAACAACACAGGAAACCGCGCTATGAATCGAGTGATAAACGACCCGGACCAGGTGGTCGAGGACATGTTGCGTGGCATTCTGGTCGCGCACCCCGAACTGTCCCAGAGCGACAGCAACCCGCGAGTCATCAGTAAAACCCGGCCTTCAGCACAGGGTCATGTGGGCATCGTCACCGGTGGCGGGTCGGGCCACGAGCCGGCCTTCCTCGGCTACGTCGGCCCCGGGCTGGTGGACGCGGTGGCTGTTGGCGAGATTTTCTCGTCGCCTACCGCGAAAAGTTTTTTCGACGCCTTTCGCGCTGCCGATCACGGCGCAGGAATCGCCTGCTTGTATGGCAACTATGCGGGGGACAACATGAACGTAAAGCTGGCGATGAAAATGGCCGCCAGCAAGGACCTGCAGGTTCGCACCGTGGTTGCCAATGACGATGTGGCCTCGGCGCCGAAAGCCGACATCGCCAAACGGCGTGGCGTGGCCGGGGAGATTTTCATGTGGAAGGTGGGCGGTGCCGCCGCCGCACAGGGCTACGACCTCAATGGCGTGATCCGCGTCGCCCAGAAAGCCGTGGACCAGTGCCGCTCCATCGGCATCGGCCTGACGCCTTGCACCATCGCGGCAGTCGGCAAGCCGAACTTCCAGATTCCGGACGGCAAGATGGAATTGGGCATTGGCCATCACGGTGAACCGGGCATCGAGGTCATTCCCATCGAATCCGCAGCCGCAATGGCCGAGCGAATGCTGACACCTATCCTCGCCGACCGGGATTTCAGCGCTGACGAGAGTGTCGTGGTACTGGTTTCCGGGCTTGGTGCGACTCCGGTGATGGAGCTGTACATCTTTTACGCCGAAGTGGAAAGCCAGCTCAAAGCCAAGGGCTTGAACATTCATCGCTGCTACGTCGGCAACTACTTTACCTCGCTGGAGATGATGGGCGTGACCCTCACCCTGCTGGGCCTGGATGACGAACTGAAAACCCTGATCGACCACCCTTGCCGCTCCATCGGCATGACCCAGGCGGAGTGAACCATGAGCCAGTATTTTTCCACACAGGACGGCACCGCTATCGTCTCGGATCTGGTGAGCGTGATCGTTGCCAACCGCGAATACCTCAGCGAAGTCGATGGCGCCATCGGTGACGGCGATCATGGCATCAATATGGCCAAGGGCTTTGCCCATTGCGGCCGCAACATCGAAGGCCGTCGGCTGACCCTGGCCGAAGCGCTGGACGAGTTGACCCTCAGCTTGATGGAAGGCATTGGCGGCTCGATGGGGCCGCTGTATGGCAGCCTGTTCATTGGCATGGCTGACAAGGTGCGCGGCCGTGAAGAGATCGATGCCGACACCTTCGCCAGCCTGCTGCGTGGCGGACTGACGTCATTGCAGGACATTACCGAAGCCGGGGTGGGCGACAAATGCCTGATGGACACGCTGATTCCAGCCGTCGAAGCCTTTGAACAGGCGCACGCTGCCGGCGCCTCATTCAACGAAGCCCTTGAGGCGATGAAACGCGCTGCCACACAGGGGCGCGACTCGACAAAAGCGCTGATGGCAAAAATCGGCAGGGCCAGCCGGCTGGGTGAGCGCTCTGTCGGCGTGCTGGATGCGGGGGCGGTGTCGTGCTGCCTGATACTGACGCAACTGGCAGACTCAGTGCAGCCGAGGCTGAACAGCCTGTAAAGACACCGCCCTGTCACAGCTCGAAGCGGACCCGACGCTCGCGGCGCTGTGCTTCTGGCAACGCTTCACCACGCCGGACCGCCGCCAGCAACTGCTCGACACCCACGTGAATGGCGTCAGCGGGCACGTTGCACGGCTTGAAGTTTGCGGCGTTGTCGAGGCCTTCGCGGTGCGCGCGAATGATGTTGACGTCCTGTTGAATCACGATGTGCGTATACAGATGAATGAACGGACGCAGCATTCGCAACACCCAGCGTGGCACCGGAAAGCGGTAGGCGATATAGGTGTAGACGCACGACTGGCGTTCGTTGATCGGGGTGATCTGGCTGACAATCAGAAAACCCGAGCGCTTGCCCCAAAGGTAATCACAGAACGTCACATTCGGGGCCAGGAAGCGATCGGTATGCACGAGCGACTCGGCCTTCGGGTTGGTCAGCCATTGCATCATCCCGATCTTGTCGACCTCATCGTGATAGGTGACTTCAATGCTTTGCGCCTTGCAGGCAAGCGTCGCTTCCATTGCCCGACCGCTACTGGAACGAAAAATACCTTCGTGAACGAACACCGTGTGCGGCACATCCAGAAAGTTCTGCACCAGGCTGCCGACATCGGCGTCGAAGGTATTGATCATGAAATACGACTGCCACGGGCTTTCACCATAGGCTGGAAGTCTGAAAACCGGTTTTTCACAAGCATCATCACGGCCGGTGTACACCCAGACCAGTCCGTCCTGCTCGCACACGGCAAAGTGCCGTTGCCGATAACGATAGCCGGGAGACTTAGCGTCGCCCTGCCCGCCATCGACACTTGGAATATGTACCACTTGCCCTTCGGCGTCGTAGCGCCAGCCGTGATAAGGGCACACCAGGCAATCTTCGCTCACATTGCCTGCCGACAGCCGGGTGCCGCGGTGTACGCACTGGTCGAGCAGCGCCGCGGCCTGTCCGTTGCGTTGGCGAAACAGGACGATATTCAGGCCCATAATGGTTGCCTGATAAGGCTTACCGTCGCGCAACTGCTTCTGTGTACACGCCACATACCACTGCTCGAGCGTTCCATCGACAGGTGTCTCGTTGTCGCGGTTCAAAGGTGCGGACATTCAGGGTCTTCCGTGATTGCAAGAAAGGCATTGGCCATGTCCAGACGACTCACCAGTGCGCGAGGTTTGACGTCTCCCGCACGAATACCGCTCGACTCGGCGGCGCATTGCAGCATTTCGGCGAGTGTGGACGCACCCCCACTGACGAAACGCACACGCACAGGCCCCAACTGGCCAAGACTGCGCGCATGTGCGTAGTGAAAAGCGCCTTGCAGCGCGGTCTCGATAGCTGTTGCCAGCGCCTGACTGCCTACACCGGTCGCCGCTGGCGTCGCTACCAACGCCAGATAATGCGGCGGCGTGTTTCTGCAATCGGGTAACAGGCATGCACTGTCTGCGCCGTCGATGCACTGCGCCAGCACCCGTTCGACGAGTTGCTCATCCAGTTTTTCGCCCACCAGGTCGCACGCACTCGCACAGCGTCCGACAAACTCCACACGGGGCGTGCCTGCCAGCTTGCCGACCACACGCACCCTGTCGCCCAAGGCATATCGGTAAAGACCTGCGCCAGTGGTCAGTAATACCTGCGCGGTTTCACCCATGCGCAATGAGTGAGCGTCCCTTGGCACCCCTTCGTCATCAATGAATTCCAGATAATGACTACCAATCGCCAGCGGGCACCCTTCTCCTTCCCCCACCGGGACACTGACCACGCCTTCGGTCGCGAACAGCCCCTTGGGCAGCCACTGCGCCTGAGGAAAGCGCACAGCCAGTTGCACGGCGTATCCACGACTCGGTCCATCCATCCAGCAACTCACCGCCGCAAGGCGGGGCCATAACTCGGTGAACACGCCATGTGTACGTGCATGGCGCAGGGCCGTGTTACGTGACGCTGGCAGCATTGCTTCCAGCCAGGCACAGGTTTGCCGGCTTTCGGGGTGTTCAGTATCGAATAGCGGCTGCAGCAGGCTGGTCAGAAATGTCGGGCTCCACACGCTGATAAAGCTCAGTTCGGCATCTGCGACCAGTGCCAGCAAGGTCTGCCTGCGCCAGCGTGCGGCATCCTGAGCCAGGTCTGGAATAAGCAACGTGCCCGCCAGCCCGGCAATCGCGCTGCCTTCCAGGTATTGCAGATCACTGGCGCTGCCAACCGGGATACCATTGGCGGTCATCGCAGGCGGCTGCAAAGGCGGCGACATCGACCAATACCCGCTGCCGTGGCTGATTTCAGGCACCTGGCGGTACATATCCGCTAGCCAGACCGTTAACGACCCCTGCAACTGGGCCAGAAACTCACGCGTGTAGGGAATGTGTTTCTGCAGCGCGCTGTTGCCGCTGCTGCGCTCGAAAAACAAGGGCGGACTGCTGGTCAGCACTGCGCCGTTTTCGTGCTGCGCACGTTCGATCCAGAGCTGCAGTTCGGCGTAAGTATGCGTCGGCACCTTGTCGCGAAACGCCGCAACATTGCGGATACCGGCAAAGTCATGGGCACGGCCGAAGGCACAGTCGCGATTGGCCGCCAGCATGCGTTGCAGCAATTGCGCCTGGGCCTCTTCGGGTTGCTCGAACTGCCTTTGCCAGCTATCCAGTGTGGATTGCGCGTCGTCGACGAAAGACCGCCACAAGGCTTTTTTCAGATTGCCGTCAGCTTGCATCAAAAGTACGTCTTGTCGAGTTGCGTCAAATCATCGGGCAGGCGTTGCGGCGGCGTGAACACCTGCAGCCAGCCGAACCACAAAGGCCGGGTTTCCTTGAGATTGGACGCCGCATGCATGTGCTGCCAATGCATGTGCGAATGGCGATGATGGGTCAGGTTGTAGTTGAAATTGAGAAATGCCCAGCGCACCAGCCGTGGCGCACGCATGTTGTAGGCACCTTCGACCACATCTATCGGGGTGCGCATGTGGTACACCCACTGCAATGACGACCAGGAAAACCCGAAGGCAATGTAGGTAATCAATACGGCTTCCCAGGTCCAGCCAAGCAGGTACGCGCAAGCCAGCCACAATACGATGCCTGCGATGACCTCCTTGCGGATACGCCGAAAGTCGCGGATGGAAAAGTCTTTGAATGCCGCAGCGTAGGTGTTGACCTCGCCACTCTGCGACCAGCGATCGGCCACGCGCGGTGGCAGCAACGGCAGCAGCAGGCTGCCGATGAACGCCGCCAGCCAGATACCGCCGAGTACTGCAAAGTAATACTCCAGGCGTTTACGCAGCAGGGACTCATCGGGCATGGCGAAGTCTGCCAGTTCAGCCCGCGTACGGTTTCGGGAGTGATGGCCGAGGTGATTGATATGAATGAGCGTCGCGGACGCGCCAAACAGGGTGGACGCCCAGCACATCATCAGGTAATTGGTGGTCTTGTCACTGTGCGCCAGGCTGTGAAACGCCTCGTGCATCATCGAGAAAACACCCTGCATGACCAGGCAGAACGGGATCAGGATCAGCCATTTCCAGGCACCTGCGTCGGTGTGGGACAGCCATGTGAGGGTCGCGCCCCAGAGCAGCGTCTGAAGAGCCAGCACAGCCAGATTCGCCGCATCGAAGCGGCGCGCCAGTGAAATATCCTT
This sequence comes from Pseudomonas graminis, assembly GCF_002093745.1. GTDB lineage: Bacteria > Pseudomonadota > Gammaproteobacteria > Pseudomonadales > Pseudomonadaceae > Aquipseudomonas. The sequence goes on from NZ_MTSB01000003.1 coordinate 142,084, forward strand.
ATAACTGCGCATAAATGACCACGTGTAAAAACGCCGAGTATACCTGCCCACGCACCAGTCAGGTTATTCGGCCGTTTCAAGCCTGCCAGACTCTGGCACACTGTCGACCCAGGTCACTACGGTAAGCCGAGCACCATGTCGCTGTTCAAACGCATCCTGTCCCGACGCTCGGCGGCACAACTCTCCCCACAGGCTATCGCGCACCGCTCGATACGTTTTACGTTCGATGACAGCATCCCCCGCTACTGGCACGCAGGCCGGGTACACACCACACGCTTTTTCGATTGCCTGTCGTTCATGTTTCCGCAAGGAGAAAAAATCTTCATCGAGAGCGTGGTGCATTTTCGTCACGCGCTCGACAAGGGTAGCGCGCTGGACAGGGCTGTCGACGACTTCATCTTTCAGGAAGCGTCCCACATGCGCGAGCACCGCGCCTATAACCAGCGCCTTGAAGCACAAGGCGCGCCGGTCGAGAGGCTGGACCGCATGCTGCTGCGGCGCTTGAAGGAAAGCGAGCGGCTGCCGGCCAGCTTCCGACTGGCGCTGACCGCCAGCCTGGAGCACATTACCGCGATACTTTCCGATCAGATTTTGCGTAATCCGGCAGTCCTCAAGAGCGCCGACCCGACGATGGCCGCGCTATGGCGCTGGCACGCGCTGGAAGAGATCGAGCACAAGGCGGTTGCCTATGACGTGCTGTGTACCGTCGAGCGCAACCCGTTCCGGCGTTATCTGCTGCGCTGCGTGGCGATGATCAGTCTGTCGGTGTATTTCACCTTCGACCTCTCGTACTTTACCTATCACCTGGTGCGCGGTGACCAGCAGCACCGCAACTGGCGTGAATGGCTGCGCCTGCAGTGGTGGCTGTTGGTCAATCCGGGGCTGCTTTCGCGGATCATACCCGCCGGGTTGTTCTGGTTCGTGCCCGGTTTCCATCCCGACCGCATCGATACCCGCGAGCTGCTTCACACGGCTCGCCAGGCACTCGATGAACAGCGTTGAATGCTGCCTGCGTGGCCTGACCGCATGACGATGATCTGGACGCCCGAGGGCTTCGATGACTGGCAACGGCATTTTCCGGACACGGTTTTCAGGCGCCCTGCTGACGGGCTGGACTGGACCGGGCTTTTTCTGAAGGGCTGGCAGACAGCCTCGCTCGGACTGCCCAAAGACACACTGGTGGTGCTGGTCGCCGGTCTTTATTCGGAATTCATACTCTACTGCAATCGTGCCTGTGCGCGGTCGCTGAAGTCAGAGGGCTACGAAGTCCTGCGCATGCCGGTGCGGTCTTCGCGCGGCGTGATAGCGCAAGGCGAGCACATCGCGAAGGTCCTCGGCACGCGCCTCAAGCCAAGGCAACGTTTTGTGGTGCTGGCGCACAGCAAGGGCAGTCTCGACACACTGGCGGCGCTGTCACAGCACCACGACTTGCTCGACGCCTGTGACGGTATCGCGCTGGTGCAGCCGCCTGTCGGCCCCTCGCCAATCATCAATGATTTGCTGGGCTGCAGCGCTCGCGAAGCGGGGCCGGGTTATCGAATGGATGCGTTCCGTCAAGCGCTGGTCAACAGCGCGCCCCTCGCCGAAGGCACCCGTGACATCAGCAGCCGACGCGACCCGCGCGTGGCCGAGATGCTCAGCGCCCTGCCTGCATCATTGCATTGCCTGCATGTGGTCAGTTGGTCCGCCGTGCGGCGCTCACGCTTCGACACTCACCATCAACGCCTGAACGCCTTGCGCCCTGGGCATGCGCATGATGGCCAGTTCTATATGCAAGACCTGTCATTGCCGGGTATCCCGCAGGTCTGCCTGCCGGATCTGGATCATGGCCAGCCGATTCTGGGCGGCGCCGGTTTTGATCCTGCAAGATTCTGGCGGACGTTACTGGAAATCCTGCACCAGACGCGTCCTGTCAGGGCCGATCACACCAGGTAGATTTCGAACCCCGGAATACTCGCAGCAGATACTTCGCCAAAAGCAGGGGCCTTGCTGCTGCATGGCGCCGTGTAAAGGTCCATCGGCAAGGACACGCTACGATAACGGTTCATTGCGGGCCAAAGCGGATCGTTGTCATACAGGCATAACTGCATCAGCGAATAGTCGTTGCGCACCTGCGTCCAGGCAACGTCCAGCAAGGCGGCGAACACATCGGGGGCACGCTGCCGAACCTGCAGATGAGTCAGGTAGATGTCTCGCAGCGCGTTGCCTGGCGCGGCGATACCCGGTCTGCCCGCCAGGGGCGCGACCGCGTTGTAGCCCAGCCGCAGTAACCGCTGGGCAAAGGGCATTTGCTCGACGACGATACGCTTGATCCTGCCCGCGTCCCAGGGCGCGACGCAGCCAAGCAGGTTGTCGTAATCGTCGAGCGCCAGCAGAAACGAGCCAATCCCGAAATCCGGCCATTGACTGAGCCTGCGCTCGAATTCCGCCTCACTGAATACACAGCCGAACGGCTGCCGCGACGACTCGCTGTCAAGAAACGCTCGGAGCGCATCCAGATGCCGCGGCTCGGCTTGCAGCACTCGCATGCCGGCAGGCGTGCGAGGTGCGTGACTCATGCCCCGCTGACCATAAACCGATACATTGCTGTAGCCACGCCAGTGCGCAAGTTTCAGCGGGTTTGCGCGCCGTCCTCCCAGCAGGGACCGGGTCGCCAGCGGGTTGTCGCGAATGATGCAGCAATAGGCCTGTTGAGCGCCTGTCTCCAGCGACAGCGCCGCCAGACGCGTCTGCACGTCTGCCATCCATGACCGTGACAGCCGGCGGTCGGGCATCAACCGAAGGTCGCCCAGGTACGCCACCGGCTCGACGCGCCCCTGAACGTAGCCGTCACGCACCACCAGGCTGGCCGACCCGCGCAATTCGCCGTCCGGGCTTTCAGCAAGCCAGGTACGGTGGTCGGCGGCATGGCAGCGATGCAGGGCGAAGTAATCAGGGCTGCGATCAAAGCGTAGTGGCATGCTGCCGCGCATCGCGTGCCGCTGTTGAAAGTCGATGAGCTGCGAACTGTCCGCCGAACCGGCCTGGCGAATCAGCACGCCGGGCGCTGCTCGGCCATCAACAGACGTCGAGCCAGTGGCCGCAGGTTTTCGACAGTGAAGCGACACAGGCAAACCAGCTCGTCGCCTTGGGCGTAACGAGGGTTTTTCTGCAGAAAGTAGGCAACGTCCGGCAATCTCGCATGATTTTCCGGCACCTGCGCCAGCGCTTCGGTCAGTCGCCCCTGCGGGGTCTTGAAGGACAGCAGTCCGGTGGACGGGTCGTAGGCATCGCCAAAACGCGTCTGCGCAAGGTGATCCATCAACGCCTGAGTACGAGGGTCGGTCAAATGCCCCGCACGCGGCGCGTAATCCAGTACCATCGCCCGCAGGTACCGATAAGTCCGATGCCCTTTGCAGATCAGGAACCAGTACAGGGGAACGTCGGGGGCCAGACGCCACAGGTCGCCAATCAGTCGGGACCAGGCGAAGGCAAGTTGCTGGCTACCCCAGTGTTCAGGGGTGATGATGGTGTCACCAGAGAAAATGAACCTGCCGGGCTGATTGTCCCAGTTCATTTCAAACAGTTTCAGCGTCGAAAACCCCATGATCGCCTGATCGGGGTCGCGCAGAACAATGCAATGCGTCTTGTCATCCAAGTCCTGCCCGAACCGGACCCGGCAGGTGTCTTGATAACAGGCAGAATAGATCTCGAACATCCGGTCGATATCATTCGATTGCAGGTCGGAGCGCTCGACAGCGGTCGCGCACAAATTCATGGAGGCCTTCGATGTATGGAAACACAATGACCGGATTCTGAATGGCCGGGCCGCAGAGGGCAATGAATCTATTCTCCTCGGCGTCCCGCGTCGCGAATCACCACCGTGCGCACATCAGCCTGACTGACTGTTCGCTTGAGCACGTACCGATTGAACCAGGCTTTGTCTACATGCACCCTCCTCTCACTGTCGTCACCCGTATTGATCGTCCCTTCACGTGGCTGATGGTCTACCTGCTGGTGACCGGCCTGCTGTATTTCCTGGTCACCCACGTCCCGATGGGCGCCGTGCAGCGTGTCGAACCCGGGATTGTCGACGCCTATATCCCGTTGTTGCCATTCACGCTTGCGCCGTACCTGAGCTATACGCTGATCATGCCGGTGCTGGTGTACATGGGGCGTCGGTCGTCCTGGCTACTGCCGGCGTTCTTTGCCGGCGCGCTGGCGGCCGGTCTGTGTCTGGTCAGTCATCTGTTCTGGCCCACCATGATCCTGCGCCCCGAAACCGGGTCGGCATGGCTTGACTGGCTGTACCAAATCGACGCGCCGCTGGCGGCCTCTCCCAGCGGGCACGTGGCATTACCGGTGGCAATCAGCGTGGTCATGGCCGGTTTGCGATTGCGTCAGGCATGGGTCTTCGGCGTCTGGGGTGCGGTGCTGATGCTGTCAGTCATGACCACCGGGCAACATGTGTTTACCGACATGGCCTTTGGCGCGGCTGTCGGTCTGGCCTGCGGCATGGCAACCCTGATCCTCAAGCGCCGCGCAGTAGACATGCGCACGATGTCGGCGCTGCTTCTGGAGTGGCTGTGCATCCTGGTCACGATTCGCGTCGCGCTGTACCTGGCGGACTGGCGTTTCTACCTGCTGGCCATGATCATCGTCGCAGCCCGACAGCACGCATTGTTCGTGCTCTACCACGATGCAACCCACTACCACCTGACTCGACAGCGCAGCACCAATGATTTTTTGATCAACCTGGCCATTGGCGTTCCCGGCCTGGTGCCCATCGAGTTCTATCGCCCTCTGCACCTGGATCACCACCAGCACGCCGGAACCGAGCAGGATCCGGAGCGGCGTTTCCTCTATTACCGTCAGCCCTGGCGGTTCAGGCCATTGAGCACAACGTTGCTGATCCGGCAACTGCTGGGTGACCTGCTGATGGTCAATACGTTGCGCAACATCGCGGCTTACAAGGCTGCCGGGGGCGCGCCACTGTCCATTACCCGGCCGCTGATGGCCGCAGCGCTGGTCTGGCTGATGATTGTGGTGGTCCTCATCTGGCAATGCTCACTGCAACAAACGGGCTTGCTGGCCATGCTGTGGTTCATGCCCCTGATCACCCTCGGCACTCTGCTGCAGAAAATACGCAGCATCGCCGAGCACAGCGGCGGCCCGGGCGTCACGCCTGGCTGGAACCACTGGACGTACGCCTGGCGTGTCGGCTGGCTGGGGCGGTTTTTCATCTGGCCGTACCACATCAACCTGCATCTGCAGCATCACCGCACGGCCAGTATTCCGTGGCACGGGCTGCCCGCCGCGGTTCGCAGCGACGAACGACTCATGGCCTCACGCTCGCTGTTGTCACTGATGTGGGCCAGATTGCAGCATAAGCACTGAGGCGCGAAAACACCGTGGGGATGCACTTATGAAACGGGCTCATGAAACTATCCCGACAACGCTCTATTGTTGATGTAAAAGCCGCTCTATAAGGTGCTTCGGAGGTAACAGACGGGTGTGCTTTGAGCACACCGCTTCCGATAGACACCAGGGAACACTCATGAAAAATCTTTCCAGCGTCACCGTAGTCATCGGCGCCGGGGCCATAGGCCAGGCCATCGCTCGCAGAGTCAGCGCCGGCAAACACGTCCTGCTCGCCGAACTGCGGCAGGACAATGCCGAAGCGGCCGCGAGGGTGTTGCGGGACGCCGGCTTTGAGGTCACGACGGCGGTTGTCGATGTGTCTTCCCGAGACTCTGTCGAGACACTGGTACAGACGGCGACGGCATTGGGGTCGGTGACCGGGGTGATTAATGCTGCTGGCGTTTCACCTTCCCAGGCACCGGTTGCCACCATTCTGCGTGTCGATCTGTATGGCACGGCATTGGTCCTGGAAACATTCGGCGAGGTCATCGCCCAAGGCGGCAGCGCAATTGTCATCGCCTCACAATCAGGCCATCGACTGCCCGCGCTGAGCCCTGAACAAAACGCCGCGCTGGCCACCACACCGGTCGAAGCATTGCTCGCGCTGCCCATGCTTCAGGCAGCACAGGTCACTGATCCGCTGCAGGCTTATCAGCTTTCGAAACGCGGTAATTCATTGCGCGTCATGGCCGAGGCGGTTCGCTGGGGCAAGCGCGGTGCGCGGGTGAACACCATCAGTCCGGGCATCATTTTCACGCCGCTTGCCCGGGATGAGCTGAGCGGCCCGCGCGGTGAAGGTTATCGCCGAATGATCGAACTCAGCCCGACCGGTCGTGGCGGCACACCTGATGAAGTGGGCGCGCTGGCAGCCCTGCTCATGGGACCGGAGGGCACCTTCATCACCGGCAGCGACTTTCTGATGGATGGCGGTGTTACGGCCGCTTACTGGTACGGCGACCTCGCCCCTGAATAGCTATTCAACACCGTCTGCTGCACCGTACTCGTGGTCTGAGACCTGCTCCATCCAGTCCACCACCTTGCCATCCAGTACTTCGGCAATGGCGATATGGGTCATGGCGGTTGTCGCGGTAGCGCCGTGCCAGTGTTTGAGGTTGGGTGGAATCCATACGGTGTCCCCCGGTTTGATCGAGCGGACCGGTTGCCCCGCTTCCTGCACATGTCCCGCACCGGCGGTGACGATCAACGTCTGACCCAGCGGGTGTGTGTGCCAGGCCGTCCGCGCGCCAGGCTCGAACGTCACGGTGGCACCGCTGACCCTGGCGTCTTCCGTCCCCTTGAAGGGGGCGTCGACACGCACGGTGCCGGTGAAATAATCGGCAGGGCCGCTAGCCGAGGGTTGAGAGCCGCTGGTGGTGATAACAAGCATGAGTATTCCCGAGGGCGTGTTGGACGGTGTGTTTGAACAGGCGTCCAATCTACCCACGGCGAACTACCGCGACTATCCGCTACAATTTGAAAACACTTATAGGCTGGGCTCATTAATGCTTCGGGAAAATGCCACGGACCTGCTCGCTTTTCTGGCGGTTGCCAAAGAGCGAAGTTTTACCAAGGCGGCGGCTCGCCTTGGCGTGTCTCAATCAGCCCTGAGCCATACCATTCGCAGCCTGGAATCACGTCTGGGTCTGCGCCTGCTGACCCGCACCACTCGCAGCGTCTCGCCCACGGAGGCAGGCGAACGACTGATTCAGAGGGTCGGCCCGCGCTTCGATGAAATCGAAATCGAGCTGGCCGGTCTCAGCGATTTGCGCGACACCCCGACTGGCAAGCTGCGCATCAATGCGATGGATCACTCGCTGGACCTGATCATCCGGCCAGTGCTCAACACCTTTATGCCCAAGTACCCGGACATCAGCGTTGAAGTGTGTTGCGACTACAGTTTCGTCGACATCGCCGCCGAGGGGTTCGATGCGGGGGTTCGTCTGGGCGAGGCCGTGGCGGATGGCATGATTGCCACCCGGATCGGCCCGGACATGCGCCTTTCAGTGGTGGGCTCACCCGCCTACTTCGCAGGGCGTACAAGACCCGTTACCCCGAGAGACCTCACGGCGCATCGCTGCAATAACCTGCGCTTGCCCACCAACGGCGGGCTGTACGCATGGGAATTCGCCAAAGACGGTGAAACCCTGAACGTCCGTGTCACGGGCCAGGTCACGTTCAACGGTGTCTACCCGCTGCTGGACGCTGCACTCGACGGTTTCGGGCTGAGCTACATTCCCCACGATCTGGTGGCCGAGCACATTGATGCCGGACGCCTTGTTCAGGTGCTGGAGGACTGGTCACCGACCTTCGCCGGGTTTCATCTCTACTACCCGAGCAGGCGGCAGGCATCGCCCGCCTTTGCGCTGTTGCTGGAAGCATTGCGTTACCGCGCGCCATAAACACCCGCAAAACGCTTGATCCGCGCGACTGAGTGCTGCGGTCATTGACGCAACGCTTTGGCTAGCTCGCCTTCCGGTTTCCGGCCAAGGGCAGTTTCATGACGGCCTCGAAACCGTCAATCAGGTTGCTGAACGAGAGCGTGCCGCTGCCATTCACGATGATCGCTTCAACGATTGCCAGCCCTAACCCACTCCCGCCTGCATGCCCCTTGTGCCAGAAGCGCTTGGTGAGGTCGGTCAGTTCGGTAGCAGAAACACCATAGCCCCTGTCTCTGACGCGAAAACTGACCCCGTTTCCATCTCGGGATATCGTCAGGTCGACCTTGGTGTCCGGTCGGGTGTGCCGTAGTGCGTTGTCTATCAGATTTCGCAGGGCAGCCGTCGCAAGGACCGCCGGCACGTTGAGCGGCAATGACTCCACCTCTTTCTGGATAACCAGCACGACGGAGCCCTGCTGAGCCGAGTCAGCCAGTGCCTGCTTCGCTACGTCACCCGGCAGGGTGGACTGTCCGTCTTCGAATGACAGCCGGCCCTCAACCCTGGCCAGCAGAAGCAGTTGTTCCAGAATGCGCTGTAGACGATCGGCGCCTTCTTCTGCTTTGCGCATCGCGTTTTGTGCAACCTCACCTTCGGTCAGTTGAGCCACCTGAATATGAGTCTTGATGGCGGTCAGCGGGCTGCGTAATTCGTGAGCCGCATCGCCGGTGAGCCTGCGCTCACGCTCGATCGCTTCAGCTATACGCGCCAACAGGCCGTTCTGAGAGTCGACCAGCAACTTGAGTTCGGCGGGCAGCTTGCCGATGTCGAGGGGATCCAGGCAATCTGCGTTACGCCGAACCAGCGCATCCTTGATACGCGAAAGAGGCTCAAGCCCTTTGCCGACGCCTATCCAGAGGAGAATCAGACTGCCCATCAGGGACACCAGCACCGGTACGGCAGCGGCAAACAGGATGGAATATTTGAGCGTTTTGCGTTGATCGACCCGGTCGGCGGTGCTGATCCGCACGCCTTCGATTTCAAGCGTGAAGGTTCTCCACTCGACGCCGTTGACCACTTGATTGTGATACCCCTCCCCCAACGCACCCAGCGTCTGACCGGGGGCATTGTGGCTCTGGACGAATATCTCGCCTCTGAGTGAGGTTACCTGGCAGGCCATGCCGTTCGACAGTACGGACTTGGCAGCCTCTGATCGCTCGGCGTTCAGCAGGTCGAACTTTCGAATGGCGGCAGGCGAGGAAGGAATAAGGCTGATGACCAGTCGCGCGGAAGCCGCCAGTCGCTCGTCGAATGACTGGCTCACATTACGTTGCAGGTCACACAGCATCCAGGCGGCAGCCAGTGTCCACAGCACGATGAAGCTGGCACCCAGTATCAGCGTCAACCGCGATCTAAGACTCATCTGATTCATCCGCCACCGAGCCTATTCGATACCCCAGCCCCCGCACCGTCTGCACAATGCTATTGCCCAGTTTGCGGCGCACGTTATGTATATGCACGTTGAGCGCATTGCTTTCCACGTCGTCCGCAAAACCATACAGCGCATCCTTGAGCTGATCGGTAGTTACAATCCGCCCCTTGCTGTCCAGCAATGCCTTGAGCAAGGACTGCTCTTTTCGAGAAAGATCGACCGGCTTGCCAGCGAGAAAAGCTTCCCCGGTGGTAGGGTCGATGCCAAGGCTGCCATGCTGGATGAGGTTGCTGCTCCGGCCCAGGAAGCGGCGATGCAGCGTGTGCAGGCGGGCGGCCAGTTCTCTGAGGTCGAAAGGCTTGAGCAGGTAGTCGTCAGCGCCAGCCTGCAAGCCGGCCACCCGGTCAGCGATAGAGTCACGGGCGGTGAGGATAAGCACCGGCAGATGAAATGAACGCTCGCGCAACAGGCGAAGCAGCGTCAAACCGTCTTTGTCCGGCAGGCCGAGATCAAGAATCATGACCTCGAACTGCGCGACCAGCAACATGGCCTCTGCGCCGGCAGCATGCAGGACGTGCTCGACACTAAAACCTTGCGCGCCCAGGCCGGCAATCACGCCTTCGGCGATCAGTCTGTCATCTTCAACCAGTAATACGCGCATGCTGCTTCCCGCAAATTGAAACAGGGTAATCTTTTGGGATTAAGGGAACATTAAGTTACCCGACAGCAGCCACTTATTAATACTCACGGCCGTCATCAGCAACACCTTAATGATCACTTAATGATGGGTCGACATGATGAACTGACTCTTTCGACACCCACACTTTGGTGACCCTGATGAAAACCCTGTCTGTTATTACCCTGCTGCTCACGGTGTCCGGTTGCGCTGCTGTTATCCCCGAACCGGATAAGGCATCCAGCGTTATTTATCTGTCTGCCGACACTGGGAATACGCTGCTGGCCGAGCGAGTGGATGGTAGCACAGTCGATGACGGGCGTTACTTCAAGGTGACATCGGGCCGCCACACACTTGAATTACTGGTGCTGACCGAACTCCATGGGGACTCGACCCGCAGTGATTTTGTGAAGGTTGATGTTGACAACTTCCAGCCTGATAAACGTTATCGCCTGGTGCTGACGGACAATACCCTCAGCCATGACCTCAGGCTGCTGGATGAAACCGGCACAGTGATCAAAGACATTCAGATATAACGTTCTTCTCCGCGACACCTCAACTAAAAACACACGCCTCACCGCTCATTCAAAAGGTTTATACCGATGCAAACAGCCAAAGAAGACTGCCTGGCGCTGGCCGCCCGTGTATTGCTCAGCCTGTTATTCCTGTACAGCGGACTGGGCAAACTTATGGCGCCTGAAGCGACCCTGAATTATATCGAGAGCGCTGGCCTCCCCCTCTCCGTATTCGCTTACATCGGCGCGGTGTTCGTGGAGCTGGGGCTAGCCGCTGCACTCGTGGTGGGTTTCCGAACGAAAGCGGCGGCGGCCGTGATGGCTGTTTTCACGCTGGTCACTGCGCTGATTTTTCACAAGCATTTCGCCGAAAAAGCTCAACTGACCAGTTTCCTGAAGAACGTTGCGATCTGTGGCGGCCTGATTCAGGTCATGGTGACCGGCCCTGGCGCGCTCAGCCTCGATGCGACATTCAAAAGGCCCGTCAAGCGGCGGGCCTTGAACGATTGAAGCCCGGCACCCCTGTAGCCATCGCTTATTGCGATTGCGCACGCAGGCTGAACGGCTCCCCGTTCTTCTCGGCATAATGACGCGCCCTGCGCAAAATATGCTGAGTGGCCCGTCGCGTTTCTTCCTTGTTGCATTCCACATGCGCCTCCAGCAATTGCTGGGCCTGATCCGGTCTGCGTTCCAGCAAGGCGCAAAGAATGCTGGCATGCTCTTCATAGGTGGCGTCTATCCTTGAAGTGCTGAACTCAAGGCGGCGAATGGTCCGGGTCTTTTCAGTGATTTCGAGGTGCATGCGGGCCATTTCCCTGTTGCCGACGGCTTCAACCAGTGCGCAGTGAAAGCGCTCGCCAAGCCCGGCCAGAATGTCGATGTCTCTCAGGCGTTCGTTCTCCGGCACCAGCCAGGTGCGCGTGAGTTCGGTAATCAACGGATCCCGGCTCAGGTCCATCACGCCGAGCCGGGCCAGCGCGGCCAGTTCGAGCACGACACGAACGTCGTACAGCTCCTCGAAATGATGGGGATCGAAGGGGCATACTTGCCAGCCACTGCGGTAGTAAACCTGCACGTAACCTTCGTGCTCCAGCCGGAATAACGCCTGTCTGACCGGTGTGCGGCTGGCGTGAACACGTTCGGCCACCTCGCCTTCGGTAAATCGCTCGCCCGGAACCAGACGAAACTCGGTAATGTCCTCCTTGAGCTGCGCATAAATTCGCTCGGATATGTTTTCAGGGCGCTCTTTCGACTTTCTGACATACGTTGCCATCATGGGTGATTCGTCCTTGTAATCGAGTGACTTTCAGGCTTGGCCGTGACTGCCTGATGCTTGGGTGGACAGCCACCAGCGCGGGAAATCCGCGAGGCTGTCGATCACCGCATCCACGTTGTGTTGATGGGCCTGCAGAAGCGACAGGTCATATTTTCCGGTACGCACCAGCAGACTGCTGGCGCCCACCGCCTTGGCGCCCGCGCAGTCGGTCAGCACATCGTCGCCAATTACCAGGGTTCGCTCTGCGCAGGTATCAAGCGTGCGCAGAGCCGCTTCGAAAAACACCGCTGACGGTTTGCCCATCACCAGGGCTTCGACCCGTGCAGCAGCCTCCAGACCCACGATGAACGCGCCGCAATCGAGGCGTTCGCCATCGTGATCGAACCAGAACAGGTTTTTTTGCAGCGCAATCAGACGCGCGCCCCCTCGCAACATCCGAAAGCAGCGATTCAACGCGGCGTAATCGAATGCTTCGCCGATATCGCTGATCACCACCACGTCGGGCGCTACATCGTCTGTGATGACCTTGCTGAAGGCGCCCCTGACCGAGTCCGGAACAAGAAGGTGGCATTTGAGCTGCGGATGCTGCTTCAAGTACCCCACACAGGCCGTGGTGGCGGTCTGAATTTCATCGGCGGACACTTCAATGCCTGCCTGACAAAGCTCGTCGGCCAGCACTTCCGGCATTTTGGCGGTGGTGTTGGTGAGTAATTGCAGCTTTAGCCCTTCGGCTCGGGCGAAGTTCAACGCCTCGGCCGCTCCGGGCAATGGCTGCCCCTTGAGCATGAGTGTTCCATCGATATCCAAGAGCAGACTTTCAAAACGCATGGACAGGCTCCCAGTTGTTGAAAAGAGGTATGGCCCGGCTCAGGACCTGGCTGTCAGCCACTGACGAATGTCGGGTAACGTGAAGGTGTTTCCGGGAGGCGGCGGCAACGGCGTGCTGCTCGCATCCAGCAATACGCCGCGCAGCCAGGGGTCGCTGGCGCATACCGTGTGGTCGCCTCCTTTACGGCTGGTCCGCGCACGGTGCTCTGAACGTGCAGACAGCAGCCGGGCGCCGCGAGGCGCTTGCCAATAATGCGAACCGCTCCACCCGTCGGCAAACGCCTGACCGTTCGAATGCTCGAACATTGTCCAGTTGTCCCGAAAACACTCGGCAAGGCTCTGCCGCCAGGCTTCGGTCAGCGAACACGGGTCGAGCCCCAAGCGAGCCAGCCGCTGCTGGTTGAACAGCAGCAGGCCGTTGTCGGCGGGATGAAAGACAGCCGCGCTCTTTTGCAGATCCGGCCAGCCTTCAGGGTCATAAACCAGCCAGCCGCATGCTTCGAAAAAGGCGTTGGGGTACAGATCATGATGGACCGCCGCCATGCCGTGATCCGAGTGGGCGATGCACTGCACCGGAACACCCGCGGCATCGATACAGCGCACGATCAGCTCATCGACCCAGGTCAGTAATTCATCGAACAAGCGCTGCCCGGTCTGCTGCATGACCGGGCAAGCCCATTGCGGATCGAGGTACTTCAGCCAGTGATGCGAAAGCAGGTCGACCACCGGGTAATAGCCGATCACCCGATGCACATCGCGTGCAGCGATTGCACCGACAATGTCGTTACAGAAGCTCTTGTGCATTTCGCGCATCAGCTCCAGCAAAAGCCATTCGGCCGCGCCCTGCCCGCCTTCGTCCAGCCGCTTGCCCAACTGCCCGGCGCGGTAAAGGCACGTGAGGTCATTGGCGATATAGGCTTTATGAACATCCGCCCGGTAATCCAGCGTCTGCACTTCGCGGTAGCCGAAACTGACTACCGCAATTCGCCCTTCTATGCACACGGCGCGTAAAGCGATGGCGTTACAGACGTTGCCCGGCCCCTCCAGCGGCAGATGCACCGAGCGGCCCAGCGGCAACCCGCAAGGCGCGCGGTGTGCGCCATCAGGCCAGACAATCGTTGCACCGCCTTTTCGCGGGCTGACCCGGCCCTTCACGCCCAGCGCCTCGATGCGCAGTTCACCGCCCATTTCGATCACTTCAGGGCGTACCGATAACCCCTGATACACGCTGCTTTGACCAACCATTGCGGCGCCAAGCCGGTCGGGCTGGACGAAAGGCAGGGCGCACAGGCGAAAGGTGATGCCCTCACGCGCCCATTCGTCCCAGACCATGTCGATATGGCGCGGCCAGACCTGAAAAGCCCCCGCCGTTGCCAGCGGGTTGTGTGGCACCGGAGCGGGCATGAGATAGCCCGTCAAGCCGTGCTCGCTGACCTGCGTACCGCTGAAAATCGAAAACAGCGAGGGCGGCGTCTGGCAATTGGGCGACAGCGGCGCCAAGGGATAGAAAGGCCATTGCAGCGCGCAATCCTGCGCCGCGTTTCTCGACCGATAGCGGTTCACCAGCTCCCAGGACAGCCCATCGATCAACAGCCATATCAACGGGTCCGGACCTTTCATGAGACCCGCCGACACTGAGGGCCGTGCATTGCCCACTGCGCCACCACCGCGACACGCTGCTCGAGCTGATCCAGCGAGCTGTTATTGGGCAGCACGTAATCGGCCTTGATGCGATGGGTCTGTAGATCCAGCGCGCTGTTTTCCACCACGCTGACGTCGCCCCGCTGCCCCAGCCGCGACTGACGCAAGGCATGATCGACAAGGATCTTGACCACCTGAAAACCTTCGGTACGCAGGTAAGGCCAGTCGATTGCATCGTCGCGAAGGTCATCGTTGATCACGACCTGAGCGGTGGATTGGGTCAATCGCCGGGCAAAGCTTGCGACCAGCGAATGGCTGTTCAATGTCCGCAGGTCTCGTGCTATGCCTTCCAGCAGACACTGATTCTGCATACCGGGCAGCAACGCCACGCCGGCATGCTGGTAAAACGCCTGTTGCAGGTCATAAAGAGGCTGGGCCAGCTTGATGACCTCTACCGTCAGGCCTTCGCCCTCGAAATACGTGCGCAACAGCTGGGCCGTGGTGCTCTTGCCCGAACCACTGGGGGCAACCAGCGCCAGGCGGACCTGAGAAAACGGGTTCATGAGACCTCCTTGTCAGGCACTGATCAGTTCGCGGGCCACGCCGACGCGGTTTTGCCACTGCACCTTGAGCAGCCCCTCAACGATTTCCGCCGGCACGGTGTCGCTCAGCGTGCCCGGGTCGATCATGCTGTGCCAGGTCGAGGTGATGAAACGATGGGGCCATTCGAACAGCGTCGGTGAATGGATCTGCTCAAGAACCGCGTCGCGCGCGGGGGCGTATACCTGCAACGCCCCGCGCGCGCTCACGTTGGGCAGCATCACCGTCGTCAGCCAGCCGCAGCCTTCAGGGCTGGCCTTGAGCGCAGCGCGCATGGTTTCCGGCTTGCACAGGCGCTTCTCGGTGTTGGCGATCGACAGATCGTCGGCCACCGAGGCGAGGTCAAGACGTTTAGCCAGCTCGGGGTGGGTGCGCAAGGTGCCCACGCCGACATGCGGGTAATCGGGCCAGCCTCGGGCGCGAACCCGTCCCTCGACAACATCCAGCAACAACTTGTCGCCGGAGAAATACAGGTAGTCCTCGGACAGCACCAGGTCCAGCATGGTGGTGGTCTTGCCTGCGCCCTTGGCCCCGCCGATGGCGACAATGCCGCCGTCTTTCCCGACAACGGCGGACGCATGCATGATCACGCTGCCCTTGGCCTGCTCCACCAGCAGCCCGAAATAGCGCACCAGCTCGATCAGATGAATGAACGCATTGTCATCGCCGTAGAACTCGACGTCACGGCGAGCACGGTCGATCCGGTAGCCCACTCGGGTGTCCGGGTCCCAGGCGTGATCCAGACCGGTCAGCGGGTCGTGACCACGCAGTACGCGCAAGGTAAAACCGGGGGCGTAGGTGTCGCGGATGACTTCAGGTGTCACGCAAAGCCTGACCCATTCGTCTCGGAAGGCGGCGCTGTCGTGCAAGCGCACGCTCAGGTCCACGGGGGTATGACCGTCATCGTTGACGTCGGCAAAATAAGGCGCCAGAAAGACCCGTAACCGCTGAGCGAGTGCAGAACCCGAGGCCTGATCGTTCAGCTCAAGGCGATAACGTCCATTGCATAGATAACGACTGCTCATGAGTACAGGCTCTCCCGTTGGGTGGTGAAAGGCGATGGCGAGTGCAGAAAGGCAAAACGGTCGGTCATTGGCCAGCTTTCAAGGCGACGATCGTCCAGAAAGGCGTGCAGGTGCATCATCAGCCTGCGCAGATCGGCAATGATCACGTCGTGATGGACAGCGCCGCGTGACTTGAGAAAGCGCACTTCACCACGGGTCGTGTACCCCGACGTATTTCCCGGTTCAGGAGCCAGTGGCGTACAGGTCTCGAACGAGACCATAAACAGATTGCCGCTCTCCACGGATTCACACGGGCAACTGAAGGCGTAGCGCCGGTATTCGCCAAGTGCCTGCAACGTGCTGTCAGTGCTCATGGCCATTGCTTCAAGCGCGGGCGAGCCCAGCGAAAGCTCCTGGCGCGTGGCCGACAGACTGCCGGGCGCACTGCGAAACACTTGCACCAGCGGTTCGTTGACGGCCAGTTTGCGTTTCCGGGTGCAGTGCTCCATCCACACATAACCCCCGTCTTCGGCGCGGGCAGCCGTCACGTGATGGTCCCATAGCTGAAATTCATCCCCACACTGACGGGTGAACGGCGCCATTGCCGGGCCAAAACCGGCGTCGAACCACGCCTCACCCAGCACCCGCGCGTGGCTGTCCGGGGCCAGTTCGAACGACTCGACATAAGGTTGCGCCGTGGTGCTGTAACGACACTCCCAGTTGTTGATCGCCAAGTGGTTGCGCTCGAATGCCTCTCGCACTACCTGCGCCAGATTCGATGAGCCCCGTGGCTGATCGATCTCCAGCGGAGGTTGCACAAACAGTGAGCGATGCACGTCAATGCGATTCAGCAAATGACTGATCTGCACGTGATCACCCTGTAGCGTGATGATCGCCAGCGGAATGGCTGCGCCGGACAGGTTGTGGCAGTCCACTTCGTCCAGATCGGCGCGCCGCAGCGTGCCGTCAGCACTCCAGCGAGCGAGCGTGCGATAACGACCGCGCAGGTCGGCGACAGCCGTCAATTCGCCCATTAACGCCGTGTCGGCGGGAATCGCGTATAGGGCGAGGTCGCCCGGTTCAAGGGGTTCCTGATGACGGATCTTCCAGCTACCGAACAGGATCGCCGTCTGCATATCAGTGGATTGTGGCATGGTCATCTCTCCGGCAAATCGAGTTCAAAGCCGACTTGCCTCACGGGCAAAATCGAGTTTCGAGTAAAGGTCCTGCTGAAACGGCAAGCCTTGTCCGGCCAGAAAGTCACGCATCACGTTGGAGACCGTTTCAAAGTCCTCTTCAACTTCGCGCAGCGTGTGCAACGTTCTGCTGCGGCAATACTCGACTTCGACCTGGGCAAATTCCGCACTGCCGTCCACCATGCGGCAGACATCGAAATAGGCGCCAAACCCGTTACCCGTTCTCAATGATTCGAAGTTGATATCAATGCGCGTGCGCCTGAACGGTTTCAGTCGACGCAGGTGTGCCGGGGTCATGGAGCGGGCGTGGGCCTCGATGTCGGCGAAAGCCACCGGCTGATCGGTGTTGAAGTCTTCACGCCGAAGCTCGGCGTTTTCGAGAAACCACTTGCGCTTGACCGCCATCAGCCCGTCGGCTTGCGGGATAAACGAGATGTAACCGGTTTCGGACGGTTCGCCGGTCACTTCGAAAATGTGTGACTCGTAATCGTAGGTCTGAAAGTCACGGTCGATTTCCAGGATCAGATCCTGAAAAGCCCCCTCGCCAAACGCCTTGTGCATGGCCGTGGACAATTGCCACATGTCGGGTATCTGGAACGAGGTGAACTTGCGCTCCAGCTCCATCTCCGGACGCCAGCGTACGTACCAGCAGTCATCGCTGAGGATCGGCTGTGACAGAGCGGCCTGCACAGCGCAGGTCCTGGCCAGGCGCTGCCAGGCACGCCAGGACGTACGCTCGACCGGTTCGACGTCCAGCAGGTGCAGAAACAATGCGCCCGCTTCGCCCTCATGAACGTAGTGATAGACGCTGCAAGTGTTGCGCCGGTGAACCACCGCAAGCGTCGCCAGCAGTGCCTGATCGGAGGGCCGCCGATGATGGGTCGGGTCCATGACGTGCATGCGTGAGCGGCTGTCCTGAGTGCGCCTGCGCTGTGCGGCGCTGAACACTTGAAAATCGAAGTCCTTCATCGGCATTGGCACTTGCGTGTGATGCGCATTGGAAAGCCAGTGCGCCTGTAGCGTGCCGCTGGGGATGAACAGCCCGTTGTCGGCGTAGCGTGCCTGGGCGGCCTCGGTGTCGACAATCGCCACCAGGGCTGCATCGATATTGCCGTTGAGGATGTGCGGATCGAAAAACAGCAGTGATATGTCCGTCATCATTGGAGCTCCCGTACTTCGTTGACGTCGTGGGCAGGCGCTCGCGCGCTCTGACTGAAAGTGATTCGTTGCCCGGCAAGCCCCTGCCGATACAGTGCTTCGGACTCGACGGCAGGCACGCCATGCTCACGCAGCAGAATCGAGAGGTGGCACAGCATCGACGCCTGTTCGAAGACAAACCCGCGGGCGAAAGGCAGCAAGGCGGCCAGCGCTGCGTAGGGGCGCGGCGATACCACGATGGCCTGCCCGTCGTGCGCCCGCAGTTGCTGCTCAAGCGCCTCCAGTTCTGCGCCGAGCGATTGCGAAGTGGGGATCGAGTTGATCGATACGGTGGCCGAAATACTCAGTTCCTCCATATTTCGCCCCGCCGTGACCACCACTGTCGGCCCGTCGGCATAACCCGGCGAAATCAGGCGAATTTCGGTCGCGTCCCCGACCTGCACAAACGTGGATAACGGCGAGAAATCGATCAGGTGCAACTGTTCGCCCACCCTCACCCATTCCAGTTGAACCGAGCCCAGCAATTCGCTGGCGGCGTGGGTGATGCGGTGCAGACGCTGCGCATCGGCAGGTCCGGCCGGGTCTTGGGTCGCAAGCCGCGCGCGGCTGGTTCTGGCGATACCGCGATTGATTGCCAGCAGACCTTCCGGGGACCATTCGCATGTGGTGGAGCCGTCATCGCAGGCCTGAGTAATCAGCCCTGTCTCGCCTTTCAGGAACTCGCGCACCACAAAACACACGACGCGTTCATCGCTGAGTTCCAGCAGCCGCTCCAGCAGCGCCCCTCTTTCGAGAATCTGCTGGCGAACCTGATCAGAGAAATCCAGCACGACCTGGCTCGTCTTCAGCCTGTCGAGCAGCGCCTGATTCATTGCAGGCTCACTCAGCCCCTGGCGATTGGCTTTGATCAGCAATGCCTGACCCGCCGAGACCTCATTGGCATGAGCAAACAGGGCCAGCGGTCGACGTTTGCTGCGAAAGTACTGCGCAAAGGCCGGCAACGGACGAAAGTCCATGAGGGCATCGTCGCTGGCGAGGTAGAGTTCGACGCATTCCAGCACCGGTTCAAGGCTGCGCGCTTCACGCAGGCTGGTCACCGGCCTGGCCTGCAGCAGCCAGAGCTGATGCTCGTCAACGGCCCATTCGATGTCGGCTGCCGTGCCCAGCGCCGCCGAAGCCTGTGCAGCCAGCGCTGCGACCTCCAGCAGCAGTGCCTTGTGCGGCTCCAGCTCGGGTGCGCAATCGACGTGCTGATCACTGACCCGCGCCGACATCCCCTTGTCGACGCCGGAGACCATCGCTTCGCCCAGCGAAGCAACGGTTTCGATCAGTGTGGTGGCTTCGCCGGTCAGCGGATCGTGGCTGAAGGCAACGCCTGCGAAGCGTGCCTTGACCATGCGCTGCACGATCACGGTCATCTCCACCGGCGTTTCCAGCATCGACGCGCGAAGGCGCTCCAGAATGGCCTGACGCGACACCCCGGAACGCCAGACATCCCGTACGGCGGCCTTGACCGCCTGTACGCCCTGCACTGACAGGTGAGTGGCAAAGATGCCCGCAAAACTGTGCTGGGTGCCGTCCTCTATGTTCGCCGACGAACGCACGGCAAGTTCCGTGGCCTCATCGAAACCCGTGTTTGCCAGCAGCGCCTCAATGTGGTCGTCGGCTGCATCGCTCCAGTCGAATTCGGCCAGCCGGGCAATTCTGTCCATGTGTTCGTCGAGAAAGGCGCCTGCGGTGATCCGCACGGTTTTCAGCGTGTCTTCGATGGCCTGCTTACGGGCTGCAAAGTCTTTCCACAGTACGCAGTAATCAGCGTCGCCCAGCGCGCTGAGGGCCGGCACCGGCAAGGTGTGGGCAAGGCTTTGCAGGGTGGTGTATTTACTGGACATGACGGCCTCCCGCTATCAATGAAAATGTCTGGGATGAATCGGGTCGCTCAACTGGCCAGAGAGTCCGGTGCCAGATCGAGTGCCTCAAGTGCCGCCATACCGGGGAACGGTGCATGCACAGGCGCGCCGGGCGGCGGGCAAGGTGTGTTTTTGAAATCCATGAAAATCCGTGACGCGAAGGCCTCGGTTGCCCCCTGGTATTTCCCGGCATACAACTCGATGTCACCTTTCACGTTCCAGAACATCATTTGCCCGATGTTCATGCCGGGGTAGACGCGAATACGGTTCAGGGCATACAGCTGCAAGGTCCAGCGGCCGACAAAGCCGATATCACCCAGCGGCGCAGAGAGGTTGATGAACATTCCCAGCCGCGCAATCGAGGAACGCGCTGCATAGGTGGGAACAAAATGTGTGCTGCCCATGGTCTCGATGGTCGAGGCCAGGTAAAGCTTCATCGGCTGGAGTTCGTAACCTTCCGGGCCGATGTCGATGGTTCGCGTCGACGCTTCGGTGCGCACATCGATCACGTCGTCTTCATAGACTTTCATCTGGTCATGCAGGCGGAAGTTGTAACTGTTGGGGTTCACGTTCTCATGGGAGAAAGGGCTGATGATGATTTCACCCGAACGCACACGATTTTCGATTTCACTGCCGGTCAGTATCATGGTTAATCCAGAATGATTTTCGAGGGCACGGTGCTCTTGGAACCCAAGTAGCGTCCCGCATAACAGGTGGTCAGCCCGAAGTTGGCCCAGAAACAGACCTTGGCAACCTTGGTCCCGGCGTACACGCGCACGGGTTGAGTGACGACGATCTCCAGCGTCCAGCTGATCGCCGCACCGGTATGGCCCAGCGGTGCGCTGGTCTGAATGAAAACGCCACAGGACGCTGTCGACACGTTGGCGTACAGCTCACTGGCGAAGTCGATACCGCCGATCTGTTCGGCCGTGGCGCCCAGGTAGAAACGATGGGGGTACAGCACAAACCCTTCAGGCGGAATACGGTGTTCGATCACCTCCAGTTCCCCGTGAGGATCGATGCGGTCACTGCGGTACTCCAGCAGCAAATCGGCCAGGTGACACCCGTAGGAGTTGACCTCCACATGGACGGGGTCGAAGGGCTCTATGACGACACTGCCCACTTCACGCATTTTCACGATTTCAGAACCGGTCAGCATCATGGGTCAGGCCTCCTGATCCAGAGACGCCACTGAGCGTGCCCGTCCGTTGGCGCCATACAGTTCGGCCAGCATGCAACGCGCGCCCAGCAGGTAGCCCTGCGTGTTGCGGGCGGCAGCCGAACCCGGCAAATGGTGCGCAAGACGCCGGGACAGCGTTCCCAAGTAATAGCTGGGGACTTGCTGAAACAGGTGATGTTCCCAGTGCCGATTGATGTTGCAGGGCGCGAACAGCATTCGCTCCAGCCAGCCGGGGCTGATACTGCGTGCGTCGCGGGTGACGTGCCGGGTAGAAAGCCCGGCGTGTTCCGACAGGCTGCGGATCCGCAGGATCGGAGGCAGAAAGAACACCAGCGGCGCAAGCCAGTACAGCAACACGCCGACCCAGGCATGAAACGCGGCAACAAGCGCCAGTGCGCAGGCATAAAAGACCAGCGCTTGGCGACGTTCGGTGCGGTTCGACGGCAACGGCGTAGTGAACAGACCGACCACGCTGAAGCTGTCCATCGTGCGCAGCGACTGCAGGGTCGACAGCCCGCTGATATCGCGCAGCAGAGCCTGCCAGAACTGCCCGGAGCTCGGCGGCGCGAACGCGTCTGCGTAATCCGGATCGTCTGCGGTGTTGAGGTGTTTGTGATGGGCAATGTGGTGCGCCCGATAGCGTGACGTGCTCAATGTCAGAGGGAACGTCAGAAACACGCTGGAAATCAGGTCATTGCGCCGTTTGTCACGGCTGATCAATACATGTGCGGCGTCGTGCATGAGGACCAGCAGCGCGTGCTGACGGGTGGCGATGACCAGCATTGCCAACAGGCACACCAGCGTCGAATCGGTCAACTCGGCCGCCGCAATGGCCGCAACGATCACGGCCCACTGCCACCCTATCTGCCCGCCCTGCCGCCAGCCGCTGAGCTGTTTGAGGTCAGTGGTCAATTGCTGGTGATGCCGTGCCAGCGTCGCCCGCTCGGCCCGTCTGTCGTAAGCGCCACTGTCCATTGCGTCGAGTTCGATTGTCTTCACCATGTTTCATCTCCCGTTCAATCGTTGAAAGGGCCCTCTTAACCGGGCATTGCCGCGGATTTCGCGGCCAGCCTGTCGAGGCTGATCCGTGCATCGGGTGCATGGGCCAGCCAGTAATCCACGGCCTTGGGTAAAAACTCTTCTGCACGGGGCGCCGAGCGCCGGGTATTCAGCGGCGGCCTGACCAAGTCGCTTTCCGCGTAAACGCCATAGATCTGCAACAGCCGCTCGAAATAGCGAAAATCCCGGGTCGAAATGCCTTCCGGACGCCATGCAACCAGAGAGCGCTTGAGGAATGCCCACTGTCGGCTGCGCAGGATCGGTGCCGGGATCAATGGCGCAATCCCGAACGCCTGGCGCGCATGATCGACACGCGACTCAATGATGCGGATGACCTGTTCATAGGGCAGCCGCGCGTCCCCTGCCGAAGCCACCACGTCACGCGGCGCCCCGCCCGCCACGCAATGGCTGACCAGATGGACCAGTTCGTCAACCACCCAGTCAATAGGCACCAGATCGAACAGCCCTTCGCGGTTGCCCACCAGAAACGGCGGCGAGAATGAATTGATGAAGCGAATCAGCGGGTACAGCCCGTGAAAGCGGCTGATTGCGCCGTCGCGGGTGGCGCCGATCACCAGGCTGCAACTGAACACTGAAATAGGCATCTGCTCGCCATAGGCCTTGCGCAATCCGCGCTCCGCAGCCGCCTTGCTTTCTTCGTAGCCGTTGCGGTAATTCCAGTTTTCGCAGCGAGTGAAGGCCGTCGACACGTAGATGAAATGGGGCTGACGCACCAGCGTCCGGACGAAACCGCAGAACAGCTGCGCGCCCTCGACATTCAGCGCCTGCATCTCTTCAAAGGTTTTGTCCCACGCGACATCGGCGGCGAGGTGGACCGCCGTCGCCCGCTCGATGACCGGCAGACTGGCCGCCAGCGCGGTGAGCGATGCAGCATCGGTCAGGTCGGCGATCCGACACTCCAGCCGCGGGCGACTGCTTTCCGGCAGGTCTTGCAGGCATCCTTTGGCCGCCTGTTCGGAACGGCACAGGGCAATGACATGCGAGTCAGGTTGTTGACTCAGCCAGGTTCGAACGAACCAGGAGCCCAGCGCGCCGCTGGCCCCGGTGATGATCAGTGTCGAGCGCATGTCAGCAGCCTCCTGCCGCAACCTTCTGATGACGACGCGCAAGCAACTGGCTGCGTATTCCGTCCAGCATCTGAATGTTGTTGGCGCGAATGGCGCGCTCGCCGATGGGGTGCAACACCTCGGCCAGCGATGGAATGCCGAGGTCGAACGTCACGTTCAGGTCCACATGCAGACCGTCTTCGCGCTGCACCAGCAACCACTCGCCATACCACACCTCCAGGTCGCCATCGGTCTGTTTGAACTCGATGCGCTCCTGTGGCACCAGCCAGTCCTGCTCGGTCCAGGTCAGCTCACTGCCGTTGATCAGCACGCGCCAGGTGCTGGAAACATATTCGCTTTGTCGCGGGTGAACCGTCACGTCAAGAACGTCACTCATGAAGTCGGGATAGCGGGCGAAGTCCGAGAGAATGGGCCACACTTCGCTTGGCTCGAAGTCACCTAGAAGTACGCTGGTCGATACGTCAGGCATAGAAATTCTCCGTCACTGGATTGAAAGATAAGCAGCGTCGATGGCATCACAGAAGCTGTTGATGCCCTGTTCGAGGTCAATTCTGGAGATGGTTGCGTCGGGATAGACCCGCAGGACCTGAGTCGCGCTCAGGCAGAAAGCAACCAGCACGTTGCGGTGCGCAGCCTCGATCAGGGTTTGGGCCACGTACTGGCTGGAGGTGAATTCGACACCGATCATCAAACCGCTGCCGCGGACTTCGGCCACGGCCGGGCAGTCCTGCAACCGGCTGCGCAGGATGTTCATCGCGATCTGCCCCAGCGCGTTGACGCGTTCGCAGAAGGCGGGATCGCCGACGACATCCAGCACCGCATTGACCACCGCCCCGGCCAGGGCGCTGCCCGCGTAGGACGATGCATGAACGACGGGGTCTCGGGCCGGAGCGCCGAACTGACGGCTGTCGTAGATGGCCGCCGCCACGGGAAACACGCCGCCACCCAGCGTCTTGCCGAACACGATGATGTCGGCAGGCGCTCCGCACACCAGCGCCCCGCTACGCCCCAGCCCCGATTGAATCTCATCGTGGATCATGAACGCGCCGTGCTCACGGCACAGCCCTGCAAGGTCGCTCAGAAAACGCATGTCCAGAGGCCGGATTCCGCCTTCCCCCTGAACCGGCTCGGCGATCACCGCAGCGATGTCACCTTCGGCCAGCGTTTCGCGTGCCGCGTCGAGATCGCCTGCATCAATGAATACAACATCCTCGGCGTGCATCAGCGCAGCATGCCCGCGGTAGCCGTAACTGATTGCAAGCGCGCCGCTGGTGCGGCCGTGATAGGCGTATTTCAGCGCAATGACCCGGCGTTTGCCGGTTTGCATGCGCACCAGTTTGAGGGCGGCTTCGATCACCTCCGAACCGCTGTTGCCGTAAAGCACACCGTTACCGGGTCGGCCGACGCTCGCGGCCAGACGCTCTGCGGCACTCACACCAGGCTCGTTGGCCAGAATGCGGCTGGAAAGGCCGAGTGAAGCCACTTGCCGCGTGAGTGCAGCCACCACGACAGGGTGGCGGTGCCCCAACAGGTGCAGGCCGAAAGAACCGAAGTCCAGCCAGCGGCGGCCGGTGTCGTCGGTTATCCAGGAGCCATCCGCCGATTGCTCGGCGGCGGTCAGCCCGGCCATGCGCAACATCAGGCCTTGCTCGCGGCCAAACACCGCGCCGTAACGCTCGACGAACGATGATTTGCGCGCAGGCACCTGTGCAGCGGATTCGGGCAGGACAGGACTGTTCATAGGGACCTCATCAAGGGAGCCAGAAAAGCGGCGTCGCGGCCGGCAAGGCGGCAGGATCTGTCCCAGTCACGCAAGGTCCGCAGGACCTGGCCCTGAGTGCCTGGCAACAGCGGGTTGAACAGCTTGCCGGGGAAGGCATTCAGGACTTCCTTGAACAGGTCGATCAGCCGGCCGGCGTCGTCTTCGCAGTCAGCCGTGACATCGGTCGGGATACCCAGCCAGTCGATGGCGGTTTCCCCGGAATGGGCGATCACGTCCGAAAGGCCGTACTCCGCGAACAAGGCGAACTGGTGCAACTCATTCGGGGTATCGGCACCCGCCAGACGACAATCGATATCCACCATCAGCTCCGCCAGCTTGATTCTCAGCGCGTGGACGACCCGGGGTTCTCCGGTCGCACCTTCAAGGTCCTCCAGATACGCTTCGAGTTCGGTCATCAGCAGCCAGGCCACCGCGATCAGTTTTTCCACGTGATCCCCTGCGGCGTAGCTGTAACCACCCCCAAGGCGCGGAAACCACCGACGCCCGGATGCGTGTTCGGAATGGGCATTCATGCGTGTGCTCCCTGCATCGGGTGGTGATCCTTGAGTGAGAAACTGATCAGCCCTGCGCGTGCAGCACGCAACAGGCAGGCAGCCATATCGTGAGGCTGTTCGGCAAGGTCGATCGGGCGGGTGTTGAACGCCTCCGGTAGAGCAAGGGTGGGTAAAAGCGTCGCGCGGCGCGCGGCGTTGATGACCACTTCTATACCTGGCAGAAAAGCGCTGGCGGTGGAGCGTTCGATGCGCGGGCTGAGTACGGCGTAGTCGGCCTCATAGGCAAAGGAGTGTTCGGCGAGCAGCGTCAACTCGCACAAATGCATCAAGTCCGGCCCCTGCAACCCGCTGCGGCAGGCCGGATAGGCGCGCTGCCAGAGTTGCTCGACGGCGTTGGTCAGGCTGTCGGGGATCACGATGCCGTGGGTGTGCAGCGCCTTGTGCCAGCGCAGTAACGTCCATTTACGGTTGGAGTTGACCCAGCCGTGGCGGGCGAGAATCGCATTCATGAGAAACAGTGCGGCGTTGCAGGCGTAGGCGGCCGCCGCGCGGTACTCGCCGCTGCGCCAGGCCAGCGCAGAGAAACAGGCGCTCTGACGGTAGTCATCGAACGCCGAAACGGACCAGACCGTACTCAAACTCTTCTGGCTGTCCAGGTAAGGCAAGGAGGGGTCGGTCGATACCGCGCACACCAGACGTTCCAGGTACTTGCGCGACACGGGTTGTTGCTTATCCCACTGTTTGAACGCAGACAGTTGTTGTGCGGTGCCCTGTTCAGCGACCCGGGTCAGCTGTAGCAGGGAGGCCTCAACTTCCTCTCGGGCGAACGCAACCACCTCCATGTGGTGTTCATTGTGGTAAATCTGCGAGGCCATCGACTGATCGGATTCCCGGTCGTGCGTCACACAGATCAAATCTATGTCGCTGGCCGAGTTGGCAATTCCGTGGACGGGCGAACTGGTCATCAGCGTCAAATGCGCCTGCGCATACTGCCGCCCTACTACACCGTCCAGCGCCTCAAACGAGAGCTGGCGTGCAGTTAGAAACTGCCGGGCGTTATTAAGATAAAAAGCACGATAATCCATTTAAATAATCTTCCTCTTGATAACGCTGACGTCCCTGCACCTGCCGTCGGCGACCCGAACAGGCACCATCTGGTCCTTTGATAAACATTATCATTTCGTCATTAACACAAGACGTGAGTGCAGTGGCTAATACGCATAAAGGCACTATCAAGCCTTCAGCAAGTGCCGTGCCACCTCGCTTGAAAATGCGCATTGCGCGCAATTGACACACAGAAAAAAACAGACCTCAACACACGAGTAAATTCGTCAAACCCATGAAATGGAAGGTCTTTCTTATAAGCATGCAAGTCGACATGTATTCCGACAGTGGCACCCACGTATTTATTGATTACAAAGAAAGATAAATACATGTAGCAAAACGCTATCTATTGAAACAATGTTCAGAACAACGATAGCCCGCACCACCCTGAACCGAACATTAAACAGATGCCCTTTTTTGGTGGTGCATCTTGTATACATGTTTACCCGTTGCCGTTCATTGAATAAGCCCCCGGACTTACAAGACCACTGGCATGAAGCTTGCTGCACAGCCCTTACATCCCCACCGCCAGGAAGTTCAACGTGGATACACTTATTGCGCAATTGAATGATGAGACCAGCGACACTTTCTATACCGTTGACCAGCGCTGGATTACGCAAAACGCGCGGCAGTTCAGCGAGCGTTTTCCTGGCACCGTGCTATACGCAATGAAAGCCAATCCCCTGGTGCAGGTGCTCGAAGCCTTGAACAAGGGCGGTATCAATCATTTTGATGTGGCCTCGCTGGCAGAGGTCGCAACCGTACACGACACGCTGGACAAACCGGTTCAGTACCTCATGAACCCGGTCAAGTCCCGGCACTGCCTCAAGGAAGCCTATTACCGGTATGGCGTGCGCTCATTCGTACTCGACAGTGCCGAGGAGCTTGCCAAGATGCGTGACGTGCTGCCTGAGCGCGACAGCTCGATCACGCTGTTCGTCCGCTATGCCCCGTCTGAATCCAACGCAGTGTATGACCTGAGGGGCAAGTTCGGCGCAAGCCCTGAACGGGCGACGCAGCTCGTCCACCAGGTGGCCTCGGTCACTGACTGGTCGTTGGGACTGTCATTTCATGTGGGTTCTCAGGCGATCGAAACAGGCCCCTGGCTGACCGCCCTCAACGATGCCGAGTCGATTGTGCGCGACACCGCTCAGCACATCAGGCATCTGGACATCGGCGGAGGATTTCCCGGCAATTACCTGAACTCGATGGGTGACACGCCCGCGCTGGTCGGCAGGGTCTGCGACCACATCCAGAGCAGCCCGGCATTGAAGGACCTGAACCTGATCTGCGAAGCAGGCCGTGGCCTGGTCCACGGCGGCATGTCGCTGTTTGCCCGAGTGCTGTCAAGGCGCGAGCACACTGTTTTCTGCGGTGCGGGCATCTTCGGCGGGCTGCTCTCGGCCCAGCAATGGCTGCAGTTCCCTGCGCGTGTCTGGCGTGACGACGCCCCTTATGAGGGTCAATCGCAAGACACTTATCAGGTATTCGGCCCCACCTGCGACAGCATGGATCGGCTGGCCTTTCCTTATTCATTCCCCAGCGATATCAGAGAAGGCGACTGGCTGGAATTCCAGTCGACCGGGGCTTACTCCGTGTCGCTACGCACCCCGTTCAACGGTTTCTACGCTGATCAGATCATCTCGCTCGCCTCCTGAACCCTAAAAAAACGGTCTGCCCTTATGCTCTTCAAAGCCTACCTGTTCCTGTTCGCTGGCATCGCTGCTGAAACAGTGGCAACCATCGCGCTGAAAGAAAGCAACGGCTTCACCCGATGGCTGCCGGTCATCACGTCAATCGTGGGTTACGGGGTTGGCATTCTCTGCCTGGGGTACGCGCAACGGGACTTGCCGATGTCTTTGATCACATCCATGTGGTCAGGTCTCGGAATCACGCTGATCACTGTGATTGCCGCGTTTCGCTATCAACAGGTGCCCACGCTGATGTCTGTCGCAGGTATCAGTTTGATCATTGCCGGTATCGTGTTGGTCAACCTGGCCAAGGAGCAAACGGCCTGAAAGCGTTGCGCGGTCAGGCCTGTAGGTGGTTGAGAAAGCCCTGGTTCAGGCGAAGGCGAAAGGCCCGTCAAACGTGCCGATCGGCACCCAGTGGGTAATGAGGCCCGTGTCGCGTTTCCAGTGATGCAGCAACAATGCAGGCGGCTCGATGTACGAGGCGTCGCTGGCACCGGGTCGAAGTTGCAAGGCAATGGCCGTGGTAGTACTCGGTGCCGTACACATCAGCGTTCCGCCAAAACGAAGCTGCATGAAGCGGTGAATGTGCCCGCAGACAATCCGCTCCACCGCCGGGTATCGCGACACCACCTCGGCCAGCCGCTCGCCTCGCTCGCAGCGGTAGGCGTCGATGCAGGTGATACCGCTTGGAAAGGGCGGCTGGTGCATCATGATCAGCGTCGGTTTGTCAGGCTCCAGTGCCAGTGTTTCATCCAGCCACTGGCTCGCCCGATCGGTCATGTCGCCGTGATGCTGTTCGGGCACGCTGATATCCAGCCCGATGATGCGCACGGGAGCCGCACCTGAATGCACGAAGTTACACGTGTCTTCCTCCATGAAGTAATCGTGCTCGGGAAAGGCGTCGCGCAGGTTCTGCCGATGATCGTGGTTACCGGGAATCATCAGCAGTTTTTGACGCAATGGTGCCAGTAACTCGCGGGCCATTGCATACTCTTCCGGACGCCCTTCATCCACCAGATCACCGCTGAACAGGATCAGATCCGGTGGCGGGTCGAGTGCGTTTATCGTATCGACGGCAGCCGCCAGCATGGCGTTCGAATCCACGACGCCTTGATACAGCTGCCCTCGTGGACGTACGTGCGTGTCGGATATTTGCGCAATCAGCATTCCATTACCTCAGTCGTGATCAAGTTGCCTGTTCGTGGCGCAACCACTGTTTCAACGACTCTTGCAACGAGCGGGCCAGCCCCGGCACTCCAACGATGTACCGCCTGAGACAATGCACGTCATGCCTCGGGAAAGACCGGTTCCCCGAGGTTCAGCATCAGCCGGTTGGCCCAGGCGAAGATCGAAATGGCGTGAATCAGGTCGAGCACCTGTGCGTCATCCAGCCCCTGCTCGCGCAACGCCTGAATGTGCCCGGCATCGAGCGCCGCCGGCTCAAGGGTCAGGTCGATGGCGAACTGCACAATGGCTTTTTCCCGCGCCGTGGTGCCCGCTGTTTGCGGGTCGGCGAACACCTGGGCAATCACGTCATTGCGTTTGGCCAGTTGCTCGAAACGCTGTGCGTGTACCGACGCGCAATACACGCAGCGATTGATCCGCGAGACCACCGTGCTGGCCAGTTCCCGCTCGGCACGAGACAGACCGCCCGATGCATACATGATGGCGTTGAAAGCCTGAGAACGCTGACGAAGGATGTCCGGGTGATGCGCCAGGGTCAGGTAATAATCCGAGGTCTTGGCCTGCGGATGACTCTCTTCAAGCACAGCGATCTGTTCGGGGGTGGCGTCGTCGAGTTGCACCGTGGGCAACCAGGCTTTCCAGCCCAGCACCTGATTGGTAAACCCTTCGATCTGGATGAGCTCACTCATTGGGTTGCTCCGGCAGATTTCAGGGCCGTCAGCCCGGCGGCCAGACGTACCTGATAGGACAGAAAGGCAATCAGTTGCGCCAGGACCACGATTTCAGCCGTGGCGAGGCCTTGTTGCTGCAATGCCTGCAAGGCACGCTGATCGCCATGCACCGGGGATTCGATCAAGGTGCGGGTGAAGTGCAGAATCGCAGCCAGGCGCGGGTCTTCCATGCGCTCTATATGACCGGCATTCACGTGGGCCAGCGCGGCAGACTCAACACCTGCATCCTCCAACTGCGCCAGATAATGCGCACTCAGGGTGGACTGTGCGCTGAGCCGTGTTGCGTAGTACGCCACCCACAGCCGCTCACTCAATGACAGGTCATTGTCGAGCGCCGGATCGAAAAAAAGCGCCTGGCTGCCTTGGGTCGCTGACGCCACCTTGTCTCGCGCATGGCGCACGGTGTGCAAAGAACTGCCAGGCTCGATGGCCAGCAGATCATCGAGCAAGTCCGGCGTGGTCGGGTGTTCAGCAGTCGATGTCATGAAATATCCTGCAAGGCTGGGGTGGCGTTCGCGCCGTCGCGGTCATCTGCAGTGCGCGAACGAGGGAAAATCACGGCTGTTCGGTGACCATGGTCGCCGCAGTACGGTCGCTGACCAGCGGCTCGACTTTCAGGCCTTTGCGCGCGGCCCAGATGTTCTGGTAATGAAACAGCGGAATGATGCCAACGTCGTCACTGACCACCTTGACCGAGTCCTGAAGAATCGTGCGGCGTCTGGCTTCGTCGAACTCAGCGGTTGAATCGGCCAGCGCCTTGTCCACCAGCGGGTTGCTGTAATGCCCCCAATTGGACGCGCCCTGCCCTTTGCTGCTGTCGACCGTGGTCAGGATGTTGGTCAGCGCATAGGCCGCTTCGCCTGTGCCATTACCCCAGGCGATCACACTGATAGCCAGTTCGTTCTTGTTCGCCTTGCCCGCGTAGACCGCCCACGGCAGCACTTCCAGCTGCACCTTGACGCCGATTCGCGTCCAGAACTGCGCCACGGCCTGCATCACTTCCGGTGCTTGCGGGTAACGATCACCCGGTACGTGAACAGTCAATTGAAAACCTTCAGGAAAACCGGCCTGCGCCAGCAGGTCCTTGGCCTGTTTCACGTCATACGGGATGTTCTTGATCTCAGGGTTGTACCCGAAGGTGTTGGCCGGCATCCACTGGTTGGCCTCGGTGACCGTGCCCTGCATGATGCGTTCGTCGATGGCCGGGCGGTTGATCGCCAGAGACAACGCCTTGCGCACCCGCACATCCAGCAACGGGTTCTCGGCCAGTGGCTTGCCTGCATTGTCACGAATGAACGCGTTCGGACCGGCGCGGAAGCTCGGCTGAATGATCAGCGCACGCAAGCCCTGGTAGGCGAACACATTCACACCTGGTGTTTTACGCAGGCGTTCCACATCGGTAGGCGATACCTTGTCGATCACGTCCACGTCGCCCGCCAGCAACGCTGCCGTGCGGTTCGCAGCGTTGGCAATAAAGCGGAAATCCACCTTGTCCCAGGTCGGCTTTGCGCCCCAGTAGCTGTCGTTACGGGCAAAGATCGTGCGGTCGCCCGGCACATAGGACACAAAGCGATAAGGCCCGGTGCCGATCATCGCCTTGCCCGAGTTGTAATCGGCGCTGCTGGCGGTGGCGCCCGCGTGACGGCTGACGATGTAGATCGAATCCACGTCCGGCAGCAGGTTGGCGTTGGGCTGGCGGGTTTTGATGATCAGCGTGTGATCATCCTTGGCCTTGACTGATTCGACGGTGCGCATGGCCCCCGCGTAAGACGCAACGCTGCCGGGCACGCTGCGCGCACGCTCGAACGAAAACACCAGATCGTCGGCCTTCAGCGGCGTCCCGTCCTGCCATTTCACGTCATCACGCAGGGCAAACTCCCACGTCGTGTCATCAACGACTTTCCAGCTTTTCGCGAGGCCCGGCAGGGTCTTGTCGTCGCGACGGCTGACCAGTGATTCAAAGGCATGCAGGGCCACCGAGCGGTCGCCCGCATAGTTATTCAGCTGGGGGTCGAGAGACGAGACCGGGTCGGCGTAACCGATACGCAGGTCCTGTGCCGAAACACCGCCGGCGGCCAGCACGAACGCCGAGGCCAGTAACGAACGAACGAGTGGTTTCATGGTGATTCCTTGTACGCAATGGCAGAGAGTGACGAGCCTCGGGGGCTCGTTCAGCGTTGATCATTCAAATGGCACGCACTCAGGTGGTTCGGCGAAACCTCCCTCAGCGCTGGAACTTCCTCGCGGCAGCGCGGCATGGCGTGCGGACAACGAGGGTGGAAATGACACCCGGCAGGCGGGTTCAGCGGGCTGGGGATTTCCCCTTTGATCGCGTCATATCGGGTACTGCGAATATCGAAACGCGGGATCTGCGCCAACAGCGCCTGGGTGTACGGGTGGTTGGCCCGTGCAAACAGGTCATCGACCGAGGCGGTCTCGACCACCCGCCCCAGGTACATCACCACCACACGATCACAGAGGTGTTCGACCACCCCCAGGTCATGGCTGATGAACAGATAGGTCAGGCCCAGCTCATCGCGCAGGTCCATGAACAGGTTGAGGATCTGCGCCTGAATCGACACATCCAGCGCTGCCACCGATTCGTCGCAGACCAGCAATTCTGGCTGTACCGCCAGCGCGCGGGCGATGCCGATACGCTGGCGTTGGCCGCCGCTGAACTGATGCGGGTAGCGCTGCCGTAACTGCGGGCTGAGCCCGGCACGCTGCAATTGAGCACTGACATAGTCATCGGCACCTTTGCGGTCGGTCAGGCCATGCAGCAGCGCGCCTTCGCCGACGATACGGTCGACCCGCAAACGCGGGTTGAGGCTCGACGACGGGTCCTGAAAGATCATCTGCACTTTGAGGCGCAACGCCTTGCGCTCCTGTGTGGTCAGGCTGTCGAGAGGCTTGCCGTCCACCCATGCGCTGCCGGAAGACACCGGCAACAGCCCGGCAACCATGCGCCCCAGGGTCGATTTACCGCAGCCCGACTCACCCACCAGACCGACCACTTCGCCACGAACGATGCGCAGATCAACCCGATCCACCGCATGCGTCACCGGCTTGGGGCGTGTCAGGTGCAGGCGCTGCAACAGCCCTTGCAACGAGTGCTCGTCCACCGGTTTGCCAAACGTCTTGCTGACCTGTTGCAACTCGATCAGGGGGATCTGTTCACTGGACATCGGCGGCAGCTCCTGGGTGAAAGCAGCGAACCGTGTGGCCCGGCAGAATTTCGCGTGGTTCGGGGTCTTGCGCGCACACCTCAGACGCTCTGGAGCAGCGCGCGGCAAACGCACAGCCGGCAGGCATCGACAGCAGGTCCGGCGCCATGCCGGGGATCTGCCGCAAGCGCTGACCACGCTTGTTACGGCTGGGCAAACTGTCGATCAGCCCCTGTGTGTAAGGGTGTTGCGGACGGTCCAGCACGTCAGCGACCGAGCCCTGTTCTACGATCCGCCCGGCGTACATCACCGCCACGTCGTCAGCCAGACCGGCCACCACCGACAGGTCATGGGTAATCCAGATCAGTGACGTGCCCTGCTCGCGCACCAGCTTCTGCACTTCACTGAGAATCTGCGCCTGAATGGTCACGTCCAGCGCGGTGGTCGGCTCGTCGGCAATGATCAGGTCCGGGGCGTGCAGCAGCGCGATGGCAATCGCGACCCGCTGGCGCATGCCGCCGGACAACTGATGCGGGTAAGCACGCAGGCGCTCTTCGGGGCTGGGGATGCCCATCAGCGCGAGCGTACGACTGGCCTGTTCGCGGGCTTCACGCTTACCGAGCGGGCTGTGTGCGCGCACGGCTTCGATCATTTGCGTATCGACGCGCAACACCGGGTTGAGGGTCATCATCGGGTCCTGAAAAATCATTGCTACCCGGTTGCCCTGGATTTCACGCAGTTGCGCGGTCGAGAGCCGGGTCAGGTCACGGCCCTTGAACAGCACCTGGCCGCCGCTGATCCGTCCTGGTTCGTCCACCAGACCGAGAATCGAGAAGCCGGTCACCGACTTGCCCGACCCAGACTCCCCCACCAGCCCCAGGATACGGCCCGGCTGCACACGCAACGACACGTTGCGCACCGCAGGCAGTACACCGGCGCGGGTATGAAAGGAGGTACACAGATCGCGAACATCGAGGGTCGGCTGCTCGACGGCGACCGGCACGGACGGCACTTCAGGCAGGCTCATCGCTGCAACCTCGGGTTCAGGACATCGCGTAGACGGTCGCCTACCAGATTGATCGCAACAATGGTGATCAGCAGGGCCAGCCCCGGAAACAGGCTGATCCAGTATTCATTGCTGAGCATGTACTGAAAGCCGTTGGCGATCAGCAGCCCCAGCGACGGCTCGGTAACCGGCACACCCAGGCCAAGGAACGACAGCGTCGCTTCCAGCGTGATGGCGCGGGCGATCTGCAAGGCCCCGATCACGATCAATGGCGGCAGGCAGTTGGGCAGGATGTGGCCGATCACCAGACGCCACGGGCCAACGCCCTGCCCGCGCGCGGCATCGACGTATTCGCGACGGCTTTCAGTCAGCGCCTGACCGCGAGCAGTGCGCGCGTAATAGGCCCATTCGAGCAGGATCAGGGTGAGCATCACATTGCCGACCCCTTTGCCCAGCCAGGCCAGAATCATCAGCGCCATCAGAATCACCGGGAACGACAGCAGCAGGTCGACCAGACGCATCAGCAAGGCGTCGACCCAGCCGCCGACATACGCCGACACCAGCCCCAGCAACGTGCCGATCACCGCCGCGATCAATGCCGAGCCGATACCGACCCACAGGCTGATGCGCAAGCCATAGATAATCGCCGACACCAGATCACGGCCCTGCCCGTCAGTGCCCAGCCAATAGGTGTAACCGCTGTCCATATTGAGGCTGCCGGGCGGCATCCGCGCATCCATGACGTTGAGCTGCATCAGGTCGTAGGGGTTCTGCACCACGATCCACGGTGCCAACGCTGCCACTAGCACAATGATCACCAACAGCAGCAGACCGACCACCGCCGTGCCGGAACTCATGAACTCGACCGCCACCCGACGCCACGGCGACTGGGCCTGCAACGGCGTGCTGGCAGGCAAGGCTTTTTCAGTGACATTCATCGGGAGGCCTCGATACGCACGCGGGGGTCCAGCCAGTAGTACAAGCCATCGACAATCAGGTTGAGCACCACAAAAATCACCACAACCACCATCAGATAGGCGACCACCACCGGGCGATCAAGCATGTTGATGCTGTCGAGAATCAGCTTGCCGGCGCCGGGCCAGGCAAAAATGCTTTCAGTCACCACGGCGTAGGCGATGGTCGAACCCAGCTCCATCGCCAGCACGGTCACGACCGGGATCAAGGTGTTGCGCATGACGTGCATGCACATCACACGCATCGGCGACAGGCCTTTGGCGCGGGCAAACTTGACGAATTCTTGCGGCAGCACCTCGCGCACGCCTGCTCGGGTCAGGCGCAGCACCAGCGAAATCTTGAACAGCGCCAGGTTCAGCGCGGGCAACAGCAAGTGCTGCAACCCGTCCAGCGTCAGCCACGACCACTGCACACCGAGCCATTCCCGGGTCTCGCCACGGCCGCTGGCCGGCAGCCAGCCGAGTGTGATCGAGAACAGCATGATCATCATCAGCGCGACCCAGAACGCAGGCAGTGAAAAACCGACAATACTGGCGGCCATCATCAGTCGGGACAGCGGGTGATCCGGATAAAGACCGGCGAACATGCCCAGTGGCACGCCGATCACCACAGCCAGAAACAGCGCGCTGAACGCCAGCTCGAAGGTGGCGGGTAGCCGTTGCAGGATCAGGCGCATGGCGTCTTCGTGGTAAACGAAGCTCTGCCCCAGATTGCCGTGGACAGCGCCCTTGAGAAAGATCAGGTACTGCTGCCACAGCGGTTTGTCCAGCCCCAGATGGGCGATGGCCTGCAAGCGTTCGGCCTGATTGAGGTCTTCGCCAACCAGAATGTCCATCGGGTTGCCGATGGCGTTGAGGCCGACGAACACCACCAGCGTCATCAACACGATGACCAGCAACGACTGGGTGAGTCGGCGCAGGGCCCAGCCGATCATGGACGTGACTCGTCGGCGGTCGGCTCGCTGGCCACCCACTCATCGCCCAGCAGTTCTGGCTCGGCATACTCGCGCATGGATTCGAAATGCAGGGCGATGTCGTCGTTGAACAGCAGCCCGACCAGCGCGTGGGCCAGACGTTTGGAGCCTTCGCTGATGGCCGGAATGTCGCCGGATACCGCGCCGTAGCTCAGTGCTGCCGGGTAGCTGAAACAGTGAATATGATTCAGCCCCGGACAACTGCCTGGGGTCTTTTCCTGAAACTCGAAACAACTGCCCAGATCAGGCAGTACTGCCAGCTCCGCGTCGGCCTCGCCAGCCGGCGCCTCAAAACGGTCTTGCCAGACACGAATCTGCGACGAGAACGGTGCGAATTCGGGACGCTGCTCGAAATCTGTCCGGAAACCGGTGGCGAACACCACGAAGTCCGCCTCGATGCGCGCCTTGGATGTCTGCAACCATACCCCGCCTGCCGGACTGACTTCGGCAGAGCGCACCGGATTGTCGAGCAGAAAACGCGCCCTGCCCGAGTTCGAGACCCTGAGCGTGCTGCCGCGCGGCGGCGGCACTTGCTGCGTGTTGAGGTAATGGCGAATGCGCCACTTCCAGACATCCGGCAGGCGCCAGTAACCGTGGACCATGCCCGGATTGCCAACGCCCTTGCCCTTGTTGATCCGGGGCAGCTCGGCGCGGCGGATCAACAGGTCAACCCGTGTCGCGCCTGCTTCCAGTGCAGTCGCGGCGCTGTCCATCGCCGACGCGCCGCCGCCGATGACCGCAACGCGTTTGCCTTCGAACCATTCATCCTGCAAACCGGACGCCGAGTGTGTCCACAGATGCTTCGGCAGTTGCCGGGCGAAATCCGGCACCCACGGCCCGCCCAGCCCGTCTCGCCCTGTCGCGAGCACGACATGCCGGGCCAGCAGGAAATGCGTCTGCACAGGCGTCATGACATCCAGCTCGATCAGCCCGTCTGCTCTTGGTGCGACCCGGCTCACGCGGTGTTCGTTACGCACATCCAGCGCCAGCACCTTGCGATACCAGCGCAGGTATTCGGCCCATTGCAGGCGCGGAATCTTGTCCAGCGCGGCCCAGCCATCGGCACCGAATTGCGCTTCATACCAGGCGCGAAAGGTCAGCGCCGGCAAACCCAGCGCCGGTCCGGTCAGTTGCTTTGGCGAGCGCAGCGTTTCCATGCGCGCCGTGGTCGCCCAAGGGCCTTCGAAGCCCGCCGGAGACTGATCGAAAATCACCGCCGCCACGCCGAGATGCCGCAGCTCGGCCGCGAGCGCCAGACCGGCCATGCCGCCCCCAATGATCGCCACGTCAAGCACCGCCAGCCCGGCGCTGATCCGGGGTTTGACCCACGGCTTGGCAGGCAGGTCCAGCCAGGTCAGGTCCTGTTGCAAGCGAGCTTCCAGTGCCGCGAGACCTGCGGGGGCGTTTACATCAGACATTGATCGGTACTCGGAAAATGTACAGGCCCGAAGCACGGGCGTTGACTCAAATCAATTCAAAAACTGTTCCACATCAACAAAAAATGAATTCTTGATGCCTTTGAATGCTTAATACGAATAGTAAAAGCCGCTTTTTATTCTCGCAACACGCAAAAAAGCATATTGATATTCCTGAATGGAATTTAAGGAGGGTCTGGAGCGTTGAGTGGCGGGGATTTGTGGCGCAGAGAAACACGGGGGCGCTCCCACACTGGGGCGCGGGGAACGAGAAGAGTCAGGACTGACGCGCGTTCGTGACGCTCTGCGCCACGAAATCTTCAGCCTTGCGCGATGACAGGCCTCAACGCTGCCTGCACCGTTCGATCACTCGGCGTAGATGCTCTGCAACAGCGCATCGTGAGCACTGGCTTCGTGCATGATCATCTCCGGCAACAGGATCCTGGCAGAAATGGCAATCTCGTCGACCAACGCACGCGCGACGTCAGACAGCGGGTTGGCGAACGCTGAGATAAGGCCGAAGAAGAACGGAATGGAGCAGGCAATCGGCCTGACCACGACACCCTTCAGCGGTACGCCCATCGCAGTGAACGGGTCGACCAGCGCAATGCCCAGCCCGACCCTGGCCATCTGCATGGCAATCAGCGAGGTATTGGTGTCGAGCATGCGCGGCGGCTCGCCTCCGGCGTCGTGAAAGGCCTTGTCGATGCGCCTGCGAAAACGGTAAGGGTTGGCCATGGTGATCAGCGTCTGTTGCCGCAGCAGCTCCATCGACAAAACGTCATGAGCGGCCAGGTCAGAGTCAGCGGGCAAGACCGCCACACACGGCGCTTCGCCGATCCAGTGAATCTCCAGACCGCGGTGCTCCAGCGGCAGGCTCACCGCGCCCAGGTCCATTGTTTTCGACAGCACCGCCTGAACCACATTCTCCGGCGACATGCTTTGCAACTGGATCTGTTGCGGACGCAGGGCCTCGGACAGCCGGGACAACGCGGTGGGCAGCAGCCCGGCAGCCAGGGCCGAGATCGCCACCAGTTTGATCTGATGGTTTTCTTCCTGCGCAATGTGCTGCGCGCGCTGACGGATATTGCGGACACCCAGCAACGCGCTTTCCACCTCGCCATACATCATGAAGGCTTTGTGGGTAGGCGTGACCTTGGGGCCGCTGCGTTCGAAAAGCGAGAAGCCCAGCTCCAGTTCAAGCTCCTGAATGGCCCGGGTGACCGATGGCTGAGAGCGGCCAAGCATTTTTCCGGCGGCGGTGACACTGCCCGCCGACATGACCGCCGCGAAGGCTTCAAGCTGACGCAAATCCATAAGTACGCCTTGATCAACACACAGACTTTAGGGGCAGCCCGCAACGCAAGACTCCCCGATTCGAAGCGCGAAAGTCTACACGCTGGCGGCGTGTGCAGTGAATTCGCTGCTCACCCGGCAACCATGACCCGATTTCGCCCTTGCTGCTTGCCCATGTAGAGCGAGGTGTCTGCGCGGTTGAGTGTGACCTGAAACGTCTCTCCTGTGGCGAGCGTGGCCACCGCCAGGGTCGCGGTAACCGGAATTTCGCGCTTTTCGATCCGGCCGGCCTCTTCACTGATGCGCTGCCAGATACGTTCCGCCACCCTCAGCGCGTCTTCCGGCCTGGTGTCCGGCATCAACACCAGAAACTCCTCACCGCCCCAGCGCGCGGCGATGTCACTGCCGCGCACGCTGGTACTGATGACTTCAGCCACACGCTGGAGCACAGCGTCTCCGGTCTCGTGCCCGTGACGATCATTGATCTGTTTGAAATGATCGATGTCCAGCAGGACCAGAGAAGCAGACAACCCCAGACGTCTTCCCTCCAGTTCCCGCACGCGTTGCAGCACCCGCCTGCGGGTGTAGAGGTTGGTCAGGCTGTCACGATTGGCAATATGAAACAGGCTCAGCTGCATCGACGATGTGAAGCGTACTGACAAAGCGGTGGCATAAATCGACAAGATGGTCGCCGTCAGTATGTTGATAATGCCGAACGCGTCCAGCACGCCCTGGCCCAAGCCGTAGCCTTGTCCCATGTAGCGGCGAAAGGTGAAGCATCCGACCAGCGACAGGAGGATCGCCAGGCTATAGCCGATACGCCTGACCGGGACCAGTTGAAAGGTAAAGGCGATGATCGGGATCACGCAAAACAGGTAAAAGCTGAAGTTGCTTTCCCACCCCAGTTCCCATGTCGCGAGCAGCGCATGACCGATGATCTCCAGGGACATCAATTGCCCGGCCTGGCGGTAACGCTGCCGGCGGATCAGGTAAAGGCAATTGACATAGATCAGCGTGCTGACAATGTTTGCTATCCACATGACCTGCATGCCCAGGCCAATGAACACTACCAGCAGCACACAGTGAATGCTCAGCGCGACGTAAACGATCGTGATGTGTTTCCAGAACTGGATAGCTGTGTCCTTGAACAGCTGGGCGCGGTCTTCCGCTGGAAGAGTCATCATCACGTTATCTCGAAATGCAGGTGGAATATGAGCATGAATAGCGGGTCTGTACGAAAAATCGGCGAGCGCAGCCACTGTTCGTGCAAAGCCCAGGTCGAGATCATGATCTATTGTCGGCCTGAACCGATCACGCTGGATACGGCGGCTCGACAATAAAGTGTACCTGCAGGCGCGCAATCAAGCGTCGCGGCGTGCAGGGAGGTGTCAAATGGACATCACTTAGGGCAGGTAGTGCAATCTCGACCCCCTTTTTAAATTCGCAGACCAGATCGCAAAGGCCGCAGCTGTTCGTCAATTGGCAGTAGCGATCCCGGGTTCCTGGAAATACTATCGGCAACGGCATTGCGTTGATCGCGCATGCCTGTGGCCCGTCAAGACGCGGGCAGTCCTGAATGACTCAAAAGGAACGCACCGATGGAACGTCTCACCGCGAAAGACTTTGCGCCTGAACTGCTTGAGCTGTACGACTACTACGCACACGGCAAGATCAACCGGCGCGAGTTTCTTGACCGTGCAGCGCTGTTCTCGTTGGGCGGCCTGACCGCAGGCGCGCTGCTTGCCTCCCTCAGCCCGAATTACGCGATGGCCACACAGATCGAGTTCACTGACCCGGACATCATTGCCGAGTACGTGTCCTACCCCTCGCCCAAGGGGCATGGTCAGGTGCGCGGCTACCTGGTGCGTCCGGCCAAAGCCACCGGCAAAGTGCCTGCCGTTGTGGTGGCGCACGAGAATCGCGGTTTGAACCCTTATATCGAAGATGTCGCCCGCCGCGTGGCCAAAGCCGGGTTCATCGCCTTGGCGCCTG
The DNA here is from genome assembly GCF_002093745.1 of Pseudomonas graminis. Lineage (GTDB taxonomy): Bacteria > Pseudomonadota > Gammaproteobacteria > Pseudomonadales > Pseudomonadaceae > Aquipseudomonas. The sequence continues at coordinate 183,234 of NZ_MTSB01000003.1, forward strand.
ACGGACTCTCATCGGTCGGTGGTTACCCGGGCAATGACGACAAGGGCCGAGAGCTGCAACAGAAAGTGGACCCGGAAAAGCTCATGAACGACTTCTTCGCTGCCGTCGAGTGGCTGATGAAACATGATGCAACCACCGGCAAGGTCGGAATCACCGGTTTTTGCTACGGCGGCGGCGTGGCTAACGCTGCGGCGGTTGCGTACCCGGAGCTGGGCGCGGCGGTCTCGTTCTACGGGCGTCAGCCTGACGCCAAAGACGTGGCGAAGATCAAGGCACCGGTGATGATTCACTACGGCGAACTGGACACGCGCATCAACGAAGGCTGGCCCGCTTATGAAAAAGCCTTGAAAGCGGCCGGCACGACGTATGAGACCTACATCTATCCGGGTGCCAACCACGGCTTTCACAACGACTCCACCCCGCGCTACGACGAAGTTGCCGCCAAACTGGCCTGGGAGCGAACGTTGGGGTGGTTCAACAAGTACCTGGTGTGAGGGCTGATCCTAAAAATGCATCTTCGGCGATCATACCGACCCTTTCACGAACAAACGAAGCGTCGCCCGGCCCGCGCCCACGGCCTTCGGCCAGAATCAAAAGCGGACGTGGGTATACGCTGAGCGCCAGAGCGTACGGAACGATAATTCAAGCCATCGGGCGACGCTCCGCGTCGCATGTCGTTCTGGGCGCTCCGCGTGCTGATTAACTCGCCCGCACCCGCTCCAGCAGTACTTGCAACGGATGTTGCACAACCTTGCCATCCTGGCGTTTGACCTGGCTGCGGCATGAGTAGCCGTCGGCGACCAATCGGCCATCACCTGCGTGGCGTGCTACCAGAGGTTGCCAGGACTGGCGATAGATCGTTTCACTGGTTTTTACGTTTCGGGTTTCATGCCCATAAGTGCCGGACATGCCACAGCAGCCGCTTGCCAGCACCTCCAGTTTGAGGCCTGCGCGGGCGAAGGCTGTCTGCCAGAGGCCGATACTGCCCGGTTCGTTGGTCTTTTCAGTGCAGTGCGGCAGGAAATAATAGGTTTCGTCTGACTGAGCGTCGCTCTGCGCCTCAAGTTCGGTCGCCAGCCATTCCTGCGGCAACATCACGATCGGCACGTGCTCGCTGCCCAGAGCCTTGCTGTATTCCTGGCGATAGACCAGGGTCATGGCCGGGTCCAGGCCAATCAGCGGGATGCCGTATTCCGCCAGTTTGCCCAGTGACTGACTGTTGACGATGGCGGCCTTTTCAAACGCAGCGAGAAAGCCCTGCACCTGCAACGGCTTGCCATTGGGCGCAAACGGCGCGAGGTAGACCTGATACCCCAGACGCGAAATCAACTCCAGCCAGTCTGCTACCACGGGCGTTTCGAAATAACGGGTAAACGCATCCTGCACCAGCACCACCGTGCGCTTGCGCTGCTGATCGGTCAGCGCGGCCAGCCGCTGCGGCGTGGCGATCCCGACATTCCAGCGGGCGCACACGGCTCTGAAATCCATCAGGCTCAGCAACGGGCTGTCGACCATCCCGGCAACGTGTTCAAGCAGGTAACGCACCGGTTTTGCGCCCATGAGCGCGTTGTACAGCTTCGGAAAGCGTGCCAGGTGCGGGATGCTGAACTCCAGCGAGCCAATCAGGTAATCCTTGACCGGGCGCAGGTAGCGGCTGTGGTACAGCTCCAGAAAACGCGAACGGAATTCGGGCACGTTGACCTTGACCGGACACTGCCCAGCGCAGGACTTACACGCCAGGCAACCGGCCATAGCGTCAAACACTTCGTGGGAGAAATCCTTCTGCCCCGCCACTCTGGCCACACTGTTGAACGTTCGCTCGGCCAGGCTCTTCAGCACGTTGGCCGTGCGCGCCCTGGCACTGGCGGTCAAGACGTTCACATCCTGCTCGCCTTGCAGGCGCAGCCACTCACGCACCAGCGACGCCCGGCCTTTGGGCGAGTGAATCCGGTCGCGGGTGGCTTTCCACGAGGGGCACATGGCGTCGTCGGTGTCGTAGTTGTAACAGGCCCCATTGCCGTTGCAATGCAGCGCGCTGTCGTAGCTCTGCCACACGCGCTCGTCAATCTTGCGGTCCAGATCGCCGCGCAGCGTCACCTCGTCCACCAGGGTCAGGCGCGCGTCGGGCACGGTCGCAGGCGTGGCGATTTTCCCGGGGTTAAGCTGGTTGAAGGGGTCACAGGCAGCCTTGAGCGCCTGCAACGCCGGGTACAGCTCGCCAAAATACTCGGGAACGTATTGCGAACGCAGGCCCTTGCCATGCTCGCCCCACAACAAGCCGCCATAGCGTTTGGTGAGCGCCGCAACGGCGTCAGAGATGGGGCGAATCAGCGCTGCCTGCGCCGGGTCTTTCATGTCCAGAATCGGTCGCACATGCAGCACGCCGGCATCCACATGGCCGAACATGCCGTATTGCAGGCCATAGCTGTCCAGCAACGCGCGAAACTCCTGGATGTAATCGGCGAGATTTTCCGGCGGCACGGCGGTGTCTTCTACAAAAGGCTGAGGCCGGGCCTCGCCCTTGACGTTGCCGAGCAATCCCACCGAGCGTTTGCGCATCGCGTAGACCCGATTCACCGCCGCACTGCCGATTGCCAGCGTATGACCGAGGCGCACGACAGAGGTGTCTGCCTGCAAATGGCCGACGAAGGCATGCACGCGCTGCTCCACGTCGCTCAACTCATCGCCACTGAACTCGATCAGGTTGATGCCCAGCGTCGGTGTTGCCGGGTCCTGCGGAAAGTACTCGGCCACGCCGTGCCAGACGATGTCCTGCATCGCCAGCATCAGCACCTTGGAATCCACGGTCTCGATGGACAGCGGCTTGTGCGCCATCAAGGCCTTGGCGTCGCGCAAGGCGTCCATGAAGCCTGCATAGCGCACGTTGACCAGGATCGAATGCTTGGGAATCGGCAACACATTGAGCCTGGCTTCGACGATGAAGCCCAGCGAGCCTTCAGAGCCGCACAGCACGCTGTTGAGGTTGAAGCGCCCGTCTTCCTCACGCAGGTGCGCCAGGTCGTAGCCGGTCAGGCAGCGATTGAGTGGCGGAAAGACATCTTTTATCAACTGCGCCTGAGTGTCGGCAATCTGCTGGGCACAGCGGTACACGTCACCGGCCCGGTCGACGCGTGCCTGCTCGCTGGCCAGTTGCTCGGCGCCCATTGCCTGGCTGTGAACATACGAACCACCGAGCAAAACGGTGGTCAGTTCCAGCACATGGCCGCGGGTCTTGCCGTAGGTGCAACTGCCCTGCCCGCTGGCGTCGGTATTGATCATGCCGCCCACGGTGGCGCGGTTGGAGGTCGACAGTTCAGGCGCGAAAAACAGCCCGTGCGGTTTGAGCGCGGCGTTGAGCTGGTCTTTGACCACGCCCGTCTGTACACGCACCCAGCGCTCCTCGACATTGATTTCGAGGATGGTGTTCATGTGCCGCGACAGGTCGACAACCACCCCATCGGTCAGTGACTGGCCATTGGTGCCGGTGCCGCCGCCACGCGGGGTCAGCACGACGTCCTTGTGCTCGGGCCGCGCAGCCAGACGGGCAACAATCGCCACATCGTGGCTGTCCATCGGGAACACCGCCGCCTGTGGCAGGCGCTGATAGATGGAGTTGTCGGTGGCCAGCACCGTGCGCGAACCGTGATCCCTGGCGATTTCGCCGCGAAAGCCACCTTCACTCAAGGCATTGAGAAAACGGTCGTAGTGACCGGCCTGCTCGGAGGTCGGTTTCAACAGCGCGATCATGGGGTCTTCCTGGCTGGCTAGGCGTTTTATATGCAAAGCACGTATGCTTTGAAACGCTCGAATGCATGGCGTTATCAACGGTTACAGGGATTCTCCAGCCTGTCACGCGTCGGTGCAAACGTAAAACCTGCCGTTTTTCCATGAGTTTTATGAATGAACACGCGACGACTGACGCCCTCGATGTCACTGCTGCTGGCTTTTGAAGCTGCGGCGCGGCACGGCAGTTTCACCAAAGCGGCCGACGAACTGGCCCTGACCCAGAGTGCGGTGAGCCGACAGGTACAGGCGCTGGAGGCGCAACTGGACGTGGAGCTGTTCAAGCGTGACGGCCGGCGCATCGAGCTGACCACAGCAGGTGCGCTGTATCAGCACGAACTGGCCGCTGCACTGGGTCGCATCCGCAGTGCAACCTTGCAGACCATTGCGCACAAGGCCGAAGGCGGCACGCTGCACCTGGCGGTACTGCCGACGTTCGGCTCCAAATGGCTGCTGCCGCGGATGAATGACTTTTACGCCAGGCACCCCGGCTACGTGGTGCATATCCATTCACGCATCGTGCATGCCGACCTGACACCTGCGGCCAGCGAAATGAACGCCATCATCTGTGCCGGCCACGGCAACTGGCCAGGCTACAGGGCTCATTCGCTGGTCAGCGAAAAGCTGGTGGTCATCGCCAGCCCGACGGCGCTTCCCGGTTACCGGTCGATGACCCCGGCGCACGTTGCCCAACAGTCGTTGCTGAGCGTCGTGTCCCGGCCCAATGCCTGGTCGGACTGGTTTGACAGCAATCACCTGGCCCACCACATCATGCGCCCCGGCCCGAGCTTCGAGTTGACCTCGCACCTGATCCAGGCTGTGGCGGCGGGTATTGGTATTGCACTGGTGCCACGCATTCTGGTGCAGGACGAAATCGCCAACGGCGAACTGGTCACGCTGTTCGAACCGCTGGACAGCGGGCGCAGTTACTACCTGGTCTATGCCACGCGCTTTCAGAACCTGCCGTCGTTGTGCGTGTTCAGAGACTGGCTGCTGTCGACGCCCTTTCCTGATCCTTTGTAAACCGGCCCGCAACAGGAGCCATTGTGCGTATAGAACCGCTTCCGCCGCTGCAGAACCTGATCGCTTTCGAAGCCGCTGTGCGGCACGGCAGCTTTACCCGCGCCGCCACGGAACTGAACCTGACGCAGAGCGCGATCAGTCGACAGGTCGCGCAACTCGAAGAATTCCTCGGTCGGGCGTTGTTCCGTCGCGAGCACAAGCGCATTCACCTGACGGTTGCCGGGCAGGTCTACGCCGAGCAGATTCAACGGATGCTGACCCTGTGTGCCGAGGCCACCGCACAAGTCATCGCCCACAGCGGCGAACAGCAACTGACACTGGCCTGCTCCAGCGGTGTCGCCGCCCTGTGGCTCGGCCCGCTGCTGGGGCGTTATCGCGATGCGTTCCCGGCGGTGGACATCCGTTTGCGAGTGGTCGACGGGCTGGACTCGCTGATCCGCGCCGAATTCGACCTGGCCTTGTATTTTTTGCGCGAAGTGTCACCGGCAGGCCTGGACAGCACGTTGCTGTTTGCCGAATCGGTGAATGCCTACTGTTCGCCCGACTACCTCAAAGGTCAGGTGCTTGAGCCTGCCCGGTTGCTCGATCATTGCCTGTTGATGCTGGAGGACGGACAGCGTCAGTGGCTGTCCTGGGCTGACTGGTTCGACCGCCAAGGCGTGGATGCGTCAGTGATCCGCCAGCGGATGACCGTCAACCTGTACCCGGTTCTGGTGGACCTGGCGCTGGCCGGTCACGGCATTGTGCTCGGCTGGCAACCGATGATTGATCGTCATGTGCAATCCGGCGCTCTGGTGCCGGCCTGCAACTCCAGCGTAGGTGCCGTCGGGGGCTACTACTTGCTGACACCCAGCGGCAAGACGCCTCGGCGGGCAGCGCGGGCCTTCGAGAAATGGCTGACCGACGAAATAGCGCTGCACCCGGGCACCCCGACACCTTGAAAGCCTGACAACTTGCATGCGCCCTGCGCATGCAAATCTGCGTAATGAACGTTTTCTCAAAAACCGCCTAGCGCCTACTCTCGAATGACGCGGGCAAAAGACCCGCCTCTGCTGCACCAAGCCCATTCTGCCCCTTAATCAATGCAGCCAATGCAGGGGCTTCCCTGCGTGAATCGCATGCAGGAGCCCACTCGTGAGCACGACTACACAACAATCCGCCTCACACACGCATGATCAGAAAGCCCGTCGCGCCGTCACTGCCATAGTGATCGGCAATGGCCTGGAGTGGTTCGACTTCACGGTCTACAGTTTTTTCTCGGTGATCATCGCCAAGGTCTTCTTCCCCACCGGCAGCGAACTGACCTCTTACCTGCTGGCACTGGCCACCTTTGGCGTCGGGTTCTTCATGCGGCCAGTAGGCGGTATCGTGCTGGGCATCTACAGTGACAAGCGCGGGCGTAAAGCGGCGCTCTCGCTGACCATCCTGCTCATGGCAATGGGCACGCTGATCATCGGCCTGACGCCGAGCTTCGCGCAGATCGGCTACCTGGCACCGGTATTGATCGTGCTGGCGCGTCTGCTGCAAGGGTTTTCCGCAGGCGGCGAAATGGGCAGCGCCACGGCGTTCCTGACCGAACATGCGCCCGAGGGCAAGAAAGCCTTCTACTCCAGCTGGATTCAGGCCAGCATCGGTGTTGCGGTGCTGCTCGGCTCTGCGCTGGGTGCGATTCTGTCGAGCTACCTGACCCAGGCGCAGCTGGAAAGCTGGGGCTGGCGCGTGCCATTCCTGATCGGTACGTTGATCGGTCCGGTGGGCTTTTACATCCGCAGCCGCGTCGACGAGACCCCGGCCTACACGGCTGCCAAACCCGTCGAGTCACCGCTGCGCGAAGTCATCAAGACGTATCCGCGCCAGACGCTGATCAGCTTTTCTCTGGTCGTGCTGTGGACCGTCTGCACTTACGCGATCCTCTTCTACATCCCGTCCTATGCACAGCGCGTCCTGGGTTTGCCATCGTGGATGGGGTTCAGCGCCGGCATGATGGGCGGTGCCGTGCTGATCGTCGCCACCCCGATTGTCGGCGCACTGGCCGACCGCAGCGGTCATCGCCCGTGGCTGTTGGGTTCGGCGATTGCCATTTTTTTCAGCGCGTACCCGATGTTCCTGTTCATCAACCAGATGCCGGGGCTGTATTCACTGCTGATCTTCGAACTGGTACTGGGCCTGCTGATCTCCGGCTATATCGGTTCGATCCTCGCCGCCTTCGGGCAATTGCTGCCCACCCACGTGCTGTCCACGGGGCTTTCAGTGGCCTACAACTTTGCCGTGACGATTTTCGGCGGCTTCGCCACGTTCACTATCACCTGGCTGATTGCCACAACCGGCAGCAACCTCGCGCCCGCCTTCTACATCATGTTCGCCGCCATCGTCAGCGGCATCGGCGCGCTGCTGTACCGTGATCCTGCGCCCACTGTTCATCGCCCTTTGTCTGGAGTTTATCAATGAGTACCCCTGAATCCGCCCGCTTGATCCTGCGCAATGGCCGTCTGCTGGACCTGCAACGGGGCCAGCTCGTTACGGGCCAGGAAGTCGTGATCGAGGGCGAACGCATTGTCGAGGTCCGCGCTGAAGGCCAGCCTGCACCGGCCAATGCCCAAGTGATCGATCTGGGCGGCAGAACCCTGATGCCCGGCCTGATCGACTGCCATGTGCATGTGCTGGCCTCCAATGCCAACCTGGGCATGAATGCCCTGCAACCCAACGCCATCATCATGTACCGCGCCTTGCCGATTCTGGCCGCGATGCTGGATCGTGGTTTTACCACCGTACGCGACGCAGGCGGTGCAGACTGGGCGCTGGCGCGTTCGATTCAGATGGGCCTGATTCCAGGGCCAAGAATCTTCGCCTCCGGCAAAGCCTTGTCGCAGACTGGCGGGCATGGCGACATGCGCGCCCGTGGCGAACTGCTGCTTAATGAACCCTGCTCGTGCTGCTTCAGGGCCGGTGCCATCGCCCGTGTGGTAGACGGCGTCGATAACGTGCGCCTGGCGGTGCGCGAAGAGCTGCAACAGGGCGCCAATCAGATCAAGATCATGGCATCGGGCGGCGTGTCCTCGCCGACCGATCCGATTGCCAACACCCAGTACAGCGAGGCCGAAATTCGCGCCATCGTTGACGAAGCGGCCGCAGCGAATACCTACGTCATGGCCCATGCTTACACCGCACGGGCTATTCGCCGTGCTGTCGAGTGCGGCGTCCGGACCATCGAGCACGGCAATCTGGTGGACGCCGACACGGCTCGGCTGATGGCCGAAAAAGGCGCGTTTGCCGTGCCGACCCAGGTGACTTACGAAATGCTGGCCGAATACGGCGAACGCTTCGGCCTGCCTGCCGACTCGGTGGCCAAGATCGAGGATGTCCGTCAGGCCGGGCGTAACGCCCTGCTGCTGTTCGCCGAAGCGGGCGTGCCAATGGGTTATGGCTCCGACCTGCTGGGCGAAATGCACGAATACCAGACCCACGAACTGAAGATCCGCGCAGAACTGCTGGGTAATCTGGCGGCGCTGCGCAGTGCGACCAGCGTTGCCGCGCAAATTCTGCAACGCGAAGGTGAACTGGGTTGCATCGCGGCGGGCGCCATTGCCGACCTGCTGGTGGTGGATGGCGATCCGCTGAGCGATATCAATTGCCTGGTTGGCCAGGGTGAGCAGTTGGCAATGATTGTTCAGGGTGGCCAGGTGCGCAAGAACACCCTGGTCTGATCAACCGTCAGTGGGCGTTGCGGTCCCAGATCCAGTTCCACACGCCGGGCAGTTGCACTGGCTGCGCATCGTCCTTGACCGTGCGGGCCAGTGCAGCGCGCTGCAATTGCGCGCTGTCGTCGTAAAACGGTTTGTCGGCCAGCCGCACGCCGGTCTGCGCAGCACTGTCGACCAGAATCTGCAGGTATTCCCGTGCATGCCGTGCGGTGTAACGGTTCAGGTCATGAAAGGTCACCACCACCGGAACCACACCCTCCACGGCTGGCAGCTCTCCGGCGGCAATACGTTCGCGCACCCGGGAAAGCTGGCTGACCATGTTCGAACGGCGTCGCAGACTGAAGTTGTAGCCCCAGATCTTGCCGTCATTGGCGCTCAGGTCGGTTAGCAGCACCTGCAAGCCGTGCCGCTGGTACGCACCGAACGTGCGTTTGTCGTAGTTCCAGAATGGCGGACGCAGCAAAACGGTCGGTGAGCCGGTGATTGACGCCAGGATGGCACAGCCTTGGGTCAGGGATTGCTCCAGCTCGTCATCGGTCAACGAACGATGATTGGTGTGGTGCGGCGTGGCGGTGTGAAACCCCAGCAGATGACCCTCTTCATGCTGACGATGCATGATCGCCCGGCCTTGATCACTGTTGCCCGCGCCCGTAGCGCCGGTCTGCACGAAAAACACCGCTTTGATGTGCGGCTGGACCGGGTTGTCGGCCAGGCTGTCGAGCACGGTGATGCTCGGGTTGTAGAACGTCGAAGCACTCGGACCGTCGTCGAAGCTCAGCAGGAAGCGAACCGGCGGCTGCTGACGCAACTTCTCGGTGGTGCTGGCCGTCAGCGGGACTGGCGCGCTGATGCAGGCCGACAGGCTCAGGGCGATGCCGAGCATCCACAGGGTTCTGAAGACGGTTTTCATCTGGGCACCGGATCCTTTGAGTGAACGGTTTGAGCCGCTTATGAAGCCGGCGAATGATCATCCACTGGCGCAGCAAACACAATCACCGCCGCGCGGAGTTTGTCGGCCCCGAAACAACTCATGCGGTTGAAATCGGCATGGCTCACGGGCAGATGCTGGCAGTCGATGGCCTGACGATGCAGGCTGTGATCAATGTCGGGATCATGCAGGTAGACAAAATCACTGTCGCAATCCGTCACCATCACCCAATGCGGGGCCTTGGAGCGAGTCAGGCGGTAGCTGCTGATCAACACCAACGGCCTGCCGCCTTCGGCCAGCACACGCGGCAGGTTCAAGGAGCGATCGGGTAACAACTGCACGCTGGACGCCTCAAGCTCGCAACAGAACTGTTCGTGAACCAGGCGGATGACCTGTTTCTTGTTGTCGCTGCGCACCCCGCCCAGAAACAGCGGGCCTGACACCGAGACCAACAGATGCACCGCAAAGCCACGCCGCCATGCCGCCAGCGCCAACCCTTGCGGGCTGCATCCGCCGTGGCCGGAAGTCATGAATACCGTGGTTGCTTCGCGCCATATCTGCAACTCTTCCGCACGGCCCATCAGGCGCTCTGGCTGCAAGGCTTTCATGGCCATCAGCAGACAAGCCGGGCCGCAGGTGAACTCCAGGGTTTGCTGGTAATAAGGCACCGAGCGGCTGCCCTGCCTGACAGGCTCGACAATGCGCTTCTCGTAACGCAACGCTGGCGCATGGTCCTGATAATAGTCGTCAACCTGAGCAAAACGCCGATAACCACTGCGTTCGTACAGCGCGATGGCGGCGGCATTGTCAGGGCGCACTTCCAGCCGCAGATAGGCACAATCGCGCTCCACCGCCTGCTGTTCGGCGCGCTGCAACAACTGCCTGCCCAGCCCCTGCCCCCGTGCAACGTCGGCAATCGCCAGCGAGTACAAGCGCCCCAGCGACGTACCGCGATGGAACAGCACCAGCGCGTAACCGGTGAGTTGCCCGGCGTGTTCGGCAACGATCAGACACGCGTTGGCGCGACGGATCATCCAGTGAAAACTGCGTGCCGTCAGTCGGTCGCCTTCAAAGCACCGGTTCTCCAGAAACAGCAGCGCATCGACATCATCGGCCACTGCGTCACGAAATATAAAGTCCATCTGCACCGCCGTAAAAGTTGTGTAACGAAACGGGACATTTCAAAAAGCACATGCTTAATAGAAAGGACTTGTTTCCCATCGGATCGATTACACATGTCAGCGGCACAGGTGAAGATGAACGAAGTATCGGCCCAACTTGCACTTTCAGCAACGAGTAAACGTGCATTCACACCCCCCTCCTTTGCGACACAGAGGCAACTGTTGATCATTGTCGAGCGGCTTGAAGACTGGGCATCCTACTTCCCCAGCGAAGACTTGATCAGCGCGCAGGATTACCTGGAAAAACCGCTGAAGGCCACGCCTGGCAAGCGTGTGCAGGTCATCAACCTGTGCCGGAGTTACAAGTACCTCGGCCACGGCTATTACTGCTCGCTGCTGGCCGAGGCGCGGCAACACAATGTCATTCCGTCGGTCAAGACCATCAGTGAGCTGACCCGAAAGTCACTCTACGGCCTGGCGCTGGACGACCTCGACAAGTTGCTGGAAACGGCACTTCGGGACCACCCCTATGACGACACCGAAGGCTTTACGCTGACCCTGTATTTCGGCCAGACCACACTTGAACCGTTGAAAGATCTGGCCCGCCAGTTGTTTGAAGCCTTCCCCTGCCCGATCCTCATGGTCGAGTTTCGCAAGCGTGACAACTGGCACATCGCAGGCATCAAGGCCGGCGCCCTGCCGCGCTTGCGCGATGATCAGCAGGATGAGTTTGCCACTGCGCTGGACGGTTTCAGTCGCAAGATCTGGCGACAGCCCAGTTCGCGTCGCATGGCGCGCTATGACCTGGCGATTCTCCATGACCCGCAAGAGCAACTGCCGCCCTCCAACGCCGAGGCACTGGCCAGCTTCATTCGCGTCGGTCAGCGCTTAGGCATTGATGTCGAGCTGATCGAGAAGAAGGATTACGCGCGCCTGGCCGAGTACGACGCACTCTTGATTCGTGAAACGACCAGCGTCGACAACCACACTTACCGGTTCGCCAAAAAGGCCGAAAGCGAGGGCCTGGTGGTCATGGATGACCCCACGTCAATTCTGCGCTGCACCAACAAGGTGTACCTGACCGACCTGCTTAAAAGCCATGACCTGGGCATGCCTCGAACAGAAATCCTCTACAAGGATCGCCCTGAGGAGCTGCAACACGTTGCGACGCGACTGGGCTTCCCGCTGGTGCTGAAAATCCCTGACGGCTGCTTCTCCAGAGGCGTGATCAAGGTCAGCACGGCCGAGGAAATGCACACCGCCACCGCCCAGTTGTTCGAACACTCTGTGTTGTTGTTGGCGCAGGAGTTTTTCTACACCGAATACGACTGGCGTATCGGCATTCTCAATCGCAAACCGATCTTCGCCTGCCAGTACTTCATGTCCAAGGGCCATTGGCAGATCTACAACCACAAGGCGATAGGGGCCGAGGTGATTGGCGAGTGCCGGACGCTGGCGGTACACGAAGCCCCGCGAGCCGTGGTCGAACTGGCGCTCAAGACCGCCAACCTGATCGGTGACGGGCTGTACGGCGTGGATTTGAAACAGTCCGGCGACCAGGTGGTGGTGATCGAGGTCAACGACAACCCGAACCTGGATGCCGGTATTGAAGACGCGTACCTGCAGGACGACCTGTACAGCCTGGTGCTGGAAGAATTCATTCGTCGCCTGGAACTCAAACGCCTCGGTCAGGCATGGTGAGACGATGATTCAAGGTCTGGAACTCAATGACGGTCGGTTGCAAGCCTGTAACCCGCAGAAGGCGCAGGTTCTGTGGTTCAGCAAACCCGACGCTGGCGAGCGCAGGTTGTTGCTGGAGCAGTTTCACCTTGATGAGCATGCAGTAGCGTCGGCACTCGACCCGGACGAAATATCACGCATCGAGTTTCACCCCGATGCGTTGTTTGTGATCTGGAAACGTCCTGAAAACTACTCGGGCAAGGACAGCTTTTCGTTCGACGTCTCGTCGTTTGGCGTGCTGCTGAGTCAGGATCAGCTGGTCTTGATCTGTGGTGATGACCAGCCATTGAGTACGCTCGGGACCCATCGTCCACTGAACCAGCCGCTGGATATCCTGCTGGAGTTGCTGTTCAACAACATTCACCACTACCTGGGCCATCTGAAGGTCATCAAGATGGTCGCCCGGGAACTGCAGCAGAAATTCAATTCCTCGCTGGAAAACCGCCACCTGGTGCAGATGTTCAACCTCAGCGAAAGCCTGGTCTATTACATCAACGCCATCCACAGCAACGGCGCGGTGCTGACACGCCTGCGCAATCATGCGCAGGGCAAACAATACGCTGCCGCCAGCCTCGCGCTGATCGACGACATGATCATCGAGAACGACCAGTGCTACAAACAGGCGGAAATCTATTCCACCGTGTTCGCCGGCTTGATGGACGCCCGGGGCAATCTGGTCAACAACAGCACTAACACCCTGCTGCGCAAACTGACGTTGATCAACGTGGTGTTTCTGCCCCTGAACCTGATTGCCGGGATCGGCGGCATGTCCGAATTCAGCATGATGACCGCCCCATTGCACTGGTGGGTCTCCTACCCGGCCTTGTTGTTGGCCATGTTGGGCATGGGAGCGGTGATGGTCTGGGGGCTGCGCAAAATGGCCCGCTCGTCCTGAGCGGTTACTTTTCCCAATCGGCCCTGGCAATCTTCAAGCCGTGCAGACCGTCATACGCCGCCCGCTCGGGAGACTGCCAGCCGTCCAGCAGCGCGGCGTCGAGGTCATAGATCTCGACGCCCAGCGGTCGGCAGACACTCAGCGGGTCTTGCGCCTCTGGTCCCCACATTGGCAGTGACAGGTCACCACCCGGGCAGGTCGACAAGGCGCACAGCAGGTCGATTTCCGCGAAAAACTCCAGATAATCGCCTTTTTGCGCCGGGCAGGCCTTCATGAAATACAGGTCGTCATGGTTCAGGCCGGTGCATTGAAAGATATTCAGCACGTCATGCACATCAAACTCGGTCAGACCGTGCGGCAGCACCGCGCGAGTCAGGTTCGAGTGACAGTGATGATGAAAGTCTTCGCCGGTCAGCATCTTGTTGATGTACGGGTCGCAGCGCGTGCCCAGCAAGTCATGCAGGCGCCCACCGTGTTCGTCGATGCCATAACTGGCGAGGCTGTCATCGGTGATGGTGACCAGTGGCCGCAAGAACGGCAGGTTCGACCACAACCGGTCATGGGTGCTGACATGCGCGCCCTGTAACTGACGCGTACGCGCCGCCCACAGCCGTTCGCGAGTGTCGTGGGCATTCCACACGTTGAAATCCCCCACTTGCGGCCCCACCGGTGTGGTCACTCGAAACACCTGCCCCGCCTTGACCTTCCAGGCGCGCCCGGTGCGAATCGGCACGTCGAACTGTTCGACCAGCGTGCGCTGCTGCGCATTCGTACGGATGCGCTCGTAGAAGGCCGTGTCCACGCGCAGCGCTGCGCCTTTGCTGACCTGGTAAGCGGCCGGGTAGTCTTTGTACATTCGGGGGCTTCTCGTTGGCGGGGTGTACCGATTATTGCTGCAAATTGCAGGCCTGATCGGATCACTGAAAATCCCGACTCCGCACATCCAGCCCGGTCAATAACGGCGTCAGGTCATACAGGCGCTGGGCGATCAGGTGGCGTACGCCGCTTTTCGACTCCAGCCGCCCGAACACCTGCAGCAACTGCGAACCGACCAGCACTTTGCGCTGGCGCTCGGCCAGGTCGCGCCAGACCACCACGTTGACCATGCCGAATTCGTCTTCCAGCGTCACGAAGGTCACACCGCTGGCGGTGCCGGGCCGTTGGCGGCCGATGACCAGTCCGGCCAGGCTGAGGGTTCGGTCGTTTTCGAGGGTCAGCAGGTCTTGCGAACTGCGAAAGCGTTTGGCGGCCAGTTGGCGCCGCAGCAGTGCCAAGGGATGCGGGCCGAGGGTGGTCCCCAGCGACGCGTAGTCGGCCATCAGGTCTTCGGCCACTGTTGGCAGCGGCAGTGTCACCTGGACCTCCTCACTGGTCAGCTCATCGAACAACGGGCGCTGGGCTTCAACCCCGGCCACTTCCCAACGCGCCCGATGCCGATGGCCGATCAGGCCACGCAAGGCCCCGGCATCCGCCAGTGCTTCGGCGGCGCGAGAGTCCAGACCGGCGCGCTGCGTGAGGTCGGTGGCATCGGTAAATGGCCGTGTCGAGCGAGCCGCCTCGATGCGCAGCGCATCTTCTTCACGAAAGCTGCGCAGCATGCGCAGCCCGAGGCGAATCGCCAGATTGCGCGTGCTGTCAGGATGGTCAACCGGTTCCAGCGTGCAATCCCAGTGGCTGTAGCGCACATCCACCGGGCGAATGTCGATGTGATGGCGGCGCGCATCCTGCAACAGTTGATCCGGGTTGTAAAAGCCCATCGGCCAACTGTTGATCAACGCACAGGTGAACGCTGCCGGTTCGTGGCATTTGAGCCAGCAACTGGCGTAGGTCAGCAAGGCAAAACTGGCGGCATGGGATTCAGGAAAGCCGTAACTGCCGAACCCCTTGATCTGCTCGAAGATGCGGTCGGCAAAATCCGCTTCGTAGCCATTTTCCAGCATGCCGCTGCGCAGACGCTCGCGATGCGGGTCCAGCCCGCCATGACGCTTCCAGGCCGCCATTGCACGACGCAACTGGTCCGCCTCGCCGGGGGAGTAATCAGCAGCGATGATCGCCACTTCCATGACCTGCTCCTGAAACAACGGCACGCCCAGGGTGCGCTCAAAGACACTTTTCAGTTTGGGCGGATAGGTAATGGCCTCTTCACCATTGCGCCGACGCAGGTACGGATGAACCATGTCGCCCTGAATCGGCCCAGGCCGAACGATGGCGACTTCGATCACCAGATCGTAAAACTTCTCCGGCCTGAGGCGCGGCAGCATGGCCATCTGCGCACGGGATTCGATCTGAAACACACCGAGGGTGTCGGCGCGGCTGATCATTTCGTAGGTTTTTGGGTCATCACCCGACATGTCTGCCAATGTCCACTGCTTGCCCCGGTGCAGATGCACCAGGTCAAACGTTCTGCGCAGTGCGCTGAGCATGCCCAGGGCGAGGATGTCGACTTTCAGCAGGCCGACCAGGTCCAGATCGTCCTTGTCCCACTGGATGATGGTGCGGTCAGCCATCGCGGCGTTTTCGACCGGCACCAGTGTGTCCAGCGGATGCTCGGAAATCACGAAACCACCCGGATGCTGCGACAGGTGCCGGGGGAAACCGATCAGTTCGCCGGTCAGGGCCAGCACGCGCTTGAGAATAGGTGTTTCAGCATCGAATCCGTATTCGCGCAGGCGTTCGGGCGACGGCAGCGCGTCACTCCAGCGACTGAACGCCTCGGCCAAGGCGTTGATCTGGTCTGGTGGCAAGCCCAGCACCTTGGCCACGTCAAGCAGTGCGCCGGAACCGTGATAGGTGCTGGCCACCGCAGTCAGCGCCGCCCTGCCCCGGCCGTAGCGCCGGAATATGTACTGGATGACTTCTTCGCGGCGGTCATGCTCGAAATCCACGTCGATGTCCGGTGGCTCGTCGCGCTCTTTGGAAATAAAGCGTTCGAACAGCAGGTTGCTCTTTTCCGGGTTCAGCTCGGTGATCCCCAGCGCGTAACAAACCGCCGAGTTGGCCGCTGACCCACGGCCCTGACAGAGGATATGCTGGCTGCGGGCAAACTCGACGATGTCATGGACCGTCAGAAAATAGCTGTCGAACTTCTTTTCCGTGATCAGGGCCAGTTCCTTCTCGACCTGCGCCCGCCCCGCCACACTTAAACCTGTCGGCCAACGCCTGCGAATGCCGCGCTCGGTCAGTTCGCGCAACCAGGACGAGGGCGTCTGGCCTTTGGGGACCAGTTCATGGGGGTATTCGTACTTCAATTGTTCAAAATCGAATGTGCAGCGCCGGGCAATGCGCGCCGATTCGGCCAGCAGCCAGTCCGGGTAATGCTCGGCCAGCGCCTCCAGTGGACGTAGATGGCGCTCGCCATTGGCAAACAGCAGATGCCCGGCCTCGGCCACCGTGGTGTGATGGCGGATGGCAGTCATGGTGTCCTGCAGCGCTCGCCGCCCACGGGCGTGCATATGCACGTCACCGCTGGCCACTGCCGGGATGCCCAGCCTCTGCGCCAGCGTCAGCAGGTCGGCCAGACGCTGGTCATCATCGGCACCGCGATGCAGTTCTACGCCAAGCCACAGCCGCTCGGCAAAATGCCCGCGCAGCCAGTTGCCCTGCGCCAGACAGGCCTGAGCATCATCCGCGATGTCCGGCAGCCAGATGGCCAGCAAACCGTCCAGCGACAGGTCGAAATCTTCACGCAGCAGCCGGTACTCGCCCTTTCTGGCTCTCCGCCGCGCTGCCGTGATCAACTTGCACAGTGCTTCATACCCCGTCTTGTTCTCCACCAGAAGAACCATTTTCGGGCCATGCTCGATGTGCATTTCGCTGCCGACGATCAGCGGCAATCCGGTGTCTTTCGACGCCTGCCAGGCGCGGACGATGCCTGCCAAGGTGCATTCATCGGTGATCGCCAGCGCCGTATACCCGTGGCGCAAGGCGCGTTCGAACAGTTCACGGGCGCTTGAGGCACCGCGCTGAAAGCTGAAGTTGGACAGGCAATGCAGCTCGGCGTAATCCGTCGTCATGCGAACCAGCCATGCAGCAGCCATTCGCCCTGCTCGCCAACGCGGCGATAGGCCCAGGCGCGCTGGCCACTGGCGGTTTCGACCAGGTAGTAGTCACGACGCACATCGCCACCGTCCCACCAGCCGGACTCGATTCGCTCAGGCCCTGCAATGATGCGCGTCGCGTGAACCGGCAACGGCTGCGGCTCCCGCAGCAGCCAGCCAGGGCGCGTCCCCCCCTGCGCTGGCAAGACCGGTTTGCGGGTACTCTGCGGCTGCCAGGCACATTCGGGGCGGTGGTCGGCCTGAGCGCGCAGGCCATTGACCGATTCGTCACCGAGCCGCGCACGCAGGCGTTCGCGCAGTTGCTCCCAAGGCAGGGTCTGCTGTACACGTTCATCGAACAGCTCACGGTGCGCCGGCACAAAGTCCGGCAAGTCGCGGGCCTGCAAGCGCACCGCACGTACCGGCGAGGCCACCACTGCCTGTTCCAGCCTGCCGCGAGCCAGTTCGAAGAGCATTGATGAATCACGTTCGGCACTGAGCAACCCGACCGGAACCACGGTCTCCGGGCCATCGACATGTTCCAGATGCAGGGCGAACCGTTGCACGCCGCTGTCACGTCCGGCCAGAAACAAAGCCAGATCGGCAATCAGGCGCTTGAGGGGGAACAACAGGGCCTGATGCGATTCGACGTCGAAATTCAGCTCGATACGCACATCGAAAAAGTCAGGTGGCGTGTAGCACTCCAGCGCCACCGGCCGTTCGCCGAGCAAGGTGTCGAGGTGTTGCAAAACGCTGGCCGGAAAACGCCGCGCCAGGGTATTGCGCGGCAAAGCCAGCACCTGTCGCAGGTTGCGCAGGCCCATACGCGTCAGGGCGGTGGCCACCTCACGGCTCAGCCCGATGCGCTCCAGTGGCATCTGTTCCAGGGTGCGGCGCAGTTCATGCGGGCAATCAATGCTCAGTCCGTCGTGCATGTTGGCCAGCATTCGCGCCGCTATCGGGTTGGGCGCCACCACGATGCGATGCCGAAAGCCCTGGGTGGTCAGCTCTTCACGCAGGCGCGCCTCGAACACCGGCCACGGCCCGAACAGCTTGAGGCTGGATTCGATTTCCATCAGCAGCACCCGAGGGTATGTGAGGCTGACACTGGAACTGAAGCCATACGCCCAGGCGGCAAGCAACTGTTGCAACCGCTCGGTGTCATCGGGGTCATGCACGACTGTCGCAACGTTCGGGACCAGCGCGTGCGCGGCCGTCAATGACTGCCCGGCCCTCAGCCCCAACGCCCGCGCAGCCGGGTTGACGGTTTGCAGGATGCGGCGATGCGCACTGCCACTGATCAGCGCCAGCGGTGCATCAGGGTCGCTGCAACGGCGCATGACGCCGTCGAGCGCCAGTTGCGGCAACAAGACACAGGCCCAAAGCATAAGAACCTCAAGCGTCGGTCGAAAACGGGATGGGAAAAGGCGGCGCAAGACCGCCCCGGCACTTGAGCACCCGCACTTGTGCGGGCCGGGTATCGACAGCGATCCGCAGTGCGGCTGGTGAAGGGTTGGCCGCCGCCTGCTGAGGGCGGCAGGCAAAGGCCAGGGTCTGCCCGGTTTCGGCGGCGACCTGCAAGCGCCGCAATGCGCGGTCATCGACCATGCCGGGCCAGCACACTACCGCGCCACAACTGCCGGAACGCAGGCATTGCTCGGCGGCCCACAGGGCATCGCGGCTTCCGGCCTCGATCACCACCAGATGACGCAGGTCGACCCCGGCGGCCAGCCAGGCTTGCGGATAGGGAATGTAAGGCGGTGCGACCAGCACGATGCGTTCACCGAGACCCGAGAGCCGCGCCAGACTTGGCCACAGCAGGCGCAATTCACCACTGCCATTGGCCGGAATGAGGATTTCGGTCAATGCCGAAGCAGGCCAGCCGCCGGTGGGCAACGCGCTGTCCAGGGCCGCATGACCACTGGGGTGCGGGCTGCCCTGAGGCGCGCTCTGCTGACGCCCCTTCCAGACCCTGCGCTCGTCCAGCAAGGCATCGAGGCTGACGACGGCGCCCATCATTCGCGCCGGACCAGCCCGCAGAACACGCCTTCGATGGCGAACTCCTGATCAGGCGTGACGATGATCGGCTGGTAGGCCGGGTTGCGCGGCAACAGGTGTAACTGATCACCTCGATGTTGCAGGCGCTTGATGGTGACTTCGCCGTCCAGACGGGCGACGATGATCTGTCCGTCACTGGCCTGCGGGTTGCGATGCACGCCGACCAGATCTCCGTCGAGAATGCCGTCCTCGATCATCGAGTCGCCCTGCACGCGCAACAGATAGTCCGGCACGCGGGTGAACGTGCTGCGATCCAGGTGCAACGTGGTGTGTATGTCCAGATCCGGCCCGATAGGTGCGCCTGCCGCAACACGGCCCAGCACGGGTATTTCCAGCAATTCGGGACGCAGTTCGGTGTTCAGCAGCCGTATGCCGCGTGCCTGGTGCGGCACAACCTCGATCAGACCGGCGTCCGTGAGGGCCACAATGTGCTTGCGCGCCACGCTGCGCGAAGCAAACCCGAAGGCTTCGGAGATTTCCGCCAGGCTCGGCGATTGCCCTTGCTGCGCGATGCGATCGCGGATGAAGGTAAGGATTGCGCTGCGACGGGGAGATAATAGGCTCATGGAGTACATTTGTACTCTTTTCGGTGTTTTGTGGCTAGCGCAGTTGGTCGGATGGGAGCGCAGGGATTGCATGGCCTTTGCCCGGAGGGCGTGGGGCAAGCAAGGGGATTATTCAGAATTTCCCAACAGTGAAATCACAATCACCCGGTTTATCGAGCCATTCAAAGGGCACAGACTCAACCGCTCTTTCAAAACGTCAGGAGCACTCATTGTGATCACGCGCCAACTGGGCAAAAACGGCCCGCAGGTGTCTGCCGTCGGGCTGGGCTGCATGGGCATGTCGGACTTCTACACCACCGGCATTGACGAAAAAGAATCCGTTGCCACGCTGCACCGCGCGCTGGAGCTGGGGGTCACCTTTCTCGATACTGCCGACATGTATGGCCCGCACACCAATGAGACCCTGCTGGGCCGTGCTTTGGAGGGCAAGCGCGAAAGTGTTTACCTGGCCAGCAAGTTCGGCATTGTGCGTGGCGATGATCCGCATGCGCGGGGTGTCAACGGCAGCCCTGAATACATTCGTCAGGCCATAGAGGGCAGTCTCAAGCGGCTGAACACGGATTACCTCGATCTGTACTACCAGCACCGCGTAGACCCTGGCGTGCCGATCGAGGACACCGTTGGCGCAATGGCCGAGCTCGTCAAGGCAGGCAAGGTTCGCCACATCGGCCTCTGTGAAGCCAGTGCAGCGACCATCGAGAGAGCGCACAAGGCGCATCCGCTGGCGGCCGTGCAAAGTGAATACTCGTTATGGTCCCGAGACCCGGAACACAATGATGTGCTCGCCACATGCCGCCGTCTGGGCATAGCCTTTGTGGCCTACAGCCCGCTGGGACGCGGTTTTCTGACCGGGGCATTGCGGACCCCGGACGACTTTGCTGCAGATGATTACCGTCGTTTCAGCCCACGCTTTCAGGGTGAGAACTTCAGTCGTAATCTCGTGCTGGTGGAAAAGGTCAAGGCGCTGGCATCGGCCAAGGGCATCAGTGCGTCTCAACTGGCACTGGCCTGGGTTTTGGCGCAGGGCAACGACATCATCCCGATTCCGGGCACCAAGCAGCGTAAATACCTGGAGAGCAATGTTGCCGCAGCCACTCTGGAACTGAGCGACGACGAACTCGCCCAACTGGATGCAATCTTCCCATCCCGTGGAGCGGCATCAGGCGAGCGTTACAACCCGGCGTCGATGAAGGCGCTGGACGGCTGACAAGCCCGGCCCGAGGTCAGGTCGTTGTAGGGCAAGCCACGGTGCCGTTGTTAAGGCCCTGTTTGTGATTCTTGTAATCCAGCGTGGCTTTGCCGTCGACCCACTTCAGGGTGACAACGACCACCGAATCGAAATCATCGCCTGTCCAGTCATCCACCAGATTGACCGGTTTGCCGGATGCCTCTTCAGCCACCTTGTTGATCAGTTCCGGCAGGTAGCCGTGTGACCAGGCGGTGTAGATGATGGCGTTATGGTACTTGTCACGCATCAACTCGTCGGCCAGGTCACTGGTGTCATTGGCACCGAAGTCGATATTGACTGGCAAGCCCAGCTTGATCGCGCTGGGTCCGACCGTCATCAAAGGCCGCACATAGCTGTAGGACAGATCTCCCTCGCCCTCTTCGACATGCCGGCTCGGATTGGCGGCGAAGATGAAGTCAGCCTTGCCGAATTCTCTGGGGAGCACTTCCGACAGTTCTATGGCCCGGTTGAGACCCTGACAATTCAATTGCCCCAACCCCATGGCCGGCTTTTCAGCATGACGAAGAAACACCAGTGTCTGCGTACCGTTCTTGGGTTCGGCATGCACACCTTTGCCGAGTGTGAACAGCACCAGCGCAGAAGCCACGAGCAATGAAGGGAAAAAGAACCAGGCGATGCGGCGCTGAAGACGGGCGGTCAAAGGCATTTTTGGAATATTCATCAGTTTCTGAGTCCGTTGCGCATTTGAAAGGGGATCAGCCGTACGGCTGGTGCGAATGTGCAAGCGTGTGCCGTTCGTCCCGAGAGTTTCTGCGGATCAGTAGAACAAGGGCGCAGTCAGCGCTCACCCGTGATCACGCGCGAATCTTAGTGCGCACATGTTTCGAAATTAAGAATGTGGACGATTAAGAGTGTCAAAAAACGATTCTGTTGCATGCACCCTGAAATAAAGTGCCGCTGCGCTGAGAAAACCGTCAGAAAATCGTCGAAAACCGAGACAAAAAGCCGGACTGTTGCCCAGCCAACAGCCCTTCAACAGGTTGCTACCCGAGCAACATCAGACAGCGCTTGAAAAACACCCTGAGCCCTTGAACGGCGAGGCTCTCATGCCTTTGGCACAGAGCATGCAATATTCCATTTGTGAATTTCATACCCTTCGGACTGCTGATTTTGAAATATGCAAATCCGTTATTGCAGCCACGTTTCCCTGATCTGGACGCCTCACTATGCCACAACCCCCTGTTTCTTTTCGGTTACAGACGCCCCGCGCTCTGATTCGCTGGATGGTTACGGCCTGCGCAGTCGTACTGAGCCAGCAGGGCGTGGCACAAGCCGCTGAAACGGCACCTTCTGAAGTACGCCTGGATTACGCTTATTACTCACCGGTAAGCTTGGCACTCAAGCATTTCGGCTGGCTGGAAAAAGCGCTGCCGGAGGCCAGGGTGACCTGGGTGCTGAGTCAGGGCAGTAATCGCTCGCTGGAATACCTGAACAGCGGCAGCGTCGATTTTGCTTCGTCCGCCAGCCTCTCCGCCGTGCTGGCCCGCGCCAACGGCAGCCCGATCAAGTCTGTCTACGTCTACAGCCGGGCAGAATGGACCGCGTTGGTCGTGCGCAAGGATTCGCCCCTGCAATCGGTTGCCGAGCTGAAAGGCAAGAAAATCGCGGCCACCAAGGGCACCGATCCCTACCTGTTCACGCTGCGTGCCCTGCAACAGGCCGGATTGAAAAAGGATGATGTCGAGTTGCTGCACCTGCAGCATCCAGACGGTCGTACGGCCCTCGAGAAAGATGACGTAGACGCCTGGGCCGGGCTTGACCCGCACATGGCGGCCAGTGAACTCCAGTCCGGGTCCCGCCTGCTTTACCGTAACAAGGACTTCAACAGCTACGGTGTTTTGAGCGTCACAGAAACCTATGCGAAAGAGCATCCACAAGCGATCAAAACAGTATTGAGCGCCTACGAAAAAGCCCGCGAATGGGCCGTGAGCAACCCGGATGAGCTGGCCAAATTACTCGCCACAGAGTCCGGACTGCCGCTGGAAGTCGCCCGACTGCAATTGTCCCGCACCGACCTGAGCAACCCGCAACTGAGCGCTAACGATGTAGAGGCGTCCAAATCGGCGGCGCCGATTCTGGTGTCCGAAGAGCTGGTGCGCAAAGGCGTGAATGTCGAACAAGTGATCGATCAGTTGATCACGCCTGACTTCTCCAAAGCCGTGATCGCAGCCCCATGACCCGCCGGGACGAATCCTTGCCTGCCGTGGCGCAACCAGCCTTGCCTGACAGCGCGCAGGGCACACGTGATCAGCGTTACAGGACGCCGCTCAAGGGGCTGGTGGTTCCCGCCTTGATCATTGTCGTGCTGGAAATAGTCGTGCGCATCGGCTGGTTGCCGTCGTATCAGATGCCCGCGCCCAGCGATATCGTGCTGACACTGCGCGATCTGGCTGACGGCGCCTTGTGGAAACACGTCAGTGCCAGCCTGTTGCGCGTACTCAGCGGCTTTTTCATCGGTGCCAGTCTGGCGCTGGTGTTTGCCGCCTGGGTGGGCCTCAGTCGCGAGGCGGAGGCTTACCTGGAGCCGACGTTCGCCGGGCTGCGCTCGATCCCGAGCCTGGCCTGGGTGCCGCTTTTGCTGCTGTGGCTGGGCATCGGCGAAACCTCGAAAGTCGTGCTGATTGCGATTGGCGCGTTTTTCCCGGTGTATCTCAACGGTGTGGCAGCGATTCGTGGCATTGACCGCAAGCTGGTGGAAGTCGGCCAGATGTACGGGTTCAGCCGCTACCGACTGACCCGGCGCATTCTGCTGCCCGCCGCCCTGCCCGGCCTGTTCACCGGCTTGCGCAGCGGCATGAGCCTGGCGTGGATGTTTCTGGTGGCTGCCGAGTTGATCGCGGCCACCAAAGGCTTGGGCTACCTGCTCAGTGACGGCCGGGAAACCTCGCGTCCGGACATCGTGCTGGCTGCCATTATTGTTCTGGCAACCCTGGGCAAGCTGAGCGACGGCGTGCTGGCGGGCCTGGAAAAACGTTGCCTCGCCTGGCGAGACACATTCAACGGTCAGCGCCGTGAGGGGTGATCAATGCCGGATTCGTTGATGGACATTCGGGTAGAACGCAAGGTCTTCGCCGGCAACACGGTGCTGTGTGACATCGCCCTGTCACTGCAATCGGGCGAAATTGTCAGCCTGCTCGGCCCCAGCGGCTGCGGTAAGAGTACGCTGCTCAGAATAGTCGCCGGGCTGGAGCAGGACTTTCGTGGCTCGGTGGCGCGTGTCCAGGGCGAGGTTGCTTTTGTGTTCCAGGAACCGCGTCTGATGCCCTGGCTGACCGTCGAGCAGAACATCGGTTTCAGCGACGATGACGGCTACGACCGCGCCTGGGTCGCCCAACTGATCGAAGAAGTGGGGCTGTCCGGTTTTGCCGACACCTTGCCAAAGGCGCTCTCAGGGGGAATGGCGCAACGTGTGGCACTCGCTCGAGGCCTTTACTCGCACCCGGCCATATTGCTGCTGGATGAGCCTTTCAGCGCGGTGGACGCATTCACTCGCATGAAACTTCAGGACTTGCTGCTGCAACTGGCCCGGCGTCACGCCATCACCCTGCTGCTGGTCACTCACGATGTCGACGAAGCGTTGTACCTGGGCGACCGCGTGTTGGTGATGGGCAACCGGCCCGGCACGATTACCCATGAACTGCCGGTCGGGCTGCACGCGCCAAGGGATCGACGTGACCCGCTACTGGCCCGGCTGAAAGCCCAGGTGTTGACCGGATTGCATCAGGCTCACCTCATCTGAACCGGGATATCGGGCTGGACGTTCAATGATCAGCCTTGAAGGCGTCCCAGATGCCCAGGCGCAGCACCTCGATATTGACTGGCACCTGAACCATCACGAATAACCGGCTCAACATCTCTGCATCGGGGTAGACATCGGTGTCGGTCCAGAGGGCTGGACTGATCAAGGCATCCGCTTTCTCGTTACCGTTGGCGTAATGCACGGTGTTGGTGATGTTCGCGATCACTTCCGGCCGCAACAGGTAATTCATGAAGGCGTAAGCGCCCTTGGTGTCTTGGGCATCGGCAGGGATGGCAACCATGTCGAACCACATCGGCGCGCCCTCTTTGGGCACCACGTAGTTGATTGTCGAGCCATTGCCCGCTTTTTCAGCCAACGCCTGGGCCTGGGAGATATCCCCGGAGTAGCCGACGGCCACGCAGACTTTCCCTGCTGCCAGGTCGGCAATGTAATCGGCAGAACTGAAATTCCGTATATACGGCCTGACGCTGTCGAGTACCGCCTTGGCCTGTGCATAGTCGCTCGGCACTTCGCTGTGAGGCGGCAAACCGAGGTAGTTCAGGGTAATGGGCAAGAGCGCTGGCGCGCTGTCCAGAAACGCAACACCGCACTGGGCGAGCTTTTTCATGTTCTCAGGTTTCAGTACCAGGTCCCAGGAATCAAGCGGCGCATCTTTACCGAGTATCGCCTTGACCTTGACGGCGTCGTAGCCGATTCCGGTGCTGCCCCACAGGTAGGGAAAACCGTGCTTGTTGCCCGGATCCCCGGCCTCCAGTGCCTTGAGCAGCACCGGATTGAGGTTCTTCCAGTTAGGTAACTGGCTTCTGTCGAGGGTCTTGAGCAGGCCTTTCTCGACCTGTCGGCCCATGAAATGAATGGACGGAAAGACCAGGTCATAGCCGGAATGGCCCGCGACCAGCTTTGCATTCAATGCCTCGTTGCTGTCAAACGTCTCGTAGGAAGTTTTATAGCCCGTGGCAGCTTCGAAGTTTTTCAGTGTGTCCGGCGCAATGTAATCGGTCCAGTTGTAGATATTGACCGTCTCCGCCGCATGGCTGGTCGAGGCCAGCATCATGAGTGCGGCAAAGGATTTTTTCAGCATGCGCAGCTCCTCGGGTCAATAGCGACAGCTTGCCCCAGGCGCTGCGGGAAAACCACCTTCGTTCGAGTAAAATCCGCTCTATTTCAGCGTTTCTTGATTGCAAATAGCGCTGCACAGAACGTGCCCGGCCATCCCTTTTCATGATGCCGTTCATGTCATTGAATTTCTCACTCACCGTCATAAAAATTTTTTCCAGAAACGGCTTCGCAAGTGCTATTTTCAATACTCGTCAGACCGCTTGGCAGTCTTGCCGTAAAGCAACGTTCCGACAGATGAATGGAAGCGCCAGTCATCGTCCGGCAAGCATGGCTTTACCTGATCAATCCTGCCTTGGTCTGCCTACCCCGTAGAGCACAGTAAGTGTTCGGTTTATTCAGGTGGGCCATCGTCATGAACAAAGTCACTTTTCCCAATGCTTGCCAATTGATGCGCTGGCACTTCCATCCGGTCGGCTTTGAAGCCTCTATGGATGCACCTGGGAGCATGATTGCCCGACTGTTCGATCGCGCCAGTGGCGAAACAGTGGTGGCCATTGCAGGCTTGCCTTGTTCTACGGTTATGAACGCAGCCGATGTCGAGCGCATCATCGAGGCTATCGAGGATGAGCTCGAATTATTTGGCTCGCACACGCCTCAGCAAATGGTCGGGTTTTCCTGAACGGGTCGATGTGAACTCCCCCCACGCTGCCTGAGGCTCAGCCCGCACGAGTCCTGCGCCTATCATCAAAGAATGGCTTGTCTCGAGCCACCCGGTCAGATGCCTTGGGCATATGAGCGCCGTCTGCGGCCCCTGCACTTTCGTCGATGTACCAATAGCAATGCCGCGCCGAGCGCGTAATGGCCACATAAGCCAGACGCAAGACTTCGTCTTTCTGTGCGGTGTCGAACGGCTGAAGATCGTTAGCGTCGCCCAGCCCAGCCAGCCGATAGACCTGATTCTTGTAAGGCGATACGGTCAGGTGCTGACAATCTCCCAGCAAGAACACCGCATCCGCCTGTAACCCCTTGGAGCTGTGATACGTCAGGGTTTTGATACGGCGGCCCTGGTGCCCCATTGCAGCGTCGGCGTCGATCAATGCCTGCAGGCGCTCGGCAAACCGGGCCTTCTCGCTTCCCTTGCGATAGAGCAGCAGAATCGAGTCGCCATCGTTGTAGTGCTCGGCTACACGCTCGGCCAGTTCGTTTTCGTCGCGGTCCAGCACTTTGACCGGCAGCAGCTCCTGAGGCGCACCACTGGCGCGAGCCTTTTTGCCCGGAATGGCCGGGGCTGCACGAACGATGTGCTCGGCGGCGTCGATAATGTGCTGATGGCTGCGGAAATTCTCACTGAGCATGACTTTGGTGGTGGCCGGTGATGAAAACTCTTTAGCGAACTCCATGAAGTATTTCGGCGAACTGCCCCGCCACCCGTAGATCGATTGCCAGTCATCGCCCACGCACAGCAGCGAAGAACGCTGTGCAATCCGTCCCACGTGCAGGGCAGGACCACGACGCCGGATCTCCCTCAGGCTGGCGCGTATCCACGACACTATCTGTGGCGACACGTCCTGAAACTCGTCGATCATCAGGTGCGACAGCGGCCTCAGCCTCTCATCACTGACATGCTTGAGGTTTTCCGGCGATGTTTCACCGAACAGGGCAAACATCCGGTTGTAGGTCATGATCGGAGGCGTCTGGGCCTGCAGGTGATTTTCGAAGGCCTTCCAGAACAGGCTCAGCGCTTCGAAAAAGAAACGGTCCGGGTCATCGCTGGCAAAGCTCATATTGGCGACAGCATCCGGTACATCCAGGCCGAGGTTCTCGATAAAACTGGCCGCCGTGACAAAACAGTCCAGCAGCGGCGCAGCGCCCAGTTCACCCTTGACCCGATATTCGAACCCCGGTCCGGCCACCGCCGTGCCTGACAATGACTGCAAGACTTCGCTGGCAGAACGGTAATTATCGAACCATATCAGCGGCTTGCTGCAGAAAGCTTGAAACAGGGTGCGCTTTATGACGCCCTCGGCCCATACCGGCAACTTAGCGCCCGGCCGTTTGAGCTGCTGGTCTTCGCTGGCATCCAGCCCCAGTACGACCCATGCATCCAGCTCAGCGATATAGCCGTGAAAATGGAAAGGAAAACCATTGATTTCAACCGCTTGGCGCATAGGCTCAATGCCTTTTATGGGCCAGGCGCCAGCCCGGATCCACAGGTCCTCAACGGTGTCACACCATTCCTCATCCCGTTTAGAGGAAAGCTCTGTCACAGCGACGCGTTTCTGCACGTCCGGGTGATCGCGGTCCAGCTCCTTGAGCTGCAAGGCATGGCGATACAGCGGCGCCATGACCTCGCGAAAACGCGGATTGCTGGCGTACAGATCGCGATAGCAGAGGTTCAATTGCTGGCGCTGCGCGTCATTGATGCGCAGATCGAAAGGGTTGCTGTCCGCCTCTTCCTGGCCCGATGCCTGGCTACTGAGGTTTTCGAACGCACGCAGCTGTTCAAACCCCGGCAGGCTGCGCACCAGTGGCAGAATGCGCGAGTGAAAGGTGCGCACCACGTCTCTGGCCTGCTTTTGGTCCACTGCGTGCCCCCACAGGGCCATGACGTCGATCAGCTTGTTGATGAAGTCCTTGCGCGATTCACGCGTGAAGGTCACGACCGTCATCGCATTCAGTTCAAAGCCCAGGTAGTGATGCAGCAGCAGGATTCGCAACACCAGCGATGTGGACTTGCCCGCCCCGGCGCCTGCGATCACGTAGGTGGACGGTGTGTCACTGAAAATCATTTTCCACTGCGCAGCGCTGGGCTGGGCGTGAGCCGGAAGCTTTTCAGCCACGTCGCCCTTGATGCGTCTTTTCAGTTCGGGCGTCAGCGCCAGCCGCCAGTCGTCGAACAGGTGATCGTCCACCTTCGGTCCGCGATGGAGGGCCGGGCGCTTGTCGTTGATCACCAGCACCTGACGGCCCAGCTCCTGACCATCGAGATAACCTTCGGCATAGCCCTCGCTGACACCTTCGATATGCCCGTTCAGGTAACCGTCGGCGTGCCCCTGAAACCAGGAGGGCGTGTGCTGCGAACCCAGCCTTGTCAGGCTGCGTCCCATCACGCGTGCCAGCAGACGCCTGAGAAACGGCAACTGCCGTGGCGGTAGCAGATCGACATCCAGGTCATGAGGAAGCTCGGAAGGCAGGTCGTCGGGCACGCAGACTCCATTGGGTGGCTTGCAGGCAGAATAAGCGCCTATGGTGGCCGGATTCGCCTGCAGGTTCCAGTGAAATGCTTTGCTGTCAGTGCGTTAGCCGATCAACTGCATGCAATATGGCAAGTGCTATCAAACCGGCATGACGGATTTCGGTATCAAGGCACCGCGATGCTGAATGACCACACCGGCAAGACGATGCCCTGCTTCAGCGGCCTGTCGGGGGTGTTCACCCATCAGCCGCGCAGCCAGATAGGCAGCACTGAACGAATCTCCGGCTGCCGTGGTATCAACAATATTGTTCACCTGCTGGGGCTCGATTTCAAAATGCTCGCCACCCGCCTCGATCAGGCAGCTCTGTGCGCCACGCTTGACGACCACTTCGCCGATGCCGCGTTCGCGATAAGCCGCCAGCAACTGTTCGCTGTCGGTGTAGCCATAGAGTGCCTGCTCATCGTCTTCGGTCAGTAACGCCAGGTCGACATGCGGCAGGCAGGCCAGATACGCCTCACGTGCCTGCTCGACACTGGCCCACAGACGAGGCCGGTAATTGTTGTCGAAGGCCACCCTGACGCCTCGCAAGCGAGCACGACCCAATGCTTCCAGCAACCGCGCACGCCCTTGTTCGCCCAGGACTGCCAGCGTGATGCCACTGAAATACAGCACGTCATAGCTGGCCAGCGCCGACAGGATCGGCTCGGCAGCCGGCGTCATGAAACAGTCCCGCACAGCGGCTTCGTTGCGCCAGTAGAGAAAACGGCGCTCTCCGCTGTCATCGGTCTGAATGCAGTAAAGCCCCGGCAACCGGCCCGGCATGCGCTGCACTTTGCCCAGCCCGATCCCCTCGTCCGCCCAGGCCCGGCACATGGCATCGCTGAAACTGTCATCGCCCAGCGCTGTGACATAGTCCACTTTGGCCCGCTCACCCAGCAGGCGAGAAAGGTAGACAGCGGTATTCAGCGTGTCACCGCCAAAGCTCTGGTGCAGACTGCCATCGGCGTGCTGCTGCAATTCGATCATGCACTCGCCGATCAGGGCGATTCGTGGAAGGCTCATGACGGTAACTCCTGCAGAGGTCTGAACTAGAAACAGGTACTGAAAGGCTCGATAACCCGCAGGTCATCATCCACCAGGCAACCTGAACGCCACTTGTCGAAAGTCAGACACGGGTGTGAAGTACCAAAGGAAATGATGTCGCCCACCTCCAGCTCGCAACCGGGCGCAACCGTCATGAAGGCGTGCTGATCCATCACCGCCGTGACCGTACAGGCGCTGACGTCAGCGCCCGAGGCTGCCAACACACCGGGTTTGTAGCGCAACAGCGGATTAGGCAGGCCCGCATCGTAGGCCACATCGCGCTTGCCCATGGCGATCACGGCAAACCCCGGCTCCGGCAGAGACGGCACATGCGCCCAGACTTCCAGCGCCGGACGCAGCGCTTCGCTCAACCCGGCACGCCGATCCAGCACACAACATTGCGCATCCTTATAGATCCCGTGGTCATGGACGACGTAGCTGCCGGGTCGTAAAACGCTGAGAAACCGCTCGCGCACCGCCTGGGCATCGAACGCTTCGGCAATCAGGTCGTACCAGGCCGAGCCCGACGCAGTCACGATCGGGCGATCCCGCGCAAAGGCGCCCTTGTTCTGCAACTCGACCGCCAAACGCACCAGCGACGCTGCGAACGCCTTGATGCCGGCAACGGCCTGGTCACCGTGGATGACACCCTCGTACCCCTCGATGCCGGTCAATGCCAGCGCCGGCTGAGCCTGAACCGCATCCGCCAGGGCCAGCACCTGAGCTTCGGTGCGGCAGCCGCAGCGACCGCCCGGCACACCGTACTCGATCATCACGTTCAGCCGCAGCCCGCGAGCCGCAAAAAACGCACCCAGCGCCGCGACGTTGTCCGGGTGATCGACCATGCAGTGGAATTCAAACATCGGGTCGGCCAGCAGGTCGGCGATCACCGCCATGTTGGGTGTACCGACCAGTTGATTGGCCATCAACACGCGCCTTACCCCGTGGGCATAAGCGGCCTGGGTCTGTACCGCGGTGGCCAGGGTCATGCCCCAGGCGCCCGCGTCCAGTTGGCGGCGAAACAACGCCGGAACCATGCTGGTCTTGCCATGCGGCGCCAGCTCGGCACCGCTGTCGCTGACAAAGCGCTGCATCCAGCGAATGTTGTGTTCCAGCGCCCTGTTGTGAATGACCAGCGCGGGCAGGCTGACATCGCTGACCAGGCTGCTACCCGGTTGCGCAGTACCCTTTTCCATGACGGCGATGCTCATCAGTAAACTCCTGCAGTTATTCGTTGATCCGGCGAGCCAAGCCATTGGCGCTGTCGATCAGCACCCGCCGATAATCGTTGTAATGGGTTTTGGCGTCGTCCCGTGGCGCGACGATGCATAAGGTCGCGATGCACTGGCCCTGCTCATCCCTGACCGGCGCGGCAAAGCAATGGGTAAAGGTATCGGCCACGCTATCGAAGGAAAAGAAGCCGTCTTCACCCGCCTGGCGAATCTCGCGCAGAAAGGTGTCCAGCGGCAGACGCTCACCGCCTGGCAAAACGAAATCATCCGGGTCGATGAGGTCGATGATCTGCTGGTCCGTCAGATGACTGAGCAGTAAACGCCCGGAAGCGGTCCAGGGGATCGGAGCGTTTTCACCGATGTCCGACGAAATACGGAAGTGCCGTTCACCCTCCTTCATCAGCGCAACCGTGTATTTGCGGCCGTTGAGCAGGCACATTTGCGCGGTTTCCCGGGTCTGGCTGACGATGTCGCCCAGGCAGGCTTCCGCCTCCCGCGTGAAATCGAAATGCCGCAGGTGTGCCTGACCGAGAAAGTACAGCTGTCGACCCAGGTAGACATGCCCGTCCCTGCCGACAGTCTCCAGAATCCGCCGTTCCAGCAAAGACGCCACCAGTTCGTAGACGGTCGACTTGGGGCTGCCGATGCCGCTGGCGATCTCGTTGGGGCGCATGGGCCTGGCCTTTTCCTTGAGGAAATCCAGAATATCGAACGCCCGGTCCAGCCCGCGTGCCCGGCGCTTGATGAGGTCTTCGGTCATGCTCATTCCTTCAGAAAGCTTGCCGCTGCTACTTGCGCTTGTAAGCGATGCAGTCGATTTCGACCTTGCAGTCGACCATCATGCTGGCCTGTACGCAAGCGCGTGCCGGGGCGTGTTCGGGGCTGAAGTATTCGCCGAACACCTTGTTGAAGCTCCAGAAATCCCGCGGATCGTCCAGCCATACACCGACGCGTACCACGTCCTTGATGTCGTAACCGGCCTCTTCGAGGATTGCGATCAGGTTGCGCATGGTCTGGTGCGTCTGCTCGACGATGCCGCCAACGATAATCTCGCCATCCTGCGCCGGCACCTGGCCGGAAACGTGCAGCCAGCCATCGGCCTCTACCGCTCGGGCAAATGGACGCGGTTGACCGCCACCTGCGGTGCTGCCTGCACCATAACGGGTAATAGTCATGCAATTCTCCTTGGGTTAAAACGTTGAAAGGGGTGAAACGTTAAAAACGGATGTTCTTGAGAAATTCGCTCAGCCGCGCCGATTTCGGCTGCTCGAACACGATTTTCGGTGGCCCCTGCTCTTCGATGCGGCCTTGATTCATGAACACGATCTGGTCTGACACTTCATAGGCAAAACGCATCTCGTGGGTGACCAGCAGCATGGTCATGCCCTCCTCGGCCAGGTCTTTGATCACGCTCAGCACTTCGCCCACCAGCTCAGGGTCGAGTGCCGACGTGACTTCGTCGAACAGCATCAGGCTGGGATTCATGGCAATGGCACGCGCAATGGCCACGCGCTGCTGCTGTCCGCCCGACAACTGGCCGGGAAAGTGATTGCGTCGCTCCAGCAACCCGACCCGGTCCAGCCATTTTTCGGCCAGGGCAATCGCCTGATCCTTGGGCATCTTCTTGACCTTCAGCAGGCCCAGGGTCACGTTCTGCAAGGCGCTGAGGTGCGGAAACAGATTGAATTGCTGGAACGCCATGCCGGTCATCGCCCGGTGTTGCGCGATCAGACGCTCCGGGTGGCGAACACGCCTGCCATCGACGTCGCTGTAACCGATGTCCTGACCTTCAAGGCGGATGTGACCGCCCTGAAACTCTTCCAGCAGGTTGACGCAGCGCAGCAAGGTGGTCTTCCCCGACCCGCTGGAGCCGATCAGGGTCACAACGTTGCCTTTCTGCATGCGTAAATCGACGCCCTTGAGCACTTCCACATCGCCGTAGGACTTGTGCAGGCCCTCAATGCTGAGCAGCGCCGGGCCGGGGGTTGCGGTATGAGTCTGTGTCATGGCAAGGCCACCCGTTTTTCGATGTGTCGCCCGAGAAGCTCGATGGCGTAGTTGATAAGGAAGAACAGAAAACCTGCAAACAGGTAGAACTCCAGGGTCATGAACGTGCGGGCAATCACCTGCTGAGTGCTCAATAGCAGTTCAGCGACGCCAATGACTGAAAGCAGCGTCGAGGCCTTGACGATCTCGGTCGAAGAGTTGACCCAGGTCGGCAGGATCTGACGCATGGCCTGAGGCAACAGCACATGGCGCAACGTCTGGTTGAAACGCAGGCCAATCGCTTTGCTCGCCTCGATCTGACCCCGTGGGATGGCCTGCAGCGCGCCGCGCACGATCTCTGACACGTGAGAGCCGCAAAACAGCGTCAAGCCTATTGCTCCCGCCTGAAACGCGCTGATCTGCCAGCCCAGCGCAGGCACCATGTAGAAAACCGCCAGTACCAGAACGAACACTGGCGTGCCGCGAATCAGGTCGACATACAGGCGCACCGGCAATCGTGCGAAGAACCCGCCATAGGTCAGCACCAGACCGGCACACATGCCGATCAGCGTGCCCGCCACAATGGCCAGCGCCGAACATTGAATACTGGTCAGAAAACCCGACCAGAGCACTTCTCGTGCGGTCCACAACTCCTGCAACCAGCCAGGGGGTTGATACATGACAGCCTCCTAGCGGCGAATCGCCAGACGTTGTTCAAGGGCGCGCAACAGCATCGCAATCACGTAGCAGGCCACCACGTACAGTGCCGTGGTCGCCAGCCAGGTTTCGATGACCCGGTAGCTTTCGACGTTTATCTTGCGCGCGTAATAGGTCAGTTCAGGTACTGCAATGGCCGCCGCCAGCGACGTGTCCTTGAACAGTGAGATGAAGTTGTTGGAGAGCGCTGGCAACACATTGCGCAACATGACCGGCACAATGATGTAAGCCCTCACCTGCCATTCACCCAGGCCGATGGCCAGCCCTGCCTCGCGCTGCCCTTTGTGGATGCTCAGCAGACCGGCACGAAACACTTCAGTCAGGTAGGCCCCTGCGTACAGCGACAGCGTGACTACAAATGACGCCAGCTTGTCGAGGCGAATGCCAAGTCCGGGCAAGGCGAAGTAGATCAGCAGGATCAACACCAGAATCGGCGTGTTACGCACCACCGTCACGTAGATCGAGGCCACGATCCGCAGCGCACGGTAACGCGACAACAGTGCAAAAGCGTTCATCAGACCGATCACGCAACCGATGGCGATCGAGATCAGGGCCAGTTCCAGCCCGAGGCCCAACCCTGCCAGCAGGTTGGGAAAGTCGCGCCATACGGCGTCAAAATTCAATTGATAATTCATGCGTGCCCGTACCTGGCAGAAAGGACTGAACAGCCCTCCCTGCCCTCGAAGGTCAGAGTGGACTTATTTGTATTCCATCGGGAAACCGATTGCCGGGACGGGCAGGTCCACGCCAAACCATTGCTTGAACGAAGCGGCATACGCCGGGAACTCGACACCGGTCATGGCCTCATGCAAAGCGGTGTTGACGAAGTTCAGCCAGTCCTGATCGCCCCGTTTGACGGCGCACGCGTAGGTTTGCGGGCTCCAGGCAAAAGCCGGTGAGCGGTAACGGCCAGGGTTCTGCACCATCAGGTATTTCACCGAAGACTGATCGGTGGCGGCCGTGTCGGCACGACCGGAGTTGATGGCCTGATACATCAAGTCGACGCTGTCGTACTGATCGACCTTGGCCTTGGGCAGCGCCTGATGGACCAGCTCTTCGGCGTACACGTTTTGCAGCACCGCAACGGTCACGCCATCGCCCGCCGCTTTCAGGTCATCGATTTCCTTGAATTTGCTGTTGGCCGGTAGCAGCAAGGCCACGCCTTCGCGGTAATACGGCAAGGTAAAGGCCACCTGTTGCGCACGGCTGGCGGTGACAGTGATGAACTGGCAACTGATGTCGACCTTGTCGGTCAGCAGATTGGGTATCCGCGCATCCGACGACTGCACCACGAACTCGACCTTGCTCGGGTCATTGAACAGGCCTTTAGCGATGATTCTGCCGATGTCGATATCGAACCCCTGCAGCTTCCCGTCCGCGCCCTGAAAATGCCACGGCGCATTGGTGCTGCCCGTGCCGACGATCAGGTTGCCGCGTTTCAACACCGCGTCCAGTTTGCTGCCCTCGGCCGCCTGCGCCGTGTTGGCAAGCGTGAATGAGGCTGCAAGAACAAATGCACAAGCTTTCAGAAAAGAAGGTCCGCGATGCATGACATAAACTCCGCCGAGGTATTCGTTATTCCGCTATAGCGGACACTGGTATGTAACAACGGAATAGACAGCAGAAAGTGTGCCACAGGAGACAGGCAGAAAACACCGCATAAAAAAGCCGAAGCAAATCAACAGGCTGGTGAAGGGAAGCAACGCGAAAAGATGAAGGTATCTTTAAGGGGGCGCCGCTACCTTTTGTCACATTTGAGTGATAAGGCCCCACGCGTGTGCGTGCGCGCCGATAGCGGGCATCGATAATAAAAGCGCTGACGCATCCGGAAACGGGGCTCAAACCGCAGCATCACGCTGAGTAAAGCCCCCGTGTGGGGACGAGAATCAGAGACAGGTGGCAATCGCTGCAGACCGCAAGGCCGTCTGGGGATCGCCTTGCGGTGCATAGAACTCAACGGTGGTGACCGAGCCCTTGGCGTGTACGTCCGCGAAATACCTGGTCTCGGTGGTGAACACCGTAAAGCCGCCTTCAGCCAGGTCATGCATGAACACGTCCGAAGACGTGCCAAACATGGCCTCGTTCTGCCAGGTCACCTGAATGCACTGAGCCACGGCGCTGTCCTGCTTGGCGCTGGACAGTACCTTGGACGGTCCCGCCGAGCGCGCCGAGCTGGAAGGTGCCGCGCACCCGGCCAGCATCGCTGCGGATATCATTGTGACGCTTGTCAGAAACAGAAACTTCATGTCATGCCTGCGCTGATAAAAAGCCGATTCTAGCACTGCTACGCAGCCTCAGCTCTCGGCCAATTGCTCTTCGTACTCTTTCACGTATTCGCCGGCCAGCGTCTCTTTCTGTTTGTCGTCGAGCAACTTTCCCGCCATCTGGAAGAACTTCTGCTCTTCTTCCTTCAAGTGGTGATGCACTTTTTCCGAAAGCTTTTTCGCGGTCGCCAACCAGGCAGGACTGGACATCTCGGTTTCGTCGAGTTCTTCCATCATTTCATCCATTTCATGGTGCTCGGAAATGGCATGACGGCTGAGGTCCACACCATTGTCGTGGGCCATCAATGGAATGTAGAAATGACGCTCTTCCGCAGTCTCGTGGGCTTGAAGCTCTTCCTTGAGCTGCTTGTACGCCTGCTCGCGTTCGGCACTGTCGCCACTGGTCTTGATGAGTGCATCGGCGTAGCCGCGTTGACGGTCATGGCTTTCGCGCAGGGCTTCGAAAATATTCAAGGTCTGGTCTCCTGGTGGCTTCCGGGAGATGGAAGCATTGTGGACTAGACCCTTGGGGAAGATCAGCAGTTCCAAGAAATGCTGGCAAATGACTATCGTGCTGTAGAAGCGAACTCAAGCCCGTTCGAAAACCACGTCCTGAGCGCCTTCCCACAACGTTTTGACGCCCAGTTTGCGCAGGTTTTCCTTGCCTTGGGTAATCGTCAGAAAGTGATTGCCCGCCAACTGGCCCATTTTGCTGGCAAAGCAGCACGAACCGTAGGCCAGGAGAATCTCGGTTTCACTGTAGCCGCCCGGATAGAACAGAATATCGCCCACCGAAGGGTGGCTGGTCGCGTTCTCGAAGCCGATCAGTTTGTCATCAAGCTTCAACTGGTAATCATCCAGCGGCACCCAGCAGCCTTCACCGCTCCAGCGCACATGGATGAACTTCTGCCGGTAAGGCAGCAACTTCAGAAACGCTTCGACCGTCTGCGGCGCGTCCGGATTGGCTTCGGCCAGAAACTCATACCCGCCGGCGGTAATTTTAATGGTGGTCACTGAAAAAGGACTCCTTGAAAGCTTCGAAACCCGAAACGGGTGCGAAAGCATAAACGCGGCCATCATACGGCGTCACGGAGTTCCGTTTCGGCCATACACGAGGTACCCGGGTCGACTGCTCAAACGCTCGTAATACCTGTTCACCGCTGGCAGATGCGGATGTTCAAGCGGTGTCTCGAACCAGCGGTTGACTGAAAGCCCCACGGGAATGTCGGCCAGCGTGAATGTTTGCCCGGCGACATAAGCACCCGTGACCTCGAGCTGTTGATTGAGTATCTGCATGTGCCGGGCCCAATTCGCGCAGGACGCAGCCGTGGCCAATGCGTCTTGATGATCGGTCGAGCGGCGTACCAGAGACATGAATGCATAGGCCCATGATCTGTTCAGGTCTGCACTTTGCCAATCGATCCATTGATCGATCCGCGCTCTTGCCTGTGGCTCTTGCGGATAAAGACAGCGGCCATCGTGACGGGCAGCCAGATAGCGCAGGATGCTGTTGGATTCCCACAACACAAAATCATCATCGACAATGACCGGCACCATAGCATTGGGATTAAGGGCCATGAACTCGTCAGTGTCAGTGCGTTTGAAGCCACTGCCCCAGTCCTCCTGACTGAACGGTATGTTCAACTCTTCACACACCCACAGCACTTTGCGCACGTTGATAGACGATGCCTTCCCTAATACTCGTAACATTCAGCCTCCTGGTTGCAGAGCCACGTCTTTCAGTGATCTAAGCGCTCACATCACACATTTAGCGAACAGGCGATTCTCGTGTATTTCGTCCTGCAATGCATAGTGCGGCGAGCCCTTCATCTGGTAGCCACGGCGCGGATAAAACCCCAGAGCGCGCTCGTTACCCACCCAGACGGTCGCCCACAGCTGCGAGGCATGCTGAGCAGCGGCACGTTGTTCGGCGGCATCTAGCAACCGTTGGCCGGCTCCGCGCCCGGTGAAACGCTCTTGTATGTACAGACGCTGCAGTTCAGCGGCAGTCGAGTCGCCAAGCATTGGGTGATCCGTGCGCAACGTGACCTGAGCAAAGCCGATCAGATGCCCCTTTGACTCTGCCACGATAACAAGCGTTGCCGGCTCAGCAAGCAGACGCGCAAAGGCTGCGGGGGAAAACGCGTCGAGGGCTTCTCTTGCGATGGACTCCCGGATGCCCTGCGTGGCGTAGGTGTCGAGAAAAACCTGCAGGCCGAGCGCGCTCAGGCAGACCGAGTCTGCGGCCGAGGCGTCGCGCAGTGTCATCATGAAGGAAGGGGTTACGGTCATGGTCTCAGTTGATCCGGGTGCCAAGGACTGGAACCCGGATCATACCCGACATGCGGGCAGGCCCGGCACGGCTGCCGGGGCGCCGGTTTTAGCGTCCGGTCATGAGCGACTGGAGACGCGCTTGAGCTTGCTGAGCATTTTTGCCTTGCTCATTCAGCTCTTGCAGCAGTTTATTGAGTTCGGTCTGCACCAC
Source organism: Pseudomonas graminis (assembly GCF_002093745.1). Taxonomy (GTDB): domain Bacteria; phylum Pseudomonadota; class Gammaproteobacteria; order Pseudomonadales; family Pseudomonadaceae; genus Aquipseudomonas. The sequence continues at coordinate 222,118 of NZ_MTSB01000003.1, forward strand.
CGGGTCTTTGACGGTAATCGCCGAACCCGAAATATCGATTTGCGACTTGTGCGCCTCAACGTAGTCAGCAACCTTCAGACCGCTGGCGAAGGTACCTTTGATCTGCGGCAAGACTTCGCGAAAGGTGTTCGCCGGCACGCTGACTGTACGGTCGTAAGCCTTGTCGTAGACAACTTTCAAATCATCAGGCTGTTTCAGCTTCGCATGCGCCGCATCGGCCTTGCCTTGTTCGACGGTCAGTTTTTCACCGACCTCATCAAGGCCTGTCTGCACCGCAGCAAGGTCGGCACGACGCTCGATGACATCGCTGACCGAGTGAAACGACCCCTTCTGCATCAACCCGCTGAGAGGCTGCACCGCAGTGTCCATGCCCGCTCCGAAGTCGGAAATCACGGCGTAGTGCGAGCTGTAATCGCCAAAGGCTTTCTTCTCGTCTTCCGTCAGCTTGGGCACATGCAGGCCTGGCTTGTCGATAATGCGGGTTTGCAGGAACTGAGTGAACGCCGTGCGCTGCTCAGGCTCCTTGTCGCCGCAGCCAGCCAGAAACAAGGGTAACGCGACTGCCAGCAACAAGCCTGGACGGAAAAGGGACTTCATGTCATGAACCTCCGAAATCATAAGAATGCACGTCCAGGAACACCGTTCACTGAACACGAGCGTGCTTATAGTCTCGTCATGACATCATCTAGTTCCGCGATGACGGTAAAGATACGGGGTTAAAGGTCCGAGCCGCACGCTATTCGAATGACTGGACTTCAGCGTTTGAAACGGCGGACCGCGGCGTGGCGATCAGGCTGGAATCGAGGCGTTAACGATACTGGCGCAGCGCGTTACGGCAGAGGCCGTCAGGATGAGCGAGATTTTCCAGACAGATAGCCAGCCGAATTTCGCAACTCCGTTGCTTGAGATGTCGAAAAATAGCATTCACCAATCACAAAAATAAAAATGTTATTTATCAATAGTTTAAAAAACTGACTACGACTTTCCGAGAGCCCATGTATTCCTGTGCCCCACGCAAATGCTGCCTGATGAGCACACGGAAAAAAGTTCCTTAACAATTCTTCATGAGGTGAAACGTTTCAGCGACTAGCCTTCTCCGGACCTGCAACGTGAACAACAGGAGTCAATCACGATGTTTGCACACGAAGGCCTGGGCCTGATTCTTATCTCCATCGTCTTTCTGCTTGGAGCGATCGCGATGTTCATTCACCCATTTCATGCGTTGGGGAGCTGGCTCAGGAAAAAACGACAGGAACGGAAATCCGGCTAGCTATTGCTCAACAAATAGCCAGTTCTAAATTCACCAGAAAAAGCCAGCCCGGCGACAGTCGGGCTAGCGGGCCCTTTCTCTGGATCACACGCGCCGCTTAGTTCATGTCGAGATTCCTCGCTGACGTCAGCGATATCAGCGCCCCCTTATCAATACTGGCCAATTAACACTAACTAGTGATCAACATTGCACGCGCTATCAGGACAATACTTAGATGTGAGGCACACTGCCGCAATGAGTAATCTGCTTGCAATCTAATGTTTCCAGTGTGATACGATTCTGAAACTATTTGATATTGAATAAGTGGCCACTTGCAATTACCGTGTGTGCCACGTATCGAAACCAATTTGCCACTAGTGCTGACAGAGTAGTTATGACTAGTCCCTCAATCAATGCGACCGGTTATATACGCGAGTCCGTTAGCGACTACGCTCTCCCACCTGCACGTGTGTTTGATTTCAGCACGTGCAAGGGCACCCGGAAAGGCCCTGTCTTCCTGATTGGCTCAGGAAGCTCTGCCGGCGATTTTCCGGTCAGGGAGTTTGCAAACACCCCCATGATCACAATGAACGGTGCGTTCTCGATGTTTGCCGGGACGAAAATCAAACCGTTGTTCTATGTATGCTCCGACCGGGATTTTCCTAATCAGCAGCCTGAACTCTTCGCCGCAGCCCTGCGTGGCAGCGAGAATGTGGGCCTCTGGGAAGACCAGTTTCAATCCGGCATTCCAAAGCCTGCCGGACGCGCTTATGCACTGAAGAAATCAGCGCGCTCATCAACGGTGGCTGCCCTTTGTTCAAGGGAGGAAGCATTGGTCCGAAAGCTGTCGCTGTGGAGCAGTCGAAGCAGAGACATCGGCTTCAGTAAAAACCTGGAGCTAGGCTTTTTTGATGCGCGTACGGTCATGTACCTGGCATTGCAACTCGCTCACCACTTGGGTTTCGATACCGTCTTTCTGGTCGGTTTTGATTTGAACCAGTCTGCGGGCAGATTCTATGAATCTTCGACAGACTCGCGCTCGCCTTGCGGTCTGGATCAGCACTACGAATCAAGAATTCTTCCTTCGCTCGAACTCATGTCAAAGCATGTAATGGGCGACGACTTTCAGGTGTTCAATTTGTCGGAAAGCTCGAGAGTCCCCCACGACATCATCCCCAGGATGAGTATTGATGAAGCCCGACGCAAAGTAAGCGCCGTCAGTAACAACACCCTGTGAACAGCGGCGCCGAGTCGCTGGCCCTTTTGCCACCGCAGTCGCATTGATCCGGAAAAGCCCACTCTGGACGCCAAAAGAAACGGATGCTCGCCATCACGGATGCCTGGATAACCCGGCAGACGCTGCAATCCTGCATCACCCACCATGTCACTGCCGCCCGACCTATGCGACAATGCGCGCCAATGTCTGGCATGAACCCCCACATTCATATCCCGGCAACGCGGTCATGGCAGGCTGACGTTGCTGTCGACGTATGCCCGTTGGATCAGCTCATGCTCAGGCGGAGCGGGCTGAACAGCTATGGCCGGTATCGAACGCGGTACCCGCTGCTGACACCAGCGCTCCTCCAGTTATTGCCCAAGTTATTGATAGGTAAAGTAATTGATCTCCACAGCTAACATCACGATGCAGTTCGGCCCCAAACCTTTGTTCGAGAATGTCTCGGTCAAGTTCGGCGCCGGTAACCGTTACGGCCTGATTGGCGCGAACGGCTGCGGTAAATCCACATTCATGAAAATCCTGGGCGGTGATCTCGAGCCGTCGGGTGGTCAGGTGATGCTGGAGCCGAACGTGCGTCTGGGTAAGCTGCGCCAGGATCAGTTCGCCTACGAAGAATTCACCGTGCTCGACACCGTGATCATGGGTCACGAAGAGCTGTGGAAGGTCAAGGCCGAGCGCGACCGTATCTACTCGCTGCCGGAAATGAGCGAAGACGACGGCATGGCCGTGGCCGAGCTGGAAACCGAGTTTGCGGAAATGGACGGCTACACCGCCGAGTCCCGCGCTGGCGAATTGCTGTTGGGCCTGGGCATCGGCATCGAGCAGCACAACGGCCCGATGAGTGAAGTGTCGCCGGGCTGGAAGCTGCGCGTTCTGCTGGCTCAGGCGCTGTTCTCCGATCCGGAAGTGCTGTTGCTCGACGAACCGACCAACCACCTGGACATCAACACCATTCGCTGGCTGGAAAACATTCTGACCCAGCGTAACAGCCTGATGATCATCATCTCCCACGACCGTCACTTCCTGAACAGCGTGTGTACTCACATGGCTGACCTGGATTACGGCGAGTTGCGCCTGTTCCCGGGCAACTACGACGAGTACATGACCGTGGCGACCCAATCGCGCGAGCAACTGCTGTCGGACAACGCCAAGAAGAAGGCGCAGATTTCCGAATTGCAATCGTTCGTCAGCCGCTTCTCGGCCAACGCCTCGAAAGCCAAGCAAGCAACTTCCCGCGCCAAGGCGATCGACAAGATCCAGCTGGCCGAGGTCAAGCCTTCGAGCCGTGTGAGCCCGTTCATCCGTTTCGAACAGACCAAAAAGCTGCACCGTCAGGCGGTCATTGTTGATCGCATGGCCAAAGGCTTTGACGGCAAGACACTGTTCAAGGACTTCAGCTTCCAGGTTGAAGCAGGCGAACGCGTTGCAATCATCGGCCCGAACGGTATTGGCAAGACCACCCTGCTGCGCACCCTGGTCAACGAACTGACCCCGGATGCGGGCACCGTGAAATGGACCGATGCAGCGGAACTCGGCTACTACGCCCAGGACCACGCCCACGATTTCGAGGATGACTGCACCCTCTTCGACTGGATGGGCCAGTGGACGCAAGGCGGTGAGCAAATGGTACGCGGCACGCTAGGCCGCATGCTGTTCTCCAACGACGAGATCCTCAAGTCGGTGAAGGTGATTTCCGGTGGTGAACAGGGCCGTATGCTGTTCGGCAAGCTGATCCTGCAAAAGCCGAACGTGCTGGTCATGGACGAACCCACCAACCACTTGGACATGGAATCCATCGAGGCGCTGAACCTGGCGCTGGAAAACTACCCGGGCACGCTGATCTTCGTCAGCCATGACCGCGAGTTCGTGTCTTCCCTGGCAACCCGCATCATCGAACTCAGCCCCAGCGGCGTGATCGACTTCAGCGGCACCTACGATGACTACCTGCGCAGTCAGGGCGTTTCGTTCTAAGCCTTGTCGTCTGGCGGTACCAAAAGCCCTGTCCTGTGACAGGGCTTTTTTGATTGGGCCGTTTACGGTTTCGGCTGACTCAGCATCTCGATCCACAAAGCACCCTTGCCGGAAGGTGCCTCGCTGACCCGCTTCAAAGCGCCGTCCGCACCAATCGCGTAACTGCCGATTTTGTCGCTTTTTTCTCCGCTGACCAGTAACCAGCGCCCGTTGGGTGATACCGCAATGTTACGCGGCTGCTTTTCCTCAACCGGGTAGTTTTCAACAAACGTCAATTTGCCCTTGCCCGGATCAACACTGAACACCGACACACTGCTGGTGGTTCGTTCGCTGATAAACAACCACTTGCCGTCCGGCGCAAGACGTATATCTGCGGCCCAGACACGTGGCACAGGATCATCCTTGAGGTCGTTATTGCGTGCATCGCGGACCTGACCTGGCGCAAGTTTCAAGCGCTCTGGAATACCGCCAGCCTGGCTCACCTGTTTCAAGGCACCGGTTTTTTCATTGATCGCAAACGCTGTGACCGTGCCGCTCATTTCGCCCACCACGTACAGAAACCGGCCATCGGGCGAAAACGCAAGGTGGCGCGGGCCGGTATTGTCGGGAACCGTCACAAAGCCTTTACCGATGGGGACGAGTTTGCCGTCCTTGGGTTCAAGCCGGTATTGCAGGACGCGGTCGACCCCCAGATTACCGGCGTAAACGAAACGATTACTCGGGTCGGTGCGCACCGAATGCGCATGCATGCCCGTCTTGTAGGTTGCAATGCTGTCGCTGGGACGGTGTTGCGCATCGATAGGCTGAACGCTGATCAGGTCTGCGCCGTAGGACGCACCCAACAGAAAGCGCCCGCTGCGGTCGGTTGAAAGGTACGCCAGGCTTTCCGCCAGGGGCGCCTGACTCAGCGGCTTGAGATGCCCTGTTTCAGGCTCTATGGTGAAGCTCAGTACCTGATAGGGTTTTGCACGCAGCGCAGCAAATAACGCCTTGCCATCGGGTGAGAGGGCCATCGGATTGACCTGATCACCCGCCTTGGTCTGTTCGACAAGGCTGAGCGCTCCGTCTTGCTCGTCCAGGCGATATTGGGAGATCAGCCCATCTGCGGGGCTGGAGATATAAGCAAAGGTGGAAGCCTGGACAGGCAGGCCGAACGAACATCCGACCGCAGCAGCCAGCATCAGGATTTTTCTCATGGTGAACCTTTTTATTTTTATGGTTTGAGTTGTTGCGTGATCAGTCATCCTATGACCATCTCTACACAACAGCAACCGGATGATGAGCCGCCCGCCTAAAAACGGTAGCCTGCTTTCTTTTCTCCGCGACGCGCGCCATGATGAGGCACTCCCACCGCCTGCCAGCGAAGAGTCCAATGCCTGTCACGCAACCCGATGCCCCGAATATCACCCTGCAGATCGTCTCCATCGTTTTCTATACGTTCATTGCCTTCCTGTGCATCGGTCTGCCTATCGCGGTACTGCCCGGTTACGTCCACGATCAACTAGGCTTCAGCCCGTTGATCGCCGGGCTGACCATTGCTTCGCAATACCTGGCCACCCTGCTCAGCCGGCCCTTTGCCGGTCGGGCGACGGACACGCTGGGCAGCAAGCGTTCGATCGTGTTCGGACTGTGGGGCATCGGCATCAGTGGCGTGCTGACGCTAATGGCCACCCTGCTTCATGAGTTTGCGACGGTCAGCCTGTCGATTCTGATCACCGCGCGATTGTTTCTGGGCGTCTCTCAAGGACTGATCGGAGTCGGCACCATCAGTTGGTGCATCGGCAAGGTCGGGCCGGAACATACGGCCCGCTCGATTTCATGGAACGGCATTGCCTCCTATGGCGCAATCGCTATTGGTGCGCCGCTGGGCGTGGTGGTCATCGACACGGCAGGTTTCAATAGCCTGGGAGTCGCCTTGATCGCGATGTCGGGGCTAGCGCTCTGGTTGATTCGCCACAAGCCGTCAGTGCCGGTCATCGTCGGCGAGCGTCTTCCCTACTGGTCCGTGTTCGGCAGAATAGCGCCCTATGGTCTGGGCCTGACCCTGTCTTCCATCGGCTACGGCACGCTGACCACGTTCATCACGCTGTTCTATCTGAGCCGTGGCTGGGAAGGCGCTGCCTACTGCCTGAGCATGTTCGGCGTGTGTTTCATCCTCGCGCGCTTATTGTTCATCGGCGCCATCAATCGGCTTGGCGGCTATAACGCAGCCATGCTGTGCATGGCCATTGAAACCTGCGGGCTGGTCATGCTGTGGCTTTCGCCCAGCAGCGGCATGGCACTGGCCGGGGCCGGACTGACCGGCGTGGGGCTGTCGCTGGTTTACCCGGCGCTGGGGGTGGAAGCCATCAAAAACGTCCCGACACCCAGCCGCGGTGCGGGGTTGAGTGCCTATGCGGTGTTCTTCGACCTGGCACTGGCGATTGCCGGTCCGGTAATGGGCGCCATCGCTTTGGGCCAAGGTTATGACTGGATCTTTTTCTACGCGTCGCTGCTCTCATTGTCTGCGCTCGGCCTGACGATCTGGCTGTCCCGCAAGGCTGGCCAGCGCTCTTGAAAAAGACGTGGCAGTGTCTTTCGGGCATAAGCTTTTTGCTTATTGTTCCAATAGTTAGTACACAAAGCCGAAATAACGCCGCCGGTCGGTCAATTTCTTGACGACCACTCCCACAGGCTCTTGACTTGATGCTGCAGGCCTCGAAACAGGCTCGCTAAGCCGTCGTCGCCCGCTCCACTGCGACGTCACATGCGTGGCAGTTCGGCGCTTTCCCCCTCTTCAATGGCCTCCCTGTCCGCTCGACCGGGAGAGCCGTCATGAGATTCAGCAGTCGTCCTCTGTGCCATACCCGCAAAGTCCTGCCAGTCTTCATCATGGCGATCATCCCGCACTCTGCCGAAGGGGCCTGTGAGCTGGCGCCTACTGGCGACAACCCGGTTCAGGTCTGCGACAGCGGCAGCAGCGGCCCTTATAGCGATGTCAGTGATACACGGCATAACCTGGTGTTCCCGGCAGGCGGCACAGCGACGGTCAACGGCGGCATCAGCTACGGCGGGGAAGCAGACACAATCGACATGGGCTCGGGTCGGGTCCTCGGCGGCATCAATCAAGGCGCAGGCGCCGACACATTCACGTTTTCAAGCGGCGAAATCACGGGCGAGATCAGCCAGGGCGCCGCGCCCGACAGCTTCACCATGAGTGGCGGCACGCTGGGTTCACTGGCCCAGGGCGACGGACTGGATACTTTCCTGATGACCGGGGGCACGATTACCCGCGCATTCGAAGACGGTGACCGGGCAGTCATGACCGGAGGCAGCATCGGCCGGGTCGACATGAAGCTGGACAACAACGTGTTCGACCTGTCGGGCGGCAGCATCCTCAACAACCTGGTGGCCGGATTCGGTCAGGATACGATTACAGTGTCGGGCGGGAGCGTTGGCGGCGCGGTCAGCGTCAGTGGCGGTGACGACCGGATAACCGTCAGCGGTGGAGAGATTCGCGGCGAAGTGCGCACCAGCTTTGGTAACGACCGTTTCGAGTGGCTCAATAACGGTTATGTTCGCAGCAGCGTGCTGATGGCAGACGGGAACGACACGGCGCAGCTGTACAACCTGAGCGAGTACCTGACCAGCAGCAACCCACGGCTTGACGGTGGGCCTGGCAATGATGTGCTGACGTTCGACAGCACCAGGGCGTCCTACCCGAGTCGCTATCCCCACTGGGAAGCAGTCAACCTGCTCAACGGCTCACAACTGGACCTGGACGGCCCACTGACGCTGGGCGATAGCGTCAGCCAGACCGGCAGCCTGAGTCTCGACGCCACAAGCACCGTGCGTTCAACCTCAGGCAGCATCGTTGCGTTCAACGCGACCTCGCTGGCAACCCTGGACAACGCCGGCACGCTGGACCTGACCGGCAGCGGCAGTTCTGTCTCCGACACCCTTACGGTTAACGGAAACTACACCGGACGTGGAGGCCGCCTGTTGCTGCAATCGACGCTGGGTGACGAGACGTCGCCCAGCGACAAACTGGTGGTTTCACAAGGCACTATCGGCGGCACCACCGGCATGCTCGTCAGTAATGTCGGCGGTGTCGGGGCGCTTACCCAAGGCAATGGCATCGAGGTCGTGCAGGCCATCAATGGCGCGGCTAGTGACGAGGCCGCGTTCTCGCTACAAAACTCGCTGTCTGCCGGGGCCTATGACTACTATCTGTTCAAGGGCGGATCGACAGCAGGCTCCGAAAACAGCTGGTTTCTGCGCTCGGCAGTCATTGCCCCTCCCCAGCCGGAACCACCCGTTCCGAATGAGCCGGTGCCGGTGCCGGTGCCGGTGCCGGTGCCGAATCCCATTCCAGATCCCGCACCACCTCCGGTGCCAACGCCGGCACCGGACCCCACACCAGAACCAGAACCACAACCAGAGCCAGAGCCTGAGCCTGAACCCGAGTCTCCACCCCCGATCGTGCCCGAACCACCCTCACCCATCGAGCCGACCACGCCTCCTACAGAGCCTCGCCCACCCGCGCCACCACCCACACCGACACCAGCGGTCGCTCTCCCCGTACCGGCAATGGGCACACCGCCTTTGCCGGCGCCGGTTCGCGGGGCTGATCCCATTGCCCTGTATCGCCCGGAAGTGGCCAATTACTCGGTCATGCCTCCCGCTGCGGCAACGCTGGCCCTGGCATCACTGGGCACGTTCCATGAGCGTCAGGGCGATCAGCGCCTGCTGACGCAATCGGGCGCAATCCCGGCCGGCTGGGCAAGGGTGTTTGGCAGTGACTTCAAACAACAGTGGTCAGGCACGGTAAGCCCGGGGCTGGATGCCTCGTTCAAGGGGTATCAAATCGGTCACGATCTGTATGCCTGGCAACGGGATGCAGAACGTCTCCAGCGTGTCGGCCTGTTCGTCGCTCATAACCACCTGAACGGCGACGTCGAGGGCTTCGCAGGAGGTTTTCACGGACGGCAGACGGGACGGATCGCGTTACGCGGCGACAGCGTGGGCGCGTACTGGACGCTTTCGACGCCTGAAGGCGGGTACATCGATGCCGTGGTGATGGGGACGCGACTGGAAGGCCGCAGTCGCTCTGACCGAGGCGTCCGTATCGACACACAGGGACACGCCTTGAGCCTGTCCATCGAAGCCGGCCTCCAGATGGACCTGTCCTCTCGCTGGGTCCTAGAACATCAGGTGCAGATCATCCATCAGCGCGTCGCGCTTGACGATCAGCATGATGGTATTGCTCAGGTGAGCTTCGACAGCCAGCCCTACAACACCGGAAGACTGGGTGTACGTATCAAAGGACGCCATACGCTGGCCGGCATGCCGATAGAGCCTTACCTTCGGGCCAATGTCTGGCGCAACGCGGGCGGACACGACACGGTGATGTTCGACCACACAGAACGCGTCAGGACCGCTCATCAATCAACGACGGGCAGCCTGGGCGGCGGCATGATCATAAAGATCGCCAGCGAGACCCGTCTGTACTGGAACGCTGACTACAACCGTGATCTGGACAATCACAAGCTGAACGGAATAAGCGCCAGCCTGGGAGTCAGGCTGGCGTGGTGAAGCGTTAACGGCTGTCGGACGTGCTGAAGCCTGTGCCCATCAGTTTTTAGGTTTGAGAATCAGCACAGCCAACGGCGGCAGATTCAAGGTGACAGACGCTGGCTTACCGTGAGCCGGTTTGTCTTCGCTGTGTACTTCCCCACCGTTGCCGAAGTTCGAACCGGCGTAGGTTTCCGCATCGGTGTTCAACAGTTCCGTCCAGGCGCCCGGCAAAGGCACGCCAACGCGATAGCCTTCACGCGGTACAGGGGTCATGTTGACCACCACCAGAACCGGATCGCCCTCACGCCCTTTGCGCAGATAGGCAAATACGCTATTGGCCATGTCGTCGCCGATCAACCACTGGAAACCGTCAGGATCGGCATCGAGTTCGTGCAGCGCCTTTTCGTCACGGTAGATACGGTTCAGGTCACTGACCAACTGTTTCACGCCGACGTGCTCAGCGTATTGCAGCAAGTACCAGTCCAGCTCCTGGTCGTGGTTCCACTCACGCCACTGACCGAATTCACAACCCATGAACAGCAGCTTCTTGCCTGGGTGGGTCCACATGAACGCCAGATAAGCGCGCAGGTTGGCAAACTTCTGCCAGTGATCACCCGGCATCTTGTCGATCAACGAATGCTTGCCGTGAACCACCTCATCGTGGGAAATCGGCAGAACGAAGCGTTCGGAATACGCATACACCAGGCTGAACGTCAATTCACCGTGGTGGTACTCACGGTGGATCGGGTCCTGCTCCATGTAACGCAGCGAGTCGTTCATCCAGCCCATGTTCCACTTGTAAGTGAAACCCAGGCCGCCTTCCTGAACAGGCTTGCTGACCCCTGGCCACGCTGTGGATTCTTCTGCGATGACCATCGTGCCTGGCGCCTCAAGCGCGACCACCTCGTTGAGGTGACGCAGGAAGTCAATCGCCTCAAGGTTTTCACGACCACCATGCTTATTGGGCACCCATTCGCCCGCCTTGCGCGAATAATCGCGGTACAGCATTGAAGCCACCGCATCCACACGCAGGCCGTCGATGTGATAATGCTTGAGCCAGTGCAGCGCCGAGGCCAGCATGAAGCCGTGAACTTCGGTGCGCCCCAGGTTGTAGATCAGCGTGTCCCAATCCTGATGGAAGCCTTCCTTGGGGTCAGCGTATTCATACAGCGCAGTGCCGTCGAATTGTGCCAGCCCGTGGGTGTCGGTCGGAAAGTGCGCAGGGACCCAGTCAAGAATGACGCCGATTTCTGCCCGATGGCAGGCGTCGACGAATGCAGCGAAATCTTCCGGCGAGCCGTAACGGGCGGTCGGTGCAAACTGGGCCAGCAATTGATAGCCCCACGAGCCACCGAACGGGTGCTCCATGATTGGCATCAGCTCGATATGCGTGAAACCGAGCTCCTTGACGTAGGGGATCAGATGATCGGCCAGCTCACGCCAGTTGTACTGACGCCATTGGCCGTCACTGTTCTCCTCCATCTTCCACGAGCCGGCGTGCAGCTCGTAGATCGACAGCGGCGCTGATACATCATGACGTGCTGCACGAGAGTCCAGCCATTCTTTGTCATGCCATTCGAATTTCAGGGGCGCAGAAATCTTCGACGCCGTGTCAGGCGGCAGCGTGGTGGCCAAGGCCATCGGGTCGCTCTTGAGCGGCAGAATCCCGTGGGGACCCAGAATTTCGTACTTGTAGACCTCGCCCGGCTGCAGGCGCGGGACGAATACCTCCCACACACCGGTCGGGTGCCGCAGACGCATCGGATGGCGGCGGCCATCCCAGCTATTGAAGCTGCCCACCACGGATACACGTCGTGCATTCGGCGCCCAGACGGCAAACCGCACGCCGTCAATACCGTCGACAGTGGTCACCTGCGCACCCAGGCAGTTGCTCAGGTCACGATGGTTGCCTTCGGCAAACAGGTACAGGTCCATTTCGCCCAGCAGCGGGCCAAAGCTATACGGGTCTTCAGTGATCTGCTCACCGCCGGCCCAATTGATTTTCAACAGATAAGGCTGCGGTTGCTCGAGATGCCCCACAAAAAAGCCAGGCACCTCGCTCATTTCCATTTGCCCAAGCTCTCTGCCGTCATCCCTGGCCAGCAGTCGTGCGCTCAAAGCGCCCGGCAGATAGGCGCGGACAAACTGCCCTCCCTCACCGTCGCCGTGCGGACCGAGAATCGAAAACGGGTCGTGATGTTCAGCGCGGATCAGCGCGTCCAGATCCACAGCAGCGGGGATCGCGCGGCGACCCTTGGCGGTTTTTTCAGGCGCATTCATAGTGGCTCTCCATCAGACGGTTGCAGCAACCCACGCAAGCCTTGCAAGGGAACGGCCAGCCAGGCTGGGCGATTCTCGGCCTCGTAAATCACTTCATAAGCAGCTTTTTCCAGGGTGAACAACTCCAGTGCGGCGTCCTCCCCTTTTGCATCTTTCCAGGCATGGGCCATGTCGGTGGTTGCCGAGCGGTAGCCTTCGATAAAGGCGGCGCGCGCCTGGGACAGGTAAGTCTCGGCAACGCGCTTGCGGGCTGCCGCCGCTTCTGGCGATGTGTCGACGCTTTGCGCGCTGCGTACAGCCATTGCAGCCGCGTAGTCGAACGAACGGAGTACACCGCTGACGTCCTTGAACGGGCTGTGTTTGGCGCGTCGTTCTTCCAGTGCGCGAGCCGGCTCGCCTTCGAAATCGATCAGGTAGGCATCGCCTTTGACCACCAGCACCTGGCCGAGGTGCAAGTCACCATGCACACGGATACGCAAACCGCCCGCAGAACGCTTGGCGAGGCCGTCGACGCGCTGACGAATCTGTTTGCGATGCGCGAGTAAATCGCTGACCAGTTGCTGGTCGTCCTTTTCCAGGTCGCCCTTGCGTTGCTCGAGCAACTGCAGCGCGCGCTCAAGCTGAGCGTTGACGCTTGCTCCCGAGGCCTTGCTGTCAGAGGCACTGGTGACTTCGACGGCAAAATCCGGGTTATCGGTCGGTGCGGCGAGGATCTGATGCATTTCACCCAGACGCTGACCGAGGCTGCGCGAGAAGTCAGCCAGCTCAAGCAGCGCGTTGTAGTGCTGCTCCTGGCCGGAAACACCGTGCGCCAGTTCGTCGCGAACGGCACGTTCGAGGTTGTTCTGCGTCCACTCCCAGGCGTCGCCCTGATTGCTCAGATAACCTTGGGCGATCATCAGCAGGTTCGGTTTGCCATCGTTGCCGACGCGTACCAGCGAGCCCAGCAACGGCGAGATGTTCTTGAAGCCGGCCTGGGTCAGGAAGGCACCCATTTCCAATTCCGGGTGCGTCCCGGCGCTGACCTTGCGGATCAGCTTGAGCACAAGACTGCTGCCCACTACAACTGAACTGTTGGACTGCTCGGCGGATAGATAACGCACTTCCGATTCGTTGTTCAGGCCCAACGGCGCAAGTTGCGAACTCTGCTCGAAACGCAGCTCGCCATCGGCGCACGGGATCACGGTCTGCGACTGCATGCCCTGAATCACTGCGCGGATGAAGGTTTCCAGCGTAAAGCCATCGGTAATCAGGCCGACATCGCGATTGCGGCGAACCCTGGCGAGCGCCAGTTGCTGCGGCAATGCGCTGCTAATGTCGTCTTCGGCCAGCAAGCCGAAGGGCAATTGATAACGCTCGGTCTGCCCGTCTGCGGTGACTTCGATTTCGCTGAGCAAGACCGGATTTTTCTCATCGCCAAAGCGGACTGCGTAAGCGATGTGGACCTGCTCGATAGGCTTGTCCTTGCCGCCGAACCAGCGGCGTTTCGGCAAGTAGTTCGCCAGCGAGGTGTTTTCCATGGTGCCGCGCAGCGGTTCGTCGAGCAATTCTTCAAGATGCTTCTTGAGCACCAGGGTCGGAAAGTCCGGCATGCTTTGCGCGGGTTCAACGTGCCAACTGGGCATTTGATTCTCCGAAGCCAATAGAAACCAATAAAAACCGTACGGCGGAAGCGTCAACAGGTAGCTCAACTGCCCGATAGGCGGGAAAGCGCTGCCGCCGAGCATCTCTACCGGCACCGTACCCGCGTAGGCTGACAATTCCAGTTCGGCCGCCTGGGCGGCGCTGGAAACGTTGGCCACACACAACACGATCTCGCTATGGCCATCAGGCGCGGTGTATTCACGCGTGTACGCCAGAATGCGCCGGTTGGACGGCGAAAGCATTTTCAGCGTGCCGCGACCGAACGCTTTCTGCTGTTTACGCACGGCCAGCATGCGCCGGTTCCAGTTCAGCAGCGAGTGCGGGTCGCGCTCCTGGCTTTCGACGTTGACCGACTGGAAACCGTACATCGGGTCCATGATCGGCGGCAGCACAAGGCTGGCCGGATCGGCACGCGAAAACCCGCCATTGCGGTCGATGGACCACTGCATCGGCGTCCGGACGCCGTCCCGGTCCCCCAGGTAAATGTTGTCGCCCATGCCGATCTCGTCGCCGTAATACAAGGTCGGTGTGCCCGGCATCGACAGCAACATGCTGTTGAGCAATTCGACACGACGTCGATCACGGGCCACCAACGGCGCCAGACGACGGCGAATGCCCAGATTGATACGTGCGCGGCGATCGGCGGCGTAATAATTCCACAGGTAGTCACGCTCACGATCAGTGACCATTTCCAGGGTCAGTTCATCGTGGTTACGCAGGAAAATCGCCCATTGGCAGTTTTCCGGAATCTCCGGGGTCTGGCGCAGAATGTCGGTAATCGGAAAGCGGTCTTCCTGTGCCAGCGCCATGTACATGCGCGGCATCAGCGGAAAGTGAAACGCCATGTGGCATTCATCACCGTCCGGCCCTTTGCTGTCGCCGAAATACAATTGCGTGTCTTCCGGCCACTGATTGGCCTCGGCCAGCAGCATGCGGTCCGGGTAATTGGCATCGATCTCGGCCCGGATGCGCTTGAGCACCTGATGGGTTTCCGGCAGGTTCTCGTTGTTGGTGCCGTCCCGCTCGATCAGATACGGAATGGCATCCAGACGCAGGCCATCGATGCCCAGATCCAGCCAGAAACGCATGACCTCCAGTACAGCTTCCAGTACGTGCGGGTTGTCGAAGTTGAGGTCCGGCTGATGGGAGTAGAAACGGTGCCAGAAATACTGGCCCGCCACCGGATCCCATGTCCAGTTGGAGGTTTCGGTGTCGAGGAAGATGATCCTCGTGCCGTCGTATTTCTGATCGGTGTCCGACCACACATAAAAGTCACGCGCCTTGGAGCCAGGCTTGGCATTGCGGGCTTTCTGAAACCAGGGATGCTGGTCTGAGGTGTGATTGATGACCAGCTCGCTGATCACCCGCAAACCGCGCTTGTGTGCCTGGGCGATAAAACGTTTGGCATCGGCCATCGTGCCGTAATCGCTGTGAACATCGCGGTATTCGGAAATATCGTAACCATCATCCCGGCGCGGCGACGGATAGAAAGGCAAAAGCCAGATTGTGTTGACGCCAAGCGCGGCGATGTAATCGAGCTTTTCGATCAGGCCTGCGAAATCGCCGATACCGTCGTTATTGGCGTCGAAGAACGATTTCACATGAACCTGGTAGATCACCGCATCCTTGTACCAGAGCGGGTCTTTGATAAATGTCGCGTCACCGGGTTTCTTAGCCATTGCTGACTCCTTGGGAGTGTTACTGCGAGGCCTGGATACGCCAGATTCCAAAAGGTTGCGACGGGTCGAGACGTGTGTGCTGGTACTTGCCATGCCAGGTCCAGCGGTGACCGCTCATCAGGTCCTCGCCAATGGTTTTGGCATCGTCCGGCAAGCCCATCTCCCAGAGTGGCAGTTCGAACCGCGCCTCTTGAACGTTGTGCGGATCAAGGTTGATGGCAACCAGAACGAAATTGCTACCGTCCGCAGAACGCTTGCCGAAATACAGAATGTTGTCGTTCCAGGCGTTGTACAGCTTCAGCCCCAAGTGGGTCTGCAACGCAGAATTCTGTCGGCGAATACGATTGAGCTGGGCGATCTCCACAATGATATTGCCGGGCGCAGCATAGTCCCGAACACGGATCTCGTATTTCTCCGAATCCAGGTACTCTTCTTTGCCCGGAATAGGCGCGGCTTCACACAGCTCGAACCCGGAATACATGCCCCACAGCCCCGACCCCATCGTGGCGAGCGCAGCGCGAATCAGGAAACCGGCACGCCCGGAATCGTGCAGAAACCGCGGATTGATGTCCGGCGTGTTGACGAAGAAGTTCGGGCGATAGCAATCACGCCACGGCGCTTCATTCAGCTCGGTGAAGTACTCCGACAGTTCGGCCTTGGTGTTGCGCCAGGTGAAATAGGTATAGCTCTGGGTGTAACCGACTTTGCCCAGACGCGCCATCATCGCCGGCTTGGTAAACGCCTCGGCGAGGAACATCACCTCAGGGTGCTGGCTGCGCACTTCGCCAATCATCCACTGCCAGAACGGCAACGGCTTGGTGTGCGGGTTGTCGACGCGGAAGATCTTCACGCCCTCCTCGACCCAGCCCAGCACGATGTCACGCAGCTCGAGCCACAGGCCCGGAATTGCATCCGGCGCGTAGAAGTCGACGTTGACGATGTCCTGGTATTTCTTCGGCGGGTTCTCCGCATAACGAATCGTGCCGTCCGGACGCCACGAAAACCAGCCCGGGTGCTGCTTGAGCCACGGGTGATCCTGTGAACACTGAATAGCGAAATCCAGAGCGATTTCCAGGCCGTGATCGGCCGCCGCTTTCACCAGGTTACGGAAGTCTTCGAGGCTGCCCAGTTGCGGGTGGATCGCTTCATGGCCGCCATCTTCACTGCCAATCGCGTACGGGCTGCCCGGATCATCAGGGCCTGCTGTCAGGGAGTTGTTAGGCCCCTTGCGGTGGGCGCGCCCGATAGGATGGATCGGCGGGAAATACAGCACGTCAAAGCCCATGTCGCGAATCATCGGCAGACGCGAGTGGACGTCATTGAACGTGCCGTGGCGAGCCTTGTCATCGGTGATCGAGCGGGGAAACAGCTCATACCAGCTAGCGAACTGCGCGAGCGTGCGCTCGACATCCAGCGGAAACTCCACGCTGCGGCTCAGAAACGCCTGGTTGTCGGCCTGCTTCATCAGCTTCGCGGTGTCGCTCTGCAACAGCAGCGCGACTTTCTCATCGTTGTCAGCGTTTTCGAGCTGACTGACAAGGCTTTCGATCTGCTGGCGCTGTTCGCCCTGGCTGCGCTCTGCGGCATGCACTAAATGAATACGCCCTTCTTCGAGCTCCAGTTCGATAGACACACCCGCGCCGAACTTCTTTTCCAGTTCGTAGCGATAGCTGCCAAATTGGTCAATCCAGGCTTCGAGGCGAAACACATGGCGGCTGACGGATGTCGGGGTGAACTCACCGACCCAGCTGTCATTGCCCAGTTCGCGCATCGTCGCGGTGTGCCAGTGTTCCTCGTCGGCAGCACGCCAGCGAATGTTGACTGCCATCTTGTCATGCCCATCAGCGTAGACCTTGCTGGTGACCGTAACCGGTTGCCCGCTGATCGCCTTGGCCGCAAACAGACCACCATCAATCACCGGCGACGTGTCTTCGATCACGATGCGGGGCAGTTGCAGCGCCTGGGTCAGTGACAATGGAAGGGTTGGGTGCGGGACATCGGTGGCCAGGGAATCCGGACCGTATGGCTGTTCATTCATCGAGCATCACTCCTCACGCCCCAGGGACGCTCCTGTGCATTCCATGCAATGGAAAAATTGACGGTATGGCAGCAGACGGTCGCAGGATAATCACGCCTCGTCTAATTCGGCTGCCTAGGTTCCGAGCGGTCAACGGAGGTAAAGTTCAAAGGTTTTACGGTTGTTTGACGGGTGTGTCGAGGGGTAATTGAAGGCGCGCCCGGGAAATCAGGCAATGGCCGTGTGGGGGGAAATCAATTGAATCATCAACGTGTCGAGGCAGTCGAAACGAATACCCACAAGGAGGCTGACACCATGACGCTACCTGATCCGACAAAAGTACCTGATCCAAACATTGATGAGCCCGTCCTGCCCGGAACACCGCCTGACCAAGAGCCGCCGCCGTCGACACCACCGCCCAATGAAACGCCGGTAGGTGACCCGCCAGCCAATGCGCCACCTGTCGTGGTGTGACCGTTCCGCCATTGCATGAAGGCGTCTGTTAGGTCACAGACGTCTTCAGCGCCCGCCCGCCAGATCAATGAACGTACCCGTCGCATACGACGCTTTGTCCGACAGCAGCCAGAGAATCGCTTCTGCCACTTCCTCAGCGGTGCCGCCGCGGCCCATTGGCAAGGCACCTTCCAGCTTGCTGACACGAAACGGATCGCCGCTCAGGGCGTGAAAGTCGGTGAAGATGAAACCCGGCCTGACCGCGTTGACGCGGATGTTCTCTCCCGCCACCTCTTTCGACAGCCCGATGGTAAAGGTGTCCAGCGCGCCCTTGGACGCGGCGTAGTCCACATATTCGCCCGCCGAGCCCAGCCGCGAAGCCAGTGAGGACACGTTGACGATACTGCCTCCGTGCCCACCATGACGCGGGAGCATGCGCAGCAAGGCGTGTTTACTGCACAGCATCGGACCGACCACATTGTTCATCATCATCTTGAGCATGCGAAACTCAGACATGTCCTCGACCCTTGAAGCCTGTGCCAGGGTGCCGGCATTGTTGACCAGGTGAGTGACGTGCCCGAGTTCCGAGTCGACTCGGGCGAACAGCCGCATGATTTCGTCTTCGTTACTGACATCGGCCTGCACGGTGATCGCCTGCGCGCCCAGTGCCCTGACCTGCCCGGCGGTCTTTTCTGCCGAAGCGTGATCCGACAGGTAATTGATACAGATCCGGTAGCCCTGCGACGCAGCAAGACGCGCGGTCGCCGCGCCGATCCCGCGCGAGCCACCGGTGATGATGAGGACTTTTTCCATGGGCGTTCTCGTATTTTTTCAGAAGCCGGCACTGAGGCGCAGTTGACACTCGCACGTTAGCCAAACGCCGCTGATCGTGCCAGCCTTTAGCGTCCAGCGCCATCAAAGCGTGTCAGAAAGCCGATTGCCTGCCATCAACCGCACCCGGTGCAGCCTTTGCCTCCGTAGCACGGATCTCGTCGAGAAACTGCCGCGCGGGCAAAGGGTGACCCAGTAAAAAACCTTGCAGGGCGTGACAGCCCAGATGCGTCAGAAAGCGCTGCTGCACAGCGGTTTCGACACCTTCGGCAACAATCCGGAGGTTCAGTGCCTGCCCTACCGCGACAATGGCCGAAACGATGGCGGCATCGTCGGTGTCATGCTCAAGATCACGCACGAACCCCCGGTCAATCTTGATTTCATTGGCAGGCAGCCGCTTGAGGTACATCAGGCTGGAATAGCCCGTGCCAAAATCGTCAATCGACAGGTCTACGTCCATCTCCGACAGCCTTTTCAGTACCGCCAGGCTGGCATCGGCATCATGCATGGCGGTGGTTTCGGTGATTTCCAGCGTCAGGCAGTTGGCCGGGAGCTGATGTCGGGCCAATGTGTCCGCAACCGCCGTGACCAGCCCGGAATGGCAGAACTGCAAAGCCGACAGGTTCACCGATATGCGCCAGTGGTGATAACCCTGGGTGTACCACTCGTGCATTTGCCGACAGGCTTCATCCAGCACCCACTCACCGATCTGGATGATCAGCCCGGTCTTTTCCGCCAGGCCGATGAACAGGTCCGGCCCCAACAGGCCGCGTTCGGGATGGTTCCAGCGCAACAGCGCCTCGGCCCCCACCGGCAAGCCGCTCAGTGCGTCGAATTTGGGCTGGTAATACAGGCAGAAATGCTTTTTTTTGAGCGCCACCCGCAAATCCTGCGACAGCTGAAGCTGGTTGAGCGCGTTGCTGTTCATGGATGCATCGAAACAGCTGTAACCGTTCTTGCCCGCAGCCTTGGTGTGATACATGGCCGCGTCCGCATTGACCAGCAGCTCGTGCTGCGTCATGCCATTGCCGGGATACACACAGATACCGATGCTCAGGGAAATCTGTAGCTGGTGCCCGCCTATTTCGAACGGATGACTGATCACACTGACCTGGCGTGCCGCGACCACCGTCGCTTCCTGCGGGTCGTTCAGTTCGATCAGCAGCACGAACTCGTCACCCCCGACTCTGGCAAGCGTGTCGTGGCGGTGCAGGTTCTCGCGCAGTCGCATCGCCACCTGGCGCAACAGCAGGTCGCCGACATGGTGACCGAACGCATCATTGACCGGTTTAAAACCATCCAGGTCCATGAACATCAGCGCAAAACAGCCTCCCTGCTCCCGGGTCTTTTTCATGGCGTATTCGATGCGGTCTGTCAGCAGGATCCGGTTCGGCAAGCCCGTCAGCTTGTCATGCAGAGCCAGGTGGGTCAGCTCCAGATTGGCCTGGGTCAACGAGTTCGCGAGCACGGCGGTGCGGGCTTCCAGATGGGAATCAAGAATGCAGGTCAACAGCGTCAGGCTCAGCACTGCGAGGCTGGTCACCAGCACGACGGTGTCGAGGCCGTCGGCACTCACGCCGCTACCCCACGCGCCGCAGAAACTGCCATCGGCGAAGTTGGCAGCGGCCATCCCGGTGTAGTGCATGCCGACAATCGCCACACCAAGTACCAGCGCAGACCCGGCACGCGCCAGATAGACACGCGGCCTTTGCTGGCGAAGCCTGAACCCCATCCACAATCCGGCGGCTGATGCCAGAACGGCAATGATCAGCGACAACAGCAGCCATCCAGGGGCGTACTCGATACCGGGCTGCATGCGCATTGCAGCCATAGCGATGTAATGCATCGCGCTGATACCCAGCCCGAGCAGCAATGCGCCGAGAGACAGCTGCAGCGCAGACAAGCGCGGTTGGCTCACCAGCCACAAGGCAAATCCCGATGACAGTATTCCGATAACAAGCGAGCACAGCAGCAGAGGAATGTCGTACGCCAGCTCAAATGGCAGCGCGACTGCCGACATGCCAATGAAATGCACGGACCACATACCGACGCCCATCGCAAACGCCCCGCCCGCGATCCAAACATACAGCGCTTTGCCGTGAGCGGAGGCAATCCGGCCGGCGAGATCGAGGGAGGTATAGGAGGCGAGTACCGCGACAACCACGGAGATCATGACAAGCGAGGGGGTATAACTGCCAATCAACATAAACGCACCTGGAGCCCAATGAGCGCGTCCCTGCCGATCTTGTGAGGCCGATTGTACGCAATAGCCACCAAATGTCGCGGCACTTGGTCGAAAAGGATGGCAACGAGCCATTAATTTCGCAGTTATGAGCGCTACGTCGAAGAAAGTCGTTCGTAGCGCTCTCGAAAACTCACTCCCTGAGTGTCAATCCGCTCTCGGCATCCCAGCCGCCGCCCAAGGCAGCGATCAACTGAACACTGGCGATCAACCGGCTTTGCAACACGCTCAGGACACTGCGTTCGTTGCTCAGCGCGGTGGCTTGCACATTGACCACATCCAGATAACCGATCAGGCCGGCCTTGTACTGATTGTTGGTCAGGCGCAGTGAATCACGGGCCGAAACCAGCGCTTCCTGACGCACTGCCGCTTCCTGCTCATATACCTTGAGCTGAATCAGGTAGTTTTCGACTTCCTGAAAACCATTCAGCACCGTCTGCCGGTACTGGGCGACCGTCTGGTCGTAGACTGCTTCTATGCGGTCGACCTCGGCAGTCCGCCGGCCGCCGTCGAACAGGGTCATCGCCAGTTGCGGCCCCACTGACCAGAAGCGGTTGGGCATGCTGATCCAGTTGGCAAACGTACTGCTGTTGTAGCCACCGCTCATGCTCAGGGTGAAATCCGGATAGTACGCAGCTTTGGCCACCCCGATATTGGCGTTGGCGCTCATCACCGAGCGCTCGGCGGCAGCGATGTCAGGCCGACGCTCAAGCAGTTGCGAAGGCAGTCCTGGTGGAATCTGCGGCAGTTGCGGGATCGACGTCGTGGCTGGCAGATTGAACTCTGCCGGCGCCATGCCCATCAGCACGGCGATGGCATTCTCGAACTGGGCACGTTGCCAGGCCAGGTCGATCAGGTCGGCCTGGGTGCTTTTCAGTTGAGTCTGCGCCTGCGCCACCGAGTCACTGCCGGAGATACCGGCGCGGTACTGGTTCTGCGTCAGGGTCAGGGAACGCTGATAAGCGTCCACCGTGGATTCCAGCAACCGCTTCTGCTCGTCGATCACCCGCAGCTGCAAGTAGTTCTGGACCAGCTCCGATTGCAGACTCAAGCGCATGGCTGCCAGATCCGCAAGGCTTGCCTGAGCGCTGGCGGTGTCAGCCTCCAGCCCGCGCCGCAACTTGCCCCAGACATCGGCTTCCCAACTGACGCCCAGTTGTGCGTTGTAACTGTTACGGATGCCCGAGACACTGGTGCTGCTGGTTGATGTGCCGGTGCCCTGCCCTGAGCGGGTTTTGCCGGTGGTCAAATCCAGCGTCGGAAAAAACGCGCCTCGGGAGCTGCGCACCAGCGCTTGCGCCTGTCGGTACTGGGCCTCGTATTGAGCAACCGTCTGGTTGGAGGTATTGAGGCGTTCGACCAGCGAGTTCAACTGCGGGTCCTCGTACACTTCCCACCACGCGCCTCTGACCATCGCGTCACTTGGCGTGGCCGCGCGCCAGCCCTCGGCGGCCTTGAACTGCATGGGCGCGGCCATCGACGGCTTCTGGTAATCAGGTCCGACTGCGCAGGCGCTGAGCAGCACCATGCAGAGACCCAGCCCGAGTGGACGAATCAGCCCCTTCGGGCGGGATATGAATGCCAGGCGTTCGGTCATAGCGGGTTTTCCAGAGCTGCATCGGTACGCACGCCGCGCCATTTGTTGAAGCGATGGCGCAGGCGGTCGAGATAAAGGTAAACCACCGGGGTGGTGTATAGGGTCAGGATCTGGCTGAAGACCAGCCCGCCAATGATGGTCAGGCCCAGCGGTTTGCGCATCTCGGCACCTTCCGCAGTGCTCAGCAACAGCGGCAAGGCACCAAGAATCGCTGCCATCGTGGTCATCAGAATCGGGCGCAAGCGTTGCAGGCAGGCACTGCGGATCGAGTCCTGAGGCGTCATCCCCTGCTCGCGTTCAAGGTGCAGGGCCAGGTCGATCATCATGATGGCGTTCTTCTTGACCACGCCGATCAGCAAGAACAGGCCCAACAGGGAGATCAGACTGAATTCGCTGCCCAGCACGTAGATTGTCAGTAACGCGCCGACGCCTGCCGATGGCAGTGTCGACAGAATCGTCAGCGGATGAATATAACTTTCATACAGAATCCCCAGCACCAGGTACACGGCGAGCAACGACCCGAGAATCATCCACGGCTGACTTTTCTGGGTCGAAGCAAATGCGTTGGCGGTGCCGGCCATCTTCGAAATAATGTCGGACGGCAGCCCGATGGCGGCAATGGCACGCTCTATCGCCACGGTCGCCTTGTCGAGGCTGGCGCCTTCGGCCAGATCGAACGAAATGTTCTCCGCGGCAAACTGACCGTCGTGGGAAACCCGGTCATTCGCCAGGCTGCGTTCGTAATGGGCAATGCTCGACAGCGGCACACGCTGCCCGTCAGCAGTAATCACCTGAACCTGCTCGAGCGTGACAGGGTCCTGAGCGTATTTGGGATTGACCTCCATCACCACCTTGTACTGGTTGAGGCTGTCATAGATGGTCGATACCTGACGCTGGCTGTAAGCGTTATTGAGCACCGCTGTGACCATGTTCATGTCGATACCCAGCCGCTTGGCCGTGTCGCGGTTGACCACCAGGGTCACTTGCTGCGCCCCGCGACCTTCACGTGCGTCGATGGCGGTCAGTTCCGGGACCGACTTGAGCGCCGCCACGATTTTCGGATACCACGTGCGCAGGCTGGCAAGGTCGGCGCTTTGCACGATGTATTGGTACTGGGAGCTGGTCTGCTCGCGCCCGCCGCCCAATTGCAGGTCCTGATCCGGGGCCAGGAACAGCCTGCCGCCCGGTACATGCGGCATATTCTTGCGCAGGCGCTCGACCACCTTTTCCGCCGACAGCTTGCGCTCGCCAATCGGCTTGAGGCGCACGATCATGAAGGCGTTATTGGTGCCGCCGCTGCCGCCGATGAAACCGGCGACACTTTCCACGGCAGGATCAGCCAGCACCGAGCGGCGAAATATTTCCATCTTCGGCTGCATGACCGAAAACGACAGGCCATCGTCGCCTCGCACAAAGCCCATCAGTTGACCGGTGTCCTGCTGCGGCAGAAACGTCTTGGGCACCACCACATACAGCGCGACATTGACGATGACAGTGACCAGCAGGCTGAACAGCGTCAACCTGGGATGGCGCAGTACCCAACCCAGCGAGCGGTCATAGCCTGCCACCATGCGGTCATTGACCCGCTCGCTCCAGCGTTGAAAGGCATTCTCACCGCCCGCGTCATGAGGTTTCAGCCAGCGCGCGCACAACATCGGCGTCAAGGTCAGAGACACGATCAGCGAGACAATGATCGCCACCGACAAGGTGATGGAAAACTCGCGAAACAGACTTTCGACCAACCCGCCCATGAACAGAATCGAAATGAACACCGCTACCAGCGAGACGTTCATCGACAGCAAGGTGAAGCCCACCTCTTTGGCCCCCAGAAAAGCGGCTTTCATGGGGTCAAGACCGTTGTGAATGTGCCTGGAGATGTTCTCCAGCACCACGATTGCATCATCCACCACCAGCCCGGTGGCCAGGATCAAGGCCATCAACGACAGGTTGTTCAGGGAGAAACCGAACAGGTGCATGATCGCAAAGGTGCCCACCAGCGAGACCGGCACCGCCAGGGTGGGAATCAGCGAGGCGCGAAAGCTGCCGAGGAACAGAAAGACCACCATTACCACCAGAACCACGGCGATAAGAAGGGTCATTTCGGCTTCGTGCAGGGTCGCCTTGATCACCGGTGAACGGTCCATCGCGATGTTGAGGCTGACGCTGGCAGGCAGCACGGCCCGCAGGGCTGGCAGTTGTGCCTTTATCTGCGCCACGGTTTCAATGATATTGGCACCGGCCTGACGGTTCACCACCAGCAACACGGCCTGATCATTGTTGTAGAACCCGCTGTTGTAGCGGTCTTCCACGGCATCGCTGACCTTGGCGACATCCTTCAGTCGCAGCGTCGCGCCATCTTGATAGCGAATGATCAGCGGCGCGTAGTCCTTGGCGGTTTCCAGCTGGTCGTTGGCCTGGACCTGCCAGTTGTGCTGGTCGTCTTCGACAAACCCCTTGGGCCGTCTTACGTTGGAACCGGTGATCGCGGTGCGCACATCGTCAAGCGACACGCCGTACTGGGACAGCATCTGCGGCTCCAGCTCGATACGTACCGCAGGCAGCGAGCTGCCGCCGATCTGCACTTCGCCAACCCCTGATACCTGCGACAGGCTCTGTGACAGGATGGTCGACGCCAGGTCGTAAAGCTGGCCCTTTTCAAGCACGGTCGAGGTCATCGACAGGACCATGATCGGTGCCTGGGACGGGTTGACCTTCTTGTACGTCGGCATGCTGCGCATACCGCTGGGCAGCAGGTTGCGCGACGCATTGATGGCTGCCTGAACTTCACGGGCCGCGCCATTGATGTCGCGTGCCAGATCGAACTGCAGAATGATCCGCGTCGTTCCCTGGCTCGAATTGCTGGTCATGGTGTTGACCCCGGCAATGCTGCCCAGCGAACGTTCCAGCGGAGTCGCCACAGTGGAAGCCATGACTTCCGGGCTGGCCCCCGCGAGGCTGGCCGATACCACGATGACCGGAAAGTCCATGTTCGGCAACGGCGCCACCGGCAGCAAGCGGAAGCTGACGGCGCCCAGCAGCATGATCGCCAGACTCAGCAGGACGGTCGCCACCGGGCGACGGATAAACGGCGCTGACAGGTTCATGCGTCAGCCCGTTCCAGTCGGTCCGGGTCGGCAGGCTTGCGACTCCAGCGACGCCCCAGGCGGTCGAAGTAAAGGTAGATGACGGGCGTGGTAAACAGCGTCAGGACCTGACTGAGCAGCAGACCGCCGACCATCACCAGCCCCAGCGGCTGACGCAATTCGGCGCCGGAACCGCTGGCCAGCATCAGCGGGATCGCGCCAAACAATGCCGCCAGCGTGGTCATCAGAATGGGGCGGAAGCGCAACAGCGCGGCCTCATAGATCGCCCTCTCGGGCGCCACGCCGCGGTTTCGCTCCGCATCCAGTGCGAAGTCGATCATCATGATCGCGTTTTTCTTGACGATGCCGATCAACAGGATAATCCCGATGATCGCAATCATCCCCAGATCGTTGCCGCTGATCAGCAGCGCCAGTAACGCACCGACCGCCGCCGAAGGCAGTGTCGAAAGGATGGTGATCGGGTGAATGTAGCTTTCATACAGCACGCCCAGCACGATGTACATGGTCACCACGGCCGCCAGAATCAGCAGCAGCGTGCTGGACAGCGACGCCTGGAACGCTTCGGCGGCGCCCTGAAATTGCGTCTGAACGCCGATCGGCATGGCAATCTCGTGCTGAACCTGCTCGATGACCTCAACAGCCTTGCCCAGTGCAACGCCGGGCGCGAGGTTGAACGACATCATGACGGCCGGAAACTGCCCGAGGTGAGCAATAGCCAGCTGCGCCTGACGCTGTTCGACCCGTGCCAGGCTCGACAGCTTCACCTGTGCGCCATCGGTGGTCTTGACGTGGATCTGCTCGAGCGCTTCCGGGCCGAGTTCGCTGGCAGACGCTGCCTGCAATACAACCCGGTACTGGCTGGCCTGGGTATAAATAGTGGAAATCTGTCGCTGACCGAACGCGTCGTACAGCGCGTCGGTGATGTTGGCGACGGTAACGCCTACCCGACTGGCAGCATCGCGATCGATATTCAGGTACACCTGCAAGCCTTTGTCCTGAAGGTCGCTGGCAACGTCCGTCAACTCGGGCCGTTTGCCGAGCGCGTCCACCAGCTTCGCACTCCATTTCGTCAGCAGTTCGGCATCGGGAGACGACATGCTGAATTGATACTGGGTACGACTGACCCGGTCCTCGATGGTCAGGTCCTGCACCGGCTGCATGAACAGGCGAATGTCGGACAGCTTGTCCACCTCGGGTTGCAGGCGCTGAATCACTTCGCTCGCGGTGAGGTCCCGCGCGCTGTGGGGCTTAAGGTTGATCAACAGACGCCCGCTGTTCAGTGTTGCGTTGTCGCCATCGACGCCGATGTAGGACGACAGGCTGACCACTGCGGGGTCTTTCAGGATGATATCCGCCAGCGCTTGCTGACGCTGGCTCATGGCCGCAAACGAAACCGACTGCGGGGCTTCGGAGATCCCCTGGATCACGCCGGTGTCCTGCACCGGAAAGAACCCTTTGGGCACGACAATGTACAGCAGCACGGTCAGCGCCAGGGTGCCCACGGCAACCAGCAGCGTCAGCGGCTGATGCTTGAGCACCCAGCGCAGCCTGCCTGCATAGATGTCGATCAGCCAGTCGATCCACGCACCGCTGGCGCGGTAGAAACGGCTCTGGTCCTCTTCCTTCGGCTCGCGCTTGAGCAGGCGCGCGCACATCATCGGTGTCAGGGTCAGTGATACGACCAGCGATATCAGGATCGCGACCGCCAGGGTGATGGCGAACTCGCGGAACAGGCGCCCTACCACATCGGCCATGAACAGCAGCGGAATCAGCACCGCGATCAGCGACAGGGTCAGGGAAATGAGGGTGAAACCAATCTGCTTCGCGCCCTTGAGCGCGGCCTGCATCGGTGTCTCGCCCTCTTCGATGTGCCGGGAAATGTTTTCCAGCATCACAATGGCGTCATCCACCACAAAGCCGGTCGCAATGGTCAGGGCCATCAACGTCAGATTGTTGACCGAGAAGCCGGCCAGGTACATGACCCCGAACGTGCCGACCAGCGACAACGGTACGGCAATCGAGGGAATGATCGTCGCACTGAAACGTCGCAGAAACAGGAAGGTCACCAACACCACAAGCACAATGGCGATCATCAATTCGTGCTGAACATCGGTCACCGACGCGCGAATGGTTTGCGTACGGTCTGTGAGCACCACGACATCCAGCCCGGCCGGAAGGTTTTCGGTGATGCCGGGCAGCAATGTCTTGATCCGGTCGACCACGTCAATCACGTTGGCGCCTGGCTGGCGCTGGATGTTCAGCAACACCGCCTGACTGCGATTGGCCCAGGCCGCCAGGCGTTCGTTCTCGGCACCGTCAACGATTTCAGCCACATCCTTCAGACGCAACGGCGCGCCGTCTTTGTAGGCCAGGATCAGGTTGGCGTATTCCTCCGGAGACTGCAGCTGATCGTTGGCGTCGAGCATGGAAACCCGAGTCGGGCCGTCGAAGTTGCCCTTGGGCTGGTTGACGTTGGACGCGCTGATCAGCGTGCGCACATCGGACAGATTAAGGCTGTTGGCCGCCAGTGCCTCGGGATTGACCTTGATCCTCACCGCCTGACGCTGACCACCCGCGATGCTGACCATACCGACGCCGCTGATCTGCGAGATCTTCTGCGCCATACGGGTATCGACCAGGTCATTGAGCTTGGGCAACAGCATGGTTTTCGAGGTGATCGCGAGCGTCAGGACCGGCGTATCGGCCGGGTTGACCTTGTTGTAGACCGGTGGCGCCGGCAGGTCGGTCGGCAACAGGTTGGTGGCCGCATTGATCGCTGCCTGCACCTGCTGCTCGGCCACGTCCATATTGATTTCGAGGCTGAAGCGCAGGGTAATGACCGACGCACCGCCTGAACTGGTGGACGCCATCTGGGTCAGCCCGGGCATCTGCCCGAACTGGCGCTCCAGCGGCGCGGTCACGGAACTGGTCATGACCTGCGGGCTGGCGCCGGGGTACAGCGTCATCACGCGGATGGTCGGATAGTCGACCTGAGGCAACGCCGAAACCGGCAGCAAGGTGTAGGCAATCAGGCCTGCCAGCACAATGGCCAGCATGCTAAGCGTGGTGGCGACCGGACGCAGGATGAACAGGCGCGACATGTTCATACGTTTGGTTTTTCCACCTTGCCGAGCGCCGCCGACTTGTCTGCACTGCTGTCAGGCTTGCCTTGCAGCTTCTGACCCGGACCTGCCGGTACATCCTTGCTGTCATTGACGACTTCCACTTCAGCACCATCGCGCAGACGGTCAGTGCCTTCAAGCACGACCCGCTCGCCGACAGCCAGGCCTTCGGTGATGACTGTCGACGTCTCGTCGCTGGGGCCGGTTTTCAGCAGTTTGAGCTTGACCTTCTTCTCACCGTCGAGCACATACACGAACGTGCCGTCGGTGCCGAACTGAACGGCCGCCGTCGGCACCAGAACCGCCTGTTTCAGGGTGTCGGCGCGCAGGCGGACGTTGACGAACTGATTCGGGAACAGGATTTCGTCACCATTATCGAAACGGGCCTTGAACTTCAGGGTGCCGGTCGCCACGTCGATCTGGTTGTCCAGGCTGGCCAGTACGCCGGTGGCCTGCAATTTCGTATCGCCGCGGTCCCAGGCTTCGACAGGCAGTTTGTCGCCTGTGCGATAGCGGGCGATGACCTTCGTCAGGTCCTTCTCCGGCAAGGTGAACGCAACCGAAATCGGCTGGGTCTGAGTAATCACGACCAGCGCCGTGGTGTCATTGGCGGCCACCAGATTGCCGACATCCAGCTGTTTGAGGCCGACACGGCCTGCAATCGGCGCGCGGATCCGCGTGAAATCCAGGCTCAGCTTTGCATCAGCCACGGCGGCCTGATTGGTCTTGATGGTGCCCTGATACTGATTGACCAGCGACTCGGCGGTGTCCAGTGTCTGTTTGGCGATGCTGTCTTCGGCATACAGGCCACGATAGCGCTTCACATCCAGCTGGGCATTCTTGAGCAGCGCCTGATTGGTGGCCAGCGTGCCCTCGGCCTGTTGCAACGCGACCTGATAACTGCGCGGATCTATTTCCGCCAACAGTTCACCGGCCTTGACCATCTGCCCTTCCTGAAAGTAGAGCTTGACCAGCTCCCCCGCCACCCGGCTGCGGACATTGATGGTGTTCATCGCCGTCACTGTGCCGAGCGCCTTGTAGTAGATCGGAAAATCACCTTCAGTGGCCGGGGCGACCCGAACAGGGACCGCAATGGCCGATGCACCGAAGCCAGGACGCCCCATGCCGCCGGCGCCCGTCTTTTTGCTCTCGGCACCTTTGCCGGAAGTGGATGCGGGCCAGAGCCACCAGCACAGGGCGACAATGACCAACAGGATCAGCAAACTGATCAACCAGCGACGGGATTTACGGGAGCCAGACGATTGCATGAATAAATCAACCATTACAGGTGGGGGTTCTTCAGGAGGCAGAACAATAAACACAGATGCGTGACAAGCAAAAGCGCCTTTACCAAGCGCTTACTTTTGTTAAACGTATGAAGCACAGATAAAAAAACGGCCTGATCGGACTCAGGCCGTAGTGTGTTGCAGAACGTTACTTCAATACTGCCAATGCAGCGTCGTAGTTCGGCTCTTCGGCAATTTCAGAAACCAGTTCGCTGTGCAATACCTTGTCGTTCTCGTCCAGAACCACAACCGCACGAGCGGTCAGGCCTTTCAATGGACCATCTGCGATGGCAACACCATAGTTCTGGCTGAAATCGGCACTGCGGAAAGAGGACAGGTTCTGAACGTTTTCCAGACCTTCGGAGCCGCAGAAACGCGACTGGGCGAATGGCAGGTCGGCGGAGATGCACAGCACGACAGCGTTGCTCAGCTCGTTGGCCTGGGCATTGAACTTACGCACCGACGTTGCGCAGGTCGGCGTATCGACGCTCGGGAAGATGTTCAGCACCTTGCGCTTGCCAGCGAAGTCGGCCAGGGTCTTTTCGGCAAGACCTGCACCCACCAGCGTGAAGGCGTGTGCCTTGCTGCCGACTTCAGGCAGGTTGCCATTGACTTGGACAGGGCCGCCTTTGAGGGTCACTTGAGCCATGAAACACATTCCTTTTTCTGAGGGGATAAAAGAGCCGGAAGTTAAACACGAAAGTGTGGCTGGGGCCTATATCGGATAATTCCGATTTTTTTTCAGGAAACCAGTCTGTCCCTGATATCCGGGTGGGCACATAATTCCACCAGCCAGTCAACGAATACCCTGACGCGTCGCGACAATTGCCGATGGGGTGGGTAAAGTGCCGTCAACGGTAACGGCGGCGGACGATAATCGCGCAGCACTTCAATCAGCGCACCGCTGCGCAGTTGCGCGGCGACATGATAACGCGGCACCTGAATGAGTCCAAAACCGGCCTCACAGGCCGCTACATAGCCGTCGGCACTGCTGACTGAAATCGAGCAGTCCATGCCATGTTCATCCGACCCGCCATTGGCCATGAACTCCAGGCCGTAGCGCTTGCTGCTACTGGGGGAAAAATATTCGATGACCTGATGTTGCGCGAGGTCCTGCAAATGACGAGGCGTGCCTTTGCGCTTCAGGTACTCGCTACTCGCACAGGTGATCTGGGTCAAGCTGCCCAACGGCCTGGCGACAAGCGCCTCATCCAGCGCGGCGCCGGCGCGCAATACGCAGTCAACCCCCTCGCGAATCAGGTCGACCGGCCTGTCACTCATGCCGACCTCGAGCCTGATCTGCGGGTAACGCCGGGCGAATTCAGGCAGCGCCGGGATCACGATCATGCGCCCAAGGCTGACCGGCACATCGACCCGCAGCAAACCTTTCGGCTCGGCACCCGTCGCTGAAAAGGCGGCCTCGGTTTCTTCCAGATCGGCCAACAGACTGACGCAGCGCAGGTAGTAAGCCTTGCCGTCAGGCGTTGTACTTACCTGCCGCGTGGTGCGCTGCAGAAGTTGCACACCCAGATGCGCTTCAAGCTGTTTGATCAGCATCGTCACGGACGCACGAGGCACGTGCAGGCTCTCGGCAGCTTTGGCAAAGCCGCCCAGTTCCACGATACGGGTGAATACGCGCATGGCGTTGAATCGATCCATGATTGCCAGAAGCCTGAGAACGGAACATGTGTTCGAAATTGAACGGTCTTTGACAGGGTAAACCGGTCTGGCGCGAAGCGCTGACCACGTGCCAGCGGCCAGCCCTCGTCAAAAGTCTCTTTTATAGAAAATATCCAGCGAACTGGCAACACCGCTGGCCGCCTCAAGGTAAACCCGCTTACTGAGCAAGTAACGTAATGCAATGGTATTGGCAGGTTCGAACACACCGACCCCGTAACGCAAACTGAGCTTTTCGGTGATCTTGCCGCTGGCGACCACGTTGGTCTTGTCGCCGGTTCCAGAGGTGTCCAGCTCAAAGTCCTTGATGCCCAGATTATCCGCCAGTTTGCCGGTGGTCGACGAGCTGCCGGCAACACCAAGCGCCAGCGCTGCCTGGGCGACCATGTTGTTGTCTTCGCCGGAAGTGCTCAAGGGCCTGCCCATGACCAGATAGGAGAGCGCCTGTTCCTGGCTCATCGCAGGCTCGGAAAACACTTCGGTGGTGGGCTGTTCGGCACTGCCGGTCAGGCGAATACCGGCAATCACGTCATCGGTCTGGCGGATTGCTTCGATGTCCAGATAGGGCTGATCCACAGGGCCTGCGAACAGCAGACGGGCTTTGCGGATGGTCAACCGCTGCCCGTAGGCGCGATATCGGCCGTCGTTGAGGTTGAGTTCTCCACGGGTGTCCAGGTTGTCGCCAATGTGTACCTGCCCGACCAGATTGGCGGTCAGCCCGAAACCGCTGAAGCTGAGTTTTTCCTGACCGACCTGCACATTGATGTCCATCGCCACGGCCAGCGGGGGCGCGCCCTCCTCGGTCTGTTGCCCGACGATCACCGTGTCGCCTGACAGTTTGACGGTGGACGGCGGCAGTTCACGCACGGTAATCGTGCCCTTGGGCACCAGCACCTTGCCGGAAATCGCCAACCGGTCGCCTTTCATGGAGATCTTCAGGTCCGGCGCCGCCTCCACGGCCGCATACGGTTCGACATTGATTGGCAGGCGAGCGCCTTTCAGGCTCACGTCCACGACCAGATTCTGCCCCCAGGCCACTTGCCCGCCCATTGAACCCTGACCGGTGCTGCCACTTTTCCAGCCCCCATCGATCTGTACACTTTCTCCAGCGATCAGCGCCTGAACCTTGAGGTCATGCAATTCCATTGGCAACTCTGCACCGGCCACTTCACCGCCTTCAAGCGTCACGCTGCCGTTGACCAGAGGCGCCAGCAAGCTGCCCGACAACCGGCCGGCACCGTTCAGGCGCCCGTTAAGCTTCTGGACGCCCGGTGCAAAAGGCCGTGCTACCGAGATATCCAGCCCGGAAAGGTTGAAGTCGCCTGACAGGGTCTTGTCCTTTGCCAGCGGATCGATCTGCGCATTCAACAGCAAACGCCCCAGCTTGCCGCCCTCGAAATCCAGGCGCGAGTCGATACGCTTGGGGGTCATCGTGCTGCTGAGCTTCAAGGTCTGGTACGGGAAATCCACCCATTGATCGTTATTGCGAACCCGCAGCGTACCGCTCCCGGCGTCCAGCGTGATCTGACCGCTAGGGCCTGCCGCCGGGATGTCGAGCCGGATGTCGGCATTCAATGCGCCCTTCCAGGCAAAGTCTTTCGGCATCCACTGCGCCAGACTGTCGAGCGGAAACTGCTTCAACTGGTAACGCAGATGGGGCTCGGGCATCAGACGCTGATCGCCCCCGCACAGGCTGGCGTCTCCGGACAGCCAGCAATGCGCACCGAAGTTCAGCCTGCCATCAACCAGGCGCTCGATTTTCGCAGGCTGCTGCAAACGCCAGTTCTGGCCGCCGCTCTGCACGCTGCCACTGGCCAGCCGACCACGCCAGTCGCCTTTGTCGAGGCCGCCGTCCAGCGCAACAGCGAGTTTGAGCAACGGGCCTTGCAGGTCGAGCTTCAACTGTTGGGCTTTGAGCGTGCCTTGCCCGTCCACCAACAGCGTGCCCAATGCCGTGTCGCCTGCCTGAATGCCTGCGCCTTTCAGATTGATGATTGCGCGTTGCGCCGGATCCAGTCTGGCATTGAGCGTCAGGCTTTGCAGGCGGTTTTCCTGAAACGCGAGCTGACCAGCCTGCAAGGCGACTTTCCCTTCGGGCGCCTGCAGCGTACCCGCGAGGTCGACCCGTCCTTTGACCTGTCCCGCCAGACGCGGCCATAACTGGCCCAGGCGCGGCAGATCAAGGTCAAGTTGCCCCTTCAAACGCTGCTGCAGACTGCCAGTGCCCTGAATACGGTTATCGCCCAGACGAATGTTCAACTGGCTGACATTCCATTGCTGATCGCGACCATCCGCTTTGGCTTGAAGCACGGCAGGTTGACCACGCAGACGGCCCTTCAAATCGAGGTCTGCGGTGAGTGCCAGTTGTTCGTTCCTGAGCAACCCCTGACTGCGCAGCGGGCCGGCCAGCGTTCCGGGCAACTCGGCGACCCAGAACGAAGGGTCCAGCGCGCTCAGGTCCAGCGCAGTGTCCCAGCCAAAACCGTCGGCAAATTGCAGGTTCAGATGACCGCTGGCCTTGCCCTGCCCTGCGACCAGCTCCAGTTGGGGCAGGTGAACCTCTTGCAGGTTGCCGCTGAATGGACTGACCAGCGTGAATGGGCCCGCAGGGCCTTTGAGGCGGGCGTTGAAGTTGCCCAGATATTGGCCGTCGGTGTAGGAAATCTCGCCTTTGAGCGCTTGAAGCGTCACCTGTGGCTCGGACGCCAGCGGATACAGCCGCTGCCAGGGAAAGTCCAGCCAGTCGATGGTTGCATCGGCCGACAACCCGCTCTGCCAATTCAGGTTGCCCGTGACGGCAAGACGCTGTTGATCATTGGCGGCAAGGTCCAGCGCCGCAAGGGTGGCGCCTTTGGCATCCACACGCCCTTGCAACGACAACGCTACAGGGCCTTTTTCGGCCGGCAGACTGGCCGAGCCACTGATCCGATAACCCTGATCGAGGTTGCCCTCGGCCTCCAGCAGCAACTGTTCGAGCTGCAGCGTATCGGGCAAAGACGAACTTGGTTTGAAATGCTCGGCAACCAGTTTCAGCCGCGCAGGCAGATGCTCAGTCAGAGGTTGCAGCTCTGCGCTCAGTACACCTGGCAGATACCCGCTGCTGTCGGCCTTGAGGTGGAGGGTTTTGAGCACGTCGCCCTGAATATCCAGGGCCAACACCCACGGTTGCCCGTCCTGCGGCGGAAGTTGCAGTTGGCCCTGTGCAGTCAATGGCCAGTCGCCCTGAGGGTTGAGCAGACCGCTGAGGTCCAGAACCATCGCGTCGCGTTGCAGGTGTACGCTGTCTATCTGCAACCCCTCGGAGGTCCAGTGCGCCGCCAGCTTCAGATCGCGCAACTGCTCGACGCCATCCAGTTGCACACTGCCCACCTGGACGTCCCCCAGTTGCAGGGCCAGCGGCAACTTGAGCGCAGGCAGGCTGATCGGCTCATCGTTGCCCGGCGAGTTGCTCGGAGGGAAGTGCAACAGCACTTGCCCCGCCTGCAAGCGGTCGATACACAGGGTCATCTTGAGCAGGCAAGCCGGTGTCCACTCGAATTCGGGCGACTGCACGTCGACACGGTCCTCGCCTTGCTGCCATATCAGTCGGTCAGCGCGCCATTGCCCGCCCAGCCGCCCCTGAAAATTCTCCAGTTGCAGTCCGGGGACTCGAGCCAGCGCCCATTGGCTGCCGGTCTGGGTGCCGAGCAGTAGCGAGACACCCACGACGATCAGCACCAGAAAAACGACCAGACCAAGACCGAAAAGCGTTGCGCCGCGTTTGATATTCACCGTGTTCAAAGCTCCGGCCCCATCGAGAAATGCAGGCGGATACCGCCGTCATCGTCCAGCCCGTGTGCCAGATCAAGGCGCAGCGGCCCCACCGGTGAAACCCAGCGCACGCCGAAGCCGACACCGGTTTTCAGGTCTGGCCTGTCCAGATTGTTGAACGAGTTACCCTGATCGACAAAGGTCGCCAGCCGCCACTTTTCGGCAATCGAATACTGATACTCGACACTGCCGGCGAACATGTAGCGACCGCCGATGCGGTCGCCGTCGGAGTTGGTCGGCGACAGCTTCTGGTAGTCATAGCCGCGTACGCTTTGATCACCGCCCG
Organism: Pseudomonas graminis; assembly: GCF_002093745.1. Lineage (GTDB taxonomy): Bacteria > Pseudomonadota > Gammaproteobacteria > Pseudomonadales > Pseudomonadaceae > Aquipseudomonas. Next base: position 258,159 of record NZ_MTSB01000003.1, read on the forward strand.
CAAAGAAGCGCAGCGAAGGCGGAATGGAGGTGTAGCCGTCGGTGAGGTTTGCGCCGACCTGCACACGGCCAAGGAAGCGATGGTTCTGCGCAACCGTCGTCAGGCCCTTGAGCAGCACATTGGCATGCACCAGGTTGGCGTCCGATAACAGGCCCTCTTTGGCCACCTGCGTCTCGAATTGCAGGCGATAGCCCTGATGCGGGTCGATACGATTATCGCTGCGCAGGTACGAGTAACTGATGCCGGGCATCAACAGCGTGCTCAGGCCCGCATCATCGCCCAGCCGGTACTCTTCACGCTGCCATTTCAGGGAAATGACCCGTTCCCAACCGCTGGGCAGTTTGCTGTGCCACTCAGGTCCTGCGGTCAGCAGCTTGCTGAGGCTGTCGGTGCCGGCAATCTCTTCATACTGATAGCCACCGGCGTAACGCATCTTGTCGGTCAAAGGCGGATCGAGCGGCACGTCATACCACAGCCCTATGTTCTGCCGTGGCGCGGATATCTCCGATTCGAAGCCGTAGCTGTGACCCTGCGGGTTGGCCCAGTGCCGGGTCCAGTTGGCTTTGCCGCGCGGCCCCACGTCGGTGGAATAACCCAGACCAAGGCCCATCGTGCGAGGCTTGCGGGTTTCCAGCTGGACGATGACCGGGATGACATCATTCACCGCAGCTGTCGGTGCTGCGTCCACACGCACGCCTTCAAAATAGCCGCTGGCCTGCATGTCCTGAGTGAGTTCGGCAATCAGTTGCGAATCGTAAGGTGTGTTTTCCTTGAAGGGCACCATGCGTCTGAGCAGCTCTTCATCGAACGGCGTGTTGCCGCTGAACTTCACCTGCCCAAGCGTGTAGCGCGGCCCGCTGTCATAGACCAGCTCGATGTCGGCAACCCCGGCTCGCGGGTCGATGGCCAGGCGCTGCTGGACGAAGCGACCACTGAAGAAGCCGTAGCGAGACGCCTGATTCTGGATCAGGCGCTTGGCATCTTCGTAATTACCATGATTCAGCACTGCGCCGGTCTTGAGCGCGTCACTCTTTGGCACTTTGAAAGCGCTCAGCGACGCTGCCGGGCCTTCGACCCGAATCACCACGTTGCGCAAGTGAACAGGCTCGCCCGGTTTGATATGGATCACCAGACGCGGGTCGGCACCGTCCTTGATCTCGCTGTCGATCTGCGCCTGATAATACCCGAGCGCCTGCGCCGCTTTCTCGGCCTGCTGCTCGGCACCGAGGCTGAAGTTACGCAGGGCCTTGGCGTCGCGCTCGCCCAAGTCGCCGATGTACCCTTCAACGTTGGCCTTGAGGTCGGGATTGGCAGGTTCGACCCTGACATCAAGACGCGCCTCGGCCAGCGCCGTGGCACTCATGGTCATCAGACACAGGCTGCTGAATAATCTGAAAAGCTTCATGGGCGTAGATGCTATCACGATCGACAGGCCGTTCTGGAAGCCCGCGAATTGGCGGACATTCAAACCATTACGTCAGCTACCGGCAGTGAAACCTGAGGATTAGGGTGGAAGAACACATGCTCTCGGACGGGTCCCACAGCGATCTCGCCAATTTCCTCGTAGCCTTGTCGTCTATAGAACTCAAGATAACGGGGGTTTCCTGTGTCTACGACGATGCCTTGAGAGTTTTCATCCACCGCGCACCAGTCGTGCAACGCGCCAAGCAATTGCTCGCTCAGGTCCTGACCCAGCTTCTGACCCTGAAACTCAGGGTCCAGGCCGATCAATGGCAGCACGTGAACGGTTTCTGAAGGCACACATGCCAGTACGGCGTTGTAATAGGCCAGATAACGCTGCGTGCAGCCCAACCCGGTGTCCATCACCATGCGCAGGCGCCAGGCCCAGCTTTCGGTCACACCCAGACGGCGCTGCGGCGGCGCTATCAACGCTACACCCACCAGACGATCCTCCAGAAACAGGCCCAGCGCAGGCTGATTCTGCAGGAAATGCTGTTTGACCAGTTGGCGAATGGTTGCCAGTACGCGTTGTTCGTAGCCCTCACGCTCGGCATTGAACAGGTACGCAAACGTCGGGTCGTGCCGGTAGGCCCTGAACAGCAAAGAGCGGGTTTCACGGGAATAACCGCTGTCGAGCTGGCGGATTTCGCCCGTGATGGCAACAGGTAGGGACATAAAGGGCCTCGTGTTAACGGAACTGCGTCAGGCGCAGCGGTTTTGGCAAGCAGGCTTTCGAGTGATGGCCTTTGATAACAGTTCCAATAAATTGTCTGCCCTGCGCTTGCGGCGTGCCCGACGTGACACTGGTCCTGAGCCGGCAGGTCGGCTAGCATCGCCGTTTGTTTTTGCTCAGGACCGCCGTTTTATGAAAATCGTCTCGTTCAACATCAATGGGCTGCGCGCCCGACCCCATCAGTTGGCGGCACTGATCGACAAACACCAGCCCGACGTGATCGGCCTTCAGGAAACCAAGGTTTCAGATGAGCAGTTCCCTCACGCGGACATCGAGGCGCTGGGCTACCACGTGCATTTCCACGGCCAGAAAGGCCACTACGGTGTGGCCTTGCTGTCGCGCAATGCTCCACTGGCCCTGCACAAAGGCTTTGAGGGCGATGACGAGGAATCCCAGAAACGCTTCATCTGGGGCACCTACGCCGACAGCAATGGTCAGCCGGTCACCATCATGAACGGCTACTTTCCCCAGGGCGAAAGCCGCGACCACCCCACCAAGTTTCCTGCCAAGCAACGCTTCTACGAAAACCTTCAGACGCTGCTGGAAAGCCACTTCAGCAATGACCAACCGCTGATCGTCATGGGCGATGTCAACATCTCCCCTCAGGATTGCGACATCGGTATCGGTGCCGACAATGCCAAACGCTGGCTGAAAACCGGCAAGTGCAGTTTTCTGCCGGAAGAGCGCGAGTGGATGGAACGCTTGAAGAACTGGGGGCTGGTGGACAGCTTTCGCTATCTGTACCCGGAAGTCAGTGATCGGTTCAGCTGGTTCGACTACCGCAGCCGCGGTTTTGAAGACGAACCCAAGCGCGGTCTGCGCATCGACCTGATCATGACGTCGACAGGGCTGCAGCCGCGCATCAAGGCTGCGGGTGTGGATTACGATTTGCGCGGCATGGAAAAGCCATCTGATCACGCGCCGATCTGGCTTGAACTGAACTGACGAGACACAAGGGTGCGCGACCCGTCTTCATGCAAAGACGGGTTGCCTGCGCAACCTTCGAGCAACTGTCATATTCCAGCAACCTCTCTGTCTTATTCTCCCGGCACCCTCCCGTGACTCATGGTGACGCTGATGCTGCGCGCTCTGCTAACGGCGCTGATCCTGACGAGCGCCACCCTGCCCGCCACCTTGATGGCGGCATTGCCCACGCCCTCAGGCGATATGCCGGTGTTGCGTATCCAGGGTTCCAACACCATCAATGCCCAACTGGCGCCTGCGCTGGTTGAGGAATTGATGCGCCAGCAAGGCCTGCAATCGGTGCAGACGACGCCGGGCAACGCCGTCAACGAGCTTCGAGTGACCGGCAAGACAGCGGCCGGGCAACCCGTCAGCGTCGATGTCGCCGCGCATGGTTCGGGCACCGGCTTTTCTGCGTTAAAAGCCGGCAACACGGACATTGCTGCCTCTTCGCGCCCGATCAAGGATCAGGAAGCGAAAGAGCTGGCCAGCCTTGGCGACCTTAAAAGTGCGGCAGGCGAGCAAGTCATCGGCATTGATGGCGTCGCCGTCATTGTAAACCCTGCCAATCCGCTGCGGCAGCTGGATACGTTGCAACTGGCGCGAATTTTCAGCGGCGAGATCAAGGACTGGAGCGAGGCAGGCGGCAATCCCGGAGCCATTCACCTGTATGTACGCGACGACAAGTCCGGCACCTACGAAACATTCAAAGAACTGGTGCTCACCAAGTACGGCAAGCAGCTGGCGGCTAACGCCTCACGTTTTGAATCCAGCGAACAGCTCTCCGACGAGGTCAGCAAAGACGTCAACGGCATCGGATTTACCGGGCTGCCCTCAGTCAGACACGCCAAAGCCGTGGCCATCGCAGACGGTGAGTCCCGACCGATGCTGCCGACCACCAGCCTGATTGCCACCGAGGATTATCCACTGTCACGACGCCTTTACCTCTACGTGCCGCCTGCGGCCCACCAGCGCTGGTCACAGGCGCTGGTGCGTTTTGCGCAGAGCGCCGAAGGGCAAACCATCGTGGCGCAAAGCGGTTTTGTCGCGCAGACCGTGCAGGCGCTCAAGGTGCAACCCACTGCGCAGATGCCGGCCGATTATCAGGCGCTGACCCGCAAGGCCGAGCGGCTGTCTGTCAACTTTCGTTTTGCCCAAGGCAGCGCCAGGCTGGACAACAAGGCCCAGCAGGACCTGAAGCGGGTAGCCGATTACCTGAAAGCGAATGACAAGCTGGATCAGCACGTCACGCTGGTCGGCTTCGGAGACGCTAAAAGCGATCCCGCCCGTGCCGCCTTGCTCTCACGGTTGCGTGCGATGGCCGTGCGCCGCGAACTGCTCAAGAGCGGCGTGACCTTTCGCGAGATTCTGGGCCTGGGCGACGAGATGCCGGTGGCGAACAATGATATCGACGACGGCAGAATCAAGAACCGCCGTGTCGAAGTCTGGGTGCAATAGCGGGCTTGCGGCTCAAGCGCGACTGCGCGACAGGTCTGCGGGCAGGTACTTGCCCAGCTCAAACTTGCCAATGGCCGCGCGATGGACTTCATCGGGGCCATCGGCCAGACGCAGCGTACGCTGCATGGCGTACATGTAGGCCAGCGGGAAGTCATTGGAAACGCCGGCTCCGCCATGCATCTGGATAGCCCGATCAATGACTTTCAACGCAACGTTGGGCGCAACCACCTTGATCTGCGCGATCTCGCTTTTGGCGACCTTGTTACCCACCGTGTCCATCATATAAGCCGCTTTGAGCGTCAGCAGCCGCGCCATGTCGATTTCCATGCGAGAGTCGGCGATCTTGTCGATGTTGCCCCCCAGCCTCGCCAGCGGCTTGCCGAACGCGACCCGGTCGATTGAGCGCTTGCACATCAGCTCGAGTGCCCGTTCCGCCATGCCGATGGAGCGCATGCAGTGATGAATACGACCAGGCCCCAGTCGGCCCTGCGCAATCTCGAAACCTCTGCCCTCGCCCAGCAATACGTTCTCGAACGGCACCCTGACGTTTTCGAACAGCACTTCGGCGTGACCGTGAGGAGCGTCGTCGTAGCCGAACACCGGCAGCGGCCGGACAATTTTCACGCCCGGCGTGTCGACCGGCACCAGAATCATCGAGTGCTGCTGATGACGCGGCCCGTCCGGGTTGGTGAGGCCCATGAAGATCAGGATCTTGCAGCGCGGGTCGCATGCGCCGGACGTCCACCACTTGCGGCCGTTGATGATCCACTCATCGCCTGAGCGCTCGGCGCGAGCGGCCATATTGGTCGCGTCTGACGACGCCACTTCAGGCTCGGTCATGGCAAATGCCGATCGAATCTCTCCACGCAATAACGGTTCGAGCCAGCGGGCCTTCTGCTCCTCGCTGGCATAGCGGACCAAGACTTCCATGTTGCCGGTGTCGGGCGCAGAACAATTGAACGGCTCAGGCCCAAGCAAAGAACGGCCCATGATTTCCGCCAGTGGCGCGTATTCCAGGTTGGTCAGCCCGGCGCCCAGCGCCGACTCCGGCAAAAACAGATTCCACAACCCCTCTGCTTTTGCACGGGCCTTGAGCTCTTCCATGATCGCGGTGGGCTGCCAGCGATCCCCTTCGGCGACCTGCCGTTCGAAAACCGGCTCGGCCGGATAAACGTGAGCGTCCATGAACGCCGTGACTCGCTCACGCAGTGCCTGCACCTTGGGGGAATACGCAAAATTCATGGGGTCGCTACCTTCTCGATCAGGGTGTCGAAGTCATGACCTGATGCTAGAGAAGCCGCGCTCATTTATCTAATCTATTCTCGGCGTGTATAAACATTCATAACCGATATATGATTCTTCACCGCTGCGGCACCCACAGCCGGCCGAGCAGCTATCACAATAACAGCACGAGGCGCCCCATCAATGAACCTGAACAAGGTCGATCTCAACCTTTTCATTGTCTTCGACGCCATCTACACCGAAGCCAATCTGACCCGTGCCGGGCAGATTGTCGGCATCACCCAGCCTGCCGTGTCCAATGCGCTGGCGCGCCTGCGCGAGACCTTCAACGACCCGTTGTTCGTACGGACAGCGCAGGGCATGGTGCCCACGCCTATGGCGCAAAACATCATCGGTCCGGTGCGCAACGCCTTGTCGTTGCTGAGAGTCTCGGTACAGGAAAGCCGGATTTTCAATCCGCTGCAGGCCAACAAGAACTATCGCATCAGCATGACCGACCTGACCGAGGCGGTCATTCTGCCGGTGCTGTTTCAGCGGCTGCGGCGCCTCGCGCCTGCTGTCACCATCGAAAGCTTCCTGTCCAAGCGCCGGGAAACCACCAAGGAGCTGGCTGCCGGACGCCTCGACTTTGCCGTGGACGCACCGCTCAATACTGACCCGCAGGTTCGTCACGTCAAGCTCATGGAGGACCGTTACGTGTGCGGCATGCGCAAGGGTCATCCGCTGGCGAACAAGACCGTCCTGACGCTGGACGATTACCTGGCTCAGGCCCATATCCATATCTCCAGCCGCCGCAGCGGGTTGGGCCATGTGGACCTTGCGCTCGGCAAGATGGGTATTCAGCGCCGGATCGCGCTGCGCTCGCAACATTACCTGATGGCGACCCAGGTGCTGCAGCAGACAGACATGGTCATGACAGTGCCGGAACGCTTCGCCCACCGTAACGACCTGCATTATGTCTACCTGCCGGTGAACGATGTTCCGTCTGTGGAAACCCATCTTTACTGGCACGAAAGCACCGACCAGGATCCGGCCAACCGCTGGATGCGCGAACAGATCATCGAGCTTTCGCAGCGGGTAGTGGCCCAGGAAAAAGGCCTTGAAAGAGCCTGAGATAATCACGCCAAGCCTGTGCTTATAAACAACTTTTAACTAACAGTTAAAGTTGTTTCTAGTATGGATATCCCTGATATGGCTGCGTACGCAACCCCTTGCTGCTTGACGTTTACGTAAAGCGAGCCGTAGGTTAGCGCTGTATATTTTGCCGAGCACAGCCATGAGCAGTCAGACCTACAGTATTTCCGAGCTTGCCCGCGAACTGGACATCACCACCCGTGCCATTCGTTTTTACGAAGAGCAAGGCATGCTCAGTCCCGAGCGCAAGGGTCTTGAACGTATCTATTCGGCCCGTGACAAAGTCACCCTGAAACTGATCCTGCGCGGCAAACGTATCGGTTTTTCGCTGGCCGAATGCAAGGAGCTGATCTCACTGTACGACCCCCGCGGTGGTAATCAAAAACAGTTGCAGACCATGCTGGGCAAGATCGCCGAACGCCGGGAACAACTGGAACAGCAACTGCTGGATATCCAGCAGATGCAACTGGAGCTGGACACCGCCGAAGAGCGGTGTCGCGCCGAGCTCGACAGAACCGCTGCCCTTTCACATTGATCTCGAAGGCCCTGCCATGTCGCTCCCGCAACACGTGAATATCGTCGAAGTCGGCCCGCGTGACGGCCTCCAGAATGAAGCCCGGACCATCAGTGTCGAGGACAAGGTACGGCTCGTGGATGACTTGACGAGTGCCGGACTCACCCATATCGAGGTCGGCAGTTTTGTGTCCGCGAAATGGGTCCCGCAGATGGCGGGTTCGGCTCAAGTGTTCGAACGCATCCAGCGCCGCGATGGGGTTATCTACTCGGCTCTGGCGCCCAATCTTCGTGGGTTCGAAGACGCGCTGGCAGCTGGCGTCAAGGAAGTCGCGGTGTTCGCCGCCGCCACTGAAGGATTTTCCCGGGCCAACCTCAACTGCTCGATCAGCGAGAGCCTGGAGCGCTTCGTCCCCATCATGGCTGCCGCCCGCCTGCACGGCCTGCGGGTCAGGGGTTATGTGTCCTGCGTTCTGGGTTGTCCGTACGAAGGCAATGTCTCCCCGGAGCAGGTGGCGGCAGTGGCCAACGAACTGCACGCCATGGGCTGCTACGAGATTTCACTGGGCGACACCATTGGCACTGGCACGCCGGGCGCGACACGGGCGCTGATCAATGCGGTTGCGAGCCAGATCCCGCGGGGCAAGCTGGCCGGGCATTTTCACGACACGTACGGCCAGGCACTGGTGAACATCTACGCCAGCCTGGAAGAAGGCATTCAGGTGTTCGACAGTTCTACCGCCGGCCTCGGTGGCTGCCCTTATGCAAAAGGCGCCAGCGGCAATGTGGCCACCGAAGATGTGCTGTACATGTTGCAAGGCCTGGGCATCGACACCGGCATAGATCTGGACACCGTCATCAACGCTGGCCAGCGCATCTGCGACGTCTTGCAACGCAGCAACGGCTCTCGTGTGGCCAAAGCGCGACTGGCGGCGTGACAAACGTCACCGGTCGGTAACAGGGTGCGACATCTTGTCACAGAGTGTTACTCTCCCCCGCGTTCGGTCGAGACAAACGGGTAACACGGAAACAATCGACACGTGAAATCAACAGTCCCGATGCTTGGAAAAACCTGAACCCCTCTGTTTTAAAGGGTTTCAAAAAACTGGCACGGGTCCTGCTATACCCTTTGTACAACAAGAATAAAAACACGCAGCACTCCAATAAAAACAATACGTACCGGCTCTGACATAACAAGAACAACACGGACAGAGACGCAGCTAACAGATTTTTTTGAAGTGGACAGCTTTTCTGAACAGCTTGCCTGGCAAGCCGTTCGCGGTCAGACAGAGAACAATAAAACTGCCCTGAGGCAGCTCCCGTACTGGCTGGATCAATGTGATAAAAGTGGCATCAGCGCTCAAAAAAATACGTTTGCTTTTGGTCCCGACTGAGGATCGCTCAAAAAAGAAGTGAAGGGCCAGGTCGCCAAAAACAACAACAGGCCTCCCGATAAACAAAAAAGAGCATAGCAACATACCTTGAAGGGGAGCCCAGGCTCCCCTTCGTGCTTTCCGGCATTTGACGCTGTTGCCCCCCTGCGCGGGCGCCTTTCGTGGCGCTCTGTACCGACGGCCTTCATGCCTTGCCCCCTGCCTGACGCATCTCAGCCTTGACGTTGACAGCACACACACTCAGGCTTACGTTAACGTAAAGGTCATAGCCACTCCGACAGAACCCTCTCCAAGAATAAAACAGGAACGCTGCCCATGAGTTACCCCAGCCTGAACTTCGCCCTGGGCGAAACCATCGACATGCTGCGCGATCAATTGCAATCGTTCGTGGCCGCAGAACTCTCCCCCCGCGCCGCCCAGATCGACAAGGACAACCTGTTTCCCGTCGACATGTGGCGCAAATTCGGCGAGATGGGTGTGCTGGGTATCACCGTCAGCGAAGAATACGGCGGCGCGGGTCTGGGCTACCTGGCGCATGTGGTGGCGATGGAAGAAATCAGCCGTGGGTCGGCATCCGTAGCGCTGTCCTACGGCGCGCATTCGAACCTCTGCGTGAATCAGATCAACCGCAACGGCACGCCTGCGCAGAAAGCCCGCTACCTGCCGAAGCTGATCAGTGGCGAACACGTCGGCGCGCTGGCCATGAGCGAACCCAATGCGGGCTCGGATGTGGTGTCGATGAAGCTGCGCGCCGACAAGCGTGGCGACCGTTACGTCCTCAACGGCAGCAAGACCTGGATCACCAATGGGCCGGACGCCGACACATACGTGATCTACGCCAAGACCGATCTGGAAAAGGCCGCGCACGGCATCAGCGCATTCATCGTCGAGCGGAACTGGAAAGGATTCTCTCGTGGCAGCAAGTTCGACAAGCTCGGCATGCGCGGCTCCAACACCTGCGAGTTGTTTTTCGATGACGTCGAGGTGCCGGAGGAAAACCTGCTGGGCGCGCTCGACGGTGGCGTCCGGGTGTTGATGAGCGGCCTGGATTACGAGCGCGTTGTGCTCTCTGGCGGGCCGACCGGGATCATGCAGGCCTGCATGGACGTGGTCGTGCCTTACATTCATGACCGCAAGCAGTTCGGCCAGAGCATTGGCGAGTTCCAGCTGATTCAGGGCAAAGTCGCCGACATGTACACCCAGCTGAATGCCAGCCGCGCGTATTTATACGCCGTGGCTCAGGCCTGTGACCGCGGCGAGACCACGCGCAAGGACGCCGCAGGGGTGATCCTTTACAGCGCTGAGCGGGCGACCCAGATGGCGCTGGACGCCATTCAGATTCTCGGTGGCAACGGCTACATCAACGAGTTTCCGGCCGGACGGCTGTTGCGCGACGCCAAACTCTACGAGATCGGCGCAGGCACCAGTGAAATCCGGCGCATGCTGATCGGTCGCGAACTGTTCAACGAAACCCGTTGATTCCGGAGTGCTCATGGCCATTCTTCACACCCGCATCAATGTCCGCTCCGCAGAGTTTGCGCTTAACCACGCGGCCTTGCTCAAACAGGTTCAGGCGCTGCGTGTCCTGCTGAATCAGGTGCAGCAAGGTGGCGGCCTCAGCGCCCAGGAGCGTCACACATCACGTGGCAAACTGCTGCCGCGCGAACGTATCAATCGCCTGCTGGACACCGGCTCGCCGTTTCTGGAAATCGGCCAACTGGCTGCCCATGAGGTGTATGGCGAGGACGTACCGGCTGCCGGCGTGATTGCCGGCATTGGTCGTATCGAAGGCGTCGAATGCATGATCATTGCCAATGACGCGACGGTGAAAGGCGGTTCCTACTACCCGCTGACCGTGAAGAAGCATCTGCGGGCGCAGACCATTGCCCAGCAAAACCGCCTGCCGTGCATCTACCTCGTGGACTCGGGCGGCGCCAACCTGCCGCGTCAGGATGAGGTGTTCCCTGATCGCGAACACTTCGGGCGGATTTTCTTCAATCAGGCCAACATGAGCGCCCAGGGCATCCCGCAAATTGCCGTGGTGATGGGTTCCTGCACCGCAGGCGGTGCCTATGTTCCGGCCATGGCCGACGAAGCGATCATGGTTCGTCAGCAGGCCACCATCTTTTTGGCCGGTCCGCCGCTGGTCAAGGCCGCCACCGGCGAAGTGGTCAGCGCCGAAGACCTGGGCGGTGCCGATGTGCATTGCCGCACCTCCGGGGTCGCCGATCACTACGCCGACAGCGACGAGCATGCTCTGGCGCTGGCGCGGCGCAGTATCGCCAATCTGAACTGGCACAAGCAGGGCCGACTGAACACCGTGCCACCCGTGGCGCCGCTGTACGCCAGCGACGAGCTGTATGGCGTCATTCCGGCCGACACCAAGCAGCCGTTCGATGTGCGTGAAGTCATTGCGCGGCTGGTGGACGGCTCCGTACTGGATGAGTTCAAGGCGCTGTTCGGCACCACGCTGGTCTGCGGCTTCGCCCGGCTGCACGGCTACCCGGTCGCGATTCTGGCCAACAACGGCATTCTGTTCGCCGAGGCGGCTCAGAAAGGCGCACATTTCATCGAACTGGCCTGCCAGCGCGGCATTCCCCTGCTTTTTCTGCAGAACATCACGGGGTTCATGGTCGGCCAGAAGTACGAAGCAGGCGGCATTGCCAAACACGGTGCCAAACTGGTCACCGCCGTGGCCTGCGCGAAAGTGCCGAAGTTCACGGTGATTATCGGCGGCAGTTTCGGGGCCGGTAACTACGGCATGTGTGGCCGTGCCTACGACCCGCGTTTTCTGTGGATGTGGCCAAATGCACGAATCGGCGTGATGGGCGGCGAGCAGGCCGCCGGCGTGCTGGTACAGGTCAAATGCGAACAGGCCGAACGCGCCGGCCAGGCCTTCAGCGCGCAGCAGCAGACCGAGCTCAAGCAACCGATCCTCGATCAGTACGAACATCAGGGCCACCCGTACTACTCCAGCGCCCGCCTGTGGGACGACGGGGTCATCGACCCGGCACAAACCCGTGACGTGCTGGCCCTCGCCCTCTCCGCCTCGCTCAATGCGCCCATCGAACCTACCACCTTCGGGCTGTTCAGAATGTGAGCCGGGAAATGACCATGACTTCGACTTCATTCGCCACTCTGGAACTGATCCACGACCCGCGCGGTTTTGCCACGTTATGGCTGAACCGGCCGGACAAGAACAATGCCTTCAACGCGCAGATGATACGTGAGCTGATCCTCGCGCTGGATCAGGTACAAGGCCATGCAAACCTGCGCTTTCTACTGCTGCGTGGGCGTGGCCGGCATTTCAGTGCCGGTGCCGACCTGGCCTGGATGCAGCAGGCGGCGGATCTGGACTACAACACCAACCTGGACGATGCCCGCGAACTGGCCGAGCTGATGTACAACCTCGCCCGATTGAAAATCCCCACGCTCGCAGTGGTGCAAGGCGCAGCGTTCGGCGGCGCGCTGGGGCTGATCAGTTGCTGCGACATGGCCATCGCCGCCGAAGACGCGCAATTCTGCTTGTCCGAGGTGCGCATCGGGCTGGCGCCTGCGGTTATCAGCCCTTTTGTCGTACAGGCCATCGGCGAACGTGCGGCCCGCCGCTATGCCTTGACCGCCGAACGCTTCGACGGACAGCAAGCGCGCCAGATCGGCCTGATCGCCGAATGCTATCCCCCGGCAGACCTTGAAGCCAGGACCCTGACGTGGATAGACAACCTGCTGCTCAACAGCCCTCAGGCCATGCGCGTCAGCAAGGAGTTGCTGCGTGAAGTCGGCAGTGGCGAACTCACACCCGCGTTGCGTCGTTACTGCGAAAGCGCCATTGCGCGCATCCGTACCAGCGCCGAAGGCCAGGAAGGTCTGCGGGCTTTCCTGCAAAAGCGTATACCCGGCTGGCAGCGCCAGGATGAAGAGCCCAAACCCACGGCCCCGAAAGAACCACAGAAGGACTCGCAGTCATGAACACGCCTGAGCTGACCACACTGCTGATCGCCAACCGGGGCGAAATTGCCTGTCGCATCATGCGCACTGCCAAAAAAATGGGCCTGACCACCGTCGCCGTACACAGCGCCATTGACCGCGACGCACGCCACAGTCGCGAGGCCGATATCTGCATCGATCTGGGCGGCAGCAAAGCAGCGGAAAGCTACCTGGTGATCGACAAACTGATCGATGCGGCCAAGGCCAGTGGCGCCCAGGCCATCCACCCCGGTTACGGTTTTCTGTCCGAAAACGCCGACTTTGCCCGAGCCATTGAAAAAGCAGGCCTGATGTTCCTTGGGCCGCCCGCCTCGGCCATTGACGCCATGGGCAGCAAGTCTGCCGCCAAGTCGCTGATGGAACAGGCAGGCGTACCGCTGGTGCCGGGCTATCACGGTGACGCACAGGACATCGACACATTCGTTGCTGCCGCCGAGCGCATTGGTTACCCCGTGCTGCTGAAAGCCACAGCCGGTGGCGGTGGCAAAGGCATGAAAGTGGTCGAGCAGGTCCGCGAGATGGCCGAAGCGCTGGCGTCGGCTCAACGCGAGGCGCTGTCGTCGTTTGGCGATTCGCGAATGCTGGTAGAGAAATATGTCCTCACACCGCGACACGTCGAGATTCAGGTGTTCGCGGATCAACACGGAAACTGCCTTTACCTGAATGAACGCGACTGCTCTATTCAGCGTCGTCATCAAAAGGTGGTCGAAGAGGCGCCTGCGCCCGGCCTGACACCTGAACTGCGCAGGGCGATGGGCGAAGCCGCGGTCAAGGCCGCCCAGGCGATTGGCTACGTAGGCGCGGGGACGGTGGAGTTTCTGCTGGATGCACGTGGCGAGTTCTTCTTCATGGAGATGAATACGCGCCTGCAAGTAGAACACCCGGTGACCGAGTACATCACCGGGCTGGACCTGGTGGAATGGCAGATCCGCGTCGCTCGTGGCGAGCCTTTGCCGATCACTCAAACCCAGGTTCCGTTGATCGGTCACGCCATCGAAGTCCGGCTGTACGCCGAAGACCCTGGCAATGACTTTATGCCCGCAACCGGCACGCTGAACCTCTATCGGGAGCCAGAACCCGGCCCCGGCAGGCGTGTGGACAGCGGTGTGGTCGAGGGCGACCGCATCTCTCCATTTTATGACCCCATGCTCGGCAAGCTGATTGCCTGGGGCGAAGACCGTGAAGAAGCGCGTTTGCGCCTGCTGGGCATGCTGGACCAGTTCGCCGTCGGCGGGGTCAGAACCAACCTGGCGTTCCTGAGGCGCATCATCGCCCACCCGGCATTCGCTGCGGCTGAGCTGGACACCGGCTTCATCCCCCGCTATCAGGACCAGCTGTTGCCGCAAACCCGCGAACCCGACGAGAGGTTCTGGCAAGCCGCCGCCGAGGCGTTCAGGCAAAGCGAACCGGCTCGCCTCGATTCGACAGATCTGCACTCGCCGTGGGCCGCCGCATCAGGCTTTCGTGCCGGCCTGCCTGCACAGACGAACGTCAACCTGAGCTGCAACGGACAAACCCGGGCAGTTCGCCTGCTGAATGACGGCATGTCGCTGTTCCGTCTGCATGAACAGCATCTGCATAGCGAGTGCGACGGCCTGCGGCAACAACACCTGGCCATCCGTCGCGGCGACACGCTTTACCTCAAATGGCAGGGTGAGCTGTACACCCTCAGCAAAATGGACCCTGTCAGTCAGACAGACGCTGCACAGGGCAAGCACGGCGGACTGACTGCGCCCATGAACGGCAGTATCGTACGTGTACTGGTCGAGGTCGGGCAAACGGTCGAGGCCGGGGCGCAACTGGTGGTGCTGGAGGCCATGAAGATGGAGCACAGTATCCGCGCCGCCGCTGCCGGGGTGATCAACGCGCTTTATTGCCATGAGGGAGAAATGGTCAATGAGGGGGCGGTGCTGGTGGAGATGGACTGATCCTTCCACGCACAAAAAACTGGCCCCACCCACCACCTTGCGGGAGCAAGCTTGCGCGCGAAGAGGCCAGTGCAGCAGCCCTAGAACACTATCCGCACATTTTTCGCCGCAAAAAAAAACGCCCTGGCGGCCAGGCCAGAGCGTTTTTTGCAGCAAAACGACTCAGTAGTAGGCGTTTTCTTTCTGCGTATGGTCCGTCACGTCGCGGACGCCCGACAGCTCGGGAATACGCTCCAGCAACGTGCGCTCGATACCTTCCTTCAGCGTGACATCTGCCTGACCGCAACCCTGGCAACCGCCACCGAATTGCAGGACAGCGATGTTCTTCGCCTCTTCTTCGACCACATCGATCAGCGTGACCTGACCACCGTGGCTGGCAAGCCCCGGATTGATCTCGGTTTGCAGGTAATAGTTGATGCGCTCGTTGATAGGGCTGTCGGCATTGACCATCGGCACTTTGGCGTTAGGTGCCTTGATGGTCAGCTGACCACCCATGCGGTCGGTCGCGTAATCGACAACGGCATCATCCAGAAAAGCTTCACTGAAGCCATCGATCCAGGCGGTAAAACTCTTCAGGCCAATGGCCTTGTCATCAGGTTTTTCTTCGCCCGGCTTGCAGTAGGCAATGCAGGTTTCGGCGTACTGAGTACCGGGCTGGGTGATAAATACGCGGATGCCGATGCCCGGGGTATTCTGCTTTTCCAGCAGATCGGCCAGATAATCGTGGGCGGCGTCGGTAATAGTGATAGCGGTCATGAACATTCCTCGCAGACGTGCGGGCAGTTTACGCCAATCGGCCGCACCATACAAAGTCCTAGTGTTTTTGTCAGGTTAATGCCTGCACCCGGCTGCCCGAGCGGCGCTCGTCCAGCCAGCCCTTCATCCTCCGATAGAGACCCTTCTCGATCCACTCGTAGCTGAGCCAGGCGCCAATGGCGATGATCGGTACGCAAAAAGCAAAAACCACGTAAGGACTCAGGCCGAAACGCTGTGCCATCAGTAACCCGCCGTACAGCACCAGCACGTGCAACAGGTACACCGAATACGAACAGTCACCCAGCACCTTGAGCAAACGACTGCCCTTGAAAACGGGCTCCAGCGAAATGCATGACAGCACAATCAAAGCGCTTGGCAGCCCCCAATTGAGCAGACGATGCTCGTTCGTCAGGCTGTTGATGGCATACAGCCCTACCGCGATACCTGCCAGCGGCAACCATACCGCCTGTTTGATCCAGCCACGGCGATAGAGGATGCCGATACCGATGCCCAGAAGAAACTCGTAAACGATGTCATTGCCGTAGAACCGGCTGATCAAGCCTGCCTTTGCCAGCACTTCACTGACCGCAAACAGGGCGGCAGCAATAATCAACGGCCTGTGGCGCTGCTCAAACAGAAACACCATCGAGAACAGCAGATAGAAGAACATTTCATAATTGAGCGTCCAGCCGACATTCAACGTCGGGTAAAGGCCATAGCCGCCGGGATTTTCCGAGGGGATGAATATCAGCGACAACAGGAAGTTTTGCCAGCCAATGACCTGATGGGGCAGCATCGGCGCGGCAATCAGCAACAGCAAGCCCATAGCGGCGGTGTACAGCCAGTAAGCCGGAACGATGCGAATCAGTCGATGGAGGATGAAGCGCCGAGGGGGCATGTCGCTGTTCTGGGTAGAGAGGAAAATCACCAGGCCGCTGATGACGAAGAAGATATCGACGCCGACCGCACCTTTGGAAACGAAGAACTCGCCAATCGGACCACTGGCCTTGAAGTCGAAAAAAATCTGCATGAAGTGGTGGCACACCACGACCCACGCGGCGAACGCCCGCAGGGCCTGAACTGAAATCAACATGACAAAAAACCTCTACCGCCTGACTTTCAATCACGTGCCGGTCAGCAACCGGCACATGACGCGCCCCCTGTCCGACCGCTGTTTTGAAAAAAAGGTCGCGCAAGATGCGTTTCGTTCAGGAAGTCACGATGGCCGCAGGCCATGTTCTACAGGGCCTGCGGTTGAATGACGGCGGTCTAGAGGTTCTCGTAGCGATTCATGTCCAGCACCGCCGCTTCCCGCGGCTCGGTCTCCTGGAGATACCGATTCAGGTCATGGAAATACGTCCAGAACAGCGGATGGGTTCGTCGAATACCCCAGCGCTGGACGATCTGTTCGAAGCTTGCCTGATCCTGGCTCTGCTGCATGGCTTCGACAAAAGCAGGCACTTGCGCGGCAGGAATATTGAAGATGAAATTCGGGTAGCTGCTGAGTACCCCAGGATAAATGGTCAACGTGTCCAGGCCCGGTATATAGCGGTAAGACTCGCCCAGCAGAAACGCGACATTGGTGTGCGCGCGGTTGCGCAGCATGCTGTACATGACCCGCTTACCGTGGCTACCCTCGATGCGCAGCATGCTCGCTTCCGGCAATTGGTCAATGACCTTCAAGCCCGCCGCCGGACGCGACGCCAACTGGCTCAGCGCCTGCTCTGCCTGAGCAAAGTCACTGTCCAGGCCGGCCCGTGAACAATACGCACCCGTGCAGCGATTGATCGGATCAGGCGCTGCATTCAGGCTGCCGACACGCTCGATCAGCCTGAACGCGAAATCCCGTTGCGGGGCCTTCTCATCAAGCGTTATTCCGCTGGGCGTGCTGTCGTCGATGTCCTGATAATCCAGCCACATCTTGAGTTTGCCGCTGTCCTGATACAAATCGCCGAGCAAGCCATCACGCAGATCGGCAGGCATCAGACGCAGGAAATTGATTTCGGCGCCATTGCGGATCAGGTCGAAGTACAGCCGGGTCTGCGCCTGATGCGAGACATTGCCATAGACATCGAAATTCACCGCCAACTGGTAATAGGTGCGCTCCAGCAGCGGGAAATCGAACAGCCACGTGGAATGCGGCACATCGCCAATCAGGCCCTTGTTCACCGAAGCACTGTCGAAATGGCGAAACACGCTCAGCAGTGCATTGTCATTGCCCGCCCACAGCGTGTTCCAGCCCGGCGCGGGCATTTTCGCGTAGCTGTCGCGGCGCAGGTCTTCATACTGGTTGCGCCGGTCCCGGTAGGACAGCCACAGGCTGAGGACACTGCCCACGTCGTCATTCTGCCCCGGCATCGCCAGCAACGGCGTAGCCTGCCCGCGATAAGCTGCATCGGTGATGTAACGGTCGTGCGCCGGGTCCTGAAACAGCACCCAGAAATGATCGCGAATCACATCGGTCGCTATCTGTCCGCGACAAACCGGCCCGCGAATGAATGTACGAACAAAGTACTCGGCGTTGTCGAGCATGAACTGATAGCGCGCAGCCGCTGGAATTGCTTCAAAGGTCAGAAACGGGTTGGCGCGATGGCCAGGGCCATAGCCAGGCAGCGCACCGACTTTCCAGTCGTTGCCGTAAAACAACTGCCTGACCCGCGCCAGTTTCTGCGGGCTCATGGCATAGGTGATATGGGTCTTATGGACGATGACGCCCTGCACGGGTACCAGGCGGTAATAGAAGTCGCTGCCGGGATCGTCATCCGGGCGTCGCGTGGCAATCAGATCGACAGGCTGGCCGCTTGGCGTTCGCGAGCGTACCCATTGAAAAAAGTGCCCGGCCTCGCCGCCTTCGAAATAGATGTGCGCCAGAAACAGATGCTCGAACAGCCAGCGGCCCGCCAGCGCCTGCGTGGCGCCGGGCTGATTGAGCTGCGCCTCCCAGGCATTGATTTGCGCCGCCTCAGCGACGCTGGGGGTGATCGACTGCCGCTCGACCGGAGCACCTGCAGCCAGCCAGCGCTTCAGCGTCTGGTATTCGGCATCGGTCAGGCCGGTCACCGCCAGCGGCATGCCCTGTTGCGCATGGGCGGCGGCGTAGGCGTTGAATTCGCCAGGCAGCGGGCAGACGTTCTCGCGATTGAGGCCCAGCGCGATTTCATCCGGGATCTTGCTGTTGGCGGGCAGCGGCGCACTACGCCCCAGATCAAGCATGCGCGCCATCAATGCCGCCTGACCGCCCTGCGCCTCAAGCACCGAGTAAAAGCCCTTGCCACGCCACGCGTCGGTGTCGCGCGCGTCATAAAACAATCGGGTCGGCGCAACCGCCTCACTGCGTTCGCCCTGATACACCGGGATTTTGCTCGCGCCACGGCTCAGCCCCTCCCCGCTGCCCAGGTTCAGCTGGCACGGAGCGTCGTTACAGGCATGGCAGGCAACGCACTTCTCGGTGAGGATCGGCTGAATATCCCGGGTGTAGGAAATAGCCGGGGATGCCGGTGTAACGGAGGGGGTCTGAGCCTGGGCAGCACAGCAGATAAACAGCAAGGCGACGCTTGCCAACAAACGGTGCGGCATATCCCGAAGGCTCTGATATTAAAATGGCACAATTCTACAAGGCCACAACCGCCGCCAACATGAATGATTTTCATGGAAAAGCCGCAGCACCACCAAAAGCGCTCCGGTTTGCTATCATCGCCATCTTTAAAGCATCGGCCTTCTCAAGGTAGCCCTCATGTCTGACCGCAGCGCCCGCCATCAAGCCTTTCTCACTGCTCTCAAACAGCGGATCCTGATCCTCGATGGCGGCATGGGCACCATGATCCAGAGCTACAGGCTCGAGGAACAGGACTACCGTGGCAAGCGCTTCGCCGACTGGCCCAGTGACGTCAAAGGCAACAACGACCTGTTGATCCTGACCCGTCCGGACGTCATCGGTGCCATCGAGAAGGCTTACCTGGATGCAGGTGCCGACATCCTCGAAACCAACACCTTCAATGCCACGCAGGTGTCCCAGGCCGACTACGGCATGGAGTCCATCGTCTACGAGCTGAACGTCGAAGGTGCCCGTCTGGCCCGCAAGGTCGCGGACGCCAAGACCCTGGAGACCCCGGACAAACCACGCTTCGTCGCCGGTGTGCTTGGCCCTACCAGCCGCACCTGCTCGCTGTCGCCGGACGTCAACAACCCCGGCTATCGCAACGTCACCTTCGATGAACTGGTAGAGAACTACACCGAGGCGACCAAGGGGCTGATCGAAGGCGGCGCCGACCTGATCCTGATTGAAACCATCTTTGACACCCTCAACGCCAAAGCCGCGATCTTCGCCGTGCAGGGTGTCTTCGAAGAACTGGGTTTCGAGCTGCCGATCATGATTTCCGGCACAATCACCGACGCCTCCGGCCGCACCCTCTCGGGGCAGACCACAGAAGCCTTCTGGAACTCGATCAGTCACGCCAAACCCGTCTCGGTCGGCCTGAACTGCGCCTTGGGTGCCAGCGAACTGCGCCCTTACCTGCAGGAACTGGCCAACAAGGCCAGCACGCATGTGTCTGCACACCCCAACGCCGGCCTGCCTAATGCCTTTGGCGAGTACGACGAGCTGCCGAGCCAGACGGCGAAAATCATTGAAGAATTCGCCGAGAGCGGTTTTCTGAACATTGTCGGTGGCTGCTGCGGTACGACACCGGCTCACATCAAGGCGATTGCCGAGGCCGTATCCGGTTACGCGCCGCGTGAAATTCCGGACATTCCGAAAGCCTGCCGCCTGTCGGGCCTTGAGCCGTTCACCATTGATCGTCAGTCGCTGTTCGTCAACGTCGGTGAGCGGACCAACATCACCGGCTCTGCGCGCTTCGCCCGCCTGATTCGTGAAGACAACTACACCGAAGCCCTGGAAGTCGCCCTGCAGCAGGTCGAAGCCGGCGCTCAGGTGATCGACATCAACATGGACGAGGGGATGCTCGACTCGAAGAAGGCGATGGTGACCTTCCTCAACCTGATCGCAGGCGAACCCGACATTTCGCGGGTGCCGATCATGATCGACTCCTCCAAGTGGGAAGTCATCGAGGCCGGCCTCAAGTGCATTCAGGGCAAGGGCATCGTCAACTCGATCAGCATGAAAGAAGGCGTCGAGCAGTTCATTCATCACGCTCGCCTGTGCAAACGCTACGGCGCGGCGGTGGTGGTCATGGCCTTCGATGAACAGGGCCAGGCCGACACCGAGGCGCGCAAGAAGGAAATCTGCAAGCGTTCCTACGACATTCTGGTCAACGAAGTGGGCTTCCCGCCGGAAGACATCATCTTCGACCCGAACATCTTCGCCATTGCCACCGGCATCGAAGAACACAACAACTATGCCGTGGACTTCATCAACGCGTGTGCCTACATTCGCGATGAGCTGCCCTACGCCCTGACCTCGGGCGGGGTGTCCAACGTCTCGTTCTCGTTCCGCGGCAATAATCCGGTGCGCGAAGCGATCCACTCGGTGTTCCTGCTGCATGCGATCCGCAACGGCCTGAGCATGGGCATCGTCAACGCCGGGCAACTGGAGATCTACGACCAGATTCCCGCCGAACTGCGTGATTGCGTCGAAGACGTTGTGCTCAACCGTACCGCGGATGGCACCGATGCCTTGCTGGCCATCGCCGACAAATACAAAGGCGACGGCAGCGTAAAAGAAGCCGAAACCGAAGAGTGGCGCAGTTGGCCGGTCAATCAGCGGCTGGAACATGCGCTGGTCAAAGGCATTACCACCCACATCGTTCAGGACACCGAAGAGTCGCGACTGGGCTTTGCCCGCCCCATCGAAGTGATCGAAGGCCCGCTGATGTCAGGCATGAACGTGGTCGGCGACCTGTTCGGTGCGGGCAAGATGTTCCTGCCGCAAGTGGTGAAATCCGCACGGGTGATGAAACAGGCGGTAGCGCACCTGATCCCGTTCATCGAGCTGGAAAAAGGCGACAAGCCCGAAGCCAAGGGCAAGATCCTCATGGCCACGGTCAAGGGCGACGTCCACGACATCGGCAAGAACATCGTCGGCGTGGTGCTGGGCTGTAACGGCTATGACATCGTCGACCTCGGCGTGATGGTGCCTGCCGAGAAGATCCTGCAGGTCGCTCGCGAAGAAAAGTGCGACATCATCGGCCTGTCCGGCCTGATTACCCCGTCGCTGGACGAAATGGTGCATGTGGCCCGTGAAATGCAGCGTCAGGATTTCCACCTGCCATTGATGATCGGCGGCGCAACCACGTCCAAGGCCCACACAGCGGTCAAGATCGAACCCAAGTACAGCAACGATGCGGTGATCTACGTCACCGACGCGTCCCGTGCGGTCGGTGTCGCCACCCAGTTGCTGTCGAAAGAGCTGAAGCCGGCCTTCATCGAAAAAACCCGTCTTGAGTATGTCGAAGTGCGTGAGCGCACGTCGGCCCGCAGCGCACGCACCGAGCGCTTGAGTTATGGCGCGGCCGTGGCGAAGAAGCCGCAGTTCGACTGGGAAAACTACACCCCTGCCCAGCCAACGTTTACGGGCACGCGCATCCTGCAGGACATCGACCTGAACGTGCTGGCCGAGTACATCGACTGGACGCCGTTCTTCATTTCCTGGGACCTGGCCGGCAAATACCCGCGCATTCTGACCGACGAAGTGGTCGGTGAAGCCGCCACTGCACTGTTTGAAGATGCACGGCAGATGTTGCGCAAGCTGATTGATGAAAAGCTGATCAGCGCGCGTGCAGTGTTCGGTTTCTGGCCGGCCAATCAGGTCGATCATGACGACCTGGAAGTCTACGGCGACGACGGCAAGCCGCTGGCCAAGCTTCACCATTTACGCCAGCAGACCATCAAGCCCGACGGCAAGCCGAACTTCTCGCTGGCCGACTTCGTCGCCCCCAAGGACAGCGGCCTGACGGACTACATCGGCGGTTTCATCACCACCGCAGGCATTGGTGCCGAAGAAGTCGCCAAGGCGTATCAGGACAACGGCGACGACTACAACTCGATCATGGTCAAGGCCTTGGCCGACCGTCTTGCCGAAGCGTGCGCTGAATGGCTGCACCAACAGGTGCGCAAGGAGTATTGGGGCTACGCGAAAGACGAAGCGCTGGATAACGAAGCGCTGATCAAAGAACAGTACATGGGCATTCGTCCCGCCCCTGGCTACCCGGCATGCCCCGACCACACTGAAAAAAGTACGCTGTTCGCCCTGCTCGACCCTCTGCCGGAAGGCACGCCAGAGCATACGCCGGGTAAAAGCGGCGTGTTCCTGACCGAGCACTACGCCATGTTCCCTGCCGCAGCGGTCAGCGGCTGGTATTTCGCGCACCCTCAGGCGCAGTACTTTGCGGTGGGCAAGGTCGACAAGGATCAGGTTGAAAGCTACACCGCGCGCAAGGGTCAGGACCTGAGCGTCACCGAGCGCTGGCTGGCGCCCAACCTCGGCTACGACGAGTAACGCACCAGGCTTATTGGCCGCCTGCTTCCACAGGCGGCAACATGCTTTTCAGTGAAAACGGCGATTTTTCGCCAAAAGCGCCGACATTGAAGGCCTGCGGGTCGAGTCGGTAACGCTCATCACGTGTCGCTTCCAGAAAACGCTGCGTGTCTTGCGGTTCGACCAGATGCAGCACATCGATGATGCGTGTTCCGACCTGCAAGCGCGCATGCCGTTGAGCGGTGTCGTAGCGATGCAGCAGAATGATCGCCCACCCACCCAGCGTGAAGTGCCCGGTAGCGACCACGCCAAGACTGCCATTGAGTTTCGCCTGTAACGAGAGGGACGTGCCGTTGATGGCACTGAACAAGATGTCTTCACCCGGTTTGCCACCTCGCTCCCGCAAGGCATCCATCGCGCCGAACGCCATTTGCTCATTGGCCGACCACACCAGGCGAATATCCGGATAACGCGCCAGCAACATCCGCGCCTGCTCAAGTGCGCGATCACGACGCCAGCCGCCCAGCACAATCTGCCGCAGATGAACGTCGGGATGCTCCGACAGTGCGCGCAGCAAGCCCTTTTCACGGTACAACGACACCGGCGTGGTATTGGTGCCCGAAAAGGCCAGCATCTCGATCATCTGTCCTTGCGCGACCGACCTGGCCTGGCCGATCAGCCGCTTGGCCGTGAGGTACCCGGCCTCCTCGTCATTGCCGACAAGGCTGCCGATGAAGTCCGGGTAACGCGACGGCAAGTCTCCGATAATGCGCAACTGGTCAGCCGTCAACGTGTTGTTCACGGCGAACAGCTTGACCCCGCTGCCTTGCGAGAGACGCAGAACTTCTGGCGCAACGTTCAGTTCGTTCGAGAACAGCAAATAATCCGGGCGCGCATTTCCCTGCAACACGTCACGCGCCTCCGTCACCAGCTTGCGGGTATCCCGGTCCGTGAAGCGCACTTCGAGCGACATGCCCGTAGTGTGGGCCGCGGTCTGCATGACGCGGACATAGCTGCGCCAGTAGCCGTCGGTGTCAAAACCGGGACACAGAAAAACCACTGACGCTGCCCATGTCGAACCGGCCCACACCATGCCGGACATCATCAGCCCGAGGGCATACAAGACCTTCATATCACCGAACCTTGAAGTGGCGGAAATTGAGCGCCACAGGCGATCTATCGGCCGCAACCGCAAGATTCTGGAGACTCGGGGCAGATTCTTTGCTCAGTCCGTCAGCGACCGCTGACCCAGAACATCGCCACCCCCACCGCCAGAACGACAATGAAAAAGATGGCCCATGTGTCCACGGACCTGCCCGGTTTTGTTACTTTGGGGTGCTTGCTCATCGCATCGCCTCTTGTCTGTCTTGTGGCTGATTGCATATGAAAAGAAGTGTCCCGGTGCGGGTTAAACACCGGACAATTCTTAGTTAAGCCGAGTCTTGCCCACACGGCAAGCAGGGACATACGCAATTCTCCATTTGCTTATCGCTTTTAGTGATTTGCATATATATAAACATCACTTTTATCGATATCTGCAAACTGCTATCGTCGCCTCCGCTCCGCAGGGAGTGCGCGGCCGTGCGCGCAGAATCGACCCGATGAGGCAGGCAGCAAGCGGCGGATAGTTTTCCGGACCGCATGTGATCGGACCTGCTTCATGACGAAGCCTGAGAACAGGACCTATATGTACGTATACGACGATTACGATCAGAAGATCATCGAGGACCGCGTCAAGCAGTTCCGGGATCAGACCCGCCGCTACCTGGCCGGGGAACTGAGCGAAGAAGAGTTTCGACCGTTGCGCCTGCAAAACGGGCTCTATGTTCAGCGCTTCGCGCCGATGTTGCGCGTGGCGGTTCCTTATGGGCAACTGACCTCGCGTCAGGCGCGCATGATGGCGAAGATTGCCCGCGATTATGACAAGGGCTACGCACACATCAGCACCCGTCAGAACGTGCAGTTCAACTGGCCCGCGCTGGAAGACGTGCCCGAGATTCTGGCCGAACTCGCGACGGTGCAGATGCACGCCATCCAGACCAGCGGCAACTGCCTGCGCAACGTGACCACCGATCAGTTTGCCGGCGTCGCGGCCGATGAGCTGGTCGATCCGCGCCCCTGGTGCGAGATTGTCCGCCAGTGGACGACGTTTCACCCGGAATTTGCCTACCTGCCGCGCAAGTTCAAGATCGCGATCAATGGTTCGACCCGTGATCGCGCCGCCATCGAAGTGCATGATATCGGTCTCGAACCCGTGCGCAACGACGCCGGCGAGCTGGGCTTTCGCGTGCTGGTCGGCGGCGGTCTGGGCCGTACGCCCGTCGTGGGCGCTTTTATCAACGAGTTCCTGCCGTGGCAGGATCTGTTGAGCTATCTGGACGCCATTCTGCGGGTCTATAACCGCTATGGCCGTCGCGACAACAAGTACAAGGCGCGGATCAAGATTCTGGTCAAGGCGCTGACGCCTGAAGTCTTCGCGGAAAAGGTCGAGGCCGAAATGGCCCACCTGCGCGGCGGCCAGACCACCCTCACCGACGCTGAAGTGCAGCGTGTTTCGCGGCACTTTGTCGACCCTGACTACAAGGCCCTCAGCGATCAGCATGCCGAACTGGCGGCGCTGGATGCCCAGCATCCCGGCTTCGCACGCTGGCGCCAGCGCAATGTGCTGGCACACAAGAAGCCGGGTTACATCGCCGTGACCCTGTCGCTCAAGCCGACCGGTGTTGCGCCGGGCGACCTGACGGACAAACAGCTGGACGCCGTTGCCGACCTGGCCGATCGCTTCAGCTTCGGGCAACTGCGCACCTCCCACGAGCAGAACATCATCCTCGCCGACGTCGAGCAGGCTGAACTGTTCACGCTGTGGAACGAGCTGCGCGAAAACGGTTTTGCGACCCCGAACATCGGCCTGCTGACCGACATCATCTGCTGCCCTGGCGGCGATTTCTGCTCGCTGGCCAACGCCAAGTCGATCCCGATTGCCGAGTCTATCCAGCGCCGCTTCGACGACCTGGATTACCTGTTCGATATCGGCGAGCTGGACCTGAACATTTCTGGCTGCATGAACGCCTGCGGTCACCACCATGTGGGCCACATCGGCGTATTGGGCGTCGACAAGAAAGGCGAAGAGTTCTATCAGGTTTCACTCGGCGGCAGTGCCAGCCGTGACGCAAGCCTGGGCAAGATCCTCGGCCCGTCCTTTGCCCAGGATGCGATGCCGGATGTGATCGAAAAACTGATCGACGTGTACGTTGAAAAACGCACCGAAGACGAGCGTTTCATCGACACCTATCAGCGTATTGGCATTGACCCTTTCAAGGAGCGCGTCTATGCAGCGAATCATTAAGAACAACGAAGTCATCGATGAAACCTGGCACCTGCTGCCAAAGGACACCACCTTTGACAGCCTGTCCAACTGTGACGACCTGATCGTGCCGCTGGCGCTGTGGCGCGAGCACGCGACGGCGCTCAAGGCGCGTGACGGCGAGCTGGGCGTCTGGCTGGACAGCGATGAAGAGGCTGAAGAAATCGGAGACGAGGTGGATCAGTTTCAGGTTATCGCCCTGAACTTCCCGGCATTTACCGATGGCCGCAGCTTTTCCAATGCGCGCCTGTTGCGTGATCGCTACGGCTTCAAGGGCGAATTACGCGCCATCGGCGATGTGTTGCGTGATCAATTGTTCTACATGCGCCGCTGTGGCTTCGACGCCTTCGCCGTGCGTGCCGACAAGGACCCGTACGACGCGCTGGAAGGCCTTAAGGACTTCTCGGTCACCTATCAGGCCGCAACCGACGAACCGCTGCCGCTGTTCCGGCGCCGCTGATTCGGGCGCCCTGGCGTCAATGACTGTCGTGCCCACGCTCCGCGTGGACATGCAGTTCATGACGCTCTGCATCACATAGCGGTTCTGGATGCCAGGTAGATTGAGGGTCAACTCAGGTGACCTTTTCGCCCTCGGCGAGTTACTTTGATGAGGCCAAAGTAACCAAAGCCGTTCACTCCTGTTTCCGGCCCGACTTCGCCCTGTCACTTGCGTCGCATTCTGCGTCGTCGTTGCCATCGCGGATGAAAAGCGCTTTAGCAGTTTGGCTAAACGCACCGCTCAGATTCTATAGCTCACCCACACCTACCAGAACCGCTGCTGAGTCAAACGACCCCACCACTTCGTTGCCAATTGATCCGCCGACGTTGCAGCCGCCATGCCCATGCGTTCCTGCAGGCTTTTGCGCTGCACGTAATGCAGATGGAACACGTCAGCCTCTTTGGCACGCTCAGCCAGATACTCGTCGCTGGTCTTGAGTTCATCGACCAGCTGTTTGTCGACCGCCGCCATGCCCAGCCACACTTCGCCGGTGGCAACTTCGTCGATGGACAGTTGCGGGCGATAGCTGGCGACGAAGTTCTTGAACAGGTCGTGGGTGATGTCCAGGTCCTGCTGGAACTTCTCACGGCCCTTTTCAGTGTTTTCGCCAAACACCGTCAGGGTGCGCTTGTACTCGCCAGCGGTCAGGACCTCGAAATCGATGTCGTGTTTCTTCAACAGGCGATTGACGTTAGGCAGTTGCGCTACAACACCGATGGAGCCAAGGATGGCGAACGGTGCGCTGATGATCTTGTTGCCGATGCAGGCCATCATATAACCGCCACTGGCAGCCACCTTGTCGATGCACACGGTCAGTGGAATGCCCGCCTGACGAATACGCGCCAGTTGTGAGGACGCCAGACCATAGCTGTGAACCATGCCGCCGCCGCTTTCCAGGCGCAAGACCACTTCGTCCTTGTCTGTCGCGAGGGTCAACAGTGCAGTGATTTCATGACGCATGCTTTCGGTGGCAGAAGCTTTGATATCACCGTCGAAGTCCAGCACGTAGACGCGAGATTTGGGCTCGGCCTGCTTTTTGTCTTTCTTCAGCGCCTTGCCCTGCTCCTTGCGCAAGGCCTTGAGGCGGTCCTTGTCCAGCAACGACTGCTCGAGCCGCTCGCGCAGCCCTTTGTAGAAGTCATTGAGCCGGGTGACCTGCAACTGCCCGGCAGACTTGCGACGGCCTTTGCCACGCATGGACGCAATGGCAACCAGCACCACGACGATGGCAATCACCAGCGTCACGGTTCTGGCCAGAAAACCTGCGTAATCGACAACGAAATCCACGAATATTCCTCACTTGCGTTACGCCCTCAGTGTTCAAGGGCTGCGATGAATGCAGCATACCGACGGCCTGTGCGACGCACCAGCCGCCGCGCCGTTACAAACCATTAAAACGATGATTTCAAACGAGCGTATGTTTTTTCATTGACAGTTCCCGGGCATCCCTCATAACCTCGCTGGACCTTCAACGTACCGAGACGACACGGACGTGGGCAGCATCTACCTGATACGACATGGCCAGGCCTCATTTGGTGCAGACGATTATGACGTCCTGTCGCCCGTGGGCATTCGTCAGGCACAGGTTCTGGGCGCTCACCTCGCTGATCAGGGGCTGACGTTCGACCGTTGCCTGTCCGGTGAATTGCGCAGACAGAAAGACACGGCGCAGCACACGCTGGCCCGGCTCGCCGAAGCCGGTATCGATACACCGCCTCTGGAACTCGACAGCGCTTTTGACGAATTCGATGCCGAAGCGGTCATCAAGGCGCTGATCCCGGCCATGCTGCACGACGAGCCCGAGGCGCTGGAGATTCTGCGCAATGCTCCCGGGAACCCCGCCGGTTTCCAGCGCCTGTTCAACCTGATCACCGCGCGCTGGCTGAGTGGCGACCACGACACGCCAGGGCTGCAAAGCTGGCTATGTTTTGTAGCGCGGGTCAAGGCAGGTCTGGACAGAATTATCGAGGCAGCGGGGCCGCACGAACGCATTGCCGTGTTCACCTCCGGCGGCACCATTACCGCCCTGCTGCACCTGATTACCGAAATGCCAGCGTTGAAAGCATTGGAGCTTCACTGGCACATCGTCAACACGTCACTGCATCAGCTCAAATTCAGAAACCACCAGGTCAGCCTGGCGTCTTTCAACGGTTACCCCCATTTGCAGCTACTGCCCGAACTCGTTACCTATCGCTGACACCGGCCAAACGCATTATCGCGCACGCCATCACTCCCCCTGAAAGGATCAAGACATGACCTCAGTCGCCGAAGCCGTCAAGAGCATGAAAGAAAAATTCAACCCAGCCGCTGCTGCCGGACTGGACCTGATCTTCGGTTTCAACATTACCGATGAAGACAAGCACTACGCCCTGATCGTCAAAGACAGCACCTGCGAATTGCAGGAAAGCGAAAACCCTGACGCCAACGTGACGCTGGTCATGGACAGCGAAACGCTCAAAGGCATCGTCAGCGGTGATACCGATGGCATGCAGGCGTTCATGGGCGGCAAGCTGCGCGCTGAAGGCGACATGATGCTGGCCATGAAGTTGAGCGAACTGTTTCCGGTGTAAATTGCAGCCCGTTTCACACCAGAACCGAAGCCTGGCGCTTCGGTTTTTTATTGGCCTGCATTATGGCGATCAGGGCCACTGATTGCTCAGCAACACGCTGGCCTATAAAGCTGTCACAAGGTTGATAGCGGATCGACAGATCATTAGATTAGTCAATGATTGAAGCGCCCCATCATAAGCAAAAGGGATAAGCATGGCTCTGACCGATCAGTCCACCGAGATTCGCGCAGGCGAAGAACTGGACATTTCCCTTATCGACCCTTATCTGAAAGCTCACCTCCCGCAGCTGCAGGGCGCGCCGACCATCAGCCAGTTTCCAGGCGGTGCGTCGAACCTCACCTACCTTATCCAGTACCCTGAACGAGAGCTGGTCCTGCGCCGCCCGCCGTTCGGGCAGAAGGCACGTTCGGCACACGACATGGGACGGGAATACCGCATTCTCAATCAACTCAAGGAGGCGTTCCCCTTTTGTCCCGAGGCTTATCTGCACTGCACCGACGAGTCGGTGATCGGATCAGAGTTTTACGTCATGCAGCGCGTCAAGGGCGTCATCCTGCGCTCTGACCTACCGCCCGAGCTGGCACTGGACGCCCGACAGACCGAACATCTGTGCAAAAACTTCATCGACAGGCTGGTGGACCTGCACCGGGTCGATTATCACGCCTGCGGCCTGGGCGATCTGGGCAAGCCGCAAGGTTACGTGCAGCGACAGATTGAGGGCTGGTCCGAGCGCTATGAAAAAGCCATGACCCCGGACGCCCCCGCGTGGGAGCGAGTCAAACGCTGGCTGATCGATAACATGCCTGCCGACTCCCACACCTCGAGCATCGTGCATAACGACTATCGCTTCGACAATGTGATTCTCGACCCTGCGGACCCGATGCGTATCATTGGCGTGCTTGACTGGGAACTGACCACGCTGGGCGATCCGCTGATGGACCTGGGCAACAGCCTCGCCTACTGGATTCAGGCTGACGACCCTGCGCCGGTCCAGTTGATGCGTCGCCAGCCCAGCAATGCCCCCGGCATGCTGACCCGTCAGCAATTCGTCGACTACTACGCCGAGCGCTCGGGCGTCCGCATCGACAATTTCGATTTTTACTACACCTACGGGCTGTTTCGTCTGGCCGGTATCGTGCAACAGATCTACTACCGGTTTTTCCACGGCCAGACCCAGGACAAGCGCTTTGCGCAGTTCATCAATATGAACCGGCTGCTTGAGCAGATGAGTCTCAATGTGATCGCCAACTCCAGCCTTTGATGGCGCCAAGACAGGGAAATGAGATGTCCAGAACCCAGCTTTTCGATCTCGACGACAAAGTGGCCTTTGTTTCAGGGGCCAGTCGCGGCATTGGCGAAGCCATCGCCAGGTTGCTCGCTCAACAAGGCGCACATGTTGTCGTTTCAAGTCGCAAGCTCGACGCCTGCCAGGCCGTGGCCGACGCGATCGTCGCCGAAGGCGGCAAGGCCACGGCCATTGCCTGCCACATTGGTGAAATGGAGCAGATAACCGCGGTTTTCGCTCAGGTCCGTCAGCAGTTTGGCCGACTGGACATCCTGGTCAATAACGCCGCCACCAATCCGCAATTCTGCAACGTGCTGGACACCGATCTCAGCGCGTTTCAAAAGACGGTTGACGTGAACATTCGCGGTTACTTTTTCATGTCTGTGGAAGCCGGCAAGCTGATGCGCGAAGGCGGTGGCGGCAGCATTATCAATGTCGCGTCGATCAACGCGGTATCACCCGGCGCCTATCAAGGCGTCTATTCCATGACCAAAGCCGCAGTGGTCAACATGACCAAGGTCTTCGCCAAGGAGTGCGCGGAATTCGGCATCCGCTGCAACGCCCTGCTTCCCGGCCTGACAGATACCCGATTTGCCTCGGCGCTGGTCAAGAACGATGCAATCCTGAACCTGGCGCTTTCACAGATTCCGCTGAAGCGCGTTGCTGCGCCCAGTGAAATGGCGGGTGCCGTTCTCTATCTGGCCAGTGAAGCGTCCAGCTACACCACAGGCGTGGCGTTAAATGTGGACGGTGGCTTCCTGTCCTGATCGGCGTTCGATCATTAAAAACAGGTAACGAGAATTAATTTTCCATTATTTAATTATTTGGAATATATTTTCCGCATAACAACAATCCATTCTGGAGAGTGTCATGCGGGAATCTCTAACGACTGACCGGTCG
This sequence comes from Pseudomonas graminis, assembly GCF_002093745.1. GTDB lineage: Bacteria > Pseudomonadota > Gammaproteobacteria > Pseudomonadales > Pseudomonadaceae > Aquipseudomonas. The sequence goes on from NZ_MTSB01000003.1 coordinate 289,778, forward strand.
CATCTGGGTATAGGGCTGATCGGCACCGGTTTCATGGGCCGCGCCCATGCGCTCGCATTCGGCAATGCCAATGCGGCCCTTGAATTGCCAGCCCGCATCCGGCTGGCCGCACTGGCGGACGCAGACAGCGCCAGGGCCGAGCACTGCGCACGTGCCTGGGGCTTTGATCGCAGCCACGCCGACTGGCAACAGTTGATCGACGACCCGCATGTGCAGATCGTAGCGATTACCACGCCCAATCATCTTCATTTCCCCATGAGCATGGCGGCCATCGCTGCCGGCAAAGCGGTGTATTGCGAAAAGCCGCTGGCGGTCAGCCTGGCGCAGGCGGATGAAATGCGCCGCAGCGCCAAGGCTGCGGGCGTGGTCACTCAGGTCGGCTACAACTACCAGCATAACCCGATGATCGGGCTCGCCAAAGACATGATCGAAGCAGGCGAACTGGGCGATATCGTCAGTTTTCAGGGCGAGTTCAGCGAGGACTTCATGGGCAGCCCGACCTCACCCTGGTCATGGCGATGCGAACCTTCCCAGGCAGGCGGCGCACTGGCGGATCTGGGCAGTCACCTGCTGGCAATGGCACGCTACCTGATGGGCGACATCGAAGCCGTCTGCGCGGACTCCAGCACCGTACACCGTCAACGTCCGGCCAGCGCCGGCAACAGCGCAATGCGTGCCATTGCTGTGGATGACCAGACTCACGCGTTGCTGCGCTTTACCAATGGGGCCAGGGGAACCTTCAGCAGCAGCTGGCTCAAGCATGGCTACAAAAACCACCTGAGTTTCGAAATCGGGGGCACTCAAGGCACCCTGACGTATGACCAGGAACGCCTCAACGAGCTGCGCATCTACCGCTCGGGGACGCCTGGGCGCGACGGCTTTCAGCGCTTGCTGGCCGGGCCGGCGCTTCCCGGTTACGCCGCGTTTTGTCCCGCACCCGGTCACCAGTTGGGCTACAACGAACTCAAGGCGCTGGAAGTGCAGGCGCTGATTCTGGCGGTGTGTGGCCAGGCCAGCCGCGGACCGGACTTTGAAGAGGCCTGGCAAATCGAGCGCCTGGCCAGTGCGATTCGCCTGGCGGCGACGGAACAGCGCTGGGTTGCCCTCGCGGAGATCTGACTTCCTGAGATCACCGGCGAAGGAGTAGAATGCAGGCCGTTCCGGCAGCCATTCTGGCCTTTGCCTCTGATCTCTATAAGCCCCTCCCGCCATGCCTTTTGAACTCAGCGTCGACCTGACCACACTTGCCATCCTGGCTGTGGTTGCATTCATCGCAGGCTTTATCGACGCCATCGCCGGAGGTGGCGGGCTGCTCACCACCCCTGCCCTGATGACCGCCGGCCTGCCACCGCATCTGGTGCTGGGCACCAACAAGCTCAGCTCGACCTTCGGATCGGCAACCGCCAGCTACACCTTTTACCGCCGCAAGCTGTTTCATCCGCGACAGTGGCTGCACGCGATAGTCGGCACGGCAGTGGGTGCCGCCATAGGCGCGGTCATCGCCCACTACCTGCCTGCCGAGTGGCTGAATCAGATGCTCCCGGTGATTGTGTTCGGGTGCGGGTTATACCTGCTGTTCGGCGGCACGCCCAAGGCGCCGCTGGACGTTGACGCGCCCATCAAGAAGAAATGGCAGTTACCGCAAGGGCTCGGGCTGGGCTTCTATGACGGTATCGCAGGGCCGGGCACCGGTGCGTTCTGGACGGTCAGCACGTTGCTGTTGTATCCGGTTGATCTGGTCAAGGCCAGCGGCGTTGCCCGCAGCATGAATTTCGTCAGCAACGCCGTGGCTTTATCGGTGTTCATGTTTTCCGGCCAGGTGGATTACATCATTGGCCTGAGCATGGGCCTTGCCGTGATGCTGGGCGCTTACTTCGGTGCCGGTACGGCGATCAAGGGCGGTGCAAAATTCATCCGCCCGGTGTTCATCACCGTGGTGCTGGGGCTGACCGTGCGGCTAGCCTGGCAGCACTGGTTCGGGGGCGCCTGAGCGCTCGGCCAGGTAAGCTTCGATCAGGTAACGGGCGATCGACCGGCTGGCCGGTAAGGGCGGCAGGTCATTGATGTGAAACCAGCGCGCATCTTCAATCTCCTCAGCCTGAGGCACGATGTCACCGCTTTCATATTCCGCATGAAAGCCGAGCATCATCGAATGCGGAAACGGCCAGCACTGGCTGCCCCGGTATTTCAGGTTCTTGATGCGCACCTGAACTTCTTCCATCACTTCACGGTGTACACAGTCTTCAGCCGACTCGCCAGGCTCCACAAACCCGGCCAGCGCACTGTACATGCCCGTGACAAAACGCGGCGAACGGGCCAGAAGCACTTCATCACCACGGGTGACCAGCACAATCATGCTGGGAGAAATGCGGGGGTAAAGACGCAGGTTGTCGTGCTCACAGAACATCGCCCTTTCGCCAGGAATCTGTACGGTCGCACGACCACAAGCGCCGCAGAATCGGTGTTCTCTTGCCCAGGTGCTGACCTGCGCGGCATAGCCCAGCATCTGGAAAACCGCAAAATCGCCTTCCAGCATGAACTGGCGCAAGCCTTGCCAGGAACAGCCCTCGACCGACGCCGAACCGTCCAGCACCAGCAGATAAACCGGTTCCCCTTCAAAATGGCCGATGCCGTGCTCACTCTGCACCGGTAAATCCAGACCTTTCAGCCATTCCCTGGGGAACATGACGCCATTGGCGTCCAGCAAAAAGCCCTGGTCGCCCTGTACCACGGCCAGACCGCCACGGGCTTCGACCTCCAGGACTGCAGTTGTCCAACGCTGCGGGCGCGTCATGAAAAACTCCTCTGCTCATACTCAAGCACTGTCGTGCATCAATTATCGAAAACCGGCTTCTGCTTGCTCATCTGCGCGGCCATTGCCAGCTTCAAGTCTGGCGATTGCAGCATGGCGGCGTTCCAGACAGCAACGTGCTCAAGCCCGTCTTCAACCCTGTGATCACGCATATAGCTGATCATTTCCTTGGTGCCTTCAATCGCGATGGGCGACTTCCCGGCTATTTCCCGGGCCACCGCAAAAACACCCTCCAACAGACCGGCGAGATCATCGAAGGTGCGATTGACCAGCCCGATCCGCTGCGCTTCTTCCGCGCCCACGGTGCGTCCGGTGTAGGCCAGCTCACGCAGCATGCCGTCACCGATGATCCTGGGCAGGCGTTGCAGAGTGCCCACATCCGCAGCCATGCCCATGTCGATCTCGCGAATGGCGAACTGCGCATCGGCGGCGGCGTAGCGCATGTCGCATGCCGAGATCAGGTCAATGGCGCCCCCCAGGCAATAACCCTGAATGGCCGCCAGGACGGGCTTGCGGCATTTGTCGACGGCGGTGAATGACGCCTGCATGTCGCGAATGGTGCGCCTGAGCACGCGCGCGTTGCGGCCTGCATCTTCACCCAAGCGGCTGGCGACCGAGGCCAGCAAGGCCAGATCGATGCCTGAAGAAAAGTGCTTGCCCGCACCACTCAGCACAACGACCCGTACTTCGTCAGTGCGCTCGACCCAGTCGAATATCCGGATAATTTCGCTCCAGAATGCCTCGTTCATGGCATTGAGCTTCTCGGGGCGGTTAATTTGCACATGCGCAATACGGTCTGCCAGTTCGACCCGGAAGGCGTGGTAATCAGACACGGTTTGATCCTCGGACATTTTATTGTTCAGGCGCAGGACTATAACAATAGCCGTCGCGGTATCGACACCGGGCCAAGGTGATAATGACCGAGCCCGCCTTGATCTTGATACAGATATAAATATAACGCTGCGCGGCCGCTAGCTCTAATTACTGTGAACGGTCAGAATGCGGAGTGGTCCAGTATTAAGTGAGATCAAACCTAAACGGGTTACTAGAGGGCGATACTTGAATACGTCAAAAGCGGCAACCGGGATTGAAGGTCTGGATGACATCCTTTCAGGGGGTCTTTCATGCAGTCATGTTTTCCTTCTCGAGGGAGAACCCGGAACCGGCAAGACAACGGTAGCACTGCAGTTTCTACAGGCAGGCGCTGCGGCGGGCGAGATTTCCCTGTATATCACCCTGTCGGAGACCGAAAGCGAGCTTCGTTCAGGTGCAGCCTCGCATGGCTGGGAGCTCGACGAGCGGATCAACATATTCGAACTGACACCCCCCGAAAGTCTGCTCGATGCCGACCATCAGCAAAGCCTGCTCTACTCTTCCGACCTGGAGCTGGGTGAGGCCACTCGGCACATCTTCGAGGTGGTAGAGCGCGTCAAACCTTCTCGCGTGGTGATCGACAGCCTGTCGGAAATCCGGCTGCTGGCGCAAAGTTCGCTGCGCTACAGAAGGCAGATTCTGGCGATCAAGCACTATTTCACGCGTTACAACGCGACGGTGCTGTTGCTGGACGACCTGACCACCGAGGCGCTCGACAAGACCGTACACAGTGTTGCCCACGGTGTGATTCGTCTTGAATCGCTGACGCCTGTTTATGGTGCCGAGCGCCGGCGTCTGAAGATCGTCAAATACCGCGGCCAGAAGTACCGGGGCGGTTTCCACGATTTCACCATTGCCGAAGACGGTATTCATGTGTTCCCACGCCTGGTTGCTGCCGAACACCGCTCCAGCTACGCGCGCACGCAGATCAGCAGCGGCATTGCGGAACTGGACAAATTACTGGGTGGCGGCATAGAAAGCGGCTCCAGCACCCTGATTCTCGGCCCGGCAGGGACCGGGAAGTCGCTCATTTCGCTGGTGTTTGCGGTTCAGGCCGTGGCGCGCGGTGAGCGGGTCGGGCTGTTCATCTTCGACGAAGAGCTGGGCTTGCTGTTCGAGCGCATGCTCAAACTCGGGATCGACCTGCGCGCGCTGCAGGATACGGGCAATCTGGTCATTGAACAGGTGGACGCCGCAGAGCTGTCCCCCGGCGAGTTCGCGCACCGGGTACGAAGTGCGGTAGACCGCAAGCAGATAAAGACGGTCGTGATCGACAGTATCAACGGCTACCAGGCCGCGATGCCGGAAGAAAGCGCGCTGGTGCTGCACATGCACGAGCTGTTGCTCTACCTCAATCGCCAGGGGGCATCGACCTTCATGACGGTCGCGCAGCACGGGCTGGTGGGCGACATGCGCTCGCCGGTCGATATCACCTACCTCGCCGACAGCGTCATTCTCTTGCGTTACTTCGAAGCGATGGGTCAGGTGCGACGTGCCATTTCCGTCATCAAGAAGCGCACCGGCACGCACGAGTCCACTATTCGCGAATACCGTATCGGCTCAACCGGATTGACCATCGGCGAACCGCTTGAAGCGTTCCAGGGGGTCTTGCGCGGCATCCCGTCTTATCACGGTGAAAAAGGACCGTTGCTGGCGGATAAAGACCTGTGAATACACCGGCTTTATTATCGGAGCGCTCGATCATTCTGGCTCCCAGGGGGCGAGATGGTCAGATCGCCCTGCGGATTCTGGACGAAGCAGGCTACCCCGCTACCATCGCCAGCGATCTTGATCACCTGGTCCGGGAGCTGAGCGCCGGAGCCGGCCTGGCAATCATCGCCGATGAAGCACTTCGCAATAGCAATCTCAACCCGTTGCTGGAGCTTCTGAGTCTTCAACCTGCGTGGTCCGACTTGCCCATCGTGCTGCTTACCCACCACGCGGGCACCCATCATGTGCCCCCTGCCCGTCTGGGCAATCTGCTGGGTAATGTGACATTTCTGGAACGTCCCTTTCATCCGGCCACACTGGTGAGCCTGGTTGCCACGGCGGTCCGCGGTCGAAGGCGGCAATACGAAGCCCGCGCGCGCATGGAAGACCTTCACGAAAGTGAAGGACGCCTGCAAAACGCGCTGAAAGCCGGAAGACTAGGGTCATGGCAGCTTGAGGCGCAACAGCTCAAGCTCACCTGCTCGGCGATCACGAAGTCCCACTACGGTCGCGATGAGCAGAACGATTTCAGTTATGACGACTGGCTTGCCGCCGTCTATTTTGAAGACCAGCCCAGAATGCAATCGGCGCTGCAACGCAGCCTCGACACCGGCGTCGACTTCATTATCGAGTACCGCAACGTCTGGCCGGACGGTTCCTTGAGCTGGGTGGATGTGCGGGCTCGCGCGATTCGTGGCAAAAACGGTCTGGTAGGTTCGCTGGCGGGCGTGACGTCGGACATTACCGAGCGCAAGCAGGCTGAATCGCAATTGCGCCGCCTGAACGAGACGCTTGAACAACAGGTCGAGGAACGCACCTCCCAGTTGCGCCACAAGGAAGAGATTCTTCGTCAGTCGCAAAAAATGGAAGCGGTCGGCCAGCTGACCGGCGGGATCGCTCACGACTTCAACAACATGCTGACCGGTATCATCGGCAGTCTTGAATTGATCAGAAGACGCCTCGCCCGTGGACGCACCGAAGACCTGAACAGCCTGATCGATCTCGGCGTGACGTCGGCAAATCGCGCAGCGGCCCTTACCCACCGCCTGCTGGCCTTCTCACGGCGCCAGTCGCTGGATTCCAAGCCGGTCGAGATGAATCATCTGGTCAATGCGATGGATGAACTGCTGCAACGCAGCGTCAACGAAAGCATTCATTTGCAATTGCGTCTGGCAAATGACCTGTGGACCGCCGAAGCCGACCCCAACCAGCTGGAAAACGCTTTGCTCAATCTGGTCCTCAACGCCCGCGATGCCTTGCCGGACGGCGGCACGCTGGTGGTCGAGACTTTCAACCAGCAACTGGACAAGTCCTTCACCAATGCCCACGAAAACCTGCTGCCAGGTGACTACGTGGTCCTTAGCGTCAGCGACAATGGTTGTGGTATGCCTGAGGCGGTGATCAATAGAGCATTCGATCCGTTTTTCACCACCAAGCCCATTGGCCAAGGCACCGGGCTTGGCTTGTCGATGATCTACGGCTTCAGCAAACAGTCGCATGGTCATGTATCGATCAGCAGCGAAGTCGGTCGCGGCACGACCGTGCAACTGTACCTGCCGCGCTTTCAGGGCGCTTCGAACGAGGTCGAACAGAGCTTTCAAAGTAACGCCGTCTGCGCTGAAGATGGCGAGACGGTACTGATTGTCGAAGATGATCCCGCCGTCCGTGCCTTGGTCAGTGAGGTGCTCAGCGAACTGGGTTATACCTTCTTCGAGGCCAGCGAAGCGAAGGGGGCCGTGCCGATCCTGGAATCAGGTCAGCGAATCGATCTGCTGATCAGCGACGTGGGCTTGCCCGGCATGAACGGCAGGCAACTGGCGGACATCGCAAGGCAGTTGCGGCCGGAACTCAAAGTCCTGTTCATTACCGGCTATGCGGAACATGCGGCTGTGCGCGCAGGCTTTCTGGAAACCGGCATGCAGCTTATTACCAAGCCCTTCGCCTTCGATCACTTGACCTCGAAAGTCCGTGAAATGATCGAGTCCAGAGACACGATCAGGGCCTGACACGGCACAGCACGGTCGCCTGAGTACTCCCTTCTCAGGCCAGCAGCTTCTGGATCTGCGATTGCAGCGTTTCCATCGTGAAAGGCTTGGCCAGGATCGGCGCCTTCAGGGCAATCGGGCTGCCCGAATCGAGAATTTCCGCCGGATAGCCGCTGATGAAAATGACCTTCAGCTCAGGACGCAGCATCACGGCAGGCTCGGCGATCTGCACCCCAGACACACCGCCCGGCAGCCGATAGTCAGTGATCATCAAATCAAGGTGTGGCTTGGTCGCCAGAATCTCGAACGCCTGCTCGCCGTTTTCGGCCTGCAGCACACGATACCCCTCACCAGACAGATAGTCGGCCAGCAACATCAGGATAAGAGGTTCGTCTTCGACGATTAGTACGACGTTTTCTGCATCAGCGCTCATTGAACTGCCTTCGATCTTATAGATAGCTGCCATTACGACCACGGCATGCATGGGAGGTTGCGCCCGCTTTTGATTAAACTTGATTGCCAGTGGCTATCACTTGCCACGGTGCCTCACAACGGCAGACAAATCCTGAAGGTCGATCCCTTGCCCTCCTCGCTTTCCACTTCGATACGACCGCCGTGGGCAATCACGATCTGTTCGGAAATGAACAGCCCCAAGCCAAGCCCGGCGACGACATGGCTGGTCGAAACCCGCTCGAATTGCTGAAAAATACGTTTCTGGTTTTCAGCCGTGATACCGATGCCCTGATCGCTGACCTCGATAAACGCCTCACCGTCCCTGCTGTACACAGCTACCTCAATGGGTTTGCGCGCGCCGTAGCGCAGGGCATTGGTCAAGAGATTGGCCACCACCTGCTCGATACGAAACTCGTCCCATACACCAATGACCGGCTCATCGGCAGACAGCGTGACGGAGGAACCGCCAGCCGCGATCTGAGCCGCGAAACTTTCCAGCAATTGATTCAGCAGTTCACTCAGGTCAAACGGACTCGGCCTGATCGAGAGCTTGCCGGTACGGATTCTCGACACATCGAGCATGTCTTCGATCAAGCGGATGAGGCTCTGGATCTGTCGCTCGTCGCGGTCCACCATCGCGCGCAGCTTTTCCATGGTGAACGCCGCTTCGTTGTCCTTGGCCAGGTGCAGTTTGCGCAACTGGGTTTCCAGAATCAGGCCGTTGAGGGGCGTACGCACTTCGTGGGAGACGATCGACATGAAGTCATCACGCATGCGAATGGCGTGCTCCAGCTCGCCCTGCGTCGACTGCAGACGCTTGAGCAGCACTTCCTGCTCCTGCCGACTGCGCTCGAGTTCTTCGACCTGCAGTTTCATGGCCTTGCGCTGACGGTACAAATCGACAAACACATTGACCTTGCTCTTGACCGCATGAATATCCAGCGGCTTGTGCAGGAAGTCTACCGCCCCGCTTTCATAGCCCTTGAAGGCGTAATTCAGCTCGCGACCGGCCGCACTGACAAACACGATGGGGATGTTTTTGGTCTTTTCGGTGCTGCGCATCATTTCGGCCAGCTCGAAACCGTTCATGCCTGGCATCTGGACGTCGAGGATCGCCAGGGCAAACTCGTGCTGCAACAACAGCGACAACGCTTCATCCGCCGACAATGCCTTGTAGACCAGCCGATCCCCACGCTTGATCAGCGCTTCGAGGGCCAACAGGTTTTCCGGCAAATCATCCACAATGAGCAGTTTTGCCTGAATTTCACTTAACATGCGGTTCGTTCCAGCTCGACCAGCAAGCGGCCAATATCGTTCAGGGAGAGAAGGTAATCCGGCGCATGCAGCGCCAGAGCCGCTTCCGGCATGGTCGATGCCCGGGCCTGCGAAGGATCCTGGATCACCGTGAAACCACCATAGCTCTTGATCTGCTTCAAACCGCGCGCCCCGTCATTATTGGCTCCTGTCAACAATATGCCCGCCAGCCTCGGGCCATAGGCGTCTGCAGCCGAATCGAACAGAATGTCGATACTGGGCCTTGAATAAAACACCCGGTCTTCCTGGCTCAATGACAGAGAAAGATCGGACTCCACTGAAAGGTGATAACCCGAAGGCGCGAAGTACAGCGTGCCCGGCACGATATCTTCCTTGTCGTCAGCTTCCTTGACCGGGATAGACAGACGATTCTGAAAGACCTCGGCCAGTTGGCTGCGACGATCATCCGGCACATGCAAGACCGTCAGAATCGGCAGGCTGAAATGGGGTCGCAGCCCACTGAATATCTTCAGCATGGCCTCTACCCCGCCTGCCGAGGCGCCCACCACAATGGCATCGACGACCGGCAGGTTGCTAAGGGGCGAGTCTTCAGCAAACGTGGTTTTCATAGTTTTCGGTAGATACGCTCGGGTTTTACCAACGTTTCAAACGCGTCGCCGTAGGCAGAAAAATCCAGGGTTTCCTTACTGCCCAACGCCAGAAAACCGCGATGGCACAACGAGTCATGAAACAACCCGAACGCTCTGTCCTGCAGCTTTTTATTGAAGTATATCAAGACGTTGCGACAGGATATGAACTGGGTTTCGGAGAATACGCTATCGGTTGCCAGGCTGTGATCGGCAAACGTGACGTTCTCGCACAGGGTTTTGTCAAAAATCACATGATCATAGGCCGAGGTGTAGTAATCGGCGAAATGGCGCTGCCCACCCGACTGGCGGTAGTTCTCGGTGTAGGTCCGCAGGTTGTCCATCGAGAAAATGCCCTGCTTGGCCTTTTCCAGCGAAGAGGGATTGATGTCGGTCGCGTAAATGATCGTCCGTTCCAGCAACCCCTCTTCGCGCAGCAAAATGGCCGTGGAATAGACTTCTTCCCCGGTGCTGCAACCGGCTATCCAGACCTTGATCGACGGGTAAGTGCGCAATACCGGCACGACTTCTTTGCGGATGGCCAGAAAGTGCAAGGGATCGCGGAACATTTCACTTACCGGGATCGTGAGTATCTGCAATAACTGCATGAACGCGGCCGGGTCGTGCAGCACCCGTTCCTGCAGCGCAGAAATGGTTGCACAGTCAAACTGGCGCAGCGCATGCACCACCCGGCGCTTGATCGACGCGCCTGAATAGTCGCGAAAGTCGTAGCTGTATTTGAGGTAGATCGCCTCGATCAACAGCCGCAGCTCGATCTCCGCATTTCGGTCAAGGTGCATGATGCCGTCCACAGTGGTCATCAAGGGTGACCTTCCGGCGCGCAGTCACTCAGATACGCTCCATCTTCGGCAACCAGACGCGGATCAGCGAAAACAGCCGGTCCAGATCAATCGGTTTGGCCAGATAATCATTTGAACCTGCTTGCAGACAGCGTTCCTGATCGTCCTTCATGGCCTTGGCCGTGACGGCAATGATCGGCAGTTTGCGCCAGCGCGGGTCCTTGCGAATCTCGATGGTCGCTTCGTAACCGTCCATTTCCGGCATCATCACGTCCATCAGCACCAGGTCGATGTCTTCGACCTCATTGAGCCGGGCAATTGCTTCCAGACCATTGCGCGCGATTTCCACCACCGCTCCTTTGTGTTCCAGCGCACTGGTCAGGGCAAAGATATTCCGCACATCGTCATCGACCACCAGAATCTTGCGCGCCTCGAAGACCTTGTCACGGCTGCGTGCCGTCTTGAGCATTTTCTGACGCTCGTTGGACAGCTGCGACTCGACCTTGTGCAGGAACAACGTGACCTCGTCAAGCAAGCGCTCCGGTGAGCGCGCGCCCTTGATGATGATCGAGCGCGAATACTTCATCAGTTCGGCCTCTTCATCACGCGTCATGTTGCGCCCGGTGTAGACGATCACCGGCGGAAAGGCACAGATGTCTTCGGTGGACATGCGCTTGAGCAATTCATTGCCGAGCATGTCCGGCAACTTCAGGTCGATGATCATGCAGTCGTAAACATGATCACGCAGCAGGTCCAGCGCCTCTTGGGCGAAACCCACGGCGGTGATTTCGACGTCGTCGTCACCGATCAGGCGTGCAATGCTGTCGCGTTGCAACGCGTCGTCTTCGACCAGCAGGATGCGTTTGACCTTCTGGGTCAGCTTGGCTTCCAGCTTGGCAAATACATCCTTGAGTTCTTCACGGGTCGTCGGCTTCACGGCATAGCCGATTGCGCCCATGTGCAAAGCGGCCTCCTGACGGTCCTCGACGGAGATCACATGCACCGGAATATGGCGGGTCGGCGCCAGTTCCTTGAGGCGTTGCAGCACCGTCAGCCCGGAGTGGTCCGGCAGGCGCATGTCCAGCAGGATCGCATCCGGCGTGTAACGCGCGGCAAGGTTGAAGCCTTCGTCCGCGGCATGCGCCACCAGGCAGTCATAACCCAGTTCGTGGGCCAGATCGAACAGGATCTGGGCGAACCGCACTTCGTCTTCAATGACCAGAATACAGCGCCGCTCGAAGGGCGCCTTGTCGCGGTCATCGGCAAAGACGGCCACAGGCATCTCCACCGGCACGGGCTGTTGAGCAACAGGGGTTGCAGTGACCGGCAGTTGCGGCGCAGGAGCGGCATAGGCAACGACAGGCTCACTCCCCGGTTGCTGCGGACCCTGCTCGACATACTGCTCAGGCAGCACCAGCGTAAAGATACTGCCTTGGCCCGGCGCACTGGTCACGCTGATCGACCCACCCAGCAGCGCCGCGAGATCACGGGAGATCGACAGCCCCAGCCCGGTGCCGCCATAACGTCGGTTGGTGGTGCCATCGGCCTGACGGAAGGCCTCGAAAATCCCCTGCTGATGCTCCTCGGCAATGCCGATACCCGAATCACGCACAGAGAACACGATACCCGCGCCCGGCTGGCGCGAGACGACCATGCTGACTGCACCGGCTTCGGTGAACTTGATCGCATTGGACAGCAGGTTCTTGAGAATCTGCTCCAGACGCTGTCGGTCGGTGAACAGCATGGTCGGCGCACCCGCCTGGATGTCGACCGTAAACGCCAGCTTCTTCTCCGCAGCCAGCGGCTGGAACATGCTGCGCAAGCCTTCCACCAGACGCGACACGCTGCTGTTTTCCGGACGCACTTCAAGCTTGCCGGCTTCAACCTTGGAAATATCCAGAATGTCGTTGATCAGATTCAACAGGTCATTGCCCGCAGAATAGATCGACTCGGCAAATTTGACCTGTTCCGCCGTCAGGTTCTCGCTCGGGTTCTCGGCCAACAGTTTGGCCAGAATCAGCGAACTGTTGAGCGGTGTGCGCAGCTCATGGGACATGTTGGCCAGGAACTCGGATTTGTACTTGCTGGACCGTTGCAGTTCGTCGGCCCGCGCCTGCAACTCGGCCTGAGCGATATTCAGCTCTTCGTTGTTGCGATCCAGCGCATCGCGCTGCTCGGCCAGCGCCTGGCTTTGCTCGGCCAGTTGCTGGTTGGTCTGCTCCAGTTCGACCTGCTGGGTTTCCAGGTGAGCCTGAGACTCCTTGAGGATACGCGACTGCTCCTCAAGCTCTTCGTTGGCGGTGCGCAGTTCTTCCTGCTGTACTTGCAGTTCTTCGTTGAGTTGCTGGGTTTCGGCCAGTACTTCCTGCAAACGCTGGCGGTAACGGGCAGCCTCAATCGAGGTGCCGATGTTGTCCGACACCAATTCCAGAAACTCCACATCCTGCTCAGTCAGGGGCCGCAGAAAGCCCAGCTCTATCACGCCATTGACCTGATCGTCATTGCTGGTCGGAACCACCGTGATTGCACGGGGCGAACCTTCGCCCAGACCGGAAGCCACCTTGAGGTAATCGCCCGGCACTTCATTCAGGGTGATGATCCGGCCCTGCCGGGCAGCCTGCCCCACGACCCCTTCATCGCTGTGAATGGTCTGATTCTGCTCTTCCTGTTCGCGGGAAAAGCCGTAGGACGCCACGCGGGTCAAGCCACCGTGGTCCTGCCTGATATAAACCGCTGCCACCGAAGCGCCCAGGTATCGAGTCAGAAACTGCAGGATATTGCGCCCCAGCATGTTGAGCGTCAGTTGCCCCAACACCTGCTCGGCCAGTTCGCTTTGACCATTGCGCAACCAGGCAACTTTCTGCAAACGCTCGGCGTTGATTTCCTGCAACCGGAGATTTTCGCTGTAGGTGGTCGACAGGGACAGCAAGTCCCGGCGGCCTATATACGCGAGAATGGCACTGACAATAATCACGAAGATCAGGTACAGGACGACGGAAAGAATAGTGCTGCGCGTGACCTCGGCATTGCGGGTCAGGCGAAGCTGCTGCTCCATCTCCACCGCCTGATCATATTCGGTGCGGATCTGATCGGTGATTCGCTTGCCACGCCCGGCCAGTACAGGGGTCTGGAAGTCGCCGTTATTGCGCCGAAGATTGATCATGTCCTGGGCGAAAGCATTCCACTCCTGCTGCAGAGTAGACAGACGCCGGAACCGGTCGAGCTGTGTCGGATTGTCTTCCACCAGCGTCTTGAGCCCGTCCAGTTCGGCGAGCAGCAACGGCTTGGCAACTTCATAGGGGTCGAGAAAATGCTGGTCGCCCGTCAACAGAAAACCACGCATGCCGGTTTCCATGTCTATCGAAAGCTTCATGGAACGGTTGGTGTTGTTGATCACCCGATCTGTGTGCTCGACCCACTGTATGGCCGAGAGCAGGTAACTGATCAATAAAATGAAGAAAACCGCGCTCAGTACGCCGACGCCCAATGGCAAGCCAACGTTGCGCCCCAGTAATCTCCGAAAGCGCTGCTCATCAACGACAGACGTCCGATTCATTAAATATCCCTGACGAATGGATCAAAACCACAGAGTTTGCCGTAAAGCGGCGAAAAACACTCTTATTTCTGACATAGAGGATTGAAATTTCTCACATAAATCGGCGATAAGCTCGCGTGAAAACTGTGTGTCGGGCAATTCTGGCGTGAATCGATACCCTGAACACGGGTTTGCCCGGAAATTGAACTTCTACCCGCTTTTTATTTACTGATGCATAAGCGGTATGAGTAGCGGACTGAACGGGCTCGGGTATGCTGGTCCGACATATCAAGATGCCTGATACCCTGTTTCATTTGTTTTGTTACCTTTTCAGCTTTCTTTTTAAGGAGTCAACCATGCCGAACACAGGCCGCACCATTCTCGTTGTCGAGGACGACGCCATTGTGCGCATGCTGATTATCGACGTGCTCGAGGAGCTGGAATACAACGTCATCGAAGCAGAAGACGCTACTTCTGCCCTTGTCTTTGTCAATGACTCATCCGTTCATATCGATCTGCTGATGACGGATCAGGGGCTTCCCGATATGAAAGGCACGGTGCTGGCCAAAAAAGTTGTCGAACTGCGTCCGGAATTACCCGTGCTGTTCGCCAGTGGTTACTCCGAGAACATCGAGGTCGCACCGGGCATGCACGCCATCGGCAAACCGTTCTCCATCGATCAATTGCGTGACAAGGTAAAAAGCATTTTTGTCTGACCTCAACGTTACGCCCCATCATGACGGCCACGACGCTTCCACCCGCCTGCTGATCATTGGCTACGTCTGGCCCGAGCCGCGCTCGTCGGCAGCCAGCGGGCACATGATGCAGTTGATTCAGTGCTTTCTCGAACAGGGCTGGCAGATCACCTTCGCCAGCCCCGCCACGGAAGGCGAGCACCGCGCTGACCTGATCAGCCTGGGCATCCGCGAAATTCACATCGAACTCAATAGCAGCAGCTTCGACGCTTTTGTCAGCGAGCTGCGGCCCGACATTGTGCTCTTCGACCAGTTCATGATCGAAGAGCAGTTTGGCTGGCGCGTCGAGCAGCAATGCCCTGACGCCCTGCGCATTCTGGAAACGTCGGATTTTCAGAGTTTGCGTCACGCCAGGCACCAGATGATCAAAGACGCGCCTGATGACCTGCAGAATGTCTTTGAATACGCGCAAGACCGGCTTTTCCGCCAGATCGCTGCCAGTGACCTGGCGCAGCGTGAAGTGGCCTCCTTGTACCGTTGCGACCTGAGCCTGATGACATCGGATGTCGAGATCGCGTTGCTGACCGGGGCGTTCGGGTTACCTGCCTCGCTGCTGCACTGGTGCCCGCT
This sequence comes from Pseudomonas graminis, assembly GCF_002093745.1. GTDB lineage: Bacteria > Pseudomonadota > Gammaproteobacteria > Pseudomonadales > Pseudomonadaceae > Aquipseudomonas. The sequence goes on from NZ_MTSB01000003.1 coordinate 305,172, forward strand.
GATGGTTGATGGCGTACCGGAAGGCTTCAAGCCCTTTGCCGAGCGTGCGCACTTTCTCAGCATCGGCAACTTCCGGCACGCGCCCAACTGGGACGCCGTGTTGTGGATGAAGAACGCGATCTGGCCGCTGATCCGGCAGCAACTGCCCGATGCGCAGTTGCACATCTACGGGGCCTACACCCCACCCAAAGCCGCTGCACTGCACAAGGCGGCGCAGGGGTTTCATGTGAAGCACTGGGCTGAAGATGCGCTGGAGGTCATGTCGAATGCACGCGTTTGCATGGCTCCTTTGCGCTTCGGGGCCGGCATCAAGGGCAAACTGATGGACGCCATGCTGTGCGGCACTCCGTCGGTCACCACGCCGATTGGCGCCGAAGCCATGAGCGGCGACCTGCCCTGGCCAGGGTCGATCGCCAACAGCCCGGAGGATATTGCCGCGGCGGCGGTCAGGCTTTATCAGGATCAAGCGACATGGCTTGAGGCGCAGAGCGCGGGCCGCACGCTGCTGCAGACGCGCTACCAGCATCGGCAACATTGCGACAACCTGATAGCGCGCATCCAGACCCTGCGCGACGGGCTGCCAGCACACCGTCTGGCCAACTTTACCGGCAGCATGCTCAGGCATCACCAGCACAAGAGCACCAAATACATGGCGCAGTGGATCGAAGCCAAGAATCGCATCAAGGACGAAAGCGCAGGCTAGGCCGGTTTGCGGAGCAAATACGTATCCATGATCCAGCCCTTGCGCTCGCGTGCCTCGGCGCGCAGCCGCTGGATCTGCCCGCAGACCTCATCCAGCCTGCCCGACACCAGTATTTCATCCGCCGTACCCAGGTAAGCGCCCCAGTAGATATCCAGGCCCTGCCCGACATAGCGCTCGAACGTGCAATGCGCGTCCAGCATGACCACGACGTTGGCCGGTTGCGCCAGCGGATCGGTCGCCAGGCGTCGGCCCGTGGTGATGTGTATCGGCTCGCCAATGCGGTTGAGCGGTATCCGGTGCCGTGCCACCAGGCTCTGGACACTGGTGATACCGGGAATCACCTGATAATCGAACACCATCTGGCCCCGCGCCAGGACCCGGTCAAGGATGCGCAGTGTGCTGTCGTACAGCGACGGGTCGCCCCAGACCAGAAACGCGCCGACCTGGTCGGCCTCCAGCTCATCACTCAGCAGTTGTTCGAACAGCGCCGCACGTTGCTCATGCCAATGATCGATGCCCCGCTCGTAGACATCCGGATCGCTCTCCCGCGGCGGGTCCTGGACCTGAACCAGCCGATAGCGCGAGTGGGTGATGTAGCGTTGGCACAGCTCTTTTCGCAGCCGCAACAGTTCATCGTCGGCATAGCCTTTGTCGAGGATGAAGAACACCTCGGCACGGTTCAACGCCGCAACAGCCTGCAAGGTAATCTGCTCGGGATCGCCGGCGCCCATGCCGATCAGGAGGATCTCTTTCATCGGACAACCGCTCCAGTGTGGCGAATCATGTCAGGCCTGTGATCGTAGGCGATTTTTGGCAAGGATCGGGCATGGAAGCAAAAAATCAGGCACATTACTGTTCTGGCAACTGCTGAACACGACCAAGCCATGAGTAAAACAACAAGAATTGCAGACCCCTCCTACGAACTGATGGACGACCACAACGGCCTGTCGATCATTTATCGCGAGCATGGCTTTCCGTGCCCGCTGGTGCGCTGGCATTTCCACAAGGAATACGAGCTGCACCTGATCGTCGCCAGCTCCGGTAAAGTCTTCGTCGGCGATTACATCGGCAACTTCAACCCCGCCAGCCTGTTTTTGACCGGCCCCAACCTTCCGCACAACTGGATCAGCCAGATCGACGAAGGCCAGGTGGTGCCCAAACGCGACATGCTGGTCAACTTTACCGACGAACTGCTGGAAAGCGGCAATCAGGTATTCGCGGAACTGAAAACCCTTAACCCGCTGCTGGAACGCGCGCGCTACGGCATTGAGTTTCGCTGCACGCGCACGATTCGTCAGGCCATGAAGCAGATGCAAAAGATTGCAGATTCACGCGGCGTCACCCGCCTGGGGCATTTTTTCATTCTGCTGGAACTGCTGGCAGCCAGCGACGACTACCAGCTGTTGTCGGGCACGGCTGTCGCTCATACCGCCGATGAGCACAGCGTCGACCGTACCAACCGCGCGGTGGATTACATTTTTGCCCACTACGGACGCGAACTGCCGCTGGAAGAAGTGGCGGAGTACCTGGGCATGAAACCCACCTATTTCTCCCGGGTATTCAAACAGGCCACCGGGCGAAGTTTCGTGGAGTTCGTCAATCGACTGCGCATCAGCAAGTCCTGCGAGTTGCTGGCCGATGGCGAAAAACCGGTCACTGATGTGTGCTTCGAGTCGGGCTTCAACAATATTTCCAACTTCAACCGGCGCTTTCAACAGCTCAAGGGCATGACGCCCTCACATTATCGCCGCCTGGCCGTTCAGCGCCTGACCGAACAAAACCTGTACTGATTCGCCCTGCTTTCGCTGGCATCGTCTAGGCTGCCATTGCGCCGACGCCTGCCGGAGGGCGGTTGCGGATTGCTGCAGCTTATCGGCACAGTGCAAAAAAGTATCAGTCGGAGTGCTGCGCAGGATTTGTCTTTAAACCTGAACGCCGTTGTAATCAGTCCACATCTTCCTCACCTCCGGAAGAGAAAAAAACAATAACCATCCTTCTGCTGCTCATTGGGCGTGGAAGAGGAGTGATCAATGAAGACCTCAGCAAAACTTCTGCTCGCCAGTTCCGTCCTCAGTACCTGTTTCGTATTCAGTGGCAGCGCCACGGCCGGCACCGTGACCATTGCCACGGTCAACAACAGCGACATGATCCGCATGCAACGCCTCTCCAGCGAGTTTGAAAAAGCCCACCCTGATATCAAACTCAAGTGGGTGGTGCTCGAAGAAAACGTCCTGCGCCAGCGTCTGACCACGGACATCGCCACCAAGGGCGGCCAGTTCGATGTGCTGACCATCGGCATGTACGAGGCGTCGCTCTGGGGTCAGAAAGGCTGGTTGCAGGAAATGAAAGACCTGCCCGCCAGCTATGACCTGGACGATGTGTTCCCGTCAGTGCGCGACGGCCTGTCGGTGGACGGCAAACTGTTCGCTCTGCCGTTCTACGCCGAGGCGTCGATCACCTACTACCGCACCGACCTGTTCAAGGCCGCAGGCCTGACCATGCCGGAACGCCCTACCTGGACCCAGATAGCCGACTTTGCCGGCAAGCTGACCGACAAGTCCAAGGAACAGTACGGTATCTGCCTGCGCGGCAAGGCCGGCTGGGGTGAAAACATGGCACTGATCACCACCCTGGCCAACGCCTATGGCGCGCGCTGGTTCGATGAACAGTGGACACCGCAGTTCGACCAGCCGGAATGGAAGAACGCGCTGAACTTCTACGTCAACACCATGAAACAATCCGGCCCGCCGGGCGCTTCCAGTAACGGCTTCAACGAAAACCTTGCGCTGTTCAACAGTGGCAAATGCGCGATCTGGGTGGACGCCAGCGTCGCCGGCTCGTTTGTGACCGACAAAAAGCAAAGCAAGGTGGCCGACGATGTGGGCTTCACCTATGCGCCTCACGAAGTGACCGACAAGGGGTCGGCCTGGTTGTATTCGTGGTCGCTGGCGATCCCGACCAGCGCCAAGAACGCCAAGGAAGCTGCCGAGTTTACCCAGTGGGCGACCTCCAAAGAGTACGCCAAGCTGGTGGCCGACACCGATGGCGTGTCCAACGTACCGCCTGGCACCCGCGCCTCGACGTACAGCGATGCGTACAAGAAGGCCGCGCCGTTCGCCAACATTACCCTCGAGTCGCTCAAGGCCGTCACGCCCAAGTCGCCGACGCTCAAACCCGTGCCTTATGTCGGCATTCAGTTGGTGACCATTCCTGAATTCCAGGCCATCGGCACCAGTGTCGGCCAGCAGTTCTCGGCGGCCTTGATTGGTCAGGCCACCGTCGAAAAAGCCTTGGAAAACGCGCAGACCGCCACCGTGCGGGACATGAAACGAGCGGGTTACCCTAAAAAGTAAACCCCGTGCTGCGGGGTGAGCGCTTCGGCCCTCACCCTGCCCTTCAACTGCGCAACCACTCTGGTGCAATCCGGTTCGGAGCTTCCCATGACTACCTCAGCCTCCCCTGAACGCACGGACCTGTCCGGCGTTCAGCCCCCGATCAAAAGCCGTCGCTTCAAACCGGGCTGGTTTCTGGTCAGCCCTTCGGTAGCGCTTCTGCTGGTGTGGATGATCGTGCCGCTGGGCATGACCATTTATTTCTCGCTGATCCGTTACAACTTGCTGTCGCCCGGTGAAAACGAATTCGTCGGGCTGGAAAACTTTCAGTATTTCGTCACCGACAGCGGCTTTTTGCCCGGTGCGGGCAATACCTTGCTGCTGGTCGGCAGTGTGCTGGCGATCAGCGTGATCCTCGGCGTACTCATTTCGGCCCTGCTGGAAGCCAGCGAGTTTTTCGGTAGAGGCATTGTCCGCGTCCTGCTGATCTCACCCTTCTTCATCATGCCCACCGTCAGCGCGCTGATCTGGAAAAACCTGATTTTTCACCCGGTCTCCGGCGTACTCGCGGCGGTGTGGAAGTTCTTCGGCGCGGAGCCCATCGACTGGTTCGCCCACTACCCGATGCTGTCGATCATCATCATCGTGTCCTGGCAGTGGCTGCCATTTGCCATCCTGATTCTGATGACCGCCATGCAGTCGCTGGATCAGGAGCAAAAAGAGGCAGCGCGCCTGGACGGTGCCGGCCCGCTGGCGATCTTCTGGCACTTGACCCTGCCGCACCTGGCCCGCCCTATCGCCGTGGTGGTGATGATCGAAACGATCTTCCTGCTCTCGGTGTTCGCTGAAATCTTCACCACCACCAACGGCGGACCGGGCTTTGCTTCGACCAACCTGGCGTACCTGATCTACATCCAGGCGCTGCTGCAGTTCGACGTCGGTATGGCCTCGGCGGGCGGGCTGATTGCCGTCGTCATTGCCAACATCGCGGCGATCATCCTGATCCGGATGATCGGCAAAAACCTCACCGACAAGTCATGAGGACCTTGCCATGATGACGCTCAAACAATCACGACGCCTGCAAAGCCTGCTGCTCGGAACCCTGTCCTGGCTCATCGCCGCACTGGTGTTCTTCCCGATCTTCTGGATGGTACTGACCAGCTTCAAGACCGAGATCGACGCCTTTGCGACGCCGCCTCAACTGTTTTTCACCCCGACGCTGGAGAACTACCTGCACATTCAGGAACGCAGTGATTACTTTCACTTCGCCTGGAACTCGGTGCTGATCTCGTTCAGCGCCACGGCCCTGGCGATGCTGATCGCCATACCTGCGGCCTATTCGATGGCATTTTTCGAAACCAAGCGCACCAAAGGTACGCTGCTGTGGATGCTGTCGACCAAAATGCTGCCGCCGGTGGGTGTGCTGATGCCGATCTACCTGTTGGCCAAGACGTTTGGTCTGCTGGATTCGCGGCTGGCGCTGATCATCATCTACACGCTGATCAACCTGCCGATCGTGGTCTGGATGATCTACACCTACTTCAAGGACATTCCCGGTGAAATCCTCGAAGCCTCGCGTCTGGACGGTGCCAGTACCCGCCAGGAGATCTTTCGTGTGCTGATGCCGATCTGCAAAGGCGGCCTGGCGTCCACCGCGCTGCTGTCGTTGATTCTGTGCTGGAACGAGGCGTTCTGGTCGCTGAACCTCACGTCGTCCGCTGCGGCGCCATTGACTGCGTTGATCGCGTCCTACTCCAGTCCTGAAGGGCTGTTCTGGGCCAAGCTTTCAGCGGTGTCGACCCTGGCATGCGCACCCATCCTGATTTTCGGCTGGATCAGTCAGAAACAACTGGTTCGCGGCCTGTCGTTCGGCGCTGTCAAATAGCCCCGACCCAAAGAATAAAAAGGAGTCAAACATGGCTAACCTGAGCATCCGCAATCTGCAAAAAGGCTTTGACGGTCACCAGATCATCAAAGGCATCGATCTGGACGTGAAAGACCGAGAGTTCGTGGTGTTCGTCGGGCCTTCGGGCTGTGGCAAGTCCACCCTGCTGCGGCTGATCGCCGGGCTTGAAGAGGTCACGTCCGGCACCATCGAGCTCGATGGCCGAGACATCACCCAGGTCACGCCGGCCAAACGTGACCTGGCGATGGTGTTCCAGACCTACGCGCTGTATCCGCACATGACGGTGGGAAAGAACCTGTCGTTCGCGCTGGACCTGGCCGGTGGCGACAAAGCCGACATCAAGAAAAAGGTCGATGAAGCCGCTCGTATTCTGGAGCTTGGCCCGTTGCTGGAGCGCAAGCCCAAGCAGCTCTCCGGCGGCCAGCGTCAGCGTGTGGCCATCGGACGCGCCATCGTGCGCAACCCGAAGATTTTCCTGTTCGATGAACCCCTGTCCAACCTCGACGCCGCGCTGCGGGTGCAGACCCGCCTTGAACTATCGCGCCTGCACAAGGAGTTGCAGGCCACGATGATCTACGTCACCCACGATCAGGTCGAAGCCATGACGCTGGCCGACAAGGTGGTGGTGCTCAATGGCGGCAAGGTCGAGCAGGTCGGCTCGCCGCTGGAGTTGTATCACCACCCGGCCAACCTGTTCGTGGCCGGTTTTCTCGGCACGCCGAAGATGGGCTTCCTCAAGGGCAAGATCAGCCGTGTCGACAGCGCCGGTTGCGAGGTCGAACTCGACGCCGGGACCCGCATCAGCCTGCCGGTCAACGCCACCGGGCAGAGTGTCGGCGCGCCGGTCACCCTGGGCATTCGCCCGGAACACTTGAATCTCGCGCAGAACGGCGACTGCCAGTTGCAAGTCATCGCCGACGTCAGCGAACGCCTCGGCAGCGATACCTATTGCCATGTGCGCACCCATTCCGGCGAACCGCTGACGCTGCGTATTCGCGGTGACCTGGCGAGTCAGTACGGCGAAACGCTGAACCTGCACCTCGACAGCACCCATTGCCACCTGTTCGACGCGCAAGGTCTGGTGATTGCCAAAGCCTTGCAGACGGCCGCCGCCTGAGCTCCGGAGAATCCTTCATGAAACTGAACAAAAACAATCTGTCGCAACTGGATGCAGACATTGCCCTGCCCGCGTACGCGGTCGAAAGCACGCGTCAGGGCATTGCCCACATCGGGGTCGGCGGTTTCCATCGGGCGCATCAGGCGTTTTATACCGATGCGCTGATGAACAGCGGCGAAGGCCTGGACTGGAGCATCTGTGGCGTGGGCCTGCGCCCTGAAGACAAAGCCGTGCGGGATGCGCTGGCGCAGCAGGACTACCTGTACACGCTCTATGAGCTGGGTGACACGCCAGACACCGAAACCAGCGTCATTGGCTCGATCAGCGGCATGCTGCTGGCCGAAGACGGCCCGCAGGCGCTGATCGACAAGCTGGCCAGCCCGGACATCCGCATCGTTTCGCTGACCATCACAGAAGGCGGTTATTGCATCGACGACAGCAACGGTCAGTTCATGGCGCACCTGCCGCAGATTCAGCACGACCTGGCACACCCGGATCAGCCCAAAACGGTGTTCGGCTTCCTGTGCGCCGCGCTGGCTCGCCGACGCACCGCTGGCGCGCCCGCCTTTACCCTGATGTCCTGCGATAACCTGCCGCACAATGGCGCGGTGGCGCGAAAGGCGCTGCTGGCGTTTGCCGCGTTGCACGATGCCGATCTGCATGACTGGATCGCCGCCAACGTGAGCTTCCCGAACGCAATGGTGGATCGCATCACGCCCATGACCAGCGCCGCACACCGGCTGCAACTGGCAGACGAGAAGAACATTGACGACGCCTGGCCCGTGGTCTGCGAACCGTTCGTGCAATGGGTGCTGGAAGACAAATTCGTCAACGGTCGTCCGGCCTGGGAAAAAGTCGGCGTGCAGTTCACCGACGACGTGACGCCCTACGAGGAAATGAAGATCAAGCTGCTCAACGGCAGCCATCTCGCGTTGACCTATCTGGGCTTTCTGAAAGGCTATCGCTTCGTACACGAAACCATGAATGACCCGCTGTTCGTGCGTTACATCCGCGACTACATGGACCTGGACGTCACCCCGCAACTGGCGTCGGTGCCGGGCATCGATCTGGAAGGTTACAAGGACACGCTGATCGAGCGCTTTTCCAACCAGGCGATTGCCGATCAGCTGGAACGGGTCTGCTCGGACGGCTCCTCTAAATTCCCTAAATTCACCATTCCCACCATCAATCGCCTGATTGTCGATCAAGGAAACCTGGAGCGCGCTTCGCTGGTGGTGGCCGCATGGGCGCTGTATTTGAAGGGCGTTGACGAAAACGGGGTGACCTACAAGATTCCCGACCCGCGCGCCGAGTTCTGTCAGGCACTGGTGGCTGACGACGCACTGATGACCCAGCGTTTGCTGCAGGTGGAAGAGATTTTCGGTCTGGCCATTCCGCAATCGGCCGAATTCGTGGCGGCGTTCGAGCAAAACGTCAATAATCTGCGCGAATCGGGTGTCAGCGGCACCCTGGAAAAACTTCTCGCCACCGGCCGCTGAGGGACACATCATGTTTCTTGGAATCGACTGCGGCACCCAGGGCACCAAAGCGCTGGTGCTGGATGCCGAAAGCGGCAAGGTACTGGGCGAAGGCTCGGCCCCCCACAGCCTGATCAGCGACCACAACGGCCGCCGCGAACAGGACGTGCAGCAATGGCTGGGGGCGTTGCAGCAAGCCGTCCGCGAGGCGTTGGCCCTTGCTGACGTTTCCGGGCAGCAGATTCTGGGCATCGGCGTCTCCGGTCAGCAACATGGTCTTGTGCTGCTCGATGATCAGGGTCAGGTGCTGCGCCCGGCCAAATTGTGGTGCGACACCGAAACGGCCCCTGAAAACCGGCGGCTGCTGGATTATCTGGGCGGACCTCAAGGCTCGCTCGACCGTCTGGGACTGGTGATCGCGCCGGGCTACACCGTGTCCAAGCTGCTGTGGACCAAAGAGCAGCACCCCGAGGTGTTCGAACGTGTCGACAAGGTGCTGCTGCCCCACGATTACCTCAACTACTGGCTGACCGGGCGTTGCTGCACCGACTACGGCGATGCGTCGGGCACGGGCTATTTCAACGTTCGCACACGCGAATGGGACTTGCCGCTGCTCGCCCACATCGACCCGAGCGGGCGTCTGGGCAAGGCATTGCCACCCCTGCTTGAAGCCGATCAGCCGGTGGGTACCCTGCGGCCCGAGGTTGCCGAATTGCTGGGGCTCAATCCGCACGCGCGGGTCTCCAGCGGCGGCGGCGACAACATGATGGGCGCCATCGGCACCGGCAATATCCAGCCGGGGCTGATCACCATGAGTCTGGGTTCGTCAGGCACTCTGTACGCCTACGCGGACCAGGCCACGGTCAGCGAACACGCCTCCGTCGCGACGTTCTGCTCGTCGTCCGGTGGCTGGTTGCCGTTGATTTGCACCATGAACCTGACCAACGCCACCACGGCCATACGCGAGCTGTTCGCGCTGGACATCAAGAACTTCAACCAGGCGGTCGCCCAGTCGCCCATCGGCGCCGAAGGCGTGCTGATGCTGCCGTTTCTCAACGGTGAACGCGTGCCCGCCCTGCCCGACGCCACCGGCAGTATCGTCGGGCTGGACAGCACCAACCTGACCCAGGCCAACCTGTGCCGGGCGGTGGTCGAAGGCACGACCTTCGGTCTTCGTTACGGCCTGGACCTGCTTCGCGACAGCGGCATACGCAGCGAAAAGATCCGTCTCATCGGGGGTGGGTCCAAAAGTGCAGTCTGGCGTCAGATCGTGGCCGACATCATGGACACGCCGGTGATCTGCACCCACCATTCGGAAGCTGCCGCCCTCGGCGCAGCCATTCAGGCCGCCTGGTGCTGGTCGACGGCCAACGGCAAGGCTCAAGACTTGCACACCCTGTGCGAGCGCTGCGTGAGCCTCGACCCAAGCAGCGAGACCCACCCTGTCGCGGACAACGTGACGGCGTATCAGCAGGTCTATCAGTCCTATCAGGCGCAACTGCGCGACGTTTGAACCCTGTCTTTTCATGGAGCACTTATGTTTCTGGTTTGCGGCGAAGCACTGTTTGATATTTTCACCCGCGCTGAGGACGGCGGCTCCCTCAATCGACTGGGGTTCGATGCCATTGCCGGCGGTTCTCCGTTTAACGTCGCCATCGGTCTGCGGCGCATGGGCGTGGACGCCACCTTTTTTGCCGGGCTGTCCACCGACTACCTGGGACGCCGCCTGCGCGCCGTGCTGGAGCAGGAGACGGTCAATGCCGATCATCTGGTCGACTTTGATTCACCCACTACGCTGGCGATGGTCGCGGTAGGCCCCGATGGCTCGCCCACTTACAGCTTTCGCGGTGACGGTTGCGCCGACCGGCAATTGCGCCTGGAGCACTTGCCTGAACTGGGCGAGCATGTCCGCGGTATTCAAGTCGGTTCGTTCTCGCTGGTGGTGCAACCGATTGCCGACACGCTGCTGGCGCTGGTCGCCCGCGAAAGCGCCACACGCCTGATCTCTCTGGACCCCAACGTGCGCCTCAACCCGGCGCCGGACATTCAGCGCTGGCGCAGCCAGATCGCCTCGTTCGCCGAGCACGCGCACTTGATCAAGGTCAGCGATGAAGACCTGCACCTGCTGTACCCGGAAAGCAGCCCACAGCAGATCGCCGAAGGCTGGCTGGGCAAGCACACGCAACTGGTGGTTGTCACACGCGGCACTCAAGGTGCCAGTGTCTTCACTCGGCAGCACGGTACATGGTCGGTGCCGGCCAAAACCGTGGTGACGGCGGATACGGTGGGCGCAGGCGACACGTTCCAGGCGGCGCTGTTGACGTTCCTGAGCGAACGCCAGCTGGACACGCCAGAAGGCCTGGCGACGCTGTCGCGGGCAACACTGGACGAGATGCTGAATTTTGCCGTCGGCGCAGCCGCGCTGACCTGTACGAAAGTCGGCCCGGACCTGCCGTATCGGCATCAGTTGGGGTAAAAGGCTTAAACGCTACCCCCATGCATCCGCATCAGTGGCGGTGCATGGGCGATAGTCTTCGTGAGCCAGCTCACGAAAGAGCCATTACTGCCGCTTTAAAAGCAACTGAAAAAAAGGCCTGATCAGGCCACCATTCCGGCCTTGATACCTCTGATGCGGGTGTTGATGTCGTCCGCCACATCATTCTGCTTGTCCTTGAGCGCGTCCTGGACTTTCTGGTCGATGGCCAGTTGGTCCTGAGGCGTCATGGCGTCGTAGTTTTTCTGGGTGACGCCCGTCAGCTTCTCGCGCACTTTCTCTTCGGCTGTCTGCTTCAGAGAATCCATGAACTTCTGTTGTACCGAATCCGTCGAGGCGGTGTCAGAGGCGCTGGCAGCGCTAGCCACCGAACCGATGAAACCGTTATCGCTATCACCCGTCTTGGCCGACAGTGACGTATCACCGGCAGACTTCAGGTTGATCATCATCCGTGCAAAGGATTCGTTGTATCCGCTGTTGTCCTGCTTGCTGTCCTGCGATGTTGTATCGCTGGTCTGCGCCATGACCGGTGCCGAACCTGAACTCAGGCCAGCGGCGGCGACCGCACTGAAAGCGTCCTGAGACACCTCATCCACGGTCTTGCGCCCGACGACCGCTCGGGAAACCAGCTGCTCAAGCGCACTCGTGCCAATAATCATCTCTTCACCTCTTGATGAACATGCTGCGCAGGTTCAACAGCAAGTCCGGTGCCAACTCGGTGAATCGTCTTTAATCCATTGATTTATATGATTTTCACTCGAAAGACCAAGACACCCGGCGTCAAAAAAACAGGTGTAGGTTGCCGATTGCGGCAAGCCTTCGCCGGGAAAACGCTGCCGTCAGTCCGGCGTGTGATCCAGGCCGAGGCCCAGTTGCCCGATGGGCATCGGTGCGGAGAAGTAATAGCCCTGAGCCTGGGTCGCGCCGATCTCGCGCAGCAGCTCCAGGGTTTCCAGGTCTTCGACCCCTTCGGCAACCACCGTCAGGTCAAGGGATTCAGCCATGCGCACAATGGCGCGGACAATAGCCCGACTGCGCACACTGGAGGCCAGTCCGAAAATGAACGACTTGTCGATTTTCAGGCCACTGAAATGATACTGATGGACATAACTGAGGGACGAGAAGCCCGCGCCGAAATCGTCCAGCATGACCGACATGCCCTGCTCCGCCAGCAGTTGCATCGACAAACGCGCCTGCTCGGGGTCGGCCACCAGCGCGCCCTCGGTCAGTTCCAGGCACAGGCGCTGAGGCGCAACATTGTGTTCGGCAAGCATCGCCAGCACTTCTGCAGAGAAGGTCGGACGCGTGATGCTGTAACTGGAGCAGTTCACATGCACCGGCGGCCACTGACTGTTCTCGGGTTGCGCCAGAATGGTGATGACCCGGTTGAGCATGTACAAATCCAGTCGCCCGATCAGGCGCAGGCCCTCCAGCGCAGGCAAAAAGCTCTCCGGCGCGATGATCCGGCCATCCGGCGTGCGCCAGCGGATCAATGCCTCGAGGGCCTGCAGCTCGCCGGTGTTGACGCAGACAATCGGCTGAAAATAAGGAATCAACTGATCCGTGCGCTTCAGCGCGGTACGCAATGCGCCTTCCTGCTCGACCTGATCCAGAACCTCTCGGCGCAGTGCCTGGTTAAACACTGCAAAGCTGTCACGTCCGCCATTCTTGACCCGATACATGGCGGTATCGGCATCGCGCAAAAGATCAGCCGGCTCTTGATGGAACTGGCTGTCGGCACTTACCACACCAATGCTGCAGGAAGAGAACACCGTGTGGTCATCAATCACGAAGGGCTGTTCGAACGCGGTCAGTATCCGTTGGGCGATGTCCATGCCGGTCTGCAAAGGCGCATCGATGCTCAGCACGGCGAACTCGTCACCGCCCAGCCGCGCCAGCAGATCACCCTCGCGCATGCAACTGCGCAGCCGCTCGGCTGCCTGGATCAACAGCATGTCGCCGCAATGATGACCCAGGCTGTCATTGATCATCTTGAAACGATCCAGATCGATAAACATGACCATCAGTTGCTGGCCGCTTCGGCAGAACGCCTGCCAGGCGTGCTTGAGGCGATACTGCAGATGACTGCGGTTGGGCAGCCCGGTCAGCGAGTCGTGGGAATTTTCATGTTGCAGCCTGGCATTGGCCTGGTCCAGCTCCCGGGTTCTGTCGCGAACCCTGGCTTCGAGGCGCAGGTTCGCGGTATGAATGGCTTCCGCCGCGTTGCGGCGAGACAAGGCAGTGTCGATGTGGCGCGATACGAAGGTCAGTAACTCCTGATCACGCTGGGTATAGCTGACATCTTTCGAATAGCTCTGCACCACCAGCACGCCACGCACCTGTTCCCCATCGAACAAGGGAATGCCCAGCCAGGAAAAAGACGGGGTGGGGTCTTTCTGGACTTCAATCTCTCCGAGACTTTCCAGCCTGCGGGCATCTTCGTAGTCGATCAGGCAAGGTCGTCGCTGACCGATCACATACTCCGTGAAGCCACGCTGCCCGCGTCGGGAACGCGGTGGCACGGGCCTGTACTCGTCGATGTAATACGGAAACGTCACCTCGCCGGTGGTGCTGTCATAGAGCGCGATGTAGAAGTTCAGCGCCACCAGCAACTCGCCGACAATCATGTGCAGGCTGTGGAACAGCTCGTTCATGTCCCCCGGCTGGCTGGAAAGCTCGGCAATCCGGAACAGCGCGCTTTGCAGGTGCTCGGCGCGCTCGCGGTCCTTTACTTCTTGCCTCAGCGCATCGTTGGCCGCACAAAGCTGTTGCGTGCGCAGGGCCACGATCTGCTCCAGATCGGCACGCCGTAACAGACGGTCCAGCGCCATGGCCACATAGCGCGAGACCACCGCGAACAACGCCCGGTCCTGAGCGCTGTAGACGCGAGACACGTCGTACACCTGCATCGCTACCATACCGAACACTTCGTCCGAAGCGTTCTTCAGGGGCGCGCCCATCCAGAACTCCGGCAACCGTCCGTAGCAAAAAAATCGGCCTTCGTTTTTGGCCAGTTCGATACACGACGCGCCGAGGAACAGGGGCTGGCCGGTACTCAGGACATAACCGGTCAGGGAAATTCGATCCGGGTCGATGAACTCGAACGCCTCGGCCGCCATTGCCTCGTCATCGAACCGGTCGATGTAATAGGGATAGGTGATCTTGCCGCACTGCGGGTCATACAGGGCGACGTAGAAATTTTCAGCATCGATCAACGTGCCCAGTTGTGCATGGATGCCTTGCAGGAAAGCACCACGATCAAGCGGCGAACTGGCCAAGAGGCTGATCTCATACAGTACCCGTTGGGTATTTTGCGCCCGCACCAGTGCCGCCGTTTGTAACAATGCCCCCAGCCTGCCTGCCAGTTCCACCAGGTGCGGATGGTCTTTTTCGGCCATCGGAGCCAGCACCCAGCCCAGCACGTCTTCACCCTGACCGGCGACGCGGCGATCAAGCTGCAACTGCTGGCAGAACGTATCAAAGTCTTCCGCAGCGATGTGCCCGGGCCACACAACCTTGTCGTCACCCTGCCCCAGCAGGCATTTCAGGTCACCGGCAGCATACGCGGCCCAGGCAATATCCGGCATGTGCGCCTGGGCTGCGCTCAGCACCGCATCGATGGAGTCCATGTCCGACAAACCGTCGGGACTGTCATTCAGCGCGTAGCCGTGATCGGAGGCCACGCTCGGGCACAGGTCTGTGGCCAGATTAGAGACAGTCATTGAAGCACCAGATACAGAAGCCGACGGCGGTCATGATTGAAACCATGACCAGAGGTAACACATGTGTAGCGACATTGTTGCAAAGTTCATTCCTTTTTGGCAGACCTCTTTCATGCACCGGGACGGGTATGTGACGCAGGGCACTATCCGGCCGCCGGACCGGTCAGATTCAAGCGAGGCGTGAAGCCCGCAACAGCGATAACCAAACGGCGACTACGCTAACCTCCGGCTTCACGCCAATCCCCCCACTGAACAGGTGACAGTAATGGTCAAGACTTACAGCTACGCAGCGCAATCGGCGAAAGACGTGCTCAAGCCGTACCAGTTCGAACGCCGCGCTCCGGGCGCCGATGATGTGCAGATTGATATTCTTTACTGCGGCGTTTGCCACTCCGACCTGCACACGGCCCGCAATGAATGGCACAACACGCTCTACCCGTCGGTGCCCGGCCATGAAATCGTCGGCCGGGTGACTGCGGTAGGCGCCCATGTCACGCAATTCAAGATCGGCGACATCGCCGGTGTCGGTTGCATGGTCGACAGTTGCCAGCAGTGCGCATCCTGCGCTGAAGGCGACGAGCAGTACTGCGAGAGCGGTTTTACCGGGACTTACAATGGCCCGGTGTTTGGCGGTGAAAACACCTTCGGCGGCTACTCCGACACGATTGTGGTCAAGGAAAAGTTCGCCTTGCGTGTTTCGCACGATGCCAATCTTGCGGCGGTCGCGCCGTTGTTGTGCGCGGGCATCACCACGTACTCTCCCCTGCGCCACTGGAAAGTCGGGCCGGGCATGAAAGTCGGCATCGTCGGTCTGGGCGGCCTGGGCCATATGGGCGTCAAGATCGCGCATGCGATGGGTGCCCATGTCGTACTGTTCACCACATCCCCCGACAAGCGCGAGGATGGCCTGCGCCTGGGCGCCGATGAGGTGATCGTGTCCCGAGACCCGGCGCAGATGGCAACCCAGACCAACCGCCTGGACTTCATTCTCAACACCGTTGCAGCGCCGCACGACCTTGACGCCTTTCTCTCGCTGCTCAAGCGTGACGGCACCATGACACTGGTCGGTGCTCCGGCAGAACCGCACCCGTCGCCGGCGGTTTTCAACCTGATCTTCAAGCGCCGCAGCCTGGCGGGTTCGCTGATCGGGGGCATTCAGGAAACCCAGGAAATGCTGGATTTCTGTGCCGAGCACGGCATCGTCTCGGACATCGAAATGATCGCCATGCAGGACATCAACGAGGCCTACGAGCGGATGCTCAAAGGCGACGTCAAATACCGCTTTGTCATTGACATGGCGAGCCTCAAGCAGGAGGCCTCTGCCGCCTGAAAGACTGTCCGTTAGAGGGAAGCTGGTTGCCAGGGAAGGCAATGCCTGCAAAAAAATCTTGCCGTACGTCGCGCAGCGGGAACTGATGCCCGGCATTTTCTCACTGACCTCCCATACTGTTCAGAAAAGTATCAGCGCTCATTCGCCGGTTTCACGGCGTTTGTGGCCCGGAAAACGCATGATCAGCGCTTGACGACTGATAATAATGAACTTTTTATTACAACTTAGTGACTACTCTTGACTGCCGGTAAGTCTCAAGTTCACGAAGTCCTTGCAGATATTGATGTCAACGGACGTTTAACAGGTGAACGGAATATGAAACTACGAGCGACAGTCATCTGCAAACGCGACGGCCAGGTGCTTTACGTACGCAAACCGAAATCCAGGTGGGCATTGCCGGGTGGCAAGATCGAATCTGGAGAAACCCCCGTTCAGGCCGCAGTACGCGAATTGAGCGAGGAAACCGGCCTGGTGAATCTGGACCTGCTGTACCTGGCGGCCTACGAAAAAGATGAAGTGACCCATTATGTGTTCATGACACAGGTCCCAAGCTCCATCGAGCCGTCACCGCAAAACGAAATTTCCGCCTGCAAATGGCTCGCCTCCAAGAACCTCGGCGACCTCAAAGCCAGTAGCGCCACCAAAACCATCGTCAAATCGTACGCCCTGCAGGGCTGAGGCATTCTCAGGCAAAACCGGCAGAGTACAGGGGCGCCGCATGATCGGGTTGAACCGTAGAGCCTGATGCTGTTCTGAAGCAGCAGACGGTTCATTCACTTCACCCCCGTCTCAGGAGATCCCCATGACTCAGACCGCCCTGGTTGTTGGCGCAAGTGGCATTGTCGGCGGCGCAATCACACAGTTGTTGCTGGAAAACGATTGGCAGGTTGCCGCCCTCTCCCGTAGTCCATCGACCCGGCCCGGCGTGATTCCCGTCGCAGCAGACCTTCAAGACCCCGAATCCGTCACTGCAGCGCTGGCCGACCTGAAGCCCACTCACGTCTTTATCACCATATGGTCGCGTCAGGCCACCGAAGCGGAAAATATCCGCGTCAACGCCGCCATGGTGCGCAATGTGCTGGACGCCGTCCGGCCTGCGGGCAGTGTTCAGCATGCGGCACTGGTCACCGGCCTCAAACATTACCTCGGCCCGTTTGAGGCGTATGGCAAAGGCACGCTGCCGCAGACCCCGTTCAGAGAGACACAGCCACGCCTGGAGATCGAGAACTTCTATTACGCGCAGGAAGATGAAGTCTTCGCCGCCGCCGAAAAAGATGGCTTCACCTGGAGCGTGCATCGTCCGCACACCGTGACCGGCGTGGCCGTGGGCAACGCGATGAACATGGCAACCACCCTGGCCGTCTACGCGTCGATCTGTAAAGCCACTGGCCGACCTTTCGTCTTCCCGGGCTCACGCGTGCAGTGGGACAGCCTGACCGACATGACTGATGCACGCCAACTGGCCCATCAGCAGCTGTGGGCTGCCACAACACCCGCAGCGGCCAATCAGGCGTTCAACATCACCAACGGCGACGTTTTTCGCTGGAGCTGGATGTGGGGCCAGATCGCAGAATACTTTGGCGTAGAGCCGGCAGCCTTCCCGGATCAGCCTTCACCGCTGGAAACCCAGATGGCCGATGACCAGGCTGCCTGGACCGACATTGTCCGTGAGCACCAGCTCAAGGAAGCTGACATCAACCGGTTGATCTCACCCTGGCACACCGATGCCGACCTGGGTCGTCCGATTGAAGTGGTCACGGACATGTCGAAAAGTCGCAAATTGGGCTTTACGGCGTTTCAGGCCAGTGACGATGCCTTTTTCAACGTGTTCGAGAAATTGCGTAAAGACCGTCTTATTCCCTGAGGCCTGGCTGTTCAGGCGGCTCCCGTCCTCACTGGCGGGCGCGGGAGTCGGCGGTCATTCAGTGCAAAGCACACGCAACAAAAAAGGGCCAACCTTCTTGACTATCGTGCCGACGCTCCGCGTCGGCATGCAGTTCGTGACGCTCCGCGTCACACGGCGGTTCTGCGGTGTCAGTGATGGTTGTTTACGGCTCAGGGCACCTTTTCGCCCCTCGGCGACCTACTTTGATGGGGCCAAAGTAGGCAAAGCCCTAAGCTCCGTTTCCGGCCCGACTTCGTCGGGTTCCTTCGCCCTGACACTGATCCGGGGGTCGCCGCAACGGGCCATCCCTGGCCCGGTGCGGCTAGCCTGGCGTCCTGCCAGGCTACCCCCGAATCAGCGTCAAGGCTCTGCCGTCACTTACGTCGCACTCTGCGTCGCCAGTGCCAGTGCCATCGCCACAAAAAATCGCTTTGATTTATGTGCCGTGATTACGGGCACAGCATGACATTGTGCCGCGGCGGCTAATGTGACGCCGAGCGTCACGGCATGCATAGCAATACAGGACATCAGTACGAAAATCGTCAACAAAAAAGGGCCAACCTTTCGGTTGACCCTTTTCTTACCGCCCAGCAGAGCGGAGAAAGGGAACCTCACAGTCGAAGACATTTTCTACACCGACTGAACCTCAGGAATAGGCTGACAAGCTTGAAGCTGTCATCAAAGACCTCTAGCGCCATACCATCTTCAAGCAAGGCACTACCCACCAGCCAATCGAGTTACTGTGCGAAGTGCTCGATATACCTCGCTCTTGCTACGACTACCATTGCCTGCGATGCTCGCCCCAGACCCCAAGCGGGCTTGTCTATGGATCAGGGTCAATGAAATATTCAGGCAAAGTCGAAGCGCAGCGGCGGCCGCAGTATCGTGTCGATGATGCAGGAGGATGGCGAGCAACTCGGTCGGCTCAAGGTGCGTGGCCTGATGCCAGAACTGGGATCAATCAGCAAGCAGCCGGATTAGCATCCTTGAAAAACAACATTGGAGCACCCTGACATCTCGGATAGTTGAATCGAGAGTTTGATCTACCCGCGCCCAATCAGGTCTGGTGTGGCAACATCACCTACATCCGGGCACAAGGGAAATGGCATTGCCTGCGATTGTAATGGGCCTCTTCACGCACCGGATGGTGGGCTGAGCGTTTTCGAACAAGCCAGATACGGACTTGATCAAAGCGGAAAGCCTCAAGGCATGCTGTTTCACTCCAAGGTACCCAATATGGAAGCCGACAGTTTTGCAAGCGGTTTTGGCGATACCGCATGAGCATGAGCATGAGCATGAGCCGCCAGGGTAGCCGGGGTAATTGCTACGACAACTCGCCATTGGAGCGAGTGTTTCGCAGCTTGAAAGCTGAATGGATACCGTCTGTGGGCTATATGACAGCTCAAGAAGCGCGCCGCGACATCAGCTACTACCTGATGCCTCTTTACAACTGGATTCGGCCACACTAGTTCAATGATGGACGGACACCCACTCAGTACGAAAAAACACTTAACGTCGTATCAAGGATTAGTTGACAATTACGGTCCGGCATACATCAGACACGCAGCTCAATTGGCTAAAAGCCTGGCATTTTGAGGTTGCGAGCAATGAGCACCACCTTAACAAGAAGGTGTTCAAGCTATACAGATCAATAGGTTAGGTATGGTCGTTCACATTTGCTCGTGTGAATGCCACTGTGAATGAGGTGTGAACGTTCGTGTGAACGACGATTTGAACGAGAACAGACGTTCTCATTGCAGTGTGTGAACGATGCCTATAGATTGTGAACGTTTTCTCAAGGCAACAAAAAAGGGAACCCTTTCGGATTCCCCTCTCGACCGCCCAGCAGAGCGGATTTTGTTTGGTAGGCGCGATTGGACTCGAACCAACGACCCCCACCATGTCAAGGTGGTGCTCTAACCAACTGAGCTACGTGCCTGCTGTGGGGCGGCATTCTACGGATATTCGATTACCTGTCAAATTCTTTTTTGCAGTAACTCTCTGAATAATTGAAATTTTTGCCCTGACCAACAAAGCGTCACGCACAAAAAAGGGCCAACCTTTCGGCTGACCCTTTTCTTACCGCCCAGCAGAGCGGATTTTGTCTGGTAGGCGCGATTGGACTCGAACCAACGACCCCCACCATGTCAAGGTGGTGCTCTAACCAACTGAGCTACGTGCCTGCTGTGGGGCGGTATTCTACGGGTATCGAGTTGTGTGTCAATCTGTTTTTTTCGCTAACCCTATGAATTAAAGCGGTTTTTGCAAAAAAACCTGCATCAGCCCTTTTCGCTCAATGCTGGCAGAGCGTTCGCGTCTCGGGTAGGATCAGCGCCATCGTCAAGAATATTAAACGGAGCATCAGGATGGCAAACACGCCTTATCCTCAGTCCTACTACGCTGCCTCAGCCAATCCCGCGCCGGAGCGCCCCGCTTTACAAGGCGAGGTTGAAACCGACGTGTGCGTCATCGGCGCCGGTTACACCGGCTTGTCCAGTGCGCTGTTTCTGCTGGAGAACGGATTCCGTGTGACAGTGCTGGAAGCTGCCAAGGTCGGGTTTGGCGCGTCCGGACGCAACGGTGGTCAGATCGTCAACAGCTACAGCCGCGACATCGATGTGATCGAGCGCACCGTCGGGCCGCGACAGGCGCAACTGCTGGGGCAAATGGCCTTTGAGGGTGCATCCATTATCAGGGATCGTGTGTCACGCTACGGCATTCAGTGCGACCTGAAAGATGGCGGTGTGTTTGCAGCCATCACCAGCAAGCAGCTGGCGCATCTGGAAGCCCAGCAGCGACTATGGGAGCGTTACGGCCACAGCAAGCTGGAGTTGATGGACAAGCGCCGGATCAACGAAGTCGTGGCCTGCGATCAATACATCGGCGGTTTGCTGGACATGACCGGCGGCCACATTCACCCCCTCAACCTGGCGCTGGGTGAAGCTGCAGCTGTCGAAACACTGGGCGGCACGATTTACGAGCAGTCCGCAGCGATCCGTATCGAGCGCGGTGCCAGCCCGGTCGTGCATACCGCTCAGGGCAAGGTGCGGGCGAAGTTCATCATCGTGGCCGGCAACGCTTATCTGGGCAATCTGGTCCCGGAACTGGCAGCCAAATCGATGCCCTGCGGCACTCAGGTCATCACGACCGAGCCATTGAGTGACGAACTGGCCAAAACGCTCCTGCCGCAGGACTACTGCGTCGAAGACTGCAACTATTTGCTGGATTACTACCGCCTGAGTGCCGACAAGCGTTTGATTTTCGGTGGTGGCGTGGTCTATGGCGCGCGCGACCCCGCCAACATCGAAGCGATTATCCGGCCAAAGATGCTCAAGGCATTCCCGCAGCTCAAGAACGTCAAGATCGACTACGCCTGGACCGGCAACTTCCTGCTGACCCTGTCACGCCTGCCCCAGGTCGGAAGGCTTGGCGACAATATCTATTACTCCCAGGGTTGCAGCGGTCACGGGGTGACCTACACCCATCTGGCGGGCAAGGTGCTGGCCGAAGCATTGCGCGGGCAGGCCGAGCGTTTCGATGCGTTCGCCGACCTGCCCCACTACCCGTTCCCTGGTGGTCAGATGCTGCGCACACCGCTTACCGCACTGGGCGCGTGGTATTACAGCCTGCGTGACCGGCTAGGGTTCTAAACCTTCAACCCGCACAAAAACGGCACCTCTGAGGTGCCGTTTTTGTTGATTTCATTTAACGCTGCGCTCCAGCGTTCTTCTGGCCTCACCTGCCGCCTGCTCCTGACCCGCCTTCGCCAGCGCATCGGCTGCCTGCAACCAGCGCTGCCGATCGACGTCGGCGGGCAACTGACGAGGCGACTGAACCAGCACCGCCCAGTTGCCTGCGTCTTGCCAGGCGGATGCGAAGCTGCTGAAACTCATTGAGTAGCGACGATCCATGCCAGTGCTCAGCAAGACCGTCTGCTTGATCCGGTTGTAGCCGATCAACACCGCATAGCGCGGTCCTTTCCAGAATGCAGAACCTTGGGAAAAGCGCAGCATGACCGGGTAACCGGCCGAAACCTGAGCCAGCAGGTCCTGCAACTGGCCATCGAGCGGGTAGACCATGAAGCCGTATTCCCGCGCGACGTTTTGCATGTTCTGCTCCAGTCGGCCTTCGGCACCCGGCAGTTGCAGCGGCTTTTCGAGCAGGCCGGGAGTGGTCTGTACCTGCTGGTTGGCCAACATGCTCGCCAGCACCATTGGCCCACTCTGGTGCGCATTGCCCCGGAAGAACGGCACCGAGGTCAGTTCGACCCGGTCCGGAAGGCGCTTCATCTGCGGGGTGACCATTGATGAACAACCGGCAAGGCCAATGATCAGGGCCAGGACCAGCCAGGACCGTCTGGCGCCAGCGGCACCGACAATGAGAGAAACCGATGACATGCTTACTCACTTCAACTGATGTCGGGCAACCCGCGACCCGATCCGGACGTCGATGATAGAGCCGTCCGGGTTCCGGGTATAGCGTTGTGCAGCAGTGCATCGAAGGCAATAGAGCAAATCGGTCATAGCCCGATGCCATTGGTCAATTAACCGAAACATGCTTCGTACTAGAATGTCAGTTATCAAGACCGTGGTAAAAAAGCAGGATGTGGAGGCACTTATGAGCCTGGAACTGACAATCGTGATGCTGATCGCTTCGTGGCTTGCCGTCTCGAGCGCCATGCTGTGGGGGGTCATGCGCGTCTCGCGTCGCCATCATCCACGCAGCGCTGCGCCGCTTGCCGTGCAGAAACCGGAAATGACCAAGCCTGTAAACGGTCAACCTGTCGTCGCTGGCTGAAGAACATCACCCTGCCCCTGTGCAGGTGAACAATGCCTTGAACGTAAAAAGGTCGACCCGTATGAACGGGTCGACCTTTTTTCCAGCAAAGCCGGCTATCAGCTATGTGACACTCGCGCGGCTTTTCTGCGCCTTGCCCTGCGCACCAGCATGTTCAGGCCTTCGATGGCTGCCGAGAACGTCATGGCCGCGTAGATATAGCCTTTGGGCACATGAGCGCCAAACCCTTCGGCGATCAACGTCATACCGATCATGATCAGGAAGCCCAGCGCCAGCATGACCACCGTCGGGTTATCGTTGATGAACTTCGCCAGCGGGTTGGCAGCCACCAGCATCACGACCACGGCACTCACGACAGCAATGATCATGATCGGCAAGTGCTCGGTCATGCCCACGGCAGTGATGATACTGTCGATGGAGAACACCAGGTCCAGCATCAGGATCTGCACGATGGCCGCGCCCATGCTCAACGCCACTACCGAACCTAAGGCTTTCTCTTCGTCAGTCTTGACGTCCATGCTGTGATGGATCTCGGTAGTCGCTTTCCAGACCAGGAACAGGCCACCGGCAACCAGAATCATGTCTTTCCACGAGAACGCCTTGCCGAACACCTCGAACACGGGCTCTGTGAGTTGCACGATGTAGGCGACGGTGCTGAGCAAGCCCAGGCGCATGACCAGCGCCATGCCGATACCCAGTTTCCGGGCTTTCTCCCGCTGATGCTCCGGCAGCTTGTTGGTGATGATCGAGATGAAAATCAGGTTGTCGATGCCCAGCACGACTTCCATCACGACCAGTGTTGCCAGGGCGATCCAGGCTGCCGGGCTTGTCACGAGTTCCAATAGGTATTCCATAGATCACTGCCCTGCCTGAGCCAATAGTTTCAAGTTAGATTTCTTTATCGGACTTTTTTTCGGTGTCAGCCGAGCTTGGTGGCGACTCCAGCACTGAAAGTTCCTGCCGGGTCTCTTCAAGCGCTTTGGTTGCGGCCTTGTGAGTATCGTCCACCGCCTGTTTTGCGGTGTTGGCGGCGGTATCAAGCACCTGCTTTGTGGATGACTCTATCTGATCGCATCCCGCCATTACCAGCAGCGAACAGCTCAAAAGCACAGCACACATGGGTTTGTTCATGGGGTCCTCGATAAGCAAGGCCGGGTATTGGTGTCGGGTCCGGCGTTGCGAAGCATTCTAAACACCTTGAAACATCAGGAAAATTCGATTTTATAACGCGTATACTTCGGTTTTACCGAATCGGCGATAACCATGCTCAATTACCGTCAGCTGCACTATTTCTGGGTCGTGGCCAAAACCGGGAGCATCGTGCGCGCCTGCGAGCAGTTGAACCTGACGGCCCAGACCGTCAGCGGGCAGATCAGCCTGCTGGAGGCCTCGCTGGGCGTCGATCTGTTTCAGCGCGTGGGACGACAATTGGAAATGACCGAAGCCGGTCGACTCGCACTGCCCTATGCAGAGCAGATGTTTCAGCTGGGCAATGAACTGGAGAACCTGCTGCGTTCGCAACCTGACGAGCAGCAGTTGCTGTTTCGCATCGGCGTGGCCGATGTCGTGCCCAAATCGATTGTCTACCGTTTGATAGCGCCGACCATGAACCTCAGCGAGTCCATCCGCATCACCTGCCGTGAAGACAAGCTGGAACGGCTGCTGGCGGATCTGGCGATTCAGCGCCTGGACCTGGTGATCTCGGACAGCCCCATGCCGCCGCATCTGGACATCAAGGGCTACAGCCACCGACTGGGCGAATGCGGAGTCAGTTTTTTTGCAACCCGCGAAGTGGCCGAAAGCGTCGGGACCGACTTTCCACAGTGCCTGCATGGCGCACCGCTGTTGATTCCAGGCCAGGAAACCGTGGTCCGCGGCAGGCTAATGCGCTGGTTTGCCGAGCAGAAGATTCAGCCGCGCATTGTCGGAGAATTCGATGACAGTGCGCTGATGAAGGCTTTCGGCAAGTCCGGCAGCGGCATCTTCGTTGCGCCCAGCGTAATTGCCGATGAAGTACAGAGCCAGTATGGCGTGCAGGTGATCGGCCAGACCGATGCCGTGACCGAGTCATTCTACGCAATCACCGTGGAACGCAAGGTCAAGCACCCCGGCGTTGTCGCCATTGCCGAAAGTGCTCGAAACCAGTTATTTACCGACGCGGGATCAGCGCCTGGGCCGCACGCGGACCGCGATCAAGCTTGATCAACAGCAGCGCCAGCGCTATCGCCAGAACAATGATGCCGGCAGCGGCGAAACCGACGTTACCCAGCCCCAGGTGATCGATCACTCGGCCACCAATGACGGCGCCGATCCCGATGCCCAGATTGGCGCCGGCGATGTTCAGAGACGCCGCAAACGCTGGCGCTTGGGGCGCAGCCTTGATCAGACGGACATGGCTGACCAGAAACAGCGCCGCCTGGGTGATGCCCCACACCGCCAGCGCAAGTGCCAGCGCCACCACCGAGTGAATGCTCGGCACCACCGCCACCATGCCCACCACCATGAAGGCGCAGAACACCAGACTGGCGATCAGCGGGTGGCGATCGACCATGCGCCCGCCGAGCGAATTACCGAGCAGGCCTACCGCGCCAAACCCCATCAGGCACCAGCCGACCAGATTGCCGTCGAAACCGGCCAGACGCTCCAGCATGTCCGCCAGGTAGGTGTAAGCCGTGAACATGCCGCTGAAGACCAGTATCGACAGCAGCACATGGCCTTGCATCATCGGGCTGCGCAGAATGCCGAATTGCTTGAGGATCGACGCCGGGTTTTTCTTTGCGGCAGTGCTTGGCAAATAAACCGCCAGCAGCAGCGCCTTGGCGAAGGCCAGGCCTGAGAGCGCGAAAAACGCGCTGCGCCAGCCGAACGCGTCAGAGATCAGAGTGCCCACGGGGATGCCAAATACCGTGGCGCAGACAATTCCGAAGCCGATTCTGGCAATGGCTCGCCCGGCGAACGCCGGCCCGGCAATGTCGACCGCCGTTTCACTGGCCAGCGCCCAGAACACGGGCAGCCCCAGCGCGGGAATCAGGCGCGCAATACCCATGACCGGCATATTGGGGGCCATCGCTGCAAGCGCATTGGACAATCCGAACAGGATGAGGATGCTGATAAACAGACGCTTGCGCTCGAAGCGCGAAAAATAAGCGGTCAGGAACGGACCGAAGGCGGCGACCGTAAAGGCGAACAGCGTCACCAGCAGGCCTGCCTGGGAAACCGTCACATCCAGGTCACGGGCAACAGCAGGCAAAAGACCAACAATGATGAATTCTGTCGTCAGTACCGTGAAACCGGCAGCCGACAACAGAAGTATGGGCAACAACATGAAAACTCCAGAACAACGATACAGGCCGTGATGACAGCGCAACATGCAGGGGGATTAAAGCGGGATGGAGCACTTATCGCCGCACACAGGCCCCGAAGCACCTGGAAGACAGGGCTGATAGCCTGATGGCGATAAATACAGCCTCTGTGGGAGCGAACCAGCTCGCCCCCACGAGACGGGTATACAGGATGGAAGCAGAGCGTAGAAACAAAACCACCCGCCTCCAGGCCTTAGAACTTGCCCATGAAGTCCCGCTTGCCGATTTCTACACCGTTATGACGCAGGAGGTTGTAGGCCGTGGTGACGTGGAAGAAGAACTGAGGCAAGGCATAGCTGAGCAGGTAAGCCTGACCATTAAGGCGCTTTTCCTTTTCAGTGCCCGGACGTAGCACGATCTCGATACCTTCTTTGCCGTCGACCTGATCGGGCGTGATGCTACCGATGAACGCGAGGGTCTTGGCCAGCAGAGCCTGCAGCTCTTCGAAACTGGTTTCAGTGTCGTCGTACTGCGGAATCTCGATGCCTGCCAGACGAGCCGAAGCGCCTTTGGCGAAATCGACGGCAATCTGCACCTGACGGGTAAACGGCAGCATGTCCGGGAACAATCGGGCCTGCAACAGGGCGGGCGACTGGATCTTCTTCTCGGTCGCGTGGGCTTCGGCCTTGGTCAGAACGTCGCTCAGCGCGTTGAGCATTTGCTGGAAGACAGGAATGGAAGCGGCGTACAGGGAAATAGACATGACGTCTCCTGGGTGGGAAAGGCGCAATTATAGACTGACCCGACGCGAAACACCGTGACACTTTTCAGCCTGTAGACCGATGCAAGCAGCAGGTACTGGCAATAATTCCTGCCACGCCCTACGCTGATCCCCCGCCATCACTCAGGGAAGCGTCATGTCCATTGAATCATCCGTCACCGAATCCTCCCCGAATGCCGAGGCGTTACAGCTCAACAGCACGGAAGTGCGCATTCTTGGCTGCCTGATCGAGAAACAGGCAACCCACCCGGAAACCTACCCGCTGACCCTCAACGCACTGGTCATCGCCTGCAATCAGAAAACCAGCCGCGATCCGGTGATGAACCTGACTCCGGGCCAGGTGGGCCAGAGCCTGCGTGCGCTGGAAGGTCGCGGCCTGACCCGGCTGGTCATGGGCAGTCGTGCCGATCGCTGGGAGCACAGGGTCGACAAGGGCCTGGAGCTGGTGCCCGCGCAAGTGATCCTGACCGGACTGTTGCTGCTGAGGGGTCCGCAAACCGTGAGCGAGCTGCTCACCCGCAGTCACCGCATGCACGATTTCGAAGACAGCGAGCAGGTCGTTCATCAGTTGGAGCGCCTGATTGCCAGAGGGCTGGCGACGCTCGTGCCGCGCCAGTCCGGGCAACGCGAAGATCGCTACATGCACCTGATCGGTGACCCGGCGGACCTTCAGGAGCTTCTTGCCTCACGGCACCAGGCACCGGAGCGCAGCCCCCACAGCCCGGCCGCAAACCAGCGCATCGAGGAGCTGGAGGCGCGTGTCGCAGCACTTGAAGAGCGCCTGGCCAGGCTGGAGTAATCAAGGGTATGCCCTGCTCGCCCTCGCGCTGGCAGGCAAATCGAAATCAGCCGGCTCTGGCGAACGCTGCAGCCTGCTGATATTGCTCGTCCGTCGGGCGAACACCGGTATAAAGCACAAACTGCTCAAGGGCCTGAATCGCCGCCACTTCATCACCGCTCACGACGCGTTTGCCTAGACGGCGTGCGAGCTTGATCAGGGGAGTTTCGGCAGGCGTGGCCACGGCATCGAAAACGGTGTCGGCAGCGGCGACGGCCTGTTCGTCAAACGCCAGTTCATCAGACTGCGGGCCTTGCATGCCCAGCGGTGTGACATTGACCAGCAACGCGGGACGCGCGTCGCCCAGTTCCGCCTGCCAGCGAAAACCGCAGGCCTCGGCCAGACGCCGGCCGGTGTGTTCATTACGCGCCACGATCAGGCCGTCGGTGAAACCGGCATCGCGCAGCGCAAAGGCGACCGCCTTGGCCATTCCGCCGCTGCCACGCAGGGCAAACGCGCTACGCGGTACGGCGTGGCTGTCCATCAATTGCGCCACGGCGATGTAATCCGTGTTGAACGCCTTCAAATGCCCTTCCGTATTGACGATGGTGTTGATCGACTGGATGGCGGCGGCCGAAGTGTCCAGCTCATCAACCAGTGCTATGCAGGCTTCCTTGAACGGCATCGATACGGCGCTGCCGCGAATGCCCAATGAGCGGATGCCCGCCACGGCAGCCGCCAGGTCATTGGGCGAAAAGGTCTTGTAATAGAAGTTGAGGCCCAATTGCTGAAAAAGATGATTATGAAAACGAACGCCGAAGTTTCCCGGGCGTGCGGCCATGGACATGCACAACTGCGTGTCCCTGTTAGCCGTGATGGGCATGCTGTTTCCTCCAGACGGTAATGGCTTGAATCTTCGACAAAAGCGTAAGCTATGCAGCACTGAATGCGAGCGCGCACCTTACATAAAATTTACTCAGCACTTTCGCAGATTCTTACAATTTCGATGTCATAGTGTTATCCCGTGGCAGTGCTTGAGAATGATGCAGGCGCGCGACAACGGGTTGAGAGCGAGGAACAGTCATGATTCGTCAAATCCCCAAAATCGCCTTGTTTGTAGGTGCCTTGGCCCTTGCTGGCCAGGCGAATGCTGACCGTGGCTGGGGTGGCCCTGCCGTGGTGGGTGCTATCGTAGGCGCCGCCGTTGTCGGCGCGGCGGTATCTTCAAGCCATGACAGAACGGTCTACGTAGAACGTGAACCGGTCTACGTGCAGCAGCGGCCGGTCTATTACGCGCCGCCGCCGGTCTACTACCAGCCGGCACCGGTCTACCAGGTTGTCGAGCGCTACCCACCACCGCCGCCTCCAGGTTATTACTACCATCGCTATGGCCCGCCGCCACCTCCAGGCCCCGGCTACTATTACGGCCCGCCGCGCGGCCGCTGGTAACGGAACAAAAAACCCGCCTTCATCGGCGGGTTTTTTTATGGTGTGCGCACAACCCTGTCTGCGGGTGCAATGCCGCTAACCGGTGTTGTTATCAATGACCACTATTGAGAGCGTCGATTTCTGCCGTGATCGATTGCCCCCTACAGTAGCGGCATGGATTGAGGAGGCAGTTATGAACAAGGTACACATCATGTCCGTCGTCGGTAGCGCAGTGCCCGCCCCGCTCAGAGCGCAAGGTCTGCTGGCCTGCTGGTATCTGATTCAGGACGGTGAACCGGTCAGTGGCCCGCTCGCGTCCCTGCCGGTCGCCGAAGCGCTATACCGGCAGATGCAGCCCCGCCTTCTCAACAGCTGATTGTTTACGAACCTCGTGCGTTGCTCCGCACATCCCCTTGCCCGCCTCTCCTGATGCGGGCTTTTTTAGGCCTGGAGAAAACACTCGGACCAGCGGCACAGGGACGCCTTAACCGCGTTCGGCCATTGCCGCGTTGACCTGACAACGATGCGTCAGCTTCTGCAGGCGTTTTTCCAGGGCCATGAACACCACGCGATCGTTGCGACCGCTGTCGAGCTCGTCGATCAGGTCATTGGCGACCTGACGCAGTTCGTGGGCAAGCACCACGCGATCATCGTTCAGGTCCTGTTTGTGGGACTCGAACAGCCGGTGCAAATAATCCTGCAGCGTGTATTTCAGGCTGTGCCGATCACTGGCGCGCAAATGGGCAAGGTTCAGGCTGATGCGCCCTTGCAGTTCGCTCAGCTCGCCGCACAGGTACTGCATGCGCCGCGCATAGCCCACTTCGCGATCACGCAACTGCTTGTGCGCCCGCTCGGCTTCCTGCCTGCGCTGGATGGCCGGGACCGCAATGGCAACCATCAATCCGACGATCAGGCCAATCGCCTGCATCCAGCCAGCCCAGTCGGACGAGCGTGAGGTAAACCCGGCGCCCAGCAACACAACCACCACCAGTGAAGCAACGATCACCAGTACCAGGTAATCCCTGCCGATAAACCCCTTGAGCATTGCATGACTCCTTGAATCGCTGACCTGAATGGCATGGAATGCTAATCGGTGCAGGCCTCTCGCACCACGACTATTCAAATTCCGGCGCGTTTTAGAGCAGTTTGAAAGCAGAACGCCACTTAACCGTCACTTAACGGAATACCGATTCCTGCATTTATTGACAAATCGCCCTGCAGCAGCCATCGACAGACATCAAAGTCTGCTCATAAAATGCAGCGTTTTGACGCGATCCCTTCTATTAACACACTTTATCGAGTGAGCCTTGCTCTTGAAAATTCGTCTGTCTGTCTTGGGCCTATTATGTGTACTTACAGGTCCGGTTTTTTCCACCACCACGTTTGCCAATGAATCCGCTGCTCTCAACCGTGATCCTTCCAATCTGCACCTGGCCTCTGGCAGCGCACTGGTCGTCGATTTGCAGACTGACAAAGTGCTGTATTCCAGTAATCCGGACGTCATCGTTCCCATCGCTTCGGTAACCAAGCTGATGACCGCGATGGTCGTGCTCGATGCCAAGCAGTCGATGGATGAGGTCATTCCGGTCAACATCTCTCAGACGCCGGAAATGAAAGGTGTGTTTTCGCGCGTCAAGCTCGGCAGCGAAATGAACCGCCGGGACATGCTGCTGATCACCCTGATGTCGTCGGAAAACCGCGCCGCGGCGAGTCTGGCGCACAGTTATCCCGGCGGTTATCCGGCCTTTATTCTGGCGATGAATGCCAAGGCCAAGGCACTGGGCATGAAACACACGGCGTACGTCGAGCCTACAGGGCTGTCGGTGTACAACGTATCGACCGCCCGCGACCTGACCAAGCTGGTGATGGCGGCACGCAAATACCCGCTGATCAGTGAGCTGAGCACCACCGAGCAGAAGACCGTCACGTTTCGCAAACCAACCTACGTCCTGGGCTTCAGCA
The DNA here is from genome assembly GCF_002093745.1 of Pseudomonas graminis. Classification (GTDB taxonomy): domain Bacteria; phylum Pseudomonadota; class Gammaproteobacteria; order Pseudomonadales; family Pseudomonadaceae; genus Aquipseudomonas. The sequence continues at coordinate 336,187 of NZ_MTSB01000003.1, forward strand.
ACACCGACCATCTGGTGCGCAAGGACAACTGGGACATCAGGCTGACCAAGACCGGCTTCACCAATCAGGCCGGTCACTGCCTGGTACTGTTGACCACTATGGCCAATCGTCCGGTGTCCGTGGTGATTCTTGACGCATTCGGCAAGTACACCCACTTCGCCGACGCCAGCCGTATTCGCAAGTGGATGGAAACCGGCCAGAGCGGTCCGGCGCCGGAAGTTGCGCTGCAATACAAGAAAGAGAAGAACCTGGTCATGAAACAGACCGGTATCCAGGCCAAGGACTGATCATCCTCGCGGCGAAACGAAAAACGGTCGCGATGCTTGCACATCGCGACCGTTTTCATTCAGCCAGGCCCGCACTCAGTTGTATTGAGTGACCAGCTTGGTGTTCAGGTACGCTTCGATGGCCTCGATACCGCCTTCGGAGCCGTAGCCGGAATCCTTGATCCCGCCAAACGGCACTTCCGGCAAGCCGATGCCCTGATGGTTGATCGACAGCATGCCGGCTTCGATGTAGGTGCTCAGCGCCTGCGCGGTCTTCATCGAGGTGGTAAACGCATAGGACGCCAGCCCGAACGGCACACGGTTGGACTCGGCAATCGCCTCTTCCACGGTGTCGAACGGCACCAGCAGCGCAACCGGGCCGAACGGCTCTTCGTTCATGATGCGCATTGCCGGCGTCAGACCGCTCAACACGGTGGGTTCGAAAAAGTAACCCGCCCCGTTCACTGCCTTGCCACCGGCTGACAGTGTTGCACCGGCACCCACAGCCTCTTCAATCAGGCCGACCAGCGCAGGAATACGGCGATCATTGGCCACCGGCCCCATCGTCGTGCCCGCGTCCAGACCGTTGCCCACCTTGATCTCGCGGGTCAGACCGACGAATTTCTCGGTAAAGGCTTCCAGCACCTTGCGCTGCACCAGAATACGCGTCGGCGATACGCACACCTGGCCAGCATTGCGGAACTTCGCGGTGGCAAGTACGCGCGCGGCGAGGTCGATGTCTGCGTCATCGAACACCAATGCCGGGGCGTGACCGCCCAGTTCCATCGTGGCGCGTTTCATGTGCTGACCGGCCAGCGCGGCGAGCTGCTTGCCGACCGGCGTGGAGCCAGTGAAGGTGACTTTGCGAATGACCGGATGCGGGATCAGGTAGCCGGAGATTTCTGCCGGGTCTCCGTAAACCAGACCGATCACCCCTGCCGGAACGCCTGCGTCGGCGAATGCACGGATCAGTTCGGCGGGCGACGCCGGGGTTTCTTCCGGGGCCTTGACGATGATCGAGCAGCCCGCCGCCAGCGCAGACGACAGCTTGCGCACCACCTGGTTGATCGGAAAATTCCACGGTGTGAACGCCGCGACCGGACCGACCGGTTCCTTGATGACCTTCTGCTCGATGGACACGCTACGCGATGGCACGAGACGGCCATAAGTGCGACGCCCTTCTTCCGCCAGCCAGTCGATGATATCGGCAGCCGACAAGGTTTCCATGCGCGCTTCGGCCAACGGCTTGCCTTGTTCCTGGGTCATGATGCGGGCAATGCTGTCAGCGCGCTCGCGCACCAGGTTGGCGGCTTTTTGCATGATCTTGTAACGGTCGTAGGCCGACGTCGCGCGCCAGGTGGCAAAGCCACGCTCGGCTGCCGCCAATGCTTCGTCAAGATCGACGATGCCGGCGTGCGCCACACTGCCCAGCGACTCACCGGTGGCCGGGTTGATGACGGGCAAGGTGCGGTTATCGCGACTGGCGCGCCAGTGACCGTCGATGTAGAGCTGTACGTCTGGATACATGAGGATTCTCCATAGTGATGTGGAGGGAACGGCGGAAAGAGCGGAAGGCCGCTCGAAAAAGCTGTCTGGCATTTAGGGAGGTAACAGGCTGCGGGTCAAGTGACATCCGCAAGAATGCCCGGAACACGGTGTCAAGCCGGGCGCTCGCGTTGAGCACCCGACGGTACTGGCCACAGGCTTTACAGAATCGGCTTGCCACCGGTCACGGCATAACGCGAACCCGAGATGTAGCTGGCTTCGTCAGAGGCCAGCAACACGTAAATCGGGGACACTTCCACGGGCTGGCCGGGACGGCCGAGCGGGGTTTCGCTGCCGAAGCTTTTCACGTCTTCGTCGGTCATGGTTGCAGGGATCAGCGGCGTCCAGATCGGGCCGGGTGCCACGCTATTGACGCGGATGCCCTTCTCACCGAGCAACTGCGCCAGGCCACCGGTGAAGTTGGCAATCGCGCCTTTGGTGGTTGCATACGCCAGCAGCGTCGGCTTGGGCATGTCCGAATTGACCGAACTGGTGTTGATGATCGACCCGCCTCTGGGCATGTGCGGGACGGCTGCCTTGCAGATCCTGAACATCGCGGTGATGTTGATATCGAAGGTCTTGACCCACTCCTCGTCAGAAATCTCGTCAAGGGTTTCATGAGTCATCTGAAACGCGGCGTTATTGACCAGCACGTCGATGCGACCGAATTCTGCAACGGTCTTGCTCACAATATCTTCGCACTGCTGCTTCTGCGCCAGGTCACCGGGCAGCATCAGGCATTTTCTGCCGGCTTCTTCTACCCAGCGCTTGGTCTCTTCAGCATCTTCGTGCTCGTTCAGGTAAGAGATCGCCACCTGCGCGCCTTCACGAGCGAAGGCAATCGCCACCGCACGCCCGATGCCGCTGTCCGCGCCGGTGATCAGCGCGATCTTGCCTTGCAGCCGCCCGGAGCCCTTGTAGCTTTTTTCGCCGCAATCCGGGTACGGGTCCATTTTGCCCTGCTGACCGGGAACCTCTTGCGGCTGGCTGGCAAACGGCGGCTTTGGATAGTCTTCATTCATCTGAGTCAATCTCCTCGAATAGGGTATTCAGAGCGCGGTGCCCTTGTCGGTGGCATTGGCCAGGCACGCCAAGGGTCACCAGGCAGATCAGCCGTTTGGCTTGAGCACGACTTTGGTCCAGCCATCGTCGCGGGCGTCAAAGTGCTGGTAGGCGGCAGGGCCTTCTTCGAGCTTCAGGCGATGGGAAATAATCTGCGACGGCTTGGCGCGGCCATGATGAATCAGCTCGGCCAGGCGACGGTTATAGGCCTTGACGTTGGCCTGACCGGTACGAATCTGCTGGCCTTTGAACCAGAACGAACCGAAATCGAAGGCCATCTTGCCTTCCTTCGCCAGATCGTTATGAGCGCCCGGATCCTGTGGCACGAAGACACCCACGACGCCGATCCCGCCCGTCGCCTTGGTCGACGCCACAAGGTTGTTCATGGTGACGTGATTGGCTTCATGGCCGTGCCGGTCACAGCACTGATAGCCGACGCATTCGCAGCCACGGTCGGTGCCCTTGCCATCGGTGAGATTGAGGATCTGGTCAACCGCACCCTGCTCCAGGGAGTTGATCGGCGTAGCGCCCATCTTCGCGGCGAGCGCCAGGCGGTCCGGATGATTGTCGACGACAAACACTTGCGACGCGCCCTTGATCATCGCCGAGTGCGCGGCCATCAGGCCTACAGGGCCAGCGCCGTAAATGGCAACGCTTTCGCCCGGCAGCAGACCGGCCAGCTCGGTGGCATGCCAACCGGTGGGAAAGATGTCCGAGAGCATCACGTAGTCGTCTTCACGCTCGACGGCGTCTTCGGGCAACAGCAGGCAGTTGAAATCGGCGTAAGGCACACGCAACAACTCGGCCTGCCCACCTTCGTGGGTGCCCATGTCGGCGAAACCATAGGCCGCGCCCGCGCTGCCGGGGTTGGCAGTCAGGCAATACCCGGTCAGGCCTTTTTCGCAGTTTTCGCAAAATCCGCAACCGATGTTGAACGGCAGGCAAACGCGATCCCCGACCTTGATACGGTCGACGCCCGCACCGACTTCGATGACTTCGCCCATGTTTTCATGGCCGAAAATGCGCCCGGTCTTGAACGAGGTACGACCTTCGTACATGTGCAAGTCCGAGCCGCAGATATTGGTGGTGGTCACTCTGACAAGAGCGTCTGTCGGCTTCTCTATTTTCGCATCCGGCACGTTTCTGACGCTGACGTCGCGCGGACCGTTATAGACGATGGCTTTCATTTATGGCTCTCCTGAGGTGAAAAATACGACGAGCTTTCTATTGCTCACGGTGTATCTGTCACGACAGGGGCAGCCGTGTTCAAAACGATTGCCTGCAGAGCTGACGAATGGTCGTTGGCGTCATCCGTCAAGTGATTGGAGACGCCGCCCGCGGGCGCTTGCCTGCTGCGTCGTTGCGCGCCGCACGAGCCGCAAATAAAGCATTTGCACCGCCAGTCTTATGGTATACCATCATACCAAATACAACAGCGCTCGATCCGGGAGTCGTTCATGAGCTTTGAAATTCGCAAGATCGTCAATTACACCGAAGAAACCTTCATCGAGGGCGGTAAAGCTACCGACAAACCGGTCACGATGGTAGGCCTGGCGGTGGTCATCAAGAATCCGTGGCTGGGCCGTGGATTTGTCGAAGACCTCAAGCCCGAAATTCGCGCCAACTGCTCGGATCTGGGTGAACTGATGGTCAAGCGCCTCACCGACGCTATCGGCGGTGCGGACAACATCGAGGCGTATGGCAAGGCCGCAGTGGTAGGTGCCGACGGTGAGATCGAACACGCCTCGGCGGTGATTCATACCCTGCGTTTCGGTAATCACTACCGTGAAGCGGTCAAGGCCAAGAGCTACCTGAGCTTCACCAACAAGCGCGGCGGCCCCGGCACCTCGATCCAGATCCCGATGATGCACAAAGACGACGAAGGTCTGCGCTCGCACTACATCACCCTGGAAATGCACATTGAAGATTCGCCACGAGCCGATGAGATTGTCGTCGTGCTCGGGGCTGCCAATGGCGGGCGTCTGCATCCGCGCATCGGCAACCGCTACATCGATCTGGAAGAACTGGCCGCCGAAAAGGCGCAGTAATCGTCCCTATCCACTTCAGTGCAGGAGCGATCCATGATTCAGCTCACCGCTGAGCGCACCCCGGCGGGTACCAGCTACCTGGCTACCGGCCAAGGCCACCCTGTGGTGTTGATTCACGGGGTGGGGTTGAACAAAGAGATGTGGGGCGGCCAGGTCGTCGGGCTGGCCCCGCATTATCAGGTCATTGCCTATGACATGCTCGGTCATGGCGCCAGCCCGCGTCCGGACCCGGACACCGGGCTGCCGGGCTATGCCGAGCAATTGCGTGAATTGCTGGTCCACCTTGGCCTGCCGCAAGCGACAGTGATCGGCTTCTCGATGGGCGGGCTGGTGGCGCGCGCATTCGCGCTGCAGTATCCCCAGCACCTCTCGGGGCTGGTCATTCTCAACAGCGTCTTCAATCGCAGCCCGGAACAGCGCGCGCGCGTCGTCGAGCGCACCAGTCAGGCTGCCGAGCACGGGCCTGATGCCAACGCCGCCGAGGCCCTGTCACGCTGGTTCAGCCGCGAGTATCAGGCGGCCAACCCGGCACAGATCGCGGCCATCCGGCAAAACCTGGCCAGCAACGACCCGCAGGGCTACCTGACCACGTACAAGCTGTTTGCCACCCAGGATATGTACCGCGCGGAGGATCTGGGCGATATTCGCGCACCGACATTGATTGCCACCGGCGAGCTGGACCCCGGCTCTACACCGGAGATGGCCCGCGAACTGGCCATGCGCATCCGCGGTGCCGAAGTTGCGATACTGCCCGATCAACGCCACATGATGCCGGTTGAATCGCCGCGTCTGGTCAACCAGGTGTTGCTCGACTTTCTGGACAAGTCGGCGGCCGTCCATAACTCGATCAAGGGGATTGTTGCATGAGCCTTACCCGCTTTCAGATGTGCATCGACGGTCAGTGGGTCGATGCGCTGTCCGGCAAGACCTTCGACAGCCTCAACCCGGCACTGGCCGAACCCTGGGCGCAATTGCCCGACGCCGATGAGGCGGATGTCGAGCGCGCCGTGCAGGCGGCGCAAAAAGCATTCGAAAGCCCGACATGGCGCGGCCTGACGGCGACTGCACGCGGCAAACTGTTGCGCCGGCTTGGCGATCTGATTGCTGAAAACAAAGAACAGCTGGCGCAACTGGAAAGCTGCGACAACGGCAAACTGATTCGCGAGACACGCGGCCAGGTCAGCTATCTGCCAGAGTTCTTTCATTACACCGCCGGGCTCGCGGACAAACTTGAAGGCGGCACCCTGCCCCTCGACAAGCCCGACCTGTTTGCCTACACCGTGCATGAACCGATGGGCGTAGTGGCCGGGATCATTCCCTGGAACAGTCCGCTGTACCTGACCGCCATCAAGCTGGCACCGGCGCTGGCGGCGGGCAACACCATCGTCCTCAAGCCTTCGGAACAAGCCTCGGCCACCGTGCTGGAGCTGGCGCGACTGGCGCTTGAGGCAGGTATTCCGCCCGGTGTGGTCAACGTCATCACCGGCTACGGCCCGACCACCGGCGCGGCCCTGACCCGTCACCCACTGGTGCGCAAGATTGCCTTCACCGGCGGCGCTGCCACGGCACGTCACGTGGTGCGCAGCAGCGCCGAAAACTTTGCAAAGCTGTCGCTGGAACTGGGCGGCAAGTCACCCAACATCATCTTTGCCGACGCCGACCTGGACAGCGCCATCAACGGCGCAGTCGCCGGCATCTATGCGGCCTCGGGGCAAAGCTGTGTTTCCGGCTCGCGACTGCTGGTGCAGGATGAAATCTACGACGAGTTCGTCAACCGCCTGGTCGAACGCGCCAGCCGCATCCGCATCGGCAACCCTCAGGATGAAGCCACTGAAATGGGGCCGATGGCCACTGCTCAACAACTGGCAGTGGTTGAAGGCCTGGTGGCTGATGCACTGGCCGAAGGTGCGCGTCTGCGCCTGGGTGGCAAGCGTCCCGAACTGGACAGTCAAGGCTGGTTCTACGAGCCGACCCTGTTCGAGTGCGACCGCAATTCGATGAAGATCATGCAGGAAGAAGTGTTCGGCCCTGTGGCATCGGTGATTCGTTTCAAGGACGAAGCCGAAGCACTGGCAATTGCCAACGACTCCCAGTTCGGCCTTGCCGCCGGCATCTGGACCCGCGACCTGGGCCGCGCCCACCGCCTGGCGCGGGATATCCGCTCGGGTATCATCTGGGTCAACACCTATCGTGCCGTGTCGGCAATGGCGCCCATCGGCGGTTTCAAAAACAGCGGCTACGGTCGCGAGAGCGGGATAGACTCTGTGCTGGCCTACACCGAACTGAAAACGGTGTGGATCAACCTTTCGCAGGCGCCCATGCCTGATCCATTTGTCATGCGTTAACGAGGTCGCTGCGATGATCGAACCCAGTATCTACAAAGAAGTCATGGCGTCATTCCCTTCGGGCGTCACGATTGTCACCACGCTGGACCCTGAGGGCAATCTGGTCGGTATCACTGCCAGCGCCTTCAGCGCGCTGTCCATCGACCCGGCGCTGGTGCTGTTCTGCCCCAACTACGCGTCCGACACCTACCCGGTGCTGCGCGACAGCAAGAAGTTCGCGATTCACTTGCTGTCCGCCGACCAGCAGGTCGAAGCTTATGCGTTCGCCAGCAAGGGCAAGGACAAGACCAAAGGCATCGAATGGCAGTTGAGCGAGCTGGGCAACCCGCTGCTGGCCAATGCCACGGCGATCATCGAATGCGAGTTGTGGCGCGAATACGATGGCGGGGACCACGCGATCATCGTCGGTGCGGTGAAAAACCTGATCCTGCCGGCGGTTCCGGTCACTCCGATGATTTATCACCGGGGCAAGATGGGGGCGCTCGCACCGATCGTCTGAGGCGGCATCGGGCGGTTTTGGTGGTAGCAGGCATCGGCGTGATAAACTCCGCGCGTCCCGGGCCCGAGCGTTCGGGGCATGCAGCAGCCCGCGTCGTTCGCGGGTTGCGGCGTGAGCAAGGCCATGTTTCAAGTCACGCTTTTACATCGCCGGCCCCTTTACATTGACAGCACCATTCCGAGCACACCCGATGAAACGCCTGCCACTCGACGACACGTTCAAAGTCAACCGCAACCCCGTCACCCTGCGGGAGATTGTGCTGGACAAGCTGCGCAGCGCGATCATGAACTTCCAACTGCTGCCCGGCGATCGCCTGGTCGAACGGGACCTGTGCGACCGTCTTGGGGTCAGCCGCACCTCGGTGCGCGAGGCGCTGCGCCATCTGGAGTCCGAAGGTCTGGTGGAGTTCGCCGACGCCAAAGGCCCGCGCGTGGCGATCATCACGCTGGAAGATGCCTGCGATATCTACGAGCTGCGTTGCGTGCTGGAGGGCCTGATCGTCCAGCTGTTCACCCTGCGCGCCAGCCCCAGGGACATCCGGGCACTGGAGAAAGCCCTGGAAGTGAATCGTCAATCGCTCAAGGAAGGCGAGTTGCAACAGGTCATCGATTCAGTCCAGGGTTTCTATGACGTGCTGCTCGAAGGCTCCGGCAATCATGTCGCTGCCACCCAGTTGCGCCAGTTGCAGGCGCGTATCAGCTACCTGCGCGCCACCTCCGTGTCCCAGGAAAACCGTCGCGGTGCCAGCAACAAGGAAATGGAACTCATGGTCGAAGCCATCAAGAGCGGCGACCCGCTGGCCGCGCATCAGGCCTCGGTCGATCACGTTCGCAACGCTGCCCGGGTGGCCCTGGAATACCTGAAATCCAAGCAGGACGAAGACGCCAGCGTCCGCGACATCGTCGCGCCTGTGGCCCTCAAAGAACCCCGCATAGGTCGCTGACATGGGCACACCGCGCTTCTGTCCTCAATGCGGCAGCGCTGACCTGGCTCAGCGCATCCCTTCGGGCGACACCCATGCGCGGTTGATATGCGGCGGCTGCCAGTACATTCATTACGTCAACCCGAAGATCATCGCCGGCTGCATCATCGAACAGGACGGCAAATACCTGCTCTGCCAGCGCGCGATCCCACCTCGGCCCGGCACCTGGACACTGCCCGCAGGCTTCATGGAAAGCGGCGAGACCACTGAGCAGGCGGCGTTGCGGGAGGTCTGGGAAGAGAGCGGCGTACGCGCCGAGATCATCTCGCCCTACTCCATCTTCAGCGTGCCGAAAATCAGCGAGGTGTATATCGTCTTTCGCGCCATCGCGCTGGAAGTCACCGGCCAGTTCGGACCGGAAACCCTCGATTACAAATTCTTCGCCCCCGAAGACATCCCCTGGGACAGCATCTACTACCCCGCCATCCGCCAGATCCTCGAACGCTACATCGAAGAGCGCCAGGCCGGTGTGTACGGCATCTACATCGGCAACGACGACACCGGCAAGGTCCACTTCATTCGCTAGCGGCTGCTCTCAACCCCCTCGACTATCACAATCTCGGCGTTCGATGCGCCTTGACGGTGGCTCATCGCGTTCTGGTATTGGGGCGATTGATAACAGGCCACCGCCTGCTCGTAGGACTCAAATTCGATAATCACCGTTCGCTGCGGCGTGACTCGTCCCTCAATCGCTTCCGAGCGGCCACCCCGGGCGAGAAATTTCCCACCAAATAACTGGAAAGCGGCTGGCGCGCGCTGGGTGTATTCGCTGTACTGCTGTGGGTCGGTTACATCGACGTGTGCAATCCAATAAGCCTTCATCGCGATCTCACTGTTTCAATGATAGGGAATCTGTGAAATATTCTGTCTTATGGTATACCACGATTTAGTCATCCATTAAACCGGGATTCCGAGCATGGCATTCGACCGTATCGAAGACATTATTGAAGACTACCGCCAAGGCAGGATGGTGTTGCTGGTCGACGATGAAGACCGTGAAAACGAAGGTGATCTGCTGCTGGCCGCTGACTGCTGTTCGGCCCAGGCCATCAGCTTCATGGCCCGTGAGGCGCGCGGGTTGATCTGCCTGACGCTGACCGATGAACACTGCCAGCGTCTGGGCCTGGAACAAATGGTGCCGAGTAATGGCAGTGTGTTTGCCACCGCGTTTACGGTTTCCATCGAAGCGACCACGGGTGTGACCACCGGCATCAGTGCGGCAGATCGCGCCCGCACGGTGCAGGCTACGGTCAATCCGGCTGCGGTGCCCGAAGACCTGGTGCAACCGGGTCATATCTTCCCTTTGCGGGCGCGGGACGGCGGTGTGCTGACCCGCGCCGGCCACACCGAAGCAGGCTGCGACCTCGCAAGGCTGGCCGGTTTCACACCGGCCTCGGTGATTGTCGAAGTCATGAACGATGACGGCACGATGGCACGGCGCCCCGACCTGGAACTGTTTGCAGAAAAACACGGCATCCGCATCGGCACGATTGCTGACCTGATTCACTACCGGCTGAGCACCGAACACACGGTCGTCAGAATCGGCGAACGCGAACTGCCGACGGTACACGGCACGTTCCGCCTGTTCAGCTACGAAGACCGTATCGAAGGCGGCGTACACATGGCGATGGTGATGGGCGACATCCGCCGCGACGAGCCTGCGCTGGTGCGCGTGCATGTGGTAGACCCGCTGCGTGATCTGGTCGGCGCCGAGTACACCGGCCCCGCCAACTGGACGTTATGGGCGGCCCTGCAACGGGTTGCCGAAGAACGCCGCGGGGTGGTCGTTGTTCTGGCCAATCACGAATCCTCGCAAGCCTTGCTGGAGCGCATTCCGCAGCTGACCCAGCCACCGCGCCAATACACCCGTTCACAGTCGCGCATTTATTCCGAGGTCGGCACCGGCGCGCAGATCTTGCAGGACCTGGGTGTCGGCAAGCTGCGCCATCTCGGTCCACCACTGAAATACGCTGGTCTGACGGGCTACGATCTGGAAGTGATTGAAAGCATTCCCTTTCCCGGCTGACGTCGACGCCGCGCTGACCGGGCGGTGAGGCAAACCGCCCTCAGCCATTGGGTTCGACGCGTTAAAAAGCATCGAATGAAGGCATTTTGACAGGGCAAAACGCTTGCAGAAAGTTTGGAATACCATAATATGATATTCCATAAACCGGAGGTTTTGTCAGGTACACCCCGCAAAGGACAGCCTCAATAAAAGCGCCTGACAGTTTCAAGTTTCGAGGCCCATTGGACCTACTGCTCCCGACCAAGCGGGCGACAAAGCCCGCTCAAAAACACAACAAATGAGGGCGTGAACATGGTGTTGAACAAACGTGCAACGGCGGTCCTGGCGGCTGGCGTGCTGGCTTTATCGAGTGCCGCCGCTATCGCCGCCGAAAGCGTCAACTTCGTGAGCTGGGGCGGTTCCACCCAAGACTTCCAGAAAGAAGCCTGGGCCGCTCCGTTCAGCAAGGCCAGCGGCATCACCGTCGTGCAGGACGGCCCGACCGACTACGGCAAACTCAAGGCGATGGTCGAAAGCGGTAACGTGCAGTGGGACGTGGTCGACGTCGAGGCCGACTTCGCTTTGCGGGCCGCCAGCGAAGGCCTGCTGGAGCCTCTGGACTTCAACACCATCAAGCGTGACGAGATCGACAAGCGCTTTGTCACCGACCACGGTGCCGGTTCGTTCTTCTTCTCCTTCGTCCTCGGCTTCAACGAAGGCAAAGTGGGCGCCAAACCGCCGACGGACTGGTCCGCCATGTTCGACACCAAGACCTACCCCGGCAAACGCGCGCTGTACAAATGGCCTAGCCCCGGCGTACTCGAACTGGCCCTGCTGGCGGACGGTGTAACGCCTGACAAGCTGTACCCGCTGGACCTGGACCGCGCCTTCAAGAAACTCGACACCATCAAGAAAGACATCGTCTGGTGGGGCGGCGGTGCGCAATCCCAGCAACTGCTTGCTTCCGGCGAAGTGTCGATGGGCCAGATGTGGAACGGCCGCGTCTATGCCTTGCAACAGGACGGCGCACCGGTGGGCGTGAGCTGGAAGCAGAACCTGGTCATGGCTGATTTTCTGGTGGTGCCCAAAGGCGCGAAAAACAAGGACGCCTCGATGAAGTTCATCGCCAACGCGACCAGCGCCAAAGGCCAGGCAGACTTCTCCAACCTCAGCGCCTACGCGCCGGTCAACACCCAAAGCGTGGCGCGTCTGGACTCCACGCTGGCGCCTAACCTGCCGACCGCCCATGTCGCCGACCAGATCACTCTCGACTTCGCCTACTGGGCCAAGAACGGTGCGGACATTGCGACACGGTGGAACGAATGGCTGGTCAAGTAAAAATGACGGCTGTCGTCCCTCGTCAATCCAACCCGGCCGGTGGTGCGCACAGCACTGCCGGCGCGGCTTACCACAAGGCGACGAGCATGCAGCCATCTCCTTCCCTCGCCCAGCGCTGGCGCGGCAGTCGCAACCTGCTTCCGGCGCTGCTGTTCCTGGGGCTGTTTTTCTTCGCACCGCTGATCGGCTTGCTGCTGCGCGGCGTGCTTGAGCCGGTTCCCGGTCTGGGCAACTACGAACAGCTGTTCGCCAACTCGGCCTATTCAAGGGTATTGCTGAACACCTTTTCCGTGGCCGGTTTTGTAACGCTGTTCAGCCTGCTGTTGGGCTTTCCGCTGGCCTGGGTCATCACGCTGGTGCCGCGGGGCTGGGGGCGCTGGATTCTCAACATCGTGCTGCTGTCGATGTGGACCAGCCTGTTGGCACGCACCTATTCCTGGCTGGTGCTGCTCCAGGCATCCGGGGTCATCAACAAAGTGCTGATGGGCATGGGCATCATCGATCAACCACTGGAAATGGTACACAACCTGACCGGCGTGGTGATCGGCATGACCTACATCATGATTCCGTTCATCGTCCTGCCATTGCAGGCGACGATGCAGGCCATTGACCCGATGGTGTTGCAAGCCGGCTCGATCTGCGGCGCCAGTCCGTGGACCAACTTCTTCCGGGTGTTTCTGCCGCTGTGCCGGCCGGGGCTGTTTTCCGGAGGCCTGATGGTGTTCGTCATGTCGCTGGGTTACTACGTCACTCCGGCGTTGCTGGGTGGCGCGCAGAACATGATGCTGCCTGAATTCATCGTCCAGCAGGTGCAGTCGTTCCTCAACTGGGGGCTGGCCAGTGCCGCCGCTGCGTTGCTGGTCCTGATCACGCTGGTGCTGTTCTACTTCTACCTGAAGCTCCAGCCGGAATCCCCGGTCGGCGCCAGTAACGCGAGGTAAACCGCCATGCTCCTGACACCCAATGCCATGAGCCCCGGTCTGCGCAAAGGTCTGTACCTGACCACCGCGCTGATTGCGCTGTTTCTGTTGCTGCCGATCCTGTTCATCGTCCTGCTGTCGTTCGGCTCCTCCCAATGGCTGGTGTTTCCGCCGCCTGGCTGGACCTTGAAGTGGTATCAGCAGTTCTTCTCCAACCCTGACTGGGTGGCGGCTGCCCTGTCCAGTTTCAAGGTGGCGATTCTGACCACCATCGCCTCGGTGGCGCTGGGTCTGCCGACCGCTTTCGCGCTGGTGCGTGGCCGCTTTCCTGGGCGCGATATCCTGTATGGGGTCTTCACCTTGCCGATGATCGTGCCGCTGGTGATCATCGCCGTGGCGGTCTATGCGCTGTTTCTCAAACTCGGTTACACCGGGACGCTGTTTTCCTTCGTCGTCAGCCACGTGATCGTCGCGCTGCCGTTCACCATCATCTCGATCATCAATTCGCTGAAGCTGTTCGATCAGTCCATCGAAGATGCTGCGGTGATTTGCGGCGCATCGCGCATGCAGGCGATCTACAAGGTGACCTTTCCGGGCATCCGGCCAGGCATGATGGCCGGCGCACTGTTCGCGTTTCTGGTGTCGTGGGACGAGGTGGTGTTGAGCGTGATGATGGCCAGCCCGACCTTGCAGACCCTCCCCGTTAAAATGTGGACCACCCTGCGGCAGGACCTGACCCCGGTCATCGCCGTCGCCTCAACGCTGCTGATCGCGCTGTCGGTGATCATCATGTTCATCGCCGCGACCCTGCGTCGCCGCAACGAAGCCAGGAGTACGTCATGAGTGCCGTGATCAAAGACCCCGCCCAGTCGCATCAGAAACCCCTGGTCGCGCTGTGCAACCTGAACAAGCATTACGGCAACTTCGCCGCCGTCGATGACATTTCCCTGGACATTCAGGACGGTGAATTCCTGACCTTCCTCGGCTCCAGCGGCTCGGGCAAAAGCACCACGCTGTCGATGCTCGCCGGTTTCGAAACACCCAGTTCAGGCGAGATTCTGGTCAGCGGCAAATCGCTGGTCAACGTCCCTCCGCACAAGCGTGACATCGGCATGGTGTTCCAGCGCTACTCGCTGTTTCCGCACCTGTCGGTTCGCGACAACATCGCTTTCCCGCTCTCGATCCGCAAACTGCCTGCGGCTGAGCGCGAAAAGAAAGTCGATGCAATGCTCAAGCTGGTTCAACTGGAAGAGTTCGCCCATCGCCGCCCTTCACAACTGTCCGGCGGCCAGCAGCAACGGGTCGCCATTGCCAGAGCGCTGGTGTATGAACCGCGCATTCTGCTGATGGACGAGCCGCTGGGCGCGCTGGACAAGAAGCTGCGCGAGGACTTGCAAGACGAACTGCGTCAGCTGCACCGCCGGCTGGGCATCACCATCGTCTACGTGACGCACGACCAGGAAGAAGCCATGCGCCTGTCCCAGCGCATCGCGATTTTCAGCCACGGCAAGATCGTGGGGCTGGGCACCGGCTACGATCTGTATCAGAACCCGCCCAATGCGTTTGTCGCGTCGTTTCTCGGCAACTCCAACTTCCTCAGGCTCAAGGCGCAGGGCAATGCCGTGGCGACGTTCGAGGGCAGCCCGCTGGCGATTCGCCTGACCTCGGGATTGAAAACCGATCAGGACGTGCTGCTGATGGTTCGTCCGGAAAAAGCCCAGGCATTGAGTGTTTCCCAGGCCGCCGCCACACCGCTGGAAGCAGGCTGGAACGAAGTCAGCGCCAACGTCACCGAGGTGCTGTTTCTGGGTGAGAGCCAGACCTGTTCGGTGGTGACAACGGGCGGCACGGCGATGACCGTCAAGGCGCTGTCTGCCACCGGCATGCCGCTCAAGGCCGGCGATCCGGTGCGCGTGCGCTGGGCCGCTGCGGATGCGTGTATCTACACCGAATGGACAGACAATGACCTGAACAAGGCAGCCGGAGCGCACTGAACCGGAATCAGGCTGGCACATGATGCACGGCGAAGTAATCGCGCAGGAACTCCACCGTGACGCGAATCTTCGCCGAGCTCATGAGCGGCGAGGTATGCACCGCCCAGATATCGGCCTCCTGGCGGTACTCCGGCAGCAGTTGAATCAGCCGGCCTTCGGCCAGGTCAGTCCGCACGTCCCACAGCGAACGCAACAACACGCCTCGCCCGTCCAGGCACCACTGGCGGGCGATTTCGCCATGGTTGGTGGACAGGCTGCCGGTCACCTTCACGGTTTCAGCGCCTTGCGGCCCGCTCAAATGCCAGATGCCAAACGGACGGTCGCGCTCCTTGATCACCAGGCAGTCGTGATTCGCCAGTTCGCCGAGGCTGAGCGGCGTGCCGTACTGCTGCAGATACGCCGGGCTGGCGCACAGCACTCGCCAGTTACGGGCCAGATGCCTGGCGCGCAGATGCGGCGCGATTTCGTTACCGACGCGGATGTCCAGGTCCACGCCCTCCTCGATCAGGTCCACCAGCCGGTCCTGAATATCCAGTCGTATATCCAGCTTCGGATAACGCGCCGCCAGCTCTGACAACGCGGGCGCGACAAAGCGGCGACCGAAGCCCTGGCTGCTGATCACTCGCAACAGCCCGCTTGGCTCGCCGTGCAACGCTGCCACTTCATCGCTCATCTGCTGCACGGACTCAAGAATACCCTTGGCCCACTCATAGACCCGCTCGCCATCTTCAGTAATCGAGACCTGCCGGGTTGAGCGGTGCAACAGCACCACGCCCATGTTCCGCTCCAGCAATTTGACGCGCTTGCTGACGTACGCAGCAGACATGCCCAGCTCATTGGCAGCTCCCACAAAGCTTGAGCGCCGGGCGACGTGGATGAATACGTTCAGATCATCAAGGTGCGGATAATTCACGATTCGTGTTTTCTCAATCCATTAATCAGCTGATTATCTTTGTATCGTGCGCTTATAGCATGGATGGCCTGTGCTATTCAGCCCTTACATGCCGTCCAACAAGAGTGCCCGTCATGAACAACAAGAAACTGCGCATTGCTGCCATCGCCGGAGACGGCATTGGCCTGGAAGTCCTGCCTGAAGGTGTAAAGGTTGTTCAGGCCGCCGCCGCAAAGCACGGGCTGGACCTGGAATTCGAATACTTCGAGTGGGCCAGCTGCGACTACTACCTGGAACACGGCAAGATGATGCCGGATGACTGGTTTGAGCAACTGAAAGGCTTCGACTCGATTTTCTTCGGTGCCGTGGGCTGGCCGGACAAAGTGCCCGATCACATTTCCCTGTGGGGCTCGCTGCTGAAGTTTCGCCGTGAGTTCGATCAGTACGCCAATATCCGCCCGGTTCGACTCTTCCCCGGCGTACCCTGCCCGCTCGCCAACCGCAAACCGGGCGATATCGACTTCATCGTGGTGCGCGAAAACACCGAAGGTGAATACTCGTCGCTGGGCGGGATCATGTTCGAAAACACCGAAAACGAATTCGTGTTGCAAGAATCGGTGTTCACCCGCCGTGGCGTTGACCGCATCCTCAAGTTCGCCTTCGAAATGGCCAGCAAACGCGAGCGCAAGCACGTCACCTCGGCGACCAAATCCAACGGCATGGCGATCAGCATGCCCTACTGGGACAAACGCACCGAGGCGATGGCCAGTCACTACCCGGACATCAGTTGGGACAAGCAGCACATCGACATTCTGTGCGCGCGCTTCGTGCTGCAACCCGAGCGCTTCGACGTGGTGGTGGCCTCCAACCTGTTCGGTGACATCCTCAGCGACCTCGGCCCGGCATGCGCAGGCACCATCGGTATCGCGCCGTCAGCCAACCTCAACCCGGAGCGTCACTTCCCTTCGCTGTTCGAACCGGTACACGGTTCGGCACCGGATATCTTCGGCAAGAATATCGCCAACCCGATTGCGATGATCTGGTCGGGTGCCCTGATGCTGGAGTTCCTCGGTCAGGGCGATGAGCGCTTCGCGACGGCTCACGACGAGATCATCACCGCTATCGAGCAGGTCATCGCCAGCGGTGAGGTCACACCGGACCTGGGCGGCACGTTGTCGACACAGCAAGTGGGTGCGGCCATTGCCGAGCGGGTCAGCGCAGCCCGTTGAGCGCTATTCGGCGCTCGCTGGCCCGGCCTGCTTTTCCAGTAACTCCACAAAGCGGGTCAGGCTGCGCGACACCGTGCCCCGTCGCCAGATCAGCCAGGTGTGCAGGTAACGAAACTGCTCGGACAACGGCCAGATGCTTACCGTGGCGCAGCCGGGCATGCTTTCGAGCATACTGCGCGGCATCAGCGCCAGTCCGGCACCGGCACTGACGCAGGCCAGCATGCCGTGGTAAGACTCCATTTCATGGATCTTGCCCGGCACAGCCGCGTCTTCGGTGAACCAGCGTTCGAAGTGATGCCGGTACGAGCAATTGGCGCGAAACGCATAGATGCTTTCACCACTGACATCCCGCCCGCGCTTGACCGGCGAATGGTTGAGCGGCGCAATAATGACCATTTCCTCTTCGAATACCGGCACGCCTTCAAGCGACGGGTGCAACACTGGGCCATCGACGAACGCGGCCACCAGTCGCCCGGCGAGAACGCCGTCGATCATGGTTCCTGACGGTCCGGTGGACAGGTCCAGTTCGACCTTGGCGTTTTGCTGGTTGTAGGCGGCCAGCAGCGCGGGGATGCGCACAGCGGCAGTACTTTCCAGGGAACCCAGTGAAAAAGGCCCTTGAGGCTCTTCTCCCGAAACGGCTGACCGCGCTTCCTGCACCAGATCCAGAATGCGCCGGGTGTAATCGAGAAAACTCCAGCCAGCGGGCGACAAACGCAGACGGTGTTTTTCGCGAATGAACAGGTCCACGCCCAGGTCCTGTTCCAGTTGCTTGATGCGCGTTGTCAGGTTCGATGGCACGCGGTGAATCTGCTGCGCGGCAGCACTGATGCTGCCGTGCTCAGCCACCGCTTTGAATATCTCGAGCTGCACCAGATCCATTTCGCTCTCCATTCATGAACAATATGATCATTATTATTCAGTTTTAGAAAGCATTGCACGCCTATATGCTGGCTTCACTCCCCACCTCAACAGGATGGCGCAATGACAACTGTCAGCAGCAATACCCATGCAATTTCGATCAACCCGGCTTCAGGCGAGCAGATCGGCCACTATGCCTTCGAGTCCGATGCCACGCTGGATGCAAGCCTGTCACGGGCAAGAACCGGCTTCGCAGGCTGGAAGCGCACGCCTGTCCAGCAACGTGCGCAACGGATTATCGCCATGGGCCAGGCGCTGCGCGACAACGCCGACAACATCGCAGAGATGATCAGCCGGGAAATGGGCAAACCCGTGACGCAGGCCAGGGGCGAAGTCCAGAAATGCGCGCAACTGTGCGACTGGTATGCGGCGCAAGGGCCGGCAATGCTGGTCGCCGAATCGACCCAGGTCGAGGATGACAAGGCACGTATCGAGTACCGCCCGCTGGGTCCGGTGCTGGCGGTCATGCCGTGGAATTTCCCGATCTGGCAAGTGCTGCGCGGTGCGATTCCGACGCTGCTGGCGGGTAATACGTACGTGCTCAAACACGCGCCCAACGTCATGGGCTGTGCGTACCTGATGCGCGACGCGTTCAAGCAAGCGGGCTTCCCCGAGGGCGTGTTCGAGGTCATCAACGTCACCCCGGAAGGCGTTTCCAGGGCCATTGCCGACCCCCGCATTGCCGCTGTCACGCTGACCGGCAGCGTGCGTGCCGGTCAGGCCATCGGTGCGCAGGCCGGAGCCGCGCTGAAGAAGTGTGTGTTGGAACTGGGCGGCTCCGACCCGTTTATCGTGCTCAATGACGCAGACCTGGACCAGGCGGTGAAAGCCGCGGTGATCGGTCGCTTCCAGAACACCGGGCAAGTCTGTGCAGCCGCCAAGCGCCTGATCATCGAGCAAGGCGTGGTTGAGGAGTTCACCCGCAGGTTCGTTGAACAGACTCGCCAGTTGGTGACGGGCGATCCGTTGTCTGGCGAGACTTACATCGGCCCGATGGCACGCTTCGATCTGCGCGACGAACTGGACGCTCAGGTGCAAAAGACGCTGGCCGAAGGTGCAACGCTGTTGCTGGGCGGCCGAAAGGCGGATGGACAAGGCAATTACTATGAGCCGACTGTACTGGGCAATGTGACTGACCAGATGACCTCGTTCAGGCAAGAACTGTTCGGCCCGGTAGCGTCCATCATCACCGCCCGCGATGCGCAGCACGCACTGGAACTGGCCAACGACAGCGAGTTCGGCCTGACTGCGACGGTTTACACCCGCGATCTGGAACTGGCAGAACAACTGACCGAAGCGCTGGAAACCGGTGGCGTGTTCATCAACGGCTACAGCGCCTCAGACCCGCGTGTCAGCTTCGGCGGCGTGAAGAAAAGCGGCTTTGGCCGAGAGCTTTCGCACTTCGGCGTGCGCGAGTTCTGCAACGCACAGACCGTGTGGCGTGATCGTCATTAAGGGTCGGGAGACACCGGTACACATGTCCCCGGGGGAGCAAGCTTGCTCGCGAAAGCGGATTCACATCAGCATAAATCTTTGGCGGTCATACGGGCCTCTTCGCGAGCAAGCTCGCTCCCACAGAAGCCGTACTATCGCACTTCGGCGTGCGCGAGTTCTGCAACGCACAGACCGTGTGGCGTGATCGTCATTAAGGGTCGGGAGACACCGGTACACATGTCCCCGGGGGAGCAAGCTTGCTCGCGAAAGCGGATTCACATCAGCATAAATCTTTGGCGGTCATACGGGCCTCTTCGCGAGCAAGCTCGCTCCCACGCGTTTTGTGTATACGCAAGATACCTGTGGGAGTGAGCTTGCTCACGAAGAGATGATCCAGGCACCCCATTTTACAAGGCTGCACTGGCCTCTTCGCGAGCAAGCTCGCACAGGAGCCGTGGGGGCTTCAACTGACTATCGTGCGACGCAGCGCGTCACCCGTCAGTCGTCAGTCGTCACCTGTTGCCACCACCGCAGGCTCGCCAATCGTGTAGAAATGCCCACCCGCAACGTAATGCAGGCTGCGCCATTTCGGGTCGGCTTTTTCAAATTCCCAATGCCCATCGTTGAACACGCGGGTATCGGCCCAGGCGCCCACCACTTCGCCGATGAACAAATCATAGGTCTTCTGGTTATGCGGCTCGGGGATGACCTTGCAGATCAGCCACGCCGAGCAGCCGACGACCAGCGGCGAATCGTGCCCCTCGATACGGAACAGGTCCACATTGGCATTGTCCAGCTTGTCCGGGGTAAAGACTTTGCTCTGGGTGCCTACATCAAAGGTCATCTGCAATTGGTCCATATTAGGGACCTGCAAGGCGAAATATCCGCTCTTCTCGACCAGCCCGCGGGTCTTGGTCATCTTGTCGATCACCAGCGTCACCTTGGGCGGCGAGAAGTCCAGCGCACAGGCCCAGGCTGCAGCCATGACGTTATGAACGCCCTCGTGACTGGATGACACCAGCACGGTCGGCCCGTGATTGAGCAGGCGGTAGGCTTTTTCCAGCTCGACAGGACGAATGTGATTGTCCACTTGAAACCCTCGGAAACATGATTCGTACCGCTACCGGCAGAGCGGCGAAATAAGGCATCCTGCGTGCGCAACGCCGTACTGATTCGCGCGACGACAAGCAAACCCTCTCACCCACTCATAAGGCTTAGGATTGAGCAGCATAGACAGCCAGAACCCCAAAGTGTTCGCCCTGGTTCTCGCGGCAGGACGCAGCAGGCGCTTTGAAGGTGACAAGCGCCAAGCGCTGCTGCCCTGTGGACGCAGCTTGTTGACGGCAAGCCTCGAAAACGCCAGAACCGCGTTCAGCAGCACCGCGGTGGTACTGCGCACTGACGATGACACCCGCGTGCTGGGCATACCCGACGGCGTCAAGATTATTCGCAGTGAGCATGCCGATCTGGGAATGGGCCACAGCCTGGCCAGCGGCATTGCAGCCGCAATGAACTCTTCAGCCGATGCAGTGGCCGTCATGCTGGCCGACATGCCCTGGATACAGCCGCGTACTCTGCACACGCTGGCACTGCTGGCCGACCCGGCACGCATGGTCTTGCCCCTGCACGAAGGCCAACGCGGGCATCCTGTGATCATCGGACGCCGGTTCTGGCCGGCACTGCTGACGCTCGAAGGCGATCAGGGCGCGAAGGCCCTGATCATGAACAACCCTGATCTGTGCGACATCGTGCATTGCGATGACCCCGGCATCCTGCGCGATGCAGACACCCGCTCAGCGCTGGCGCTCGCCTGTCGGCAGCACCTTACAGGTCGCTCCGACTGACGCCGTTGGCAACCCGCAGAATGTCGGCCATCACCGCGACAGCGATTTCAGCGGGTGTCTTGCTGCCCAGATTCAAGCCGATAGGGGCGTGGATTCGGTCCAGCGCGTCAGCCTTCAGCCCGCCAATTCGCGCCAGCCGTTCCAGCCGCTTGCTGCTGGTACGCATCGACCCCATCGCACCGATGTAGAACGCCTCGGTACGCACCGCTTCGAGCATGCTCAAATCATCCAGTTTCGGGTCGTGGGTCAGCGCCAATACCGCCGTCGAGCTGTGACAGCCACCTTCGGCGATGAACACCGCAGGCAGCACGCCACGCACCTCGACGCCGGGCATCGAAAACCCGGTAGTGACTTCGGTGCGAGGGTCGCAAACGATGACTTCATAGCCCATCGCGACCGCAAAACTGGCACAGAACTCCGCGACTGGCGACAGCCCGGCAAGCAGTACGCGGTAGACAGCGCCCATCCGGATGCTGACGCGTTCGCCGTCAACCTGCACCCGCGCCTCACCCAGCGTGGCAGGCCCGATGCCTCTGCGCCCGCCGCCCAACTGCACCTCCCGGCTTACCAGCTCCCGCCCGGCAAGTGCTTGCTCGATGGCAGCCAGATGCGCGTCGGCTTCCGGGCTCGGCGCGATGAACTCGATCAACACGTCCAGCACACCGCCGCACGGCAAGGCACGCGTGGGTGCAAACCCGCCATCGCCATAGCGAACCACCTGATTGACCGGCTGAAACTGCCCGGCGGCCATGCGTTCGAGAAAATCCTCTTCCACACAGCCACCCGACAATGAACCTCGATGCTCGCCACTGTTCAGCGCTACCAGCATCGCCCCCGGCCCGCGCGGAGCAGAGCCGAACGTCGAGAGCACCGTACACAGCCAGACTGGCTTGCCACCGGCCAACCAGTCACGCGCCTGTTGTACAACCTGCAAATCGAGCTGCTTCATGGTTACAACCCTGCCATCAGTTTTTCCTTGGTGATGGGCAGGCTGCGCACCCGTTTTCCCGTGGCGTGGTAAACCGCATTGGCCACTGCTGCGGCCAGCCCGGTCACGCCGATCTCACCAATGCCCCGCGCGCCGAATTCGCCGAGGTTGTAATCCGGGTAATCCAGCAGCATGACGTCGATGTCCGGCTGATCCGCATGCACCGGCACCACGTACTCGGCGTAATTGTTATTGACCGGCAGGCCACTGCGCGGGTCGTACTCGGCGGCCTCGAACAGCGCCATGCCGATGCCCATGACAATGGCGCCTTCGACCTGATTGCGCGCCGCCAGCGGGTTGACCACCTTGCCCACGTCGATGGCGCTGACCACCCGCGATACGCGCAGGCTGGAAATACCCGGATCCCAGCGGACCTCGACAAAATGCACACCAAATGAGCGAAAGGAGTACTTGCCCGCTTCAGGCAGACCGCTGTGGAAATTACCTTCGGCACGCGACAAGCGCTGCCCGTTCAGCACGTCGACAAAACTGACACGCTGTTCGCCCGCCACTAACTGGCCCTTCTCGACCGTGATCGATTCAGGGTCTTTGCCGGCAAATACGGCGTCTTTGCTGACCGCGTACTGGCGCAATTTCTGCAACGCCTCACGGGTGGCCCCGGCAATCGCCGGCATCACGCTGGCGGTGACCCATGAACCGCCCGACACAGGGCCTGCCGGAAAAGACGAACTGCCCAGCTCCACTTCAACCCGCTCTATCGGGATGCCGGTCAACTGGCTGACCGTCTGCGCAACGATGGTGTAGGTCCCGGTGCCGATGTCCTGCAGGCCGCACTGCGCCAACGCAGTGCCATCGGAGCGCAGAATGACTCGCGCATCGGTCGGCACCTGATAAGCCTCCCAGTTGCAGGCGCCCATGCCGTAACCGATGATTTCATCGCCTTCACGCATCGACCCCACCTGCGCCTTGCGCGCCTGCCAGCCGAACCGCTCGGCAGCCTGGTCGATGGCTTCCGGCAAGTGATTGCTCGACCACGGCAGGCCCATGCTCTGATCCGTATCAGACAGGTTCAGCTTGCGGAACGCCAGCGGGTCCATGCCGCTGGCCAGGGCCACTTCATCGATGGCCGACTCCAGCGCAAACAGGCCAGGCGCCGCGCCCGGTGCGCGCATCGAGGTGGGCGTACCGCGGTTGATCGGGCTGATCTTGTGGCTGACCAGCACGTTGTCGCAGGCGTACAGGCTTTTGGTCACGCCACCACAGTTCTCGGTGTAGTCGTCGAGCATGGACGTGTTGTTGAACGATTCGTGACGAATCGACGTCAGCTTGCCGCCGGCATCGGTGGCCAGCCGCAGGCGCTGACGGGTTTCGGGACGATGGCCCACGGTGGTGAACATCTGCGCGCGGGGCAATACCAGTTGCACCGGGCGACCGGTCACTTTGGCGGCGGCACAGGCGGCCACCGAATGCGGCCACGGCCAGAGCTTGCCGCCAAAACCGGAGCCTATGAACGGCGCACGCACTTCCACCCGATCAGGCGACAGGTCAAACACGTTGGCCAACAGGTTGCGATGGTTGACCACCCCCTGGGTGCTTTCATAGACGAAGAGTTTGCCGTCCTGCCACCACGCGGTGCTGGCATGCATCTCCATCGGGTTATGCACTTCAACCGGCGTGGTGTAGGTCTGGTCGACCTGATTCCTGGCGCTCTGAAATGCGCCATCCGGGTTGCCACGGTTATGGCCCGCACCGCCATCGCGGACGCCATTGACGCGCATGCCCTCCTGCAAATCCTTGACCGCCGGGCGCTCTTCGTAATCAACGGTCACACGGTGCGCGGCCGCCCTCGCCTGTTCGAAGCTTTCGGCCACCACCAGCGCAATGAACTGACCGGGGTAGTAAACCCGGTCGTCCTCGAACGGCAGCCGATGCTCGTCGGCCTTGCTCGCCGACAACAGCTTGTCGAAGCTCAGCTTGGTGTTCGGGGTGCGGTGCAGCGTGGGGAAATTGCCGTGATGCAACACGTCGACCACGCCCGGCATTGCTTTCGCCTGCCGGTCATCGATAGCCAGCACGCGCCCGTTGGCAATCGTGCTGTACACGCCATAGGCGTACAGCATCTTGTCCATGGGATGGTCGGCGGCATAGCGCGCCTCACCGCTGACTTTCTTGCCGCCGTCGATGCGACGCTGCGGCGTACCGATAATGTTTTCGCTCATGAGAAATTCCTAGGCCGTGAGGTCACGAAGGTTGCGGACGACGACCTGCTGACCCAGCGGGATCTTGAAGGCGTTGTGTTCGTAGGCACGGGAGCCTTTCATCGCCAGCTCTGCGACCTGAGCGAAGGTGTTCATGTCGGCACGCTGCCCGATCAGCGCCCTCTCGGCCTCGACAGCACGCCAGGGCTTGGTGCCGACACCGCCCAGCGCAATACGTGCATCGGTAATGCGCTTGCCGTCCATCACCAGAATCACCGCACTGGACGCCAGGGCGAACTGATAAGAGGTACGGTCACGCAGCTTCAGATAAGAAGACCGACCGCCTGACAAAGGCGCGTCCAGTATCACGTGGGTAATTAGCTCGTGGGGAGCCAACGCATGCTCGCGCTGGGGTGTGTCGCCGGGCAGCAGGTGAAAATCGGCAAACGGGATGTCCCGCGTGCCGTTGGCGCTCTGCACCGTGACCTGCGCACCAATTGCCGCCATGCCGACGCACATGTCCGACGGGTGCGCGGCGATGCAATGATCGCTGGTGCCCAGCACCGCATGCACGCTTCGGTTCAAACCACCGATGGCTGCACAGCCCGAACCCGGCTCGCGCTTGTTGCAGGCCGATACGTTGTCGCGAAAATACGGGCAACGCACGCGCTGCATGAGGTTGCCGGCCGTAGTCGCCTTGTTGCGCAACTGGGTCGAGGCCCCCGCGAGCAACGCTTCGGACAAGACCGGATAACGTTGTTGCACCAGCGGATGGCTGGCCAGATCGGTATTGCTGACCAGCGCGCCAATACGCAAGCGACCGTCAGGCAGCGATTCGATCTGTTTCAACGCCAGGTGGTTGATGTCCACCAGTTGCTCCGGCTGCATCACATCGAGCTTGACCAGGTCGAGCAGCGTGGTGCCACCCGCCAGGTAAAAACGCTGACCCTGACCTGACGCGGAGGTGACCGCCTGTGCGGGCGAAGCGGCCCGCGCGTAATCGAACGTTCGCATCAGGCAGCGCCCCCCATTTTCGAGCGGGCCGACTGCACCGCCGACAGAATGTTCTTGTAGGCACCGCAACGGCAGATATTGCCGCTCATGGCTTCCCTTACGCTGGCGTCATCGGACGGGATGTTCGGGTCCTTGAGAATGGCGACGGCGCTCATGATCTGCCCTGACGTGCAATAACCGCACTGATAGGCGTCATGCTCCCAGAACGCCTCTTGCACCGGGTGCAATTTGCCGTTCTCCGCCAGCCCTTCGATGGTGGTGATGCTGTCACCCTGATGCTGCACTGCAATGGACAGGCAGGCGTTGATCGCCACGCCATTGACCAACAGCGTACACGCGCCACACTGGCCGTGGTCACAACCTTTCTTGGTCCCGGTCAGTTGCAGACGGTCACGCAACACGTCCAGCAGCACGGCATTGGCGGGTACGTTCAGGGTGTGAACCTGACCGTTGACCTTGAGCTGGATACGGTGCTCACCCGCCGCAGGTGCATCGGCGTCCTCTACCGCAGGCGCGACCGCTGCGGCGGGTGCTGCTTGCAGCATGCCGTCGGAAGGAATCCAGGTAGACAATGTGGCGGCGGCAATGCCCGACGCCCCGAACTTCAGAAAGTTACGGCGTGAGGGCTGCACGGCACTGCCGGACGCAGCAGTTTCCTTGTGCTTTTCAGGTTCAGTCATCAGGTTCACTCGGTCATAGCCGACGCTGCTATGAAGCGACGGGCGTTATTTTAGGTCAGCGGCCCCGGGGCGTGTTTTCTGCTCGTTGACCTGTCAGGTGTTATCAGTCACAAGAGCTAAAACGCTATCACCGGCACTCAATGTTTAACTGGCCAGCGCCGCTAAAGTTCCCACTCATTGACGAGCGTCTGTATCCAGAGATTGCCGGTTGTTGCACGCGGTTACCCAATGACCCTAACAGTCAGCGCGGGCACTGATTAGCCAGCCCGTTCGGCTAGCCGTTATGAAAATAATTCATGAATACGTTGCCACAAGGCGAACGACACAGGAGCGCTCGTCCACGCAGTCAGAGCAAGCAGCGAAAGAACATGGCGAAAGCGGGCATGCACGGAGCCACGCGGCTCAGGGCAGCCGACTCAAGGCTGGAAGAAAAATGACGATATATAACGGCAGGAAGGTCTGGAGGCGTCTAAATCGGGGCATTGATGCCCGATGTGATGATGGCACCTCGCAACGGAGGCCCACATTATGCGAAAATGCCGCGTCTTCGCCGATATGGCACCGTGGTTTCACAGGGCATGCGTATGAAAATACGCGTCAAACGTGTCTCCATGCCCCGATGCGGCGTCTCAGACTCCGTGAACAGGCTGACCAGGTGTGTCTTCCCTTAGGTGCAACCGGGCAGGCTTCCGGACATTGCAGCACACCGATAGAGCAACATGTCACTCATGACGCTGAATCCAACGATGATAAGAAGCCAGCGCAGCAGGACATAAATTGAGGTCTCGAGCGGTATTATATTGGCCTTGTATGTCCACCTCTAGTCCCTGTGGGTGCGAGAGTTTGTCGCATGCATCGATGCATGTGACAGGCCGCAGCTTCAGGACCAGTCGGCGGATGGCGTTTATCAAATGGATGGCAGAATGTTTAAGAAAGTGAATACGGCCCTTTTGGGTATGGCCATTTCCATGGGCATCATGCCCGTGCATGCAGCTGAAACCAAAAAAGTCGACGTACTGCTCGTCGGCGGCGGCATCATGAGTGCAACCCTGGCGGTCTGGCTCAACGAGCTGGAGCCAGGCTGGTCGATGGAAATGGTCGAGCGCCTCGATGGCGTGGCCGAAGAAAGCTCCAACGGCTGGAACAACGCCGGTACCGGTCACTCGGCGCTGGCCGAGCTGAACTACACCCCGGAAGACAAGAACGGCAACGTTGATATTTCGAAAGCTATCGAGATCAACGAAGCGTTCCAGATTTCGCGTCAATTCTGGTCCTGGCAGGTCAAGACAGGCGTTCTGAAAACCCCGCGCTCGTTCATCAACTCCACGCCGCACATGAGCTTTGTGTGGGGCGACAACAACATCCAGTTCCTGCGCAAGCGTTACGCAGCATTGCAAGCCAGCCCATTGTTCAGCGGCATGCAGTACTCCGAAGACCACGAGCAGATCAAGAAGTGGGTTCCGCTGATGATGGAAGGTCGTGACCCGGCGCAGAAGCTGGCCGTGACCTGGAGCCCGATCGGCACCGACGTCAACTTCGGCGAGATCACGCGTCAGTTCGTCGGCAACCTGAAAGCCAAGTCCAACTTCAACCTGCAGTTGTCGAGCGAAGTCGAAGACATCACTCACAACGATGACGGCACCTGGCGCGTCAAGTACAAGAACCTGAAAGACGGTTCCGTCACCGAAACCGACACCAAGTTCCTGTTCATCGGTGCTGGCGGTGCGGCGCTGCATCTGCTGCAAGAGTCGGGCATTCCTGAAGCCAAGGAATACGGCGGCTTCCCGGTTGGCGGTTCGTGGCTCGTCACCGAGAACCAGGACCTGGCCATGCAGCACATGGGCAAGGCCTACGGCATCGCTTCCACCGGTGCTCCACCCATGTCGGTTCCGCATCTGGACACCCGTGTGCTGGATGGCAAGCGCGTGATCCTGTTTGGCCCGTTCGCGACCTTCTCGACGAAGTTCCTGAAAAACGGTTCGTACTTCGACCTGCTGACCAGCACCACCACGCACAACGTGTGGCCAATGACCCGCGTGGGCATCGAACAGTACCCGCTGATCGAATACCTCGCCGGCCAGGTGATGATGTCTGACGATGACCGCTTCGCGGCGCTGAAAGAATACTTCCCGAACGCCAAGAAAGAAGACTGGCGCCTGATGCAAGCCGGTCAGCGCGTACAGATCATCAAGCGTGACGAAGAGAAAGGCGGCGTTCTGAAGCTGGGTACCGAAATCGTTGCGTCCAAGGACGGCTCCATTGCCGGTCTGCTGGGCGCTTCGCCAGGTGCTTCGACTGCAGCGCCAATCATGCTCGGCGTGCTTGAGAAGGTCTTCAAGGACAAGGTGGCGACCCCGGCCTGGCAGGAAAAACTGCGCCAGATCGTGCCTAGCTACGGCACCAAGCTGAACAACAACCCGGAGCGCGTTGCCGAGGAATGGGCTTACACCTCCGAAGTCCTGCAACTGACTCCACCACCGCCGGTCAACAAGGCAGGCACGGCTCCAACGCCTGCTGCCCAGCCAGCGAAAAGCAATCCAGCCAGTGACATGGCGCTTTAAGGCCTTCACCGCTTGAAGCAAAGCCCCGCCAGACCACGTCTGGCGGGGCTTTTTTGTAACGGTCGAATACGTCCGAAAACTTCAGTTAAAGCCACGCATCCTTGCGGCACCTGTTATGGTGGCCGCACTTCCTCCCATCTCTGGCTTGCATGAGCAGAGCGCATCATCCAGGTCTCCACGCCGCACCTTCGCGGCAACCTCGCATCTTCTTGCGCTGTCAATCTGGGCCGCTAGCCGCCCGAAGCACTGCTGTGGCTGACGAAAACCCGTCCGAAATCCTTGTGCTGCATGACAAATGCATCTTGAGGCGCGCGCAGCAGCTGGCTGTTTCCGGTTGAACTATCAGATGGAGTTGAGGCAAATGATCGAGCACACACTGGACGCGAGCACCGATGCCGCGCTTGAAGCGGCGCTTGCCGAATGCGCGCGTGAGCCGATCCGGGTTCCCGGTGCGATCCAGCCTCATGGGGTATTGCTCAGCGTGACAGGTGTGCCTCTGCGCATCGAACAGGTCAGCGCCAATTGCGCAAAGGAACTGGGCCTGAGCAGCGCCGAGCTGTTGGGCGAGCCGCTTTCATTGCTGTTATCGTCCGACCATTTGATGCTTGTCGATCAGGCGTATGACCAACTCACCGGCACAAACAGTGATCCCATAAGGCTGACAGTGGGCGTTGCCGAGTACAGTGCTTCACTGCATCGGGCCGGTGACGTACTGATTATCGAGCTGGAACCCTTTGTGGAAGCTGCGCGGGAACAATCCAGAATCATCACCCGCGTACTGCGCAACCTCCAGGCCGCCACCACACTGGAAACGCTGTTCGATATCGGTGTTCACGAGATTCAGGCGCTGACCGGTTACGACCGGGTCATGATCTACCGGTTCGAGCCAGAAGGTCATGGCAAGGTTGTTGCGCAGGCATTGACCGGTCCCCTGCCCAGTTACAGCGGCTTGAATTTCCCTGGCTCGGACATTCCTGCTCAGGCGCGAGAACTTTACCGCTTGAACTGGATCCGGGTCATTCCGGACGCCGCCTACGCTCCGGTGCCCTTGGTACCGATGTTGCGCCCCGCCACCGGACAACCGCTCGACCTTGGCTTCTCGACACTGCGAAGCGTGTCCCCGGTGCATTGTGAATACCTCAAGAACATGGGCGTACGCTCATCGATGAGCATCTCGCTGTTGGTGGGGGGTGAATTGTGGGGCCTTATCACCTGCAGTCATCCCGAACCGCTGTTGGTGTCCCGAGAGCTGCGCGACGCCTGTGCGATGATCGGTCAGCTGTTGTCGGTGAAAATTTCTGCCATCGTCGCCACTCAGATCCAGCGTGAGCGGGAAGAGAAAGTCGTCCTGCTGCGGCAGCTTGCGGAGGTCATGAGCAGGGCCGATCACGACATTCTGGACGGCCTGTCGAGCAGGCCGGAGCTGCTTCAGTCGCTGACACTGGCGGATGGTGCTGCCGTACTGATCGACGAACGCGTTCACCTGTTCGGCAATTGCCCGACGACCGACGAGGTGCGCGCTCTGTACCTCTGGATAAGAGACAAAGGACTGACCAGCCTGAGGTCCACAGAGCAGGCCAAAGGCTTGCAGGGGCTGGGCGTTTTTCACACAAACTCCCTGCAGAAGGTCAACCCCGACAGCGCGGCCTATCGAGCGGTGGCGAGTGGTGTCATCGCATTCACCCTGCCCAAACCGGTCGACAATGCCGTCATGTGGTTTCGCGCTCAACTCACCTCGACCATGAACTGGAGCGGCGACCCGGCCCATCATGTCAGCGTCAGCCCGGCAGACTCTGCCAGCCATCGCCTGCGCCCGAGGCAGTCCTTCGACGTATGGACCCAAGAGACCACCGGCATCGCCAGGCCGTGGTCACAGGGGGATCTGTACGGCGCTGAAGATCTTCGCCGCTCTGCTCTGGAAATAGATCTTGAGCGCCAGGTCCAGCGCGAGCAGGAAGCGGTCCGCTTGCGTGACGAACTGGTCGCCGTGGTTTCCCATGACCTGCGCAACCCGATGTCCATCATCATCATGCAGTGCGGCATGATGCAGCGGTGGGTCGTCGGCGACACGCACTTTGAAAACCGCCACATCCGCCGTGCGCTGGGCACCATCGAAAAAGCGACAACCCGCATGAACAGCCTGCTGGAAGATCTGCTGGACACCGCGCAGATCGAGGCCGGGCGTTACCAGTTGTCACGCCTTGCGCTGAGTGTCACCAGCTTGCTTGAAGAGGCCTGCAGCCTGCTGGTGATGCTGACGACGGAGAAGAATATCGAGCTCAATTGCACCTCGGCACAGGGTCTGGTGATCGATGCGGACCCGGAGCGGATCTTTCAGGTGCTGTCCAACCTGGTGGGTAACGCCATTAAATTCACCCCCAAAGGCGGTCGCATCAATATTGATGCAGTCGCCGATGGCGACGACGTCCTGTTCAAGGTCAGCGATGACGGGATCGGCATTCCGACGGAACACCTGCCCTATATTTTTCAGCGTTACTGGTCCGTCAAAGAAGGCAACCCGCGTGGCAACGGTCTGGGGCTCTATATCTGCCAGGGCATCGTCACCGCACATGGCGGGCGTTTATGGGCAGAAAGCTCGACCGACTCGGGCAGCGTATTCTCCTTCACCCTGCCCATGCATCAGGGACAGGACACAGTGGGCGAAACGACCTTTCTGAAACAGAGCGGCACCACTCACCGGCTGGCGCAGTCGATCTCCAGCAAGCTGGAACGTCAGCAACTGGAAGATCGGCTGACCCGGGCCGGCTTGTTGAACGAGCTGAACCATCGGGTCAAAAACACCCTGGCAACGGTTCAGGCTATCGCGTCCCTTACGGTCAATAGCTCTGCCTCGCTGGACTCGTTTCGCAAAAGCTTCGATGCGCGGCTGCTTGCACTGAGCCAGGCGCACGATGCGCTGGCACGCGCAGAATGGATTTCAACCGAGCTGGTCGATCTGATCGAGCAGTTGCAGGTGGTAGACGGCGCGCAGCACCGGATCACGTTCAAAGGTGATGCGGTGACACTGGAGCCGCGAATGTCGCTGACGCTCTCGATGGTGCTGCACGAACTGATGGCCAATGCCGTGCAACACGGCGCGCTTTCTTCACCGGCGGGTCAGGTGACCGTGATCGCTGCCCTGAATGCCGAGCACACACCACCCGCGTTGAAAATCGACTGGCTGGAAACGGACGGCCCACCGGTCCTGGCCACCACGGTAAAAGGCTTCGGCTTGCGCTTGATACGCCGCAGTATCGAGCG
Organism: Pseudomonas graminis; assembly: GCF_002093745.1. GTDB lineage: Bacteria > Pseudomonadota > Gammaproteobacteria > Pseudomonadales > Pseudomonadaceae > Aquipseudomonas. The sequence goes on from NZ_MTSB01000003.1 coordinate 368,174, forward strand.
AGAACTCAAAGGCAAGGTCGACGTTCAGTTCGCCAGCACAGGCATTCGCTGGTCAATACAGATCCCGTGGCCAGAAAAACCGGAGGACGCGGAATGAGTGTCAGAACAGACGAAGAAATCTCGCTCCCCAAGGTGTTTCTGGTGGAAGACGAAACCATGCTCGCGATGCTCATGGAAATGATGCTTGAAGACCTCGGGTTTGCTACCGCCTACCATGCCAGTACGCTGGGCGAAGGCATCGAATATGCCCGTAACGGTGACTACGACCTGGCGATACTGGATATCAACATCATCGGCGGGAACTCGTTCCCGATAGCCGCGGAGATTGCGCATCGCGGCATACCCTTCATGTTTTGCTCCGGGTATGGACGACTGGGCATTCCAGAGGCCTGGGTCGACCAGCGCTGCGTCGCCAAACCGTTCAGTGCAAGACAGCTGGACGACGCACTGGCCGAGTTGCTTCAAGCATGATGCGTCAAGGGCCGAAAAAACGCTGACATCCCGGTGAACCGCCTGCCCGATCAAAACATGAAGCTTATCAGGGAGCGCCGAACAACATGGTCCAGTACACGCCGTAATCGGTGTCTGCCCCTGTCGCATAGGCTGCGCCGACTTCAGTGAACATCGGGTTCATCAGATTGGCGCAATGCCCAGGGCTGGCCAGCCAGCTGGCCATCGCCTTGCTGGCGGTAGTCTGCCCCGCTGCGATGTTTTCCCCTATCTGCCGTCCGTTGTAGCCTGCTGCCCGCGCGCGATCCGCTGGCGAATCGTTATCGAAGCCGCGATGGGTGAAGTAGTTTTCACTGGCCATCGACTGACTGTGCCCTTGCGCCGCCCTTTCCAGTGTCGTGTTCCAGCTCAATGGGCGCGCCGAAGGGAACGCCCGCTTGCCGCACAGGCGTGGCTTTGCTCGCGCAGCATTAACCTGTGCCAGCAACGCTTTGCCAGCCGTCCGGGCATCTTCCAGCGGGCTGTCGACCCTCGGTTTTGCCAGCACGACACGCCATTGGCTGCGCTCTTGCGTCACGCCGATATCGGCGTACTGCGGGTCAAGCAGCGCGCTGCAATAACGGCTCTTGAGCATGGCGAACGCTTCATCAGCGGTTGACGCACCGGCCAGCCGAATGCTCCGGACCGTCACCGCCTGATAACCGGAGGCCTTGAGCGCATCACGCGAGCTGCCGGAAAAATCGATGGGCAGCGCCAGCACTGAATTGAGCGTCAGCGCTCTGGAAGCGTCGGGCGTGCGTGCGTCGCAGCGCTCGGGTTGGCCACGATAATCATTGATGGCCTGCAGCAGTCGCCGTTCATCACCGGCATGGGCGTGAGTGGTGAACAACGGCAGCAGCGACAGGAGGCAGGACAAGCCTCGCCTGACAAGACCGAGGGATTGGGGCATGAGGCAAGAGCTCTGAGCAAGAAATGGAAAGCCCTGAATCAAAAGGCCGAAATAGGACCTTGAAACAGGGCCGAGGTTCCTGCTTGCCAGACCCCGTACCGGCTCATCGAGAGAGCGTCAGCGCGCGCCGCGAAAGATAGAACCAACCCTCCCGGCCGTCCTCTGAACTTCATACCCGACCTCTTTTGAAAAGGATCTTTCAGCATGATCACCTCAGACAGTTCCGCGTCGGAACCATCGTCGCCAGCCACCGCTTCCTTACGCCGGGCAATTACCGCGCCCATGCTGATGCTGTTCATTCTGGGTGATGTATTGGGCGCCGGCGTTTACGCGCTGGCCGGAACAATAGCCGGTCGCGTCGGTGGCGCGATCTGGGCTCCACTGCTGATCGCGCTGTGCTTTGCGCTATTGACCGCGGCATCCTACGCCGAACTGGTGACCAAATACCCACGTGCCGGTGGCGCTGCGGTGTATGCCGAAAAAGCGTTCGGCAAACCGCTGCTGTCATTTCTGGTCGGTTTCTCGATGGTCGCGGCGGGCGTGACCAGCGCAGCGGGGCTAGCCGTTGCCTTTGCCGGCGACTACCTGCAGGCACTGGTCGACTGGCCTGCGCAGTGGGTGTGCGTGGGCTTTCTGGTGATCGTCGGCCTGCTCAACGCACGGGGCATCAAGGAATCGCTGTCCGCCAACCTGCTGATGACCGTCATCGAGCTGAGCGGCCTGCTGATAGTCATAGCAGCGGCGGTCTGGTTCGTCAGCCAGGGCCACGGAGAACCACAGCGGGTTTTCGAGCTGGATACGGCTTCGCCGGCCACCGCCATTTTGGGTGCATCGCTGCTGGCGTTCTACTCGTTCGTGGGTTTTGAGACGTCTGCCAACCTGGCAGAAGAGATCAAGGATGTGCGACGGGTGTACCCCCGAGCGCTGTTTGGTGCCCTGCTGATCGCGGGTGCGGTGTACATGCTGGTCGGCGTCGGCGCGGCAATGGTGCTGCCGGTCGACCAATTGAAGGATTCACAAGCGCCCCTGCTGGATGTGGTCAGCGCCTCCGGCCTGGGCATACCCGCACCTTGGTTTGCGGTCATTGCGCTGATCGCCGTGGCCAACGGTGCATTGCTGACCATGATCATGGCGAGCAGGCTGACTTACGGCATGGCGCGCGAAGGTCTGCTGCCCGCGGCTCTGGGCGCGGTGCTGCCACAGCGTCGCACGCCAGGCATCGCCATTCTCGGCACCACGCTGGTGGCCATCGCGCTGTCTTTTACCAGCACCCTGACCGTTCTCGCAGAAACCGTGGTGCTGTTACTGCTCTTTGTGTTTCTCAGCGTCAATGTCGCCGTGCTGGTGCTCAAGCGGGACAAGGTCGAGGCCGGACACTTTCAGGTTCACTGGGCCATTCCCGTGCTCGGGATTCTTTCGTGCCTGCTGCTGCTAACTCAGCAAGGCCCGGAAACCTGGCTGCGCGCAGGCATCATGCTGGTGGTCGGAGCGCTGCTTTATGGCCTGACCCGGCTGGGCAGCCTGGCCCAGGCTTCACACACGCGCTGAACCTGGCGCTGCAAACCTCACCGCTTGCCGGTACTTTGCCGAATCGCGGCAAGCGCCAGATCCAGCCCGTCGATGATGAGCTTCAGGCCGAACCTGAACTCATCTTCAACCGGGACACTTCGACCGGGACACCGGGCAAGTGACGAACGCCTCTCTTGCAGACCTGGCAGCCAACGGCCGTTCGAGCGATAACAGGCTTAACGACGCTTCATCCGGTCGATGATCACCGCGAGCAGCAGAATCGTGCCGCGAATAACGTACTGATAGAAGGTGTCGATGTTTTTCAGGTTCATCGCGTTCTCGATGATTGCCAGGATCAGCACCCCGGCGATCACATGACGGATCATGCCGATACCGCCGCTCAGCGACACCCCGCCCAAGACACAGGCCGAGATCACGGTCAGTTCGAAGCCCTGGCCAATCATCGGCTGGCCGGACGTCATGCGTGAAGCCAGCACCACACCTGCCAGCGCACCAATAAGGCCGTGGACGGCGAAGATGATGATCTTGGTTCGGTCGACATGCACGCCCGCCAGCAGTGCAGCTTCCTGGTTACCACCGATGGCCATGGTGTTGCGCCCGTAGGTGGTGTAATTGAGCAACCAGCCAAAGAAGATGAAGCAGCCGATGGTGATCAGAATCGGCACCGGCACGCCATACACCTGACCATTGCCGAAGATGAAGAAGTCCTCGTTGGACACACCGACGGCCTTGCCGTTGGAGAAGATGTACGCCAGGCCGCGCACAATCTGCATGGTTGCCAGCGTCGCAATCAGCGCATTGATGCGCAATTTGGCAATCACGATGCCGTTGATAAGGCCGACGACCAGTCCCAGCGCCAGCGCAGCAGATACGCCCAGAAACACGCTGTCGGTGTCGCGGATCACGATACTGGCGATGACCCCGGAACAGGCCAGCACCGAGCCTATCGACAGGTCGAAATGGCCGGACGCCAGGCAGTACAGCATGGTGCAGGCCGCGATGCCGACGGTTGAAATAGCAAGGCCGAGGCCGCGCATGTTAAGCGGCGACATGAAGTTGTCGATGAACACGGCGCAGAGCAGGAAGATCCCCAAGGCGGCCAGGAGCATCACCCAGTCATCGGCAAAACGTCGCAGGTTCATGCCCTGACGGGGAGCCTGCAGGCTGGATTCGGTAGACATACGTACCTCTTTTTTATTGTTCATGGTCAATGGCCGATTGTCAGCCGCGCGTGCGTGGCAGGGCCAATTGCAGAAGTCGCGACTCGTCAGCCTCGTCGCGGTTGAGTTCACCGGTGATCGCGCCTTCGCTCATCACCAGAATGCGGTCGGAAATACCCATGACTTCCATCAGATCGCTGGACACCACAATCACCGCAATGCCATCCGCCGCCAGGTTGTGAATGATCTCGTAGATTTCAGACTTGGCCCCGACGTCGATGCCACGGGTCGGCTCATCCAGCAACAGCACTTTCATCGGCATCGACAGCCAGCGACCCAGAATGGCCTTTTGTTGATTGCCGCCGGACAGGAACATGATCTGCTGCTCGGGAGACGGCGTCTTGACGTTCATCGACTTGATCTGATTACGGGCGTTATCACGCTCCCAGCGGCCCTGGATCAAGCAGCCAAGGTTTACGTGCCGTGGCCGAGCGCCGATATTGATGTTCTCGGCGACGCTGGACAGCGGCACAATACCTTCCTTCTTGCGGTCTTCCGGGCACAGCAGGATGCCAGCCTCGATGGCATCGCGTGGCGATCTCAGGGTCAACGGCTGACCGTCCAGTTGCAGATTGCCTGCTGTACTGCGCGTCAGTCCGGACAGGATGCGAAACAGTTCGGTTCGTCCTGCGCCGACCAAGCCGAAAAAGCCCAGTATTTCGCCTTTCTGCACGGCAAAAGTGACCGGCTCCTGCAAGCCGGGACCCATCAGCCCGGTGACGCGCAGGCTGGGTCCCTTGTGCTCACGGGGGCGGTAATTGTAGATATTCTGGATGTCGCGACCCACCATGCAGGTGACCAGCCGGTCGTTGTCCAGATCAGCCATCTGCTCGAAGGTTTTGACGAAACGGCCGTCCTTGAACACCGTTACCGCGTCGCAGACCCGGAAGATTTCCTCCATGCGATGGGAAACGTAAAGAATCACCCTTCCCTCGTCACGCAGCCGGACGATAATCGCCATCAGACGATCAATCTCGCGCGCCGACAGGCTGCTGGTGGGTTCATCAAAGGCGATGACGTGAGCATTGCGCGACATGGCCTTGGCGATTTCCACCAGTTGCCGCTGCCCCAGCGACAGATCGCCTAAACGCGTGCGCGGGTCGATTTCGTCGGCCAGGCCTTTAAGCAACTCACCGGCTCGACGGTACATCGCACCGCGATTGATCAGCCCGAAACGATTGGGCATATGCCCGAGCAGCAGGTTTTCGGCGACGGTCATTTCCGGCACCAGATGCAGTTCCTGGTGAATCACCGCCACGCCGGCCGCGATACTGTCGGCAGTGGACTTGAACTGATGAGTCTGATCGCCGATCTGCAGGCTGCCACTGTTGGGCTGGTAGGAACCGCCCAGGATTTTCAGCAAGGTGGACTTGCCTGCGCCGTTCTCGCCCATCAGTGCATGGACGCTGCCGGGACGGGCCTCGAACGTGATGTCCGACAGCGCCTTGACGCCGGGGAATACCTTGCCGATGCCGTTAAAGCGCAAGGCACCGCCTATGGCTTGTTGCTGGATAGCCTGTTGCATGACACCCACCTCCTCGCGCCTGAAAGGGACTTGAAGCCAAGCCCCTTGTTCAGCTCGCTTTTTTCTTATTTTTTGGAGAGACCGCCCTTGATCAACTCTTCTTCTTTTCTTCTTTGTAGAGACCGATCTTGGTCAGCTCTTCTTTGAAGTTTTCGCGAGTGATCAATGTCACATCATCCATAGCGGTGTACTTGGGCGGTTCGACACCTTTGGTGACCCAATTGAACACGTACTCGGCCGTGCGGTAGCCTTCCTTGTCGGGGCTTGGCAGCATCGAACCGAAGAAGCCGCTTTCTTTTTTCCTCAACTCATCAATGGCGTCGGTGCCATTGATACCGATGCCGATCACGTTTTTGGCGGAGAAACCGGCGCCCGCAGTGGCGCGTACGCCGCCCAGTACCGTGTTGTCGTTCATGCCGCCAATGATGAGGTTCTTGGCATCGCCTGGCAGTTTTGGCAACGCCGAGTTGGTAGCGTCCATTCCGCCTGGTACATCAAGTGTCTTTTGTGAAGCAAACAGAATGTGATCGGCGGGCAAGCCTGCTTTTTTCAGCGCATCCACCGAGCCGTCGGTGCGCTTTTTGCCGGTATCGAGCTCGCTGTAGGTGTTGATGATCGCGTAAGTGCCCTTCCACTCACCCTCGTCCCACTTGCGATTCTTCGCTTCGGTCGCCATGGCGGCGCCTTGTTTCTGGCCGACTTCGAATGCCGCCATGCCCAGATACGGCACATCCTCCATAGGGTTGCCCTTTGCATCGACGAAGCGGTCGTCCACCACCATGACCTTCATGTCGTTGAGCTTGGCTTTGGCCACGATGGCAGGGCCTAGCGAAACGTCAGGTGGGCAGATCACAAACCCTTTGACGCCACTGGCAGCAAGGCTGTCGATCGCAGACAAGGTCTTCTCGCCGTCGGGAACGGCAATCTTCACGACAGTGAAGCCCAGCGCTTTCCCGGCTTTTTCGGCAAATTGCCACTCGGCCTGGAACCAGGGCTCTTCAGCCTGTTTGACCAGAAAGCCGATCTTGACCTCTTCGGCAGCGGAGATAACACCACTCATACCCAAGACAGCGGTAGTGACGGCGGCACAGCACAGGGAACGGATCCCGTGACGACTCAACATAGCTAACTCCTTATTTTTATTGAATAGCTACAACGTTCAGCGAGGTGGCGGTTGCAAACGCACAGGCGTCAGAAACCGGTTAAATAGTCATACCATATAAAAAGCGACTTCTATGTAACCGAATGTCACTCCTGCTATCACCTTCCTGTCTCCGTGCAATGAGGGGGACCGGCAATGACATGTCATAAGCCCGCGAATCGGTGGCACAACGTCCCTTTGACGCCGGTGTGCGCCATCAGTACCGCGCCGTCGAACTGACCGTGCGCGTCATCAGGTGCGGCGCTGGTGACGTACAGCGTCTCCAGGTCAGGACCGCCGAACACGCAACTGGTGGGGTGGCTGACGGGCAATTCGACGATTCGGTCGACACTGCCATCAGGGGCAAAGCGAATCAGGCAACTGCCGCCCCAACGGGCGTTCCAGACATAGCCCTCGGCGTCCATCGCCGAGCCGTCGGGCGAACCGCGGCTGTGTTCGGCTGCCCAGACCTGGCGGGGTCCCAGCGCACCGTCCGCCAGCACCGGGTATTGGTAAATAACGTCGTCGAGGGTATCGGCGCTGTACAACAGGCTGCCGTCGGCATTCCAGAGTAATGTGTTGACGATGCCCTGCCCGTCCAGCAGGCGCGTCACGCTCGCCTCGGCGTCGACCCGAAACAGCCCGCCCGAACGGCGAACCAGAGGAATATCGCCGCCTTCGGCGTCAATATTGTTCTGCATACTGCCCATCCACAGACGGCCGCTCGCATCACACCGGGCTTCATTGGCGCGATTGCCGGGAATGGGGTCTGCCACGCAGAACAACGACAGTGAGGTTTTTTCGGCGGTCAGGTCCAGGCGATAGACGCCACTGGCCAGCGTTACCAGCGCATCGCCCCGAGTGGTCGGAATAAACGCGGAAACCGGTTCGGGCATGCGCCATTGACGATATTGCTTGGCGACCAGGCTGCAGGCCAGAAAGCCCGCGATGTCGACCCAATACAGGGCCTGCTTTTCGGCATCCCAAAAGGCGCCCTCGGCCAGCTTGAAACGGTGCTCGGAAACGGGCAGCCAGTTCATGAAAATGTCCTTTGTTATTGTTGTAAAGGCACTTTTTAACCTGTGTCGCGCTTGAAGGTCGGTGAATTCCGTTCATTCGCCTAAAAAGCCTGATCAGATCAGCTAAGGTGACAGACCAAAGCCCACTGATGCTGGCACTACTAAATAGTATTACGATTTATTTTTCAAGCGGCATTTTATCGGCTATAACCCCATGCATCGAATGAATTTCGATGAAATAGTCTTACCAATAACAATAAAAGTGGGTAGATCAGATGAAAAAGTACGCTCTTCTCAGCACTTTTGGACTGTCCTTGATGATCAGCACCTTGACGGCACAGGCCGCACTCACCAGCGAACACAGCCATTTCGGGCAAACGTCCGACGGTGCTGCCATCGAAAAATACACGTTGCGCAACAGTCATGGCGTACAGGCCAGCATCATCACCTATGGCGCTACGCTGCAATCGCTGCTGGTGCCCGACAAGGCCGGCAAGGTAGACGACATCGTGCTGGGTTTTGACGATGTGCAGGGTTATCAGAACAATGGCACCGTGTATTTCGGCGCGACCATCGGGCGCTTCGGCAACCGCCTGGCAGGCGGCAAGTTCACGCTGGATGGCAAGACCTATCAGGTGCCACTCAACGACAAGACCAACGCGCTGCATGGCGGAGACAAGGGTTTTGACAAACGCGTGTGGAAAGCTCAGGAGACCAGGACCGGTGATTCGGTCGGCGTGAAGCTGACCTACGTGTCGCCAGACGGTGAAATGGGCTTCCCCGGAACATTACAGACCGAAGTCACCTACAGCCTGAACGACAAGAACGAGCTGAAGATCGACTACCGCGCGGTCACCGACAAGCCGACGGTGCTGAACCTGACCAACCACAGTTATTTCAACCTGGCGGGCGCAGGCAGCGGCGATGTGCTCAAGCAGGTTGCGACCCTTCACGCCTCGCATTACACACCCGTCAACGACAAGCTGATCCCGACCGGCGAGCTGCCCGCTGTGGCCGGAACCCCGATGGACTTCCTCAAGCCCACGGCGTTCGGCAAGCACATCAAGGACGATCATCAGCAGCTCAAATACGCCGAACCCAAGCAAGGCGGCTTTGATTTCAACTGGGTGCTGGACACCAAAGGCGACGTGAAGAAACTGGCGGCTGAAGTCAGCGATCCGCAATCAGGGCGCAGGTTGCAGCTGTTCACCACAGAGCCCGGCGTGCAGTTGTACACCGGCAACTTCCTGGATGGCAGCATCCACGGCAAGGCGGGCAAGGTTTATCCGCATTGGGGGGCTTTCACGCTGGAGACCCAGCATTATCCGGATGCGCCTAATCAGCCGAACTTCCCCAGCACACGACTGGACCCGGGCAAGGCCTACACCCAGACCACCGTGTTCAAGTTCCTCGACTGACACCTGAACAGTGTGCAGCCCTTGAACCGCAAGGGCTGCACATGCACTGCCGTTACTGATTACGCTTCATGGCCGCGGTCAGGGTATCGACGTTGTAGCGGAACATCTTCGCGTAAGTCGGCGCTGGACCGTCGGCCGGCGAAAGCGCTTCGACGTACAGTTCACCACCTGGCTGGGCGCCACTGGCTTCGGCGATCTGCTTGACCAGACGAGGGTCGCTGGAATTCTCGAAGAAATAGGCGCTAACATGTTCGGCCTTGATCTGGCGAATCAGTTTCGACACATCCGCTGCCGACGCTTCGGACTCGGTGGACAGGCCCAGCGGCGACAGGAACGTCACGCCATACGCATCGCCAAAGTAGCCGAACGCATCATGCGACGTGAGAATCTTGCGCTTGGCCGCCGGAACCGACTGAATCTGATCGCGGGCATAGATATCCAGTTGCTGCAGCTCGACGATGTAGCGATCACCGTTCGCCTGGTAGACGCTCGCCCCTTCCGGATCGGCTTTCTTCAAGGCAGCCACAATGTTGCGCACATAAATCACCCCGTTGGCAGCGCTGTTCCAGGCATGCGGGTCAACAATGCGCTTGCCGTCCTCATCCATGCTGCGGGTCTTGATGCCTTGTGACAGCACCACCGGCTTTCCTTTGTAACCGGACGCCTTGATCAGACGGTCCATCCACCCTTCCAGGTGCAGACCGCTGACAAACACGAGGTCAGCACTTTTCAATGCCTGGGCATCGCTCGGCGTCGGCTCATAGACATGCGGATCGCCATTCGGGCCGATCAGGGATTTGACGTGTACGCGATCACCGCCGACCGTGCTGACCATGTCGGCGATGACCGTGAACGATGCCACCGCCTCAAGCGGTTTGGCCTGGGCCAGGCTGGCGAATGCCGACAACGCCAGTGCCGCCATAGAACTCAATAACATCAATCGTTTCATGACATACCCTTTCAATGAGCCAGGTGAGGTTTGGGAAACAGCCGACGCACGATCCCCGTGCGCCCGAACAGCAGGGAAACGCCGTAGAACGCACTGGCGGTCAGGACGATGGCCGGCCCGGAGGCGACGCCAACGTGGTAGGAAACGATCAGCCCGATCAGGCCGGACAAGGTGGCCAGCAGCGTCGAAATCACCATCAGGCCGCTCAACGAGTTGGTCCAGAAGCGGGCCGCGGTGGCGGGCAACATCATCATGCCCACCGCCATCAGGGTGCCCAGCGCCTGAAAACCGGCGACCAGATTCAGCACCACCAGCAACAGAAACAACACGTGGTACAGAGACCCACGCCCACCGACGGCACGCAGGAAACCCGGATCGAAACACTCAAGCACCAGCGGGCGATAGATCACCGCCAACAGCACCAACGTGAACGAGGCAATGCCGCCGACCATGTAGATGGCTGTATCGTCAATCGCCAGGATGGTGCCGAACAGCACGTGCAGCAGATCGACGCTGGACCCGTGCAGCGAGACGATCAGCACGCCAGCGGCCAGCGAAGTGAGGTAGAAGCTGGCGAAACTGGCGTCTTCACGCAGCGAGGTCAAGCGACTGACCAGGCCGGACAGCAGGGCCACTGCCAGCCCGGCAATCAACCCGCCAAAGCCCATCGCAGGCAGCGACAGCCCGGCAACCATGAACCCCACCGCCGCCCCCGGCAAGACCGCATGGCTCATGGCATCGCCCACCAGGCTCATGCGACGCAGCATCAACAGCACGCCGACCGGACCGGAGCCAATCCCCAGCGCCAGACACGCCACCAGCGCACGGCGCATGAAGCCAAACTCGATAAACGGCTCGATGACCAGGCTATAGAGCATCATGAGCGCTCGTCCTCGGCATCACACAACAGCGCGTCCGGGCTCCAGTATTCCGCCATGTTGCGCGCCTTGCGCAGGTTGGCGACGCTGAGCACATCCGCCGTCTCGCCCCACGCGATGGCTTCGCGGGCCATCAGCAGGGTCTGCGGAAAATGCTGACGAACCTGATCGATGTCATGCAGCACGGCAATCACCGTCCGCCCCTGCCCGTGCCAGACGCGTACCAGTTCAAGCAGGTCGCGGGTGGTACGCGCATCAATGGCTGTGAACGGCTCGTCCAGCAGGATCACCGAAGCGTCTTGCAGCAGCAGTCGGGCGAACAGGACACGCTGAAACTGGCCGGACGACAGTGAGCCGACGCTGCGTTTCTCGAACCCCTCCAGGCCGACGGTGCGCAGTGCATCCTGCGTCAGCACGGCGTGCTGCCGCGTGAGGCCGCGAAACGGGCCAACGCTGTGCCACGCCCCCATCGCCACCGTGTCGGCGACGCTCAATGGAAAGCTGCGATCAATCTCGGCCGCTTGAGGCAGATAACCAATGGTGCGGGTTGCCAGACGTCCGCGATCAACATGACCCTGTGCGGGTTTCATGGTCCCGGCAATGGCCTTGATCAGGGTGGATTTCCCTGCACCGTTCGGCCCGACGATGGCGGTCAGGCTGCCCGCTTCGAAACGCCCGCTGATGTGATGCACCGCAGGACGGCGTTCATACGCCACGGTCAGATTTTCCAGCGCAATGGCGGCGCTCACGGAATGGCCACCGACCAACCGATGGCCAGCCACAGCAACGTCAGTATCACCAGAGAAAACAGAATGCGTTTCCAGGCCGATAGCGCCAGCGCAGAACCCGCGATTGAAGGGGAAGGAGAAGATTTCACGCGTCAGTAACCTGCAAATATTTGTTACAGTATTACATACCTGTCAATCTGCCCGTTATAAAATAACATTTAAGTTTGCAACTGCAATGCGCGGTGATAACGAGCGACCTTCGGTCTGATCCGGGCATCAGCGCTTGAGTCTGCATGGGCAACCCTATACTGTACATACAAACAGTTAAGGGGCATTCCATGCAGCTCATCGACAAGCTCAGCATTCTGGCGGACGCCGCCAAGTACGATGCGTCGTGCGCCAGCAGCGGAGCGCCCAAGCGCAGTTCGCAGAACAAAAGCGGGCTCGGCTCCACCAACGGCATGGGTATCTGTCACAGCTATACGCCGGATGGACGTTGCGTATCGCTGCTGAAAATCCTATTGACCAACTTTTGCCTGTATGACTGCCAGTACTGCGTCAACCGGCGCTCCAGCGACGTGCCCCGCGCGCGTTTTACGCCCGAAGAAGTGGTTACGCTGACGCTGGATTTTTACCGGCGTAATTGCGTGAGCGGTCTGTTCCTGAGTTCCGGAATCATTCGCTCGGCGGATTACACGATGGAGCAACTGGTCGAGGTCGCCCGGTTGCTGCGAGAAGTGCATGAGTTTCGCGGCTACATTCACCTCAAGACCATCCCCGATGCAGACCCCGCGCTGATCGAAAAGGCCGGCCGCTATGCAGACCGTCTGAGCGTGAATATCGAACTGCCCACCGACCTGAGCCTGCAGACCCTGGCGCCGGAAAAAGACGTGGCGTCCATCAAGCAGGCCATGCAGACCATCTACACCGGCGAACAGACTGTACGCAACGAACCGCGCTCGCCACGCTTTGCGCCAGCCGGGCAAAGCACGCAGATGATTGTCGGTGCCGACGCCACCGATGACAGCACCATCCTGCACAGCGCCCAGTCGCTGTACAGCAACTTCAAACTGCGCCGGGTCTATTACTCGGCTTTCAGCCCGATCCCCAACAGCCCCAATAGCGTTCCGCTGGCCGCCCCGCCGTTGATGCGTGAACACCGCCTGTATCAGGCCGACTTCCTGTTGCGCGGCTATGGTTTTACGGCAGGCGAACTGCTCGACGGGCCTGGCGATCTGGCGCTGGACATCGATCCCAAGCTGGCGTGGGCGCTGGGCAACCGTCAAGTATTCCCGCTGGACCTCAACAATGCCGACCCTGCGTTGATCGCCCGTGTTCCGGGCATTGGTATTCGTACCACCCAGCGGCTCGTCGAACTGCGCAGACAGCGACGCATTCGCTACGAAGACCTGACGCGCATGCGCTGCGTGTTGGCCAAGGCCAAGCCCTTCATCATCACCAGCGACTATCATCCGCCGCACGCCGAGACCACCAGCGAGTTCCTGCACCATCAGTTGCGTGACCGGCCACAGCCTCAGCAAATGGGGCTCTGGGGATGATCTGCCTTGATTGCGACGACCTGTTCGACACCTGGCGGTTGCAGGCTCGCTGGTTGCTAAGCCACGAAATCGACCCCAGCCAGGTCAGCTGGAAATCGCCGGATGCCGCCGATCTGTTTGGCAGTGAAGAGGCGTATCCAGAGGAAGCCGGTCCGTTTCAAGCCCGCGTCCCGCTGGAACTGCTGCCATTGCTGGAAAGCACCTCACGCTATCGCGGCGAGCAACGCTGGAGCCTGCTGTACGAAGTGCTGTGGCGCGTCACCCACGGCGACCGCACCGCCATGATGGCTGGCGATAAACTGGGCAGCGAATTGCATCGACGGCTCAAGTCAGTGCGTCGCGAGGCGCATCACTTGCATGCTTTTTTGCGGTTTGTCGCGCTGCCCCCTGCCGACAACGAAGCGGTGAGCATGCGCCCGCAATACGTAGCCTGGCATGAACCGGCGCACGACATCCTGCTTAGCGCCAGCGAGCATTTCATCGGCCGCATGGGCCAGCACCGCTGGATGATCGCCACGCCGCAAGACGGTGTGTACTACGATGGCAAGCAGTTGATCCACGAACGCCGCTGCCCCGAAGCATGGCAAATCATGGCGCGACAAGTGGAAGATCCACACGGCGCATTGTGGCTCACTTACTACAGTCACATCTTTAACCCTGCCCGCCTCAACCCTAAAGTCATGGAAGGCCATTTCCCCTCGCGTTTCTGGAAAAACCTGCCCGAAGGCCCGCTGATCCCGGCGCTGATCACCCAGGCCCGTACCGGCAAGCAACGCGACGGCCAGGCCAGCGACATAGGTGCCCGACGCGGCAAGAAGATCGCGCTCAAGGAGTAAACGCCTGATTCTCGCGGCCGTGCGTTCAGCTATCCGCGATGCGTGGTGATAATGTCACGACCATGACAGACAGGCCATCCGAGGTTCCAACATGCTCGACAGCCCTACCCGCCATTTGCTCGATACCCTTTGCCAGACGATGGTCGACAGGTCATTTCTGGTCGTGACCGGAGCAGGCATCAGCACCGCATCCGGCATTCCGGATTACCGTGACAAGGACGGCGTGCGGCGTGGCAAGCAGCCAATGATGTATCAGGAGTTCGTCGGCAATCCTGCCGCCCGGCAACGTTATTGGGCGCGAGCCATGCTGGGCTGGCCGCGTATCCGTGCAGCACAGCCCAATGCGGCTCATCAGGCGCTGGCCGCATTGCAGGCTGAAAATGCCATTAGCGGTTTGATCACTCAGAATGTCGATGCGCTGCACACCCAGGCCGGCAGCCAAGACGTCATCGAACTGCACGGCAGCCTGCACCGCGTAATGTGCCTGGACTGTCAGCAGCGAATGGACCGGGCGGCGATTCAAGAGCAGTTATTGCAGCAGAATCCGTACCTGTCCGGCGTCCATGCGACGCAGGCCCCTGACGGCGACACATTGCTGGACCCCGCTTTCGAAGCCGGCTTCAAGGTTCCCCACTGCCTGCACTGTCAGGGCGACAGGCTTAAACCGGATGTGGTGTTCTTTGGTGAAAACGTCGCCCCGCCAACCGCTGCCAGAGCGACATCGAGCGTGGAACAGGCCGAAGGCCTGCTGGTGGTGGGCTCTTCTCTGATGGCCTGGTCGGCGTTTCGCCTGTGCAAAGCGATGGTCGAGCAAGGCAAACCGGTCATTGCCATCAACCACGGCAAGACCCGCGCCGATGAGCTGCTCGAGATGAAAATCGAAGTCTCCTGCGAACAGGTTTTGCCGTGGATCGCCGACCAGTTAAGCAGCCGTTAGAAAAGCCCGAGCTGCCCCCCGATCAAGGTACTGAAATCGTCGTCCACGAACGGCAGGATCGCATCAGCCAACGGTTGCAACTGGCGCGTCACGTAATGATCGTAGTCGATAGGCGCATGACGAATTTCCAAGGGTTCCGGCCCGGCCGTGGTCATCACGTAGCTGATCCAGCCGCCGCTCTGGTACTGGCGCGGGCGCTTCTGCTGATCGTTGTATTCATCGGCCAGACGCGCGGCGCGCACATGCGGCGGCACGTTGCGCTGGTAGTCGTCAAGCTTGCGGCGCAGACGCTTGCGGTAGACAAGCATATCGTCCAGTTCGCCTGACAACGTGCGCTGCACATAATCACGCACGTACTCCTGATACGGCTGGCGCTTGAAAATGCGCAGGTACAGCTCTTGCTGGAACCGCTGGGCCAGCGGCGACCAGTCGGTGCGCACCGTTTCCAGGCCCTTGTAGACCATTTCTTCGGTCCCGTCGACACGCGTGACAAGCCCGGCGTAGCGTTTCTTGCTGCCCTCCTCTGCGCCGCGCACGGTGGGCATCAGAAAACGTCGAAAATGCGTTTCGTATTGCAGTTCCAGCGCACTGTGCAAGCCGTATTCTTTCTGCAAATGCTCGCGCCACCACTGGTTGACCTGCTGCACTAATGCCTTGCCGATGCCCGCCGCTTCTTCTTGCCCGTGGGGACGACCCAGCCAGACAAACGTCGAGTCAGTGTCACCGTAAATCACGGTATAGCCCTGCGCCTGAATAAGATCGCGGGTCTTGAGCATGATTTCATGGCCGCGCAAGGTAATCGATGACGCCAGACGCGGGTCGAAAAACCGGCAGCCGCTTGATCCCAACACACCGTAAAACGCATTCATGATGATTTTCAGCGCTTGCGACAGCGGGGCATTCTGCTCGCGTTTGGCAGCCTCCCGACCTTGCCAGACGCGCTCGACAATGGCGGGCAGACTGTGCCTGTTGCGTGAGAACCGCGCGCCGCGAAAACCCGGCACCGACGCGCTTTCTTCAGGATGACGCATGCCTTCGATCAGGCCCACCGGGTCAATGAGAAACGTGCGAATGATCGACGGATAGAGGCTTTTGTAATCCAGCACCAACACCGACTCGTACAGCCCCGGCTGAGAATCCATGACGAAACCGCCTGGGCTGGCTTCGGGCAGTCGCTCGCCTTGATTAGGCGCCACAAATCCCTGGCGGTGCATCAGCGGAATATACAAATGGCAGAACGCGGCAACCGAGCCACCGCTCCGGTCGACAGGCAGGCCGGTCACTGTGGCGCGCTCAAGCAGAAAGGTCAGCAACTGGGTCTTGGCGAAGATGCGCGTCACCAACTCGCAGTCCTTGATGTTGTAGCGCGCCAGCGCCGGCTTGTCCTCGGCGAACATGCGGTTGATTTCGTCCATGCGCTGGTACGGCGTGTCGATGGCCTTGCCTTCGCCCAGCAACGTCTGCGCGACGTATTCAAGGCTGAACGACGGAAAACTCCAAGTCGCCGAACGCAGCGCCTCGATACCGTCGATGATCAACCGACCGCTGACTTCGGCAAAAAAGTGATTGTTGCGGCTGCCATGCTCGCGCCAGCCCATCGGCTCCCCGCCGCGCCCGAGCCGCAGTGGCACCTGCAGGCGCTGGGCATGTTCGTGCAAGACGCGCAGGTCAAACTGCACCACGTTCCAGCCAATGAACGCGTCGGGGTCGTGCAGCGCCAGCCAGTCGTTCAGGCGCTCCAGCAACTGCGCCCGGGTGTCGCAATAGTCGAGCTGAAAATCCAGCGCCTCATCGCCGCCGTTGGGCGGGCCAAGCATGTACACCTGACGCTGGCCACAGCCCTCCAGCGCGATTGAGTACAGCTCACCCCGCGCGGTGGTTTCGATATCCAGCGACACCAGTTTCAGCTGTGGCCGGTAATCCGGCGCAGGTCGGATCTGCGCCTCGCAAAGCACGCCATCGGCATTCGGTGTACCGCTAAATTGCACGGGCGCAGTGATGAAGCGTTCCATCAGGTAACGTTCGGGCGGGCGGATGTCGGCTTCGTAAACGTCCACATTGCCCCTGCGCAGCAGCTTCTCGACGTTCATCATCTGCCGGTGCTGCTGACAGTACACACCCAACACCGGGCGATGGCGAAAGTCGCAGAGTTCCAGCGGGCGCAATTCCACTCCACGCTCGGTACGCAACAACGAACGGGCGCGCTCGCCCTGTTCGGCAGGAATGAAAGCGACAGAAGGCTGGCAAGGCAGACGAATGTGACGAGGACCTTGGTCGGTGGCCAGCCAGAAGTCGACCTCAGTCCCGGCAGGCGTATCTTGCCAGTGCCGACTCAGGATAAAGCCCTGCTGTAAATCCAACGCTGCAACCTCGACTGTGGGTGAACACGCTGATTCTACTTGGCTATTAGCGTGAAGGCGCGGTTCTCAGTCCAATCAAGGTAATTACGGAAACGCCGACTATTGATTCCGTCTATGCCCCTGATGCTTATTTAGCAGTTGATTGGTTGGCCGGGCTGCACGAATCTGTAGCGTCACTGCACATGCACTACAGTCATACAGGTCGCCATCCCGGAGAGCATCATGAAAACCGTCGCCCAACTGTTGAAATTGAAAGACCTGCACAACCAGCACGTGCATACCATCGAGCCACATCAGATGGTGCTCGATGCGCTCAGGCTGATGGCGGATAAAAATATCGGCGCATTGCCAGTGGTCGAAAACGGCGTGGTAGTGGGCGTGGTCAGCGAACGCGACTACGCGCGCAAGGTGGTTCTCAAGGGGCGCTCTTCGGTCGGCACGCCGGTCAGCGAAATCATGAGCAACAAGGTCATCACCGTGGATTCGCAACAGAGCGTCGAAGCCTGCATGGGCATCATGACCGACAGCCACTTGCGGCACCTGCCTGTCGTGGAAGACGGACAACTGCTGGGCCTGCTGTCCATTGGCGACCTGGTGAAGGAAGCCATCGCCGAGCAAGCCAGTCTCATTCAACAGCTTGAACAGTACATTCGCGGCGACTGATCAAAACCCTTGCCCGAACAGCGCGCGGAAACCCGCGCGCAATGGCATCACTCAGTCATCCAGCGTTTTGCCAGGCGCCCCGCCTTTGGTGGGCTTGCCAGGCTTTTCGGCCGGTGCAGGCTTGGCTTCCGGCTCCGGTGGTGGCGCAGACGCCTCCTGTTCACGCATCGGCATCTGGTCGATGGTGGCAAATATCTCTTTGGGGTCAATCGGCCCGGACTTCTCGATCTTCTTCTCGCCGTCCTTGCCCACCAGAATGACCTTGGTCTGCGCCCCCGCACCCAGTTTCAACTCACGTATCAAAGCCATGGTCGATTGCGCATCCAGGGTTTTGCCATTGCGCTCGCCAATGGTATTGATGACGGTGAACAACACCATGTTGCGCTGCGCGAACGCTTCACGATTAGCGGGTTCGTCCAGCGCTTTCTTGAGGTTGACCAGTGTCGGATCGACCGTGCTGGGCGCGATGATGATCAAGGGACGCGACTTGCCGCGCTCCTGCGCCAAGGGGCTGTCGCTGTCGGCGGCTAGCGCTGAACCGGCAGCGACAAGCAGGGTGGCGAGGGTCAGGGACCGGATTAACATGGTGGGCTCCTTTCAAATCCATTGGGTAGCCATCGCGCAGACACACGCGATGCTGGTCTGTTCTACCGCATATGGGTCATCCCGGTACAGCCCGATGTCGTCCTTTTCCCCGATTCCGACCTTACGCTGAACGTTTGAGCGACCGCTGGCCGACACTGTCCAGTGTCGCCGATAACCGCTGGACGACCTGGTCCACGTCGGCGGCCTGCAGCACCAGCGGTGGCAACAGACGGATGACCTTGCCCCGCGTGACGTTGATCAACAGTCCGAATTGCTCGGCCGCGACCCGCGTCAGATCGGGAATAGCCTCTTGCAATTCGACGCCGATCATCAGCCCCTGACCGCGAATCTCCAACACCAGCGGATGCTTGCCGAGCACGTTGTGCAACTGTTCAATCAAGCGCTGGCCTTGTAGCCGGGCATTCTCCACCAGCCCTTGCTGCTCGATGATGTCAATCACGGTGCAGCCCACCCGGCAAGCGAGTGGATTGCCACCGAACGTGCTGCCATGACTGCCCGGCGTGAACAGATCCGCTGCCCTGCCCCTCGCCAGACAGGCACCGATCGGGATGCCATTGCCCAAGCCTTTGGCCAGCGTCATGACATCGGGCACGATGCCTTCATGCTGAAAGGCAAACCACTGGCCGGTGCGCCCCATGCCGGTCTGGATTTCGTCGAGCATCAACAGCCAGTCACGCCGTGTGCAACGCTCACTCAACGCCTTGAGATAACCGGCAGGGGCCACCTGCGCGCCGCCCTCGCCCTGAATCGGCTCCACCAACACGGCAGCAATCCGATGACCGTGAGTCACGCAGACGTTGTCGAAGGCGGCAAGATCACCGAATGGCACTTTGATGTAATCCCCCGGCAAGTCGCTGTAGCTCAAGCGCACCGAGGGTCCATCGCTGGCGGCCAGTGTGCCCAGCGTGCGCCCGTGAAATGCATTTTCCATGACCACCACCAGCGGCTGCTGAATGTGCTTGTGCCAGCCATGCAGGCGCGCCAGTTTGAGCGCCGTTTCATTGGCTTCGGCACCGGAATTGTTGAAAAACACCCGGTCCATCCCGGCCAGTCCGGTCAGCTTGTGCGCCAGCCGCTGCTGCCAGTCAATGCTGTACAGATTGGAGGTATGCAGCAGCAAACCTGCCTGTTCACGGATCGCCTCGACCAGCAGCGGGTGTGAATGCCCGACACCGGTCACGGCCACGCCCGCCACTGCATCCAGATATTCGCGACCACTCTGGTCCCACAGGCGCGTGCCCAGACCGCGAGTAAAACTCAGGGCCAGCGGTTGATAAGTGCTCATCAGGCAGGCGGGGGTCATGGCGTGAAGCTCCTTGGGTAGGTGTCGGTTTTTGCAGTATGGTTAACCACCTGTTCTGGATAAACAGCGAAATACTTCAATCATTTTAAAGCTGAGATTGTTAATGGACTTGTTTCAGGCGATGCGGGTATACGTGAAGGTGGTCGAAACCGGCAGCCTCACGGCGGCAGCACAGGCGTGTTCGATTTCCACAACGATGGTCGGCAATCACTTGCGCGCACTCGAGCAACGCCTGGGTGTCAGCCTCATGCAACGCACCACCCGCCGCCAGCGGCTGACCGAGTTCGGCACTGCGTATTACCAGCGCTGCCTGGAAGTTCTGGGGCTGGTCGCCGAATCCGAGCAACTGGCCGAGCAGGCGCAGGGGGATCCGACCGGCACATTGCGTATCACCGCACCGCTGACCTTCGGCTCGGAGTTGCTGGCACCTGCTTTGGTCGGATTTTCGCAGCGCTTTCCTGACGTCAGGCTTGATCTGGTGCTGACCAATCAGCGACTGGACATGATCGACAATGGTTTTGACGTCGCTATCCGTCTGGGCAACCTTGCGCAATCATCGCCATTGATTGCACGCCCGTTGCAGGATTACACCCTGACCATTTGCGCTACGCCGGACTATCTTGCCCGCCACGGTGCGCCCGTCAGGCCCGAAGACCTTCGCTTGCATAATTGCCTGGCGTTCGCCTATCCGGCCGGCGATGAGTGGCGTACCGCCGGTACGCAATGGCGCATGACAGGCCCCGAGGGCGAGGTTCTGGTAGACGTGGACGGCTCGATGGTGGCCAATACTTCATCCGCTCTTTATCAGGCTGCGCGCGCTGGAATGGGCGTGGTGATGCTTCCGGATGCGCTGGTCCAGCGGGATTTGCAGGAAGGACGGCTGGTGGCACTGCTGACAGACTACCGTCTGCCCAGACGACCGATGAACCTGCTCTATGTGCAGGACCGTTATCGGTTGCCTAAATTGAGAAGTTTTGTGGAGTATGCGATCAGCTTGTGGGGACGGTAGCGGCAGGCATCCGGTGCGCAGCGTTGCGCTTGCACCGGATACCCTTTGCCCAGCTTGGGGGTCAGACCTTGAATCGGCTGACCAGGCTTTGCAGATGCCCGCCCAGACGAGCAAGCTCGACACTCGACGCGGCCGTTTCTTCGCTGGCCGACGCCGTCTGCTCGGAGATATCCCGCACATTCAGCACGCTGCGATTGATCTCTTCGGCAACCGCGCTTTGTTGTTCGGCGGCTGCAGCGATCTGATGGTTCATCGTCTCAATGGTCGAAATTGCCTGTGTGATGTTGCTGATCGAAACGCCCGCATTACGGGTCAGCTCGACGCTGTTAGTGGTCAGCGCCTGGCTGTTGTCGAGGATCGTGGCCACCTGCGTGGTGCGGCTGTGCAATCCGCTGATCAGCGCGGCAATTTCCTCGGTCGATGTCTGCGTACGCTGCGCCAGGCTTCTGACTTCGTCAGCCACTACAGCGAAACCTCGACCGGCCTCACCGGCACGTGCCGCTTCGATGGCAGCATTGAGCGCCAGCAGGTTGGTCTGCTCGGCAACGGCCTTGATGACGTCAAGTACGCCGCCAATCTTGTTGCTTTCGCTCTTGAGGTCGTCCATCGCCGACTTGGAGTGCTGGACTTCAGTGGCGAGTTTTTCGATCTGTGCCACCGCTTTGGACACCACGCCATCGCCTTCACGCGCTTCTTTCGAGGCGTTGACCGCAGCATGTGACGCCTGCTCGGCATTTCTCGCGACTTCCTGAACGGTCGCCGACATCTCGTGCATGGCGGTTGCCACTTGATCCGTCTCGGTTTTCTGGCTGTTTACACCGGCACTGGTTTGCTCCGTGACAGCAGACAACTGCTCGGCAGCGCTGGCTATCTGGGTCACGCCATCACGCAAGCCACCGATCAACTCGCGCAGATTGGTGGTCATGCGCAGCATGCTGCCCTGCAACAGTCCAAGCTCATCCTT
The DNA here is from genome assembly GCF_002093745.1 of Pseudomonas graminis. Classification (GTDB taxonomy): domain Bacteria; phylum Pseudomonadota; class Gammaproteobacteria; order Pseudomonadales; family Pseudomonadaceae; genus Aquipseudomonas. The sequence goes on from NZ_MTSB01000003.1 coordinate 390,218, forward strand.
CCGGGTAACCGCCTGGTTGTGCGTCAGATCACCATCGGCCACACGTTCAGCCAGTTTCAATGTTTCAAGCAACGGGCCGACGATAAGACGGGTGATGATCCAAGCGGCCAGGAAACTCACGATCAGCGCTGCGACCAGCCACATGGAGAGCATGGTTTTGGCCTGCCCCACGTCCTCGATTCTCAGGTTGACCTGATTGGCGGAAAGCTGATCGGCGGAGTTAAAGAGGACGCCGATGCTTTTATCGATACCGGCCTGAGCCTGGTCAATCTTTGCTTGCGCAGCAGTGAACTGGTTAAGGGTGTTCTGATAGTTAATCAGCGACTCTTCAAGGTGCCTGGTAATCGCGGATTGACTGTCAAAACCTTGCAGGTTCCTGACATAGGTAATGACGGTATTCATCGAGGCTTCTGCGGGCGCTTTGTTCTCGGCTTTCAGCGAGTAGGTGTAGCCGCGCAGATCGAAACGCATTTTCTGAAACAGGGTCATTGTCTGCGTGACGGTCTCTCGGTCCTGAGCGTTGCCATTTTCCGACCTTGCGTAAGCATTCAGCTTTTGCAGATCGTCGGCTGCCGCATCGGCATACTGACCAAACACGCCACGAGTCGCTTCACGGGCGGCGGTCGCCTGAATGAGGCTGTCATAGTGAACGCGATAGTCTTTCAGCGCATCGGCAGACGCGTTCACTAACGGAGTGTTCAGTGGGGAGTCGAACACCTCCTGAGCATATTTGACGTGGGTTTCCAGCGCCTCAAGTGCCTTTTTCCAGTTGGCGGCTCGTTCAGCATCGTATTTGATCGTGTAGGCCAGACGTGCGATCCGGACGTCTCGCGTCAGCGTGCTCATCTTGCCGATGTCGGCGATCCTTTCGCTACGCTCGCTGAGTGACGTGATACCGCTCCAGCCTGTCAGTGCGATCAGCACTGTCAATACGATCACCAGAGCAAAGCCCAGCGCGAGCTTGGACCTGACAGAAATATTGCTCAGCGTTTTTTTCAACGTAATGTGCTCTTGTTAGGTCATCGGTGGATACACGAGGCTAATCCTTGCCGCCTATACAACACCGTGATGTCGGCAGCGTGACGCCAAACTTTAAAGTTGGCGTCAATATTCTTGCCTGAAAATAGTTTGCGGGCGGCACGGCGGCATATGGCTTTTTAAACCGGGTCAGTTAGCATGGGCTGCTGCACACACACTGAGTATTCCGGAGAACTGCATGAGTCTGGCGTTGACGGCTTCAAGGGGCGGCTTGACCACTGAGGAGCGATCTGCGATTGCCGAGATCGAGGCGACGACTAACGTCTTGCGGTTGGTCACGCGGCTGACCGGCATGCGCTTCGCGGGCATCGCGAAGTTCACCGATGCGGACTGGATTGCCTGCTCTGTCTATGACCCGATGGACCTTGGCATCGACGACGGCGATGTGTTCGCACTCGAAACAACATTGTGCAGCGAATTTTGCGTTAACCCCGAAGCCTTGTTCGTACCGCAGATCAGCCAGGACGGCCGGTACGCGAATCGCCCGGTTGTAAAACGGTACGCCATAGAAAGTTATGCGGGCGTGCCTATTTTTCTTCCTGACGGGCAGCTTTACGGCGCACTGTGTGCGCTGGATTCACAAGTAACCCTGTTTGAAGACCCTGATCTGCCAGAAACATTGACGCTGTTTGCACGGCTGATCGGCTGCATCTTCTTCGCCAATATCACTGACACCAGCGCCTGAAGAGATACACCCGATTACAACTGAGCGGGTTGTTCCAGCACCGCGTACAGGTTGGCAGATTCAAGCATCACGCTGCTGAACCGCCGCTCATCGAGCGGCATGGTCTGTCGTTGCGAAACAGGCCTGGGCGGGCTTTCCCCGTTCAGCATGTCCGAAGGCAGATCGATTCCGAAATGAGGGAACGGTTCCTGGGCCACCAGGCCTCCGGCCGCCAGAACCAACAAAAAGAAGACGCCCGCAATGGGCTCTTTAGATCTGCACATAACCGCTTCTCCAATCCGGTAAAACGATTCGACTCAAGACAGTCCCCTCAGCATGAGGACCGGAAAGTTGCTCGGGTGTCGCCTTCTGGCGAATCACTCAAAAGGCTCTTCGCCTTGCAGCTTGGTGCGGTGCATCAGCCGCCCGGATGCCGGGTCGTAAGCTTCTGCCCGGTGCAAAGTGCCGGTGTTGTCCCAAATCACCAGATCCCCTGAGTGCCATTCATGGCTGTAGCTGAACGCCTCGGCCGTGGCCCACTCGCGAAGACCGACCAGGATCTGCGCGCTTTGCGCTGGGCTGATGCCGATGACCTGCCGGGCGGTACAGCCAAGAATCAGAGACTTGCGACCGGAGCGGTGCTTCCACACCAGCGGAAGCTCCTTTTCACCGATGGCCTGCATTGCCGTCAGCATGGCCAGGCTGGGCTCCGGATTGTAATAGAGTAACGATGCCCACGGGGCATGTATCACGCGCAGGGTTTCGTAACGTCGTTTGTCTGTGTCCGGCAAAGCGTCGTAAGCCGCATAGGTGTTACAAAACCCCGTGTTGCCTCCCCAGCTTGCCGCCACTTTGCACGACAACAACGAAGCCAGAATCGGTGCATCGCTGCCAGTGCCGTCGATGTGCCAGTAAAACGAGCCCTTGAGAAACTCCGCGCCTGCCGGGTTCTCTTTGACGTCGAGGCTGATCCGGGTGATGTTCTGGCCGTCATTGGCTTCAGGGCAAAAAGTCCCGAGTGTCCGGGTGAATGCAATCTGCTCGGCGTCGGTAAAATGGATCTGCGGGAACACCAGCACACCGCGTCGCTCCAGCAGTTCACGAATGTCCTTGGCGAAGTCGCCGGACAACAATGCTTTCTTATCAGCGAAAAGACGCGTGCCGATACATGGCTTGATGGACTCCTGAACCATCCGGGCATTCGAAGCGGCTGACATGATGCGACCCTCTTCATAAGTGAACACAACGGTACACTTATGAAGAGGGGGAAGCAATACCCTGTTTTTGGCGCAGGGCGCGCTATCTATGCTGCAGGTAGGCGCCCAAGTGGTCGTGCAAGAAGAACGCAAGCAAAGCCCCTGTCAGCATTGCCAGCCAATCAAGGGCCCTGGCCTTGCCCCACAGTGGCGTTCGCTCACGCAGCCGAAAATACCAGGGGCCTGTACACAGGATCAGACCTTGCCCGCACAACAAGACGAGGGCGAGGAAAATACCTGTGCTCAGAAAGCCTTCATCCCTGACACCCCACCGGCCTGTCGACTGATTCATGGCAGCGAAGTAAAGACCACCCATGCCGATGATGGTCATCGTCAGGCCGATGGGCCAGGCTGGAAAACCGGGCCGCTGCATCGACTTTTCAAGGTTTGAGCGATCACCCTCCAACACTTCGATGATTCTCGGCCATCCCGCCAAGCGGGCAAGCGTCAGCACGTCGTGCCCGTTGCGGTTAGTCGTTGCAGGGTCTGCCCCACTGTGCAAGAGGGTAATCACGACATTGCAATTGCCCGCGAGTGCTTCGCGGTGGATCATCTGCCAGCCCTCTTCGTCATAGTCAGTGACAAGCGCAGGATCCTCCCGAAGCCCCTCTTCTACCGCGCTCTGAGCATTCAGCCCCATCGGATGCTCACGCCGTTCAAGCGTGTTCAAAGCGCGTTTGTCCGCCGCACTGGCCAGTGTGCGAGTAAAGCGGACCGGTGACTTGCCCTTTGCAGGCGGGACCAGCATGACCGTTCCCGCCTCACCAAAGTCCAGCCCCCATGCCTGATCATGCTCGATGCGTTCGGCCGAAGACATGCCGCACCGCAACGCATCAATGGTGAAGCCGCCGAATACGCGGCCGCCCAGCACATAGACCCAGTCGTTCAGGCGGGTCAGCGGAACGGATACCGGGTCCCCGGCGTTGATCGAACTCACCCACTCAGGTTCATTCATGAGAACGCCTGAAAGGGTCTGGCCGTCAAAATCGACATCCGTCACCCACATGTTCTCGACCGATGGGCTATCCGGATCAGGCGAATCCGTAGAAAACGACACCTTTATCGCCGCCAGGTCCAGCGCCTGCACAATCCGGCGGCGCTCCCAGGACATCTCCCGCCAGAAAAACTTGAATGTGCGGCGCGCACTGGCAACCGCGGCACGGAAGTCTTCGCTTTCGCCTTCAACGCCGTAGATCATGTGTTCCGTCATAAGCCGGGTAATTCCTTGTGCGAAGAGAAGCGAACCAAACTGCAGTGACGCTGGACTGTCTTCAATCCAGGTATTTTAATGAACATCAACAGCCGCTACATCGACGATTATCTGCTGGCCTTCGGCGTGACTCAAGATGCGCCCTACAGCGTGCAAGGCACATGGGCCAACGACGACAGGCTGTCCCCGTTGATAGACGCCCGGTTTGCCGAATGGCAGGCAATGGGCAAGCCTGAGTAAATTGTCTGAGCAGTCTTCCGCGGCCGCCCGGCGCAGGTAATCATGCGTTTTAACCTGATCGGGTTAACGCAATTCAAAGGAGTGAATCCACGTGCATACACCCATCCCGCAGATCCTCATCCAGCGCATGGCTGAACCTCATCTTGAAGGCGTCACAGCGCTCTACAACGAGCCAGCGGTATGTCGTCAGGTGTTGCAGATGCCTTATCAGTCCATCGACGTGTGGCGCAAACGTCTGGCCGACAGCACTGAGCGGCATGTGAAGCTGGTTGCGCTGAATGGCGGCGAAGTCATCGGCAGTATTGGCCTCGAGCAATATTCACGCAGCCGGCAGAGCCATGTCGGCGCTATCGGCATGGGCGTCGCATCGTCCTGGCACGGCAAGGGTATCGGCTCCAGGTTACTGGGCGCAGCGCTGGACGTGGCCGACAACTGGATGAACCTGCATCGGGTGGAGCTGACCGTCTATGCCGACAATGAAGCGGCGCTGGGCCTCTATCGCAAATTCGGTTTCGAAGTCGAAGGCCGCCTGCGTCACTACGCGGTCCGCGAAGGCGTGTTTGTCGACGCATTGAGCATGGCACGGTTGCGATAAGCCTGAGTCTTCAGAACAGCCGCTTGAGCTATGGCTGAAAGCGTGCAAGGATCAGGCATGAATAACATTCCTCAAAGCAACCGACATCACCATCACGGCTCCTTTCAAGGTGCTGCGGTTGCTTGTGCTCATCGATTGGCCAGACCAGGATTCATGCTCTGACCCGTCAGTGAAACAGACCAAGGCGCCTCAGGCGCCTTTTTTATTGCTTGAACATAAAGGGAGATGACACACATGACCATGCTACGTGGAACTCGCATCGTGACCGGACCAGAAGCCGCAATCCTGCGTGAAACGGAAAGTCGTTTCCGGAGCTATCTTCATCGAAGCGGGTGCTGAAGAAGCAATCGTCCCGGCTTTATGGGGTCAGGACACCTTTATCGAAAAGGCCGGCGGCAGCGAGATCATCGGCCAGATGTGGGCCTTCAATGACAAGGCGGGGCGTGCTTGCTGCCTGATCCCGGAAGCCACTGCCTTGTTTCAGGAACGCAGCGACCTGCTGTTGAACGGGCGCAGCGAGGCGCTGTTTTTCTATGTAGCACGCTGCTATCGGTACGAACGACCTCAGGCCGGACGCTATCGCGAATTCACTCAGTTGGGGCTGGAAATTCTCGGCCCTTCGCCGCAGGAAGGTTTGCTGCGCAGTCAGGCTGTCTGCACCGGCTTTCTTGACTCGCTGGGGCTGGATTACCAATTGAACAGCGCAGTCAAACGAGGCCTGAGTTACTACCTTGAAGGCAATGGCTTCGAAGTGCGCTGCCCACGGTTACCCGTCCAGGCACTGACCACTTCCGCGACCAGCCTCGGACACACCTCAAAACTCACAAGACGGTCATTGACTTGAGCGTTCATCAGTTTCTGTTGAATCTGAATCAACTCGGACTCCAATGCCTCAGCAGACGGACACTGACTGTCTTCAGCATCCCGTTGCACGCTCAGGCTGGCCAGTTGGCTACGCAGGTCAAGCAGACGTTCTGCTGCTTTCTGCTGATCAACCCACATGACCTCCAGTGCAGCCAACTCTGACTGGATGCGCGACAGGTCTGACGCCAGCGTATTCACTACGTGTTGATCAACCGTCAGCCCCGCAGCGGCATCACGCTGCATCGCGTCGTAATGCCTTTGGCTGTGAATCTGATCGCTTTGCAGACGCTCCAGGCGCTCAGGCACGGCAACCAGACTGATTCGCACACGAGCGCAGGCCGTATCAAGCAGATCGACCGCCTTGTCGGGCAACTGCCGCCCGGAAAGATAACGTGCCGAGAGTCGGGCAGCAGCGACGACAGCGTCATCGCGCAAAAAAACGCCATGGCTCCGTTCATAGACAGGGGCAAGCCCACGCAGGATGGTGATGGCCTGCTCTACTGTAGGTTCAAGCACCCGCACCGGTTGGAAGCGGCGCGCGAGCGCTGGATCTTTTTCAAAGTATCGTCTGTACTCGGCCCAGGTGGTCGCTGCGATGGTGCGCAACTCTCCGCGCGCCAGCGCCGGCTTCAAAAGATTGGCCGCATCAGATCCGCCAGCCTGTGAGCCTGCACCGATCAACGTATGCGCTTCATCAATGAAAAGGATGACAGGTTTCGACGATGACTTGACCTCATCGATGACGCCTTTCAAGCGGCGCTCAAACTCACCCTTGATGCTGGCACCGGCCTGGAGTAACCCCATGTCCAGAGACAACAACTCGACGTTTTTTAAAAGATCCGGGACACGCCCGGCAACGATTCTCAACGCCAGCCCTTCGACAATCGCCGTTTTACCGACGCCCGCCTCGCCCACCACAATCGGATTGTTCTTGCGCCGACGAGCGAGTATGTCGACCATCTGACGCAAGCAATCGTCACGACACATTACGGGATCAAGCGCCCCCTCTCTGGCCTGTTGTGTCAGGTTATGAGTGAAACGTTCGAGCAATGACTCGCTCTGATCCACTGTTTTTCTGGCCACACCGGATGCGTGTTCTGCCAGAGCGAAATCGCGAAAACGTTCAATATTGATTCTTGCAAGAAGCGGCTGATAGGGACGGTCCGCATACCGCAACGGATTACGCAGCAAGGCGAGAATCAGTGCAGCCTGGTCAACATGGCTTTGCCCCAAATCCAGATTGGAAATCAACAACGCGTCCTGAAGCCACTGAACAAGTTCGCTGGCAAATACAGGGCTGGAAGCGGCACAGTACTCGACGGGAGGAAGCAGCAAGCGGGCAAACTCGGTAATCGCGACATCGGCATCCTGCAAAGCCCGCTGCAGCATGCCGTCAGGTCGTTCCAGCAGGGCAAGCAGCAGGTCCTCAACAAGAATCTTGCTGCTGCCTCTGGAGACACAGCGTTCGGCGGTCCCTTCAAGCTCTCTACGCGTAGGCTCATCCAGGGCGTTAACAAGTTGCTGCAGGTCTAGATTGATCATGATTAATCCTTAATGACTCGGTTTGTTTAGCAAAACCAAACCTTGGGCACGCTCACGCCCCAGCCAACTGGTCCAGCCCAGCCGACACGTGTTTGCCTGACCGATGCAAATATCTCTGATGTCTTCACTCAAAAGCTCAAGACAGACGTCGTAATCCAGCGGATCGCGCAACGTGAACTGCACGAGAGCCCCCAACGGCACATGGCCCTGGCCTATGGGCAGAAATTCATGGAAGCGATCCCAATTCAGTTGTTTTATATGGATGCGAAACTTGCCTCCCCGATCAGGAACCCGCTTGCCCAGCACGGCATCCCGGCCTAGCCGGCTACTGGCTATACCAAGACGATTCACGTGCGACTGCCCGATCTCTACCGATCGTTCCACGCATTGTTCAATGAACAACGGAGCATGCTTGAAGTAGTAACGAAGCACCGACTCGATCAGGGCGGCAGAATGCGCGCGCAGGCTCAGCAGGCCCAAGTAAGGCAACAGCCGCTTCCAGTTCAATTCGGTGGTGTTGCGAATGCGCTCTCCGTGCAAGCCGATCAAGGCAAAGAGTTGCTCGGAAAACGGATCGGTCGCGCCACTGGCGAACATCGCGTGGTAACGATACTTGCGCCATACAGGCCACATGAGTTTCTGCAGGCGATGATTGAAGATGTCCAGAAAATCACGTGTCGCATTGGGTTTTTCCCGCTCTCCCAATGCTTGCTCGGCATAAAAAGTCGGCAGCGGCGAACCGGAGCCGGCCAGACTCATTACATTAAGGTAAAGCCGAACATACAGTTTTTCGTTCTCATGAAAAAAAGCCATGCCTTCAATATCACTGCGCGGAAATCCGAACTCCGGATTTGCCCGTAATTCAAGGTAGTCATGCAGTTGCTCATCATCAGCGTTCGGGTGAACGTCGCGCAGCCCGTCAAGGATCAGAGGAATCGCCTGATAAATCGAATACTCCCGTATATTCTGGCTGAGCGTTGTCAAAGCAGCGGCTGCTGTCCCATGCGTGGCATCCATTCGTAACCACCTCCCTGTGCGGTTTTAACGTGCAGTTCATGGAAAGAGTTCAAGCTGGCGTAAAGCGCGAAGAACTCGTTGAGGACGGAAGCGAACAGAAACAGACCGGCTTCATCCGCCCACCCTTCGGGCGCAATAAGCAGTTCGGTCTTTATGCCCCTCACCGGTCGGCCTTCGTGCAAACGGTCAACGTGTTGATGATTGATGGACATGAGCCCGCTTAACAAACGCTGACTGACTTTCTCGGCACGCTTGTCGTGGTAACGTGGAAGATCGTAAGTTTCAAGAATGACTTTTAACGCCTCGATGCTCGCCAGGGACAGATAATTCAAAGACATGTTGCTGATGACGCGCCATAGAAAATCCCGGTCGACGGGAGGCACGTAGCTCTTGGTGGCAGCTGTAATATTCCTGAACCGAAGGAAGTCGGGGGTATCTTCGCTTGGCTTGCATATGCCTCCCACCCTGATGCGCTGTGGAAGATTATGGTTTGTGCAGGTTAATCCAATGGAAATGGTTTCATTTTTTCGATCCGTGCGAACATCGAAACTTAAATATGTATCAAGCCCGTCATGCACGATAGAGTCACGATGACGCACACTATAATAGGGAGCGTTGCCCTGCACATCGACAGCCGGATCGTGCTCGAATGACTCGAAAGGCACATAGTCTTGATAGCCCTTTCCTCCGGGTTGCCACCCGGTGACTGCATCAACCGAATACACTCCACAACTGCCGTGCGCCCAGTGCGCGGGGATCAACAGATACTCATCCTGGCGAGCATCGGCGAGGATAGGCAGCGCATCCTGCTGGAACAGGTTAACCACCGGGGTGCAGTACAATTTTATATGCTCAGTGGTGGGGCGGAGGTTATGCAGTTCCTCGCTGTGCATTTCAAAGACCCACTGAAAACCGCGCGCATTGACCAACTGATCTTCGCTCAGTGACTGGATGACCTCGAGCCCACCGACGTCAGAAAAAAGAAATTTGTCTGGAAAACAAAAGTACTCTTGCAGATAGCGGTAACCCCGAAACGTATTCAGGGGATAGGGAATCAATGACTCTTCTTCCGAGAAGCCGACGGCCTGCACCCTGTCTGCCGAAATATCGAACTGGACGGGTGCCCCGTCGCGAGCGATCAGCGGTTCATCCTGCCCATTCAGCAATAACAATTTGATACTTTTCAACTTTCGCATGAAGCCAAGGTACAGCGCCTGGCTGATATACCGATCGCCTGCAAAGTGAAGCCGTAGCCGGCTCAACTTCAACATTCCCAAGTGCCCCTCGCCTGTCATCTCCAGGCCCAATGTCAACGTTGCAACCTCTCCGTCAGCCGAGTACGAAACACGCGATAACGTCAGGGGCAATACCTCTGTTGAAAAGCACGTACGAAACCGGCAAGTCAAACCATCCACGGCCTCGCTTTCAACCGACATGCCACGCTTGACCGTCAAGCCAGGGCCGGAAGCGATCAACGGTTCGAATTGCAACATGCTCATTGCAGGCATAGGCCGCATGTAATTTGGCCACAGCAATTGCATAAGCGAATGGGTCAGTTCAGGCAAATTGTCATCGAGCTTTTGACGCAAGCGTCCCGTCAGGAAAGCAAAACCCTCAAGTAAGCGCTCGACATCAGGATCTTCGCTGCCCTCTCCCAAAAACGGAGCCAACGCGGGATTACGCGCTGAAAACTGTCGGCCCGCTTGACGAAGAGCCATCAGTTCATCTTGATAATAGTGGTTAAATGACAACGTTGACCTACCCGAATGAACCATGAACATTAACAAAAGAAATCACGCGTAACCTCGAGGGGTCACGAACTGACAAGCGAGGCCGTGGCGTTACACCACCGTTACTTCTCCACTGCCGCTGAGCGTCGCAAAAAGCCGAACAGGCTTTTTAATGCCGTCCACCTCCACACTGGCGTTTATAGAAAACTGACGCCTGAGCAGACAATTTTCGTTTTCCTCAGGCACCACACAAACTTCTGATAAGCGAGGTTCGTAAAGGCGAACGGTTTTTTCAATAGCCTCTCGAGACTGTCTGACTGACTCGTGAAAACTCACGTTCATGTCATTAAGGTCCGGCAATCCATAATCAGGCAGCATTTTCACAGTTCCTGCACGGGTACAAAGCAACTGTGAGACGTGCGACGCTATGGACACCATAAGCCGCTCCTCACCAGGAGGATACGGCGGCTGCCTCATGTTCTCGGCGACAAGACGTTCGAAAAGGCTTCCCTTCGGATTCATGGCCTGCCTCTGCCTATTCTTTGTCCATCTTCCCAATCAGTGACAGCGTGAAGTCGGCAACCATGTATTTGAAATGCGGACGAACATTCAAACTGACGCGGTACCAACCCGGATCGCCTTCAACATCACTCACAGTGATCTGAGCCTTACGTAAAGGCCGTCTGCCACGCACTTCAGCGCTTGGATTTTCCTGATCGGCAATGTACTGACGGATCCACGTGTTGAGTTGAACCTCCAGATCTGCCCGCTCTTTCCAGGCGCCTATCTGTTCCCGCTGCAACACTTTGAGGTAATGCGCAAGCCGATTGACAACCATCATGTAAGGCAACTGGGTTCCCAGTTTGTAATTAAGCTCGGCTGTTTTACCCTCTGGACTATTGCCAAAAAGCTTGGGCTTTTGCACTGAACTTGCGGAAAAGAACACCGCGTTGTCGCTTCCTTTGCGCATGGTCAATGCGATGAAGCCTTCCTCTGCCAGCTCGTACTCGCGCCGGTCGGAGACGAGTACTTCAGTAGGAATCTTGGTCTCGATTTCCCCCATGCTTTGGAAGTGGTGCAATGGCAGGTCCTCGACAGCACCGCCACTCAATGGGCCAATGATGTTGGGGCACCAACGAAATTTGGCGAAGCTGTCTGTCAGCTTTGTAGCAAAAGCGAAGGCAGTGTTTCCCCACAGGTAATGCTCGTGAGCCTTCGCGACGCTTTCCCTGTAAGCAAACGTTTTTACCGGATTGTCCTCTGGCTCGTAGGGACCGCGCAGAAGAAAACGTGGCACTGTCAATGCAAAATAGCGTGCATCCTCCTGCTGCCGAAAACTCTGCCATTTCGCAAACTGCGGTCCATCGAAGTGGTCTTTCAGATCTTTCAGATCGGGCAGCCCGGTAAACTGCTCAAGCCCAAAAAACTCGGGGCCTGCTGCGGCAATGAAGGGTGCATGGGCCATACACGCGACGCTTGATACGTATTGCATTGTCTTTACGTCTGGCGCAGTGGGGGAGAAAAAATAATCGGCGATGATCGCGCCGACAGGGTTACCACCAAACTGGCCGTATTCGGCTGTGTAGACGTGCTTGTAGAGCCCCGACTGAACGACTTCAGGCGAGTCCTCAAAATCGTCGAGCAAGTCTTGCTTGGAAACGCTCAGCAACTCGATTTTTATGTTTTCACGAAAATCGGTTCGGTCAATCAGTAGCTGCAATCCACGCCACGAGGCTTCCAATGCACTGAACTCTGCATGATGGATGATTTCATCCATTTGACGACTCAGCGTGGCATCAATTTCAGTAATCATCCGGTCAACCAGCGCTTTTTTTACCGGTTCATTGCTGTTTTGCGGTTTCAGCAGTTCTTCAATAAATGCAGCGACCCCACGCCTCGCAATGTCATAGGCCTCATCGCCAGGGTTCAATCTGGTTTCAGCAATCACCTGATCAAGAATTCCAGTATGAAACTCGCGCCTATCACCTTGCTGCATAGCTTTTGTTGTCATGCCTTGGGCACTCCAAAAATAAAGTTCAATGATCTATTGCGCCACTGCATCCAGGCCTAGCTCAGCCAATACTTTATTGCGAGACTCCTTATCGGCGATGACCTTCTCAATGGCCTTGCGAAAAGCCGGCATGTTCCCCAACGGCCCCTTGAGGGCCATAAGAGCGTTACGTAATTCCATCAGTTTCTTAAGTTCGGGAATCTGCTCGACGAGGCTGGCCGGGTTAAAGTCGTTCATCGAACCCAACTTGATACTCACGGCCAGCTCATCAGTATTGCCGTCAGACTGCAGGCGATCAGGAACGCTCAACACAAGCGCAAGTTCCTGCTTAGCCATCACCTCATCGAAATTGTTTTTGTCGATGCTGATGGGTTTACGGTCTTCAAGTTTTCGCTCATCGATTCGCTGCGTAAAGTCTCCCAGCACCAGCAGTTTCAATGGCAGCTCTACTTCTTCCTGAGCGCCTCCGACTGCTGGCTTAAAAGTGACATTAATGCGTTCTTTGGGTGCGACAGAGCCTGCTCTGGCCATTGTATTTTCTCTTGACTTATTTAAATTTATCTTTGGTCAGGCAATTAATCTTTCGAGGTCGTAGTGACATAACCTTTGATGGATTTCTGCTTTACGCTGTACCGAGGATTCGTTGTGAGGAAGCTGACCATAACAGTCATATAGCAAGCGCAGTACGTCGAGCGAAGTCCGTGGCTCCCAAGTGTGCAAGCCTGCTGACTGAAGCGTTTGATCAAGAAACTCAAGCTGGATTTTTGCAAGCTCGTAGTTTTTTGCGTGATGACACAGACGTGCCAGACACAGCCTCCAGAAAAACCGGTCTCGTTCGCCATTCGCACGGTTAAGATGTTGACTCATTATCTGGACGGCAGCCTTCAAACCGTTCTCGGGTAACGTGTCAACCAGCTCACCATACACGGCCTCCCACTCGGGCTGGTTATGCGGCTTGTCAGTATCATGGGCCTGATTTGCAGGACTCGCAGGTGGCATTGCATGAATGGCCATCCACTTTCGTGTTTCAGCATCGGCAAATGGCGTACCGTCCTGAAAATAAAGACCGATCACTTCTGGCATTCGTTTTATAAACAAAGCGACATGCGCTTCCACCTCACGCATGGCCGCGTCTGCATCCAGCGCTTTCAAGCATTGCCATATCAGGCGCTGGCCGTCGAACCAGAAAGGCGCACGCACCAAAGCAGCCTCGACATCGACGATAAGGTCTGCGTAAAGCCCCTGCTCGAACCGCTCTTTGTAATTCCTCAATTTGTCCGCAGGCAATGCTCGTAGTTGCGTCACTTTCTCTGCGTTGTACCCGGGAATATCATCGACCTCGAGCCACACCAGCGATCGAGCCAGGCGAAAGGCGCGCGAATCGGTGCTTTTCTGTTTTAACCACCACAGGCAGAGGTTTCGTGCAGATTCCTCTAGAGTGCCTAACGCCCGCTGTGCATCCTTTTCGTTATCAATATGAGGGTTGCTGGAAAATAACTGGGCAGCAACCTGCTTGACTTGCTCAACTACCGTGACAGGCTCTTTCTCGACCTGAATGGCACGCTGAATCATGCGCGTCAGTCGTCTGCGAATGGGCAGTAGCAACGGCGCTTCATCTACAAGGTATCGACCGAATAATTCATCCAGGCTATCAAGATACTTGACCATCTGTTGAAAAACCGGAAGCTGGCGAGTAATCGCGATATCCTCGACAAGCAGCTTTTCAAGCCTCAGCACTAACCACCCAATGGCAGCACAACGGGTTCTCGACTTTCTCGGGTACAGTACTTGCCAGTGCTTGTCGCAAAGGTGATGAATGAGTCCGAGGCCTGCCAGTAATCCGGCGAAAGACTCGCACTCATATAACGCCCAGGTCAGCCAACTGGCGACCCGCAGATCCTTGGACTGATTGACAAGAATACGCTCACTGCCTTCCCTGATTCTTGACCAGTCGATATTTGAAGGCCCAAGAATCGATTGCGCACCACCCAGTTCACTTTCCAGCGTTTCGAAAAGCGTCGAGAAACGTATATCTTCGCCGGCATAAGCTTGATCGGTTACAGGATGCCTGGCCATCTCCAGGTATCGAATGGACAGTTTATCGTTATAAGCCACTCCCACCCCCCTCGACGCAATTTAATTAACCAAAGGCACTAAGCCTCATCAACTAGTGCAGACTTTATCCCTGGTGAGCACCACAAACAAGTCAACGAAAGACACATCACGCTTTTTCAGAAATTTCCTACGCAGAATAGAAAAAAATGTAGGACTCCATACGGTATAAAGCCCCGAATTAATAGCGCACTATCAACCGTTCACACCGTGCAAGATGTTGCGCACTACATGGTAAAACCTTGGCTCCAGCTATTCGATCTGCCGCGCAGGACGCCCTCATGTTGACTGCGCAAAAAAAGCTTACTGCATAAAAATCTTGCGCACTTTTCCAGACCAAAACACCCGAAAATTTAACTTGATAAGAACAGCAATGCTGTCTTCACCGTCTGTGGCGTGGCCTGACGGGCACTTGGCACAGTATTTGTTAGTGTGATCATTCGCTGCACACAGGTTCCAGCTGCGCAGCACATACTAAACTTACGGAGAATCCAATGCCTACACCAGCGTATCTGTCTATTACAGGCACAACACAAGGTCTTATTACAGAGGGTGCATCCGCAGCAGATTCTATAGGCGGCACAGGACTAAGCGATCATAACGACCAGTCGATGATCCTGGCGTTCACTCACGAAATCATAGTCCCCTACAACCCTCATTCCGGCGACAATACAGGTCCACACATAAACAAGGCTGTTTGCATCACCAAAGTGTTTGATAAGGCGTCGCCCTTGCTATCAAATGCGCTGGCAAAGGGTGAGCTACTGCAGGAGGTAAAAATAGAATGGTACCGTACTGCCGGTACAGGCAAGCAGGAGCGCTACTACACAACGACGCTGACGGACGCCAAGATAGTGGGTATCAAAGACTATATGCCTAACTGCCAAGACCCGGCAAATGCCCACTTTACTCACTTGCAGGATGTGCATTTCAGCTACGCCAAAATAGTGTGGAGCCACACAGAGGCCAATACAACGGGTTCCTATAACTGGAGCGCACAAGAACAGGGTTGAACCGTTGATTTACCCCATCGATCGGCAGATCGATGGGGTCCACTTACCGGCTTGCGCTCAGAGAAAACCATGCAGTCCACTCCCGCTAATCGACCTCGATTCAGGCTGAGCCTTGAAGGGCTCAGTCACGAACTTCAAGTTCTCGCATTCACCGGCCATGAAGCCATCAGCCAGCCATTCTGTTTCGCGCTGGAACTGGTCAGCGAACGTACGGCGCTGGACCTCGAAAGCCTGCTGGGCCTGCCGGCGTTTCTGCAGTTTGCGCCTGATGGTGGAGGTATTCACGGTCTTATCGACCGTGCCTCTCAAGGCGACTCGGGCACTCGCCTGACACACTACGCAATCACGCTACGCCCGCATCTGGCCCGACTCGGTCATCGTACCAACCAGCGCATTTTCCAGCATCGAACAGTGCCGCAGATCATTGCGACGGTACTGGAAGAACATCACCTGCTGGCCAATAACTATCGCTTCGAACTCGGCACAACGTACCCCGAGCGCGAATATTGCGTGCAATACAACGAATCGGATCTGCACTTCGTGCAGCGGCTTTGTGAGGAAGAAGGTCTGCATTATCACTTCCAGCACAGCGCCGCCGCGCATCAACTGGTGTTTGGCGATAACCAGACAGTATTTCCTGAAACCGGCCCGGTGATTTACCGGCAGGACAGCGCACTGACAACCTATGAACCGGTGATCAACCATTTCGGGTTACGTCTGGAAACCCGGTCCGACAGTGCCACTCGCCGGGATTATCATTTTGAAAAACCGCTGTTGACCCTGCAAGGTTCAACGCAGGGTGACACCCCGTTGAACCTTGAGGATTACGATTATCCAGGTGGCTTCACTCACCGTGACCGGGGCGAACATCTGGCAAAACGTGCGCTTGAACGCCACCGTCATGATTACCGGCAAGGTGAAGGGCAAAGCGATCAGCCCCGCTTGGCCAGCGGGCACTTTCTGCAGTTGAGCGAGCATCCCAACCAGAGCTGGAATGAGCTTTGGCTGTTGACCGACGTTCGTCACAAAGGTCGTCAGCCACAAGTGCTCGAGGAGTCCGCACCTCAGATTCAAAACGACGCCGATTTACGTCAGAACTACCGTAATACCTTTTTGGTGACACCGTGGGCAGCCCCCTATCGCCCACCCCTTCGACACCTGAAACCCAGGATTTTCGGCAGCCAGACCGCCGTGGTCACCGGCCCTAAAGAGCAGGAAATTCACTGCGACCGGCATGGTCGGGTCAAGGTGCAGTTCCATTGGGATCGCGAGGGGCAGGCCGATGATCGGAGCAGTGGCTGGCTAAGGGTGTCGTCCAGTTGGGCAGGCAACGCCTATGGCGGCATGGTCATCCCGCGAGTCGGCATGGAAGTGCTGGTGACCTTTCTCGAAGGCGACCCTGACCGGCCAGTGATCAGCGGCTGCCTGTACCATGCCGAGCACCTTCCGCCCTACGAACTGCCTGCCCATCAGACACGTAGCGTGTTCAAGACCCTGAGCAGCCCGGGCGGCAACGGTTCCAACGAACTGCGTATCGAAGACCGGGCCGGTCAGGAGCATATCCATGTTCATGCCCAGCGCGACTGGAATCAGAACATCGAGCATGACCAGACAATCCGCGTCGGTCATGAGCGCCACGATCAAGTGGAGGGCAACAGCTACAGCGAGTTCAAGGCTCAGGAGCATCGCACTGTCGAGCTGGACCGGCTGACTGAAGTCAGAGCAAGTGATCACCTCACGGTGGGAGGAACGCAGCACATCAGAGTCGGTGATGGTTTGCTGGCAGAGGTTGGGCAGGAAGTCCATATCAAGGCAGGGAACAAGGTAGTGATCGAAGCGGGGCTGGAAATCACCCTCAAAGTGGGTGGTTCCCTTATCAAGATTGATGCCAGTGGCGTGAGCGCGAACGGGCCGCAAGTGAAACTCAACTCAGGAGGAAGCTCCGGGAACGGGAGCGGAGCCCAACCTCTTCTCCCTGGCCTGGCCGCATACACAAGCTCAGACAAACCGGGGCTGATAACGGCTCGCGCACAAGCACAAGCGATGATACGCAGTCCATTTTGTGCGCAATGCCAGAAAGCAACTAACGAAGCGCCGACATGAATCAGGCCAATTATCTGTTGATCGATGGACTGTTACGGCCTGAAGCAATAAAGCAATTGTACCAGCGCGACGAGTACATCGAGATCGCCCCACTGTACCTCGGCACGCAGTGGTCAGAGGTCCTGGACCTGGGGCCTGTGCTGGTGAAAACGCCGTGTTCATCTTCGCTCATCCAGGAGTGGTATGAATATCCCGCGCACAGGTCCGATGCCTGTGTTTTTTCAAGCCGTGCCCCCTTGAACGTTGTTTCTGAGCATTTGCGACGATTTCTCAACCTGAACGACGACTCAGGGAACTCATGTTTGCTGCGCTTTGCAGATCCGCTGGTGATGTATTACTGGCTATCGAGCTACAGCAGAGAGCATTTGAGCCCGACGTTGGGGCCTATCGATCAATTGTGGGTTCAGACGCCGCTGCACGGTTGGCAGCAGAAGCGTGGCCCAACCCTCGCGACATTTGTGAATGAGCATTCGCAGGCCCTCAGACAACAGCGTTCCCCCCGTTTGGGCGAACCGCAGTTTCAGGCGTTTGAAAAGTGCTACCGATGGCTGCTTGAAGAACGTATCCATGAGTGGCTCACGGCGCACGAGCCGCAGCCCTTCGCGAACCGGACTGACGATCAAATCGATACATGGTTGAAGCGAGCGGTGGACAGCGGCCTTGAGTGGGGGCTGGTCAGCGAGTACGCATTGGCCACATGGGCTGACATCTGCCACGACTGGGGACTCGATTTCGTAAACCTGTCGCAAGGCCCCTACCCGTCCTGGCAAAACCTCTATCCACAGTATCAGCGCTTACCCCCGGAGTTGCGCGTCAACGCACTGGATGAATATCGCCAGCAGCTTCATAAAAACACGAGCACTCTGCATGACCGATAAAAACGGCACCCATCAACAACGACGTGCTGCACGCTTCCCCAAAACCCCGGCCACTGCCACCAGCCTGTGCCCGTTCAGAGGGCCGAACGTTGCCATCGTCCCGGTGCGCTATGCGCTGGATCGCTCGCGCTACGACGCAGCCCCCCGACACCTGAAGCCGCTGCCCAAAGACGGCAACTGGGCCAGTCTGCCGCCCCTGAAAACCCGCAGTTACACCTTGCGCCAACTGTACGACGGCTACGTCTACGTGTTCGATGAAACCGCAAAAACCTTTCACGAATATGCCGTGTCAGCCTCCGATGGCCACCTGAGCCGGATTGTCTGGACCGACGCCCAGATTGGCAGCGACCAGCGAACCGGTGCCAGCGAAGGCCAGCCCTTTCTGCTTTACCCGCGCAACAACCGCCTGCACATCGCCTTTTCTGCGCGGCAATGGACGTGGCGAATGTGCGAGCACCTGCGCTCCAATGCTTCAGACCGCGCACGGTGGATGAAGCCGCTGGACCTGGCCCGCTACTGCGACACGATGGCCGAGCCGCACACCCTGCCCCTGAACCGCATCGCTGAGGCCGTCGCAGATATCGACAAAGAGCGTGTCGTTGACGACGGGCGTTTTGCCGACTCGGCAATCCCCAGCACCCGCCCGCTATCGGCGGACGACGAAGGCCAGGCCTTGTTTTCACCGGTCGGCGCTGACGTTTTCTGGCAAGGCAGCGTTGACGATCAGAGCAGCTCTCTGCTCATCGCCCTTGATGACCCACTCGCCGTTTTCAACGATATGGGCATGCAACTGGCGGCCGATCAGGCCGCTCTTCGGGATTGGCAGGGCGCGCACGAACACAAGATCCAGATCGCCCAGGCCGTCGTCACATTGTGTGGCGCAGAGAGCGAACCGGAGAAGCTGCCGGCGTTTGTGCGCGGTGATGCGTTGCGCACACATCAA
>NZ_MTSB01000040.1 GCF_002093745.1 Pseudomonas graminis
CGGTAACGGCGGAAGTGAAGACCAATAAGCGGCGAGTGATCGAGTATTTCCTGAGCCCGTTGCAGCAGCATGCTCAGGAGAGTTTGAGGGAGCGGTAAGTATAGCTTGATGGGGGGATGCGCCCCTCGATTTTTAAAATCTTGTTCTGCGAGAAGTGAGTGTTTTATATGATTCTTATTTTGATTGTGGGGATGCTTGCGTTTAGTTCTGGTTATTTGGTTTCCCTTGAGGATAGGTTGCAGCGAGATAAGCGGTTTTATCCTTTTGATGTGTTTAATAATTTTAAAGCATCACCAAAGGCCCGTAAGAAATGGGCTTATGTAGGTATGTTCATTTTTGTTTTGGCAGGTGTTTCTTATCTGCTAGAGCCAGAGGTGGTTTACTCTTCTGGAGATCAGGTCAAGGGGGTGGGGGGGCTCATACTTCTCTGGTCATTTATGTTTTACGGCTATTGCCGTGAGCTTGAATTTAAGAAGCGGGGGGCGTCTCCTCCCACACTTCAGTGCCTGGACTATGTTGAAGAGGGGGAGTGGTACTCTCTGGCGTTTAAAGGGTTTCTGGCGACGTGTAAGATTTTGGCTGTTTTTGCTTTTATGTATCTAATTAAGCGAATCTAATAGGGAGATTTCTATGGCTGCGGTAAACCCGATGGTGGAAAAATTAGCTTCAGGTGTCATGGACTCTTACACGATTGCAGATAACGCAGTGAAACTAGAGAAGTCGACTACGACGTTTGACCGAATAGTCAATACGAACGGTTTGTTGGCTGCACTTCTTGCAAAGTCTCCTGGCATGCAGTTGCAGAACCTGACATGGCAAGGCGCAGCGGCCATCAAGTCTGGGAGTGAGGGGAAGCTTTCCGCCAACGAGATTCTGGGGGTGACAGGTGCATTGATAGGAACAATCGCAGCCGTAGCACTTGTAGCAGGGGCCTCTCCTGCGGCGGCGCTGGTTGCGGGTGCTATTGGCATAGGGTTGGGGTTGGAGCAGACGGCAGAGTATGCGACGTCTTTGGGTAAGTGGCTGGCTGACCCCGAAACGTATAGAGAACTTGAAGAGTCATGGGATGGGATAAAGGAGGATTTCAAAAAACTTGCAGATAGTTTTATTGAGTTCGCTGATAAGACGTCCGACATGATTGAAACTGCACTTTCTGATGCTTATAAGTGGGCCTCTGATGCGGGGGCGTCACTGTTTGACACTATGATGGAAGGTTTGGGTGAGATCGCATTCGACGTTTACTCCTATTTCAATTCTGCACTGCAATTCGTTGACCCTCTGGTGCTGGATCTGGACGGTGATGGTATTGAAACCGTCTCCAGTAACGTCGGGATTGTATTCGATCACGATGGCGACAAGAATAAAACAGGCACCGGCTGGGTGAGTGGTGATGATGGCCTGCTCGTCATGGACTTGAATGGCGATAATGTCATCAACAGTGGCGCAGAGCTTTTTGGTGTCGACCGTGTCATATCTAATGGCACAAAAGCCAGTAATGGTTTTGAGGCCTTGGCCGATCTGGACAGTAATGAAGATGGTTTTTTTGATGCGGGTGATGAAAGTTTCAATGCTGTAAAAGTCTGGCAGGACTTCAATCAGGATGGTGTTTCCCAGTCGTCGGAGTTGAAAACATTAGAACAGCTCGGAATTATCAGTATTGGCGTTAGAAGTGTTGATGCAGGGCATAACAATAACGGTAATATTATTACGGCTACCGGTACGTATACACGCATTGATCCCGCGACGGGTGAAGAGTCGACAAGCTCCGTGGGTAGTATAAACTTTGTCAAGAATACATTTTATCGCGACTATGCAGATACAATAGTACTTAGTCCACAAGTGAACGCATTGCCTGATATGAAAGGAGCGGGAGCTGTCCGTGATCTGCGACAGGCCGCCATGCTCAGTGGCGATTTGCAAGACGCAGTTTCTCGTTACAGTTCGGCGACTACGCGCCAAGAGCAATTGGCGTTAGCCGGAGGCTTACTGACGGCTTGGGCGGGGACGAGTAGTCTCAAAAGCTTTGATGACAGGGTAGAGGATCTCTCCACTGGGTTTTATAAGGTCCAATTCATCTATTCGTGGGAAAAACCGGACACATCTTTTATTGCCAGTGATAATGGTGGAGCTTCTGCTCCCACCAAGCCTCCGTCACGAGAGCCAACAGCCAGTCAACTTGAAATAAAAAATCTGCTTGAGAAGATCAGTGTACTTGAGGCTTTTACCGGCGTTGAGTATTTTCAGTTCGAGAAAACAGAGACGGGACAGGAGGAGAAAAAAGAAGTCTCTATTTCTGCCAAGACAGGCACTCGTACTACCTCTACAGTTCGATCTGTATCTTATCCAATCGGTACCCTTTATATCACGGAAGAAAGCTTTTCGTTTCAGGCGCAGCAGATTTCTCAGATTAACAAGGCATACGATGCTTTGGTGTCTTCTGTCTATTCCGGTCTTTTATTGCAGACTCGCTTGAGTGACTATGTCTCTGCATTGAAGTTGACCATTAGTGGTGATGAAGTTCTGCTTGATACATCGTTCCTCACTCAAAAACTATCGGATGTCCACAGCGTCAACCCCGTTGATGCGATTGTTGATGCCTCTGAGCTGTCCTCGTCTCTCGGACGTGCCGATTGGAGTGGTCAGATTTCTGTCTGGCTCGCAGAGCTGACAGGTAGCCAGGCTGTGCAGCTTGCTGAAGTTTATGGTGGCAAGAACAAAGTTATTTTGGGACTTGCCTCCGATGACTATCTGGCGGGATCTGCCATTGAAGACTATCTCTATGGCGGCGCGGGAAATGATCAACTGAGTGGTGCTGAAGGCAATGATGTTCTCGTCGGAGGTGAGGGGGGGGACTATCTCATTGGGGGCGGTGGGATCGATATCCTTGAAGGTGGTGCGGGGGCTGATGCGCTTTATGGCGAGGAAGGTAACGATCTGCTCACCGGCGGCTCAGGCAATGATTCTCTTAGTGGCGGGGCAGGTTCCGATAGTTATTTCTTCAGTCGTGGCTGGGGTCAGGACTCTATCTACAACTACGATACCAGTACTGGCAAGACGGATTTTATTGAGTTTGCAGCGGGTATTCAACCCGAAGAGATACTGGTTACTCGGTCGGGCAATGACTTGATCCTGTCGCTGAAAAATACGGCGGATAGAATTATAGTTTCCAGTTATTTCTATCAGGATGGGCTCAGTAGTTATCAGCTCGAAGCCATTAATTTCGCTGATGGCACTGTATGGCGTCTTGAGCAAATTAAAGTCATGGCAGTTGTTACCACGGACGGTAATGACAATGTCTGGGGCTACGCGACCGATGACACCTTGAATGGCGGTCTGGGTGACGACAACATTTATGGTCAGGCAGGCAACGACATCCTTGTGGGCGGAGCCGGAGCTGATAGCCTTTCGGGTGAAAGCGGTGACGACACTCTGCTCGGCGATGCCGGAAATGACTACCTATACGGCGGCTCCGGCATCGACCAATTGTCTGGCGGTGAGGGCTCGGACTACCTGACTGGCGGCGAGGGCAATGACACGCTGACCGGCGACTCAGGCAACGACACCCTATATGGCGATTCGGGCAACGACCAACTGGATGGTGGTATCGGCAACGATTACCTCACGGGTGGCGATGGCTCCGATGTCTATCGTTTCAGTCGTGGCTGGGGTCAGGATTCGATCAATAACTACGATTCGAGTGCTGGAAAGACAGATGCTATTGAGTTCTCGGCGGATATTCTCCCGGCCGATATCATTGTTACCCGGTCAGGCGCTGACTTGGTCCTGTCACTTAAAAACGCTACTGACAGAATCACGATTTCTGGCTATTTCCAGAATGATGGCGTTACCCCTTATGCGTTGGAGCAGATCCGCTTTGCTGACGGTACCACCTGGACTCTCGATCAGATCAAAATCGCGGCCGTCATCACTACAGATGGCAATGACAATGTCTGGGGTTACGCGACTGATGACACACTGAGCGGTGGTCAGGGCGATGACAGCCTGTATGGTCAGGCAGGCAACGACATCCTTGTGGGCGGAGCCGGAGCTGATAGCCTTTCGGGTGAAAGCGGTGACGACACTCTGCTCGGCGATGCCGGAAATGACTACCTATACGGCGGCTCCGGCATCGACCAATTGTCTGGCGGTGAGGGCTCGGACTACCTGACTGGCGGCGAGGGCAATGACACGCTGACCGGCGACTCAGGCAACGACACCCTATATGGCGATTCGGGCAACGACCAACTGGATGGTGGTATCGGCAACGATTACCTCACGGGTGGCGATGGCTCCGATGTCTATCGTTTCAGTCGTGGCTGGGGACAGGATTCGATCAATAACTACGATTCGAGTGCTGGAAAGACAGATGCCATTGAGTTCGCGACGGATATTCTCCCGGCCGATATCATTGTCACCCGTTCAGGCTCTGACCTGGTTCTGTCACTTAAAAACGCTACTGACAGAGTCACGATTTCTGGCTATTTCCAGAATGATGGTGTTACCCCTTATGCGTTGGAGAAGATTCGCTTTACCGATGGCACTGAATGGAATCTTGATCAGATCAAAGCCCTGTCCACTGTCACCACCGACGGTAATGACAGCCTCTGGGGTTACGCCACCGATGACGCCCTGAACGGCGGTTTAGGCGATGACAGTCTTTATGGTCAGGCAGGTAATGACACCCTTCAAGGCGGAGCAGGTGCTGACAGTCTTTCGGGCGAAGCCGGAAATGATGCGCTGTTCGGTGAGGAGGGGAACGACTACCTTTACGGCGGTTCCGGTATCGACCAATTGTCTGGCGGTGAGGGCTCGGACTACCTGACTGGCGGCGAGGGCAATGACACGCTGACCGGCGACTCAGGCAACGACACCCTATATGGCGATTCGGGCAACGACCAACTGGATGGCGGTAGTGGCAACGACTATCTCACTGGTGGGGATGGCTCCGACGTCTATCGTTTCAACCGTGGCTGGGGTCAGGACTCGATCAATAACTACGATTCGAGTGCAGGAAAGACAGATGTTATCGAGTTCGCGGTGGACATTCTTCCGACCGATATCATGGTTACCCGTTCATACAATGATCTGGTCTTGTCCCTTAAAAACTCCACGGACAAGGTAACGATTTCCGGCTACTTCCAGAATGACGGCGACACGCCCTATACCGTAGAGCAGATTCGATTTGCTGATGGCACTCAGTGGAACGTTGAACAAATCAAGAGCATGGCGGCCTTTACCTTCACTGACGGTAATGATGCCCTTACCGGCTATGCATCCGACGACCGTATTGCTGGCGGTAAGGGGGATGATGTCCTCAATGGTCTTGCCGGCAACGATGTTGTAAGTGGTGACGAAGGCAACGACAACTTGTACGGTGGCACTGGCCAGGACGCTTTGAGTGGTGGTTCCGGTTCAGACTACCTGTATGGCGAGGAAGGGGATGATTTGCTGTCTGGCAACGCCGGTAGCGATATTCTCTATGGCGCTGATGGTAACGACATCCTTGATGGTGGCACCGGCAACGATACGCTTGATGGCGGTCGCGGCTCTGACACTTACCGGTTTGCAAAAGGGTACGGTCAGGACAGCATCAATAATAGCTCTTACAGCGAAACAGCTGCCGATAAGGTTGATGTCATTCAGCTGGATGGCTTGAATCCGGCCGACCTGCGCTTTTCTCGTTCGGGTGACGATCTTGTCATTCAGATCAAGGCTACAGGTGACACCCTGACGGTGCGCTCGCATTTCAGTCAGGATGGCGTCACCGCCTACGCGATTGATCAACTGAAATTCGCTGACGGTTCCGTATGGGACGGCGCACAGATAAAAGCTGCCGTTGTTCAGTCATCGGAAGAGGCCGACACTCTCACTGGTTATGCCACAGCAGATAGCCTTTTTGGTCAGGATGGAAACGATTCGCTGAGTGGTCGAGCCGGTGATGACGTGCTTGACGGTGGCAATGGTTCGGACACCTTATACGGTGAGGATGGCAATGACACTTTGCTGGGGCGCGCAGGTAATGACTCGCTCAATGGCGGTTATGGCTATGACGTACTGGATGGTGGTTCAGGCAACGACAGTCTTGACGGTGGGTACGGTTCCGATACCTACGTTTTCCGTAAGGGCTCTGGCCAGGACACCATCAGCAACGGTGTGTACAACGAAGGCTCGGTCGGCAAACAGGACGTAATTCGTCTTGAAGGGCTTAACCTGAGCGACATAAGCCTGCGTCGGGAGTCCAATGATCTGATTATCCAGATCAAGGAAACCGGCGATGCCCTGCGTGTTTCCTCGCATTTCTCTCCTTCCAGCAGTTACTACAACTACGCCATCGATCAACTGCAGTTTGCTGACGGTACTGTCTGGGGTGTAGATCAGATCAAGGCTTCGTTACTGACGGGGGGCGAGTTCAATGACACGCTCACCGGTTACGACACTGACGATACCCTTCAAGGCGTGGCAGGCAATGACACGCTGTATGGGGGGCTTGGCAATGACACCCTTCTGGGAGGAGCGGGACGCGATACGTTATATGGTGAAGACGGTGACGACACATTACTCGGCGGTACTGACAACGACAGCCTGACTGGCGGCAACGGTAACGATGTACTGGATGGCGGTGCTGGTAATGACACGCTTGAAGGCGGCAAGGGATCGGACACCTACATCTTCGCTAAAGGGTCTGGCTCCGATTCAATCGATAATTTGACTTACAACGATACGACCCTGAACAAGCTCGATGTCGTTCGTCTGGATGGTTTGAACAGCGGAGACGTCAGTCTGCGCCGCGAATCCGATGACCTTATTGTGCAGATTCTTCAGACTGGCGAAGCCCTGCGCATTCGTTCGCATTTCAGTGCCGAATCCAGCAACTGGAGTTATGCCATCGATCAACTGCAGTTTGCCGACGGCACCGTTTGGGATCGAGCGCAGATCACTTCGGCCCTTCTTGATGGTACTGGAGGCAATGACACCCTCACGGGTTACGACACTGCCGACACACTATCCGGGCAGGCGGGAAATGACACTCTCAATGGCCGCAATGGCAACGATCTGCTTGAGGGCGGTGATGGAAAAGACACTCTCTATGGCGAGGGCGGAGATGACACCCTTTCAGGTGGCGCAGGCGCTGACACACTCTCCGGCGGAGAGGGTAGCGACGTTCTTGATGGCGGTACGGGCAGTGATTCACTTGAAGGTGGTAAAGGCTCGGACACTTATATCTTCCGCAAGGGTTCCGGACAGGACACTGTCTACAACTATGCCTACAACGACAGCACGCCGAACAAACAGGATGTGGTGCGTCTGGAAGGATTGACCACTGAAGATGTCAGTATTCGACGCGAGTCCGATGATCTTGTGATTCAGATTCGTCAGACGGGCGAAACCTTGCGCGTCAGCTCACATTTCACCACCGATCAAACCTACGGTTACGCGATTGATCAGTTGCAGTTCGCTGACGGTACGATCTGGGACCAGACCCAAATCACTTCGGCGCTGTTGATCGGCACGGAAGGCAACGACAGTATCATCGGATATGCCACGGCCGATGCGCTGGTGGGGCTTGAGGGGGACGATGTTCTCAGCGGCCGTACTGGCGATGACCTGCTCAACGGTGGTGAAGGCAGGGACACGCTCTACGGCGAAGACGGTAATGACACGCTTCTCGGGGGGCTCGGCAACGATACCCTGTCGGGTGGCGCTGGCAACGATACGCTTGATGGCGGTGCCGGTAATGATTCCCTGGACGGTGGCAAGGGCTCGGACACCTATGTCTTCCGCAAAGGCTCCGGGCAGGACACCATCAGCAACTATGCCTATAACGACAGCACGCCTGACAAGCTGGATGTGGTTCGTCTTGAGGGCTTGAATACCCGTGATGTCAGTATTCGTCGCGAGTCCGACGACCTGCTGATCCAGATTCGCCAGACCGGCGAAACCTTACGCGTCAGCTCGCACTTCTACAGCGATCAAAGCTATGGCTATGCGATCAACCAGTTGCAGTTTGCCGATGGCTCTCTCTGGGACGAGGCGCAGATAACCGCGGCCTTGCTGATCGGTACTGAAGGCGATGACAGCGTTACTGGCTATGCCAGCGACGATAACCTCACAGGCCTGGCGGGCAATGACTCCCTGAGTGGACGCGCGGGCGATGATGTGCTCGATGGGGGGGATGGCAAGGACACGCTCTACGGTGAAGACGGTAACGACACGCTCTTGGGCGGCGCTGGAAACGATTCGCTTAGCGGTGGTGCCGGCAACGATCTGCTTGACGGTGGTGCCGGTAACGACTCGCTTGATGGCGGAAAAGGCTCTGATACTTATGTTTTCGGCAAGGGCTATGGCCGGGACACCATCAACAACTACTCCTACAACGACACCACGCTCGACAAGCTTGACGCCGTTCGTCTAGAGGGGCTTACCAAGGATGATGTGAGCATTCGTCGTGAGTCCGATGATCTGGTGATTCAGATTCGTCAGACGGGCGAAACCCTGCGGGTCAGCTCTCACTTCTATAGCGATCCAAGCTACGGCTATGCGATCAACCAGTTGCAGTTTGCCGACGGGGTTGTCTGGGACCAGGCACAGATCACCGCGGCCTTGCTGATAGGCACTGAGATAGACGACAACATCACCGGCTACGTCAGCGATGATCGTTTGTCTGGCGCACAGGGCAACGACACCCTGAACGGCCGTGCCGGTGATGACATCCTCGATGGCGGCGATGGCCGTGACACCCTCAACGGTGAAGATGGCAACGACACACTGCTGGGCGGCGCAGGCAATGACACGCTGACCGGCGGCTACGGCAACGACACCCTGGACGGCGGCAGCGGCAATGACTCGCTGGACGGTGGCTACGGTTCTGACACCTATGTGTTCCGCAAGGGCTCGGGTCAGGACACTATCAGCAACTATGCCTACAACGACACCACGGCCAATAAACTGGACGTGATTCGCCTGGAAGGTCTTAACGCTGCCGATGTGGTGCTGCGTCGTGAGTATGATGACCTGATTATTCAGATCAAGGACAGCGGCGAAACCCTTCGGGTCAGCTCGCACTTCAACACCAGCGTTCTCTACGGCTATAACATTGATCAGATACAGTTTGCCGATGGCTCGGCACTGACCAATGAGCAGATCCGTACGGCTCTGCTCACCGGTACCGAAGTCGATGAAACCGTTACCGGTTATGAGTCGGCGGACAGCCTGTTCGGCCTGTCGGGTAATGACACCCTGAACGGCCGTGCCGGTGATGACATCCTCGATGGCGGCGATGGCCGTGACACCCTCAACGGTGAAGATGGCAACGACACACTGCTGGGCGGCGCAGGCAATGACACGCTGACCGGCGGCTACGGCAACGACACCCTGGACGGCGGCAGCGGCAATGACTCGCTGGACGGTGGCTACGGTTCCGACACCT
>NZ_MTSB01000041.1 GCF_002093745.1 Pseudomonas graminis
CACGGACGACGTGCTCAGCGTGCCGATTGGTCGGCCTATCGACAACCTGAAAACTCACGTCCTCGACGACGGTTTGCTGCCTGCCGCGCAAGGTGTGGCGGCTGAGTTGTATCTGGGCGGTGTTGGTTTGGCGCGTGGCTATCACAACCGGGCGGCGCTCACGGCTGAACGTTTTGTGCCCGATCCGTTTGATGAGCAGGGTGGGCGGCTTTACCGCACCGGCGACCTGGCGCGGTATCGCGACGAGGGTGTGATCGAATACGCCGGGCGTATCGACCATCAGGTGAAGATTCGCGGCCTGCGCATCGAGCTGGGCGAAATCGAAGCCTGCCTGCTGGAGCACGACAGCGTTCAGGAAGCCGTGGTTATCGACGTTGACGGCCCGGCCGGCAAGCAACTGGCGGCGTATCTGGTGGCTGAACAGCGCAGCGATCACCTGCGCGAAGTGCTGAAAGCGCATCTGAAAGAATCGCTGCCGGAGTACATGGTGCCGACGCATTTCATCGTGCTGGACAGCATGCCGCTGACCGCCAACGGCAAGCTGGATCGCCGGGCGCTGCCCGCACCGGACGCCACTCAGTTGCAGCGTCAGTACGTCGCGCCGTCCACTGAGCAGGAAAAGCACATGGCGGCGATCTGGGCCGATGTGTTGCGAGTCGAGCGCGTCGGGCTGAGCGACGATTTCTTCGAACTGGGCGGCCATTCGCTGCTGGCCACGCAACTGATTGCCAGAATCCACACCGGCCTGGGGATCGACATCCCGCTGCGCCTGATTTTCGAGAAACCGCAATTGAACGAATTTATTCAGGCCTTCGCCAGCAGTGGCCTGTCGCTGACCGAGGACGGCTTGTCCGATATCGAAAAAATGATGAATGAAATGGCGGGTATCTGACATGGACAAGTCTGCAGCAGAGCGTATCGCCCAGCGTTTCACCGGGTTGCCCGTTGAACAGCGCCGGCAGATCCTCGCCAAGATGCACGAAACCGGACAAAGCTTCAGGCTTCTGCCCATCGCTGTCACCCGGCATGATGCCGCGCGTATACCGCTGTCCTACGCTCAGCAGCGCATGCTGTTTCTCTGGCAGATGGAGCCGGACAACGCCGCTTACAATGTGCCGATGGCAGTGCGCCTCAATGGCCCGCTGAACCGCCAGGCATTGAGCGCAGCGCTGGACGATCTCGTGCAGCGCCACGAAACCCTGCGCACCCGGTTTGTTTCCGAGGACGGCGCGTTCTATCAGGAGATTCTTCAGCAGGCGACCGTCGCCCTCGAGTACGCCTCGGTTGAACCCGCCGACATCGAACGCCAGGTGCGCGCCGAGCTGCAAAAGCCTTTCGACCTGCTCAGCGGCACCTTGCTGCGGGTCAAACTGTTTCAGCTGGGCGACACCGAGCACGTGCTGACCGTGTGCATGCATCACATCGTCTCCGATGGCTGGTCCGGCGAAGTGCTTATCCGCGAGTATGTGCAGTTGTATCAGGCGCAGGTTTCCGGGCAGCCGGCGCCATTGCCCGCGCTGGCGATTCAATACGCCGACTACGCCATCTGGCAGCGCGCCTGGCTGGAAGCCGGGGAGGGCGAGCGGCAACTGGACTACTGGAAACAGCAACTGGGCACAGAGCATCCGTTGCTGAACCTGCCGCTGGACCACGAGCGTCCACTGCAACCCAGTCAGCGCGGCGCGACGGTGCGTGTTGACCTGCCGGAACAGCTCTCTGCACACCTGAAAAGCCAGGCGCGCAACAGCGGCCAGACCTTGTTCATGTTGATGTTGGCGGCGCTGTCAGTGGTGCTGTCGCGGTTCAGCGGTCAGGCCGACATTCGCATCGGGGCGCCCAATGCCGGGCGCACCCGCAGCGAGCTGGAGGGCCTGATCGGGTTCTTCATCAACACCCAGGTGCTGCGTGTGCAGGTGGACGAGCGCCAGAGTTTTGCTGAGCTGCTGGATCAAGTGAAACAGGTGGTCACCGGTGCCCAGTCGCATCAGGAGCTGCCGTTTGAACACCTGGTGGACGCGCTGGCCCCGGAACGCAACCTGGGCCACAACCCGCTGTTCCAGTTCAAGATCAACCAGCATGTGCTGGCCGCTGATGACGGCGGGCAACGTGTTTCGGGCTTGACTATCGATGAGTTCCCGATGGGCAGCAGCGATGCGCGTTTTGACCTGGCCTTTGACTTCACTGACACGCCGGGCGGCATTTGCGGCTACTTCACCTACGCCACCGACCTGTTCGAGCCGCAGACCATCGAGCGCATGGCCGACGCACTGCGCGCCGTGCTGCAAGCGCTGGTCGCGGACACTGACCAGCGTCTGGCCGATCAGCCACAAACCGTCTCGCTGCCGGTCGCTGAACAGACCGCCAATTTTGCCTGTGGTGACTTCCTCAGCCTGTGGCAACAGGGCCTGCACATCGGGCGCGGCAAGACTGCCTTGCGCGTTGGCCAGCAGGTGCTGAGCTTTGACGAACTTGAACAACGCAGCAACCAGTTCGCCCGCTACCTGCACGCGCAGAACATCAAGCCGGGCATGACCGTTGCGCTGTGCCTGGACCGTTCTGTGGAGTGGGTGGTCAGCCTGTTGGCGGTGCTTAAACTCGGTGCCGTTTACCTGCCGCTGGACAGCGCGCAACCCGCCGAGCGCCTGCAACAACTGGCCCGTGACAGCGGCGCGGTGTTGCTGATTCACGCGTCTGGCGACAACAAGGCCGCGCAGCTCGGCGTGTGCCCGGTGATGGCGTTTGATGCTGCGCTGTGGGCTGATGCCGACAGCCAGGCGCTGGATATTCAGGTCCTGCCCGAGCAACCGGCTTACATCATCTACACCTCTGGCTCCACCGGGCTGCCCAAAGGCGTGGTGATCAGCCACGGCGCGCTGGCCAACTACGTGCAGGGCGTGCTTGCGCGCCTGTCGCTGGAGAGCGGGGCGAGCATGGCGATGGTGTCGACCGTGGCGGCAGACCTCGGCCATACGTTGTTATTTGGCGCGCTGGCGTCCGGTCGCCCGCTGCATTTGTTGTCTCACGAGCAGGCATTCGACCCCGACGGTTTTGCCCGCTACATGGCCGAGCATCAGGTTGAGGTACTGAAAATCGTGCCCAGCCATTTGCAGGGTTTGCTGCAGGCCGCCCACCCGGCGGACGTGTTGCCGAGCCAATTGCTGATTCTGGGGGGCGAGGCCAGTTCGTGGGCGTTGATCGAGCAGGTTCGCGCGCTGAAGCCGGGCTGCCGGATCGTCAATCACTACGGCCCGACCGAAACCACGGTCGGCATTCTGACCCATGAAGTGGCCGAGCGCCTGAGTGGCTGCCGCAGTGTGCCGGTCGGTCAGCCACTGGCCAACGGCAAGGCGCGGGTGTTGGACGCCTACCTGAACCCGGTCGCCGAGCGGGTGGCCGGCGAGCTGTATCTGGGCGGTCAAGGGTTGGCGCAGGGTTATCTGGGCCGTGCGGCAATGACCGCCGAACGCTTCGTGCCGGACCCGGACGCCGATGGTCAGCGCCTGTACCGGGCGGGCGACCGCGCGCGCTGGGTGGACGGTGTGCTGGAATACCTGGGCCGTGCGGATGATCAGGTGAAAATTCGCGGTTATCGGGTCGAGCCGGGCGAAGTCGGTCAGTGGCTGCAAACCCTGGAAAATGTCGCCGAAGCCGTAGTGCTGGCCCAGCCGCTGGAAAGCGACGAAACACGTCTGCAACTGGTGGCGTACTGCGTCGCAGCAGTCGGTGCGACCTTGAACGTTGAATCCCTGCGTGAGCAACTGGCGGCGCGCCTGCCGGAATACCTGGTGCCCGCGCAGATCCTGTTGCTCGACAGGCTGCCGCTGACCGCCAACGGCAAGCTTGACAAGCGCGCCTTGCCCAAGCCGGGCGTGGTCAAGCAGCGTTACACCGCACCGGTCGGCGAGATCGAGGAAAAGCTCGCGGCCGTCTGGGCGGATGTCCTCAAGCTGGAACAGGTCGGCAGCACCGACAACTTCTTCGAACTGGGCGGCGATTCGATCCTCAGCCTGCAAATCATCGCCCGCGCCAAGCGCCAGGGCATCAAGCTCAGCCCCAAGCAACTGTTCGAAAAACAGACCGTCGGCCAACTGGCTTCGGTGGCCAAGTTGATCGAGAAAAAGCCCGCTGCGGTGGTGGAACAGGTCAGCGGTTCGCTGCCGTTGCTGCCGATTCAGGCGCGCTTCTTCGAACTGGACATTCCTGAGCGCCAGCACTGGAATCAGGCGCTGATGCTCAAACCTCTGCAAACGCTGGAGGCAACTGCTCTTCACGCTGCACTGACGGCGCTGATCGAACAGCACGACGCACTGCGCCTCGGTTTCACCCGGCAAGACGGCCAGTGGCGAGCCACGTTCGGCGCGCTGAACACGCGTGACATGCTGTGGACCCACACGCTGGAGAGTGTCGAGCGCCTGGCCGAACTGGCCGACGAAGCGCAACGCAGCCTGGACCTGAAAAACGGTCCACTGCTGCGCGCAGTGCTGATCGACCTGCCGCAGGGCGAGCAGCGGTTGTTGCTGGTGATTCACCACCTGGCGGTGGACGGTGTGTCGTGGCGCGTGCTGCTGGAAGACCTGCAACAGGTGTATCTCGCTATCGAGGCGGGTCGGCCATTGGCGCTGCCGGCGAAAACCAGCTCACTGAAAAGCTGGGCCGAGCATTTACAGGGCTACGCGCAAAGCGCCGTGCTGGAGCAGGAACTGGGTTACTGGCAAGCGCAGTTGCAGGACGTCAGCGATGCTTTGCCATGCGATTACCCACACGGCGGCCAGCAACAGAAACACGCGCTGTCGGTGGTCACGCAACTGAATGGCGAACTGACCCGGCAACTGCTGCAAGAAGCGCCGGCGGCCTACCGCACGCAGATCAACGACCTGCTGCTGACCGCGCTGGCGCGAGTGGTCAGCCGCTGGACCGCGCAGCCGCATGCGCTGATTCGATTGGAAGGGCATGGCCGCGAAGACCTGTTCGACGCACTGGATATTACCCGCACGGTCGGCTGGTTCAGCAACCTGTACCCGGTCCGGCTCACCCCGCAGGCCACGCTGGCCGATTCGATCATGACCATCAAGGAACAACTGCGCGCAGTGCCTGACAAAGGCATTGGCTATGGCGCGCTGCGTTATCTGGGCAGCGAACCGGCGCGACAGACGTTGCAGGCGTTGCCGCAGGGCAGCATCGTGTTCAATTACCTGGGGCAGTTCGACGGTAGCTTTGACGCGCAAGGCGCTTTGTTCACGCCCTCAGCTGACAGCAGCGGCGCGTCGCAGAGTGCCGATGCGCCACTGGCTGCGCCGCTCAGCATCAATGGTCAGGTCTATGGCGGTGAGTTGCGCCTGAGCTGGACCTTCAGCGGCGCGGTGTTCGAGCGTGACACCGTGCAGCGACTGGCCGATGAATACGCGGTAGAACTGCAACAATTGATTGCGCATTGCACCGCCGAAGGCGTGGCCGGCGTGACCCCGTCGGACTTCCCGCTGGCGCGCCTGAGTCAGTCGCAGCTGGACGGTTTGCCGATCCCGGCCGGACAGATCGAAGACATCTACCCGCTGGCCCCGATGCAGCAGGGCATGCTGTTTCACACCCTGTTCGAGCAGGGGGCGGGCAATTACATCAACCAGATGCGTGTTGAAGTCAGCGGGCTGGACGTGCCACGTTTCCGCGCCGCCTGGCAGGCCACGCTGGAGGCCCACGAGGTGCTGCGCAGCGGTTTTGTCAGCCATCTCGAGCAGTCGCTGCAAGTGGTGTTGCGCGATGTGAGCATGCCGTTTGTCGAACGGGATGCCCTCGCGCACTCAAGCGCATGGATTGACGACTGGGCCAATGCGGACCGTCAGCAGGGCTTTGATCTGGCCCAAGGCCCGTTGCTGCGGCTGGCTGTGTTGAGAACCGGCGAACAGACGCATCAACTGATCTACACCAGCCATCATATCCTCATGGACGGCTGGAGCAGCTCGCGCCTGCTGGGCGAGGTGCTGCAACGCTACAGCGGCCAGACACTGCCGAGGCAAGTCAGCCGTTATCGCGATTACATCGAATGGCTGCAGCGTCAGGATGCTGCGCTCAGCGAACGTTTCTGGACCGGCCAGCTGGCCGAACTGGACGAGCCCACCCGGTTGGTTCAGGCGTTCAAAGCGCCTGAGAACAGGCAGGGGCATGGCGATTACCTGCAACTGATCGATGCCGACAGCACTCGACAGTTGAGCGAGTTCGCCCGCGAACAGCGCGTCACCCTCAACACGCTGGTGCAGTCCGCCTGGCTGCTGGTGCTGCAACGCTACACCGGCCAGACCAGCGTGACTTTCGGCGCTACCGTGGCCGGGCGCCCGGCTGAGCTACCGGGCGTCGAAGAGCAATTGGGGCTGTTCATCAACACCCTGCCGGTGATCGCCAGCCCTCGCCCGGAACAGCGGGTGGCGGACTGGGTGCAGCAGGTGCAGGCGAAGAACCTAGCCTTGCGCGAGCATGAACACACGCCGTTGTACGACATTCAGCGTTGGGCCCGCCGTGCTGGCGAGGCGCTGTTCGACAACATTCTGGTGTTCGAAAACTATCCGGTGTCCGAAGCGTTGCAACAGTCCGCGCCGCAGGGGCTGGTGTTCGGCGGCCTGCACACGCAGGAGCAGACTCATTACCCACTGACCCTGGTGGTCAATCTGGGCGAAACGTTGTCCATGCGTTTCAGCTACGCCTGCGAGTTTTTCAGCGAGTCGCACATGGCGCAGTTGTCGGCGCATCTGTGGCAGGTTTTGCTGGCGCTGGTGCGTGATCCACAGGCAGCGATTGGCGAACTCGCGTTGCTGGATGACCACCAACAACAGCAGATTGTCCGCGACTGGAATGCCACGGCTGCTGATTTCCCTGGCGAACACTGCCTGCACAGTTTGATCGAGGCCCAGGTACAGGCCACACCAGAGGCCCCGGCGCTGATTTTTGCAGCTGAACAACTCAGCTACGCGCAACTCAACGCCCGCGCCAATCAGCTCGCCCATCGCTTGCGTGAAGCGGGTG
>NZ_MTSB01000042.1 GCF_002093745.1 Pseudomonas graminis
TTCGGCACGGTCAGGTCGCGATGGGTCAGGACTTGCTGCGCGCCGCTGTCCTGAATCATGAAGGCCTGGCGTTCCAGCGGTGCATTGACGTCCAGCGGCACATAGACTGCCCCGCACTTGTTGACGGCCAGTTGCGTCACCAGCAAGTCCAGCGAGCGCGGCAGCAGAATGGCGACTGCATCGCCGGCCTGTACACCAAGACTGTTCAGGTAATGGGCCAAGCGATTGGCGCGGGCATTGAGTTCGCGGTAGCTCAGGCTTTCAGCGCCATGCACGGCGGCCTGCGCGTCAGGATGGGCCAAGGCCTGCGCTTCAAACAGCGCGTGAACGGATTTGTCCCGTGGGTAGTCGGCGGCCGTGTCGTTGAAACCGTGCAGCAGTTGCTCGCGCTCAGCGGCGGGCAATACCGAAAGGCTCGCCAGTGGCGCCTGCCCGCCAGTTTCCAGCGCTTCGACCAGATCGGTGAGCACGGAGGCCATGTAGGCAGCCACTCGCTGTGCGCCGATCTTGACGCTTGCCTGAACGTTAAGCGCAAAGCGCTCGCCAAAGTCGTCCACCGAAAGAATCACGGGGTAGTTGGTGCGTTCTTCAGCGCTCAGGGTTTCGATGCCGTGCCAGGCGTCACGCGTCTGGGCATCGAGCGGCTGCGCGTTATCGGCGCTGTGCCGGTAATTGAGCAACGCGCTGAACAGCGGGGTCGGTGCGACCACGCCACTGCAACGCTGCGCCAACGCGAGCGAGGCATACTCGTGCCCCAGCAGTTGAGTCAGGCGCGCATGCGTGGCTTTGACGCCGTCGCGCACGCTCTGCCCGCCCACCTGGACACGCAGCGGCAAGGTGTTGATGAACATGCCCAGCGCCTGCCCGGCGCTGGCTTGTTGTGATGCCTGCATGCGACCGAGCATCACCGTGCCGAACACCACATCGTCACGCCCCGAAACGGCACCGAGCACGCGTGCCCACGCCAGGTGGCACAGGCTCGCCGCGCTGACGCCCTGCTGCCGGGTCTGGGCGCGCAGGCGCTGGCCGAGTTCTGCGGGCAGCGTCAGATGAACGTCTTCGACGTCATTGCCGTCGCCCAACACGTCCTGGACGCCGAACGGCAGCGTCGGCTCGTCCATGTCACCGAGCATTTCGCTGAAGAACGTCTCATGGTGCTTGCGCTGGTTCGATTGCAGGGTTTTCGCCACGTAATCGCGATACGGCAGTGCCGCCGCCAGCGCCTGGCCTTGACCGGTCAGGAACGCCTGCATTTCGTGCTGGACGATGTCCAGCGCGGCATGGTCAATGGCCAAGTGATGGAACAGCAGCATGGCAAGCCAGCGCTGATTGGCTTTGTCCTCGCTGATCACCAGCAGCATCAACGGCGCCTGACCGATATCCAGCCGGTAGTGACGCGGGTCGAAGCGCGCTTTCAGTTGCGCCAGCACGTCCCCTTCTTGCAGCTCGTCGGTGATGTCCCGCACACCCAGCCGGGCCTCGCGCCATACCACTTGCACGGGGGCTTCCAGCCCTTGCCAGGCCAGCGACGTGCGAAGGATGTCATGGCGGTCGATGACCTGCTGAAAAGCGTCAATGAAGTGGTCCAGCCGCTCGCGACTCGCCATGCTGAACTCGGCCTGCAGGACGTACGGGTCGCCTCGCTGTGCGGTCAGGTGGTGGTAGAAAACACCCTCCTGCAACGGCGCCAGCGGATAAATGTCCTGAACGTTGGCGGCGCCGCCCGGAATGCCCGCCACGAGGGTGTCGATGGCTGTCTGATCCAGTTTGAGCAACGGCAACATGTCCGGTGTGATGCGCTCGCAGCCCGGCACAATGGCGTTTTCCGGCACACCGTGCTGCTCGGCGACATGGGCCGCGTACGCGCCACTCTTGATTGCGTCGAGCAAGGCTGCCTTGTGCTCTCGCAACAGGGCCAGGGTGGCCGGTTCGGCCAGTGACTGTTTGCTGCCGCTCACTTTTAACTGGTCACCCTTGACGGAGAGCTCGATGCCCTTCTCTACCAGTGTCGTCAACAGTTCAATCACACTCACAGGAGAATCTCCGTTTTTTCCGTCGCCGCGGCGTATTCCGCGAGGGTGGGTTGTTCGAACAGGGTCTTGAAGTCAGCCTCGATGCCGGCTTCGCGCATTTTTTCCATCAGGCTGACGGCCAGCAGCGAGTGACCGCCCAGCTCGAAGAAATGGTCATGACGACCGACACGCTCGATGTTGAGAACGTCGGCCCACAGTTCAGCCAGAATGGTTTCCGTCTCGCCCTGCGGCGGCTGGTATTCCCGGCTGATGATTGAACCGGCGTCCGGAGCCGGCAGGGCCTTGCGGTCCAGCTTGCCGTTGGGGGTCAGCGGCAGGCTGTCGAGGTGGACGTAGGCTGCCGGCACCATGTAACCCGGCAACTGGCCCTGCAAATGAGCGCGCAATGACTCGATATCAAGCGCTGCGGCGGTCGAGATGAAGTAAGCCACCAGACGCTTGTCGCCCGGCACATCCTCGCGAGCGATTACCACGGCTTCCTTGATGTCGGTATGGCTGGCGAGCTTGGCCTCGATCTCGCCCAGTTCGATCCTGAAACCGCGAATCTTGACCTGGAAGTCGTTGCGGCCCAGGTACTCGATGCTGCCGTCGGCGCAATAGCGCCCCAGGTCGCTGGTGCGGTACAGGCGTGCGCCAGGCGTCTGGCTGAACGGGTCCTTGATGAA
The DNA here is from genome assembly GCF_002093745.1 of Pseudomonas graminis. Taxonomy (GTDB): domain Bacteria; phylum Pseudomonadota; class Gammaproteobacteria; order Pseudomonadales; family Pseudomonadaceae; genus Aquipseudomonas. Next base: position 2,699 of record NZ_MTSB01000042.1, read on the forward strand.
ACGTTCGGCCGTCAGGTCGTCGCGGTTGAAATAACCCCGCGCCACCCCGTCGCCTCCGATGTAGAGCTCCCCGGTCACGCCTTTCGGCACCGGCTCACCGCGCTCATCGAGCAGGTAGAAACGGTTGTTGGCGAGTGGCCGACCGATGCTGACGCTGACTGACGAGGTATCGCGTGAATCGAACCGCAGCGCCGATGACCAGATGCTGGTTTCGGTCGGGCCATAGACGTTCCACAGCGCTTCGACCTTGTCGGCCATGCGCTGTGCCAGCTCGACCGGCAATGCTTCGCCGCCGCACAGGGCCTTGAGCCCCGCCGCACCGGTCCAGCCCGAGTCCAGCAGCAGACGCCATGTGGCCGGCGTGGCCTGCATCAGGGTCGCCGCGCTGTCGCGGATGGCTTCGCCCAGCAAACGTGCATCCAGCCCCTGGATTCGGTCCAGCAAAACCACACGCGCCCCGCAGATCAGCGGCATGTACAACTCGACGCCGGCGATATCGAAACCGATGGTGGTCAGGGCCAGCATGCGGTCAGCGCTGCTGGCCTGGGTCAGGTCGCGCATGGCGCAGAGCAGGTTCACCACTCCGCGATGCTCGACCATCACCCCTTTGGGCTTGCCCGTCGAACCGGAGGTGTAGATCACATACGCCAGATGATTAGGGCTCAGGGCCGTGATCTGCGGGTCACTGGTCGCCTCGTCATGCCAGGTGACCTGCTCCAGATCAATGACCGGCACCGGGCTTCCGGACACCAGGTGCCGGGTTTCGCCCTGCGCCAACACGGCGATAGGGGCGCTGTCTTCGAGCATGTAAGCGATCCGGTCGACCGGGTAGGCCGGGTCCAGTGGCACATAAGCGCCGCCTGCTTTCAGAATCGCCAGCAGCCCGATCATCATGTCCACACCGCGCTCGACGCAGATCGCGACGCGAGCGTCCGGCACCACCCCTTGTCTGCGCAAATGGTGCGCCAGACGGTTGGCACGCAGGTTCAGCTCGGCGTAGCTCAACGTTTCACTGCCGTGGATCAAGGCCGTGGCCTCAGGTGTGCGATGAGCCTGCGCGGCAAACAGGCCATGAATGGTCTGCTCGCGGGGGTAATCGGTCCAGGTGGCGTTGAGGCCCGAAATCAGTTCATCGCGCTCCTGCGCCGGCAGGATCGACACCTGGCTCATGCGTGCTTCGCCCGCTTGTTCCATTGCATCGGCCAGGCTGATCAGCGCTTGCTGCACGTAGCCACAGACGCGGGCGGCCCCGATCTGCGTCGGTGTCATGACCGAGAAGGCAAAGCCCTGCCCTTCGTCGTCCACCGACAGGGTCAACGGATAATTGGTTCGTTCCTCGCCTTTCAGCAGCTCGATACCGTCCCAGGCGGCCAGCCCTTCACGGTCGATGGTCGCGCCGGTGTGCCGGTAATTGAGCAAGGCACTGAACAACGGCGCCGGGGCTTGCACCGCACTGCAGCGCTGAGCCAGCGTCAATGATGCGTGCTCATGGGCCAGCAGCCCGGTCAGACGGCTGTGAGTGGTCTTGACCGCCTGACGAACATCGGTGTCACCCACACTGACCCGCAGTGGCAGGGTATTGATGAACATGCCCAGTGCCCGGTCGGCACCGCTGCCGCCCTGCATCCGGCCCATCAGTACGGTGCCGAACACCACGTCGTCCTTGCCGGTGACGCTGGCCAGCACCTGCGCCCAGGCCAGGTGATAGAGGCTCGCCATGCTCACCCCGAGGCTGCGTGCCTGAAGGCGCAGGCGCCGTGTCAGGTCGGCATCCACGAGTTGACGGATTTCTTCGATGCCATTGCCGTCGCCTTGAACATCGTGCAGATCGAACGGCAGCGTCGGCTCGTCGATATCACCGAGCATGTTATGGAAGAACGCTTCGTGGGCTTCGCGACTGAGGCCCAGACGGGCCTGCGCCACGTAGTTGCGGTACGGCACCGAAGCCGGCAGTGCGTGCTCGCGGCCCTGCATGCAGGCCTCGATTTCCCGCGACAGCACCGCCAGCGAGGTCGCGTCGTCGATCAAATGGTTGAACAACAGAATCGCGACCCAGCGATGGTTGACCGGGTCCTCTGCGTAAGCGATGCGCATCATCGGCGCCTGACGAATGTCCAGGCAGTAATGACGCGGGTCGAACCGGGCGTGCAATTGCGTGGCAATGTCACCCTCGGCCGGGTCCAGCGCTACCGATTCGACACCCAGCGGCGCTTCACGCCACACCACTTGCAGCGGTTCGTTCAGCCCTTCCCAGAGCACGCCCGTGCGCAGGATTTCATGCCGGGCGACGACGGCCTGCAGGGCCTCGGCGAAGGCTTCGATACGGGACAAGCGGTCAAAACCGAACATCACGTATTGCAGGTACGGATCGCCTTCTGTGGCGCTCAAGTGGTGATAGACAATCCCTTCCTGCAGCGGCGCCAACGCGTAGATGTCCTGAACGTTGGCGATGCCACCGGGAACACTGGCGACAACGGTATCGATCTGTTCCTGGCTCAAGGTCACCAGCGGCAGCATGTGCGGGGTGATCTGCGTGCAGCCGGGGGTGATGAGGTTGTCTGGAATGACAATCTCTTGCTGGCCACCGACAGCCGCAGCCAGTGCTTCAAGGGTCGGCTGACTGAACAGCACTCGCACGTCGGCACTCAGATGCTGTTGACGCATACGCTCGATGAGCTTCACCGCCAGCAGCGAATGGCCGCCCAGCTCGAAGAAGTGGTCATGGCGACCCACGCGTTCCACGTCCAGCAGTTCTTCCCAGAGCCTGGCGATGGCTATTTCGGCCTTGCCTTGCGGCGCCACGTATTCGCGGCTGATCAGTGCTGACTGGTCCGGTGCGGGCAATGCCTTGCGGTCCAGTTTGCCGTTGGTGGTCAGCGGCAAGGCATCTAGATGGACGTAGGCCGCCGGAACCATGTAATCCGGCAGCAGAACTTGCAGATGACTGCGCAGTGATTCGACATCGATGGTGCTGTCTGCCGACGTGAAGTACGCCACCAGACGCTTGTCGCCGGGCACGTCCTCGCGAGCGATGATGACCGCGTCCTTCACCGCAGCATGTGCGGCCAGTTTCGCTTCGATCTCGCCCAGTTCGATGCGGAAGCCACGGATCTTCACCTGATCATCGTTACGGCCCAGGTAATCGAGACTGCCATCGGCATTCCAGCGCGCCAGATCGCCTGTGCGGTACAAGCGTGCGCCCGTGTTTTCAGTGAAAGGGTCGGCA
>NZ_MTSB01000004.1 GCF_002093745.1 Pseudomonas graminis
TCTGCGCCGGAAGTGGGGCGAATTATAGACAGATCACAGAGGGCGTCAACCGTTAATTTCAAAAACCCTGAAATCCGTTATACCAAGGTTATCTATATAAGAAGAACACAAGCCACTGAGCAATATATTGCTCAGTTATCATTTATTCCTCATCATGTCTGACCTTCAGAGCCCAGATCACACCCAGGACGCAAAAGCCGAAATGCCTCACAAATCCAGCAGTATCCTTTCAGCCCTTTTCCCTCTGGGGCTACTGATTATCGCCATGGTGTCGATTCAAAGCGGCGCTTCGCTGGCGAAGAGCCTTTTCCCCGTGGTGGGCGCCCAAGGCACCACCACCCTGAGGCTGGTATTCGCAAGCTTGATACTCCTTGTCATCCTTCGCCCCTGGCGAGCGAACCTGACTGCGAAGTCACTGCGCACCGTGGTGATTTACGGCATTGCGCTGGGCTGCATGAATTTCCTCTTCTATATGTCACTGCAGACAGTTCCGCTGGGTATCGCCGTTGCCCTGGAGTTCACCGGCCCGTTGGCCGTGGCCTTGCTCTCCTCACGCAAGCCCATAGACTTTCTCTGGGTGACACTCGCCGTCATTGGCCTGTTGCTGTTGATCCCGTTGGGGAGTTCGAACGCCGCAATCGACCTGGTCGGCGCAGGCTATGCACTCGGCGCAGGCGTCTGCTGGGCAGCTTATATAGTGTTCGGCCAGAAGGCCGGCGCAGACAATGGTGTTCAGACCGCCGCGCTGGGCGTCATGATTGCCGCTCTGTTTATTGCCCCCATCGGGGTGATACATGCCGGCAGCGCATTGCTGGACATTTCGTTGATACCCGCAGCGCTGGGTGTAGCGATTTTGTCGACCGCCCTGCCCTACAGCCTGGAAATGATCGCCCTGACGCGCATGTCGGCGCGAACGTTTGGCACTCTGGCAAGCCTGGAACCGGTCTTCGCAGCGCTGTCAGGCTTGGTTTTTCTTCATGAGGATCTATCGCTGACTCAATGGCTGGCCATTGGTGCAATCATTTTTGCATCGATCGGTGCGACCCTGAGTTCGGCAAACGCCAAACCCCAGTTGGTGCCTGCAGACTGAACACGCCAGTCGACGAGAAGCGATGCAGCACTAGCATTTGTCACGCGCATGAGCCATGTTTACACCTGACCGACACATTTTCGAGATGCTGCACTACGCTTTTAACGACCCATGATGCAGCGGCCAAGATGGACCGCGATCAGTGATGGCCCGCTAAGGAAAGGAATGAAATACTTTTTTATCGTATTGGCCATGCTCACGGTGGCAGGTTGTGCCGCCACCTCCAAGCCGGTGATGCCAGGCAAGCGCGGCATTCACATCAACTGTTCAGGGCTCACCTCGTCCTGGGCCAAATGTTATGAGCTGGCGACGAACGCTTGCGCGTCGAGAACCTTCAAGGTCATTGCCAAATCAGGCGATGTCGCTGAAGAACCGGAAGACTACCCCTTTGGCCTGAACCCTGCGGGCTACACCAGCCGTAGCATGATTATCGTCTGCAAGAAAAGCACACCGCTGAGCAACCCGGTGCCGCAGGACTGAACCTGCGGCAACCGAAGCCTTGTTCAGACGGCGACCGTTCGGGCCTGCAACCAGTCCAGCGCGGCGCCTTGAAGCAGTGGGCTCAAACGCCCCAGGACCTGCGCGTGGTAGTCGTTCAGCCAGTTGCGCTCTTCTTCGTTCAACATTGATGTTTCAAGGCAGCGGGTGTCGATAGGGCAAAGCGTCAGGGTTTCAAAACGCAGAAAGTCGCCGAACTCGGTTGTACCCGCCACTTGGTTGATCACCAGGTTTTCGATGCGCACACCCCAGCGCCCCGGGCGATAAGTGCCTGGTTCTATGGACGTGATCATGCCGGGCAACATGGCGGTCTGCGGTGTCGCAGGTGCTTGATAGGCAATCACCTGCGGTCCTTCATGCACGTTCAGGAAGTACCCCACCCCGTGCCCTGTTCCGTGGCCATAGTTGACGCCTTCGCTCCAGATCGGCGCGCGAGCGATGGCATCCAGCAGCGGCGAAAGAATGCCCTTTGGAAAATGCGTGCGCGACAACGCAATAACCCCTTTGAGCACACGCGTGCAATCCTGCTTCTGCTCGGCGCTCGGCGTTCCTATCGCAACCATGCGGGTGATGTCGGTGGTGCCGCCCAGGTACTGGCCACCCGAATCGATCAGCAATAAACCATCACCCTCGATGTGCGCGTGCTCCGCTTCAGTTGCGCGGTAATGCGGCATTGCCCCGTTGGCATTGAAACCCGCGATTGTTGCGAAACTGGGCGACACATAATCCGGGCGACGCTCCCGCGCCTGAGTGAGCCTTTCATCGATCGTCAGTTCAGTGATGGGCTCTTTCCCCAGCGCACCGTCCAGCCAGGCAAAGAACTCACAGAGCGCGGCCCCGTCCTGCTCCATTGCATGGCGAATGTGATCAGCATCGGTCTCGGTTTTTTGTGACTTCAGCAAGGTGCTGGGGTTCAGCCCTTCGACCAGCGTGACTTCGCTGTCGAGGTAATCGAGCAACCCGCATGTGACACGGGCAGGGTCCACCAGCAAGCGTGCGTCTTTAGGGAGTTCGCGCAGGGCCGCGCCAATGCGCGTGTATTCCATGAGGTTGATGCCGTCGCGCTCAAGACTCGCGCGCACACCTTCCGGCACCTTCCTGGCGTCGACAAACAGCGTGACACTCTGCGGACCGATCAGGGCAAAGGAGATGAACACCGGGTTATACGAGACGTCAGCCCCGCGCAGATTGAACAACCAGGCAATATCATCCAGTGTTGCAATGAAGTGCCAGTCCGCCTTGCGTTCGATCATGGCCTGACGGACGCGAGTCAGCTTCTCACCACGGGTCAGCGAGGCCTGTGGAGGCAGGTGCTCGTAAATCGGATGCGTCGGCAAGACCGGGCGGTCTTGCCACAGTTCGATAAGCAGGTCGATGTCGGTCCGCAGGCGGGCACCGCGCTCGTAGAGTTTGCTGGCCAGTGTGCGCGAAGAGGCAACGGCCAGGACCGCACCATCAACCGCCACCACACTTTCTGCCTTGGCCTGATCGGCCAGCCATTCAAGCGGGCCTTGTTGGCCAGGCATCAACTTGACCAGCTCTATACCGCTGCCGGCGAGTTCTTTGGTTGCCTGCTCCCAGTAACGACTGTCGGCCCATATGCCGGCGAAATCCTGAGTGATGATCAGCGTACCGACTGACCCCTGAAAACCTGACAGCCATTGACGCCCCTGCCAGTAGCCCGGCAAGTATTCGGAAAGGTGCGGATCCGCCGACGGCACCAGATAGGCATCGATGCGCTCCCGGCTCATCAAGGCGCGGGTTTGCGCCAGACGTTCTGCCACTTCTGAACCGACGTAGGATTGCGTGCTCATTGATTCTCCTGCTGACCCGAAAATAGACTGCTTTCGCTGGTTCAGATAATGGAGCACTCATCGAGACTGAGCAACCGCCCAGAACGCAGGCTGAATCAGAGCGTCTTTAATCAATCCGGCCGCGCGCTCGACGTCCTGTTCGCGCGTGAAGCGGCCCATGCTCAGCCGAATGGTCTGGCTGGCCGCCTGCGGGCTCAACCCCAATGCCAGCAGAACGTGAGAAGGCAGGTTTTTCGCAGAGTTGCATGCCGAGGTTGAGGAGAACGCAAGCTTTTTACCCAGCGCAGCCACGTCCAGATCATTGTTGCCAAACGTGAAACTGAGTGTGTGGGCAACCCGCCGTGTGGGGCTGCCGTTGATACACACGCCCGGTATCGCGGACAGTCGCTGGCGCAGAAGACCATTCAGCCGTTCGATCTCACGAACTTCGTCACCCAGCGTCTCGGCAGCGAGGGCAAAGGCAGCGCCCATTCCGGCGATCTGATGCGTCGCCAGTGTGCCGGAACGCAGGCCGCACTCGTGGCCTCCGCCATGAATCTGAGCCAGTAGCCTCTGCTCTGCACGCGGGCCTACATACAATGCACCGATACCCTTGGGGCCGTAGACCTTGTGCGCCGAGAAAGACATCAAATCAACCGCAAGCCGACGCAGGTCAATCGGCAGTTTGCCTGCGCCCTGCGCTGCATCGACATGCAGCAACGCGCCATGCCCCCGAACACGCCGGCCGATCTCAGCGATGTCGTTGACCGTGCCCAGCTCATTGTTGACCAGCATCAGCGAGACCATGAATGTGTCTTCGCGCAACGCGCCGCTGACCGCATCGGCACTGATCAAACCCTGGCTGTCAGGCGCAAGCCAGGTGACCTCGATGCCTTCATCCTCAAGTTGCCGGGCGGTATCGAGGGTCGCTTTGTGTTCGATCTGGCTGGTGATGAGGTGACCGGTTCGGGTTGCCAGCCGCTTTGCACGCTCCTGAGTGACACCTTTGAGCGCCAGATTACTGGACTCGGTCGCGCCGGATGTCCAGATGATCTGTGAAGCCTGAGCGCCGACCAGGCCGGCGACCTGTTCCCGTGCATGCTCTACCGCAACACGGGCTTTTTGTCCGAACGAATGAGAGCTGGAGGCCGGGTTGCCGAAATTGCCTGACGCTCCCAGGCACTCGACCATCACCCTGATAACCCGCTCATCCACGGGCGTGGTGGCGGCGTAATCAAAATACAGCACTGATTCGTTCATGCACTTTCCTCTGGATTGCACAGCCGGGAAATGTCGAGACTGAAGACCCCACCGTGCGTCTGAACGGCGTACGTCGCGCCAGGCTTGAACCCGAACATCAAAGACCATGCGAGGATCATGCACGCTTCAACATAGAACCAAAAATACTTAATTGTAAGACAAATAGAACAAAAGTGAATATAAAGCACTGAAACCAGCAAAAAATCTTGCCAGGACGAGGACAATCCAGGAACCACTCATGCTTCGTGTGCGCCCATCGGAGGTGTCAGTTAAATGCAGTTCAAGGTTGTTGTTTTTTTGACGCACTTAAGAATCAAAGGGTTAGAAAATAGGCAGGAACCCTTTATCAAAAAAACAACAGAAGACTGACGAAATAATTTGACAGATACCCTGCTGCCACCGATATATAGGCCTGTCAGACGCATCCTGATCGTTAAGCCAATGCCAAAGAGCAGGCGTCAGGATCACCACGTCGAAGTTGGCCGCTGTTCTGTCCCACGCCGTTAGTTATTTCCTCAGTGCTCTTCGAGTGCTGGCTGATGTCTGTTGACTCTTGAATCCCCCTTTTGAAAGTACTGAACACGTTCGGTATGGCGGTAGCGTTGCCTGGTGCAATGCAGCGCCTCCATTCCGCACGTGTCCGGTCACCCGTTCGGCACCCACCTGATTCAGAGAAACATGGAGGCTTCGATGATTAATGTGACCAAGAGCTACCTGGGTGATATCGATCAGTTCAAACACTACGTCGAAGGTATCTATGCCCGCGGCTGGCTGACCAATCATGGTCCGCTGGCCAAGGAGCTGACCGATCGCCTCAAGGACTATCTGGGCGTCCGGCACATTATTCTGACCAACAACGGCACCTTGGCTCTGCAGGTCGCGTATCGCGCGCTGGGCCTGAAAGGCAGCGCCGTGACAACCCCGTTCAGTTTCGTCGCCACCAGTAGCTCGCTGCAATGGGAAGGTATCCGACCGATCTTTGCGGATATCGATCCGGCCACCTGGAACATCTCGCCACAGCACATCAGCAACAGCATCGCCGAGGACACGACGGCGATTGTCGGCACTCATGTGTTCGGTAATCCGTGTGCCGTTGAAGCCATTCAGGAGATTGCCCGCACGCATTCACTCAAGGTGATCTATGACGGCGCGCACGCGTTCGCCGTTCGCCATTCGGGTCAATCCGTGCTCAACCATGGCGACATCAGCACCTTGAGTTTCCATGCCACCAAGCTGTTTCACACCATCGAAGGCGGCGCGATCATCACCAACGATGACGAACTGGCCAGGAGCGCGCACCTGCTGTGCAACTTCGGGATCTCCGGCGTGGACAAGGTCGACGGCATCGGCATCAACGCCAAACTCAATGAGTTCTCTGCAGCGATGGGGCTGTGCGTTCTGGACAATATCGACAGCATTCTCGAAGAGCGTGCAGAAATTGCCTACCGCTACACGTCAGCGCTGGAAAGCTACCTGGACCTGCAACAACCCCAGACAGACAGCGAGCTGAATAACAGCTATTACCCGGTGGCCCTGCGCGACGAGCAACAGTTGCTAGAGGTCCGTACTGCGCTGAACCTGCGCAAGATCAACCCCCGACGCTACTTCTACCCGTCGCTGGACACGCTTGAGTACTTGCAACCGCAACCGGCCCAACCCGTCTCTCGGGCGTTGAGCGAGCGGGTGCTGTGCCTGCCGATCTATCCCGGCCTGCAAAAAAGCGATCAGCACCTGGTCATCCGTACGCTGCTCGAAGCCTGCAGCCTCGGGGCCTCAGGTTATGGAACGCCTGCCATTGCACAGGTCAACTGACCGTCATGACCAGCAGTTCCTCCGTTAGCCAACGCTCGGTGCTCCGAAACACGCTCCTGAACTACGTCGGTCAGGCCTATGTGTTGCTGATCGGGATCCTGATCATGCCTTTCTACCTGGGCCATCTGGGTGCCGAGGCCTACGGCCTGATCGGCTTCTTCACCCTGCTGCAAGCCTGGCTGCAATTGCTCGATGCCGGTTTGTCTCCCAGCCTGGTCCGCGCCGTGGCGCATCAGAGGGGTATCCCTGTGCGCGAGCAAAGCCTCGGAGGGCTGCTGCGCTCGTTTGAGCTGATATTTCTGCCACTGGCGGTCTCCAGTGGCCTGCTCGTATTGACCGCGAGCACATGGATCGCTACGCGCTGGCTCAATGCAAACACGCTGCAACCCGACACCCTGTCCCACTGCATCGGGTTGATGGGGATGATCATCGCCCTGCGCCTGTATTCGACCCTTTATAAAAGCGGCCTACAGGGCCTTGAACAGCATGGCTGGCTCAACGCAGCCAATGTGTCGATCGCCACGCTGCGTTATGTCGGCGGATTGATACTGGTCAGCCGGTTTTCCCAGGACCCGCGACACTTTTTTGAATTTCAGGCAGCGGTCGGGCTGATCGAGACGCTGGTGTTCGCCTGCAAGGCTCGGCGCCAGATGCCCGCGCCGCATTGGCTGAGTGGCCTGGACTGGCAACGGGTCAAACCGGTCTTGCCTTTTGCCGGCAGCCTGTCGTTGAGTGCGGTGCTGTGGATTGTGCTCACCCAGATGGACAAGGCGCTGCTGTCAAACCGGTTGCCGCTGGACCAGTACGGCTATTTTTCCCTGATTGCGCTCATCACCACCGGCATCCTGATGCTGACCAATCCATTGGTCCAGACGCTGTTGCCGCGCATGACCGTGTTGATGGCCGAAGGCCGACGCGACGACATGCATGCCTTGTTTCTGGGGGCCAATCGCGCTGCCTGCAGCGTGCTCTTTCCACTGGCTGCCGTGATTGCCCTGCGTGCCGAACCGCTGATCTTCACCTGGACCGGCGACGCAGCAGCCGCGCACTGGATTCGTCCGGTCCTGGGCTGGTACGCGCTGGGCAGTGCAATCATGGCCGCCAGCGCTTTCCAGTTTTACCTGCAATACGCGTATGGCCAGATGCGGCTGCACCTCGGGTACAGCCTGATTTCAACCGTCATCACGGTGCCGGTGATGTGTCTCGCGATTCATTACCAAGGCGTCTATGGCGCGGCACTGGCGTGGTTTTTTCTGCGTGTGATCTCTTTCGCCATCTGGCCAATGATCGTGCATCAGCGTCTGGCGCCGGGCATTCATCGGCAATGGCTCAACGACATTGTGCGCATCAGCATCATGACCGTCGCCGGTCTGGCGATCAGTGAACCGGTGTTTCGCCTGATCGCAGACCAAAGCCGAAGCAGCCTGCTTCTGGCGATGGTCGCCAGTGGGCTGATCACGCTGGCGCTGGTGGTGGCGAGCCACCGGCCGCTGATGGCGAAAATCTACGTTCTGTTCAGCAAACCGAGTACCTGAGCCATGATGGATGTCATCGAAAAAAAGAAGGCTGCCCAGCCGCCGCTGCTGAGCATCGTTTGCCCGGCCTATAACCAGGAAGCCTTCATCGCCCAGGCGCTGGACAGTTTCCTGTCACAGCAGACGCGTTTCACTTACGAAATCCTGATCAATGACGATGCGTCCACCGACGGCACGGCGCGCATCATTGCGCAATACGCCGAGCGGTACCCGACGATCATTCGACCCTTCTATCAACAGGTCAATCAGTACAGCCAGGGCCTGCCCTGTGTTCCGGGGCTGTTTGCCAAAGCGCGCGGCCGTTATATCGCCTATTGCGAAGCCGACGACTACTGGACCGACCCGTGCAAACTGCAGCTGCAAGTCGACTTTCTCGAGCGCCATCCCGACTGCGTCATCACCTACCACGATGCGTTCGCCTTTGACGAAAACGGCCAGTACGGCGTGCAGTTACAAGGCCGCCTGCGCGCCGATGCGACGGCGCTGGAATTACAGAAAGCACGTCGGCTGTCGACCCTGACCACGTGCTTTCGCAATGTCTTCAGCACCATGCCCGCAGAGTTGAATATCCGTATCGCGCCGCTGAACGACCTGTGCTGGTGGTCCTTGCTAGGGGCCTATGGCAGCGGCAAGTTCATGGCCGAGATCAAGCCGGCAGCGTACCGGCTGCACCCTGGCGGGGTGTTCTCCATGCGCAGCGACAAACGCAAGATACACATGAACCTGCTGACCTGCTCCAGTCTGGCCAACTACTACAACCGTATCGGTGATCAGCCACTGTATGAGCATTTTCTGATGCAGACGGCTTGCCTGGCGCTGGCTGCACTTGCCCCTCGCCGCAAGCTTCAGACGGTGTTGAAGATGGCGGGCAACGTCGTCGGCAATCTGCTCAGGCGCTTGTTGCCGGCGCCCTCCAAACCCCATGTTCAGTAACGTCCTGGTGCTGTGCGTCGGCAACGTCTGCCGCAGCAAGATGGCGGTGGCCATGATGCAGCAGCGCCTGAATACCACAGCGCTATGCGTTCGGTCGGCAGGCATCGCGGCCTTGTCAGGCTCGCCGATAGACCCGGCGGCCCGTTCAGTGCTTGATTCTCATGGTGTCCAGCTCAGAGACCACGCCGCCAGCCAGGTCAGCCGCGAACAGCTTCAGCGGGCGGACCTGATCCTGCTGATGGAGCAAGCGCATGTTCGCGACGTGCTCAAATCAGCGCCCGAAGTGCGCGGCAGGACGTTCCTCATGGGGCGCTGGCAAGGTCCGCTCGACATCGTCGACCCCTATCGACGCCCTCTCTCAGCGTTTGAACAAACCTATGCGCAGCTTTCGCGGTGCATCGACGACTGGCTTCCTCATCTTCAGTCAGAAGAGACACAATAAATGACCGTCATGAACCGTCACGCCCTGGATGACTACCAGGACTCACGCATCGACCTGACCGCTGTCCTTCGGATGTTGCTGGATCACAAAGCCCTGATTTTCTGGACCGTCAGCCTGTTCTTTCTGATAGGGCTGGCCTACGCGGTGCTGACGACACCGCAATACCAGGCCAATGCCATGATCCAGATAGAACCCAGGAAAATCGGCATCGAGGGCACGCCAGAGATCAGTGGCAGACCGACATCGGTGTCACAGGCGACCACGGAAATCGAGTTGATCAAATCCCGCGCACTGCTGGGCAAAGTCGTCGACGATCTGAAGCTCAACGTACTGCAGACGCCGGACTTCTTCCCGGTGATCGGCCCGTACCTGTATCGCACCTTCACGCCCGGACGCCAACGCACAGTGGCAGAACCGTTGTTCGGCCTGACCCGATACGCGTGGGGCGGCGAAAAGATCGAGGTCTTTCAACTCGAGGTGCCGGACGCTCTGCTCGGCGAAAACCTGACCCTGACCGCAGGCCAGCCCGGCCAGTTCTCGCTCTACGATGGCGAGAATCGCCTGCTGCTCCGCGGTGGCGTCGACCGCATTGTCGAAGGCAACGGAGTCAAGATTCAGGTCGCACTGTTGCAGGCGCGTCCCGGCACTGACTTCACGGTATCCCGACAACGCACGTTCAGCACCGCGTTGAATTATCAAAACCGCCTGAAGATTACCGAAGCCGGCAGAGACTCCGGGATCATCTACCTGTCCATCGAAGACCGGGATGCGCAAAAGGCCAATCGGATTCTTCAAGAGGTGAGCGATCTGTATGTCCGCCAGAACGTCGAGCGCAGCTCTGCAGAAGCCGCTCAGCGCCTGGAGTTTTTGCGCTCGCAACTGCCTGCGGTGCGCCGGCAACTGGAAGCGTCGGAAGTCGCCCTGAACAACTTCCAGACCAGCGCCAGGTCCGTGGACCTGAGCATTGAAACCAAAGGTGTGCTCGATCAGGTGGTCAGCCTCGACGCGTCGCTTTCCGAACTGAAACTCAAGCGCGTCGAACTGGAGCGGTTGTATACCCGCGAACACCCGACTTACCGCAGCCTGATGAGCCAGATCAATCAGCTGGAGCAACAGAAGCAGGGCCTGCTGAAGAAGATCGAGGCACTGCCCATGACGCAACAGGAATTGCTGCGCCTGACCCGCGACATGCAGGTCACCAGCCAGACGTATACCCTGATGCTCAACAAGAGCCAGGAACAGGACATCTTGCGGGCCGGCAGCATCGGCAATGTGCGGATCATCGACCATGCCGACAGCAACATCGAAAAGCCCGTCAAACCGATGAAAAAACTGATCGTGCTGATTGCATCGCTGATCGGCGTGCTGGTGGCGGTGATCATCATCTTCATTCGCCACGCGTTCTATCGCGGCATTGAAAGCGCAGAGGTCATTGAAAGTCTCGGTACTCCGGTCTACGCATCGCTGGCCTACTCGCGTCAGCAGGATCGTCTGCAGAAACACAGCAAGAACACCCAGGCCACACCTGAGCCGAGACTGCTGAGCATTGCAGCACCCCATGAACTGGCGATCGAATCATTGCGCAGCCTGCGCACCAGCCTGCACTTCGCCATGCTTGAAGCGCGCAATAACGTGCTGATGATCTCGAGCCCGACGCCGGGCGCCGGCAAATCCTTCGTATCGGCCAATCTGGCGGCGATCATTGCCCAGACCGGCAAGCGGGTGCTGCTGATCGATGCCGACATGCGCAAAGGTTACTTGCACCGCGTCTTTGGTCTGCAACCCAGGCACGGTCTGTCCGACGCACTGGCCGGGCGTTTGCGCTACAGCGAGGTCATCAACCCGACACGGATCAGGCACCTGGAGCTCATCTCCTGCGGTTTCGCGGCGCCCAATCCTTCGGAGCTGCTGATGCATGACAACTTCCACACACTGCTCGCCGAACTGTCGCCCCTGTATGACCTGATTCTGATCGACACGCCCCCCATCCTGGCCGTGACCGACGCCACGCTGGTGGGACGTCAGGCCGGCACCTGCCTGCTGGTCGCCCGTTTCGGCATGACCACGATCAAGGAGATCGAGGCCTGCAAACGCCGTCTGGGTCAGAACGGGATTCTGATCAAAGGGGCCATTTTCAACGCAGTGGTGCGTAAGGCCATGACCTCCGACTACGACTGCGCCGCCTATGGCTACCACTACCATCCAGCGCCCCGATAGCCAGGGCACCTGCACGCGATAACCGATGCCCGAGCCGTTTCATTTAAAAGGAATTAACCATGCTCCTCGCTGAACAGGATGCTCGCTGGTACCTGATCCAGACCAAACCACGCCAGGAAGCCCGCGCCGCAGAACATCTGCAACGCCAGCACTTCGAGTGTTACCGGCCGTTGCAGGCGACAGCGAAAAAGACCGCTGCCAGGCTGCCGGCTGAAGAAGCACTGTTCCCTGGCTACCTGTTCATTCGCATGGACCGGGTGCATGACAACTGGTACCCGATCCGCTCTACCCGTGGGGTCTCGCGCATCGTGACCTTCGGCGGCCAACCGGTGCCGGTTCGCGACGCTCTGATCGAGCAGATCCGCCAGCGTCTGTCTGCACCGCCAGCCGATACCCGATTTACCCGGGGCGATACGGTGCTGATCACGGCGGGCAGCCTGAGTGCTGTAGAGGCCATTTTCCTGACGGCGGACGGCACCGAGCGCGCCGTCATTCTGCTCAACCTGCTGCAACGCCAGCACAAAGTGGTGCTGCCCATCAGCAGCCTGTCACGCGTTGAAGTCAGCGCTTGAGCGCGCTGCGCCCCTAGAACGCCGCCACACACCGCATCGTCCATGCCACTCGCACCGGAACCGCATCATGCCCTGCCAGACCACCCTCGTGACGCTCACTTATGGTGACCGTCTCGACTATCTGCACACGCTGGTCAGCCGCTCGCTGCAAAGCCCGCTGATCAACCGGGTCATCATCGTCAGCAATGCATCCGTCGCGCCGCTGCACACGCTCTGCGAAAAGTGGCCGGACAGGGTTCAGGTGATCCGGCTTTCCCACAACACCGGTTCGGCCAACGGTTATTCGGTTGGCATCAAGGCTGCGCTCGACGCCGGGGACGATTACATCTGGCTGATGGACGATGACAACGCGCCGACCCTCGACGCCATCGACGTGCTGCATCGAACGCTGCACGAAAAGGAAGAAAACGGCGGCAAGGACAGCACTGCGGTGCTCGGTTTCCGACCGACTCACCAGGCCGATATCGCCGCTGACGTTCCACTGCGTTACGCCATTCAGCGTCGCTCGAGTTTCTTTGGTTTTCACATGGCCCAGTTGCCTTACAAGATCTGGCGCCGCCTGCCCTGGGGCCGGCCTCAGACGGTCCGCCCCTTGCCGAAGCTGGTGCAATTGCCCTTTGCGACCTATGGAGGCTTGCTGGCCCATCGCAGCCTGTACTTGAAGATCGGCCAGCCAATGGATGCGCTCAAACTGTACGCGGACGACACTGAGTACACCTGGCGGATTACCGAAAGTGGCGGCACGTTGTACCTGGTCACCGATGCACGGCTTGATGACCTGGAAGACTCCTGGAACATCAAGGCGCGTACCCGTAACGTTTATGAAAACTACCTGTTGGGCGGATCGGATCTGCGCGCTTATTACGCAGCGCGCAATCAGGCCTGGTTCGACAAGCATGTCTGGGCATCCTCCGCGCTGAGCCACCGACTCAATCGTCTGGTCTTTCTCTGCATGCTGAGTCTTTACGCACGGCGTCATGACGCCATGCTGCGCCTGCACCTGCTGAAGCATGCCATTCGCGAGGGGGAAGCCAGCGTACTGGGCCTGAACGAGTCGTACCCGCTATGAAAATCCTCTTTATCAGCAGCCTTTACGCACCCGATATCGGCGGTGGAGCGGAAATCATTCTGCAACGCACCGCCGAAGGTCTTCAGCAGCGCGGTCATACGGTGGTGGTGCTGGCCACCTCCGATCAGCCAGGACTGCAACTGGCGGAAGTGAATCGCATCAAGGTCTATCGGGCCGGGCTGCTGAACCGCTACTGGCACTTCACCGCCCAACGGCCCGGCCGTCTGGCGCGCTTGGGCTGGCACTGGCGTGATCGCTACAACACCGGCATGCGCGAGTACGTAGGCCGGGTGATGGCGGCCGAACAACCGGAGCTGGTGGTGTGCCATAACCTCACCGGCTGGTCGGTGTCGGCCTGGGACGAAATCAGCAGTGCCGATTGCCCCATCGTCCAGGTGCTGCACGATCTTTACCTGCTGTGTCCGAGTAGCACCATGTTCAAAAACGGGCGGAGTTGCCAGCAGCCGTGCAGGATGTGTTCGCAGTTTCGCAAGCATCACGCTCGACAATCAGAGCAAGTCAGCACCGTTGTGGGGGTCAGCCGCTTCATGCTCGACACCCTTCAGGCTCAGGGCTATTTCAAGGGCGCGCGCGGTTATGTGGTGCATAACGCCAGCCCGTTTTCACCCCCGCGTCCCGAGCGGCTCACCCCGGATGATGCCGCACCACTGCGCTTCGGCTACCTGGGCACGCTGTCGGAAAACAAAGGGGTGGGATGGCTGATCGATCAGTTCCAGCACTTGCCGTTCAACGCCACCCTGCAGATCGCAGGGCGCGGCCAACTGGCTGACGAGAAACGCTTCAAGGCCTTGGCCACTTCGCCCCGCATCCGCTTCGTCGGCTTTCAGCAGCCCGACATTTTCTATCCGCAGATCGACGTGGCCGTCGTTCCTTCGATGTGGAACGAGCCGTTCGGCATGGTGGCCGTCGAAGCCTGTGCGCATTCCCGTCCGGTGATCGCCAGCCGCATGGGCGGGCTGACGGAAATCATTCAGGACCCGCTCAACGGTCTGCTGTGCAGCCCCGATGACCCTGATTCGCTGGGCCTGGCGATGCTCAAACTGCATCAGCAACCCGACCTGCTGGCACGCCTGAGCCGTCAGGCTCGGAACAGTGTCGCGTCCTTGTTGAACCTGGACCTGATGCTGGATCAGTACGAAAGCATTTTTGCCCAGACGCTTCAGGACCGCATCACCTGGCGCGGCGCACGCGCCTGATTTCAGCCAAATCAACCTCAACAGCAGGAAGCTAGAGATGATTTTCATCAATTCACGGTTTCTCACCCAGGACATCAGTGGTGTGCAGCGCTATGCAGAACAGATGTGCCGGGCGCTCAAGCGCCTGCGCAAGGATCTGGTTTTCGTGGCACCGCGCGCCATCAGGCTGCATGACTGTGCCCGTGCGCTGGACGCACAACGCATCGGCTACACCACCGGTCATCTGTGGGAGCAGATCGATCTGCCGCTGTACCTGAAACGTCAGGGCAGCCCGCTGCTGATCTCGATCAGCAACACAGGGCCGATGTTCTATGGCAACCAGATAGCGACCCATCACGACATCAACTATGTTCGCTACCCGCACAGCTATACCCGGCTATTCCGGCTGGCCTACCGCACCATCACCCCGATCCTGCTGTCCAGGGCCAGAACCCTGATCACCGGCAGCGGTTTTTCCCGAGCGGAAATATCTTCGTTCTACGGGTATCCCAAGGACAAGGTGCTGGTCGTGCCCGCAGCGGTCAGTGATGCGTTCACACCGCGCCCGGTCAATCCCGACCGCCCGAACTACCTGCTGGCCGTCTCGTCACCCGCTGCGCACAAAAACTTCAACCGGATGATCCAGGCGTTTCTCAGCCTGCGTGGCCACGCAGAACTGCAACTGCATATTGTCGGCGCAGCGACCGGCGTGTTCGCCGATCCTGACTTACAGCGTCTGGCCTGTCGCGACCCGCGCATCCGCTTTCTGGGGCGGCTCAGTGATGCCGAACTGATCGAGCAGTATCAAGGGGCTATTGCCTTCGTGTTCCCGTCTCTGTACGAGGGCTTCGGGATCCCGCCGCTGGAAGCCCAGGCCTGCGGCTGCCCGGTGCTGGCAGCCAATGCCGCCTCGATCCCAGAGGTGCTGCAGAACAGCGCGCTGTATTTCGACCCGCTGGACGTCAGCCATATGGCGGCTGCGATGCAGCGCGTACTGGTCGACGCGCCACTGCGCCAATCGTTACGCCAGCAAGGGCTGGAAAACGTTCAACGCTTTTCATGGGAACTGTCCGCATTGCGCCTTTCCCGGCACATCGATGCGCTGCTGGCGCCCGCTGACGATGTGCGCGGTAAACAACCTGTGGCCCCACGAACCTCTTCAGGCAAGCCCTGAACCGACCGCTGCATCGCCGGACACATTGCCACGTCTGCAACAGCGTGAGCACATCGAGCAAGGAGCCCTCATGAAAATTGCTATCGTCCACGACTGGCTGGTGACGTATGCCGGTGCCGAACGCGTACTCGCGTCCTTGATCAATATCTGGCCGGACGCTGATCTGTTCGCCGTGATCGACTTTCTCAGCGATCAGGACCGCGTGCATCTGCGCGGCAAAAAGCCGAAAACGACGTTCATTCAGAACCTGCCCGGCGCCCGAAAATACTATCAACGCTACTTGCCGTTGATGCCGCTGGCCATCGAACAACTGGACCTTTCCGGGTATGACCTGATCATCAGCAGCAGCCATGCAGTGGCCAAAGGTGTGCTCAGCGGCCCGGGGCAACTGCACATCAGCTATGTGCATTCGCCCATTCGCTACGCCTGGGACCTGCAGCATCAGTACCTTCAGGAATCCGGGATGGACAAGGGGATCAAAAGCCGACTGGCACGCCTCGTTCTGCACTACATGCGCCTGTGGGACCAGCGCACCTCGACCGGCGTGGATGCATTCATTGCCAACTCGGGGTTTGTCAGTGCCCGCATAGACAAGGCTTACCGACGAGACTCCACGGTCATCTACCCGCCAGTCGACACGCTGGGTTTCACTGCGCAGGGTGCGCGTCAGGATTTCTACCTCAGCGCGTCACGCATGGTGCCTTACAAGCGCATGCCGATGATCGTCGAGGCCTTCGCTGCCATGCCGGAAAAGCGCCTGATCATGATTGGCGAGGGGCCGGACCTGGCCAAGGCTCGCGCCCTTGCCTGCCATTCGCCCAACATCACGTTGCTGGGGTTTCAGCCGGCTGCCGTTTTGCTGCAACACATGCGCAGCGCCAAGGCCTTTGTCTTTGCTGCCGAAGAGGATTTCGGCATCAGTCCAGTCGAGGCTCAGGCCTGCGGTACGCCGGTGATTGCATTCGGCAAGGGCGGCGTACTGGAAAC
Source organism: Pseudomonas graminis (assembly GCF_002093745.1). Taxonomy (GTDB): domain Bacteria; phylum Pseudomonadota; class Gammaproteobacteria; order Pseudomonadales; family Pseudomonadaceae; genus Aquipseudomonas. The sequence continues at coordinate 16,579 of NZ_MTSB01000004.1, forward strand.
CGTCCAGGGACTTGATCACCCCCACCCGACCGGCGTGTTTTATCGACAGCAGAACGTGGCATCGCTGATCGCCGCCATTGGCGAATTCGAAGCAGAGCAATCACGCATTACGCCACAGGCTTGTCAGGCCAATGCCGAGCGCTTTTCAGTGCTGCGCTTCGAGCAGGAAATCCAGGCGTTCGTCGAAAGCCGCCTGGCCACGGCCCACCTGATTCATCTGGCACGCCTGCCTCAGCAGCACTGGATCGCTCACCCGTCACCGATAACCAGCAGCGACTTGCCGGGCCGTGTCGTTCCCATCAAATCCGTGTGAGGAAGCCGCCGATGTCTATGTCCATTCGCGGCATTCTGCATGCCCACCAATCAGCGCTGTCGCTGGCCCATCGACTGCTGGATCTGGCAGTGATTGTATCAATGGGTTACTGGCAGACCGGACTGACGACGATCAGCAGCACCGAGACCTGGTTTCAGGTCATCCTGGCGGTGCTGCTGTTCCACTGGTTCAGCGAATATCATCAGTTATATGGCTCGTGGCGCGGCGAACGCATCCTGCGCGAGCTGACCAAGGTGTTCCATTACTGGGCAATGAGTTTTGTCATCCTGCTCTCGTTGAATTACCTGCTGCTCAAGCGTTTGCAGATGCCGGATAACGAGCAGATGAGCTGGTTCGCCCTGGTCCTTGCAACGCTGTGCGGGTATCGGCTATTGATCCGCCTTGCATTGCACACACTGCGGCGGCATGGTTTCAACACCCGTCGGGTGGCAATCGTCGGGACCGGCCAGGTCGGCGAGCGGCTGGCACGCTCGATTTCCCTCGCGCCGTGGATGGGCCTGAACCTGCTGGGCTTCTATGACTCGCACCCGCAACAAATGAATCAGGACGCCGACCGGCGCCGCCTGCCGGTGCTGGGCGATCTGGATCAGTTGATCGAGGATGCCCGCGCCGGACGAATCGACAAGGTCTACATCACCCTCGCCTTCAGCGCAGAACCACAGTTGCGCGAGCTGATCACCGGCCTGAGCGATACCACCGCGTCGGTGTACCTGATTCCGGACGTGTTCATGTTCGACCTGTTGCACGCGCGCAGCGAAAGTATCAACGGTCTGGCCAGCATCAGCATTTTCGACTCGCCCATGGACGGTGCCTGGAGCCTGGTCAAACGCATTGAAGACATTCTGCTGTCCAGCCTGATTCTGCTGCTGATCGCCCTGCCGCTGCTGCTCATTGCCACCGCCATCAAGCTGACCTCACCTGGCCCGGTGCTGTTTCGCCAGCGACGTTACGGCCTGGACGGCAGGTCGATCATGGTCTGGAAGTTCCGCAGCATGAGCGTGCTGGAAAACGGTGACGTGGTGCATCAGGCCACGCGCAACGATGCGCGAGTCACGCCACTGGGCGCGTTTCTGCGGCGCACCTCGCTGGATGAACTGCCGCAGTTCTTCAACGTGCTGCACGGCGAAATGTCCATCGTCGGCCCGCGCCCGCACGCCGTGGCGCACAACGAACAGTACCGCAAGCAGGTCCGCGGCTACATGTTGCGCCACAAGGTCAAACCCGGCATCACCGGCTGGGCGCAGATCAACGGCTGGCGCGGCGAAACCGACACGCTGGACAAGATGCGCAAGCGGGTCGAATTCGATCTGGAATACATCGAGCACTGGTCGGTCTGGCTCGACCTCAAAATCATTCTGCTGACGCTGCTCAAAGGGTTCGTCAACAAAAACGCCTTCTGACTCTTCCCTTCTCTGACGAACGCCGAGGCCACCCTCGGCCCGGACGGTGTATTTAATTTACGCAGTCCGGGACCTCGTACGCACAAGGAGCCATGCCATGAAAGGAACCGTGATATGAACCGAACGCCAGTCGCTTTACTGCTCGCCTGCCTGATCCTGCAAGGCTGCGCCTTTGCCCCCGGCCAACACATGACGCAAGACGACGTCACCCTCAGCGACCCGGAAGAACCCAAAGCGCGTCTGGTCGAGATGACCCCGAAAAGTCTGCAACGTCAGCAGCAGCGTGACATCGCCGATGCCAAAGCACTGCCGCAGGCGTTGCTTGACTACAAGACCCCGGAATACGTGATCGGCGCGGGCGACACCCTGCTGGTGACCGTGTTCGAACACCCGGAATTGACGGCGCCGGGGTCTCAGGACCAGCTGGATGCCAATACCCGCGAGGTATTGAACGACGGCACACTCTATTTCCCCTACATCGGACGGATTCGTGCCAGCGGCAAGACCGTCAGCGAAGTGCGCGAACAATTGCGCATGGGGCTGGCGCCTCAATACACGGAGGTCAAGGTTGACGTGAAAGTGCTGCGCTACAACAGTCAGCGCATATTGCTGTCCGGTTCGTTCAAGGTTCCCGGCCCGCAACCGATCACCAATATCCCGTTGAGCCTGGTGCAGGCGGTCAGCGTCGCGGGCGTTGACCTGACAGACGCCAACCTGGCCGGGCTGACCCTGCGACGTGACGGCCAGGACTACCTGATCGACATTGACTCGCTGAACCGCAAAGGCTCGCAACTGAGCCGGATATTCCTCAAGGACGGCGACTATCTGCACTTGAACAGCAACTCGAGAAACAAGATCTACGTGCTGGGCGAAGTACGCAACCCGCAGGTCATTTCGTTCGGCACGACGCGTCTGACGCTGCTGGAGGCATTGGGCAACGCGGGCGGCTTGAGCCCGGACAGCGCTGACGGTGACGCGGTCTACGTGATACGCGGCGCAGAAAACTTCGCCGATGCCCCCTCGACTGTCTACCACCTCAATGCCAAAAAGCCGACCGCGTACTTGTTGGCCGGACAGTTCGAGCTCAAGGCTCAGGACGTGGTATTCGTCGGCCCGGCCGACATCACCCGCTGGAGCCGGTTTATCAGCCAGTTGCTCGGCTCGGCCAGTGTCGTACAGACCGGTGCCGCGTTTCGCAACTGATCGGACTGCCACCCCACAGGCTCCCTGCAACCCTGGTTGCAGGGATTTTTTTGCCTGCAGAACAGCCCGGAACTGTTGCCGGAGCAACAGCCATTCAACAGTTACCGGCTGAGGTGTCAGCAAGCGGACACCGTCACCACTCGGCAATCCGTGCGAAGCCCCGTATCGCCGGGGCATTGAGACGATTGCAACAGGCTGGCACACAAGCTGCTTTGCAGAGGGACGCTTATCGCAAGGAATTTCCGCATGCTCGTTGTTTCACTCTCAGGCAGTCCGTCTCCCAAATCCCGCTCCGGGGTGGTACTGGCCCACGCGGGCCGATGGCTGCAAGAACAAGGTGTCGGGGTCACGACGCTGCGCATTCGCGACTTCAATGCCGAAGACCTGCTCTTCGCCCGTTTCGACAGCCCTCAAGTGCTGGCCTTCATCGAAGCGGTCAGCCAGGCCGATGGCCTGTTGATCGGCACGCCGGTCTACAAGGCGTCATTTTCCGGCGCACTGAAAACCCTGCTCGACCTGCTGCCGGAGCGCGCACTGCATGGCAAAGTGGTTTTGCCGCTGGCAACCGGTGGAAGCATTGCGCACATGCTGGCTGTGGATTACGCCCTCAAACCGGTGCTTTCCGCCCTCAAATCACAGGAAGTGCTGCACGGTATCTTCGCCATCGATACCCAGATCGCCTATGGCGACAATGAAGAAGGCGGCACGCTGGACGACATTCTCACCGAGCGGCTGCATGAAGGGCTGGAACACTTCTACCACGGCCTGCAACGCCGATTGCAGGCACGTCATCAACAGGCAGGCGGGCATTTGCAACTGGCCTTGTAACGCCAGGCTCAGTGCTCGATAAACAGCGGGTACAGCGACGCCACCAGCAATGCCGCCATCACGCCGTTGAAAACACGCAGGCCAAGTGGGTCGCGCAGGAAGTTGCGTAAAAAGCTGCCGAAGCCGGCCCACATGCCCACGCAGGGCAGACCGATCAACGTGAACACCGCCGAGATCACCACCACGTTATAGAAGTAACCCTGCATCGGGGTGTACGCACTGATTGCACCGATCGCCATGATCCAGGCCTTGGGGTTGACCCATTGAAACAGCGCAGCGCTCATGAAACTGATCGGCTTGCCTTTGCTTTCGACGTTTTCGGCGGCCGGGCCTGACGTGGCAATTTTCCAGGCAAGGTACAGAAGATAGGCACCGCCCACGTAGCGCAGAATCGTGTAAAGCAGCGGCCAGGTCTTGAACACACTGCCCAGCCCGAAGCCGACGGCCAGCACCAGAACGAAAAAGCCAAGGCTGATGCCCAGCATGTGCGGAAGGGTCCGGCTGAAACCGAAATTGACGCCGGAGGCCAGCAGCATCATGTTGTTCGGGCCGGGGGTCACCGAAGTCACGAACGCGAACAGCGCAAAGGCGAGGAGTAAATCGAAAGAGAGCACCATAAAACCTGTCCGGATCAGTAAGTCAGTCACTTACCCTATCGAATGCCTTGCACAAAACACACGGACAGCTGGGTGAAACTTTCTACCGTACAGTTGGCGGAGAATTGCAACAATCAGCAGACTGATCAGCCTCGTGGGCTTTGTGCCTGAATGCCGAGGTCCACGCTGGTCTCGCCACTTTTATCGAACTCGCGCACTTGCTGGGTCTGGGGGTCGGCCAGCAATTGCGCTTTGCGGGCCTGGTATTCATCGAACGACAAACCGCGACGGTTCAAGTCTTCCAGCGCCAATTGATGGCTTTCTTCAGTGCTGAACGGGCGCTGCTCGACCGCGTGATGAGTGGAGCAGCCGGAGACCAGCGCAACGGTGAATGTCAGGACAAGCGCAAGGGCAACTATACGGTTCATCTGGGGCCTCCGGGCAGGCTTCATGTCGGGAATGAAGCAAGGTTACGCCCGCCCCTGCCGCAGCAAAAATCAACCAACGTGATAGTGGCTATCGACTTTCCCGAGCATGCTCGACCAGCACCTCACGCAACGCCTGCGCAGCCGCTGACAGCTTGTGATCGGCCAGCATCAGCAACCCGATGCGCCGCTCGACGCAGGGTTCGACCAGCGCAACGCAGCGCGCACCCAGTTCCTGCATCTGCCCGATGCACAGCGATGGCACGGCGCTGACGCCCAAGCCATTGGCGACCATTCGCCCGATGGTAGAAAGCTGATGGCTTTCGAACGCCACAGACAGTTTGCCGTGCCCGGGTTCGATGGCCTGCTCCAGTAGCAGGCGCACCGCCGAAGGCCGCTGCAATGCAATGAAATCTTCGCGCAGCAGTTCCGCCCAGGACACCTCGGCACGCCCGGCAAGCGGCGAATCACTGGCGACGACTGCCACGAACCGATCCATACAAAACGGCGTGAACAGCAGCGCACCGCTGGACTCCGGCTCGAAGCCGATGCCCAGCTCCACGCGGCGATGGCGAACCATTTCCAGCACTTGCTCGTTGATCACGTCATGCACCGCAACGTTGACCCTCGGGTAGCGCCCGCGAAAGACCTTGAGCGCGCCGGGCAACAGGTTGCCTGCGAACGACGGCATGGCCGCAATCGACACCCGCCCTGTTTGCAACGTGAAGCGCTGGCGCAGCAGTTCCTCGGTGTTGTCCCAGTCTGCCAACAACTGCCGCGCCAGCGGCAGCAGGGTTTCGCCTTCTGGCGTCAAGCCGACATTGCGCGTGGTGCGCGTCAACAACTGCCCGCCCAGGTCCTCCTCAAGGCCCTTGATGGTCAGGCTCAGTGCCGGTTGCGACACGTTCAGCCGCTCACAGGCCTGAGCGAAACTGAAGTACTGCGCCACTGCCAGAAAAGCCCGAAGCTGTTTGACGTTCATATATTTGCTTTTCTTATCAATTGATCAGAAAAACAAAATTAACAAATCAGTGTCACCGAGAGAAGATGCAAGCCACACGATCCTTTGGCAGCACGACTGCCGGTCAACAACTATAAAAGGCGGATCATCATGGCTGGACTCGATAAACGAGTAGCAACCTACGAAGAAGCCCTTGCCGGGCTGACCGACAACATGACGGTGCTGTGCGGCGGCTTTGGCCTGTGCGGCATCCCGGAAAACCTGATCGCACAGATCAAGCGCATGGGCATCAAGGGCCTGACGGTGGTTTCCAACAATTGCGGCGTTGACGGCTTCGGGCTCGGCATCCTGCTTGAAGACCGGCAGATCCGGAAAATGATCTCTTCCTATGTGGGCGAAAACGCCCTGTTCGAACGGCAATTGCTCAGTGGCGAGCTGGAAGTCGAGCTGACCCCGCAAGGCACCCTCGCTGAAAAACTGCGCGCAGGCGGCGCCGGTATTCCTGCGTTCTACACCGCGACGGGCTACGGAACACCGGTGGCGGAAGGCAAGGAAACCCGTCAGTTCAACGGTCGTAACGTGATTCTCGAAGAAGCCATCACCGGTGACTTCGCACTGGTCAAAGGCTGGAAAGCCGATCACTTCGGCAACGTGATCTACCGTCATACCGCCCAGAACTTCAACCCGGTTGTGGCCACGGCAGGCCGGATCACCGTGGTCGAGGTCGAAGAAATCGTAGAGCCTGGCGTGCTGCTGCCAAGCCAGATCCACACGCCGGGGATTTATGTCGACCGCGTGATTCAGGGCACTTTCGAGAAGCGTATCGAGCAGCGCACCGTCAGAAAACCCTGATTGCGGAGCCGTTCCAGGCATACAACAACAAAGAGATTTCAGACTATGGCACTTTCCCGCGAACAAATGGCTCAACGCGTCGCCCGTGAACTCAAGGACGGCTATTACGTGAACCTGGGCATCGGCATTCCGACCCTGGTCGCCAACTATGTGCCGGACGACATCGACGTCATGCTGCAATCGGAAAACGGCTTGCTGGGCATGGGGGCGTTTCCGACCGAAGAAACCATCGATGCCGACATGATCAACGCAGGCAAGCAAACGGTGACGGCACGTATCGGCGCGTCGATATTTTCGTCAGCCGAGTCCTTTGCCATGATCCGCGGCGGTCATGTTGACCTGACCGTGCTGGGTGCTTTCGAGGTGGACGTCGAGGGCAATATCGCCTCCTGGATGATCCCCGGCAAACTGGTCAAAGGCATGGGCGGCGCGATGGACCTGGTGGCCGGTGCCGACAACATCATTGTGACCATGACCCATGCGTCGAAGGATGGCGAATCCAAACTGCTGCCGCGCTGCAGCCTGCCGCTGACCGGCGCGGGCTGCATCCGCAAGGTGCTGACCGACCTGGCCTACCTGGAAATCGAAAACGGCGCGTTCATCCTGCGCGAACGCGCGCCTGGGGTCAGCGTGGAAGAAATCGTCGCCAGGACTGCCGGCAAACTGATCGTGCCGGATGACGTGATCGAGATGAGTTTCTGAGGGCTTTTACGCCTCTCGATTCGATGCCCCAGGCATGAAGGGGAGCGTCACCCAATGCATTCCGACGCGGAGCGTCGGAACGAGAAATGCACCTGAGCGCGACCCTCGCCCCCACGCTCCATCGGGGTTGCGCCGTTCTGGACGCTCTGCGTCCGATCTGTAACGCACGGCTGCGTGCCAACACCGCTTTACAATCGCCCCCCATAATAATGACAAAAAGAGGTGCCCCTCATGGCCGCCAACATAGAAGAAAGCCGCTCCGCCCGATTTGCCCTGCGCTGTGCGGCCTGGGCTGAACGCTGGTTCCCGGATTCATGGGTATTTGCTGCGCTGGCGGTGGTGATTGTCACGCTGGCAACGCTGGCCATCGGGGCACGCCCGGCAGAGGCTGCGAAGGCTTTTGGTGACGGTTTCTGGAGCCTGATTCCATTCACCATGCAGATGGCGTTCGTGGTCATCGGCGGCTACGTCGTCGCCAGCTCGCCGCCCGCCGTGCGCCTGATCGACCGTCTGGCGAGGGTGCCGGGCAACGGGCGCTCCGCAGTGGCCTGGGTGGCGCTGATTTCCATGCTGGCCTCGCTGCTCAACTGGGGGCTGTCGCTGGTGTTCGGCGGCTTGCTGGTTCGCGCCCTCGCCCGCCGCACCGACCTGCGCATGGACTACCGCGCAGCCGGTGCAGCCGCCTACCTGGGGCTGGGCGCCGTATGGGCCTTGGGGCTGTCATCCTCGGCGGCGCAGTTGCAGGCCAACCCGACCAGTCTGCCGCCCTCTATTCTGGCGATTACCGGCGTCATCCCGTTCACTGAAACCATCTTTCTCTGGCAATCGGGCGTCATGCTCGCAGCGCTGGTGGTGATTTCGCTGATCGTCGCCTATGCCACCGCCCCTGGCCCCAGCAGTGCTCGCGATGCCAAGGCCTGTGGCGTCGACCCGGCATTCAACCTGCCGCCGCTGCCTGCCAGAACCCGACCGGGCGAATGGCTGGAATACAGCCCGCTGCTGATCATTCTGATGGTGCTGTTGGGGGTTGGCTGGCTGTTCAACGAGTTTTCCAGCAAGCCGGCCATTACCGCGATCTCCGGCCTGAACACTTACAACTTTCTGTTCATCATGCTCGGCGCACTGCTGCACTGGCGGCCGCGCAGTTTTCTCGATGCGGTGGCGCGAGCCGTGCCCACCACCACCGGCGTGCTGATTCAGTTTCCGCTGTACGGCTCGATCGCTGCGCTGCTGACCACGGTCAAAGGCGCAGATGCGCAAACGCTGGCGCATTACATCTCGACGTTTTTCACCAGTATTGCGTCCCACGACACGTACGCGATTCTGATGGGCGTCTATTCGGCGATATTGGGTTTCTTCATTCCGTCAGGCGGCGGCAAATGGATCATTGAAGCCCCTTACGTGATGCAGGTGGCCAACGATCTCCAGTATCACCTGGGTTGGGCCGTGCAGATTTACAACGCCGCCGAGGCCTTGCCGAACCTGATCAACCCGTTCTACATGCTGCCGTTGCTGGGCGTTCTGGGGCTGAAGGCCAGGGACCTGATCGGCTTTTCGTTCGTGCAGTTGCTGGTGCTGTTTTTGCTCTGGGCATTGGGCACGACGCTGACATACACGCCGCCGATCATGCCCTGACCCTTAACACTGGCCGAACGAATAATCCCGCTCGACCTTGCAGACCCGCGTGGTGAATGCCTGATACCACTGCGCGCGGCCTTGCTCGCGGACCTCGGCGTGGTCGGCCTGCCGTTTCCAGGCCAGAATCGCCGCCTCGTCAGTCCAGTAGGACACCGTCACCCCCAATCCGTCTTCGCCGCGTGCCGACTCCACGCCCAGAAAGCCGGGTTGCCGGCTGGCGAGCTCGACCATCCGCTGCGCGGCCTCGCCATACGCCTGATGCTCACCGGGCGTGCGCAGTGACGTGAACACCACCGCGAAATAAGGCGTGGGAAAGCGTGCGGCAATCATGACAGGTCTCGCTGTGCAGAAGTGATGCAGGCACGAACGAATGCTTCGACCACCGGGGGAATCCTGCCCAGCAATGCAGCACGCTCCGACTGAAACAGGGTGGCGACGAAGAACGGATGCCCCTGCAACTCCAGGCAGCGCACGTCACCTTCCGGACCTCGGCCGCTGACCGTCAACGCATCGCCGAACAACGAGCTCTCCAGCTCGCGGCGCAGGCCGTAGCGACAGTGGTAGCGCTCTTCGATATCCAGCGTTCCGTAGGCCCGGGCGATCAGCGTGTCAGGTTGCAGATGAATCGGCGCCAGCGCATCGACCAGCGGGCAACTGAGCGGCTCGATAATGACATTGGCGGCGTCTGGCGACGTCTCGCCATGATCGGCGTCGTCCCAGCCCAGGCAATGTCTCGCGTACTCGACCAACACATGCTGAAACCCGCCGCAGGAACCCAGGAACGGCACCCGGCCCTCCCGTGCAAAACGAATGGCCGTCAGCGCGCCCTGCATGTCCTGATACGGGCTGCCCGGCACGCACCACAAGCCGTCGAACGACTCAAGACACGCACCGTCGCCGATGTGCGGCGTGGGCAACCACTCGACGTCGACCTGAACCCGCAACGCGTCGGCGACCATTTGCAAGGCCAGCGGAATCGCCTGATGCGCAGGCACCTCAGCGATGAAATCCCCCACCAGCCCGATGTGTATTTTTCTGATCGTGTTCTCTGCCAAGCCCATACCCTGCCCCTGTGTCCGTTCTGGTTGAATCCGAACGGACTATAAACAGGCAACTACGCAATCAGAATGGGCGGCCCGGCAAGGCGTTGCGTGCAGCGCTGCACGGTCATCATTCGTTGACCGGCGTGAGCACCGGCTGCCCGGAAAAGAACGCCAGCAGGTTATCGTTGACCTTCTGCACGCTGTCCCTCGACGCCTCGGGCGACAGGCCCCCCACGTGGGGTGTGAGCACGACATTGTTCAGGGTTTTGAAGACGTCCGGCACGCTCGGCTCGTCGTCGAAAACATCCAGTGCCGCGCCGGCGATCCGCTCGGTCTGAAGCGCTTTGACCAGCGCATCGGTATCCACAACGCTGGCCCGGGCAATGTTGATCAGGAAACCGTCAGCCCCCAGCGCTTCAAGCACCTGCGCATCGACCAGATGCCGTGTGCTGTTGCCACCGGGTGTGGCAATGATCAAAAAATCCGACTCGGCGGCCAGCGCCTGCGCGGTGGCATGCCAGGTGTACGGGCAGTCGTTGCGCGGCCTGCGGTTGTGGTAGCCGATGACGACGTCGAAAGCAGCCGCGCGCTTGGCAATGGCCAGCCCCACAGCGCCCAGCCCGATGATGCCCAGTCGCTTGCCTGCCATTGACGGGCGCACGACCTTGCGCCACTCGTTGCGGCGCACCGATGCGTCCGCCTGCGGAATGTCACGGACCAATGACAGCAACAGCGCCAGCGCGTGATCGGCCACCGTAGGCGCGTTGACGCCGGCTCCATTGGTCACGGTGATGCCGCGCGCCCTGGCGGCGGGCAGGTCGACTTTCTCGTAACCCGCCCCGCTCACGCAGATGATCTTAAGGTGCGGCAGAGCGTCCATTTCCTCGGCAAAAAACCCCAGCGGCCCACGTGTCACGACGGCGCTGATGTGTTGCCCGTGCGTGGCAATCGCCTCGGCGCGCTGCTCGGGCGTCGGGGCACGAATCAACTGGAAGCCGCTGCTTTCCAGAATCGGCAAATACGTGCCCAGGTTCTCGACCAACACCAATACCGTTGTCATGTACGCTCCCGCTCGTTCAACAAAACACTGACAGTAACGCGACTTGGCGCTCTTGTGCAGCGCCCGTCACGTTCATGTGGAAAAAAGCGTTATCAAACCCGTCACGTGTTCATAAAGCGGACGCATTTGCCGGACAGACTGACGTGCAAGCAACCGCGACAACATGATAGTGCGCTATCGTTGCGTACAGCACTGCGACCAGCGACGGTACTGGCTGGGGCAGTCGAACGCCTTCTACCCAATAAGGAACACCGGCCCATGCAAGGATTTTCCACCACTCTTTTGAAAAAGACCCTCTTGGCGGCGGCTGTCATGTCGAGCCTGCTGCTGTCATCCGGGATGGCCGCGGCGGCGGACGCCCCGGGCAAGGTGTTAAGCGAGAAGTACGGCCTGCCCTGGCCCGCTGCAATCGCCCATCGCGGTGCCTCGTTCGACGCGCCCGAAGAGACGATTCCGGCCTACACCCTGGCACGCGATCTGGGGGCCGACTACCTGGAGATGGACATCCAGCGCACCAAGGACGGTGTGCTGATCGCTTTGCATGATGACGTGCTGGAACGCACCACCAACATTGCGCAAGTGTTCCCGACGCGGGTCAAGGACCCGGTGAGCACGTTCACGCTGGCAGAACTCAAGCAACTGGACGCTGGCTCATGGTTCAACAAGGCTTACCCGGACCGGGCTCGCGACAGTTACAACGGCTTGCAGATTCTGACGCTGGATGAAGTCATCGACATCGCCGAGGGCGGCGCCAACAAGCCGGGGCTGTACATCGAGACCAAGGTGCCGAACAAGTTTCCGGGCGTCGAAGCCGACCTGAAAAAGGTTCTGGCCAAGCGCGGCTGGCTGACCGAGCGACCTGCCGCTGCCGCCGGGCATGTCAATGTCGCGCATATGCCGGGCCGCGTGGTGTTGCAGACGTTCGAGAAGCAAAGCCTGGAGTTGCTGCAAAAAGAAATGCCGAACGTGCCCAAGGTCATGTTGCTGTGGATTGGCGAAGGCTCGATCGAGCCGAAATCCAGCGTCGCGTTCAAGGACTCGGGGTTCAAGGACAAGGCCAGCTATTACGCGGCGCAGGAAGTCAAATCGCCGGAGGAATTCGAGCAGTGGATTGACTGGGCCAAAGCCCACGGCGCCATCGGCACCGGCCCTTCGTCGAAACTGGCCCAGGGCGGCGACCAGAGCTACATGGACCTGGTGAAGCCGTGGATGAATACCCTGACGCACGAAAAAGGCATGGTCATTCACCCTTACACCGTGGACGACGAGGCCGACTTCAAACGCATCAGCAAGGACGGTGCCGACGGCTTCTTCACCAACCGCACCGCCGAACTGTTGAAGTTCTACGGCCGGCCGGCAAAAGAAAGCATCGACGCGATTCTGAAGCGTAACGGCTACTGATCGAACGGCAGGCCGCATCCGGCGATGCGGCCTGCTACCCGATCCTCAGAAGTCGAGGGTGCCTGACAGTTTCAAGGTGCGCGGCTCACCCTGAGTCAGATAGCCACCGTAGGCTGACTCCCAGTAATTCTCATTCATCAGGTTTTCGACGTTGGCGCGCAGGGTCACGTCCTTCTGTGCAACGTTGAAGGTGTAACGCGCGCCCAGGTCGAAGCGGTTCCAGGTCGGAATGCTCTGGGTGTTGGCGGCATTCACATATTGCCCGCCGGTACGCAGCATGCGCGCATTGATGGCCGCGCCTTCGATACCCGGCACATCCCAGTCGGCGCCCGCGTTGAACTGGAAGGTCGGCACGCCGATGGCCCTGTTGCCATCATTGCTGCCGCCTGACGTACCGCTCACCTCGGTGTCCATCAGGGTCAGACCGGCCAGCAGACGCAGACCGCTGACTGGCTCGCCGAAGACGTTCATTTCCACGCCACGGTTACGCTGTTCGCCATCACGGACGTAGCGCGTGCCGCTGCCATCCTGAATCTGGTAGCCGTCAGTCGGTTGTTCGATGCGGTACACACCCAGGCTCGCGCCGAACGTGCCCATGTCCAGCTTCACACCCGCCTCGATCTGTTTGGAACGTGCCGGCGCGAAAACCTGGCCTGGGTTGATCGTCACGGTGCTCGGCGCAGTCGGTCCCTGAGCCAGGCCTTCGATGCGGTTGGCGTAGAACGACACATATTGCCAAGGCTTGAACACCACCCCGTAGACCGGCGTGGTGATTGCCTCGTCATACAGAGCGTCGCGCGGGCCGCTGCCGTATTCGTAACCCTGAACACGCAGCTGCTGGCGACGCAGGCCTGCCGTCAGCAGCAGGCGATCATCGAAAAACCCCAACGTATCGGAGAACGCCACGCTGCGCATACGGCTCTTGCCGATGATGCCCGGATCACTGAGATCGCCCGCCGTGAAGCTGTCCAGCGCAGGGCGCGTTGTTTCAACAGGGTTGTAAAGGTTGCTGCTTGAAGGACTGCCGAACAGGTAGGCACTGCGCTGCTCGGTCCAGATGCCGGACAGCCCGAAGTTGACCTTGTGGCTGACCGCGCCGGTCTGCAATTTGCCGTTGATGCCGGCCATGACCGTCTTGTTGTCTTCGTCATGCGGGATGGACGACGGTGACGCCGTGATGTTGCCTGCGGCGTCATTGATGGTCGGCGAGCCATAGATACCGTTTTCACGGGTGTGCTTGGCGCCGGCAGCGGCGTATAGCGTCCAGTCATCGTTGAGGTCGTACTCGGCGCGGGTCATGCCGAAGGTGTCTTCGGTTTCGGTCCAGGTCCAGTTCGCCGCGTAGTTGGTGTCGCTGTCCGGCGCATGCGGCACGCGGGTCAGACCGCTGCCAACGAACACCATGTTGCGGTCTTGATTGATGCGCTGCTTCTGATAGGCGAAATCGCCGGAAAGGCGGAAGTTGTCGCCCTGATAATCAAGGCCCAGGGCGAACAGCTTGCTGCGGTGTTCTTCGTCCTCGACACCCGTTTCGCCTTCGCGCTGAGACAGGTTCAGGCGCGCGCCGAAACGGTTGCCTTCGCCGAAGCGCTGGCCGAGGTCAAGGTGCTCGCCGATCCGGCCGTCACTGCTGATGTCGGTGGTAAAGCGACGTGTCGGCGTGTCCTGCGCACGTTTGGGCTGCAGGTTGACGCCCCCGCCGATGCCCGAGCCGGTCGGGGTCACGCCATTGATAAAGGCATTGGGGCCTTTGAACACCTCAACCCGTTCCAGGGCATCGGTCGATATTATCTGACGCGGCAATACGCCGTAGAGGCCGTTGTAGGAAATATCGTCAGTGGTCAGCTTGAGGCCGCGAATGACAAAGATCTTCGAGGCATTGGCATAGCCGCTTGACTGGCGTACCGATGCGTCATTGAGCAGCACATCGCCGACGTCCTCGGCCTGCTGGTCCTCGATCAGCTGTTCGGTGTAGCTGGTCATGGTGAACGGCACATCCATGATGTCGGCATTTCCCAACACGCCAAGCTGCCCGCCACGGGCCACCTGACCGCCTGCATACACCGGCGGAAGGTCGTGTGCGGCGGTCTGGCCGGCGCTGATGTCGGTTTCGCCGAGTACCATCGGGCCATCTTTTTGACCGGTGGTGGCCGTGGCGGACCAGGCGGGAGAACCAATGGAGCAGCAAAACGCGAGCAAAGTAAGGCGCATCGGGAACGATGGGGTGTGCATGTAGAGGTCCTGCTGACGAGATGAGCGAGATCGGAAGAAACCTTCCTGGAAATGACCGACTCAGTTGAATGCGAAATGCTATCAGATGTTACTGGGAATGGTTATCGTTTATTTGCATACAAAACGTTACACATCAGGCGGTCATCGTTTCCAGGCACTGCGCCGCGCGCCTGGCCTTGCAGCGAGACGCCGATGTGACGTGTCACGTGATGAAACAGGTCGGCGACAGCCACCTGCCCCCTACTCTCGTGTAAGCTCGTACGCTGTTGGTTTTCCCATCGAGAGGCCTATGCAGTCCACTTTCCGACGCTCGACCCTGGCAGCGCTTCGCGGTTTTGCCTTGCCGAGCGATGCAATCTCCATTGTTCCTTCTGCCGCCGACTATCGACGCTGTCTGCTGGAGAAGATCGCTTCGGCCACCCGGCGCATCTACATCATCGCGCTGTACCTGCAACAGGATGAAGCCGGCCAGGAAATTCTCGATGCACTGTACGCCGCCAAAACGGCCAGACCGGAGCTGGACGTGGTGGTGCTGGTCGACTGGTTCCGTGCGCAGCGTGGCCTGATCGGTGCGGGACGCCAACCAGGCAACTCGACCTGGTATCAGGCGCAGAATCTGGAATACGACGAAGAGGTGCCGATCTACGGCGTGCCGGTGCAGACCCGCGAGCTGTTCGGGGTGTTGCACCTCAAGGGCAGTGTCATTGACGATTGCGTGATCTACTCCGGCGCAAGCATCAACAACGTTTACCTGCACAAACTCGACAAATACCGCCTTGACCGCTATCACCTGATCGACAGCGCGCCGCTGGCTGACGCGTTCCAGCAACTGGTGCAGCAGGAAATCCTGCCGTCCCCTGCCGTGCATCGTCTGGACCTGCAATCGCCCCCGAGTTCTCGCAGCCTGCGCAGCGAAATTCGCGCCTTTCGCGGTGATCTGAAGCGCGCGGCCTACGACACGTCGGCAGGCGACAAGGAAAACGGCCAGCTACGCGTGATCCCGCTGCTGGGCGTCGGCCCGCGCAACCGGCTCAACCGGGTCATCTGCGACCTGATTGCGTCGAGCAAGATCCAGCTGACCATCTGCACACCGTATTTCAACCTGCCGGTGGCCGTGACACGTGAGATCAACCGGGCACTCAAGCGCGGCGTACACGTCGACATCATCATCGGCGACAAGACCGCCAACGATTTCTTCATCGACCCGGACGAGCCGTTCAAAGTGATTTCCGCCCTGCCGTACCTGTATGAGATCAGCCTGCGGCGCTTTGCCCAGAAACATCAGAAGGCCATCGCTCAGCACCGGCTGAACGTGCATTTGTGGAAGCATGGCGACAACACCTTCCACCTCAAGGGCATCTGGGTCGATCAGCGCTACACCCTGCTGACCGGCAACAACCTGAACCCGCGAGCGTTCAACCTTGACCTGGAAAACGGCCTGTTGATCGATGACCCGCAGGGCCAATGGACAGATCCGCGCGAAGCCGAGATCGCGCACCTGATGCGCAACACGCAACGCGTCAACCAGTACGATGAACTCGATACGCTGGCCAATTATCCCGAGGGCGTGCGCAAGTTCCTGCGCCGGGTCAGCCGCGTCAGGGTCGAGCGCTTGTTGTACCGGATTCTCTAGCGTTAGCCATACGCTGGCGAACAAGCCGTCTTGTTCGCCGCGCGGTGGGTCTGTTCAGAAACCGCTATCAAGGCCGTTTGGCCCCCAACTGTTCCCACATCTTCCGGGTGATTCTGCGGCGGTTGCTGTAACCCGCCCAAGGATCTTCCTTGAGCTGCCCCAAACGCTGCTCGAGATTGGTGATGTCCCACTGCGCCGACGATGTGAGACCGGCCAGTTCATCCAGCGCAATCGGCACCGAGACCGGCAAGCCTGGCCGGGCACGTACCGAATAGGCCGTGACCGTACTCCCGCCACGGCTGTTGCGCAGGTAATCGATGAAGATTTTCCCGACCCGGTTCTTCGGCCCCATCTTCGCCGTGAAGCGTTCGGGCAACTGGCCGCTGACAAACTCGGCGATGGCTTTGGAAAACGCTTTGACGGTGTCCCAGTCGGCCTGCCGCGCCAACGGCACGATGACGTGCATGCCTTTGCCGCCGCTGGTTTTGAGGTAAGCCTCCAGCCCAAGCTCTTCCAGCACGGCCAGAACCATCTGCGTGGCTTCGATCATGCTGCGCCAGGGCAGCGCCGGGTCGGGATCGAGGTCCAGCACGAAATGATCCGGCGTTTCGATCCTGTCCCGGGTCGCGCCCCAGGTGTGCAGCTCAATGGCGCCCATTTGCGCGGCACCGACCAACGCCTGGGCTGAATCAATTTCCATCAGCGCCGCATGCCCAGGGTCCAGTGCGCGATCCAGCTGCCGGATGTGCGGAATGGCCAGGTGCTCTGCGTGCTTCTGGAAAAACTGCTCGCCGTCGATGCCTTCCGGGCAGCGCAAAAGCGCGACCGGGCGCTTGTTCAGGTACGGCAGCATCCAGTCGGCGATGGACGCATAGAACTGTGCGAGTTCGACTTTCCTGGTGCCAGTCTTGCTGTCGATGACCCGATCCGGATGGCTGATGCCGGTCCCCGCCACATCGACTCTGCCGTGGGCCGTTTTTTTGTTGGTCCGGGACGCTGCCGGTGCGGCTTTCGTCTGCCCGGCAGCCTTGGCAGGCTGAGCGTCTTCGCGCACCACATCGCTGGCTGGCTTGTCACTGCGCAAACCGGCAAAAGCGGCCTGACGCAAGATGCCTTCGCGTGTCCACTGGGCGAATTCGACTTCACAGACCTGCTGCGGCGCCACCCACTGCACGCCGCGCGCCTTCGCCGAGGTCAGCTTTTTGGCCAGCGGCGAGTCCTCGCGGTGCAGCGGCTTCAAGTGTTTGTGCAGCTGTTTCAGGGTTTCCTCACTGAAGCCGGTCCCGACCCGTCCCGCATACACCAGTTGTTGCTCTCTGTCGTTGACCGCCAGCAGCAACGCACCGAACGCCGAGCGACTGCCTTGCGGCGCGGTGTAGCCGACGATCACGAACTCCTGACGCAGCCGGCATTTGAGCTTGATCCAGTCAGCATTGCGCTGGCTGACATACGCGCTGCCGGCACGCTTGCCGATCACGCCCTCCAGGCCCATCGCGGCGGCACTGGCCACGATATCCCGGTGCCCTGCCTGAAACGCATCGGAGTAGCGCAACACGCGACTGCGCTGAGCGTCGAGAACCTGTTTCAAGGCATCGCGACGTTGCTCAAGGGGCACGTCGCGCAGGTCTTCTCCGCTGAGAAACGGCATGTCGAACAGGTAATACAGGATGTTTTTGCTATGACCTGCGTCGAAGGCATTCTGCAGCCCCTGAAAGTCAGGCAGGCCCTCTTCATCCAAAACAACGGCCTCGCCATCGAACCAGCTGTCCTGCAACTTCAGGCCTTTGAGCGCCTTGACCAGTTCCGGCAAGCGATCGGTCCAGTCGTTGCCATTTCGAGTAAACAGACGCACGTCGTCGCCCTGTATACGGGTCAGGATTCGATAACCGTCGAACTTGATCTCATACAGCCAGTCGCCCGCAGGCGGAGCCTCCACCAGCGCCGCCAACTGTGGCGAAAGTGTCTCCGGGAACGCTGCTTTCGAGGTCTTTCGCGCCGCCTTCGGGTGTGCAGGTTTGGGTGGTGCGGCGCTGGCTTTACCGGACACAGCGGTGGATTTGCGTTTTGTCGGCGCTGCACGCCCTGCACCCACGTGAGCGCCGCTGATCACACTTTGCGGTTGCTCCTGAGTGATGTCGTATTCGTCGGCGGGTCGGGCAACATCGTCCTTTTCCTTGATCAGCAGCCATTGTTCCTTGCTGCCGCTGCCCGTGAGCCGGGTGCGCACCAGTGCCCACTCGCCACTGAGCTTCTCTCCGATCAACGTGAACTTGAGTTTGCCGTCTTTGTAGGTTTTCTGCGGATCGCCGTGAGGTTGCCAGATGCCACGGTCCCAGACGATGACATCGCCGCCGCCGTACTGCCCTTTCGGGATACTGCCTTCAAAACCGGCGTAACCCAGCGGGTGGTCTTCGACGTGAACAGCCAGGCGCTTCTGCTTCGGGTCCAGACTCGGCCCCTTGGGAACCGCCCAACTCTTGAGCGTGCCATCCAGTTCCAGTCGAAAATCGTAGTGCAGGTTGCGTGCGTCATGCTTCTGAATCACGAAGCTCAAAGCACCGGCCTTGCCCTTGCCTTCGGGCTTGCTCTCTGCGGGTTCAGAGGTGATATCGAAGTTACGCTTGCGCGTGTACTCACTGGCTGGCTTGGCCATGACCGGTCTCTCCGTATGGCTCAAGAGGCTTTACTGGTTTTCTTGCGTGCAGCAGGCCGCTTGGGTTTGGCCGCGGCCTTGTCGGTGGCCTTGCCTTTGGCTGCGGGCTTACTCGCTCTGGCTTTACCGGCGCCGCCCTTGCCCGCCAGGCTGCGCCGCAGCAGGTCGGTCAGGTCAATGACATCAGCGCTCTTGCGCTCTTCCTCGACCGGATCAGTCTCGACGTCCTCGATCTTGCCTTCGCTGGCCTTGGTCTCCACCAGCTTCATGATCTTGTCCTGAAAAGTGTCGCGGTATTTTTCAGGCTCCCAATCGGCGCTCATGTCCTTGACCAGGCGCTTGGCCATATCGCGTTCGCTCTTGTTCAACTGCGCGTCGGTCACGGCATCACTCAGTTCCAGCGCATCCAGCTCACGAACATCGGCGGGCCAGCGCAGAATCACCATGACCAGCGCCGACTCTAGTGGCATGACCGCAGCCAGATGTTCACGGGTGTGCAGCACCACATTGGCCAGCGCCACTTTCCGGGTATCAATCAGGGTTTCGCGCAACAGCGCGTAGACTTTCTCGCCGCGCTTGTCGGGGGTCAGGAAATAAGGCGTGTCGATGTTCTGCAAAGGAATCTGCTGACTGTCGACGAAGGCGAAAATATCGATGGTCTGGGTCGACTTGGGGTGCGAGGCGCGAATTTCCTTTTCGCTGAGCACCACGTAGCGATCCTTCTCGTACAAGACGCCTTTGACGATGTTTTCCTTGGTGACTTCCTTGCCGGTGACCTTGTTGATCCGTTTGTAGCCGACCGGGTCCATGCTGCGCTTGTCGAGCCAGTCAAAATCGACGCCGTTCGAGGTGGTCGCGGATACCAGTGCAACGGGGATATGCACCAGCCCGAAGCTGATCGCGCCTTTCCAGATTGCCCTTGCCATGGTTTCACTCCTGTTGATCATAGACAGGTGACCGGGCAGGCCGAGTAAAAGTTTCGACAGCCTGACAAGCGCTCCAAGCCCCGCAGGCCAGAAGGTTTCATAAGGAGACAGCCGGGCAGAAACGCAACGCATATAGCTTTAAAGTCTAAAAATATGGTTTAACGTTCTTTTGCGGAATAAACCAGACGTTCTATAAATGGCCCCACCTCGAACGCTGTTGGCAGATTGTTTCTGACGCAACAGCTGGTCCCGTCAGCACTCACCTGCTGATCATTCCCAAGGATTTGTCATGAACGTTTTCTGGTTTCTTCCGACTCACGGCGACGGCCACTACCTGGGCACGACGAAGGGCGCACGTCCGGTCACGCTCAATTACCTCAAGCAGGTGGCGCAGGCCGCCGACGACCTGGGCTATTACGGGGTACTGATTCCGACCGGCCGCTCGTGCGAGGATTCGTGGGTCATCGCGTCGGCGCTGGTGCCGTTGACCGAACGTCTGAAATACCTGGTGGCGATCCGTCCGGGCATCATCTCGCCGACCGTGTCGGCACGCATGGCCGCCACGCTGGACCGGCTTTCCGGCGGCCGGCTGCTGATCAACGTGGTCACCGGTGGGGACCCGGACGAAAACCGTGGCGATGGGAGCTTTCTCGATCACAGCGAGCGTTATGAAGTCACTGACGAGTTTCTGAAAATCTGGCGTCGCGTCTTGCAAGGGGAAGCCGTCGACTTTGAAGGCAAGCACTTGCGCGTACAAAACGCCAAAGCGCTTTACCCGCCCATTCAGAAGCCTTACCCGCCGCTGTATTTCGGCGGTTCCTCCGAGGCGGCGCATGACCTGGCTGCCGATCAGGTGGATGTTTACCTGACCTGGGGCGAGCCACCGGCAGCCGTTGCGCAAAAGCTGGCGGACGTGCGCGAACGTGCCGCACGCAAGGGCCGCACCGTGAAGTTCGGGATTCGTCTGCACGTCATCGTGCGCGAAACCAGTGAAGAAGCCTGGAAAGCCGCAAGCACCCTGATCGAGCACATCAGCGATGAAACCATTGCTGCGGCGCAAAAATCCTTTTCGCGTTTCGACTCCGAAGGCCAAAGGCGCATGGCGGCCCTTCATGATGGACGCCGCGACAATCTGGAAATCGCACCCAACCTGTGGGCCGGCGTAGGCCTGGTGCGCGGCGGCGCGGGCACGGCGCTGGTCGGCAATCCGCAGGAAGTGGCGGCGCGCATCAAGGAGTACGCAGACCTGGGCATCGAAAGCTTCATTTTCTCGGGCTACCCGCACCTGGAAGAAGCTTACCGTTTTGCCGAGCTGGTCTTCCCTTTGCTGCCGGAACCTTACGCCAGCCTGGCCGGGCGCGGCGTCACCAATCTGACGGGCCCGTTCGGCGAAATGATCGCCAACGATCTGCCCCCGCAGGTCAAGTGATGTCAGGGCAACTGCTGACCTTACCCCACTCGCCTGCGCTGGCGACTTCGATCAGGGCCACTGCGCAGGTGTTCGAAGACCCTCGGTCCAGGGCCTTGCTGGCTCACGTGCGTCAGGTCGCGCCCAGTGATGCCAGCGTACTGATCATTGGTGAAACCGGCACCGGCAAGGAGCTGGTGGCAAGGCACGTTCATGAGTTGAGTGCCCGCCGTGACAAACCCTTTGTGGCGGTCAATTGCGGCGCGTTCTCCGAGAACCTGATCGAGGCCGAATTGTTCGGCCACGAGAAAGGCGCTTTCACCGGGGCGATCAGTGCCAAGGCCGGCTGGTTTGAAGAGGCCAACGGCGGCACGCTGTTTCTCGATGAAATCGGCGACCTGCCCATGACCCTGCAAGTGAAACTGCTGCGGGTGCTTCAAGAACGCGAAGTGGTACGCCTGGGCTCGCGCAAGAGCATTCCGATTGATGTGCGGGTGCTGGCAGCCACCAATGTGCAGCTGGAAAAGGCCATCAACGCCGGGCATTTCCGCGAGGACCTTTATTACCGGCTGGACGTGGTCAACCTGGAACTGAGCCCTTTACGCGACCGCCCTGGCGACATCCTGCCGCTGGTCCGGCACTTCATCGACGTCTACAGCCAGCGTCTGCGGCATGCTCCGGTAAGGGTCAGCGCCGAGGCGGAACACAAGCTCAAGAGCTACAGCTGGCCAGGCAACATTCGCGAGCTGGAAAACGTCATCCATCACACCCTGCTGGTGTGCCGCGACGGCATTATCCAGCGTGATGACTTGCGCATGTCCAACCTGAGAATCGAGCGTGCAGACGAGCAGAACCCCTCGGACGAATCCGCCGAACAGTTGCTCAACCGTGCCTTTCAAAAGCTGTTCGAAGAACAGGCCGGCGCGCTGCATGAAAAGGTCGAAGACACACTGCTGAGAGCGGCTTACCGCTTCTGTCATCACAACCAGGTCCACACTGCCAGCCTGCTGGGGCTGACCCGAAACGTCACCCGCACGCGGCTGATCAAGATCGGCGAACTGGCGGTCAACAAACGCAGACCGGGTGAAAATGTCCAGGGCGACCGCATGTTGCACCTGTCGGTATGAAGGCTCAGACCGATGACGCGGAGCGTCACGAACTGCATGCCGACGCAGAGCGTCGGCACGATAGTCACGTCATGCCCTGTTCATCGTCACTGCACATAAACGAAAGCGCTTTTTTATCACGATGGCCCTGACGACGCAGAGTGCGACGTCAGTGACGGCTGAGCCCTGACGCTGATCCGGGGGTCGCCTGGCAGGACGCCAGGCTAGCCGCATCGGGCCAAGGATGGCCCGTTGCGGCGACCCCCGGATCAGTGTCAGGGCGAAGGAACCCGACGAAGTCGGGCCGGAAACGGAGCTGGAGGCTTTGGTTACTTTGGCCCCATCAAAGTAACTCGCCGAGGGGCGAAAAGGTGACCTGAGTCGAACCCCAACCTACCTGACATCACAGAACCACTGTGTGACGCAGAGCGTCACGAACGGCATTCCCACGCTGGAGCGTGAGGAACGATTGGCGTCCGGCAAAACACTGTCGTGCCCACGCTCCGCGGCGCGGCGCCGAGAGCTGACGCGGAGCGTCACGAACAGCGTTCCCACGCTGGAGCGTGAGGAACGATCGGCGTCCGGCAAAACACTGTCGTGCCCATGCTCCGCGGCGCTGCACCGAGAGCTGACGCGGAGCGTCACGAACGGCATTCCTACGCTGGAGCGTGAGGAACGATTGGCGTCCGGCAGAACACTGTCGTGCCCATGCTCCGCGGCGCGGCGCCGAGAGCTGAAGCGGAGCGTCACGAACGGCATTCCCACGCTGGAGTGTGAGGAACGATTGGCGTCCGGCAGAACACTGTCGTGCCCATGCTCCGCGTGGGTATGCATTTCCGGACGCTCTGCGTCCTCTTCTGAGCACGCAGCGCTTACGACAAACGCATCGCCAGGGCCTTGGCCTGGATCGCAACGTCGGTGACTGCGGTGCTTTCCCACCACAGGCCGCGCAACGGCGGGCCGATGGCGAACAGGCGTGATGAGCGCTGAACCTGCGCATCCAGCACCGCGCCGCCGGCATCGGCGGCGATTCCCAGCGCCAGCGGCCCGGGCTGAATCAGGCCTCGTGCCAGCAACTGACGAGGCAATGGGCGATCCACGCGACGCCAGTCGTATTGAATGCCGGTGGAGTTGATCAGAGCATCGCCAACAATGTGTGTGGGTGTACTGTCGCCACGCCGACGAACGCTGATCTGCACCTGACCTGAAGGCAGGCGCGCAACGTCCTGCAACGAAGCGGCCTCGATATGCAGCCGCCCTTGCCTGACCAGACGCGCCAGCAGTGCTGCACTCGGGGGCGGCGAACGATGGTGATGGCTCTCCCACCACGGTCGCACATGGCGCACAAACTGGCGCCGCTGCACGTCGGAGGCCTGACTCCACAGCCTGCCAACGTTGCCACGCACGGTGTCCAGCGGAGCCTGCCAGTCAATGCCGCTTTCAATCGCCAGTTCGCACTGCTCACGCACCGTGCGCAACAGTTGCCGGGGGCTGCGGATGTTCGGGTTCTGCGCCAGAAAGTCGGCCCAGTCGGGTGGCTGACGGCGTACATGTGGCAGCAGGCCGTGACGGGAAAGGACCTGAATCGGCCCGCGATGCCCGGCTTTCTCCAGAGACACCACGGCGTCGACCATGGTCAGCCCCGAGCCGATGATCAACACCCTCGCCTGAGGGTCGAGCTGTCGCATGACGCTCACGTCCCAAGGGTCCAGCGCCGCTGCATTCAGCCCGTCTGACTCGCGCTGGGGTGTACGCGAGGCCGCGTACATGCCGGTCGCCAGCACCGCCTGGCTGCCGCGCAGTTCACGACCGTCAGCCAGTGTGATGCTCACACCTTGCTCATTGATCTGCACGTCCACCGCCTCGCCCTGCACATGCCCGACCGTCGAGCCAAAGGCTTGGCCGGCGACACTGGCCTCGCGCAGGCGTTGCTGCGCGTACAGCCCGAACACCCCGCGCGGCGGAAACAGTTCGGCGACCGGTACGTTCTGCTCTGCCGCTTCAGGCCAGCCGCCCTCGGCCAGATACCCCGCCAGCCACTGCGTCAGGTCATCCGGATTGTCCGGGTCGACACTCATGCGCGCCGCGTTGCCATTGAGCGTATGCCCCGGCTCTGTCGCACTGTAAGCCTCACCCCTGCCCAGTTCGCCGCGGGTTTCGATGATCAGGATTCGGCGTCGGCCCGGCCTGCGCAACAATTGCGCCGCCAGCATTGCACCGCTCAGGCCGCCACCGACGATGAGAACATCGGCCGTCTGGTCAGGGTTATCAATCATCGGACAGCGCCTCGGCAGGGTTGCAATAAAAGGATTGCGATACAGGGGATGCGATCAAACGGGTCAGAGCACCACATTGCGCACAAAACGCAAAGGCACGTCAGCTTCATTGCAGTAACGGTGCGGCTGATTGCTGGGAAACATGAAGAACTCGCCCGGACCGATTTGCTGCGCGGCACCTGGCTCGGAAAAACGCAGGGTCAGATGCCCTTCCACGACATAGACCTGCTCGCTCCAGCCGTCGGGGTCGGCTTCAGAACCGTAAGCATCGCCGGGTTCCAGGCAGAACTCCCACAGCTCGACCTCGCGGCGTGCTACCGCCTTGGCCAGCAGCACCGCCTTGCTGCCGACGATCGCACCCGCCCAGGCCAGTTCGTTGATACGACTGTGATCGCGATTTTCGGGGGCCTGAATCAGATCGCTGAAGGCCACCTCCAGCGCCTCGGCTACCCGATCCAGCGTGGCCAGACTGACATTCTTCTCTCCAGCCTCAATCGCGACCAGCATACGGCGACTGACCCCGGACTTGTCGGCCAGGGCCGTCTGACTGAGGTCTGCGGCGTTACGCAAACGCCGCACATTCTGACTCACATGCTGCAGCACGGGCGCGCGCCCGGAATTTTCTTTGTGCATGGTAGTGCTCACATCAAACCGTTGCGCATTATAATGCCCACCCCAAGAAGGCTATCAGCGTGTTCAGCCTCTCATCACAGGCCTCGCAGCCACAGAACACTTCACAGGAGTCCGGAGCTGACATGAAGTCTATCAGCCGCATACCCCGCATCAGCAAGGCAGAAGCCGTTCTGATTCTGATCACCATGCTCTGGGGCGGCACGTTTTTGCTGGTACAGCATGCAATGACGGTCAGCGGCCCGATGTTTTTCGTCGGCCTGCGCTTTGCCGCAGCTGCGCTTATCGTAGCGCTGTTTTCACTGAAGGTGCTGCGCGGGCTGACCCTTCTTGAACTCAAGGCCGGCCTCTTCATCGGCACCGCGATCATGCTCGGCTATGGTCTGCAGACTGTCGGGCTGCAGACCATCCCCAGCAGCCAGTCCGCCTTCATCACCGCCCTCTACGTACCGTGCGTCCCCTTGTTGCAATGGCTGGTGCTCGGACAACGACCGGGGTTGATGCCCACGCTGGGGATCATCCTCGCCTTCATCGGGCTGATGCTGGTCTCAGGTCCGCAAGGCACGTCCCTGAACCTCAGCACCGGCGAGATCGTGACGCTGATCAGTACGGTGGCGATCGCGGCTGAAATCATCATGATCAGTGCCTACGCTGGCAAGGTCGATGTGCGTCGAGTCACCGTGGTGCAACTAGTCACTGCTTCACTCCTGGCGTTTTTGATGATTGTGCCCACTCAGGAACCCCTGCCCGGGTTTTCATGGTTGCTGATAGGCAGCGCGGTGGGACTGGGTGCGATGAGTGCGGCCATCCAGATTGCCATGAACTGGGCGCAGCGAAGCGTCTCGCCCACCCGGGCAACGGTGATCTATGCCGGTGAACCGGTCTGGGCCGGGATTGTCGGAAGACTGGCCGGTGAGCGATTGCCGGGCATTGCCCTGCTGGGGGCGGCACTGATCGTGATCGGAGTGATCGTCAGCGAAATGAAACGACGCCCTGCTCCCGAAGGCCGGGCCGACCTTGATGAAAAGGGCGCGCGCACTGTCGAATGAGGGGTGCGCACCGTTTGCCATGATGCACGCTGGCTGCAGCAATCATGGGTAGCCTAAAAATAGCAGACACTTTTTGTAGGAAATTTCGGAAACCCTTTCTTTGGTATCGGGATGCTGGCACGTATGATGCTTGACATTCCCCTGCAGGTTAGAAGCCTATGTCCCTGATAGTTCTACTGCTTCTGCCTTTCATCGGCAGCTGTCTCGCGGCCTTTTTGCCGCACAACGCGCGTAACGCAGAATCCCTCCTGGCCGGTCTGGTGGCCCTGATCGGCGCCGTTCAGATGGCCTTGTGGTTCCCGCAGATTGCCGACGGCGGTGTGATTCGCGAAGAGTACTTCTGGCTGCCAAGCCTGGGCATGAACTTCGTGCTGCGCATCGACGGCTTCGCCTGGCTGTTTTCAATGCTGGTGCTGGGCATCGGCGCGCTGGTCTCGCTTTACGCCCGCTATTACATGTCGCCGGACGACCCGGTGCCGCGCTTTTTCGCGTTTTTTCTGGCATTCATGGGCGCCATGCTGGGCCTGGTGATGTCCGGCAACCTGATTCAGATCGTGTTTTTCTGGGAGCTGACCAGCCTGTTCTCGTTCCTGCTGATCGGGTACTGGCACCACCGCGCCGACGCGCGGCGCGGCGCCTACATGGCGTTGATGGTCACAGGTGCAGGGGGTCTGGCCTTGCTGGCAGGCATGATGATTCTCGGCCACGTGGCAGGCAGTTACGACCTGGACCGTGTACTGGCCTCCGGCGATGCCATTCGCGCGCACGCGCTGTACCCGGTCTTGCTGACCCTGATTCTGATTGGCGCACTGACCAAAAGCGCCCAGTTCCCGTTCCACTTCTGGCTGCCGCACGCGATGGCTGCGCCGACACCGGTTTCGGCTTATCTGCACTCGGCGACGATGGTCAAGGCCGGGGTGTTTCTCATGGCCCGGATGTGGCCTGCGCTGTCCGGCACCGAGCAATGGTTCTGGATCGTCAGTGGCGCAGGTGCCTGCACGCTGATTCTCGGCGCGTATGCGGCCATTTTTCAGAATGACCTGAAAGGTCTGCTGGCCTACTCGACCATCAGTCACCTGGGCCTGATCACGCTGCTGCTGGGCCTGAACAGTCCGCTGGCGGCGGTCGCGGCGGTGTTTCACATTCTCAACCACGCCACGTTCAAGGCCTCGCTGTTCATGGCGGCGGGCATCATCGACCACGAAAGCGGAACCCGTGACATCCGGCGTCTCAGCGGGCTGGTGAAGCTGCTGCCCTACACCGCGACGCTGGCGATGGTTGCCAGTGCATCGATGGCGGGCGTGCCGCTGCTTAACGGGTTTCTGTCGAAAGAGATGTTCTTCGCCGAAACCGTGTTCATTTCCGCCACTGCCTGGGTAGAGATCGCGTTGCCGGTGATCGCGACCATCGCCGGGATATTCAGCGTTGCGTATTCCCTGCGGTTCACCGTCGATGTGTTCTTCGGCCCAGCGGCCAAGGACCTGCCGCACCTGCCCCATGAGCCACCGCGCTGGATGCGTGCGCCGGTCGAACTGTTGGTGCTGACCTGTCTGGTGGTCGGGATTTTCCCGGCGCAATCCGTCGCGCCCCTGCTGGCGGCCGCTGCACGCCCGGTGGTGGGCGGCACGCTGCCCGAGTACAGCCTTGCCATCTGGCATGGCTGGAACCTGCCGATGGTCATGAGTCTGGTGGCGATGGCGGGGGGTATCATCCTCTATCTGCTGTTGCGCAAGCCCCTCAAGCACGAGCGCATCACCGCCCCGCCGCTGGTGGGACGGCTCAACGGCAAGCGCTTCTTCGAACGCAGCCTGGTGGTGGTGATGCACTGGGCGCGCCGGTTCGAGCGCAAGGTGAGCACTCGCCGCTTGCAGCCGCAGTTGTTTCTGCTGGTACTGGCGGCGGTGCTGGGCGGCTTCATTCCAATGTACTTCAGTGGCCTGACCTGGGGCGACCGCCCGAAAATTCCGGGCTCCGGGGTGTTTGGCACGCTGTGGCTGATCGCGATTGCCTGCGCAATCGGTGCCGCATGGCAGGGTAAATACCACCGTCTGGCGGCACTGGTCATGGTCAGCGTGTGCGGCCTGATGACGTGCATCACGTTCGTCTGGTTCTCGGCACCCGATCTGGCGCTGACCCAACTGGTCGTGGAGGTGGTCACCACCGTGCTGATTCTGCTCGGCCTGCGCTGGCTGCCGCGACGCAACGAAGACGTCGCACCGCTCAGTGCCCGCCTGCGCGCGCGCACCCGGCGTATCCGTGACTTCGGGCTGGCGGTTCTGGTGGGTCTGGGAATGGCGACACTCTCCTACGCCATGCTGACCCGTCAGACCCCCAACGCCATCTCGTCCTTCTACCTGAGCCGCGCGCTGCCACAAGGCGGCGGCACCAACGTGGTCAACGTGATGCTCGTGGATTTCCGTGGCTTCGACACGTTTGGCGAAATCACGGTGCTGGGGGCAGTGGCGCTGACCGTGTTCGCCCTGCTGCGACGCTTCCGTCCGCCGAAGGAAAGCATCTTGCTGCCTGCACAGCAGCGCCTGCTGGCCCGCGACGTGGTGACTGACTTGGTCAACCCGCGCAGCGCCAGTGACACCGCGCTTGGCTTCATGATGGTCCCGGCCGCACTGGTCAGGCTGTTGCTGCCGATTGCCTTCATCATCTCGATGTACCTGTTCATTCGCGGTCACAATCAGCCGGGCGGCGGTTTTGTTGCCGGTCTGGTGATGTCTGTGGCGTTCATCCTGCAATACATGGTCGCCGGTACGCAGTGGGTCGAAGCGCAGATGAGCTTGCGACCGCTGCGCTGGATGGGCACCGGCCTGCTCTGTGCGGTGCTGACCGGCGCCGGGTCGATGGTGTTGGGCTATCCGTTCATGACCACGCACACGGCGCATGTCGACCTGCCGATCCTGGGGGATATTCATATCGCCAGCGCATTGTTCTTCGACGTTGGCGTGTACGCCGTGGTAGTCGGCTCGACGCTGCTGATTCTCACTGCACTGGCTCACCAGTCGGTGCGCAGTCATCGCCCGACGCAAATGCCCAAGCCTGTCGCCAACCCGCAAGGAGTCCTCTGATGGAAGAAGTCATCGCAACCGCCATCGGCGTACTGGCCGCCTCGGGCGTCTGGCTGATCCTGCGGCCACGTACTTTTCAGGTCGTCATGGGGCTGTGCCTGCTGTCCTATGGCGTCAACCTGTTCATCTTCAGCATGGGCAGCCTGTTCATCGGCAGAGAGCCGATCATCAAGGACGGCATTCCTCAGGACCTGCTCAATTACACTGACCCGTTGCCACAGGCGCTGGTGCTGACCGCGATCGTGATCAGCTTCGCCATGACCGCCTTGTTTCTGGTGGTATTGCTTGCCTCCAGGGGCCTGACCGGCACCGACCATGTCGATGGCCGGGAGCCCAAGGCATGAGCTGGATCAATCAACTGATCATCGCGCCTATTCTGCTGCCGTTGCTGACGGCCGGGCTGATGCTCTGGCTGGGCGAAAAGCATCGACCGCTCAAAGGGCGCATCAACCTGTTTTCCAGCATGCTCGGGCTGGGCATCTCGGTGGTGCTGTTTTTCTGGGTACAGCAAACGGGCAGCAGCGGCTCCATCGGTGTCTACCTGCCGGGCAACTGGGGCGTTCCGTTCGGTATCGTGCTGGTGGTGGACCACCTGTCGGCCTTGATGCTGGTACTGACCGGTATTGTCGGCGTCTGCGCATTGCTGTTCGCGCTGGCCCGCTGGGACCGGGCCGGTGCCAGTTTTCACGCGCTGTTCCAGATTCAGTTGATGGGGCTTTACGGTGCGTTTCTGACCGCCGACCTGTTCAATCTGTTCGTGTTCTTTGAAGTGCTGCTCGCCGCGTCCTACGGCCTGATGCTGCATGGCTCCGGCCGGGCGCGAGTGTCCACCGGCCTGCATTACATTTCGATCAACCTGCTGGCTTCGTCGCTGTTCCTGATCGGCGCGGCGCTGATCTACGGGGTCACCGGAACGCTCAACTTCGCCGACCTAGCGATCAAGATTCCACAAGTGTCGGAAGCCGATCTGGGCCTGCTGCATGCGGGCGCCGCCATTCTGGCCACAGCTTTTCTGGCCAAGGCAGGCATGTGGCCGCTGAACTTCTGGCTGGTGCCGGCCTACTCGGCAGCCAGCGCGCCGGTGGCGGCCATGTTCGCGATCATGACCAAAGTGGGCATTTACACCCTGCTGCGCTTGTGGACGCTGCTGTTCTCCGGCCAGGCAGGCGCGTCGGCCTTCTTCGGTGGCGAATGGTTGATCTACGGCGGGATGGCGACCATCTTCACGGCCGCAATTGCGATCATTGCGGCCCAGCGCCTGGAGCGCCTCGCCAGCCTGAGCATCCTGGTTTCGGCAGGCATCCTGCTGTCGGCCATCGGGTTTGCGCAGCCAAGCCTGACGTCGGGCGCACTGTTCTATCTGGTCAGCTCGACGCTGGCGCTGAGCGCCATGTTCCTGCTGGGCGAGTTGATCGAGCGCTCCCGGTCAGCCAACGAGATCCCGTTGGAAGACGATCTGGACCAGTTGCCACGCGCCCTCGAATCGCTGCACCCGCCGCCCGGCACCAACCTGGACGACGAGCAGAAAGCCGTGGTCGGGCAGGTCATCCCTATCACGATGGCGTTCCTCGGCCTGAGCTTCATCGCGTGCGCATTGCTGATTATCGGCATGCCACCGCTGTCGGGGTTCATCGGCAAACTCACTCTGCTGAGCGCCCTCATGAACCCTCTGGGGCTGGATGTCGCACAGGACGAAGCGCTGTCGCCCCCATCCTGGATGCTCATCGGCCTGTTGATCTTTTCCGGGCTGGCGTCACTGATCGCCTTTTCCCGACTGGGCACCCAGCGTTTCTGGACGCCCCACGAGCGCCCTTCACCGCTGCTGAGGCGCAACGAATGCCTGCCGATCATCATCCTGCTGGGGTTGTGCATCGCGCTGACCTTCAAGGCCGAACCCTTGCTGCGCTACACCCAGGACACCGCTGCGGCCCTGCACGAGCCTAAACAGTACGTGCAGTCGGTGCTTGCCACACGCCCGATACCCGGACCGACCAGCCGTGAAGTGAGCGCGGAGGGGCAACCATGAAACGTCTGTTCCCCGCCCCGATTCTGTCGCTGGCCCTCTGGCTGCTGTGGCTGGTGTTGAACCTGTCGATCAGCCCCGGTCATCTGTTGCTGGGCGCAGTGCTCGGCTTTCTGGCGCCGATACTGATGGCGCCGCTGCGCCCTCTTCCGGTACGCATTCGCAAACCCGGCACAATTCTGAAGTTTCTGTGGCGGGTAGGACGGGACGTGGTGGTGTCCAACCTTCAGGTCGGTGTCAGCGTATGGCGGCTCGAAAGTCGTCCGCCACGCTCGGCCTTCGTGCGCATTCCTCTGGACCTGCACGATGCGCACGGCCTTGCCGCGCTGGCAATGGTCACGACGGTGGTGCCCGGAACGGTCTGGTCAGAGCTGGCGCTGGATCGCAGCGTGCTGCTGATGCACGTCTTCGATCTGGAGGATGAGGCGCAGTTCATCGAGCACTTCAAGACCACCTATGAGCGACCGTTGATGGAGATATTCCAATGAGTGCATTGCTCGACAACGCGATCCTGATCAGCCTGCTGATCTTCGCCCTGGCAATGGTGATCACCCTGATTCGCCTGATCAAGGGGCCGTCGGCGCAGGACCGGGTACTGGCGCTGGACTACCTGTACATCATCGCCATGCTGATGATGCTGGTACTGGGCATCCGTTATGCCAGTGACACGTATTTCGAAGCCGCCATGCTGATTGCCCTGTTCGGCTTCGTCGGCTCGTTTGCACTGGCCAAATTCCTGCTGCGCGGAGAAGTGATCGAATGACCGGACTGCCCTATACCGTGCCCTTCTGGGCCGAAATACTCACGGCCGGGCTGCTGATCACCAGCAGCCTGTTCGCCTTGACCGGGGCGCTCGGGCTGTTGCGCCTGAAAGATTTTTTTCAGCGCATGCACCCGCCGGCCCTGGCGTCGACGCTGGGGGCCTGGTGCGTGGCGCTGGCGTCGATCATTTACTTTTCTGCGCTGAAATCAGAACCGGTGATTCACGCCTGGCTGATTCCGGTGCTGTTGGCGATCACGGTGCCTGTGACCACCCTGCTGCTGGCGCGTACGGCGCTGTTCCGCAAACGCATGGCCGGTGACGACGTACCTGCGGAAGTCAGCAGCGGCCTCGCCGACGGGGAGTCGGCCGGAGGCTAAAACACGTGCCAGGCCGGCGTTACTCGCTGGCCTTGAAGCTCAGCTCGCCCTTGCGCCATTTGGCGGCCTTGCCTACCGCGCCCTTGAGCGTCTTGCTCATGCCGGTCATCAGTTGCTCTTTTGCCGCAAACACCATGACCACAGCATGACCTTCCTTGAACACAATGCCGTGGCCTTCGGGGATGTCGACGAAGGCGTATTCGCCCAGCCCGTAGACCGTCATCTTGATTTCACGGAATTTCAGTTCGAGCTTGCCACCCTCACGACTCGGCAGCACGGAAGCCCGAAAATGATCGCCGACCTTCAGTTCAAGACGCGGTTTGTCATCGACCACCAGGGCGGTTTCGGTGTCGATTTCAGCGATGTAGATGCCTTCGGCTGATTGTTCGGTGACGTAGACAAAACGGGATTGAAACTGCTTGACCAACTGTGCGCGAAGATCGCCGAGCACGAACAAAGCATGGGTATCCAGGTTACTTACAGCCAAAGTACAAACCCTCAAACATGAAAATGAGGCTGCCTGATGTCAGGGCAGTCAAGAAAATGATTCATCCATAAACCGCGTCGAGCGGCCGCAGAGCTTACGGCACGCTGCACGCAGGAGCGCAGCCGCGCATACCTTGTGCAGGCGGGTGGCGGATTCTACCGGCTCAGGGCGTCTACGGGATATATACCTTTTGTACACAACGGTGTCGCAGCAGCGGCGAACCGGGAAATACCGGACAGGCTGGCCATCGCTCAGGGGCTGTACGAGATCAGGCCCTGGACATGACAGGTGTCAGCGGCGGTTGAAACATACCACTTGTGTGCAGCGTACAAAAGGCCATCTTTTCAGCCCGGTAAATGCATCGAACTCTTGCGCGCATCAGTCACTCCCATTAAGGACTAACGGGGATACCCCTCGTCGAGGAGATGACATGGAACTGACCACCAACACCATGAAAGACTTGTTCGATCAATTGGGACTCGACTCTGACGACCGAAGCATTGATGAATTCGTCGCCAGCCACCAACTGCCCAATGAAGTAAAAGTGGTCGAGGCCGACTTCTGGTCAGAATCGCAGGCCAGATTCCTGAAAGAAGAACTGCATAAAGATGCCGAATGGGCACCTGTGATCGACGACCTCAATGTGCTTTTGCATGACGCGCCTGAGTGATTCACCCAGGCGTTATTGATTTCACTGCGGATAACCGGGCTGGCACACGTTTGGATGCGATACCCGGCCGCCCGGCTCTGGCGCGTGTACGAACACGGCATCACCCAGGGTGCCCAGCCTGCCCACTGCCGCACTCCAGTGGGCTGACTGGTGAATGTAGCGCCAGCGCAATACCTGTTCTTCATGAGGGTTCAGCCTGTAAGGACCGCCTTTCGCATAGTCGATCAACTTGAGCGCAATGCCTTCAAGCTCGGGAGGAAGCTGGAATTCCGGGCTGAGCGGTATCGGGCCGAACGGCACGCCTTCATCGCACGCCAGTGTGTGCATGATTCTCAACGAGACCCTCGACAAGTGCCCGAACACCTGGCGGTTCATACAGACTGCCGCAGCAATCGCCCTCATTCCATTCATGGATCGCCTGCGCGGATAGCACCTGCTTTCGCATGCCTGTACCTGCAATGACGCCTGCCGGTCAAACGGGTCAATCCACCGCTCAGCGTTCAGCGTGGCCAATTCCCGTTGTGCGTCTTTCCAGCTCGGCGCCATGTGCGGAGGACTGTCCCGGCTCACGCTACTGATACGCGGGCGAGTCAGCATCACGCTTTCTTCCATCTGCGGCGGATAACCACCGCCAATGTCGGAGTGCGCGCCGGGCAGAATGATTTCCCGGGGCCATGCCGGCCGCACGCTGTTGAGCGCAAAATTGCGCCGGGACTCATCGCGCGCCACCAGATGCAACACCTGCTGGGCACACCCCGGCGGCAGGTAAAGGTTGACCCGCCTGTTACTGGCATCTCGGGTATTGCCCAGGTCCTTGAAGCTGCCGATGGCTGCAACCGTGTCAAACAGACCGATAACCTTGAGCCGCACACTCTCGTTCTTCCAAGCGAACGTCTCGCCAAGGCGCACTTTGCGGCTTTCAAGTATCGGGTCGAGCATGCCCGCGCCCTGCTTCAATATTTCATTGGCAAAATGCCGGGCTGATGCTGCGCCGCGACTGAAACCGAAGACATCCAGTTCAAGCATTTCCAGCACGCAATCAGGGTTGTCTTGAGGGAATTTCTTCAACGCCGACGCCAGCTTTCGAAAAGCGTTTTCCACTTTGGATATCACGCCGGTGGCTCCCCGGCCAAAACTTTGGCCGGGCCATATCGAATCCCGCCCACCGGACGTCGTACCGGCGCCGCTTATATAAATCGGGTAATACACTTTCAAACCGGTGCCGTCATTCCCCGCGACCGGCTGCCGTCGATAGAGACTGACCAGCCTTGCTATATTGCTCAGGTCATTACCGTAACTACTGCCCGGTTGAACATGACGGCCTGCGCACTCTTTGATGTGCTGCCCGTCGTTGATTTCAATCAATGCCTGACAGTCAGCCCCGATCTGGCTGTTGACGCGATTGTTTCCCGTGCCGTCAAAGAAAACCCCTATGCGGGCGGTCACCCGGCGCGATAATGCAAAGGGCGTAGAAGCGGGTGATTGAAGATTCCATTCATGGTTCATGACTTTTCCGTCCGTAGAGGCAGCCCATCAATAGGCTGCGTTTAAATCAACCTGTCCATACAGTTGATTTAAACAGCTTGCTCAACGACACCGAACAGTCAAGCCACATGGAGTCTTTTCAGAAGTCCCCTACAAACTAAGTAGCCATAACCAAACAAACGATAAATAATCACCTACACCTAAACATCACTAAACAGATACTTGCCTCACAAGACCGGTAGTTACATCAACCGGTCTTGTCATTGTGACGAACGATTTTGCGGCTTGTACCCGAGGCGCAAACCACCCCAGTGTCTTCCGTTGATCATGATCGGCACCGACAGGTCGTGCATCAGTTCGCCGGTGTCTCGGGTGTAGGTTTGCAGCAATACGGGCTGTTGATGGCTGCCGCAACGAATGCCCGTGCGATCATCGAACTTGCGCTTGCTGCGATTGCGCGCATTGTCC
This sequence comes from Pseudomonas graminis, assembly GCF_002093745.1. Lineage (GTDB taxonomy): Bacteria > Pseudomonadota > Gammaproteobacteria > Pseudomonadales > Pseudomonadaceae > Aquipseudomonas. Next base: position 52,285 of record NZ_MTSB01000004.1, read on the forward strand.
ACCGCCGGATCGCCGGTCAACGGCTGGCTGAAGGCATTGTTGTGAGTCGGTACGTAGCCCTGCTGCGTACAGGCGATGGCGAACACCAGCCCCTCGTGCCGGGGCAGCAGAGGCTCCTGCAACCCTGGCAGCACCTGATCGGTGTAGCGGTCGAAACGCGTTGTGAAGCGGGTTGGCGAGGTATTGGCGACAGGCTTGTACGTGCGATCAAACAAGTCATCCAGACTGACGCGTCCCTGCTCGACATCCGCCTCGAACCGGGCGGCAATCGATCGCGCACCTTCGCGAGCCAGATCGTAGATACGCTGGTGATAATCATCCAGGCCGACCTGAGCCAGGCGCTGGCTGATGGTCTCGGCCTGGCCTTCCATCTGCACGGCGGACCTGGCCAGTTGCCAGGTCTGTTCATCACTGACCGCCAGATCACTGCGCATGTGTTCGACGGCGTCGAACAGGCTCGCCAACTGATCCTGATTGCTTCTGGCGCCCTGAGCGATTTCGCCGACCTGACTCTCCAGTTCGACCGCCAGACGAGCGATGTTACCCAAGTGCTGGCCAGCCAGCTCGACCTGCCCGACCCCGGTGTCCAGCCCCGACGACAGTTGACGAATCTGCTCAACGACCTGCGCGGTACGCTGCTGGATATCGGCCACCATTTGCCCGACCTCCCCGGTGGCGCTGGCCGTGCGCCCCGCCAGCCCGCGCACTTCATCAGCCACCACCGCAAAACCACGACCGTGTTCCCCGGCGCGGGCAGCTTCAATGGCGGCATTGAGCGCCAGCAGGTTGGTCTGGCTGGCAATCGACTGGATGACCATCGTCACCCGCTGGATCTCTTCACTGCGCTGGCTCAGCGCCTCGATCAGCTCACGGCTGTCGATGGCACGCGTACTCAACTGGTGCATGCGTTCGATGGACTCATTCAGCACGCTGCTGCCCGACTCGCTGCGCTGCCGCGCTTCACTGGCGGCAACCAGAGCCTGCTGGCTCAACTGCGCGGTCTGCTGCTCGGTAGCGATCATGTGTTCGGCACTGCTGACCACCTGCTCGGCAGCACTCAACTGCGACTGCACCTTGCCGGCCAGTTGCCCCACGGAAAATGCCACCTGGGCGGCCGAGAGCGCGTTATGACTGGTGGTACGGGACAGGTCGCGAGCCAGCAACGCGATGCCGCTGTCGTCCGCTTCGGCTGCCGAAACCACGCCGCGCTTGCGAGACAGGCGCGGCAGCCAGATCACCAGCAAGGTGATCGGAACAACCACATAGAGAGACAGACCGGTGACGGTCATCGCAGCCAATAGCAGGCCTAACACCACGCTCTGCACCGCTGGCAACCACCACGTGGATACGGCATCGGGAGCATCGACCCGCGGTAATCCGGCGGCCATGGAAAGGTTCTCGGCCATGCTGCGTCACCCCGTCGTTATTTATCGTTATGGAATCCATTAAACGCTAGATAACAGCCAAGTGCCATGACCTGATGGTCGTATCTCTGCGTACGACTATCCCCCTCGCGGATGACCGTCACGAGGTCTTCCACCCCTAAAGGCTCAGCCGGGTGAAATGAACAGTTGCCACGAACAGCCCGGTACTCAGTGCTGTAACTGTCACATCAAGCCACCAAAACCCGGGCACAACAAAACCGGGAGGCAATTTCTTGCCTCCCGGTGGTTTCACTCAGCCGCTGTTGCCTGCGTATCAGGCCTGGCGCTGGTGCTTGTCGATCTGCTCGTGGCGCTCTTGCGCTTCGATGCAGTACTTGGTGGTCGGGCTGATCAGCAAGCGCTTGAGGCCAATAGGCTCGCCGCTGTCATCGCACCAGCCAAACGTGTCGTCGGCAATGCGCGAAAGGGCCATTTCCAGCTGGGGCAGCATGCGCTGATCGCGATCGATCACGTTGACCAGCCAGTGACGCTCTTCTTCAACCGAAGCAGCGTCGGCAGGATCGGCAGGCGTGTCCAGGCTCTCGATGGCAATGCGGCTCTGCTCGATTCGCTCGTGGATCTCGACCTTCATGCCCTGCAACAGCTCGACGAAGAAAGCGTGCTGCTCGGCGTTCATGTAGTCATCGGCCGGCATGGCCAGCAACTTTTCCTTTGTCATTTATTTCTCTATAAAAAAACGTGCATTGAGGAGCGGCTCGACGTTGCCGTGCAAGCCAATAATCTCCAAGCGCCACCTGGCACTCAATTTACGAGGGGCGGCAGTCTAAGGCCGGCTAACGGGCGCGGCAACACAATTGAAGGGATTTCGTACAACAATCGCACCAAACCCCCTTAAATGCGGGTATCCACCTTGCCGCGCAGGCGCCCTGATGAGGCTCTGACCCATAGACGCTTCATCGGTTCCGGCGATATTCAATGCAAAAAAGGGCCTGAAACAGGCCCTTTGACGCAGCATCGGAGCTTAGCGCTTGGTCTTGCGCTTGTTGCGATATTGATCGATTACCACCGCCGCGACAATGATCAGGCCTTTGATAATGTCTTGAACATAGGCGTCGACCCCGACAAAGGTAAAGCCGCTGGCCATTACCCCCAGAATCAGCGCTCCGATCACGGTGCCCGTGATCCTGCCGACCCCACCGGAAAGGCTGGTGCCACCGATCACCGCAGCGGCGATCGCATCCAGTTCATAGGACATTCCCATCCCGGCCTGCCCTGTCGCGGCACGCGCCGATGCCACGACCCCCGCCAGCCCGGCCAGCAGCCCGGCGATGCTGTAGACGATGATCAGGTGACGCTTGACGTTGATCCCGGAAGTCCGCGCAGCCTGCATGTTGCCGCCGATGGCGTAGGTGTATTTGCCGTACTTGGTGTAGCGCAGGGCAATGTGAAAGATAACCGCGACCACCAGAAAGATGATCACAGGCATCGCGCCCTGCCCGATGGCCGTGTAGGAGTCAGAGAGCATGCTCACCGGCTGGCCTTCGGTGTAGAAGCGCGCCAGGCCGCGCGCGGACACCATCATCCCCAGCGTGGCGATGAACGGCGGGATTCCGGTAATCGCAATGATGCTGCCGTTGATCGCACCCGCCAACAGCCCCACCCCCAGGCCGACCACCACCGGTATCCACACGGGCAGGTCGGTCAGTGACGGAAAGACCGCGCGGGAGAAGTCAGAGGTTTGTGCCAGGCTTGCGGCAATCATAGCCGACAGCGCCAGCACCGAGCCGGATGACAGGTCGATGCCTGTCGTGATGATCACCTGAGTCACGCCGATGGCCAACAGCCCGATGATCGACACCTGAAGAATCATCAGCACCAGGCGCTGCGAGTTGAGCAGGAAGCTCTGGTCGCGAACGATCCAGCCAAACAGTTCGAACACCAGTCCGATCCCGATCAATACCAGAAAGATGCTGAGCTCCGTCGGCAGCCGTCGTTTGCTTCTGGTTGGTGCCAGGGCTGGTTTGTTTTGCAGAATCGCGTTGCTCATGTTCGTTACCCTCTTGTTCTTCTTCTACCGAGCACTGTTTCGCACACTCAATGAACCCGGTGGCCGGAGGCCAGATGCATGACTTTTTCCTGGGTTGCTTCGCTGCGGTCAAGAATCCCCATCATTTCCCCTTCGTGCATGACCATGACCCGGTCACTCATGCCCAGCACTTCCGGCAGTTCCGAGGAGATCATGATGACGGCCATGCCTTCGCTGGCCAGCAGCGAGATCAGCCGGTAGATTTCCGCCTTGGCGCCTACGTCGATGCCGCGTGTGGGTTCGTCGAGAATCAGGACTTTGGGATGGGTCATCAGCCAGCGTGCCAGCAACGCCTTCTGCTGATTGCCGCCGGACAGCGTGTCGATGCACTGTTCCAGCGACGGAGTTTTTACCCGCAGCTTCTTGCACATGTCTTCGCACAGCGCACGCAGGGCCTTCTGCTGCACGAAACCGTTGCCTGCGTAGTTGGCCAGCACGGCCATCTCCATGTTTTCCATCACTGACAGGCAGGGGAACAGGCCGGTCAATTTGCGATCCTCGGTCAGCAGGGCAAAACCCAGCTCGATGGCCTGATGCGGATCGCCGATACGCACGGTCTTGCCTTCAAAGCAAATCTCGCCGCTGTCGCCGGGGGTGATGCCGAACAGGGTTTCCGCGACATTGGTTCGCCCCGACCCCATTAACCCGGCAATACCCAGAATTTCACCGGCACGCAGGTCGAAACTCACGTGCCGAAAGATGCCGTTCAAACCCAGATCATTGACCGACAGCAGAACGTCGCCTGCCGGCGTGTCACGCTGCGAGAACAATTGAGTCAGTTCACGACCGACCATCATCGAAATCAGACTGTCGCCGTCCATGCTGTCGGCACGCTGCAGGCCGATGTAGGCGCCGTCGCGAAAGACGGCCACCTCATCGGCAATCTTGAACACTTCGCTCATTTTATGGGTGATGTAGATGATGCCTTTGCCCTGCGAGCGCAGGTCGGCAATGATCGAAAACAGGTGGGCCACTTCGGTTTCGGTGATGGCCGAGGTGGGCTCGTCCATGATCAGCACGTCTGAGTCGTAGGACACCGCCTTGGCAATCTCCACCATCTGCCGCTCGGCAATGCTCAGGTTGCCCACCAGTTCCTCGGGATCAAGCCTGATCCGCAAGCGCTCCAGCAACTCGGCAGTACAGCGGTGCATTTCCCGGTGGTCGACCATGTGCAGGCCGTTGAGCTGCTCGCGACCTATCCAGATATTCTCGGCGATACTCATGAACGGCATCAGGTTCAGTTCCTGATGGATCATGGCGATGCCGGCCTGCAGCGCCGACAGTGGCGTGTCGAAGCGGACCGGTTTGCCGCGCAAGCGGATTTCGCCAGTGTCGGGCTGATAGATGCCGGCGATGATCTTCATCAGCGTGGACTTACCGGCGCCGTTCTCGCCCATCAATGCCAACACACTGCCAGGGCGCACACGCAACTGAACATCATTGAGTGCGATAACGCCGGGAAAGCCTTTGCTGATGTGGCTGATTTCCAGCAAATACGGCGATGGGGCCTCCGGCACGGAACCTTTCACGTCACTGGAAGACGGGTCAATCGGTGCGGGCGGATGGGCAGTGGCAGAACCGGACATGATCAAACACTCCTTGAGCGGCGGGCGCGGGACGGTCGCTGAACCGCCCCGTGCCTGCCGACTGTTGTTATTTGAAAGTGGAGACGTTTTCAGGCGTGATCAGGCGATAAGGAATAACGATTGCCTGGGGTTCGACCTTCTCTTTTTTGGCCATTTTCACGGCGGCATCAATCGCCCCGTCGGCCTGCCCCTTGGCATCCTGATAAACCGATACGGCCAGGTCGCCCTTGGTCACGGCATTGAGCCCGTCGGGCGTGCCGTCGACGCCTGCGACAAACACCGTGCCTTTCTTGACGCCCGCCTGTTTCAACGCCATTGCCGCGCCAATGGCCATCTCGTCGTTGTTGGCCAGAACGGCGTTGAACTCCCGACCTTGAGTGACCCAGTCATTGGTCAGGTCCATGCCTTTCTGACGCAGCCAGGTGCCGGTCTGCTCCTGATCGATCTTGATGTTCGGGTATTTGGCCAGTACCTCTTTCACCCCTTTGGTGCGGTTTTGCGTGGAGTTGTTGGCCAGGTCGCCCAGCAGGATCATGACACTGCCCTTGCCGCCCATTTTGTCGGCGACGTACTGCGCTTGCAGCCGACCCGCCTCGACATCGTCCGAAGTCACGGTCGCAACACCTGCGGGCAGTTTCGGATCGTCAGGGCGACGGTTGACGTAGACCAGCGGAATGCCGGCGGCCACCGCTTCCTTGGTGATGCGGGCGGTGGCGGCAGTGTCCACGGGGTTGACGATAAGCGCGTCGACTTTCTTGTTGATGAGTTCCTTGACCTGATCGATCTGCTTGTTGACGTCTGCCCGGGCATCGACAAATTGCAGCGCCACGCCGTCTGGCATGCTTTTGGCCTTGGCATCCATGTCCTGACGCAGGTAGGTCAGCCAGGTGTCGTCGAACTGCGACATGGCCACCCCGACCTTGATATCGGCCAGTGCAACGCCGCTGCCGAGCATCAGGCCAAGGGCCAGTGAGGTGAACGCAAACTTGTTCTTCATGAGGGCTGTCTCCAGATTCTTGTTGTTGTTCGGATCGGATAACACGTGGAAGCGCTGTAAAAGGCAGGTCAGCGAGGCAGGCGGATGCCCGTCGCACCCGGAATGCAGAACAGTTGCGCGTCCTTGTGGCGCACGCACATGCCGCGAGCGACGATCGTGAGAAAGCGCTCCATGAGCCGGATCCAGAATGACGGGGTGACAGAACGCATGGCGGTCAGGCCAGAGGTAGGGGTTTTCATCGACAGTACCTATCTTTTGTTTTGTTTTTGTTAGCTTGCTTCCCGTGGCCTGAAATGATTTCTAAGCCCGGGTGATTCGATAGTCGGTAACCTGAAAACGACTCTATTGGAAAATATTTTCCAATTCAACTGATTTTAGAATTTTATTCCATTTCATTTTCAGTCAGCGCAGAAATGCCAAAACCCGACGCGTGCCAGATGTCGGGTTTTGACTATCGTGTCGTCGGTATGCGGTTCGTGATGCTGGTTCTGCTATGTCAGTGATGTTTGGTTACGGCTCAGGTCACCTTTGCGCCCCTTGGGCGAACAGCATCAAGCGGAGTAGAGATACTTGTGGGAGTGAGCTTGCTCACGAAGCCCCTGGTCCGAACACCCTATTCCTGGAGGCTGTACCGAACTGTTCTCCGCATCACACAGCGGTTCTGCGATGTCAGTTGGATATGTTTACGGCTCAAGGCACCTTTTCGCCCCTCGGCGACCTACTTTGATGGGGCCAAAGTAGGCAAAGCCCCTGGCTCCGTTTCCGGCCCGACTTCGTCGGGTTCCTTCGCCCTGGCACTTACGTCGCAATCTGCGTCGTCAGTGCCATCGTGGTTGAAAAGCACATGACTATCGTGCCGACGCTCCGCGTGGGCATGCAGTTCGTGACGCTCTGCGTCACACAGCGGTTCTGCGATGTCAGTGATGACTGGTTACGGCTCAGGGCCAGTGAATCATGGGTATGTAGGTCTACAGCACCACAACCCTTCCTTCGCGGGCGCTCAGGCGGGCGGCGTCCATGACCTGCGCTGATGCGATTGCATCGTGAGGGTTGACCGGGTTACTGCCTTGCTCGTCCACGGCACGTTGCAGTTGCTGGTAGAACTCAAGCCAGCAGCCCCGCTCCGAGGGCACGCGCTCGCGGTGATCGCCCTGTTCGAACCAGCCCCAGCGCCGATGCTCTTCGACGCCCCAGCGCTCGCCTTCAGACCGTGGCGTCAGCCCGGCAAACGCTGCGTCTTCCTGGCCGTCCAGCCCGTCGACGCTGTAACAGCCTTTTGATCCACTGACCCGGAAACGCGGTTTCGGGCTGCTTTGCAGGCAACTGCCGGACAAATGCGAGACCACACCATTGGCGTGGGTCAGCGCGACGAAAAACGTGTGGTCCAGTCCGTCGTCCCCAGGGGCGAAGCGCAACTCGCCATACACCCGTTCGACCGGACCGAACAGCACCAGCGCCTGATCCACCAGGTGACTGCCCAGGTCGCGCAACATGCCCCCACCGCTGGCCTTGCCGACAGAGCGTGGCGAATAGCGCTCGATACTGGACTCGAACCGGCTGATCTCGCCCAGCGCCTGGCTGTCGATCAATTTACGCACGGTGAGGAAATCGGAGTCCCAGCGCCTATTCTGATAAACACTGAGCAACACGCCACGTTTTTCGGCCGCCTCCACCAGTTCACGCGCCTGCGCGGCGTCATGGGCAAAGGGTTTATCGCTGACCACCGCCACGCCCAGCTCGATAGCCTCCAGAATCAGCGCCCGCCGTGAGGCCAGCGGTGTGGAAATCACCACCACATCGACCCCGGCCGCCACCAGTTCAGCCAGTGTGTCGAAGGTCGCAACGCCGGGATGGTCATTGGCCACGTCCTGTTTTCGTTCTGGCGAACGGGTAACCACACCTGCAAACGTGGCACCGGGCACACTTGAAATCAGCGTCGCGTGAAAGTAACGCCCCCCTTTGCCGTAGCCCACCAGCCCTGCTCGCATGGATATCTCCTGTGGTCCATGAACGTCAGGCCGTAGCCATCGGTTGTGTATTCACTGCCACTGTATCAGCGCAGCAACTCGCTTTTGACCCGTTCGAGCATGAATCGGCTCGACTCGTCAGCGCGCTCTTCCCAGGCAAATACGGCCACCGTGGCGATGCCGTCGAACTTGATGTCCCTGAGCGTCGAGAAAAACGCCTCCCAGTTCACTTCGCCCTGCCCGATGTCCAGATGCTGATGCACCGTCGCCGTCACGCCGGGCGGGTTGACGATGTAGCGCAGGTTGGAAGAGGCCCGGTGATTATAAGTGTCGGCAATGATCAGGTGCGTGAGTCTGTCGCCTGCGTAGCGGAGCATGGAGGCAATATCCCCCACGCCGTCATCGTAGAAAAAGGTGTGGGGCGCGGCGTACAGGTAGTTGATCCAGTCACGATCAAGCCCGCGAATGATGTCAACCGACTCGTTGTTGCGCTCACAGAAGTCATACGGATGCGCCTGGATATCGAGCTTTATACCTTCGCGCTCGAAATGCGGCATCAGTTCGTCCATCGACTTCATGAACTGGTTCTCGCAGACCAGCGCATGATCGGATTGCCCGCTGAACTCGGTGTTCATCAGGTCGCAGTCCATTTCCACAGCCACCTGAATGGCGCGTTTCCAGTTGCGTACCGCAGCAATACGCAGGTCCTCATCCGGCGCAGCCCAGTGATACAGCGGCAACAACGAGGAGAGTTTCACACCTGCATCGCTGAGGGCTTTGCGAAACTCCCGGATCCTCGCCCGATCCACGCGCGGGTATTTGTAAAACGGCATGAAGTCTTCACGCGGTGACAGCTCGATGTAGTCGTAACCCAGCTCTGCGGTTTTATCGACCATCGCCCCGAGGGACAGATGGCGGTACATGTAAGGGTCCAGTGCAATACGCATGATGCCTCCCTTTTATGCTTGTCGAGAGATGTCTCGGTCGCTGGAAAAACCGTCAGGCATAGAATGCCGGGCGCGTGGCGAGGCTGATCGGCACCACGGCACCGTTGTTCTGCGCCAGCACACAGGCATCGGCGGCCACGGCGGCGGCGTAGCCATCCCAGGCTGAAGGACCGTAAATCGTCCCGGCTTTGACGCCGTCGATGAAATCCTGCAGCTCGACGTCGTAGGCGGCGATGAACCGGTCTTTCCAGTCCATCAGAATCGCGTTCGACAATTTGGCTTCGCTGCGCAGTTGCACCTGGGAAGGCTCGGGCAGCCTGGCAATGCCGCTCTCGCCAACCACTTCACACTGGATGTCGTAGCCGTACTGGCAGTTGACGAACACTTCGACGTCAATGCGCGTGCCTCGGGCGGTTTCCAGCATCACGATCTGCGGGTCTTTCATGTGCGCCAGGGCTTTGCTGGTTTTGCGCGGGAACACGACCTGCACCGACACATAGTCATCGTTGAGCAGCCAGCGCAGCACATTGAGTTCATGAATCAAGGTGTCGGTGATCGCCATGTCGGTCTTGTAGTTCTCGCCTACACGCGGGTTGCGGTGAGCGCAATGGAGCATCAGCGGCTCGCCGATCTGGCCGCTGTCGATCACTGACTTGAGGGCGCGATAACCCTGATCATAAGGGCGCATGAAACCCACTTGCACAAGCCTGCGACCACTGGCGATCTCGGCCTCGACAATGTGACGACACCCTTGGGCCGTCACCGCAAGCGGCTTCTCGCAGAACACCGGTTTACCCGCAGCGATGGCCGCCAGCACGTACTCTTCATGGCTTGGCCCCCATGAGCAGACCAGCACCGCTTCGACATCGGGCGCGGCGATCAGGGCGTGACCATCGGGGTACACTTCAGCGCTGATGTCCAGATCACGCACCACGTTTGCAGCCTGTTCCAGATTGATATCAGTGACAGCCACCACCTGACTTCCGACCAGCGTCTTGCTGCAACGCCGGATATGATCCTGACCGATTGCGCCTGTACCGATCACGCCGAGTTTCAATGCCATTTTCGTCTTCCCTTTTTGTTATTGGATGTTGCCGTGACCGGGTCACGAGCGCTGAACGATAAAAAGTGATCAGTACTGACGCGCCTTGGCCAGCTCGCGGTTGAGTTTTTCGTACACCTGAGCGGTGGTGCCGGTGGTCGATACTTCCGCGACACCGACCCGCCACCAGGACAGGTATTTATGAATCATGGTCTTGGGCAGAACCTTGATATCGATCAGCGTCGAAACCGTCTGCAGCCGTGCATCGGCAAGCGCCTGATGCAACTGCTCGGCAGTGTTGACCTTATAGGTCTTGCAGCCATAGGCCGCCGCGCTCATGGCGAAATCCACCGGTACAAAGTCGCCATCGAGCCTGCCGGTGTCCGGGTTGCGGAAACGGAACTCGGTGCCGAAGCTGTTCATGCCGTGCTCCATCTGCAGGTTGTTGATGCAACCGAACGTCATGTTGTCGAGCAACACCACGTTGATCTTGCGACGTTCCTGAATCGAGGTCGCCAGCTCCGAATGGAGCATCATGTAAGAGCCGTCGCCGACCAGCGCAAAGACTTCCCGCTGCGGCGCTGCGAGCTTGACGCCCAGGGCGGCATTGACCTCGTACCCCATGCACGAGTAGCCATATTCGACGTGGTACGTATCGACGCCGGTGCTGCGCCACGCCCGTTGCAGGTCGCCCGGCAAGCTGCCGGCTGCAGCAACGATGACGGCATCGGTCGGCAGGCTCTGGTTGAGAATGCCCAGCACGCCGCTTTGCGTCAGGCATGAACCGGTCAGTTCGATGAAGTCTCGCAGCACGGCCGGGTCCATGTGGTCGTTGATTTCCGGGACGAAACCTTCGCGCTGATACTCGACCGCATAAAGGCGGTCGACCTCGGCGTCCAGTTCGGCCCGGGCGTTTTGCGGCGAGTCGCCCCAAGCAGCACGGTAGTCGCTGGCCTGCAACGCTTCGCCCAATGCGTGCAAGGCGAACTGTGCATCGGCCAGTACCTGCACACCGTCGAGTTTCTGCACATCGAACGCACCGACGTTGATATTGAGAAACTGCACCTCCGGGTTCTGGAACAGCCATTTCGACGCGGTGGTGAAATCGCTGTAACGGGTGCCGACGCCAATGATCAGATCAGCCTCTTTGGCCAGTCGATTGGCCGCAACCGTGCCGGTTTCGCCGATCCCGCCCATGTTCAGCGGGTGTGCCGAAACAATGGCACTCTTGCCGGCCTGGGTTTCTGCAAAGGGAATATCGAACCGCTCGGCAAACGCTTGCAGCGCGTCAGCCGCGCCGGAATAACGCACCCCGCCGCCACAGATCAGCAACGGCTTGCGCTTGCCCGTCAGCAGTTTCAAGGCATCGTCAAGCATCGCCTTGCTGGGCGGGCGACGGTCGATACGGTGGACGCGTTTTTGCAGAAAGCTGTCCGGGTAGTCGTAAGCTTCGGCCTGCACGTCCTGAGGCAGTGCCAGGGTCACCGCGCCCGTCTCGGCCGGGTCGGTCAGCACGCGCATGGCGTTGAGCGCCGCGCTCATCAGTTGCTCCGGGCGGTTGATGCGGTCCCAGTATTTGCTGACGGCTTTGAAGGCATCGTTGGTGCTGATGCTCAGGTCGTGAAACTGCTCGATCTGTTGCAGCACCGGGTCGGGCTGGCGGCTGGCGTAGACGTCGCCCGGCAACAGCAGCAGCGGAATCCGGTTGGCAGAAGCCGTTGCTGCGGCAGTGATCATGTTGGCCGCGCCCGGCCCCACCGAAGAACTGCACGCGTAGATCTTGCGACGCAGATGCTGCTTGGCAAAGCCGATGGCGGCGTGGCACATGCCCTGCTCGTTACGGCCCTGATGAACCACGAGATCGCCGCTGTCCTGCTCCAGCGCCTGCCCGAGGCCCAGCACATTGCCGTGACCAAAAATGGTGAAAATGCCCGCGACGAACTTGCTCTGCACGCCATCGACTTCGACATACTGATTATCGAGAAACTTCACCAGGGCCTGGGCCATGGTCAGTCGGGTTGTACTCATGTTGGCACCTTGTTCTTGTTTGAGGTGGCCTGAATCGGCTGAATCAGTGACGTTGCGAAACGGCTCGTGACAAATGCGCCATGCTTGCCGAGATCGCCTGCGGAATGTCGTCCAGTGCATGGACGCTTTCGGCAAACGGCTCGAACGACAGGTGCCCTGTATAGCCGCTGTCCAGCAACCGTTCGATCTGTGCGGCATTGCCCAGAATGTCGGCCTCCCCGACCAGCACGCGGTGGCCGTCGCGAATGCTGTTGAGCGGGGCCTGCGCATCCTCGACGCCGGAGATATGCACCAGCCCGGTCAGCTCCGGAAACAGTTCGACCTCGCCGGCCAGGTGGTGATGAAAGGTGTCATGAACCAGCCGGTAAACATCCAGCCCGCCGACAGCCTTGATTGCATCCACCGCCTGGCGCTTGAAGCGCAACGAGCATTCTTCGAAGCCCAGCGGCTCGACGAAGCCCAGAATCCCGTGCTCGCGAAGGATCGGTGCCAGTGCTGTCAACGCCGTGCGCAACCCGGAGGCACGCTGCGCGCCATTGCGCGGATCAGCCGGGTCGTTGAGCGGGCACAGCACCAGCCCTCTGGCACCGCAGGCGCGTGCGTATTGCGCCAGCTTCGTGGCCTGGGCACTGCGCTCGTCGTTCCAGACATCGAACGGGTACAGCGCGTTGATTGAAAGCACCTGCACGCCTTTGGCAGCACACACATCAGCAACCACCTCGGGCGCGGTGCCGTCTTCGATCTCGATGCCCTTGAGGTCGTTGCGGATCTCGATGGCGTCGGCTCCCAGCTTCACAGCCAGATCGACAAACGCCTCAAGCGACAGGCGCGGCGCGACCATTCGATTAAGGGCGAAACGCAGGGGATGACTCATTGTTAGTGTTCTCCGCACATTCCATTGATGAAGACTATTTAGCGGTCGGCATGCTGAATTCCGGCCCTTTGGCGATGCTGTCCGGCCAGCGCTGCATGACGCTCTTGTAGCGGCTGTAGAAACGCAGGCCTTCTTCGCCGTAGGCATGGTGGTCGCCGAACAATGAACGTTTCCAGCCACCAAACGAATGCCAGGCCATCGGCACCGGAATCGGCACGTTGATGCCGACCATGCCGACCTTGATGGTTCGCGCAAACGCACGCGCCACACCGCCATCGCTGGTAAAGCACGACACGCCGTTACCGAACTCATGGGCGTTGATCAGCTCGACGGCGCTGGCGAAATCCGCCACATGCACGATGCCCAGCACCGGACCGAAGATTTCTTCCTTGTAGATCTGCATCTGTGGGGTGACGTTGTCGAACAGCGTCGCTCCGACGAAAAAGCCCTGCTCGGCACCCGGCACACTGAAATGGCGCCCGTCGACAATCAGCTTCGCGCCTTCCTTCACCCCCTGATCGATGAACCCTTCGACCTTGGCTTTGTGTACGGCGGTGACCAGCGGCCCCATGTCCGAGTCAGCCTGCATGCCGTTGCCGACCTTGAGCTGGTCGATGCGTGGCAGCAGCTTGTCGATCAGACGCTGGCCCACGTCGCCCACCACCACAGCGATGGATATCGCCATGCACCGCTCGCCAGCCGAACCATAGGCCGCGCCGATCAGGGCGTCGGCGGCCTGATCCAGGTCCGCGTCGGGCATCACGATCATGTGATTCTTGGCCCCGCCCAGCGCCTGCACGCGCTTGCCACGGGCGGTGCCCTGCTGATGGATGTACTCGGCAATGGGTGTAGAGCCGACAAACGAAATAGCCTCGATGTCCGGGTGTTGCAGCAAGGCATCGACCGCCACCTTGTCGCCCTGCACCACATTGAATACACCGTCGGGCAACCCGGCTTCTTTCAACAGACGCGCCATCAACAAGCTCGCGGACGGATCGCGCTCGGAAGGCTTGAGGATGAAGCAATTGCCAGTCACCAGCGCCATGGGGATCATCCACAGCGGCACCATGACCGGGAAGTTGAAGGGCGTGACCCCGGCACAGACACCCAGTGGCTGACGCAGGTTCCAGTTGTCGATGCCGCCGCCAATGTTGTCGCTGAAATCACTTTTCAGCAGGCTGGGCGCGCCGCAGGCAAACTCGACAATCTCGATGCCGCGCACCACTTCACCCCGGGCATCGGACAGCACCTTGCCGTGCTCGCGGCAGATGATCTGCGCCAGCTCGTGGTGGTGCCGGTCCAGCAGCTCCTTGAATTTGAACATCACCCGCGCACGGCGCAGCGATGACTGATCGGCCCAGCCAGGAAACGCTGCCTTGGCCGCCGCGACCGCTTCATCCACGGTGCTGACACTGGCCAGCGCCACACGCGCCTGAACCGTGCCGATGGCCGGGTTGAAGACATCGCTGAAACGCTGGCCGTCGCCGTCATTCACGTGTCCGTTGATGTAATGGCCGATCACCGGTGACTCGCTCATCTGCATGACTCCGAAGCAAAAAGGGGATTAAAGGTCCAGCAGCCAGCTGTGCTGCGGATCATTGTGGAATTGCCAGGCGCGCGTCGGGCCGGCCATCACGTTCAGGTAATAAGACTCATAGCCATAAGGCACGGAAACCGGGTGATAGCCTTTAGGCACGGTCACCAGGTCATTGTTTTCCACGGCCATGGCCTGATCGATGCTGCGGTCGTCGGTGTAGACCCGCTGAAACACGAAGCCCTGCGGCGGGTTGACCATGTGGTAATAGGTTTCTTCGAGAAAGCTCTCGTGCGGCAGGTTGTCCCTGTCGTGCTTGTGCGGCGGGTAGCTGGAGGAATGCCCGGAAGGCGTGCGCACCTCGACCACCAGCAGCGAATGCGCCGGCTCGCTGTCCGGCAGAATGTCGCACACGTAACGGGTATTGGCCCCCTTGCCGCGCACGCTGCGCTTCATGCTGCCGGGCATGATCAACCGGGCCTGGAGCTGTTTGCCTGCATCGCCAGGGGCGCGGCAGACACCCAGATGCACTGGCCCGCGAGCGACACACTCGACCTGACTGTGCGGCGGCAGGTAGACCGCGAACGGGGACTTCTCTTCGAACACCGACTGCCGGTCGCCGATGTTTTCCCAATTGAAAGCGCCCTGCCCCGGTGCCTCGCCACTCACACTGACGTGTCCGCCGAGCACCACTACACACAGCTCGTCTTCTCCAGCGTCAAGAGGCAGGCGCTCGCCGCCCTCCAACCGGTAGGCCGCGAAGCCCACGTAGTCGAGGGTACCCGGCGCAAGCGCAACGATGTCTCGGCCGTCGGGTTTGCTTTTGGTCAGCAGACTCATGGTTCAATCCTCCTTATCAGGCATCGGCGCTATCGCGCGTCGGCGAGCAATTGGCGCAAGGTGTCATAGCCTTTTTTGGCATACACATAACTGGGCGCAACCGCCGGGTCCTGTTCGGCCTCGACCACCAGCCAGCCGCTGTAGTCGGCCTGCAACAACACCTTGAGCAGTGCTGAAAAATCGATGTCGCCGTCGCCGGGCACCGTGAACGTGCCGTTGATGATGCAGTCCGGAAAGCTCCAGAGGTTGTTGCGCGCCAGTTGCACCACCGGTTTGCGCACGTCCTTGAAATGCACGTGGCAGACCCGTTCGATATGTGTGTTCAAGACCTGCAAAGGGTCGCCACCGCCCATGTAGCAATGCCCCGAATCGAACAGCAACCCGACCTCGTGCCCCGTCAGCGCCATCAGCTTGTCGATGTCCTGAGGCGACTCGATGTACGCGCCCATGTGATGGTGATACGCCAGGCGCACACCACGAGACAGCGTGAAGCGCGCCAGCTCGGTGAGCTTGTCGGCGTATTCGCACCAGGCGGCATCGGTATGAAACCGCGGCCGCTCGACCAGCGGGATGCGCTGCCCCTGAATGGAATCGGCCACTTCGCCGTACACCAGCACCGAAGCGCCGTTCTCGGCGAGCAATTGCACATGCGGGGTAATGGCCTCGATTTCCTCGGCCACAGAGCGTCGCGCCAGGAGGCTTGAATACCAGCCGGACACCAGCGCCAGGTCATAGGGCCGAAGCACATCGCCGACGCCCTTGGCGTCTTTGGGGAACTTGCCGTTGAGCTCGAAACCTTCGTAACCGATGGCTTTGCCTTCGCTCAGCGCGGTACTCAACGGCGTTTCGCCGCCGAGGGCCGGCAAGTCATCGTTGCTCCATGAGATCGGGTTGATACCAATGCGGATCTTGGGCGTGGAAGCTGAAACAGGCATGGCTGCACCTTTCTTGTTGTTATCACTGCATCAATGAATTCAGGCGCGGCTTTCGCGCCAGGACTCGATCAACCCGTTGAAGATACTCTGTACCCGGCTGACCAGTGTTGCATCGTCGATTTCCCCGGCCATCCAGGCCCGGCTTGGCTCGCGAAAGATCGTCCGGCCAACGGCGAAGCCCTTGCAGACATGGCTGTCACGAGCCTGTGCAAAACCCTGCGCAAGCACGTCGACCGGGGCATTGAGCCCGAGCAACACAACACCACGGCAGTAAGGATCACGCTGTTGAATCAGCTCGTCCAGTTGCCGCCAGACATCGGCACTTTGCGCCTCGATCTTCCACCACGCCGGGTAAATGCCCAGGTTGTACAAGCGCTTCATCGCACGGACCATCACGTCCGGATGAGGTGACGGGTGATCCTTGGGCGGAATGATTTCCAGCAGCAGCTCATGACCGCTGACTTTCGAGGCGTCATAGAGCGCCCGGATCTGCGCTTCCTGCTCCAGGCGCAGCATCGGTTCGTCATCGGGGTGGTATTGCACCAGGCATTTGATGATCTGTTCCTGCGGCCAGTTGATCAGGTTGCTGCCGATGGAGCGTCCGTGCTCGAACGCCAACGGCCTAGACCCCTGCACTTCCACGGGACGTGCCAGCCACCAGCCACGACCGGTGGCGGCATTGAGCGCATCCTGACCAAAGCGCTGATCGGCAAGCAGGCCCACATCAGCGTCAATACCACGCTGGCGCAAATCGGCTTCGACACGTTCGACCGATTGCACGAACAGCTGCTTGAGCTGGCTGATGCTGTCGAGATCGCGCCCGGCCTGTTGTGCCAGTTCGACCAGTTGGCCGCGATGATCAAAGGCAAATATGAACAACTGTTTCCACTGTTTGCGCGGCACACTGACCTGATGCAGGCGCTGCAGAACAACGTCCTGATCCGGGCGAGTAATCGGTTCCGGGCTGTTGAACAGGTAGTCGAGCTCGGCAGGCGTCGGCATGGCAGGCGCGCAGGCATGACGCGAGACCACCAACCCGCCGCAGGCATTGGCCAACTGGCAGCAGCGCTCGTCGCTGGCATCCTTGAGCCAGCCGCTCAGAAACCCGGACATGAAGGCATCACCGGCGCCCAACACGTTGAGCACCTCCACTTGCACACCGGGATGGATCGCGCCGTCTTCAAGCCGCGCCGGAATGGCCCCATGAATCACTGTGCAACCTTGCGGCCCGAGCTTGACCACCAGCGTGGCGGCCGTCAGCGTTCGCACGGTGCGCAGGGCCGCCAGCAAGTCGGTAGAGCCACCGGCAATCAAAAACTCTTCTTCGGTGCCGACGATCAGGTCGAAACGCGGCAAGATGCGCTGCACGTGCTGGCTGACTTTATCGTCGGCGACAAACCGTGTCTCACCATCGGCCTTGCCTGCCAGCCCCCAGAGCACCGGGCGGTAGTCGATATCCAGAACCCGTCTGACGTTGTGCTTCTCGGCATAATCGAGTGCCCGGCTGCTGGCCTGGAACACCTGGTCAGTGGAAAAGTGCGTACCAGTGATCAACAGCGCCTTGCTGGACGCGATGTGCTGTTCGTCTATGTCTTCAGCGCGCAAGGCCATGTCGGCACAATTTTCACGGTAGAACACCAGCGGGAATGTTTCGCGGTCCTTCAAGCCCAGCAGCACCATCGCGGTCAAACGCTCGGGATCGCATTTGATGGCGCTGACATCACAGCCTTCCCTGGCCAGCGACTCGACCAGAAAACGCCCCATGTGGTCGTCGCCAACCCGGCTGAGCATGGCTGACTTGAGGCCGAGTCTGGCGGTGCCAAATGCGATGTTGGCGGATGAGCCGCCGAGGTATTTGGCGAAGCTGGACACATCTTCAAGTCGTGCGCCCACCTGCTGCGCATAAAGATCGACGCCCAGGCGTCCGAGGCAGATCAGATCCAACTGACGCCCGGTGACAAAGCGAGTCTGGCCCATTGATGGCTCCTGTTATTTTTATCAGCCCGCAGTGCATGCACCCGATGCATGACCTGCCTTTGTCAATGCAGCCTAAAACGTCATCGGCCATGAATCAATATTTATTCTATATTTATTTTTAGTGGAATATTTTTTCTATAGAATCGCGCAAGTGCTGGCACGGCGTGCAGACAGGTAGGATATAGTCGGCATTCCCTGCCAGAAGCAGCTCCGTCATCAGGGCACGAACGTGACGTCGTGCGCTGCAAAGAACAAGCAGAAAGGATGTGAATATGACCAGCGCCGACCAGCCCACTCTGTCCGAGACGAGCGTCGACGTGCCGCCGACCAGTGCCGAGAGCCTGCTGCGACTGATCACCCACGAGTACGACGGCCTTCCTCGCCAGCTCAAGCGTATCGCCAGCTACATGAGCCAGCAGAGTGACCGCATCATGGTTGACCGGATCAGCGACATTGCGCGTGAGTGTGAGGTTCATCCTTCGGCCATCGTGCGCTTTTCGCAGCGTTTCGGGTTCAGCGGCTTCAGCGAAATGCAGGCTCTGTTCCGTGAGGCCTACACCCACAAGACCACGCCGGTGCAGAACTACCAACAGCGCATCCGCAGCATGATCGCCAACAAATCGCAGAAGGCCGGTGCAGGTGATCTGGCACGGGAATGTGTGGGGGCGACGCTGTCCGGGCTCGAACGGCTGAGCGCGGAACTGGATGATGTCGAATTCGAAAAGGCTGTGGACCTGGTGGTCAACGCCGACAACATCTATGTGGTGGGGGTACGGCGCTCGTTTGCGGTGGCGGACTATCTGGTTTACAACCTGCAACACACCAACAAACGCATCCACCTGATTTCGGGGCTGGGTGGTAGCTACCGCGAGCAGATGCGCAGCGTGCGGGCCAATGACCTGGTGATTGCGATCAGCTTTACGCCTTACGGCAAGGAAACCCAACACTGCCTGCGCATCGCTCAGCACCATCAGGCCAAGACACTGATCATCACCGACAGCAACCTGTCGCCACTGGCCAAGCGCGCCAATTCAGTATTGCTGGTCAACGAAGGCAGTTCGTTCGCCTTCCGCTCGCTGAGCGCCACCCTGTGCCTGTGTCAGGCGCTGTTCATTGCAGTGGCGTACCGGCTGGAACTGAAGGTCGACGAGATACACGAGCAGGTCGGGTTTGATGACTGAGTCGAGCGATACCCCTGCACGCCTGGCGTCTTCGCGCGCAAGCGAAGCGTCGCCCGGCCCGCTCCTACGGACCTCAGGCCCCGCTCAGGACTTCGCCTCTTCGCCCATCCGCTGCTGATTTTTCTCGCCCATTTTCTTTGCGCGCTTTTCCAGCACCAGGTACACCACCAGCGCAATCAACAGCGGCAGGAGGAAGTAAATGGCGCGGTAGCCGATCAGCGCCGCGAGCAGACTGCCCTTGGAAAACTGGTGAGCCAGCAAGGTGATAAACACCGTTTCGAGCACACCCAGCCCGGCCGGGATGTGGGTGATGACACCGGCGATGCTGCTGATCAGCAACACCCCCAGAATCGCCGGGTAAAAGGCCTTGTCGGGCAACAGGGTATAAATCACCGCAGCCATCAGCGACCAGTTCAGCGCTCCCAGGCAGGCCTGAATCAAGGCCTGCTTCATCGAAGGCAGGTTGAATTCCTGATCACGAATCGTCCATGAACGCTTTTTGGAGAATCGGCAGGCCAGCAGGTAAGCAGCGCACACGGCCAACAGAC
Source organism: Pseudomonas graminis (assembly GCF_002093745.1). GTDB lineage: Bacteria > Pseudomonadota > Gammaproteobacteria > Pseudomonadales > Pseudomonadaceae > Aquipseudomonas. The sequence goes on from NZ_MTSB01000004.1 coordinate 72,212, forward strand.
CAAAACCGATCAGTTGCAGGGTGGTGGTGCCAATCGACCATTCTTCGGGCAGTTCCAGAAAGCGCATCGAGAACACAAACCCGGCCAGCAGCATGTAACCCAGCCAGTTGGTGATCAGGCTCAGGCTTAAAATCCGGGTGATGGTCGACACATCCAGCCCCAGCCGCGAATAGAGTCGATAACGCAAAGCGATGCCGCCGACCCATGAACTGAGGTTGAGGTTGAACGCATAGCAAACGAACGTGACCGGCACAATCTGCTTGATCGACAGTTTATGACGCGTGTAATAACGCGCCAGGATGTCAAACCCGCAATAAGTCGCGTAGCTGGCGAACGCCACGGCGGCTGCCATCGCCAACGTGCTGGCCTTGTACGACGCCAACGCCTTCTTGACCTCTTGCCAGTCAAGATTCTTGACCAGCAAAAACAGCAAGACCGGCACGGCAATGAAGAAAAACACGTTGAAGATCCGCTTGGCCCATTTCCATTTGGCGCCGTGCGCACTTTGCGGCGCTGCGCTCGCGGCCTGGGTCATGACGTTTTCTCCTGATCCATCGGGTGATTGTTCTGTTGCTGTTCGATCACTTTCGCCTCCGGCACCACATCGCCGGCCCGCAAGGGCTTAAGCCGTACACCGTGAACCGGAAACAGACCGGCAATTGCCGGAAACCGTCGCAGGAAAAAGAAACTCAGCACGATCATCGGCGCGCGCCACCACTGGCCACGCGCGGCACCTTTCAGGCTCATCTGGGTGCTGTGGGCAGCCGCCAGCTCCATCAGGTGGTCCTGCAAGTGCTGGTTGAGGTTCGGGTCACGAATAAACAGGTTGGCCTCCAGGTTCAGTGCGAGGCTGAGCGGGTCGAGATTGCTGGAGCCCACCGTGGACCAGTCCTGATCGATCAACGCGACCTTGCCGTGCAGCGCACGCTGTTTGTACTCGTGAATGACCACCCCATCGCGCAGCAGGTAGGTGTAGGTCAGCCGCGAGCAGACCCTCACGAACGGCATGTCCGGCTGGCCTTGCAGGATCAGCGTGACTTTCACGCCGCGTCGCGAGGCATTGCGCAGCTCGCGCAGGAAGCGGTAACTGGGGAAGAAATAGGCGTTGGCCAGGGTAATCCGCTGGGTCGCGCCACGAATCGCCTCGAGGTACTGTTCTTCGATGTCATTGGCGTGTTCGCTGTTGTCGCGCTCGGCAAGCAGCATGCTGGCATCGCCGGCACGGTCGAGCTTGAGCGGTATCGGCGTCAGTTTCGACCGGACCGCCTCACTGAGCATGCTCATCGCGCTCTTGTGGATGTCACCGACAATCGGGCCGCGCACCAGAACGGCGTAGTCCTGCTTGGCGGTCAGCCCGGTGTCGGTCATATGATCAACGCTGTAGTTGATGCCGCCGATAAAACCCAGCTCACCGTCAATGACCACCACCTTGCGGTGCAGGCGGCGGAACAGGTTGGTACGCATGCCCATGAATCGCGGGCGCGGGTCGAACAGCTGGATCTGTATGCCGGCATCGATCATGGTTCTGACAAACGTCGAACTCAGGTCAGAGGTGCCGTAATCATCGACCGTGACCACCACTTTTGCGCCGTTGCCGGCAGCTTCGAGCAATGCCTGCTGCAAGCTCTCGCCGATCCGGTCTTCGAAGATGATGAAGGTCTCGATCAGCACTTCCTTGCGCGCGGCGCGAATGCACTCGAATACCCGACTGTAAAAGTCTTCGCCGTTGATCAGCAGCTCTACCGAGTTGCCGTCGCGCCACTGCCCTGTCGTATTGCTCATAAGGTCAACTCCACCGCCAGCGGTGCATGATCGGAAAGATGAGACCACGGTCGACTGGACAACACTTTCGGACTGTGGGATGTCGCATTGCGCACGTAGATCCGGTCCAGCCGAAGCAACGGCCAGCGGGCCGGAAAGCTTTTCGCCGGGGCGCCGAAGCGCTCTACAAATACCTCGTACAAACCCGTGCCGTGCAAGAGTGCATCGGCGCGCTGGCGCCAGTCGTTGAAGTCACCGGCAACAATCACCGGCTCCCCTTCGGGAAGACGCGCCATCAGCTCAGCAAGCAGTTTTAGTTGCTGACGCCGATGACTTTCAAACAGCCCCAGGTGGACGCAGACGGCATGCACATGGCCGTAATCGGGCACATCCAGAATGCAGTGCAACAAACCGCGTTGCTCTGTGCCATCAATGGAAATATCGAGATTTTCGTGCTGGATGATCGGGTACTTGGACAACAGCGCGTTACCGTGATCACCGTCCGGGTACACCGCATTGCGACCGTAGGCAAAATCGCTCCACATGGCGTCGGCGAGAAACTCGTATTGCGAGATCGTTGGCCAGTCCTTGACACTGCGGGCATGGCGATGCTGTTCACCGTGTACTTCCTGAAGAAACACGATATCAGCCGATACACTGCGCACCGCTTCACGCAATTCCGGAAGAATGAAGCGGCGATTGAAAATGCCAAAGCCCATGTGCATGTTCATGGTCAGTACATTCAATGAAACGCTGGCCGACACCGGCGTGGCGGGGCCGAAGGGCGGATTGGCACTGGTCAAGACTCGCTCCTGGGTGAATATTCACGTTATATGAAGCCACCCATGAGCACAGGTTCCATCCTGTGACGTTCATACTGCTTAATTGCCATACTCAGCGCCGCAGGCACTGACCTTCAAATAAATCACACATAAATGAAACGCAGGATCGCAGCAAACTGCCTAAGCTGTGAACAGCGCCAGTAAAAAGCAATAAGGAACTCAACCGTGGATGCACCGATTTCTCGACGTTACACCCCAAGAGCACGATGGCTGCACTGGGTCATGGCTGCCCTGATCGTGCTTGCGTACACGCTGATTCTAAGCCGCACCCAGTTTGGCAAAGGCTCTGAATACCGACTGCTGGTTGTACAGAGTCACTTCTGGGTGGGCATTCTGATTCTGGTCATGGCGTTCTTTCGCGTGGCCGAGCGTCGACGTCACCGTCCGCCCGGCATTACGCCGCCCCTTGAAGGCGTGCTTCGCCTGGCAGCCACCCTGTCGCATTACGCGCTGTACGCGTTTCTGTTCGCACAGCCGGTGCTGGGCCTGCTGACCGTGATGGTGGAAAAAGGCGCGTTGCCGATTCCCCTGACCAGCCTGCAGATTCCCTGGCCCCTGCCGACCTCTGACCGCACCGCCGAGACGTTCGAAGACCTGCACAAGTTGCTCGGCTCGATCTTCTACTACGTCATCGGGCTGCATGTGATTGCCGCGCTCTGGCATCACCTGGTGCGCAAGGACAATACCCTCAAACGCATGCTGTAGCTCAGGAAGCGGACAACACCCGGGCCAGCGTGGCCTTTACCTTGCCCATGCCGTTGTGCAGCGCCTGTTCGATTTCCGCCATGGTAATGACAGCCGTCGATTTGCCCGCAGCCGGATTGACCACCAGCGCCAGACAGGCGTAGTCCAGCCCCAGCTCCCGGGCCAGCGCAGCTTCCGGCATGCCGGTCATGCCGACGATGTCGCAGCCGTCACGCTCGAGGCGAATGATTTCTGCGACGGTTTCCAGACGCGGCCCTTGAGTACAGGCGTAGACGCCCCGTTCGGAAAATTCGCACCCTTCTGCCGCCAGCGCGGCGATCAATCGCGCCCGCAGCGCTTCGCTGTAGGGGTAGCTGAAGTCGATGTGCGTGACGTGTTCCAGATCATCGGCAAAAAATGTGTGCTGACGACCGCTGGTGTAATCGACCAGATCGTGAGGGACGCAAAAGTGCCCGGTGCCCATCGCCGGGTGAATCCCGCCCACCGCATTGACCGCCAGAATCGCTTCGGCACCCGCCTGTTTCAAGGCCCATATATTGGCCCGATAGTTGACCTGGTGCGGAGGCAAGCGGTGCGGATGACCGTGACGTGCCAGAAACATCACTTCACGGCCAGCATAGTCACCGATCTGGATTTCGCCGGAAGGCGTACCGTACGGTGTATTCGTCGGCAACGACTGCCGAATGTTCAGACCTTCCAGTTGAGTCAGGCCAGTACCGCCAATAATCGCGTAAACAGTCATCGCACATCCTTAATCGATCAGTTGAGCAGCGCGCAGCGACTGAAGCGCCGCCAGCCAGCGCGGGTGTTGTCGATAGTCGGTGCTGGCCGTTGCCTGGCCACGCATGCGGGCAATACGCGGTGAAGGTTTGACCTTCAGCCGCTGAGCCGCACTGAGCGCCAGTTCCGCAGCCGCACGGTCGTTGCAGACCAGCCCCATGTCGCAGCCGGCAGTCAAGGCCGCCTCGATACGGCTGGCGGCGTCGCCAACGACGTGAGCACCTGCCATCGACAGGTCGTCACTGAAAATAACACCGTCGAATTTCAATTCGTCGCGCAGGATGTCCTGCAGCCAGCGCCTTGAAAAACCGGCTGGCTGCGAATCGACCTTCGGATAGATCACGTGGGCCGGCATCACCGCCGCCAGTTGCTGACTCAAGCGTGCAAACGGCACCAGATCATGGGCGCGAATCTGCTCCAGGCTACGCTCGTCATTGGGAATGGCCACATGAGAGTCGGCTTCAGCCCAGCCATGACCGGGAAAATGCTTGCCGGTCGTCGCCATGCCTGCCGCGTTCATGCCGCGAATGAACGCGCCTGCCAGCAACGCTGCACGCTCGGGATCACCTTCGAACGCGCGCGTGCCCACGACAGCACTGCGCTGATAGTCCAGATCGAGCACCGGGGCGAAACTCAGGTCGAGTCCGACCGCCAGCACTTCGGTTGCCATCACCCAGCCACAGTGTTCAGCCAGCGTAACGGCGTCAGGCTTTTCGGCGATGACACGCATGGGCGGCAGGCGCACGAAACCCTGACGCAGACGTTGAACCCGCCCGCCTTCCTGATCCACGGCCAGCAGCAGGTCCGGGCGAACGGCGCGTATCGCCGCGCTCAGCTCACGAACCTGACGTGGATGCTCGATATTACGGGCAAAAATGATCAGACCTCCGACTTCGGGCTGACGTAGAAACTGACGGTCTTCGCTGGTCAGCCAAGTGCCGGCGACATCAACCATCAGGGAGCCTTGCAGGCCAGAACTCATAGAAAAACCCTTACACACCAGTGCCTGTTTCAATCCCGGCATGGTGCTTGATCCTGAAGCCCGACGCAATGCGACCGGGCAGTACCGTCAGGCTTTGGCGACCGCGGGGGTGGCGGTGCTGCTCTTGGTGCGCGGCCTGAGCTGGGCGGCAATCATCACCGGATCGCTGACGCCGGTGTCGGCCCGCATGCCGGCGGCCAGAAACGGCACCATCAGGCGCATGACCTGCTCGATGGAGGTGTTGACCCCAAAATCAGTCTCGGCGATGGCACGCAGGGCCTTGATGCCGGACATGCTGAACGCGGCAGCCCCGAGCATGAAGTGAACACGCCAGAACAGCTCTATCGGTGGAATACGCGGAGCGGCTTCATTGACCAGCGTCATGTAGCGGCGGAACACCTTGCCGTACATGTCTTCCAGGTAACGGCGCAAGTGGCCCTGGCTCTGACTGAAGGCAAGCCCGAGCAAGCGCATGAAAATCGACAGGTCATTACCGCTGCGTGGCTGCACGACAAGCGCTTGCTCAACGAGAATTTCCAGCAGTTCTTCAAGACTGGGATTGTGCCCGGGAGTGGCCTGACGCCGCTCCAGCTCGCGCTCAAGACTGACGCAGAACGGCCCGAGAAAACGTGAGAACACGGCTTGAATCAGGGCCTTCTTCGAGCCGAAGTGATAGTTCACCGCCGCCAGATTGACCGAAGCCTTGCTGGTGATGAGACGCAAGGAAGTTTCAGCAAAGCCTTTTTCTGCAAATAACTGCTCTGCAGCATCAAGGATGCGTTCAACGGTTTCCGACTGGGCCATGGCTCTCTGCCTAACAAACGAACGTTTGAAACATACGTATCAGGCGGTCTGCTTGTCAAGCAGGCCCGTTCACTTTATGGCCGAACAGTCACGAAAACGAGGGTTAAATGACAATCTGCCGTTAAAAGCAGGCTTCCTGACGAGCCACCGGGTATGCGCTGTGATCACCGCTCGGCGGCGAAAGTGAAATGGGTGATTGCCAAGGCGCCTTCACTGTATATAATCCCAGTCACTGTATAAAAAGCCAGAGCGCCCATCATGATAAAACTGACGCCACGCCAGGCTGAAATCCTGGGTTTCATCAAACGCTGCCTGGAAGACAACGGCTTTCCTCCGACACGCGCGGAAATCGCTCAGGAGCTGGGTTTCAAATCACCCAACGCAGCGGAAGAACACCTGAAGGCATTGGCTCGCAAAGGCGCCATCGAGATGACTCCGGGCGCTTCACGCGGCATCCGCATCCCCGGCTTCGAAGCACGCCCGGACGACAGCAGCCTGCCGGTCATCGGTCGCGTAGCGGCTGGCGCACCGATCCTGGCCCAGCAACACATCGAAGAGTCCTGCAACATCAACCCGTCCTTCTTTCACCCCAGCGCCAACTACCTGTTGCGCGTTCACGGCATGAGCATGAAGGACGTCGGCATTCTGGACGGCGACCTGCTGGCGGTACACACCACCCGTGAGGCTCGCAACGGTCAGATCGTGGTCGCACGAATCGGCGACGAAGTGACCGTCAAACGCTTCAAGCGTGAAGGCAGCAAGGTCTGGCTGCTGGCCGAAAACCCTGATTTCGCGCCTATAGAGGTCGATCTCAAGGATCAGGAACTGGTGATCGAAGGTTTGAGCGTCGGCGTCATTCGCCGCTAAGGAGACGTTATGCAGTTCCATCAAGCACCGCATTCGCAATTGCCACTGTTCGAGGCGTTTCTGGCTCAGCCCATCGCGCCGCTGCTCACAGATGCAATCGAAACGCCCTGGAGCCACGAGCCAGAAGTTTTCAGTGAACTGTCTTTGCGCGGCGCCGCCGGGAACTGCCTGAACCTGCTGGCTCCCATCCTTCGGGAGCTGAGCGAAGAAACAGACGCCCGCTGGCTGACACTGATCGCGCCTCCTTCGAGCCTGACTCAAGCGTGGCTGCGTGATGCGGGGCTGAACCGGGAACGAATCCTGCTGCTGCAACCTCGTGGCACGCAGAGTGTGCTGGAACTGACCCGTGAGGCACTTCGATTGGGGCGTAGTCATACGGTGGTGAGCTGGATCAACCCGCTTGGCACATCGGCGCGCCAGCAATTGATCAGTGCAGCGAAAATCGGCGAAGCGCAGAGCCTCAACATCCGACTGGGCTGAAATGCCCGGTCAACGTTGCCGGGTCGTTTTTCAGCGTCTCAACGGTCAATGCAAAACGTGAGGGCCGTCATCCTTCTCGACGTCACCTTCGGCCAGACGCCCAGCCATTTGCACGCCCACACTCAGCATCGCTTTGGCGACTTCGACATGCTGGCCCTGCATGAACGCTTTGGCATCCGCAGAAAAATCAAGCGTCACCAGAGAACCTTCGTCATCGGCACGACGCAGCTCGATACGCCCGTCAGGTAATTCGACAATTTCCAGAAAAGAGGTAGGCATTGGTACAGTTACTCCGCAATAGGCGGGCATTGTAACAGCCTGCCGGCCCGTACTTCATTGGTTTTCAGCACTCGCTCAAGCCTTCACGAAAGCGGATTGCCAACCCTTTGAGTTGCTGACGCCAGTTTTCAAGCGCTTCACGTGTCAATTCAGACTCCGGCTCAGCGTCCAGGTTCACAGCCTGTATCAACGGCTGCGTGACATCGCCCTTGGGCTTTTTAGGCGCACGTGGCGGTTCAAACAGCGCGTTATAAGCGGCCAGCAACTGCGCCAGCCAGGTCTGGCGATGCTGAGCCAGCTCGACCAGTTCCGCCATTTCGGGAATCGCGATGGCGTCCAGCACTTCCTGAGTCAGCAACTCTTCGGCGCGACGCGCGTTTGCCTGTGGCAGCCGATAGAACCCGGCTATTTCGTGGCACAGACCCAGCAGTGCGCCGTACAGATGAAACAGCGCAGACTCACGCTCGGCCTGCAACAGCGCCGGGGAGTTCACCGCCTGCCCCTTCTCTGCCCGGCCCAGCGCTTCGAGCGCAAGCCCGGCGAAATAGATCTTCTGGTTGGTACGGGTATAGAGCTCATGAGCCATGACGAAACCCTCCATAACAATGGGACAAGACCAGCATAGCCTGCGACGCGAGGATAACCCGGGTGAAGAGGCCCGAGCCTGGTGAAAACGGTGTCCGGCTCGATGGAGCCGGACACGTGCGATCAACGCTTGTCTTCGACCTTCCAGGCGCTACCGTCGTAGAACGCACGCCAGCCGGTGGGCTTGCCTTCCACTTCAGTCTGGACGTATTGCTCTTTGGTCTTGCGACTGTAGCGGATCACGGTCGGACGACCGTCCGGATCCTTTTTCGGCGCTTCGCACAGGAAGTGGTACTTGGGATCGATTTCGTCTTTGTGCGGCGCGATCTCGGCGACCAGCGGTGCGCGGGTTTCACGGTTTTTCGGAAACTGGCTGGCAGCCAGGAACAGACCCGAAGCACCGTCACGCAGAATGTATGTGTCGTCAACTTTGTCGCACTTGAGCTCCGGCATCTTCACCGGGTCCATTTTCGGCGGTGCCGCATCGCCGCTTTTCAGCAACTTGCGAGTGTTCTTGCACTCGGCGTTGGTACAGCCGAAGAACTTACCGAAACGGCCGGTCTTGAGCTGCATTTCGCTGCCGCACTTGTCACATTCCAGGCTCGGGCCTTCATAACCCTTGATCCGGTAGGTGCCTTCCTCGATCTCGTAACCCGTGCAATCCGGGTTGTTGCCGCAGATGTGCAACTTGTGCTTTTCATCGAGCAGGTAAGCGTCCATCGCCGTGCTGCAGATCGGGCAGCGATGCTTGCCGCGCAGCACGCGCGACTCGGACTCACCCTCGTCGTCGTCGGCAATCTCGTCACCGGGCGTCAGGTTGACCGTCGCCTTGCAGCGCTCTTTGGGTGGCAGGCTGTAGCCCGAGCAACCGAGAAACACGCCCGTCGAAGCCGTGCGAATCTGCATCGGCCGGCCACAGACCTTGCACGGGATATCGGTCATCACCGGCTGGTTGGCACGCATGCCACTGTCCGGTGCTTCGGCGACTTCCAGCTTCTTGCGGAAATCACCGTAGAACTCGTCCAGCACGTTTTTCCAGTCACGCTGCCCCTTGGCCACGTCGTCGAGATTTTCTTCCATCCCGGCAGTAAAACCGTAGTCCATCAGGTTGGAGAAGCTCTCGGACAAACGCCCGGTGACGATATCGCCCATTTTTTCCGAGTAGAAGCGGCGGTTATGCAACGCCACGTAGCCACGGTCCTGAATGGTCGAAATGATCGCTGCGTAGGTCGACGGCCGACCGATACCGCGTTTTTCCATTTCCTTGACCAGACTGGCTTCGGAGTAACGCGCTGGCGGCTTGGTGAAATGCTGGCTCGGGTCAAGCTTGTTCAGCTTCAGGACTTCGCCCTGTGCCATGTCCGGCAGAACGTCGTCATCGCCTGGCTTGGCCATTTGCGGCAACGCGCGGGTGTAACCGTCGAATTTCAGAATACGGCCCTTGGCACGCAGTTCGAAATCGCTAGCGGCAACGGTAACGGTGGTCGACAGGTATTGCGCCGGCAGCATCTGGCAGGCCACGAACTGGCGCCAGATCAATTCGTAAAGACGCTCGGCATCACGTTCCATGCCGGTCAGCTTGGACGGATGGGTGTTGACGTCGGAAGGTCGAATCGCTTCGTGCGCCTCTTGCGCGCCTTCCTTGCTGCTGTAGACGTTCGGCGCTTCCGGCAGGTACTTCTTGCCGAACTCGGTTTCGATATAGTCGCGCGCCATGCTGACCGCATCAGCCGACAGGTTGGTCGAGTCGGTACGCATGTAAGTGATGTAGCCCGCTTCGTACAAGCGCTGCGCCATCATCATGGTCTTCTTCACACCGAAGCCCAGACGGTTGCTGGCGGCCTGTTGCAAAGTGGAGGTGATGAACGGTGCCGATGGCTTGCTGCTGGTCGGCTTGTCTTCACGCTTGACGATGCTGTAGCTGGACGCTTTGAGCTTTTCCAGCGCGGCCATTGCCTGGGCTTCGTTCAGCGGCTTGAACGCTTCACCTTTTTCACGCGCCACTTCAAAGCGCACGTTGGCGCCCTTTGCGGTGCCCAGGTCCGCGTGGATTTCCCAATACTCTTCGGGATTGAAAGCGCGAATCTCGCGCTCACGCTCCACGACCAGCTTCACCGCAACCGACTGCACACGGCCGGCAGACAAGCCGCGAGCGACTTTCTGCCACAACAGTGGCGAAACCATGTAGCCCACAACGCGGTCAAGAAAACGACGCGCCTGCTGGGCGTTGACCCGTGCGATATCCAGCTCGCCCGGTTTGGAAAACGCTTCCTGGATGGCCTTCTTGGTGATTTCGTTGAACACCACGCGCTTGTAACGACTGTCATCCCCGCCGATGGCTTCGCGCAGGTGCCAGGCAATGGCTTCCCCTTCGCGGTCCAAGTCCGTCGCGAGATAGATGGTGTCGGCATCCTTGGCGAGCTTGCGCAGCTCTTCGATGACCTTCTCCTTGCCGGGAAGGATCTCGTACTTGGCTTTCCAGCCGTGTTCCGGGTCGACGCCCATGCGCGAGACCAACTGGCGCTGAGCCTTTTCTTTCGGCGTCAGTACCGGGCCTTCGCCCGCAGCGGCCTTGCCGCGCTTGGCGGCAGGGTCTTTGGCAGCACTAGCCGAACCGCTGGTGGGCAGGTCTCGGATATGGCCGATACTCGACTTCACCACGTACTGGTTGCCCAAATACTTGTTGATGGTCTTGGCCTTAGCCGGGGATTCCACGATGACCAGCGATTTGCCCATGGATCAGAAAATTCCTGAATACTAGATGAAAGACAGTGAGGAGCTTGTAAAGGCCACGCTGTATATAGTGGCTACAAGGTGAGGTCAAGCACAGCCTGTTGTGCCATTCCGTCTCACGTTCGGGAAAACAGACTCGGTTCAGCCTCAACCAAAGCAAAGCGCGGGACGTGCTCGCCGTCAACCTCGACCGACTCCAGAAACATGCTCAAGGGACGAACCCACATGCCGAAATCGCCGTACAACGCCTGATAGAACACGACTTCTTCTTCGGTTTCGGAATGCCTGGCAACACTGAAAACCCGGTACTGCGGCCCCTTGTAATGGCGATAGAGCCCTGGTTTCAACGGCATGCTGCGGTCCTCTTGTAACACGTTCAAAACATTTGGTTAAAAAACTGTTTTTTCCAAAAAACAAAAAGCCGGGGCACCGAGCCCCGGCTTGCATCATGCTCAGGAATCAGACGCGTTCGAAAACGGTCGCGATGCCCTGACCCAGACCGATACACATGGTGGACACGCCAAACGTGCCGCCATTCTGCTTCATGACATTGAGCAAGGTGCCGGAGATGCGCGCACCGGAACACCCAAACGGGTGACCCAGTGCAATGGCGCCGCCGTGCAGATTAACCTTCTCATTCATCTTGTCGAGTACTTTCAAGTCTTTAAGCACCGGCAAGGCTTGTGCAGCGAACGCTTCGTTGAGCTCGAAGAAGTCGATATCGGCAATGCCCAGGCCCGCGCGCTTGAGCGCTTTCTGAGTCGCCGGAACCGGACCATAGCCCATGATTGCGGGGTCGACACCGGCCACCGCCATCGAACGAATCACGGCCAGCGGCTGAATGCCCAGGTCCTGAGCGCGCTGGGCGGACATGACGATCATGCATGACGCACCGTCGGTAATCTGCGAAGACGTACCGGCAGTCACGGTGCCACCTTTCGGATTGAAGGCAGGCTTGAGGGCCGCCAGGCTTTCCAGGGTGGTGTCCGGACGAATGGTTTCATCGTAGTCGAAGACCTTGAGGAAGCCGTTCTCGTCATAACCCTGCATCGGGATGATCTCGTCCTTGAACTTGCCCTCCAGCGTTGCCTTGTGAGCAAGCTGGTGAGAGCGCAGACCGAACGCATCCTGTTGCTCGCGCGTAATGCCGTGCATCTTGCCCAGCATTTCGGCGGTCAGCCCCATCATCCCTGAAGCCTTGGCGGCATACAGCGACATATGAGGATTGGGGTCTACACCGTGCATCATGCTGACGTGGCCCATGTGCTCCACGCCGCCAATGACGAACACATCGCCATTGTTGGTCATGATTGCCTGCGCAGCGGTGTGCAGTGCGCTCATGGACGAGCCGCAAAGACGGCTTACGGTCTGGGCAGCCGACGTGTGCGGGATCTGAGTCAGCAGCGACGCCATGCGTGCGATGTTCCAGCCCTGCTCCAGGGTCTGGTTGACGCAGCCCCATATCACGTCTTCGACTTCCGCCGGGTCGACTTTGTTATTGCGTTCCAACAACTTGCTGATCAGATGCGCGGACATGTCTTCGGCGCGGGTATTGCGGTGCATGCCGCCCTTGGAGCGGCCCATCGGGGTGCGACCGAAGTCGACAATCACGACGTCTCTTGGATTAAGGCTCATACGTTCATACCTCGGAAGACGCTTGACCGAAGAAGCTCTGGCCATTACGGGCCATCTCACGCAGCTTCGCGGTCGGTTGATACAGGGCACCCAGCTCGGCATATCGGTCAGCCAGGGCAACGAATTCGGCAACACCGATGGAATCGATGTAACGCAGCGCACCACCACGGAACGGAGGGAAACCAATGCCGTAGATCAGGCCCATATCGGCTTCGGCAGCGGTTTCGACGATGCCGTCTTCCAGGCAGCGAACGGTTTCCAGGCAGAGCGGGATCATCATCCAGTTGATGATGTCTTCATCCGTCACTTCACGCTGCTCGTAGACAATCGGCTTGAGCACATCGAGCACAGCCGGGTCGTTGACCTTCTTCGGCTTGCCCTTCTTGTCGGTCTCGTAGGCGTAGAACCCCTTGCCGTTCTTCTGGCCCAGACGGTTGGCTTCGTAAAGCGCGTCGATGGCCGAGCGACGGTCGTCCTTCATGCGGTCCGGAAAACCTTCAGCCATGACGTCACGGCCGTGGTGACCGGTGTCGATACCGACCACGTCCATCAGGTAGGCAGGGCCCATAGGCCAGCCGAACTTCTCCATGACCTTGTCGATGCGCACGAAATCCACGCCTGCGCTGACCAGCCTGGCGAAGCCGCCGAAATACGGGAACAACACACGGTTGACCAGGAAGCCCGGGCAATCATTGACCACGATCGGGTTCTTGCCCATTTTCTTGGCGTAGGCCACGGTGGTTGCAACCGCTTCCTCACTGGACTTTTCGCCACGAATCACTTCAACCAGCGGCATCATGTGTACCGGGTTGAAAAAGTGCATGCCGACAAAGTTTTCCGGACGCTTGAGCGCCTGGGCCAGCAGGCTGATCGAAATGGTGGACGTGTTGGACGCCAGGATGGTGTTCTCACCCACGTTGGCTTCGACTTCAGCCAGCACGGCCTGCTTCACTTTAGGGTTTTCGACGACGGCTTCGACCACCAGATCGACATTGCCGAAATCGCCATAGGACAGCGTAGGACGAATCGCATTCAGCGCTTCAGCCATCTTCGCTGCCGTCAGACGGCCTTTTTCCAGACGACCGCCCAGCAGTTTGGACGCTTCGTTCAGGCCCAGTTGAATAGCCTCTTCACGGATATCCTTCATCAGGATCGGCGTGCCTTTGACGGCCGACTGGTAAGCAATGCCGCCGCCCATGATCCCGGCGCCCAGCACGGCGGCCTGTTTCACGTCACGCGCCACTTCATCGTAGCCCTTGGCTTTCTTTTTCAGCTCCTGATCGTTCAGAAACAGGCCGATCAGGCTGTGGGCTGCGGACGTCTTGGCCATTTTCACGAAGCCGGCAGCCTCGACTTCAAGCGCCTTGTCACGACCGAAGTTGGCGGCTTTCTGAATGGTCTTGATGGCTTCGACAGGCGCTGGATAATTCGGCCCGGCCTGACCGGCTACAAAGCCCTTGGCTGTTTCGAACGCCATCATCTGCTCGATAGCGTTGAGTTTGAGCTTGTCCAGCTTGGGCTGGCGCTTGGCCTTGTAATCGAACTCGCCGGAAATGGCGCGCTGTATCAGGTCAAGGGCGGCGGCCTGAAGCTTGTCAGGGGCAACCACTGCGTCGACGGCACCTACTTTCAATGCGTCTTCTGCTGCGTTTTCCTTGCCCGAGGCAATCCATTCGATCGCGTTGTCGGCACCGATGATACGCGGCAGGCGCACAGTGCCGCCGAAACCCGGGTACAGGCCCAGTTTGACTTCCGGCAGGCCGATGCGAGCGCTGCTGGCGATGACCCGATAATCGGCAGCCAGACACATTTCCAGGCCACCACCCAACGCGATGCCGTTGATGGCGACGACGGTGGGCACGCCCAGATCTTCGAAATCGCTGAAAATCCTGTTGGCTTCCAGATTGCCCGCGACCAGTTCGGCTTCCGGCAACTTGAAGTTGTCGACGAACTCGGTGATGTCGGCGCCGACAATGAACGAATCCTTGCCGCTGGTGACAATCACGCCCTTGACCGAAGCGTCTGCCTTGAGGGCATCGACGGCCTGGCGCAGTTCGTTGAGGGTGAGGCGGTTGAACTTGTTGACGGACTCACCCTTGAGGTCGAAATTCAATTCGACAATGCCACTTTCAAGAGCCTTAACCGTGATGGCTTTACCTTCGTAAATCATCAACTGATCTCCACAATATGGAAGCTGAACAATACCCGCCGGGCATTGATGCCCGACGAGGCTACGACGTCGCCGTCGATGAACACGCCAAATCGCTCGTATAACCGCTGCGACGTGGTAGTCAGGATTCTGTAAGAGCCGTCTGACGACCAAACGCTCATTTCATACGCCCGTTTGATTTGGGTACGCACACCATCGGGCAAAATCGGGCGATTGTCAATTCGACAAAACACTCATGAGTGTTGCCGGTTTGGCAGAATATTCGACCTTTCCATAATGCGCGCGACTGCGTCGGATCCACCATCATTCGCCGGACTGATAGTGCGGGTGATGCCGCTGGTGAGTGCAGGCTGAAATGCACCACGGCGAAGCACAGACAAAAATATTGTCAGGAATCGCGACAAAAAGAAGCAAAAGGTCTAGAGTCGCAAGACTGCGCCACAAGAGGCTCGCAATGCAGCTGATTTGCGGGTGCGCAACAGCGATGGCCGACATGGCAATGAAAGCATGTCGGCACGCGACGAATTATCGGCCTGCCTGGCCAACCCCGGCCCGATGTTGTTATCGGGCTTTTTATTGCCTGCGATTCGGTCAGGCCAGCGCCTTGAGAACCGCATCGATACGTTGCAGGACCTCGGACTCGCCCCGCTCGGCCCAGTACACCGCGATCAGTTGCCCGTCAGCTTCGACCTTGAAGGCATCAGCGGGCAGCGTCGCCAGGTGGGGCAGTAGACGCTCATCTTCGCAGGCTTCGCGCCAGCGATTGCGCCACACGCCTGGCTCGCTCTGCCAGTACGCCCAGGCGTCAGCGTGTGACCCCAGACGCGGTCGATGGTACTGGGCGCAGGGGCTGGGCGGCTCTTTCGACAACCAGTGCGGCCACTCCTGAGGCGCCAGCTGCATGCCCATGCCGAGACGTCGCGCCTCCATACGCAATGCCATTCTGCCGCTTTGATGGCGCGATGGACGCAGCCATACCAGCGGGCTCAACATCACCCCGATGATGGACAGGACTATCCAGACCGTCATATTTCTTGCCCTCGCCCGCTTTCAGGCTTGCATAACAATTCAAAAACAATGACTTGCACAAGGGTCTGCCCAGATGCGCGTGAAAGAGCCATACTCCCATCATCGCAATTTTCCCGGAGGACACGCTCATGCCTTACAAACACATTCTGGTTGCCATTGACCTCACTGATGAGTGTGATCCGGTCATCCGCCGCGCCAGCATGCTGGCAAAAGCCAGCAACGCGAAGTTGTCGATCGTGCATATCGTCGAGCCTATGGCGATGGCCTTCGGCGGCGATGTGCCAATGGACCTGTCGCAATTGCAGCAGCAGCAATTCGACCAGGCCAAGGAAAAGCTCAGGAAGGTACAGGACAAGCACAAGGACCTGGACATCACCGAGGGTGAAAGCCATCTGGCCTATGGTCAGCCGCGCCAGGAAATCCACCAGTTGGCCAAGAACAAGGCATGTGACCTCATTGTCGTCGGCAGCCATGGCCGGCACGGCCTGGCATTGCTGCTGGGCTCCACAGCCAACGACGTTCTGCACGGTGCCCCTTGCGATGTACTGGCAGTGAGCCTCAAGAAAGCGGATGCCCGCAAGCCGGAGTAATCAGGACCCGCCACATAAAAAAGCCCGGTGACCCGGGCTTTTCTGTGTGTCATGGGCGAATCAGACGATCACTCGTCCAGCTCAGCCCAACGCTCCAGCAGCTTGTCCAGCTCGGCCTGCAGGTTTTCCAGTTGGGCAAGCACTGCCGCCGTCTGCTCGGACGAGCGCTGATAGAAGCCCGGCTCGGCCATTTCGGCGTTAAGGGCAGCCATCTTCCCTTCCACTTCATCGATCTGCGCAGGCAACGCCTCCAGCTCGCGCTGAAGCTTGTAGCTGAGCTTCTTCTTCGCGACCGGCATGTCCTGAGCCGCGACCGGCGCTGCCTGCACGACGGCACTGGCCAGTTCGGCCTTGCCGGACTTGGTGTCGGCAACGCCCAGCAGACGCGGCGAACCGCCCTGACGCAGCCAGTCCTGATAACCACCCACGTACTCGCGGACCTTGCCCTCGCCTTCGAACACCAGCGTGCTGGTGACGACGTTGTCGAGAAATGCCCGGTCGTGACTGACCATCAGAACCGTACCCTTGAAGGTCAGCAGCACTTCTTCGAGCAGCTCCAGGGTTTCCACGTCCAGGTCGTTGGTCGGTTCGTCGAGTACCAGCAGGTTGGCCGGCTTGCTGAACAGCTTGGCCAGCAACAGACGGGCGCGCTCGCCGCCGGAAAGCGCCTTGACCGGCGTGCGGGCACGCTGCGGGCTGAACAGGAAGTCACCGAGGTAACTCAGTACATGACGGCTCTGGCCATCGATGTCGATGAAGTCACGGCCTTCGGCAACGTTGTCGATGACAGTCTTTTCCAGGTCGAGCTGGTGACGCAACTGGTCGAAATAGGCGACGTCCAGACGCGTACCCACTTCCACCTTGCCGGCCGTAGGTTGCAGGTTGTCGAGCATCAGCTTGAGCAGCGTGGTCTTGCCGGTACCGTTGGCGCCGAGCAGACCGATACGGTCCTCGCGCTGCAGGACCATGGAAAAGTCCTTGATCAGGGTCGGCCCGCCCGGGTGAGCGAAGCTGACGTTTTCCAGGATCATGACCTGCTTGCCGGACTTCTCGGCGGTGTCCAGCTGGATATTGGCCTTGCCGGTACGTTCACGACGCTCGCTGCGTTCTACACGGAGTTCCTTGAGCGCACGCACACGACCTTCGTTACGGGTGCGGCGGGCCTTGATGCCCTGACGGATCCAGACTTCTTCCTGAGCCAGACGCTTGTCGAAGAGCGCGTTGGCGGTCTCTTCGGCTGCCAGCGCGGCTTCCTTGTGTACCAGGAAGCTGGCGTAGTCGCCGTTCCAGTCGATCAGGCCGCCGCGGTCCAGCTCCAGAATGCGGGTCGCGAGGTTTTGCAGGAATGCCCGGTCGTGCGTGATGAACAGCACCGCGCCCTGGAATTCCTTGAGGGCTTCTTCAAGCCAGGCGATGGCGCCGATGTCCAGGTGGTTGGTCGGCTCGTCGAGCAGCAACAGGTCCGGCTCGGAAACCAGCGCCTGAGCCAGCAGAACGCGACGACGCCAGCCACCGGACAGCTCGGCGAGCGTCTTGTCGGCAGGCAGTTGCAGACGGCTCAGCGTGCTGTCGACCAGTTGCTGCAAGCGCCAGCCATCACGGGCTTCGAGGTCTTGCTGAACGTGCATCAGCTTGTTCAGGTCTTCTTCGGTGACGCAGTTCTGCGCCAGATGGTGGTATTCGGCGAGCAAGGCACCGACGCCATCGAGGCCTTCGGCAACCACGTCGAACACTGTCCGTCCGTCGGCTACGGGCAATTCCTGGGGCAATTCGCCGATCTTGAGGCCGGGTGCGCGCCAGACAGCGCCGTCATCAGGCTTTTGAACGCCTTTTACCAGCTTCAACATGCTGGATTTACCTGTGCCGTTACGGCCGATGATGCACACCCGCTCGCCACGGGCGATCTGCCAGGACACCTTGTCCAGTAACGGCATGGCGCCGAAGGCAAGGGACACATCGCTGAATTTGAGCAGGGTCATGAGCTTCTCCAAAAACCGGGCGCGCATTCTACCTGAGATAGCATGCGGATGTCGGCATTCATGGCGCCCGTGCCGACATCAAAGCCACCTTTATAACGGGCAATTATGTCGACATGAGTCCGGCGTGTCGGCAATGCTTTCACCAATAGCTGGCAAAAGGCTAAGCTAGCCCTACTTTTCACCGATTCATCTGTTCGGAAGTCTCATGCGCAGTCGTTTGCTCAGCCTTTTATCGTGCCTGCTCCTCTCCGCCACCGCCGTCCAGACTGCTCATGCGGCAGACCTCAACCAACAGCGCAAGTATTACGACGAAGCCAAGCGCGCACTGGCCAAAGGCGATTCTGGCCCTTACCAGATGTACAGCACGGCATTGGCCGACTATCCGCTGGAACCGTATCTTGAATACGACGAGCTGACAGCGCGCCTGAAAACGGCAAGCAATGCCGAGATCGAGAAGTTTCTTGCCGAACATGGCGACCTGCCTCAGGCCAACTGGATGAAGCTGCGCTGGTTGCGCTGGCTCGCCGAGCGAGGCGACTGGCAACCCTTCGTCAAGTATTACGACCCGAAGATGAAGTTTGTCGAACTGGACTGCCTGTACGGGCAGTATCAGCTGAACAACAACAAGCGCGCCGAAGGCTATGCCAGCGCTGAAAAACTCTGGATGACCGGCAAGACACTGCCGGCAGCGTGTGACGGATTTTTCGCCCAATGGGCCGCAGCCGGCCAACTGACCGAACAAAAACGCTGGCAGCGCGCCAAACTGGCGGCGCAGGCACGCAATTACAGCCTGACCAACACGCTGGTCAACAGCCTCAACTCGCTGGCCCCGCAAGGACGCCTGCTGCTGGCCGTCGCCCAGAAGCCGGAGATGGTCAACAACCCATCGCAGTTCGTACCGGTGGATGAAGCCATGTCCGACGTGGTCGGCCTCGGCCTGCGCCGCCTCGCCAAACAGGACCCGCAGAAAGCCCTGTCGATGCTCGATGGCTACGCTGCAACCATGCACTTCTCGCGCGAAGAGCAGGTCGAGATTGCCAAGGAAATCGGCCTCACCCTCGCGCGCCGCTACGATGACCGTGCGCTTGAGGTCATGACCAAATACGATCCGGAGCTGCGCGACGACACAGTCACCGAGTGGCGCATGCGCCTGCTGCTGCGTCTGGGTCGTTGGGAAGACGCCTATGAGCTGGCGCGCCGACTGCCGAAGGATCTGGCAGCGACCAATCGCTGGCGCTACTGGGAGGCCCGCTCGCTGGAGCTGGCTCAACCCAACAGCCCGCTGATCGCAGCGCTGTACAAGGACGTGGCCAAAGAGCGTGACTTCTACGGATTCCTGGCGGCCGACCGCACTCAGAGCCCGTATCAGCTCAACAACAAGCCGCTGGTGCTCAGTCAGGCGTTGATCAACAAAGTCCGCAACACACCGGGCGTGCGGCGCGCGCTGGAGTTTCACGACCGTGGCGAGATCGTCAACGGACGCCGCGAGTGGTATCACGTCAGCCGCCTGTTCAACCGCGACGAAATGGTCGCACAGGCCAAACTGGCCTACGACATGCAATGGTATTTCCCGGCGATTCGCACCATCAGCCAGGCGCAGTACTGGGACGATCTGGACATCCGCTTCCCGATGGCGCACCGCGACACACTGGTGCGCGAAGCCAGGGTACGGGGCCTGCACTCCAGCTGGGT
The DNA here is from genome assembly GCF_002093745.1 of Pseudomonas graminis. GTDB lineage: Bacteria > Pseudomonadota > Gammaproteobacteria > Pseudomonadales > Pseudomonadaceae > Aquipseudomonas. Next base: position 92,125 of record NZ_MTSB01000004.1, read on the forward strand.
GTTCGCCATTACCCGCCAGGAAAGCGCGTTCATGGACGATGCCCGTTCAGGCGTCGGCGCCGCCGGGTTGATGCAGCTGATGCCGGCGACCGCCAAGGAAACCGCACGCAAGTACAGTATCCCGCTCGCGTCGCCTCAGCAGGTGCTCGACCCGGACACCAATATCCAGTTGGGCGCAGCCTACCTGAGTTCGGTGCATGCCCAGTTCAACGGCAACCGTGTGCTCGCCTCCGCCGCCTACAACGCCGGGCCGGGTCGCGTGCGCCAATGGCTGAAAGGCGCCAACCACCTGGCTTTCGACGTCTGGGTCGAAAGCATCCCGTTCGATGAAACCCGTCAGTACGTGCAAAACGTGCTGTCGTATTCAGTGATCTACGGCCAGAAGCTCAACTCGCCCCAGCCACTGGTGGACTGGCACGAACGGTTTTTCGACGACCTCTGACCCGCTGAGGGAGCAAGCGCTCGACCGAGTGCTTGCTCCTTGCACGCCGTGCTTATTCCAGCACCTCCACCGACATCCCGACGTGCAGCTCTCCCGCCCCCTCGTTGACCATATTCTGGCCGAACAAGACATCGCCCTCCACTTGCCGATAGGTTTTGAGCGTGGCGAACGGTTCGCGGTCCGGGCTGCGTTCGCCGGTGGCCGGGTCGATTGTGGTCAGGATGCAACGCGCACAGGGTTTGAGCAGACGGAATTCGATATCACCGATCCGGATGCGCTTCCAGCGGTCTTCCGCAAACGCCTCGGCGCCCTCGATCACCAGATTGGGCCTGAAGCGCTGCATTTCCATCGGCCTGCCGAGACGGACCGACAAGTCGTCCAGCGACCCCTGACCAATCAACAACAAAGGAAAACCATCGGCGAAATTGACCTGCCCGTCGTCGCGACCATAGCCGCCAGGCATCCTGCGCGCACGCTCCACAGGCATGTACACCATGCGCGTGGGCTTGCCGATCAACCGGCTGACCCACTCGGCCGCCGCATCGCCAGCGTCCGGCACTTGCAGCGAGTCACGCCAGACCGTCACGCCACGCAGGCTGGCCTCGACGTCCAGAGGAACAGCAACGTCGAGCGGCACGAAACCCGGTGCCGAGAGCGTGACGCCGCCACTGGCATTCCACAACACCGACAGCTGCGACATCTGTGGCAACGCTCGCTGGGTGAAGAATCGGCCATTGCTTTCATCGACCAGCATCCAGCGTCGGTCCCCCGCCAGCCCCAACGCATCAAACGACGCGCGCTGCAAGCTTTCAGACTTGCAGGATTTGAGGGGATAACGGTAGAGCGAGCTGAGACGTAACATGAGGGCCGGTTCCTTTGAATGGCGCGCAGGGCTTTGATGCAAGCATCAAAGCTTATACGAAGCGCATCCGGCAGGCATCCGGGAAAGGCGACCAGCGGTTTTCAGACGATCATCAGCAAGCGCTCGCGCACCACCTCGACCAGCTTGTCGGGCTGAAACTTGGAGAGGAAGTTGTCGCAGCCGACCTTCTTGACCATCGATTCGTTGAAGCTTCCGGACAACGAGGTGTGCAGCACGATGTACAAGGCCCGCAGACGGGGATCGTTGCGAATTTCGGTGGTCAGGCGGTAGCCATCCATTTCCGGCATTTCAGCATCGGTGAACACCATCAGCAGTTTTTCTTGCACGTTCTCGCCGGCATCCGCCCAGCCCTTGAGCATATTCAGTGCCTTGAGACCGTCGCTGGCCACGTGCAATTTCAGGCCCAGCTGGGACAGCGTATCGCGCAACTGCGCCAGAGCGACCTTCGAGTCGTCGACCAGCAGCACTTCACGACCACGTGCGTTTTCCAGCACCGGGTCTTCGAGCTTCTCGCGGGACACCTTGGCGTTGTAGGGCACGATCTCGGCAAGGACTTTCTCGACATCGATGATTTCCACCAGTTGGTCATCGACCTTGCTGATGGCGGTCAGGTAGTGCTGGCGGCCGGCACTGGCCGGCGGAGGCATGATGGCATCCCAGTTCATGTTGACGATGCGGTCCACGCCACCGACCAGAAACGCCTGAACCGAGCGGTTGTACTCGGTCACAATGATGGTGCTGGCAGGCCCTGGCACCAATGGACGCATGCCGATGGCCTGGGAAAGGTCGATCACCGGCAGGGTCTGGCCACGCAGATTGACCACACCGCACACAAACGAGTGACGTTGCGGCATGAGGGTCAGTTTCGGTAGCTGCAGCACTTCCTGGACCTTGAACACGTTGATCGCGAACAACTGCCGACCGGCAAGGCGAAACATGAGGATTTCCAGGCGATTCTCGCCCACCAGCTGTGTGCGTTGATCTACTGTGTCGAGAATGCCTGCCATTTTAGCTCCAGAAGCAATGGTCATGATGAGTCTGTTAAACCTGTTATCGGCTGAAACAGGCCGGACCTTAATAGCGATGAAGGCCATTCGCAGACATTGATATCACTTTAACATTACGCTGTACTGAAGTGGCAGTCTCGCCAGACAAATGCCGTAACAAAAACATCCGGGACCCGCACGCCCTTACGTACCCGCACCTCCGGATCTGCTACAGCCCGTAAAAGTCAATCGGGGATAACCTGATATGATCACCATCTAATTGCCACTATCGTGAAGCAATTCTCACTTTGTGAATGGGGTCCGGCTTTGTCCGCTTCTCAACCTGTGTACGCGAGCGGAATCGGCAACATTCGGAAAAGCCCTACAGACTTTCGTGTGAAATCGACATTAACTGTCAGCCATTCGCCGCGGGCGGAAGTTCGCTATCCATGATTCGTGGAGATAAAGGATGCTGAGCAACAATGATTGGCAGCAGAAACACGACGAATTCCTGAGCACGTCTCAGGCACTTCTGTACAAATCAGAAGAATGTCTGTCGCACCTTGAGTTGATCCCCAACGACGAGGATGCCACCGGCTGCCTGCTGACCACCCTGCGCACACTGGCCCAGGAAGCGGAAGCGGCGCCGGTGCCTTGCATTGCGGAGTTTTCACGCAAGCTGTGCCAGCTATTGAAATCCGGCAGCCAGGCCAACGAGCTGTCACAGGAAGCCCTGTTGACGGTCAAGAACTGCCTGACGCTGATTTCATGGCAAGTCGAACTCCTCGACCCGCAGACGGGCGAATTGACGATGGACAGCAACGAGCAGCATGAACTCCTGGAGCAACTGGCCAGCGTCTCCGCACCGCCAGCCCCGGCAGGTGCCACCCGGCGGTAACCTTTGATGACACTCTTGAATTGACCGCAGCACCGCAATTTCATTGAGGTGCTGTTGTCACGCCAGCCATTTCCGTTCATTGTCTTCACGGTTGACGAAAGATCGCCCGCGCACATCAGCGGGCCTATTTACACAAGAGCCACCATGACCTGCAATTTGTTACTGGTCGACGATCATTCACTGATCAGAGCCGGCGTGCGAGCGCTGGTCGCAGACATACCGGGCTACGCCGTCGTGGGCGAAGCCGCTGACGGCTCGCAGTTGTCGAGCCTGGCGCAACGCCTTCAGCCCGACATCATTCTCCTCGACATCTGGATGAAGAATGTCGACGGTCTCGATGCACTCGAACAGTTGCTGAGCGCGCAACCGCATTGCAAGGTTCTGGTTCTTTCGATGCACACCGATCCGGCGATGATCCTGCGTGCGCTGGAACTGGGCGCTTGTGGCTACCTGCTCAAGGACACCACAGCGGCCGAACTGAAGCAGGCGCTGGACGCCCTGCGCAATGGCGAGCGTTACCTGAGCCCGGCCATCGCCACTGCCGTCATCGAGCGCACCTCGCGCGGCACGCGATCCGACAAGGCCATCAAGGCGAAAGAGCGGTACAACCTCACCGCCCGCCAGCTGGAAATCCTGCGCCTGATCGTGCGCGGCAAATCGACACGAGAAATCGCCAGCGGCCTGAGCCTGAGCATCAAGACCATCGAAACCCACCGCTCCCAGGTCATGAAGCGGCTGCAGATTTACGATGTGGCCGGGCTGGTGCTGTTTTGCGTTCGCGAGCGCATCATCAGTCTGGACGATTGAGCGCCGGCACGCTGCTCAGCAACGGCGAATCAGCGGGTAAATGCACCTGCAACGCGCCCGGTCGTGCTTCGAAGCGCAGATCCTCGCCGGACAATGGTTCGCCGTCCAGATTGATATCCAGCCCCTGAGCCGACTTGAGTTCAACCCACGGCAAACGCGCGCGGATGAACATATTGTCGAAACCGAGCCCGCCTTCCAGCAGACTTCTGAGCGTACCGACCACTTCCTGGGGAGCCGGCAGGATGCTGATATCCAGCAAGCCATCATCAGCCAGCGCGGTCGGGCACAATTCGTGGCCACCGCCAGCCTGGCGACCATTGCCAATACCCAGCGCAAGAAGATCGCCGCGCCAATGGAAATCGGGACCGGTCAATTCGCCATGAGCAGCATGCAGTTCGCTGAAGCGCGTCAGGCCGGTAAACAGATAGGCTGCGCCGCCCAGCACCTTCTTGAGGTCTTCGGACGTATTGGCCGTCACTTGACTGCCGAAACCACCGGTCGCCATGTTGAGGAACAGCTTGCCGCCCACCTCGCCCAGGTCGACGGCACGGGGCTCCACATCCATGAGTTTCAGCGCCTTCGCTACTTCAAGCGGCACTCCGGCGGCGCGGGCGAAATCATTGGCAGTGCCCAAAGGCAGAATGGTCAGGCTGGCCTTGATGTCAGCCAGCGCCAGCGCCTCGGCGATATCACGAAGCGTACCGTCGCCACCGCCAGCCACAATATGCCGATGCCCGGCAGCCAGTGCTTCGTCGACCAGGCGCTGGGCATCACCCGCCTCCCAGGTCACTCGCACGTCCAGCTCCCAACCCTGCTTGCGCTTGTCTGCGACCGCATCGCGCACGTCTTCGTTGAGCGCCTGCTTGCCGTGAAGAATGAGCATTGCCCTGCGTTGTGTCATGACACCTCCCCTGCCGAACAACCGTCCGGATTAAAGCTTCTGAGCGACGCTCTTTTGCACCTGTGCGCCCGGATACATTTTGTCCGACGCATGACTGTGACCCCGGACAATGCGAAAAAGCCGGTCGGTTTCGGAAAATTTTCCAGCCTGGTGAAAAAGCGCAGGCACCTTGCTATCGCTGGCCAGAACCCGTGTTCAAGGCCTGCGCCTCACGCATTGCGTCTGAACCGGGACCATTTTGTTACGGCATTATTTGTTTCATGAGCTTTACTGACAACATAACCATCCGTTTGAAGGGAGTTTCATCTACAAATCACTGAAAAGTCTTAAATAAAATTCGGAAACGGACGACATATCTAAAGTGATATTCACAAAAGACAGTCCGAATCCCTCATCGCAACCTCCGGCAACTGGCTAAGCTGGAGCAGTGATGGCAAAGAGATACTTATTTTGAAACTGCACGCATACCGTCGGAGTACGTACAGAATCAGCGGGATTCTGACGCCTACAGGGAGTAAGGGAGCTTTATGAGGTTGCAGCCAGTCGACAGTCTTTCGCTCACCCGTACCAGTCTGGTCGAATACTTTCTCTTCGGCATTCGACTGGCCCACGGCATCGCCTGCATTCTGCCAGGGCTGGTGATCATGCTGCTCATGAAGGACAGCGGCCTGGAAACGCCGCAGACCTACCTGACCATGCTGCTGTTTTTCGGGTGTGTCGGCGTGCTGGTGTTTCAGGCTATGGGGGTCTATTCGGAAGCCCTGTTCAGTAACGATTTACGCATGCGTGCCATGGCAATCGCCTGGACTGCCGCCTTCGGGCTGTTGCTGTTCATGCAGCAGGCGATGGGCCTGTTCGGCTATCTCTCCAATGAAGAACTGCTGATCTGGTACCTGACCAGCCTTGCGCTGTTCGGCGTCATTCGCCTGATGCTGCTGACACTGTTCAAACGTCAGATGCGCAAAGGCATCTTCCTGCAACACGCGGTGATTCTGGGCGCCACCGAGAACGGGCAACGTCTGGCCGAATACCTGCTTGAACATCAGGACATTCGCTCGGGCGTGACCGGTTTTATCGATGACCGCATCGGGCGTCTGCCCAAGACCGTGGCCAACCTTCCCATGCTGGGCAACACCAGCGATCTGGAGCGGCTGATTCGCGAAGAAAAAGTGACCCAGGTGCTGGTTGCCCTGCCCTGGACGGCGGAAAACCGCATGGACTACATCATCCGCGAACTGCGCAGGCTGCCGGTCAACGTGTTGCTGGTGCCAGACATGATTGCCTTCCGGCACACCCACAACCGCATCACCGAAGTTGCCCGGCTGCCGATGTTCAATGCCTCGGATGTGCCACTCAACGGTTGGTCGCCGTTCATCAAGCGGGCCGAAGATATTGTCCTGTCGTCGCTGGCCCTGCTGGCGCTGTCGCCGGTCATGCTGCTGGTCGCGCTGGCCATCAAGCTTGATTCGCCAGGGCCGGTGTTTTTCCGCCAGAAGCGTTATGGCTACAACAATCGCCTGATCGAAGTCTTCAAGTTCCGCTCCATGCACCAGCACCAGGCCGATGCCACGGCCGAGCAACAAACCACCCGTGGCGACGCGAGAATCACGCGGGTCGGGCGCTTCATTCGCAAGACCAGCCTTGATGAACTGCCGCAATTGTTCAACGTGGCGGCAGGCAGCATGTCGATGGTCGGGCCGCGTCCGCATGCGACGGCGACCAAAGCGGCTGGAATCCTGTTCGAGCAAGCGGTGAAGGAGTACACGTCGCGGCATCGCGTCAAACCCGGAATTACCGGGCTGGCGCAGATCAACGGCTATCGTGGTGAAACAGACACCGTGGAAAAAATCGAAAAACGCGTCGAGTTCGATCTTGAGTACATAGAAAACTGGTCCGTCTGGTTCGACCTGTACATCCTCATGCGCACTGTGCCTGCAGTGCTTTTCACACGCGAGGCTTACTGATGAGCACTCTCATTCCCTGCATCATTGCCGGTGGCTCCGGCACCCGCCTGTGGCCCGTCTCGCGGGAAGCCATGCCCAAGCCGTTCATGCGCCTTCCCGATGGCGAAAGCCTGCTGCAGAAGACATTTCTGCGCGCAGTCGGCCTGCCTGGAGTTGACCGCCTGCTGACGGTCACCAACCGCGAAGTGTATTTCCGCACGGTCGATGACTACAGGCAGTTGAACAAAGGCAAGGCACGCCTGGACTTCATTCTTGAACCGTTCGGCCGCAACACCGCCGCTGCGGTAGCGGCGGCGGCACTGCATGTCAGCCAGTTGTACGGCGACGATGCGCAATTGCTGGTGCTGCCCGCAGATCATCTGATTACCGACGTTGCGGCGTTCGCCCGCGCCGTGGCTGCGGCGCAGGCACTGGCGGCTGAAGGCTGGCTGGTCACGTTCGGCATTCTGCCCACGGCACCGGAGACCGGTTTCGGTTACATCGAGAAAGGCCCGGCACTCGGCGGCGACGCCTGTCAGGTCGCCCGCTTCGTCGAAAAACCCGACGCAATCACTGCCCAGGCTTATATCGATGGTGGTCTGCACTTCTGGAATGCCGGCATGTTCTGCATGCGCGCCGATGCGGTGCTGCGTGAACTTCGCACCCATGCCCCCGAGGTGCTCAACGCCGTCAGTGCCTGTCTGGCGTCAAGCCAGCGCAAGGAAGGCGAGCGTGAACTGCAGATCGAGCTGGACAGCGATTCGTTTGCGCTGACGCCCGACATCTCCATCGACTACGCGCTGATGGAGCGCTCCGACAAAGTGGCCGTGGTGCCCTGCCAATTGGGCTGGAGCGACATCGGTTCGTGGCAGGCCGTGCGCGAGCTGTCACCGGTCGACGCCCAGGGCAATTATTGCAACGGCGAAACCGTGCTGCATGACGTCACCAACTGCTACATCGATTCGCGCAAACGACTGGTGGGCGCTGTCGGCCTCGACAACCTGATCATTATCGACACCCCCGACGCGCTGTTGATTGCAGACGGCAATCGCAGTCAGGACGTCAAGATCATCGCTCAGGAACTCAAGCGCCAAGGCCATGATGCCTACCGGCTGCACCGCACAGTCACCCGCCCGTGGGGCACTTACACGGTGCTTGAAGAAGGCAAGCGCTTCAAGATCAAACGCATTGTGGTGCGCCCTCAGGCATCGCTGTCGTTGCAGATGCATCACCACCGCAGCGAACACTGGATCGTCGTCAGCGGCATGGCGACCGTGACCAACGGCGAGCGGGAATTCATGCTCGACACCAACGAATCGACGTTCATCAAACCGGGCTTCACCCACCGCCTGGTGAATCCGGGAGTCATCGACCTGGTGATGATCGAAGTCCAGAGCGGCGAATACCTGGGCGAGGACGACATTGTGCGCTTTACCGATATTTACGGCCGAGCGCCGGAAAAAGCCGTGAAAGGCTGAGCAACACTTTGAGCAACACTTGAAGGCCGTAACGATTAACTGGTTCTGAACCGCGACACACCAGAAAAGGCAGTACCCGCCACCATGAATTTATTACCCGTAAGGGAGCCGTATTTGTGCATGACAGGAGTTCAGGACCAATGCGCAGCCTGATGCTGATCGCCAGCCTATTACTGGTGAGTGCGTGCAACACCCCTTCAAGGGTGGGCTTGCCCGACGACCGTGCGCAAATCGAGGCCGGCCAGGCGGCCGGGCGGGCGCTGGCGGGCAAACCGCTGCCGCCGGAACGCATTCGCCCTGGCGACACGCTGCGCATTGTGCGCAACAGTGGCGAGGCACCGTCGATCTCGGCGTTCACGGCCAACTCCATCTATGAATTGACCCTGTTTCAGGTGCTCAACGACGGCACCTTTTCCTACCCGTACATCGGCACGGTGAAAGCAGCCGGTCTGACGCTCCAGCAGTTGAACGACCTTCTGGAAAGCAAGCTGCAGACGGTTTACCGCGAGACGGCGTTGACCATCAACATTTCCCAGTCGCCGGGCAACACGGTGTTCGTGGGCGGTGCCGTGCGCAACTCGGTCACGCTGCCGATCAACGTGGCCACCAATCTCAATCAGGCAATAATGGGGGCAGGCGGTGTCGCACTGGACGCAGATGCCGGCCAGGTGGCGCTGCTGCGCCAGGAAGAGAACGGGCTCTACAAGACCTACTTTTTCGACTACAGCAAGTTTCTCTGGGCAGAGGCCGGAGGCCCCACGGCACCGGTCCTGTTGAAACGCGGCGATATCGTGTTTGTTCCCAAATCAACGGTCGGCAACAAGGTTGACGGCGTCTCCCTGTACTTCAACCAGCTGATTCCCTTCGCGAAGTCGATCGGCCTGGGCATGAACTACGAGTTGCGCAACAACAATTAATTGTCAGGGAAACAGACATGATCAACATCCGCTCATTCCGCGACCTGCTGCGCCTGTTTTTCATCTTCAAGCGCGAAGTCAAGATTACCGTGCTGGCGACCTTCGTCATCATTCTGCTGGGCGCCTTTCTGCTGCCCAACCGCTACGAATCGACGGCCCTGCTGCTGGTCAAACCGGGCCGCGACAGCAGCACCGTGCCGATCGAATTGTCCGACCGCCAGGCCATCGTGATACCGAGCGGTCTGCGTGACCCGCTGCTCGACGAGGAACGCATGCTGAGCGGCCGGCCGATCATGCGTGCAGTGTCCGAGAAGTACCTGGCCGAGCTGTCGATGGCGCCACCTGAAACCGGCGTTCTGGCGTCGGTGAAGAACGGCATCAAGGCGGTGGTCGGCGGCGTCGTCAACGGCGTGCGCAGCGTCCTGCAATTTATCGGCCTGGTGGAACACCGCTCGCAGGCCGAGCGACTGGCCGAAGACCTGGAGAAGAACTTCAAGGTCCGCCATGAGCCGGGTTCCTCGGTGATGGAACTGACCTTCACCTGGAACGACCCCGCCACAGCACAGACTGTGCTCAAGACGTGGATCGAAGAATACCAGTCGCAGCGCACCAAAACCCTGGGCCGCGTCAGCCTGTACGCTTTCTATGAAGCGGAAGTGAAGACGACCGGCGAAAACATCATCGAGTACAAGAAGCAGATTCAGAACTACCTGAACCAGCTCAGCGCAGTTAGTATTTCCCAGCGTCTGGCCGACACCTCCCAGGGGCTCAACGATCTGCGCACCGAACGCAACAACACCACCCGCTCCATCGCCTCGACCAAGGCCGGCCTGGACCTGTTGAAAAAACAACTGGCCGAACAACCCAAGACTGTTTCAGCCGGGCGCGAGCTGGCGCTCAACCCCAATCGCCAGGACTTGCAGAACCGTATCAACGGCAAGGAAGTGGAGCGCCAGGAAATGCTCCGTTCGTTCAAGGAGCAGGCACCACCGATCCGGGCCATCAATGAGGAAATCGAGAACCTCAAGAAGCTGCTCAACGGCCAGGACGCGACCGTTCAGCGCTCCGAAAGCATCACGCCCAACCCGATTTACAACCGCATGCAGAACGTCTACGCCGATCAGCAGACCAGCTACGCGCGCCTGCAAACCCAGCTTGCCCAGCAAAACACGCAGATCGCCCAACTGGAAAGTGACCGCCAGCAGGCCTTGAACCTGGAACCGGAGCTTTCGCGCCTGCAGAACGAGCTGGACGCCGCTGAAAAGAGCTATGCGCTGTACAAGGACAGCCTGGAAAAATCACGCATCGACCGTGAGCTGGACAACAGCCAGATCAGCAACATCGCCACCATCGAAGACGCGACGTTCAACCCCAGCCGGGTCTTTCCGAAAAGCCTGCTGATGCTGCTTCTGGCGTTTCCGTTGAGCGTGGTGGTGGGTGCCCTGGCGCTGTACTTCTTTTACTTGCTGGATCAACGCATTCACGACGGCGACAAGATCGAAAGCAGCTTTGGCGTTCCGGTCTGGACCAGCCTGCCGGATCTGGAGCGCGCTCAGGAACGCAGCGCGGCGTTTACCTCCAATCTGCATCGGGTGTACGGCATCCTGCCGCTGGACCAGGTCGACGGGCAGGGTCTGACGCTGGGCTTTACGTCGGTCAAGTCCGGCGCGGGCGTGGGCTTTGTGATCGAGCGGCTGAGCACGTTGCTGACCGAACAGGGCCATCGGGTTCGTACCGAAGGCCGCGGCCCGGCCAGCCCCGGTGAAATCGTGCTGATCAACGCCTCGGCGCTGTCTGCCAATCAGGACGCCTTCGTCCTGCTGCGCAAGGCCGACCTGATCGTGCTGGTGGTGCGCGCCGAAGAAACCACCGTGCCGATGCTTGAGGACACACTGAACAACCTCAATACCGCCTTCAAGAAGGTCGACGGCATCATCGTCAACCGCCGTCGTTTCGAAGTGCCGGAGCGGGTTCTCAAGTTCCTCAAGCGGTTCGGGAGTCGAGGCTGATGCGAATCGCCCTGCTGGCACCGTTGCCACCCGAGCAGAACGGCATTGCTGATTATGCCGGGCATCTGCGCCAGGCGCTTGAAGGCCTCGGGTTGCAGGTCAGCACGCCGCTGCAAGGGGTCGGCAACGACCCGCGTGCGGCAGCGCAACGGGTGGCCGACACGGACTGGAGCGGCATCGATCTGGTTCACGCCGAACTGGGGGGAGGCAGACTGGCGGAGTTTCAGGCATTGCGCGCGCTGCGCAAACGCTTTCCGAAGCTGCCGCTGACCGCTACCGTCCACGACCCCGAACGGCTGGTCTGGCGCCGCGAGAAGCTCCCTTGGCCATTGTCGATGGCCAGCGGCATGCGCTCGCCTCTGCCGGAAATTGCGACGGTGCTGGCCGACCCGCTGTGCCTGCACGAAGAGCGGCAACTGGCGCGGCACATGACCCGCCTTGTCACCCTGACTCAGGCCGGCAGCCAGAGCCTGCGCCAGCGCATGGGCCTCACACCGGCGCAAATGGTGGTGATCAATCACGGCAACGTGGCCATCGAGCCGGCCCCATTGCCGCCCATGAAGCCGTTACGCCTGCTGTATTTCGGTTTCATTTATCGTGGCAAGGGCATCGAAGACCTGCTGGAGGCGCTGGCCGAGGTGTTCACCTCCCAGCCCGCACTGCGTTCAACGGTACGCCTGACCCTGGCGGGCGGCAGCGAACCGGAAATGGCGTTCGGCCCGTCCGGCAGTTACCTGGAGCAACTGCGCACGCGCATTCGCCATCTGGGGCTGGTCGACCTGATCGACTGGCAACTGGACCTGCCTGCCGAGCAGATTCCGCAGGTCATTCAGGCCCATCATGTGATGGTTCTGCCCTACCGCGAATCGAGCAAACTGAAGATTCTCGGCAAGCTGCGTGGCACCAGCGGCGCACTGTCGTGGGCGGTGGCCTGCGGCAGAGGCGTGATCACCTCGGATGCGCGCTCGTTTGCCGAAGAGGTCTCGCACGGTAACGGAACGATTTATCCTCAGGGCGACGTCGAAGGCCTTTCTGCCGCGCTGGCGCGAGTCTGCGCGTCGCCCGACCTGATCAGGCAATGGGCTGCAAGCGCCTCTGACATGGGCAAGGCCAGGGTCTGGAGTCACACCGCCGAACATTTCCGGGATGTTTTCCGCCAAGCCTGTGAGGAAACGTGACATGCAGCGTTCATCCAGATTCAAGGCCTTCACCCTCGCGCTGATAGCCGCCGCCTTCAGCGGTGTCACTCAGGCAGCAACGGTTCTGAACCCGCCCCGCGACGTTGTCTGGAAGGACTTCCTGGGTGTCAACGTACAGTTTCAGTACTTTGCGCCGGACATCTATCAGCAACAGATGAATCGTCTGGACGAACTGGGCCTGAACCGGGTGCGGCTGACCATTCACTGGCCGATCATCGAACCGCAAAAGGATCAGTACGCCCTGACCGAACTGGATGCGGCCATGTCGGCAATCAAGGCGCGTAACTACGACACGTTGGCGTACCTGGTCGGTTCGGCCTCGTTTGCCAGCAGCGCGCCGGCCGAGGCCCGGAGCCGCGACCAGTATCCGCCCAAGGATTTCAACGTCTTTGCCGCACGCATGACCGCCCTGGCCCAGCGTTATCCGCAGGTCAACACCTGGCAGGTCTGGAACGAGCCGAACATCATCTGGCTGCCCAAGGAAGACCCCGCCGCCTATGGCCGTTTGCTCACCACGACGGCCAATGCGATTCGCGCAGCCCTGCCGGACAAGGCCATCGCCACCGCAGGCATGGCCTATTACAGTCAGATGCACAGCACTTCCGGCTACATGCTGCAGACGCTGATCGACAATGGTTTGGGCCAACAGAATATCGTCGCTGCCTATCACCCCTATTCCGAGTACCCGGAAGGCGACTCGGTCGCGGACCGGGATTTTCTGGTGCGCGCCAACGCCATGAACACCCTGCTGCACAGCAATGGCGTAAAGCAGGTGTGGGCCACTGAATGGGGCTGGTCGAGCTATGCCGGCCCGGTGGAGATGCAGCACCTGATCGGCACTTCCGGCCAGGCCGATTACACGTTGCGGCGCCTGGCACTGATGAGCGCGATGGATTTTCAGCGCATCTTTCTTTTCAACCTGAGCGATCTCGACGAACGGGCCTCGGCCCGCGATCAAGGTTATGGGCTGCTGGACCTGCAAGCCGAGCCAAAACCGGTCTATACGGCACTGCAGAATTTCCTGAGAATTACCGGCCCTCGCCTGCAACCTGCGCAAATGCCGGAAGTGAGCCGGACACCGGGCGACCTCTATGCCGTGCCGTGGAGCAAGGACGATGGCACCCGCCTGCTGATGTTTTGGAGCGCCACCGGCACGTCGCTGAATTTTCCGGGCATCACCGATGCGGTCGTGCATGACCCGCTGACCGGCAGCCGCGCCCCGCTGTCAGGCAGCCAGGGCATCACGCTGCTGCTGAAGCCGACTCTGCAAATTCTGGAATGGAAACCCTGAGCATGCGAATTCTGTGGACGCTCCCTTACCTGCCGTGGCCGACCACCAGCGGCGGCAAGACCCGGGAATATCATCTGCTGCGCAACCTGGCCGCCAGAGGTCACCGCATTACCCTGCTGGTACAGTCCAAGACCGCGCTGGATGATGAATCGCGTTCTGCGCTCGAACCCTGGCTGGAGCGTCTGATCGTGATTGATCGCCGCCCGCTGCTCAGTCTGCGCACCCTGCTGGCCGTGGCGTTTTCGCCGGCGCCGATGCTCGCCAGCATCAACGGTTACGCCCCGACGCTGGAAAAGGCTTTCGAGCAACTGCTTGAGGAAGACTGGGACATTATCCAGTTGCAACACACGTATTCTTTTCAGCCCTTCGAACGCGCACTCAAACGCTCGGGCAAGCCGTTCGTGCTCACCGAGCACAATGTCGAGTCCGACCTGGGCGCTGCCAGCTACGACCGCCTGCCGCGCTGGGCCAGTGCCTTCGCCGTGTATGATCGCTGGCGCTATCGACGCTGGGAAACCCGCGTATTTCGCCAGACCGGCGAGTTGATCGCGGTCACCGAGAACGACGCCAAGGTGCTTTCGCGCCTGAGCGGCAGGGCCACGTCCTATGTCGTCAACAGTGTCGATTGCGGCTACTACGCCAGCGTGAAGGCCGACCGGAACAGCCATCGCCTGCTGTTCATCGGCAACTATGAATACGGCCCCAACGTCGACGCCATCGAATGGGCGCTGGACGAGATCATGCCCAAGGTATGGGCTCAGGCACCGCAAATACGCTTTGCCATCGGCGGTTTCGGTATGCCTGAAGCCTGGCGCGAGCGCTGGCCCGATCCGCGTATCGAATGGCTGGGTTTCGTGCCGGACCTGCGCGCGCTGCAGGCGACCGCCTCGCTGTTTTTCGCCCCCTTGCGCCAAGGGGGCGGCTCCAAGCTCAAGACGCTGGAAGCGATGGCGGCCGGGCTGCCGGTGGTGACCACCGCGCAAGGTGTCTCAGGGCTGTCGGTCACCAACGGCGAGCATTATCTGGGCAGCGAAGACGCTGCCGGACTGGCCACGCTGATCGTCGAATACGCCGACAAGCCGTTGCGGCTCGACCAGATCGGCGAGGCGGGCCGCGTTTACGTGCGTACCCGGCACGACTGGTCTGTTTCGGCGGCTCAACTGGAAGTGATCTACACCCGCTTTTCGCCCCCCAAGCAAGGATCGCGCTCATGCGTATAGGACTCGACTACCGCGCGGCCGCCGGTTACCCCACCAGCGGCATCGGCCGCCAGAATTTCGCCCTGGAGAAGGCTTTCCGCGAACATCCGGACGTGCAACTGCAATTGTTCGGCGTCGCGCCTTACGATCATCCCGTGCGCCGCCTGATGCATGCCCCGCGCTGGGCCACGCCGCTGGACTCGGTGCATCGCCTGCCGGACCGGGTGCGATTCGAAGGCGCGTACCTGCCTGGCGCCCTGCGCGATGCGGGGATCGAGGTCTACGTCGCGAACATCAACATGGGCCTGCCACTGGGCCGAAAACCGGCCGGCATGCGCTACGTGCTGCAATTGCACGACCTGTTCCAGCTGACTCAGCAGAACAATCACGGGTCACGCCTGAAAGCCCGGATTTACCGCTTCACCGATTACCTGTCGATTGTCTGGTCGCTCAGGGTCGCCGATCAGATCTGGGTGCCGTCGCAATTTACCGCCAACGAAGCGGCGCGCCTGTTCCCGCGCATCAAGGACAAGCTGCGGGTGGTGCCTTTGCTGGTGGAGCGCTTCGAAGGCGAACCGGCCGATGTCAGTCCGTTGCGATTACCCGCGCGTTATTGGCTGTGCGTGGGCACCCGCGAGCCGCGCAAGAATATCAAATGGTTCGTGGACGCCTGGCAGACGGCGCGCATGCAGTTCGTCGACACCCCGGAGCTGGTGCTGGTAGGTGGCGATGAGCCGTTGACCGAAGCCCAGCGTCAATTGCCGGGCCTGCATGTGCTGACCGGTCTCAGCGACGCCGAATTGCACGCGATCTACAAAAACGCCGAGCGGCTCTGGCAGCCGTCCCGAAGCGAAGGTTTCGGGCTGCCGGTGATCGAGGCGCTGAACGTGGGTACACCGGTCGCCGTGGCCACGGGTTCATCGCTGGACGAGGTCGCCCCGCCCGACAGCCCGCGCTTTTCGCCTGATGACAGCGGCAACCTGATCCGGCTGATGGGCACGCTGTCCCATGCACCGGAAGAGGACCCCGCCGTCGCGAGGGACTGGACGGCTCGCTATCAGTTGAAAGCGTTTTGCGAACGCGTACACGCCACGCTGGAGGAGCTGCGCTGATGCCATTGGCCATGCCCGTCGGGTTGCTGATCAGCCTGCTGTTCGGAGTAATGATCTGGCTGTTGCCGATACCTCTGGTACTGATGGCCGTCCTGGGAATCGCCGCGGTAGTGACCGTGATGCGCCGCCCGGTGCTCGGGCTGCTGCTGTTCGGTTTCATCGGGACCGTTCTGCCTTATTCCACGGTTCAGATCGGCATCCGGACCACGGTGTCCGAAGCGTTGATCATGCTGACCTGGGCCAGCTACCTGCTGCAGGGGGTTTTTCACGAACAACACAAAGTGCCCGCCATGCTCCGCACCGAACGGCTGCTGGTGGCGTTGATGCTGTTCAGTGCCTTTCCGTTTCTGGTCGGACAGTTGACCGTCATCGCCGAGGGCAACGGGCCGGTCAACTGGGTCCGCTGGCTGTTCAACCTGTCGATCCTGTTTCTGGTCCCGCGCCTGCTGACCGACCTCAAGACGCTGGAAAGCCTGGTCATTGCGCTGCTTGGCGGGACACTGCTGTTACTGCTGCTGTCGATCTCGCTCTATATCACCAAAGGCTCGGGAACGGCGATCATCCCGATTCTGGGCAGCCTGGGTTACAGCGGCGCCGATACCCTGAACGAAAGCCTGCAATCGTTTGCCAGCCGCATGGGCTCGCCGTGGATGCACCCCAACGTGGCGGGCGGCGCCTTGGCGATGTTGCTGCCTCTGGCGTTCTGTTTCGGCATGACCCGCAGCGGCGCGGCGCGCAAGCTGGGGCTGGCCGTGGCGGTGCTGGGCGCCATCGGCCTGCTGCTGACCGGATCACGCGGCGCGCTGGTAAGCCTGGTGGCGGTGATGCTGTGGATGGCGCGCAGGCGTGTCCCGCACCTTGGACGGCTGCTGATGGGCGGCATGATTGCCGGCGTCGTGCTGCTGATGTTCTATCCGCCGCTGCAAGAGCGGCTGATGGGCCTGTTCAGTCATGACGACGTCAGCACCGCGATTCGCTTCCTTGAATACAGCCACTTCCCGGACGCGATGGCGACCTTCCCGTTCGGTATCGGCTTCAAGACCGATCCGCCCGTGCTGGGCTATACACAATTCGGTATTTCCAACCTGTGGTTGAATTTCATCTACAAGATCGGACTGCCCGGCATGCTGCTGTTCATTGCCGTCACCGTCAGTTGGTGGAAAGAAGTGCGCCCCGAGGCGGGCGGAATCGTCCTGACCCACGATAACGCTATTGCGCTGGGGTGCATGATCGGCGTGCTGTCGGCGCTGTTCAGCGGCCTGTTTGACCACTATTTCAGTTTTACCAGCGTGCTGGCCGCCCTGTTCTGGCTGTTTGTCGGCATCAGCCTGCATGAAACCAGACGCCTGCGTGCCAACACCGCCAAGTCCCGTCGATACCCTGTTGCCTCACCCGAGCCGGAAACCTCCGTATGAAACATCGCATGCTGCATTCGCACAACCTCAGAGAGGCGTTGCCCGACTACGCCCGCAAGATGGCTGTGCCACTTGAAGAGCTCGAAGCCGCCTACCAGTGGATGCTCGACAACGAAGTGTGCTTCGAGACGCGCATCAAGGAGCGAACCCTGTCGTTCATCTGCTACCTGGACATCGAACCGCGAATAGAGAACCCGCTGGCACGACGCTTCTACAAGCTGTTGGCCAGTGAAACCCTCGGCGCGCTGATTCCGCTTTACGGGATCAACTGGCCGACCCTGCGGGACCGCATGCTGCGCACCTGGGAGCAGGCTTACAACATCCTGATCTGCAAGATCCCCAGCCACACCCTGCGCCTGCTCTGGCTGCGCATCGGTGGCGCGAAGATCGGCAAGGGTTCGACCGTCTGGCGCAACACCGAGGTGCTGGGCGTCGACAGCCTGCGCATCGGCAACGACACCACGGTGGGCTGGCACTGCCAGCTGGATGCACGCGGCGGGCTGGTCATCGGCGACCATGTCACCATCGCCTCGCATGTGTTGATCATCGCCGGTGGCCACGACCTCAACGAACCCGAGTTCTGGGCCGTTGGCGGGCCGGTGCTGATTGGCGACTACGCGTGGATCTGCAGCCGTGCCCTGCTCTCGTTCGGTGCTGACATCGGCGAGGGCGCGGTGGTCGGCGGCAACAGCGTGGTGTCCAAACCTGTCGCGCCCTACACAATTGTCAGTGGCCCGAATGCCGAGGTCAAAGGCGAGCGTGCCCGCCACCTCAATTACAAGGTGGGCGGCAAAGGCCTGTTCACCTTGTTCCACTGATCAGCGGCGCCCGCAATGCTGGGTTCGACACTCTGGCTGACACTGGCCACCCTCACCGGCCTGGCAGCCGGTTTCGCCCGTGAGTGGCTACTGGTGGCGGCCTGGGGGGCTGGCAGCCAGAGCGATGCGTTTCTGGTCTCGATGTTCCTGCCCGAAGCGCTGC
This sequence comes from Pseudomonas graminis, assembly GCF_002093745.1. GTDB lineage: Bacteria > Pseudomonadota > Gammaproteobacteria > Pseudomonadales > Pseudomonadaceae > Aquipseudomonas. The sequence goes on from NZ_MTSB01000004.1 coordinate 110,586, forward strand.
GCATGTCGCTGGCCGCAGGTTTGCTCAGCGCGGCCGCATTGCCGCTGTATCAGCAGCGCTCGACCGAGCGGCAGCAACGCTGGCTGGGAGGAATGACCCCACGCCTGCTGCTGACTGGGGTGGCGCTGAGCCTTGTGCTGGCGGCGGGCGCCGGCCTGCTGGTGCGTTTGATCGGGCCGGGGCTGGATGCCGAGGGCTACGCCCAGGCTGCCAGCGGGCTGCACTGGCTGGCCTGGTGTGCGCCCGGCTTTCTGCTGCACGCGCTGTTCTGTGTCCCTTTGCAGGCCCGTTCGCGGTTTGTGCTGGCCGGGTCGGGTTCATTGCTGTTCAACCTGCCGCCGGTGATCTATCTCGCCACGCTGGGTCATGCGTCCACGTCTGTCGGCGTGGCCAGCGCCTGTGTGCTGGGCAGCGTGCTGATGCCGAGCGTGTTGATCCCCACGCTGTACCGTTCAGGCTGGCGACCCTGGCAGTGGCAACCGGAAGCCGGTGCAGTGCGCGAATTGTTGCAACGCATCGGGCCACTGCTGAGCAGTAACCTGGCGAGTCAGGGCCTGGCTTTGCTTGAACGGATGGTGGCTTCGTTGCTGGGGGAAGGCGCGGTAACCTGGGTCAATCTCGCGCGCAAGCTGATCAACCTGCCGCTGATTGCCTTGATGAGCCTGAATCAGGTGCTGCTCGGGCTGATGAGCGGCAGCGCGGGCGATCAACGCCTGTCACTGCTGAGGCGCGGGCTGGGCAGTGCCACCTTGCTGACACTGCCGGCCGTGGCCGGCCTGATCGGAGCAGCGGGCGCCCTGATGGCCCTTTTGCTGCCCGATCAGACCCACGACGGTCCGTTGCCGGGCCTGCTGGCGTGGTTTGCCGTGCCGCTGATGTTCGGCGCCTGGAACGCGTTGCTCGCACGCTATGCCTACGCAGCCGGTGACACTCGGTTGCCACTCAACTGCGAACTGATCGGCAGCCTGTGCAACGCGGTGTTGCTCGGGGCCTTGCCGTTTGCGTTCGGCCTGACCGGCATCGCCCTCGCTGCACTGGGCGGCGCGTTGGTCACCGGCCTGCTGCTGATGCGACGCCAGTCGTTGCTGAAGGTCTTGCCCTGGCGCAGTCATTGGCTGCTGGCCAGCCTGTTGATGGCCGTCGCCGCCCTGTTGCTGCACCCGTTGCAGGACACCTGGTTGCAGCTCGGCTTGAGCTGCCTTTATGGCGCGATGTTGCTGGCCGGTCTGGCGTTGTGGCTCAAGCCGTGGCGCGACGCCGACGTCTGATCGGCAGCCTGCCGGCAGGTCTCCCTGAAACGTTCCAGGCTCGGCGAGATGAACTTGTCGCGGTGCCTGATCATGAAGAATCGCCGGTTCAACGGCGGCAGCGGGCTGGGCAGCGTCTGCAATTGCCCGCTCGCCAGCAGATCAGCCACCACCCGCCTGGACAGGCAACTGATGCCGATGCCCTGAGCGAGGGTGCGCTTTATCGCCTCGGAGCTGCCCATCTGGCGCATGTCTTTCAAATCATGCAGGTGCCTGAGCAGCAAATGCTCGACCTCCTCCCGTGTACCGGAGCCCGGTTCGCGCAACAGCCATTCCGCGCGCTGCAATTCACCCAGCGACACCTGCGTCTGCCGGGCCAGCGGGTGAGTACTGCCCGCCACGATGACCATTTCATCGACACTCCACGGCTCGGCAATCAACTCCGGCAGATGGCACGGCGCTTCGATCAACCCCATGTCGATCTCGAACTGCGCGACCTTGCGGGCAATCGACGCGCTATTGCCGATGTCCACGTCCACCCGCAACAGCGGTGCCGATGTGCGTAGCGCGCCGATAATCAGCGGCAGCTCGTAGTTGCCGATGGTGCTACTGCTGCCGATTCTCAGACGCGCGTTCAAGCTGGCATCGGGCAGCAGAAAGCTGTCTTCGATCTGCTGGGCGCTTTCCAGCATGGTCATGGCACGGGGCAGCAATGTCTGACCGCTGTCATTAAGGACCAGCCGTTTGCCGACCCGGTCGAACAACCGCGTACCCAGCGCGCTTTCCAGCTCATTGAGAGCCGCACTCGTGGCTGACTGTGACAATGACAGCGCCTGGCCCGCGCTGGTGGTGCTGCCATGCCGGGTGATGGCGCAGAAAATCTGCAATTGACGCAGGTTGAGCCTCAAGGCCGAACTCCACTGTGGATAGACTTACCTGAAATACAGGTAACAAGAAGCGAGATTACCCGTTTAGAGAATTTATTGCCGAACCTTAGACTGAATGCCTGACCGCAATCACCCGCAGGAGAACACCATGAACCGGCTCGCAATCGTCCTCAAAGGTCACGCACCCCTCGGCGCCCTGGCGAGCCCGCGCGAAGCCATCCGGCAGTTCACCCCCAACTGGTTCGCCGTCACAATGGGCACCGGCATTCTTTCATTGGCACTGGCGCAACTGCCGGGGAGTCCGGCCCTGTTGCATGAGGTGGGTGAGGCGCTGTGGTTCCTCAATATCGGCCTGTTTATCCTGTTCAGCGTGATGTACGCCAGTCGCTGGCTGCTGTTCTTCGACGAGGCCCGTCAGGTATTCGGGCATTCAACGGTCTCGATGTTTTTCGGCACGATTCCCATGGGCCTGGCGACCCTCATCAGCGGCTTGCTGGTCTACGGGCCGGCGCGCTGGGGCGATGCAATCGTTCCGGTTGCCGAAGCCCTGTGGTGGCTGGATGTCGCGATGGCCCTGGCCTGCGGCGTGCTGATTCCGTTCATGATGTTCACCCGCCAGGAACACAGCATCGAAAAAATGACCGCCGTATGGCTTTTGCCAGTGGTGGCCGCGGAAGTTGCAGCGGCCTGCGGTGGCTTGCTGACCCCGCAGCTTGCCGCCGCAGATTCGCAGTTCAAGGTGCTGATCACCAGCTACGTGCTGTGGGCCTACTCGGTGCCTGTCGCGTTGAGCATTCTGGTGATCCTGCTGTTGCGACTGGCCTTGCACAAACTGCCGCATGAAAGCATGGCTGCGTCGAGCTGGCTGGCGCTTGGCCCGATCGGCACGGGCGCGTTGGGCATGCTGGTGATGAGCAGTGATGCGCCGGCCGTCTTCGCCGCACACGGCCTGGCGTCGGTCGGCACGGTGGCGGCGGGCATCGGTGTGATTGCCGGTATGCTTTTCTGGGGGCTGGGCCTGTGGTGGATGGCGTTGGCGGTGCTGATCACGGCGCGCTATTTCAAGCAAGGCCTGGCATTCAATCTGGGCTGGTGGGCCTTTACCTTTCCACTCGGGGTGTACGCGCTGGCGACGCTCAAACTGGGCGCGACCCTGCAATTGGGCTTTTTCGACGGATTGGGCATGGGGCTGGTCGTTGTGCTGGCCGTGATGTGGCTGATCGTCTCCGTGCAGACCCTGGCAGGCGCCTGGCAAGGGCATCTGTTCGTTTCGCCCTGTATTGCGTCGAGAGGGTGTGCCCGTCGGTGAATCCCCTTGAACTTACATTCATCGCGAGGCGCCTGAGGTAGACACCTTCTGACAGAGAGTATTCATGCCTACCTCAGCCCTTGCCGACAATTACGGCGCCCGTGACCAGAACATCGTCATCAATTCCTACACCACCGTGTTGCGCAGGAACGGCGTCCCCCACGAGTTGTTCGCCACTTACTGGCGCGACGTTCACGGCCCGCTGTGCGCCCGTCTTCCCGGACTGGGCTGGTACGTCCAGCACCATCTGACCCGCGAAAAGGACGGCCATCTGTGGCCCGTCATCGAGGGCGTCGAACCGTTGGCGGGGTACGTACTGGACGGCGGTGTGGAAATCGGATTTCTGTCGGCCGAGGACCAGAAGCAATTCAAGGACGCCAGCTCCCTTCTGTTTACCGACGAGCAGAACATGTTCGAGGAAACCATCGCCTACGACGTGCCGGACGGCTCAAGCACGCTGGTGGATCGCCTGCCCGATCCGGTTCCCAACGAAACCGCCACGCAGGACAAGATGCACCTGCACTTCCACCTGGCCAGCGATAACCTGCCCGCTGCACGCGAAGCAGTCGCCCGGCTCGCACGCGAAATGGCCGCTTCAGAGGCGGTGCTCAAGCTGCGCCTGCACCTGGCCGAACCCTATGACAACGCCCAGCCAGCACCGCCAGCGCCCGATGTCGATCATGAGGTCGAGGCAGCGCGTCTGACTGTCGTCATGATGGAAGTGGTATTCGAGTCGGCCTGGACCCGCCGCACCTACTACGCCAGCGAGTCTTTCAAGGCAATCACTCAAGGCCTCAGCACACATGTGCGCCACATCACGCCGTTTGGCGTCAGCGGTGTCTACACCTACGTGCGCGACGCGACCATGACCGATGCCGGGGTTCGCGGCAGCCGGCCGGCGCAACTGATCCGCCAACTGGGGGCGATCAACCAGACGCGTCCGGAGATCGAACGCCTGTTTGGTGCAGCGTCAGCGTCAGCGTCCTGAGGCCGACCCCCCGTCTGATCCGGATACTCATGGACCGCGCCTCATTCGGATTCGTGCTTTACTCAGCGAAATTCCGAATGCGTGAAGCCCATGAAAGCGTTGACCACTCGCGAGGTGTACCAGCAACTGCGGGATGCTGCAATGGGCGTGCGAGCGTTGCAGCGTGCTGACCGGTTTTCGCAAGACGGGCTGCAGCAGGTGACCATCGACGGCTGGCTGCTGACGCTTGAAGTCAGCAGCAGCGGCCCGACTCGCTGCCTCTATTGCCGGGGCCCTGATGGCCGGGAAGGCTCGTTCGAAAGCTGGCTGCGCACCGACCCGGTGAGTTTGCTCAGCGCCTGGGAACTTGCGCAGATCGTGCGACTGCTGGGCGAGGCAGGCAAGGTAACTTGAGAGGCCACGGCCACCCTCGCACCGCGCGCGCATCCCGCCGGCTCTCTTGTCAGTGCCTGAAGCCACCACCGAAAAGCACCTGGGTGTAAAACCCGGAAATACCGCTCCACAGCCGCCATTATTTTGGCTAGACTCAAGCGATTGCTGAATCGTTTAACCGGGCTGTTGGCTCCGGTTTGCACGAGCTCTGCAACACCATAATTCCAATAATTTCCAGAAGGACCCTCGCCATGAAATCCCTTCCCCTGCTTGTAGGCCTCGGCGCGTTGACTGCCGCTTCCAGTGTGTTCGCCTGGGATTACGTGCTGCTCGACACCGACAAGGCTGCGCAGAATCAGCAGATCACCAGCCAGCAATTGGGCGTCAAGACGGACAAGCCGTTCACCATCACCCTGCGCACGCTGCATGGCGGTCGGCAGGAAGGCGTGAGCATTATCGATATCGATAACGGCACGATGAAGCTGTCGGTGGTGCCGACCCGCGGCATGAACGTGCTGCAAGCGTCGGTGGGCGATGTGCGCATGGGTTGGGATTCACCGGTCAAGGATGTGGTGAACCCGGCGTTCATCGAGCTCAACGGGCGTGGCGGGCTGGGCTGGCTAGAGGGCTTCAATGAGCTGGTCACCCGTTGCGGTTACGAGTGGGTGGGCCATCCGGGCATGGACAACGGCGAGCTGCTGACCCTGCACGGTCGCGCAGCCAACATTCCGGCCAGCAAGGTGACGCTGCATGTCGACGAAAAACCGCCGTATGCCATCCGCCTCAAGGGTGAGCTGAAGGAACAGGCGTTCAAGAAAGTCGATTTCTCGGTGCAGACCGAACTGGTCACCGAGCCGGGCAGCACAAGCTTCTCGCTCAACGATACGCTGACCAACAACGGCGACTATCCGAAGGAATATCAGGCGCTGTACCACAGCAATTTCAGTACACCCTTCCTGGAACAAGGCGCGCGCTTCGAGGCGCCGGTCAAACAGGTCTCGCCGTTCAACGAGAAGGCCAAGGGCGACCTGGGCGACTGGCAGACCTACCGCGGACCGACGCCGGACTATGACGAAACGGTCTACAACATCGTGCCTTACGGCGATGCCAAAGGCGACACCGTTACCGTGCTGCACAACAAGGCCGGCAGCCTGGGCGTAGCCGTCGGCTTCAATACCAAGCAACTGCCGGTGTTTTCGCTGTGGAAAAACACGGACACCAAAGGCCAGGGTTACGTGACCGGGCTGGAGCCAGGCACCAGTTTTTCCTATAACCGCCGCTTCCAGCGTCCGCTGAATCTGGTGCCGATCATTGCACCGAAAGAGCAACGTCAGTTCCAGATCAGCTACAGCCTGCTGGCTGACAAGGGTGCCGTCGACAAGGCGCTCGGGCAGATCAAGACCATTCAGGACGGTCGCGAGACTGAAGTACGAAAAGAACCGCTGGTTGACCTGACCAAAGAGCAATGAGCCTGACCTGAAGCGTTTTCAGCGCCGCTTCTGAAGCAAGGCCGGGTTTTGACGTCAGCCGTGACGTCGAAACCCGGCCTTGCTTCGTTCAGGTTGTAAAAAATTCTGACAACACTTGAGATTTTCGCCTGTCTACTCCTTCTCAACCCTTCAAAGACGAGCATGAATATGAAAATCCTGATGGTTTTGACGTCCCATGACCAACTGGGCGACACCGGCAAGAAAACCGGTTTCTGGCTCGAAGAGTTTGCAGCACCGTATTACGTGTTCAAAGATGCAGGCGCCGAAGTCACCCTGGTGTCGCCTGCTGGCGGTCAACCGCCGCTTGACCCGAAAAGTGATGAACCTGACGCACAGACCCCTGAAACCGAGCGTTTCGCCAAAGATGCCGATGCTCAGAAATTGCTGGCCAATACCGGCCTGCTCTCTGAGGTCAATGCTGCCGATTTCGACGCCGTGTTCTATCCGGGCGGTCATGGTCCGCTGTGGGACTTGGCAAAAGACACGCACTCCATTGCCCTGATCGAAGCATTCGCCAAGGCTGACAAGCCTCATGGCCTGGTGTGCCACGCACCCGGCGTTCTGCGTGAAGTCAAAGCAAAAAATGGCGAAGCGCTGGTCAAGGGTCGTCGCGTTACCGGTTTTGCCAACACGGAAGAAGAAGCGGTTGGCCTGACTGACGTCGTGCCTTTTCTGGTTGAAGATGTCCTCAAAGAACTGGGCGGCACCTACTCCAAAGGTGATGACTGGGGCGTTCACGTGATGACCGACGGCAAACTGGTCACCGGGCAGAATCCGGCCAGCTCCGCGCAGGCAGCCAAAGACGTGCTGACCTTGTTGAGCTGACCCGTTTGACGGGGTTCGGTGCCTGAAAACACGGCACCGGACCGCGCGTCATATAAATCGAATCTTGCTGATCCCCCACTGACCAATATTCAGACAGCCTACCTATCTGGAGAACGGTCATGAAAGATGAATCCAAACGCGAAGACCTCGATCACAAGCCGGAAAACGCCGGCAAAGTGGGCGAAAAGAACAAAGAACTCAATCAGCAGGGTGAACAACCCCGGCCTGCTACCTCACCTGATCCGCAGAACGACAAGTCCGGTAACTGAGCTTCTGTCGCCCGTCACCCGTTCTGACCTCTCCGAAATACGAGACTGAAAAGGGTGTGGCAGGCTCAGAGCAAGCCGCGCTCGGCGCACACCTTCACAATCTGCTCGCGCAGCCAGCCACTGGCTTCCTCTTGATCCGCCTGCGCGCTCCACACCATGTCCAGGCTGAAACCGGGCAGGTCCGGTGGCAGCTCGAAGACCGACACCCACGGTTCGTTACCCAACAGCGTTTGAATACGCCGCGGCAGAACCAGAATGAAATCGGTGCCTTCCAATAGTTGCAGGGCCGCCCGGTAACTGTTGGCGCGCGCGACAATATCGCGTTCCAGCCCCTGACGCTGCAGCCAGCCGTCAACCATATTGGTGTCGGACGTCCAGGGTGTCGGGTACACGTGGCGCCGTCGGGTAAAGGTTGCCGTGTCGATCTGTGCATCCTGCGGGGCGAATTGCGAGTCCATGACGCAGACCAGATCATCTTCCAGCAGAACCTGTGAAATCAGGCCATCAGGCACGCGGTGAAAGCCCGGGCCAAAACACAAGGCGAGATCGACGCGGCCATCGTTCAACGGCTCGGTTGGCAGGTGTTTGTCCAGTTTCTGCACATTGACCGTCACCGAGAAACCGGCAGCAGCAAAGTCACGCAGCAGATGCGGTAAGACCAACAGCTCGAAATATTCGGGAGCACAGACGTTGAAGGTGGTCTGCCGACGGGTCGGATCAAACAGCTTCAGCCCGTCGTGGCATATATTGACGGCCTGCAGGATCTGCTGCACGTGGCTGTGCATGGCCAACGCCTTGCGGGTCGGGCGCATGCCGTTGCGGGTGCTGATGAACAGGTCGTCCTCGAAATTGGCGCGCAGCTTTTTCAGGCAGTAACTGACCGTCGACTGGCTGACATGCAACGCTTCGGCAACGAGTGTCAGATTGCGCTGCTCATACACCGAGACAAAGACCATCAGGTCCTGCATGTCCAGCTTTCTCAGGGCATTACTGTTGAGCATGGAGGCATCTCGCTGGCGCTGCGACCGGACGATCAGGTCTGCGCGAGCAAGATAGCATCAAAATGCAATCAGGCCGTCCCCTCGCGCACGATTTCCGGATTGTTCCGGGCTTCACGCAGAGGCTGATCCACGCAGATGCTGATCATAGTGCCGTGGGTCCAGCCGAACCACTATCAACAGCATGATTGCGACCAATGCCATGAGCGACCACCACGCCCCGGCGAAACTGCCGGTCAGGTCACGGATCATGCCGGCGAACAATGGCGACAGGCTGGCGATCAGATAGCCGACGCCTTGCACGAAAGCGGTGAGGCTGCCTGCCTGCTGCGGATCGTCGACATGGTCCATCGTCACGATGAGGCTCATCGGGAACAGCCCGCCGATGCCCAGCCCCAACAGACCGGTCCATAGCAGGCTGAATGATTGCGGCATCAGGATCAGCCCGACAAAACCGATGATCATCAGCCCCAGCAGAACAGCCAGCACCATGCGCCTGTCGCGGCTGCAGTTTGCCAGTGCCGGTGCCAGCAAGCCCGAGACGACTTCCATCACGGTCAGAAAACCCAGCAACAGCCCGGCGCCCTGCTCGCTCCAGCCGTTTTCCAGGTAATACGGGGCCAGCCAGGCCAGTACGCAGGTATAGGAAGCCGTGCCGAGACCAAAGAAAACGCCCAGCGTCCAGGCCCGAGGCAAACGCGAAAACGCTCGTTGCGGTGTGGGCTTTGCAACGCTCGCCGTATCGGCCTGCAGCAGGGCTCGCTGAGCGAACCAGACGCCCAGCGCCAGCAACGCCAGTAATGCCCACACGGCGAGAGCGATTCGCCAACTGCCACTGCGCGCCAACACCAGCGGGCCAAGCGATGCGGCCAAGGCGGCTCCGCCCATGATCGCTGTCACATAAAGCCCCATGCACAGCGAGACATTGGCCTTGAAACGCGATTTGATCAACGCGGGCATCAGCGCCTGAATCATGGCAATACCGAGGCCTGCCAGCACAGCGCTGAGAATCAGTTCGGCGGCGGAATCGACCAACAGGCGCGCCAGGGTTGCCACGCCGATCAGCGCCAGTGACAGCATGACGCTGCGCTGCGAACCCAGTCGACGGACAATCCCCATGCCGAAAAACATCGCCAGGCCCATCGCCATGACCGGCAGCATGGTCAGCAACGAGGCGGTTCCAAAACCCAGCGGCACGTCGAGACGAATCGCCGCCAGCAATGGGCCGATTGCGGCCATTGACGGGCGCAGGTTGAACGCCACCAGCACCACGCTGAGCATCAACCCTGCATTCTGAACCGTCGAGTTCCGCACTTGCATACCGCCACCTTCGCTGTAGGAAGCCGCCATTAGACGGAGCCTGCACACAGGTGACAAATCGAAATATAGGCAACGCTATCGAGAAATCAGTTCAGCCATACGCATGATGACGTTCAGGCATTTTGCCGAGGGCAGTGGCAAGACTTCCGGCCGCTCTCTTGCGTGGTCCGGTCAGACTCGGGCGAGACGACCTCATCGACACCCAGCCACCAGGTCGTGCCGCGACACGGAAATTGCACATAGAACGGCTGCCCCATCATCGGCGTGGTGATCGATACATTCTGTTCCCAGGCCAACGCCAGAATCCGGTCGAAAGGTTCATGCCAGGCGTGCATCGCCAGGTCGAACGTGCCGTTGTGGATCGGCAGTAACCAGCGACCGCGCAGGTCCAGATGTGCCTGCAAGGTCTGCTCGGGCTGCATGTGGACTTGCGGCCACTCGACGTTGTAGGCACCGGTCTCCATGAGCGTCAGATCGAACGGGCCGTACTGCTCGCCAATGGTCTTGAAACCGTCGAAATAGCCGGTGTCGCCACTGAAAAAGATCCGCTGATCACCGTCGATCATCACCCACGACGCCCACAAGGTGCGGTTACTGTCGAGCAGTGTGCGCCCCGAAAAATGCTGCGAAGGCGTGGCAACGAACTCGATACCGTCCACTTCGGTGGACTGCCACCAGTCGAGTTGGCGGACCTTGTGCGCAGGCACACCCCACTCGATCAGCGTATCGCCTACGCCAAGCGGTGCCAGAAAATGCTCGGTCTTGTTCGTCAGCGCCTTGATGGCGGCGCGGTCCAGGTGGTCGTAATGGTTGTGCGAGAGAATCACCCCGGTGATCGGCGGCAGCTCTTCCAGGCTGATCGGTGGCTGGTGGAAACGCTGCGGCCCCGCCCACTGCACGGGTGAGGCGCGCTCGGCAAACACCGGGTCGGTTATCCAGAAGCGGTTGCGCAGCTTGAGCAGAACGGTCGAATGCCCGAGGCGGTACACCGTGTTGTTCGGTGCGGCGAGCAATTGCTGTCGCGACAACGGCTGGACCGGAATGTCTCCTGCCGGACGTGTGTCTTTGGGCTTGTTGAACGTCTGGTCCCAGAAGATACCCAGCGTCCGGAAAAAACCGAGCGGCTTCACAGGCGCATGATTGCGATAGCGTCCTTCATGCCGAGACAGGACAGGCAGTGAAGAGAGATCCTTTTTAGGGTGGGTCGAGGCCATGATTTGCTGACTCCTGGGAACAGGTTGAGGCTCCAGCCGCGCATACTTTGTACGTGAATCCCGTTGCAGGATGTCCGATGAAAAATATGTAACAGTGTTTTACACTACACGGTGTAGTTTTAAGCTTGCATGATTCTGGGTGACAAGTAAACTGCCGAGTGTAATTTTCTCTAAACGCACGTTTGAAGCGAACCTATGACCGCACCCATGCGCCTTACCGATCAGAAACGCGAAGCCATCGTCCTGGCAGCCATTGCAGAGTTCGGCGACCGTGGGTTCGAGATCACCAGCATGGACCGTATTGCCGCACGCGCCGAGGTCTCCAAACGTACGGTCTACAACCACTTCCCCAGCAAGGAAGAACTGTTTGCCGAGATGCTTCAGCGTTTATGGAGCTGTGCCCCGCCGCAGTCGGAAGTGATCTATCACGCCGACACCGGCCTGCGCGATCAGTTGAGAGAGCTGCTGTGGGGCAAGATGCGCAACCTCACCAACAGTCATTTTGTCGATCTGGCGCGGGTCGTGGTCGGTGCGACCATTCACTCGCCAGAGCGGGCGCAAGTGTGGATGGCCCGTATCAATGAACGTGAAGAAACCTTCAGCGCCTGGATCCGTGCGGCGCAGAAGGATGATCGCCTGAAGCCCGTCGATCCGGGCTTTGCCGCCACACAGATGCATGCCCTGCTCAAGTCGTTCGCCTTCTGGCCGCAAGTGACGTTCAACGCGCCCTTGTTGACGCCCGAGGAGCAAAGCAACGTCGTCGAATCGGCGCTGAATATGTTTCTGGGCTGGTATGAAATACCCCGCTGACCCGCATCAAGCGTTCATTCAACCCCTTATGGTGCCTCGGCACTCGCCGAAGCCTATCGACACCTGCCCGTCCCGGTGACAGCGAGCACGCAGGATCACTTCGTCGCCACTCTGCAGAAACGTGCGTTGCTCGCCGCCTGGCAAGGTAATGACGTGTTTGCCACCTTCAGTGATCTCCAGCAGGCTGCCGAACTGGCCCGGCTCAGGGCCGGACAGCGTGCCGGTGCCGAGCAGGTCACCCGGTTGCAGCTTGCAGCCGTTGACACTGTGATGCGTCACCATCTGCGCGACGGTCCAGTACATGTTCAGCGAATTGCTCAAGCCCAGCCGATAAGGGGCCAGCCCCTGCGCTTTCATAGACTCGGTGAGCAGCAGCACTTCCAGTTCGATGTCCAGCGCACCGCGTTGCTGATCGCCCTGATCCAGCAAGTACGGCAACGGCTGCGGATCACCGTCGGGACGCGGCGGCTGGGGGCTGCGAAACGGTTCCAGAGCCTCGGCAGTCACCACCCAGGGAGAAATGCTGGTCGCAAAGCTCTTGGACAGAAACGGCCCCAGCGGCTGGTATTCCCACGCCTGTATATCGCGCGCCGACCAGTCATTGAGCAGGCAGAACCCGGCGATATGCTCGGCTGCGCGATCAATGCCGATGGCCTCCCCTTGCGCATTGCCGGGGCCGACCCACACGCCCAGTTCCAGTTCGTAATCCAGCCGCTTGCAGGGGCCGAATTCGGGTACCTGCCGACCTGCAGCGAGGGTCTGCCCGTCAGGCCGTTTGATCGACGTGCCGGATGTACACAGGGTAGACGCCCGTCCGTGATAGCCGATGGGCACATACTTGTAGTTGGGCAGCAACGGGTTGTCCGGACGAAACAGTTTGCCGACGTTCAGCGCGTGGTGAATGCCGACGAAGAAGTCGGTGTAGTCACCGACCCGCGCTGGCATGTGCAGGGTGCATTCACTGATGGGCAGCAGCACGTCCGATGCCGCCTGCAGGCTTGCCCGTTGCGGGCTGTCTTCATCCAGCAACTCCAGCAGCGCCGCACGCAGGGTACGACGTGAAGCCGCGCCCAGCGCAAAGAAATCGTTGAGCTGATCACGACTGGCGACCTCGGCAGCGTCGGCGGCCTGCCCCTGAAAAAAACCACCGTTGACCGCCGCACGCAGGTCGAGAATCAGATCACCAATCGCCACCCCGCCGCGCGGCTCGCAACCCCGGTGGCTGAACACGCCCAGCGGCAGATTCTGAAGTGGGAAGTCACTGTGGCCATTGGCCGAGGTGACCCAAGTGCGACGATGTAGAGAGCTGTTCATCAGCGCGGTTCCTTGTTGAAAGTTCTGGCCATACCGTTCCAGCAGGCGTCGTAGTCGGTCTGCAACTGCGGGCACTCAAGCGCGTGACGGCTGGGGCGCAATACCTTGCCGGTCTCGAACATGAAGGCCATCGTGTTTTCGATCTTGTGCGGTTTGAGCTCGGCAGCGATGGCTTTTTCTGCCGTGACGTTGTCCGGGCCGTGAGCGCTCATGCAGGTGTGCAGCGAAGCGCCGCCCGGCATGAAACCTTCGGCCTTGGCATCGTACGCACCGTCGATGAGGCCCATGAACTCGTTCATCAGGTTGCGGTGAAACCACGGCGGTCGAAAGGTGTTTTCAGCGACCATCCAGCGGGGCGGGAAAATCACGAAATCGATATTGGCCTGCCCGTGAACGGCGCCTGGCGAGGTCAGCACGGTGAAGATTGACGGGTCGGGATGATCGTAACTGACCGTACCCATCGTATTGAAACGCCGCAGATCGTATTTGTACGGCACATTGTTGCCGTGCCAGCCGACCACGTCGAACGGCGAATGCTCCAGAGGTGTCGCCCACAGTTCGCCGAGAAACTTCTGCACCAGTTGCAGTGGCGCGTCGTGTTCTTCAAACCAGGCCGTCGGGGTCAGGAAATCACGCGGGTTGGCCAGGCCGTTGCTGCCAATCGGCCCGAGTTCCGGCAACCGCAACGCGCAACCGTGATTCTCGCCAATGTAACCGCGTGCGCTGCCGTCGAGCAGCTGCACGCTGAATTTCAGGCCTCGCGGCAAGACGGCTATCTCCAGTGGCTCAATGTCGAGCCGGCCCAGTTCGGTGACGATTCTCAGTCGGCCCTCCTGCGGCACGATCAGCCATTCACCGTCGGCATTGAAAAACGCCCGTTGCATCGAGGTGTTGCTGGCATACACATAAACGCTGACGCCGTCAGCCTGATCCGCCGGCGAGGTGCTGGCCAGTGATATCAGGCCGTCAATGAAGTCCGTGGGTTCGGCAGGGATATCGAACGCATTCCAGCGCAATCGATTGGGATTGATCGGGCCTTGTTCATGGCCGACGATTTGCCGATCCATGCGTTGATAGCGCGGATGGGCTGCCGAGGGCTTGATCCGGTACATCCAGGTGCGACGGGCTTCGGCACGCCCGACGGTAAAAGCGGTTCCGGAGAACTGCTCGGCGTACAGGCCCAGTGGATGCCTTTGTGGCGAGTTCTGACCCATCGGCAACGCGCCGGGCAAGGCCTCGCTGCTGAATTGATTGCCAAAGCCCGACTGATAGACCAGTGGATCCGAGCGGGAAGAAATAGCCATCTGAACCTCTTGTTGTTATTCGGTCACACAGCGATTGGCGGAATGACGAATTCCGTAACCTGATTACGCTTAACGTAATTTGAGTTTGAAAGCCGGTCAAGCTATAAAGCTGCCTTCCCAGACCGGCGTAATGCTCCCATGACCCAAGAAACCGAAAGCCCGGCAAGCGGACGCCAGCAAAAGGTTCAGGCTGCCGAAGTCGGCCTGGGCGTGCTCAAGGCGCTGGCTGAATTATCGCCCTCCACATCGCTGTCGAAGCTGGCCGAGCACTTGGGCATGCCGCCCAGCAAGGTCCATCGTTATTTGCAGGCATTGATCGCCAGCGGTTTTGCCGAGCAGGATGCCGTCAACAATCATTACGGGCTGGGCCGCGAGGCGCTGCAGGTCGGGCTGGCGTCGCTGGGCACACTGGATGTGTTGAAGGTGTCGGCGCCCTGGCTGGCCAACCTGCGGGACGAGCTGAGCCAGACCTGCTTTCTGGCCGTGTGGGGCAACAAAGGCCCGACCGTGGTGTATGTGGAGCCGTCGATGGGAGCCGTGACGCTGGTGACGCAAATCGGCTCGGTGCTGCCGTTGCTCAGTTCGTCTACCGGCCTGGTGTTCGACAGCTTTCTGGGCCAGGGCGAAACGGCTCTGCTTCGCGAGCAGGAAACGCCTCATCTGGGTGCCGGGCAACGGCGCGAGATCGAACGCCACATTGAGCAGATCCGCCGCACCGGCGTGCATCAGATTCAGGGCATGTTGATGCCCGGCATCAACGCAGCCTCCTCCCCACTGTTCGCGATGGGCAACAAGCTGGTGGGCGTGATCACAGTGGTGGGACCAGGGTCGGTCTTGAACGATCAGGCGCAGAGCCTGGCGGTCAAGCGCCTTTTGCAGACCGCAACAGCGATCAGCGAGCGTATGGGGGGCAGGCTGCCGGGTTGAGGCGGACAGCCAGCGCCCGCTGCACAATCAGGATCGGACGCGGAGCCTTGGCACAAGAGGTATCAGTCCGGCGTCAGCACGCCGCGCTGGATCTGGTCGCGTTCGATGGATTCGAACAGGGCCTTGAAGTTGCCTTCGCCAAAGCCGTCGTCGCCCTTGCGCTGAATGAACTCGAAGAACACCGGCCCCATGAGGGTGGCGGAAAATATCTGCAACAGCAGCCGACGTTCGCCGCCTTCGGACGAGCCGTCCAGCAGAATGCCGCGTGACTTAAGTTCGGCCTCCGGCTCACCGTGATCGGGCAAGCGCCCCTGAAGCATCTCGTAGTACGTGTCTGGCGGCGCGGTCATGAAGCGCATGCCGGTGGCTTTCAGCGCGTCCCAGGTCTTGATCAGGTCATCGGTGAAGAACGCCACGTGCTGGATGCCTTCACCATTGAACTGCATCAAAAACTCTTCGATCTGCCCTGCGCCTTTCGACGACTCTTCGTTGAGCGGAATACGGATCATGCCATCCGGCGCAGTCATGGCCTTGGACGTCAGGCCGGTGTATTCGCCCTTGATGTCGAAATAGCGCAGTTCACGGAAGTTGAACAGTTTTTCATAGAAATTCGCCCAGTACGCCATGCGTCCGCGGTACACGTTATGGGTCAGGTGATCGATGAATTTAAGGCCCGCGCCGACCGGATGACGGTCCACGCCTTCGATGAAGTTGACATCGATGTCATAGATTGACGTCCCTTCGCCAAACCGGTCGATCAGGTACAGCGGCGCGCCACCGATGCCCTTGATGGCAGGCAGACGCAACTCCATGGGGCCGGTGGCAATGTCCAGTGGCTGCGCACCCAGTTCCAGCGCCCGGTTATAGGCTTGCTGGGCGTCCTTGACACGGAAGGCCATACCGCACACGGACGGACCATGCTCAGCCGCAAAGTACGACGCCAGGCTGTGCGGTTCGTTGTTGAGGATCAGGTTGATCGCGCCCTGGCGATACAGCGTCACGTCCTTGGAGCGATGAGTGGCGACCTTGGTGAACCCCATCATCTGAAACACGGGCTCAAGGCTGTTGGGGGTCGGTGACGCGAATTCGATGAATTCAAAACCCATCAGGCCCATCGGGTTTTCGTAGAGATCAGCCATGACTGGCTCCTTGCAGAAGAGTGAAGGTAGGTAGACGACGCAATCACTGTCCTGCGGGCGGGGCACAGGGAATCCCTCGCACGCTGCGAGCGAGGAAATCACCGAAAATCAGTTGCAGACCAAGAATCTTCATGAGGGCAGCCTACTCCGGCTTGTCCGATTGTGCATCAGGGTGTGCCTGTTGAAAGGCCGGATGCTGCATGGCCAGGCATTCGACTCGCTGGATACGCGAGTACGCATTCAGATCAACGGCGTACCGCCGTGCCGCATAGCATTGTGGCAGCAGATAGACGTCTGCCAGGCCAGGGCGCTCGCCAAAACAGAACCCCGTGTCGCCGATCAACGCTTCAACCGCCCGCAAGCCGCTGTCAATCCAGTGACCGATCCAGGTACGGAGGGCCGCTTCCTCGTGGCCCAGACTGCGTAATCGGTCGAGTACGGAAACATTATGCAGCGGATGGACATCACACCCTATAACGGCGGCAACAGCCCGCTGGCGAGCGCGCAAGACCAGTTCCTGTGGCAACAGCGCCGGTTGCGGATAGCGCTCTTCCAGATACTCGATGATGGCCGGTGACTGAGTGATGACAATGCCACCGTCAAGCCTGATTGCAGGCACCCTGCCCTGCGGATTGATAGCGTGGTAATCGGGGGGGTGCTGCTCGCTTTTCCCGGACGACAGATCGACCGGAATCGCGGTGTAATCCAGCCCTTTGAGCGCGAGCGCGATACGCACACGGTAACTGGAGGTCGATCGGTAATAAGTGAAAAGGTCCACGGAGGTTGCCTGCCTGACGCACGGGTGCTGTCTGTTGTTATTTTCGTAACCACATTACGTAATGCGTAAATTGCGCGATACGCCTTGTGCTGTCAACTCAAGCCTTGTGATGAATGAGCTACGATGGGCTAAACCGATAAAACAACGCTGGGTGGCTTGATGAACATTCTGTACGACGAACGTATCGACGGCGTGCTGCCTGCTGTCGACAAGCAACAACTGTTGCACGACCTGCGAAGCCGGATGCATGATCTGGATATCCTGTATCGGCCCGAAGAGCTGCGGCCCTACGAGTGCGACGGGTTGTCGGCGTACCGCGCCACGCCCATGCTGGTGGTGCTGCCGCGCCATGTCGACGACGTACAGATGCTGCTCCGGTTGTGCCATGAACGCCGGGTGCCCGTGGTCGCACGGGGCGCCGGCACCGGGCTTTCAGGCGGCGCGCTGCCCCTCGAAAAAGGCGTGTTGCTGGTGATGGCACGCTTCAATCAGATACTCGACATCAACCCTGCTGCCCGTCTGGCGCGCGTACAACCCGGCGTTCGCAACCTCGCGATTTCCCAGGCAGCAGCGCCTTACGGCCTGTATTACGCGCCTGACCCTTCCTCGCAGATCGCCTGCTCGATTGGCGGCAACGTGGCAGAAAACGCCGGCGGCGTGCATTGCCTCAAGTACGGGTTGACCGTGCATAACCTGCTCAAGGTCGACATGCTCACCGTTGAAGGCGAGCCCATGACGCTGGGCAGCGACACACTGGACTCGCCGGGTTTCGATTTGCTGGCGCTGTTCACCGGTTCCGAAGGCATGCTCGGGATCATCACCGAGGTCACGGTCAAGCTGCTGCCCAGGCCGCAGGTAGCTAAAGTGTTACTCGCCGCGTTCGACTCAGTGGAGAAAGCCGGGCGTGCGGTGGCCGATATCATCGCTGCGGGCATTATTCCCGGCGGGCTGGAAATGATGGACAACCTGGCGATCCGTGCCGCCGAGGATTTCATTCACGCAGGCTATCCGGTCGATGCCGAAGCCATCCTGCTGTGCGAGCTGGACGGGGTCGAAGCCGACGTGCAGGCCGATTGCGAGCACGTCCGCGAAGTGCTGGCGCGTGCCGGCGCGACCGAGGTGCGCCTGGCGCGAGACGAAGCCGAACGCGTGCGCTTCTGGGCCGGCCGAAAAAATGCCTTCCCCGCCGTGGGCCGCCTGTCGCCGGATTACTACTGCATGGACGGCACCATCCCGCGCCGCGCCTTGCCGGGCGTACTGCGCGGTATCAGCGAACTCTCCGGGCAATACGGCCTGCGTGTCGCCAACGTGTTTCACGCTGGCGACGGCAACATGCACCCGCTGATCCTGTTCGACGCCAACCAGCCGGGCGAGCTGGAACGGGCCGAAGCCCTGGGCGGCAAAATTCTGGAGCTGTGTGTGGCCGTCGGCGGCAGCATCACTGGAGAACACGGCGTCGGACGCGAAAAAATCAATCAGATGTGCGCGCAGTTCAACAGCGACGAATTGACCTTTTTTCACGCCATCAAGGCCGCGTTCGACGAGCACGGCATGCTCAATCCCGGCAAGAATATCCCGACCCTGCAACGCTGTGCGGAGTTCGGTGCCATGCACATCCATGCCGGGCAATTGCCTTTCCCTGAACTGGAGCGTTTCTGATGAGTACGGCAGACAAGGACGCCAGCACGGCGCTGCTCGAACAGGTCAATCAGGCGCTGAGTACCGGCACACCGCTGCGCATTCAAGGCAGCAACAGCAAGGCGTTTCTCGGCCGCCCGGTGGCAGGCGACGTTCTCGACACCCGCGAACACCGAGGCATCGTCAGCTATGACCCTACAGAGCTGGTCATCACCGCCCGTGCCGGTACGCCACTGAGCGAACTGCTGCAGGCGCTGGATGACGCCGGGCAAATGCTGCCGTGCGAGCCTCCGGCCTTGGGTGACGCGACCCTTGGCGGCATGGTGGCGGCCGGGCTGTCCGGGCCGCGCCGACCGTGGAGCGGCTCGGTGCGCGATTTCGTGCTGGGAACCCGACTGATCACCGGGCTGGGCAAACACCTGCGCTTCGGCGGAGAGGTCATGAAAAACGTCGCCGGTTATGACGTCTCGCGCCTGATGACAGGCAGTTTCGGCTGCCTCGGGGTGCTGACCGAAGTGTCGCTGAAAGTGCTGCCCAAACCCCGGTTGTGCCGCAGTATCGCGCTGGAAATGGACAGCGCCCGTGCCCTCGCCTGCCTCGCCGACTGGGGCCAGCAACCCATGCCGATCAGCGCCGCCAGCCATGATGGTCAGGTGCTGCGTTTACGCCTTGAAGGCGGCGAAGGCTCGGTGAAAGCAGCCCATGAGAGGCTCGGCGGCGAAGCAATGGACCCCGCTTACTGGCAGCAATTGAATGAACAGCGCCTGCCTTTTTTTCAGCAAACCTCGCTGTTGTGGCGGCTCTGCGTACCTGCCGATACCGGCGTGCTGCGCCTGCCGGGCGAGCAGTTGATCGACTGGGGCGGCGCACAGCGCTGGCTGAAGTCGGACGCTGACTGCGAAACCATTCGAACCCTGACAACCGGTGTCGGCGGGCATGCGACCTGTTACAGCCCGGGCCATGTCGACAGTCCTTTTCAGCCCTTGGCCGCGCCCCTGCTGCGCTACCACCAGGCCCTCAAGACCCGGCTCGACCCGCAGGGTATTTTCAACCCTGGACGACTGTACGCGGAGCTTTGAAGCATGCAGACCACACTGAGTGACCACGCCAGAACGCAGCCCCGCGCCGAAGAGGCCGAACGCATCCTGCGCAGTTGTGTGCATTGCGGTTTCTGCAATGCCACCTGTCCGACCTATCAGTTGCTGGGGGATGAGCTGGACGGTCCGCGCGGCAGGATTTACCTGATCAAGCAGGTGCTGGAAGGCCATGACGTCACCGAAAAAACCCAACTGCACCTGGACCGTTGCCTGAGCTGTCGCAACTGTGAAACCACGTGCCCGTCAGGCGTGGATTATCACAACCTGCTGGATATCGGGCGCGCGGCGGTGGATGCCGTCGTGCCACGGCCACTGGGCCAGCGATGGCTGCGCGAAGGCCTGCGCCGCGTCGTGCCGAACGCCGGACTGTTCAAGGTGTTGACGGGCCTGGGCAATACCTTTCGACCGCTGCTGCCAACCCCTTTGAAAAGCAAGTTGCCGGCCACGATACAGGCTCCGGGGTTGCGTCCGGCGCCGCACCATGCGCGGCGGATGCTGCTGCTTGAAGGCTGCGTACAGCCGGGGTTGTCACCCAATACAAACGCAGCCACTGCGCGGGTGCTGGATCGTCTGGGCATCAGCGCCGCTGCGGTCGACAAGGCCGGATGTTGCGGTGCAGTGGATTACCACTTGAATGCACAGGATGCGGGCCTCGACCGGGCGCGGCGTAATATCGACGCCTGGTGGCCAGCCCTCGAAGACGGTGCTGAAACCCTCATTCAGACAGCCAGCGGCTGCGGTGCCTTCGTCAAGGATTATGGCCAACTGTTGCGCGACGATCCGCTCTACGCCGACAAGGCGGCGCTGATCAGCGCCCGCACCCGGGACCTGGTCGAAGTCCTGCGCGATGAGCCGCTGGAAAGCCTTGGCGTCAGGACCGACACCCGGCTGGCGTTTCATTGCCCGTGTACCTTGCAGCACGCGCAAAAACTCGGTGGCGAGGTGGAGCGTGTCCTGACCCGACTCGGGTTCGACCTGACCAGCGTGCCGGACGGCCACTTGTGCTGCGGCTCGGCGGGCACCTACTCGATCACTCAGCCGGTGCTGGCCCGCCAGTTACGCGACAACCGCATGAAGGCGCTGGAAAGCGGCAGGCCACAAGTCATCGCAACCGCCAATATAGGCTGCCAGACCCATCTGGCAAGCGCCCACCGGACACCGGTGCGTCACTGGATCGAACTGATTGACGAGGCGCTTGGCACTCCTGAATCGCGCTGAACTCCTATTGAATAACCATTGCCCTGGAGACACCCATGAAAATCAAAGCCGTCCTCACCCAGACCGAAGTCAGCCTGATGCTCGGTGCCGCCCGCGACGAAGCTCAGGCCAATGGCTGGGCGGTGGCCATCGCTGTCGTGGATGACGGCGGTCATCTGCTGGCGTTCGAGCGACTGGACGACGCCTCGCCGATCAGCAGTTACATCTCGATTGAAAAGGCCCGCACCTCGGCGCTCGGCAAGCGTGAATCCAAAGGCTATGAAGACATGGTCAACGGCGGCCGCACCGCGTTTCTCAGTGCTCCGCTGCTGACCTCGCTGGAAGGTGGAGTGCCGGTTATCGTAGACGGCCAGGTGACCGGCGCAGTGGGCGTGTCCGGTGTCAAAGCCGAACAGGACGCACAGGTTGCCAAGGCAGGTATCGCGGCACTGAACGCAGACTGACGCGCGTCTTTTCCTTGCTGAAAACCTTGCGTGGGACCGAGCCTGCTCACCAAGACCGCCTGCCAGACGATTCATGGCGCACCCCCTGAATGGAGCCAACCCGATGACCGATTTCGTCAAATGCCACCGCCTCAGAGTGGCCGTCAACCTGCAGCGTTTTGTCGATGAAGAAGTGCTGCCCGGCACCGGCCTGGAGCCGGACGCATTCTGGAAAGGCTTTGACGCACTGGTTCACGACCTTGCCCCGCTCAACCGTGACCTGCTCGCCGAACGCGAACGCTTGCAGGCCGAACTGGACAAATGGCACAAAGCGCACCCCGGCCCGATCAGCGACATGCCTGCCTATCAGGGTTTTCTGCGTTCCATCGGCTACCTTCAGCCGGTGCCGGAACAGGTCACGGCCAGTACCGCCAATGTCGACCTGGAAATCAGCGAACAGGCCGGTCCGCAACTGGTGGTGCCTGCCAGCAATGCGCGCTACGCACTGAATGCCGCCAATGCCCGCTGGGGTTCTTTGTACGACGCCCTGTACGGCACCGATGTGATCTCTACCGCCAACGGCGCTGAAATCCGGGCCGGTTACAACCCGTTGCGTGGCGCCAAAGTGATTGCGTTCGCCCGCGACCTGCTCGACACCAGCGCCCCTCTGGCCAATGGCAGTCACCGCGATGCCCGGCGTTACTTCATCGAAGACGGCGAACTGTGCATCACTTTGGCTGATGGCGCTCACGCCGCCTTGCAACAACCGGAAAAGTACGTCGGTTTCAAGGGCCAGCCAGATCAACCGCAAGCGATTCTGCTCAAGCATCACGGCCTGCATATCGAAATCCAGTTCGACCCGCAGCATCCGGTTGGCAGCACCGATGCCGCCGGCATCAAGGACCTGCTGCTGGAGTCGGCACTGTCGACCATCATCGACTGCGAAGACTCGGTCGCCGCCGTGGACGCGGATGACAAGGTGACGGTCTACCGCAACTGGCTGGGCCTGATGAAAGGCGACCTCACTGAAACGCTGGACAAAGGCGGCAAGGCAATCACCCGCCGCCTGAACCCTGATCGCACCTACACGGCGGCCAACGGAGGCGAACTCACGCTGCGCGGGCGCTCGCTGATGTTCATTCGCAATGTCGGCCACCTGATGTGCAACCCGGCGATTGTCGATGCGGACGACAACGAGATTCCCGAAGGCATTCTCGACGGTGTGATCACCAGCCTGATCGGCCTGCATGACCTGCATCGTCGTGGCAACTCCAGGGCCGGCAGCATTTACATCGTCAAACCGAAAATGCACGGTGCCGCCGAAGTGGCGTTTGCCGATCAGCTGTTCAGCCGTATCGAAGACGTGCTGAAGCTGCCGCGCAACACCCTGAAAATGGGCATCATGGACGAAGAGCGACGCACCAGCGTCAACCTCAAGGCGTGCATCGACGCAGCGTCGGAACGGGTTGCCTTCATCAACACCGGTTTTCTCGACCGGACCGGCGATGAGATTCACAGCGCCATGCGTGCCGGACCGGTGCTGCGCAAGGGCGAGATGAAAAATACCCCGTGGATCAAGGCCTACGAGCGCAACAACGTGCTGGTCGGCCTGGCGTGCGGCCTGCGGGGCCGGGCGCAGATCGGCAAGGGCATGTGGGCAATGCCGGATCGCATGGCCGACATGCTGGAGCAGAAAATCATTCACCCCAAAGCCGGCGCGACAACCGCCTGGGTGCCCTCGCCGACTGCCGCCACCCTGCATGCGTTGCATTACCATCAGGTCGACGTAAGGCAGATTCAGGAACAGCTCGAACAGCAGACGCGGACCGACGTCATTGACCCATTGCTCGACGACCTGCTGACCATCCCGGTGGTGAGCAAACCGGAGTGGACACGGGAGCAGATTCTCGAAGAGCTGGAAAACAATGCCCAAGGCCTGCTGGGCTACGTCGTACGCTGGGTCGAGCAAGGCATCGGTTGCTCCAAGGTGCCGGACATTCACAATGTCGGCCTGATGGAAGACCGCGCCACGC
Organism: Pseudomonas graminis; assembly: GCF_002093745.1. Lineage (GTDB taxonomy): Bacteria > Pseudomonadota > Gammaproteobacteria > Pseudomonadales > Pseudomonadaceae > Aquipseudomonas. The sequence continues at coordinate 134,185 of NZ_MTSB01000004.1, forward strand.
TGCGTATATCCAGTCAGCACATGGCCAACTGGCTACTGCATGACATCGCAGACAAGGAAGACGTGCAAAACGTGCTGGAGCGAATGGCCAAAGTGGTCGACAAGCAGAACGCCGGGGACGCTCACTACCGGCCTATGGCCCGAGACTTCAAGAATTCCGCGGCTTTCAAGGCCGCCTGCGCCCTGGTGTTCAACGGTACGGAGCAGCCTTCCGGCTACACCGAGCCCTTGCTGCACGAGTCCAGGCTTGCGTTCAAGAAACAGGATTGACCCTGTTGCCCGCCCATGCTCCGGGACGGGGCATGGGCGCCCTGTCGCCGGCAAAAAAACAGGTTTCAACCCACGGACAGCCTTACAGCCTGTAAATCGAAATCCAGCTCATGTCCGGGTGCGTGGAGTAGATGTAGTTACCATTACGGTTCAACACCGCGCCGCCCACCGACGGGAAATAGGCAATGCAGGTGGCGATGCCTTTAACGGTGTCGATCCGATAGACGTCGTAATTGCAGGTGTAGATTGCATAGACGTATCGGTCATCCGGCGTCACGCCGATGACTTTCACCGGGTAGCCCTGGCTGCCGATCTTCTCCCTATAAAAGGTTTTGTTCGTCGCAGCATCGACGATATAGACCTCATCGACCCCGCCCACATACAGCCACGCGCCGTCGGCACTGAACGCCATTGATCGCGGGTCATAGAAACCGGGAATCTCATGCTGCAGGTAATCGACCTTGCTGATCGCCAGAACATCAGTGGGCGCAGTCCGATCCACCAGCATCGTGGCGTAGAAACGGTCATTCAAAGGGCTGATTCCCAACGCCAGCGACGCATTGGTCAGGGCGCCCAGATCGAATTCGTTTTCGACGGTGTAGTTTTCAGTCTCGATCAGACGGATCAGCCCACCCAATGCGTCCTGAAAGGAAAGACAGATAAACCGGCCATCCGGGCTGCACAGCACCCGGTTCACGTTGGCCGCCGGCAGTATCCGGATGACCTCGCGCAAGCGGGTATCGACCACGTAGCATTTTTTCTGGCCAATGGTGTAGAGCCGTTTGCCATCGGGACTCAGGGCAATGGCGCCTGCGCCGGCTCGTTTGATGCTGCCCACAATGCTTGCGCTCGCGATATCGACCACGCTGACTTCACGGCCACTCTCATGAGCGACATACAGGGTGGTTTCATCAGGGCTGATTGCGAGTTCTGCGGGTACAAACCCCAAGGGAATGATGCCGGTCAACCAGGCGATGTCCAGTGGCTCTCCTGAACTGACCGGTTCTATCATGTGAGTCAAAGTTCTTACATGTTGAGATGCCTTTTTTTGCATTTCCATCACCAGTCAATGGGCCTTGTAAGACCGCCAGAACGGGGAATAGATAAGAAGATATATCCCCGTCATCCAACGATGCGGCCAAGACACCGATGCCGCTCCGATCCAGAACATAGGGTCATTGAATACTCAACACGAGGGGATGGGTACTGTCAGAAATGACAGTCGAAAGCCGTCAGAACCGTCCAGATGAGGGTCACAAAAGCGTCGCAGGACAGCGCGGTCGGGCAGTCCAGCCCGGCTGCCGGAAGCGCTCGCGACAGGGCGACCACTGGTCAGGGAAAACACCTGGCAGAACGGCAGTTGCGGAGGGGGAAAGAAGCTCGACCTCGCGTTGGCGAAGCGACTCAGGAGCTTTCCCGCACCACCAGCTCGAACCCCAGATCCACCTGCGGGGCCTGTGTGATGCCATCGAGCAGGCCGAGCAGCAACTGAGCGGCGCGCTGCCCGACTTCCTGCCTGGGCGTGCGTATCGAGGTCAGGCGGGGAACCATATGAGCCGAACCGGGCAGGTCATTGAAACCCACCAGGGCGACCTGATCGGGGATCGCCACACCCAGACGCAAGGCCTCCAGCGCAGCGCCCTGAGCCAGGTCGTCATTACAGAAGAACACCCCGTCGACATCGGGATGCTCGTCGAGCAAACGGGCAAACAGCTCACCGCCCAGACCGATCGAAGACGACTGGCGCGTCGAGACCTGCAGATCGGGATCGAATAAGCCGGCCCCTTCCAGTACCTGACGAAACCCTGCGCCACGCTGCAACACGCGAGGGTCGAGCTGGGCCGCCATGTAAGCCAGCCGACGGCGACCACGCCCCAACAGATGGCGCGCGGCCTCGGCACCGGCCTGCTGCTGGGAGAAGCCGACGCAATAAGCACCGCGTCGGGTGTCCAGCTCCATCATATGGACACAGGGCACACCACTGGTTTCCAGCATCTGACGCGAAGCGGGCGTGTGGTCGAAGCCGGTCAGCAGAACCCCTCTTGGCCGATTGACCAGATGGTTGCGCAGCAGCGTTTCCTCTTCCTCGGGCGAGTAGTGATAGTTGCCGATCACCACATCCAGACCGCGAATACGCAGCACGTTCTGAATGGCTTCCAGTGTTTCGATGAATAACTGATTGGACAGCGACGGCACCAGCACCACCACGGTCTGACTGCAGGATGAAGCCAGCGCCCTCGCGGCCGAATTGGCCACGTAACCCAGGCTTTGCGCGGCCGCCCGTACTTTTTCGACCAGCTCCGGCGCCACCGTGGAAACGCCACGCAGCGCACGGGATGCGGTAATCGGCGAAACGGCAGCCAGCCGCGCCACCTCATCAAGGGTCGGGCGACCGGTAGAGCGGGAACCAATGCGGGTCATGCGTTGCCAACTAACATAGGGGTTGCCAAATGTGTCGAATGCCCCATAAGGTAGCGCTGTCTCATGGAACGTGACAATGCTTTATCGCTGGTTTCACATTGGTCACCCTGCCTGGGTCGCCGCGGAGAACAGCCTCCGATGATTGATGATGAACCCAAAACAACGACAAGAACTGGAACAGCCCGGGCTGATGCATGCGTCCATCGGACAAAGACAGCGCTGTCTCCAGACGAGGTGCCTACTGTGACAACTGCGAACACTGCTATTTCCGCCCTTGTAGTGATGGGTGTATCGGGCTGCGGCAAAAGTGCCGTCGGTGCCGAGATTGCCTTGAACAGCGGCGGTCGCCTGATCGAAGGCGATGCGTTCCACCCTCAGGCAAACATCGACAAGATGAGCGCCGGAACCCCCCTCAACGATGAAGACCGTGCGGGCTGGCTGAGTCGCCTCGGTGAAGAAATGGCCACGGCCCTCGCCAACGGTGAACACCCCGTCCTGACCTGCTCGGCCCTCAAGCGCGCTTATCGCGAAAGCCTGCGTGATGCGGTTCCCGGCTTGGGATTCGTCTTTCTGGAACTGACCAAAGAACTCGCGGCCGAACGCTGCTCGCATCGGCCCGGCCATTTCATGCCCGCTAGCCTGGTCGACAGCCAGTTCGCCACACTCGAATCTCCTGCGGGCGAGCCGCTGACGCTGGTGGTCGATGCAACCCAGCCTATCGATGTGATTGGCAGGCAAGCCGCGGCATGGTGGAAAGACTCTCACGCCTGATAAAGGCGTGAGTCCCAAAGACAGCGCTGTCTTGAGCACACACGATAGAACGACGGCGCTCTTTGCAGTTGCCTAAAATAATAACCGGAGAGACACCCCATGTTCGGTATGACCCATGAGACGTTCTTGCTCGTCGATGCGTTAGTCACCATCGTCGGCCTTGTGCTGTTGATTACCACCTTCAAGGTACACCCCTTCGTCGCGCTGACCCTGGCGGCAGGCTTTCTTGGCCTGACCTCAGGAATGCCGGTGGAAAAAGTCATGAAATCATTCCAGGACGGCTTCGGCGGCGTACTGGGGTTTGTCGGCATCATCCTCGGTTTGGGCACCATGCTCGGCAAACTGATGGCCGACTCGGGCGGCGCGGATCAGATCGCGCAGACACTGATTCGCACCTTCGGCAAACAGAAAGTGCATTGGGCAATGATGTTTTCTGCCTTTCTGGTGGGCATTCCATTGTTCTTCGAGATCGGTTTCGTTCTGCTGATCCCGCTGGTGTTCATCGTTGCACGTCGCACCGGCGTGTCCATTGTCAAGATCGGCATTCCGCTGCTCGCCGGCCTTTCAGCGGTACACGGTCTGGTTCCACCGCACCCGGGCCCGCTGCTGGCCATCGGCATTTTCGGGGCTGACATCGGCAAGACCATTTTTTACGGGCTGATCGTGGCGTTGCCTACGGCAATCATCGCCGGCCCGATCTACGGCAACTGGATCTCCAAACGCATCCCCGGCACCCCTTCTCAGGAATTGATGGACCAGATCGCCAAGGAATCGAGCACCGATAACCTGCCGGGCTTCGGCATTACGCTGATCACGATCCTGTTGCCCGTGTTTCTGATGCTGCTCAAGACCTTCGCTGACGTGGTGTTGCCGGAAAACAACATGTTCCGCATCTGGATGGACCTGATCGGTCACCCGATCACAGCCCTGCTTGCCGCGCTGTTGCTGGCGTTCTACACCTTCGGTGCTGCGCGCGGCTTTGATCGCACGAAAATCATGAAGTTACTGGACCAGAGCCTGGCGCCGGTAGCCGCAATCGTTTTGATCGTGGGTGCAGGCGGTGGCTTCAAGCAGATGCTGGTCGCCAGCGGCGTGGGTGACGTGATCGGGCACATGGCCGTGCAGGCACAGATCAACCCGATCATGCTGGCCTGGCTGGTAGCGGCCGTGATCCGCATCGCAACCGGTTCGGCGACTGTCGCGACCATCACCGGTGCCGGCATTGTTGCGCCGGTGGTGGGCCTGATTCCGGGCGTCAATCGCGAGTTGCTGGTGTTGGCCACTGGCGCCGGCTCGTTGATCCTGTCGCACGTGAACGATGCCGGTTTCTGGCTGGTGAAGCAGTACTTCAACATGACCGTTGCCGAGACCTTCAAAACCTGGACGGTGATGGAGACCATTCTCTCGGTGGTTGGCCTGATATTCATCATGTTGCTGTCAATGGCGGTTTAACGCCTGCGATACCGTCGGCCTTCGCGGGCAGCCAGACCCGCGAAGGCCAATGGCTGCCCCTCCTGTCTCGATGTAGCTCCCGCACAAACCCACCGTGTAAACACAGCCCACGGCTAGAAGTGCCCCTCGTAATCAGCTCCTTCCTACACCGCAGCACACCACTTTCATTTGAATTTTCAGAAAGCTCGGGCAATCTTTCCCAGTCACGCCTACGCTTACACTCATCTGAAGGCGGGCTTGCCTGGTATCGACGGGCGAGGCTGTGGCGACCTTGATGCGTGCCGCTATCACGTTACTTTTTACGTTACGCCAGTAAATACGGGCATTTTCACGTCAAAACGGGCAGAATTGGCGCACTCGTCGTATCGAGGATGCAAATCTCGATGACAAGAAAATGAACCGAGGGAATTAAATTCACCACTGCGACGTCATAAGACGGATGCATTTGGATGCACTCGGCAACAATTACCACGCAAAGGCAAACGCCAGCCTCTTGAGAGAGGCGTTTTCAAGAGGCCATCAAGGAAAAGATTATGTTGATACTCACTCGCAAAGTAGGCGAAAGCATAAACATCGGTGACGAGATCACCGTCACGATTCTTGGCGTTCAAGGGCTTCAGGTCCGGCTGGGCATCAATGCACCTAAAAATGTTTCAGTGCATCGTGAAGAAATCTACAAACGTATCCAGGCAGAACTGGCTCCCAATCAGGACCCACAATAATCGTCGACGCTCCCCCTATTCGATGCTGACCTGCTGACTGTTGGCAGACCAGCCATACGGCGCCTTTGGGCGCCGTTTTTTATGCCTGCTTTGCACCCCTTTCCACAGCCCTTCATCTGATCAGCCGGAACTGTCAACCGCGCCTCACCGCGTCGGCACTCATACGCCAGGCCAGGCCCCTACCGTTGCTTCGGCCATTAAACGCAATAAGAAAAGCCTGTCGGGCGGCGGCGACAATGACAGCACCCGTGTCTGCATCATGCACGGCAATCGACCTTACAACGGCACCGTTATGAAGTTCAGGTTTTTTCAACTTTAAACGATCAATGTCACGCGTTGATCTTCCCATCAAAAGTTCGTATTAAAAAGCGCGCAATTGCCAAGAGTAAAAGAGTGACAATACGTGTCAGAAAAAGTGACGAGACACCCGAAAAGTATAACGCTCAGGTGCGTCAAATCAGGCGCACACACAACCATCACCGCTGACCTTCACGCCACAAGCTAATGATTTTAATGATGTTGACTTCTCATGCCGCGCGGCACCGGATGATGAGAAGAGTATGCCGCCGCCAACCCGGAACATTCGGGCGACCCAATGAAAAGGCCCCGATCAATAATGAACAGGGCCTCTCGAGCTACCGGGGAAGCAGCATCATGGCACGATCAGGGCTCAGGCCGCGCTGTGCTGCGCTTGTGGCGCTGTGGCGGTTGCCCACCCGGCGCGCAGTTTCGCCACCAGACCTGATATGTCACGGCTGGTTTTTATCCCGGCCATGGAAATATCTGTCTTGTGGAAGACACGCCCGGACGCCAGGTCGTTTATCTTCACCGTCATGTGACCATTGGCGATGGTGCAGGTGCAGCGCAACGGCAGAAACGCAACTTCAACGATATTCCTGAGTTCTAACTCAGACAATCCACTCGCGATCATCTCTTTATCTCCTTATGTGTGTAAGCATGACCCGACAGTGACAAAATTTCGGCAATTTTTATTATTGATAAACGTTTAAAAACGGCACGTGCCAGCCCGCCAATTATCCGTCGTCACTCACCTGATGCTTCATGTACTTATACGCTTCAAACAGCCCCACAATCAACGCCCTTACAAAAATATAAACAGTGCGTTTAATAACGTTATTGAAGGCCTTGCCTGAAAAAACGATTCACCGTAAAGGTTTTCAACGTAAAACCGCATGACGTGAATCAATCAATCAAAAAACGGCTTGATTCAAGGAAAGTAAAGACTGACGAACGGTCAGTGGCGGCAGGGGATTATCAGACGGTATAAGGGGGCGCAGGGCAGGATTGGCACATTAAAGACGACCGCGAAAGACGACCGCGCCGGACGAGTCTTTTCAAAAGAAGGCCGGAATAGGGAAACGCACGGGCCGATCAGGGTATCGGCCGTGCGGGCTCTCAATCGGGCGATTACAGCTCCGAGCCGGAAAGACGAAGGTGGATCAGCGCCACCCGAGCCCCCTGTTTATCGCGCTTCTCTTCGATGGCGTAAGGACGAAACCCCATGCGCGGGTAGAACAACAGCCCAGGGACATTGTGGTTGTAGCAGGAGGCGATCAATTCCTTGGCTTCATGCTTGTCGAATGCGATCCCCATCATGCTGGTGATCATGAAGCGCCCTACCCCTTTTGACCTCGCCTTCGGGGCGATGATGACGTTGCCCAGCGAGCAACGACCGCGAAATTCGCACTGGGAAAAGTTGGCGAAACCGACCACTTCACCGTCCATCTCGATGACGGTCGAGTCATGCCGGGTCGTCAACGCATCACTGAGTTCGGAAGGTGTCAGCGGGTAAGTGGCCCTGGGGAACATGTAAAACAGTTCGTCAGCGTTCTGCGGCAGTTCGCAGATAATCGGGATATCTTTTTCTTCCAAGGGACGGTGGAGGAACATTAGGCGGTAACCTCTTGAAGAAATTGAAGAAAGCGCGATTGACGCAATGTGTACATCAGTGGCCCGGGCGGTGGCAGATGACGAAAACACAGCGCCCGCGCGGGTACAGCATAATCCCCGACTATCAAAAAGGGCTACCTCAATAACAAATCGTGCTAACCGGCGTCTCCTTGACTCGGCCTTCGGGCATTGGCCGCAACCTGTTGAAGCGTAGAGGTTTGTGCCGCCCCCTTCGCCAACCTGTCAACACCCTGACCTCGACACGGTCCGGCTGCCTGCCGGCAGAACATGCAATATGCTGTAACCCGATGTTTGCCGACTCTCCTTGCAACCCACGTGCATAACCTGCATTTATTGCGATTCGCCGACTGGAACACTCGCCTCATGCCGATTTCACCTCTGGCCCGCTTCAAGGCCCGCCCGATCAGATGGCTGCTGATGCTTGCCATCATCATTGGCCTGCCGGTGGGCTGCGCCGTGCTTGAACACAAGGAGCGCGAGCTGGTCTTTCGCATCGAGCCCGGTACGGCGAGCTGGTACAGCGGGCTGCCCGATGAGGTTCAGGAGATCGAACTGCGGACACCTGCTTTCGGCACGTCGCAGAACATTCATGCGTGGTGGTGGCCTGCGCCTGACAAAAATGCCCCGGCCGTGCTTTACCTGCACGGTTCCAAGTGGAACCTGACCGGCCAGCTTTTTCGTATCCGGCAACTCAGCGCGCAAGGCTTTTCGGTGCTGGCCATCGACTACCGAGGCTTCGGTCAGAGTGCAGGCCATTTGCCGTCCGAGAAGTCCGTTTATGAGGACGCACGTATCGCCTGGGAACGCCTCAAACAATTGCAGCCCGATCCCCGCCGCAGGTTGATCTATGGGCACTCACTGGGCGGGGCGGTCGCGGTGGACCTGGCTGTCGAGCTGGGTACTGACGCGGAAAAGGACAACCTTCCGGTTCAGGCTCGGGGGCTGATCATCGAGTCCACCTTTACCAATCTCGCCGATGTGGCCACCGCGCTTGCCAACACCTCGCTGCCCGTGCGCTGGCTGCTGTCGCAAAAGTTCGACTCCCTGGACAAGATCGCGGACATCCGGATGCCGGTCCTGATCGTCCACGGCACTGACGACCGCTACGTGCCCGCGCGTTTCAGCGAACAACTGTTCAATGCGGCAAAAGAACCGAAGAGACTGTTGCTGGTGCCCGGTGGCACGCACAACAACAGCATGCAACTGGGGCAGCCGGCCTACAGCCAGGCCATCCAGACGCTGCTCAAGGCTCCTGCATCGCTGACTCAGGCCAGCCGACAGGATCAGCAGAAAAAAGACGCCGGTTAGACAATGTCAGGAACTGAACAGTAAGCTCCCGGTCCCGACCCAAGGACTGTGCAATGCCCCTCATCATCGAGTATTCCGACCCGCATCACCGCCTCGAGGTCATCCAGCTCTGGAAGACCGTTTTCAATGACGATGCGCCGCAAAACCGTCCGGATCTCTCGATCGACAAGAAGCGGGCGGTCAACGACCGGCTGTTTTTCGTCGCGATCATGGGCAACAAGGTGGTCGGAACGCTTCTTGCCGGCTATGACGGCCATCGCGGCTGGCTGTACTCGGTCGCCGTGGACCCGCAACAACGCGGCAACAGGTTGGGAACGGCACTGGTCAGGCACGCCGAACAGGCCCTGACCCGCCTGGGCTGCGTGAAGATCAATCTGCAGATCCACACGTTCAATGAAAGCGTGCAGGCCTTTTACAAGACGCTGGGTTACGCCCAGGAACCCATCATCAGCATGGGCAAGCGGATTGATGCCAACCTTTAGCCGCCATCATGATCGGCTGAGACGTTGATGACGGGGTGATCGAAACCGGTGTCAGGCCATTCATTTATTTACATGAGAATTAATATCAAATTACAATTATTGCTATTAACGTCCTGACAGAGCATCTCCCTTGAGCACTTCCACCCCACGCCCTCGCCGTCCAGGCCCTTTTCTGCTGTCTGCAATGTCTCTGGCGATGTTTTCCAGTGGCGCCGTGCATGCCGCCGAAGCCGCTACGCTACCCGCTACTCAGGTTTCCGCGTCGGCGACTGAGACTCAGGAAGGTTACAGCGCAAAAAGCACCAGCACGGCCAGCAAGAGTGACGTGCCGATCAAGGAAGAAGCGCAATCGGTGAACGTGGTGACGCCGCAGACCATTGCCGACTACAACGTGCGCTCGCTGGACGATGCCATGAAGTTCGTCAGCGGCGTGAGTCAAGGCAACACGCTGGGCAATACCAAGGACTCTCTGGTCAAACGCGGCTTCGGCACCAATGACGATGGCTCGATCCTGCGCGACGGCGTGCGCTCGGTGGTCTCGAAGAACTTCGGGGCGACCACCGAGCGCGTCGAAGTGCTCAAAGGTCCCGCCTCGTTGCTGTACGGCGCGATGGAACCGGGTGGCGTGATCAACGTGATCAGCAAACAGCCGCAGTACGTGCAGAGCACAACCCTGAGCGGCTCGGCGTACAGCGAGGGCGGCGGCAGCTTCGGGGTCGACACCACCGGCCCGCTGGGTGACTCCGGACTGGCCTATCGCATGGTGGCCGAACGTCAGAGCGAGGATTACTGGCGTAACTATGGCGTTGATCAACACACCCTGATCGCGCCGTCCCTGTCCTGGACCGGCGAACGTGCGAGCCTGACCCTGGCCTATGAATACAACGACTACGTCAGCCCCTTTGACCGTGGCACCGTGTTCTCGGGCGGCCATCCGGCCGATATCAGCTACGACAAGCGCCTTGATGAAAAATGGGCGAACACGGTCGGCATCAGCGAAACGGCAACCGCACGTTTCGAGTACCAACTCAGCGACGACTGGAAAACCCGTCTGACCTACGGCTGGAACAACGACCGCTACAGCCTTTCGATTGCACAGCCCAGCACCCTGTCCAGCAGCGGTGTATTGCGTCGTCAGGCCAACGGCGGCCACTACGATTACGAAACCCGCTATGCCAGCTGGGACTTCATCGGCAAACAGGAAGTTTTCGGCCAGCAGCACGACCTGCTGATCGGCGCCGAACAGGAAGATTCCGACAAGTATCGCGGCAAGACCTACCGCAATACGGCCCAGAACGGCTTCAATATCTTTTCGCCCAGCTACGGCAGCCTGGCCGAACCCGCCGTTGTCAGTGCGACCACCAGCAACCTCAGCAATCAGCTGACCTCCACGTCCATGTACATCAAGGACAACTGGCACCTCAATGACCGCTGGATTCTGGTACTTGGCGGGCGCTATCAGCATTATGACCAGTACATCGCTCAAGGTCTGGGGGCCAACCGCACCACCAATCTGGACAAAAATGACGATGTCTTCCTGCCGATGGCGGGCCTGGTGTTCAAGGTCAATGAAGACCTGTCGTTGTACGGCAATTACAGCCGTTCATTCGTGCCCAACGAAGACGTGAACGACGACGGCACCACGTTCGATCCGGAGGAAGGCCGCAGCTACGAAGTCGGCGCCAAATACGCCCTGGCGCAAGACCTCAATCTGAACCTGGCGGTGTTCGACATCGAGAAGAAAAACGTCGTCACGCCCACCGGGGTGACTGGCGTGAGCGAAGCCGCCGGCAAGGTCGGCTCGCAAGGCGTCGAACTGGACGTGACAGGCCGCATAGCCGAGCGCTGGGACATGATCGGCACGTACGCCTACACCCACACCGAAGTGCTCGACGACCCGAGCAACAAGGGCAACCGCCTCAGTCAGGCACCGAAGCACACGGCCAGCCTGTACCTCACTCACCATCTGCAGGTTCCGTCCGGCCTGGGTGAATGGCATGCCGGCGGCGGTGCGCGCTATCTCGGCGAACGTGCTGGCGACGACGCCAATACGTTCTACATGAGCAGCTACACCGTGGCCGATGCATTCTTGCGCTGGGATGTGCCAATGGCGGGCTACAAGACTCGCCTGCAACTGAACGTGGATAACCTGTTCGACAAACAGTATTACCCGTCCAGCACCGGCAGCCCGTTGCAGGTCAATGTGGGCGAACCAAGGACTGCGCGGCTGAGCGCCAGCGTCACGTTCTAGGGCTTTGCAGTGGAGCAGGCCTGCAAAGAGGCCTGCTCCGTCAGGACTTCATTCGGTAGAAACTGATCAGCATTTCTTGAGCGTGCAGGTAGTCGATCTTGGCGATGAAGGCGCTTTTCTCCAGCCACTCGTTAGGGCCAAGAGAGACTTGAAAGCGCGAGGTGCAGGTGCATTGGTAGTGGCCATCACTGATGGGCCAGGTGCCGTTCTGAAGTTCCTCTTGCCCTGCTTCATCCATGAGCAGCACGCCTCTGTTTTCAACGTTGATCAACTCGCCGAGCTGGGTAAGCAGTGTGAAACGGGTTTCCAGAATGGCGAGCTCGGATGACAGCTCGACCAGCAGACTGCTGCCGCCGGAAAGCACTGAACCGCTGAAATACTGGGCCTGGAACTCACCGCCCAGCACCATGCTGTTGCTGCGCAGACCGTCGCTGCAGATGCCCATGAGCACCGGAACATCGGTTTTCAAAATGACGCTCAGTACTTTTTCGAGAACGGGCACAGCGGCCGTATTGAAACGAACAGAGCGTTTGACGGGTTGCTTGAAATCGATGATGTTCATGGACCTGTTCACTCCATCATTGAATACTTTCGTGCAATGGATGGCTGAAGGCAGCCCATCAGATAGCACAATAAAGGGCGCATCCCGCTGTCGGCATTTATCTGAGCCTCCTTTTCCAGTAAGCTCCACAGAGCCGATTGAAATCGTACCGAACGGTTCAGTTCCAGTCTAGAGAATTCTGCACGTCCTGTGTCAGGCGGTTCACCAGAGGATTAAGGATATAAATGAAGGTGCGTACTGAAGCTCGCCGCGAAGCCATCATTGATGCCGCAGCCAGCGTTTTCCTCGAAATGGGCTACGAACGCGCTTCGATGAACGAAGTGACCAAGCGAATGGGCGGCTCCAAAGCGACGATCTACAGCTACTTCCCTTCCAAGGAAGAACTGTTCATTGCCGTTGTCGACAGGCTGGCAACGGCGCACCTGGCCGAGGCGGTCTCGGAACTGGCAACCCCTCCTGAAACAGGCGCCGACATAGAACTGAGGACGCTGCTCACCCGCTTTGGCGAGCGCATGTTGATGGTACTGGTCAATGATGACAGCGCGTTGGCGGTGTACCGCATGGTGGTGGCTGAATCCGGGCAATCCGACATCGGCATGATGTTCTATGAATCAGGCCCTCGGGAATGCCTGCAGACGATTGCGACATTGATGGGTTCAGCCATGCAACGAGGCCAGTTGCGTACCACCGATCCGGATATTGCGGCACTGCAACTCACCGCCCTGCTGACTGCAGAAACAGAAATCCGCCTGTATCAGCAGGCCCCCATGCCGTTAAGCGTCGAGCAGATCCGCGGCATGGTCGAGCGCGCCGTCGATACGTTTCTGCTGGGCATGGAAAAACACTGATCCGCTGGGCTTCGCAGGGCCGACTTAACTAGAAGTTAAAATTTATTCAACCCCCTTGAAATATTCTCTTACTATTTTGCGAACAAGTTAATCCGGGAGCGGGCGATAGCCTTTTGCCCACTCCGGAGAAACATCATGATGTTGCGAAAGCTCAATCTTGCCCCCCGCTCTGCACTGTGTTTCGGCGTCTTCTGCCTGATGATCATTGCCTTGGGCTTGCTGGCCCTGCGTCAATCAGCAGAACTCAACGCTGCCGAAAAATTTATTGAAACCAACGTACTGCCCAGCGTAAAGCTGCTCGCCTCTCTGGATCGGGAGTTTGTAGGCATCAGGGGTAACAATGCCCGCGTCCGTAACCCGATCGAACCGCAGGAACGAAAGACCAAGGCACTCGGCGACATTCAACAGTCCCGCTCGCTGATCACAGGCTACTCAGATGCTCTGGGCAAGCTGATCGTGACCCCGCAGGGGCGTCAGGCTTTCGACGAGCTCGGCAAAGCGAACGCCGATTATCAAGTGGCGCAGGATCGTTACCTGACCTTCGTGGCCGCCGGTAATCTGGAAGCAGCCGTCGCCATCTCCAACGGCGAAATGAAAAGCGCGGCCGATCTGGTCGAAAATACGCTCAAGAAACTTATCGGTATCAACGACGCCAAGGCTGAAAAAGCCGGCAATGCAGCAGACACGGCGTACCAGCAAACCTTGTGGATGGTGGGTATATTCATCGCCGTGGGTGTGCTGACGACCCTGCTTCTGGCCTGGATGTACACTCGCAGCCTGACAGGCCCCATTGGCGAATCGTTGAGCATCGCGCAACGGATCGCCACCAATGACCTGAGCAAGGACATTGCACTGGACGGTACTGACGAGGCTGCCAAGCTGATTGCCGCGCTCGCCGCCATGCAAACCAACCTGCGCAGTGCATTGACCCTGATCGGTGATTCCTCCACCCAGCTCGCCGCCACGTCCGAAGAAATGCATGCGGTGACCGAAGACGCTTCGCGCACCATTCAGCGTCAGAGCAACGAAATCGAAATGGCGGCCACTGCCGTCAACCAGATGAGCGCTGCGGTTGAAGAGGTTGCCAGCAACGCAGCCTCGGCATCGGAAGTCACCTCTCAGTCCAGCACAGCGGCCATGGCAGGACGCGCGCAGGTCGATGAAACCGTCACGGCGATCAACCTGATGGTCTCCAAGGTGCAAGTCACCTCCACCGAAGTGCAAGGCCTGGCGGCCATGGCAACGGACATCAGCAAAGTGCTGGACGTGATCCGCGCTATTGCCGAACAGACCAACCTGCTGGCACTTAACGCTGCCATCGAGGCTGCTCGCGCCGGTGAGGCTGGACGGGGCTTTGCAGTGGTCGCGGACGAAGTTCGGGCACTGGCCCACCGGACTCAGCAGTCGACCCGCGAAATCGAACAGATGGTCAGCTCGATTCAGACCGGCACCGGCAATGCCGTGACGGCGATGGAACAGACCAGCGTTCAGGCCCACAAGACACTGGAAATGGCCAACGGCGCGGGCAAGGCTCTGCTCGAGATTACAGAGTCGATCAGCCAGATCAATGAACGAAACCTGATGATCGCCACCGCCGCCGAAGAACAGGCTCAGGTTGCCCGCGAGGTGGACAGAAGCCTGGTCAGCATCCGTGACTTGTCCAGCCAGACGTCCGAGGGCTCCAACCAGACGGCAATCGCCACCGCAGAACTGTCGAGCCTGGCTTCAGGCCTGAATCGACTGACCAAACAGTTCCGCGTTTGAGTCATACGGGGGCCGGAACCTGAGTTCCGGTCCTCGCCAGCAACATACGCCGAAGCGCCCTGGCAAATAAGCCAGGGCGCTTTTTCGTTTTGATCAATCCAATGCTTCAGCAGGTCCGAAAAACTCATAATGGGTCTGCGCTTCAGGAACGCCCAGCTCCCGAAGCGTACGTTTCATGAATGCCATGAAAGGCTTGGGACCCAGAAAGTACGCCTCCACGTCGCGGTCTGCCGGTATCCATTGCTGCAGATGCTCGATCGACGGCATGCCCACCGCGCCGAGGCAGATCCGGGCATCAGCGCTTGCCTCTTCATGAACCACGTGCGCGTCGAACAGCGGATAGCGCCGCTGCCAGTTATCCAGTTCCACCTGGAAGGCTTGCACTTGGGCATTGCGGGCGTAGTGAATAAACACCACCTGACGCTTGCCTGCCTTCAGCGCTTCTTCAGCCATGGCCAGTGTCGCCGTAATCCCCACGCCACCACTGATCAGCACCAGCGGCCGGGTACCGTCTACCAAAACGAAGTTGCCAGAGGGAGGAAACAGTTCAAGCACACCCCCTTCCGTCATCCGGTCATGCAGGTAACGGGAGGCGACGCCATCCGGCTCGCGCTTCACGCTGATACGCAATCCGGTTCCCGAAGCCGGCGCCGACAACGAGTAGTTTCTGCGGATCTCCGTGCCGTCGATATCCAGACGTACACCAATGTACTGGCCTGATGTGTGTGCAATGACCGGCTTGCCATCCACCGGCTCCAGATAGAACGAAGAAATTTCGCTGCTTTCGGCAACCTTGCGCACGACCGTGAATAATCGGCCGCCGCGCCATCCGCCCGGTGCTGCCGCAACACGCTCATACACGCCTTCCTCGGCATTGATCAGGATGTCGGCCAATTGCTGATAGGCAGCGGCCCAGGCGGCAATCACTTCATCGGTCGCGATGTCCTCACCCAGCACCTCGCGGATCGCGCGCAACAGGCAGGTGCCGACGATCGGGTAGTGTTCCGGGAGGATTTGCAGCGCAACATGTTTGTTCACAATCTGGCCCGCAAGCGGCCCCAGATCTTCCAGGCGATCGATATTTCTGGCGTACATCAAGACCGCATTGGCCAACGCGCGTGGCTGTGCTCCGTTCGCTTGATGCGCTTGATTGAACAGGGGCCGGACTTCGGGGTGGTCCGCCAGCATGATTTGATAAAAATGAGTGGTCAGGGCCTCTCCGCCTGTTTCAAGAAGGGGGACGGTTGCCTTGATAATTTCGTGCTGCGATGGGGTGAGCATATGGACTCCGTTGAGCAGGTAAGTGTTATGGTCATAGCAACGGCTATGCCAAGCCAAAAACCCAGTAAAATCAGGTATCAAGGGCTCACACAGAGTCATTAAGACCAGGTCAAAAAGACTCGATCATGGAAAAAAAGGTCATTCAGACTCATCCGTCACGGGCACTTCAGGCGCTTCTTCCCCTGCTGGGAGACCTGACCGCCGAGATCCCCCCTGAACGTCGTTATCAACGGGTGTTGAGCGCGCTACAGAAACTGGTGCCCTCCGATGCCGTTGCCGTTCTACGTCTCGAAAACAATGTACTGATCCCCGAAGCTGCGGAGGGGCTGGCCATAGACGCAATGGCCAGGCATTACCAGGTGGCGAGCCACCCGCGATTAAAGGCGATTATCGACGCCCCGGGCGCGATTCTGTTTCCCGCCGACTGCGCCCTCCCCGACCCCTATGACGGTCTCATCGGGAACAGCCCTCTGCCGGTTCACGACTGCATGGGGTGCGCGCTGCGTATCAACGACAACGTCTGGGGTGTTCTGACACTGGATGCGCTGGAGGTGGGTCAGTTCTCTGAAGACGACCTGCAGACCGTCGAGACATTTGCCTGTCTGGCCGCCGCCACTGTGGTCGCGGCGGCGCATTTCGATGAATTGACACGTACCGTCGAAGGTGAAAGGAAGCGGGCCGACGCCTATCAGTTGGCGCAGCATGGTCCGACACAACGAATGATCGGCCACAGTGAAGTCTTCAGGCAATTGCTCACGGAAATCGATCTGGTAGCCCCCAGTGAACTGACGGTACTCATCACGGGGGAAACAGGCGTCGGCAAAGAGCTTGTGGCGCGCCAGTTGCACAACCACTCCGGGCGGGCAGACAAGCCCATGATCAGCGTCAACTGCGCCGCGCTGCCTGAAAACCTCGTGGAAAGTGAGCTGTTCGGTCATGTCAAAGGAGCGTTTTCGGGGGCCACCGATAACCGGCTGGGCAAGTTTGAAATGGCCAGTGGCGGCACGCTGTTCCTCGATGAAATCGGAGAGCTGCCTTTGTCGGTTCAGGCAAAGCTGCTCAGGGTGCTGCAAGGCGGGCATCTTCAGCGAGTGGGGTCTGACAGCACACATGTCGTGGATATCCGCCTGCTGGCGGCCACCAACCGGAACCTGGCCGAGGAAGTTCGGGCAGGACGTTTTCGTGCAGACCTGTATCACCGCCTGAGCGTTTACCCGCTGAGAGTCCCCCCGCTGAGGGAGCGCAAAGAAGACATCCTTCTGCTGGCAGGCGCCTTTGCCGAAGAAAACCGGTGGCGGGTTGCGCTGCCCCCGGTCAGGTTCTCGGCCAACGCCAAGGCAGCCCTTGGCCAATACGCCTGGCCCGGCAATATTCGCGAACTGGAACACCAGATTGCCAGGGCAGTACTGAAAGCCAAAGGGCGCCGATCAGGTTCGAGCCGTAGCGACTTGCTGGTTCTGGCCAGGGAGGACTTTGACCTTCCAGTGTCCGCGGGAAGCGCCGAAAACAGACCGTCCCAGCCCCCCGCATCAACCGCCTCCGGGCCTACGGATTATCGTGCAGCGGTTGACGCCTGCAAAAGGGACCTGCTGGAGCAGGCCTTGATGCATTACCACGGTAATGTGGCGGCGGCAGCGAGAGGTCTCAATCTGGATCGGGCCAATATGATGAGGCTCGCGACCAGGCTCGGGGTGAGTATCACGCGTGATTAGCTCACAGTGATTGCCGGGAGCCATAGCCCGGCACATCGACTTGTCGAACCGTTCACTCTGCTCTAAGTTGTACGACGACAGATGAATTAATCACCTGTCAGTTATGCCCGACCGACAACGACAAGAAAAGGGACACACATGAAGAAGCTCACACTGCTGATAGGTTTTCTGTGCCTGTTTACCGGGTACGTCAATGCCGCAACCTCCGATGAAGCCGACGTGGCCAGCGCCGTAGACAAGCTGACCCAAGCCATGTGGCACAAGGACATACCGCAACTGAACGCGCTGACCGCCGATAATCTGACCTACGGTCACTCCAGCGGCACGATCCAGGACAAACAGGCATTCATTGCTGACATCGAAACCGGCAAGAGCGCGTTCAATGAGCTGAAGATGCTCAATCAGAAAATTACCCTCTCCGGCGATGTGGCCCTGGTGCGCAATCACTTCTCGGCACAAGCGGTCAACAGCGGCAAGGTTGTGCCGACCGAGATCGAGAACTTCCAGATCTGGCAGAAACAGAACGGCCAATGGCTGTTGATCGGGCGTCAGGCGTTCCGTTTTTAGGCTCTGTACGAAAAGTGGCTGCGCTCGGTGATGCGGCGTTAAAAACAGGCTCGGATGCGAGTCCACTCGGAATGCTCATTGACAACACCTAGACTCCGTTTCCTCACCTGTTTTTGTTCGCTCACCGACTTTTCATACAGAACCTAACGTCCGGGCTGGCAGCCGCAGCACACGAAAAACTTCACTGCTGCGTGCCGAACATCGCCGTCCAGTAAATCCCGGCATCGCTTTTGGGGTCCATTGCGTAGGCGGCACCCAACTCGCGATAACCGGGGTTCATCAGATTGGCGCAGTGGCCAGGGCTGGCCAGCCAGCCGTCGACCACCTTGCGGGCGGTGTCCTGGCCGGCGGCGATATTCTCGCCGACCTGCTGACCGACGTACCCGGCCAGCTCGGCGCGATCGCCGGGCGTTCGGCCGTCGTGATCCTTGTGGTCAAAAAAGTTCTGATTGGCCATCGCCTGTGAATGCGCTTGAGCGGCGGTGCCCAGAACCAGGTTCCAGGCCAAAGGCGTGGTCGCGGCAAAGGACTGCGGCCCGCACTGGCGTGGCTGATTTCGGGCAACATTGACCATTTCAAGGATTTTTTGCCCTTCCGCCTGCCAGTCCCCCAGACGCGATGCCACCAGAGAACGCGCCAGCACAATGCGCCAGTCGCGCCCTTCCCGGCTGACCCCGATGTCGACGAATTGCGGGTCGAGCACAACACGGCAGAAACTCTCTTGCACGGCTTTCAGGGCCGAAGCGGCATCACGCGGTCCGGACAGGCTGATCGCCTGCACGGTAACCATCGGATAGGCAGCGCGCGTCAGCGCCTGTTGCAAATCCAGATTGCCATTGGCGGGCAATACCAGACGCGGGTCACTGGTGAGTGGCGGCAGCTCCATCGACACCTGCTCGCCACAGCGTTGCGCCTGACCGCGATAGGTATTAAGGGATTCGACCAGTTGCGTCTCATCGCTGGCCACTGCATGACTGGCAAACATTCCAAGGGACAGCACGCCAAAAAGTGACAGCGAAACGCTCAGGAGCGACAGGCGCAGGGTGTGGAAAATGACAGGCATGAAAATGTCTCTCTCGGGCTGAGTACGCCTATGATGCGCGATACCACCCGGTCGGGCGCAACGCCTTTTTTCATGCCTGACCGGAATTTCATGGCCGGCAGGCGAGAAGACGTGCGCCAGACAAGCGCCTGTGCGAAGACGTTTTTAAAGCTTGAAGTTGGCAACCAGCAGGTTGAACGAGGTGGCAAGACGCGACAATTCCTGGCTCGACGCGCTGGTCTGATTGGCGCCAGCCGCGCTCTGGGTCGACAGGTCCTGAATGTTGATCAGGTTACGGTCCACCTCGCGAGCGACCTGAGCCTGCTCTTCGGACGCAGAGGCGATAACCATGTTGCGTTCGTTGATGGTTGCCACACCCTGGGTGATTTTCTCCAGCGCAGCACCGGCACGCAGGGCCAGTTCCTGAGTATCGGTCGCCAGCGTCAGGCTTTTGCCCATTGCAGCGACAGCACCATCGGCACCGGATTGCACCGTGCTGATCATCCCTTCGATCTCCACCGTCGATGCCTGAGTGCGGTGCGCCAGAGCACGAACCTCATCAGCCACGACCGCAAAGCCGCGACCCTGCTCGCCCGCACGCGCGGCCTCGATGGCGGCGTTGAGCGCCAGCAGGTTGGTCTGCTCGGCAATGCTGCGAATCACATCGAGCACCTTGCTGATTTCCCGGACATGCCCGGCCAGCTCGGAAACAGCGCCTGTTGACTCGGTAATCTCATGGACCATCGTGGTGATGCCTTTGACCGTGTGGTCCACCTGACCACGACCATCGATCGCATCATCGGTCGCCGTCTTCGACGCCTCGGACGTCGACACCGCATTGCGCGCCACTTCCTCAACCGCAGCCGTCATCTCATTGACGGCAGTGGCCGCCTGCTGGATTTCGTCGTTCTGGCGCGTCAGACCGCGAGTGCTCTCGTCGGTGACCGCGCTCAGTTCTTCGGCCGCCGAAGCGAGCTGGTCCGAGGCACTGGCAATCTGCTGAATCGTACTTTTCAGGCCGGTCTGCATATTGGACAGCGCATCCAGCAATTGCCCGGCCTCATCACCACGATCAGAAACGATGGGTTGGGTCAGGTCACCGCCCGCAATGCGCTGAGCACTGGCCACTGCTACCGCCAGCGGACGAGTGATCATGCGTGTGATCATAATGCCCAGCATGATCGCGACCAGAAACGCGATGACCACACCGACTTCCAGCATCATCACCGAGTTTTCCTTCAGTCTGGCAGCGGCTATCGCTCCTTCCTTGATCTGACGATTGTTGGAGTCGATCATCGTGCGCAGGTAACCACGCGCCTTCGAAAAACCTTCAGAAGAAAGCGTATTCAAACGAGCGCGTGCGTTGGCGTTATCGCCGGCCCTCATCAGCTCCACCACCTGCTGAGCGCCGGCGACATAGCCAGGCAACATTTGCTCAAGCTGATCGCCAGCAACACGCTCGTCATCTTCCAGTGGCGTGGCACGGTAGATGGCGAAAACTTTCTGAGCACGCGCCAGATCTTCGCCCAATGCCTGGCGAACACGCTCCTTGTCAGCCTCAGGCACACCGCCATCCTGCGCATCCAGCAGACGATAGAGGCCACGGTTATGCGCTGTCAGGCTGGTCAGTGTTTCACTGGTGTTGCCAACAGAAACAAGGTTATTGGAAAAAGTCAGCTCCAAGGCGTTAGCGAGGCGTGTGACACCCGTCATGCCAAGACCGCCAACGGCCAGCGTGATCAATGCACAGGCGATGAATGCCGAGAGAAGCTTGGTAGAAAACTTGGACTGACGCAGGAAATTCATGAGGCTTACCTGAAACGAATAAGGGATGACATCCGTGCCGAAAGGTTATGGAATAGCAGTGATGTCATAATGACTTCACTGCATTGCATTTCGTTCCACATCCTTTCCCTTATTTGATGCACGGCTTTGACAAATGGCGTTTTCGCGTCTACTCCATCGTCCGGGCATCCATGATGCCTTCGCCTTCAGTGCAGCCGAAAAGGCGCTGGAGCCGTGCCCGGCAGCTCAGTACTGCCGGTACGCTGCCCGGCGAAGGCCTTGGCTTCACGCGCCATGCGGTCGAGATGACGATCACGCTGCTTCTCCGCATCGACCATTGCCTTGTTGCCATGCTGCTTGAGCAGATAGGCGTGGATCTGACGCACCTCCACCGAGCTGTAGATCGGTGCGATGTCCATGACCGCGAGCAGGCCGTCAGTGCCGTGGTCGCGGGTGTTCATGATCACTTGCGGGCCGCGCGCGCCCAGCACCCGGAAGCCCATCGCCTCGAAATACGGCACTTTAGCCACCACGCAGTACAGCTCCGCATGCGGGTAACGATCAGTCATCTTGTTCAGCATCGAACGGGCAACACCCTGACGGCGATGGCTATCACGTACTGCCATATACGCCACGGCGCAGGCCTGCGGGTCATTCTGGACGGGCAGATACAGCAAAAAACCCAATACGGTTTCAGGATCATCATCGTCCAGCGCGACGATCAATTCGACGGTCAGGTTTTGTGAGCCGTCCATCGCGTTGAGGTACAGATGCACCTCGTACCCCACGCCGTACTGATAGAGGTTGTACAACGGGTTGCTCGGCGCGATGGCCACCATGCTGATGTCAGTCACGTAATCTACGACCATTTGCTGGATCTGACTGCGAATGAATTCGGGTGGAGGGGTTTGCAACAGCATGACGGTGGGCATGGGACGAAGGGCTCCGGAAACCAGGACGTTGCCTTTGAAGGCAGGCGCAACATAATAGCGCGTCAGGCTGGCCAAAGACGCAATGTCATCTTGATGTCATTGTTTTATGCCGGGACTTATTGCGAATGGCTCGGTTGAGCACACAGGGAAAACACGGTGTTAAACAGCATCAAATAGCCACTAATCAACGCTCGCTTTTTAGTCATAAAACGGTACGTCTGTTCCAGAACCTGTCGTAGCATCAGAACATGGCAAGCGACTAAAAAAGTTGAAAATAAGGACAATCACGTCACCCGCATGTCCCATAAACATCCGTCTTATGACAATCGAAATACATTATAAATACCTTTATTTTCAGTCAGGTATGAAACTAAAGCCGTCTTTATACCGAGGTCGAAAGCCCGGTACACGCTGTCCCCTTACCTATTTAACGCCCTGACGGCCGATGGGCACTCAATTGCAGTTCCCACGCTCAGTAACTATTTATCTCAATCAACCCCATGCATTTTTCCAATCACCGCGCTGCCCGCTCGCGCATAAGATTATCCGGCCTACTAAAAAAATATGAGGGATTCAAAAATGCCGTTATTAAACTGGTCCAGACACGTGGTTCATTTAACAGCCGCCGGCCTTATCAGCATTCCTGCTGCCTATGCAGCGGACACCCTGACCCGCGACAACGGCGCAGAGGTCGGAGACAATCAGAACTCCCAGACTGCAGGCGCCCAAGGGCCTGTCCTGCTGCAAGATGTGCAGTTGCTGCAGAAGCTGCAGCGCTTTGACCGCGAACGCATTCCTGAGCGTGTCGTTCACGCACGCGGCACAGGCGTCAAAGGCGAGTTCACGTCATCGGCTGATATCAGCGACCTGAGCAAGGCGACCGTTTTCAAATCCGGTGAAAAAACCCCGGTATTCGTCCGCTTCTCCTCCGTGGTTCACGGCAACCACTCGCCTGAAACACTGCGCGACCCTCATGGTTTTGCAACCAAGTTCTACACGGCTGACGGTAACTGGGACCTGGTGGGCAACAACTTCCCGACCTTCTTCATCCGCGATGCCATCAAATTTCCGGACATGGTGCATGCGTTCAAACCTGACCCGCGCACCAACCTGGACAACGACTCGCGTCGCTTCGACTTCTTCTCGCACGTTCCGGAAGCCACTCGCACGTTGACCCTGCTGTATTCCAACGAAGGCACCCCGGCGGGTTATCGCTTCATGGACGGTAACGGCGTCCACGCCTACAAACTGGTCAACGCCAAAGGTGAAGTGCATTACGTCAAGTTCCACTGGAAGTCGCTGCAAGGCCTCAAGAACCTTGACCCGAAACAAGTCGCCGAGGTCCAGTCCAAGGACTACAGCCACCTGACCAACGATCTGGTCGGCGCGATCAAGAAAGGTGATTTCCCGAAATGGGACCTGTACATCCAGGTTCTGAAGCCTGAAGACCTGGCCAAGTTCGAGTTCGACCCACTGGACGCCACCAAGATCTGGCCTGACGTCCCGGAAAAGAAAATCGGTCAGATGGTGCTGAACAAGAACGTCGACAACTTCTTCCAGGAAACCGAGCAAGTCGCTATGGCCCCGGCCAACCTGGTGCCAGGCATCGAGCCTTCCGAGGACCGTCTGTTGCAGGGTCGTGTGTTCTCCTACGCCGATACCCAGATGTACCGTCTGGGCGCGAACGGGCTGAGCCTGCCGGTCAACCAGCCTAAAGTTGCAGTGAACAACGGCAACCAGGACGGCGCCATGAACAGCGGTCATACCACCAGCGGCGTGAACTACGAGCCGAGCCGTCTGGAACCACGCCCATCCGACGACAAGGCGCGCTACAGCGAGCTGCCGTTGAGCGGCACCACCCAGCAGGCGAAGATCACGCGTGAGCAGAACTTCAAGCAGGCAGGTGATCTGTACCGTTCCTACACGCCGAAAGAGCAGACCGATCTGGTGCAGAGCTTCGGTGAGTCACTGGCCGACACTGACACTGAAAGCAAGAACATCATGCTGTCGTTCCTCTACAAGGCAGATCCAACCTACGGCACTCGGGTTACCGAAGTGGCCAAAGGCGATCTGGCCAAGGTCAAGTCGCTGGCTGCCAGCCTGAAAGACTGATGAGCTGATTCCCGCTTCGCTGCCGTGTGCGGCGGAGCGGGTCTGGCCTGGAGAACACCCGTGAAAAACCTCTTCTACGGTCTGCTGCTGTTTGCGGCAGCCGCCAGTGCAACGCAACCGACACCCCCCGCGAATCTGACGGCGGAGCAGACGGCCAGCCAACTGCGCAGCCTGTTTTTCGACGCTTCCCGCGAAGGCAACAACCCCATGCTCGATACCTTCATCGAGGCCCATTACGACCTCAATGTGCGTGACGAACAAGGCTACACCGGCCTGATTCTGGCGGCGTATCACGGTCATGAAGACTCGGTGGTGAGGCTGATCGACGCTGGTGCGGACCCTTGCGCCAAAGACAATCGCGGCAATACCGCACTGATGGGCGCGATTTTCAAAGGTGAACTGAGCATCGCCAAGCGTCTGGTTCAGGCCGACTGCGGCCCCGACCTGACCAACAATGCCGGACAGACTGCTGCCATGTACGCGGCCCTTTTCAAGCGCACCGAAGTGCTCAAGGCATTGACCGACAAAGGCGCGGACCTGAGCATCCGTGACAGCATGGGCAACGATGTGCAGGGCTTGTCCAAAGGTGAGTTCCAGGCACTGCCCACTCGCTGAACGGCGCTGGCCTGCCTGTCACGGACAACGGGAGGTTCGGCTCACGTCGCTCGCGACTGAATCCGCAGCCATTCGTCCGCCACCTGCCCCATGCTTTTGGGCGTCCCGTCCTTGATCCAGCCCATGAAGGCCCGGTCGAACCTGAATGAGGCGCCGCACTGCCCGGTCATGAAACGCCGAACGTTCTGCGTGTTCCGATAGTGGCTGTCCACCGGGGTGTCACGCGTGATGAGGTCAGAGTGCCAGTCGAATGCCATGCCCATTGCCTGTACGCTGGATAGGTGAAGGCACTTTATAACGGGTTTTCTGCAACGCTGCGATGACAGGGTGGATTGCAGGGTCAATGCGACGCACGCGGTTTGATCCGGACTGCATCGGTCCCGCTCTCAGGTGACGTATCGACATCACCTTTCGCATCGATACAGGCATGCGTTTCTGGCCACTGAGGATTGATCTGCGGCGCAAAGACGTCAACCACCGCCCCTGCCGCCTCGGCCTTGCCTGCAAGATCAGGGTCAGCCAGCAACACCTCTAGCCGCTGCGGGTCCAGCGTTCCGTCGGGCCGCAGAATGCCGAGGCGGGAAAAGTCGATTGCGCGTGCGCCAGCCCCTGCGTCGGCAGCGAACCCGCCGCCCACGTTCTCGCTGCCGGTCATCAACATGCCGCCGTGGCTGGTCGGGCTGCCGAGGTGAGCCATCGGGCGACCGTTGAGCAGGATCGATGGAAAGCCGGCGACAATGACCGCTCCGCAGGCGCAGAGGTCTCCAACCCGTGCTGCATTCAGGGCGTTGATCAGGACATCGCCTGAAGCCGTGGCGACCGGCGTAATGCCGTGGCCGGGAAGCGGGCAGGCATGCTGGTCGCCGAGCCGTGCAGAGGAAATCATGTGGGCATCCTTTATTCGTCACACCATGCCGGCTGAAGCCGGGGGGTGACAAAACTAAAGGAGAGGCCCGCTATGGTCTGTCAGACCCTTCCGAGTTTTATCGACGAAACCTTACGAAGGTTGCCGGTCGCAAGCTGGTGTCACTCGCCAGCAAAGGGCACCAGCGAGTCCAGCAACCAGGCACCCGCCGGGCCCAGGCTGCGCTGGAACGACCAGATGATGTCCACTGCCGAGCGACGCGGCCATCCAGAAACCTGCAGTTCCTTCAGCAGGCCGCCGGAATAGCGCGACACCAGCCAGCGCGGCAACGCCGACCAGCCGAAACCAAAAGCGGCCATGTCCATCAACAGCAGGTAATTGGGCGCCGACCAGTGACGATGGCCGCTGGTGGGCAGGTCATCTGTGGGGATGCTGTGCTCCACCAGGGTATTGAGGCGCAATGCGCGATAACGGGCCAGTTGCTGATAATCGACCCTCTCCAGCGCGGCGAGCGGATGCGTGTGCGAAACGAACAGGCCGAAATCGGCACTTTCAGTGATGGTTGCATGGCCGATTTCAGGCGGATAGCTGGCCTGCGCCGACAGCAGCCCCAGCGATGCCCTGCCGGATTGCACCAGGCTGATCGCATCACCGTGCTCGGCGAATACGCACTCCATTTCCAGCTCCGGGAAGCGCTGGTCCAGCTCAGTCATCAGCCGCTCGAAATCCGCAAACTGATTGGCATCGGACAGCACCAGTGTCAGCCGCGGCTCGACACCGGCCGACAGCCTCGCAGCCGCACGGCGCAGCCGGTCTGAAGCACACAGCAGGTCATCGACCCGGCCGAGCATGACCCTGCCGGCTTCAGTAAGGACCGGTTGTCGCGAAGAGCGGTCGAACAATTCCAGCCCCAGATCGATTTCCAGCCGGGAGATCGCCTCACTGATGGTCGACTGACTCTTGCCCAGACGGCGCGCGGCAGCACTGAATGAACCCAATGCTGCGATCTGGGCAAACGCTTCAAGCGCTTCGGGTGAATAACTCATGACAGCCTCTTATCGGCTTTACCGATGGTAACGATTTTCAGATTAACGCAAACACCGATGACAATGCTGCCACGTTTGAGCCTCAAGGACAGTCTGATCATGAGTCACGGTCACCAACACACGGAATATCGGCCCGCCGTCCCCCATAAATCCATCCGTGAACGCGCGCTGCATGCCACTCTCTTCGAAATCGGCGGCGTGATACTGGTTGCGCCGTTGCTCGCCTGGCTGATGGGTCACTCGCTGGCGATGATGGGCATCATGACGGTGATGATTTCCACCATCGCCATGCTCTGGAACATGGTCTATAACGCACTGTTCGACCGGCTGCGCGACAGGTATGGATTCACCATGAACCTGAGCATTCGCCTCCTGCACGCAGCAGGCTTCGAAGCCGGCCTCATCCTGGCCGTCGTGCCGCTGGCCGCGTGGTGGCTGACGATCAGCCTGATGGCGGCATTCTGGCTGGATATCGGCCTGCTGCTGATGTTCCTGCCGTACACCCTGCTGTTCAATTGGGCCTACGACACGCTGCGCGAACGGCTGGTGGCGAGGCGGTTGGCCAAATGTGAGGCGCTTTGAATACCGTGATCAGCGCCTCCAGGCATCCGCCCTTTTGATGCATGGCATCAACCCTGTTCACTGGATTATCCAGCCATTCCAAGGGCACACTGTCCGTCACTGACCACGACAAGGACTCGCGCCCATGACCACTGAAATACTCAAACTGGCCGCGTTCAGCGATGGGGACCGGGGCGGTAACCCGGCGGGGGTATGGACAGGTGCGTTGTTGCCTGACGATGTCGTCATGCAGCAGATGGCCGCCGACGTCGGGTTTTCCGAAACCGTCTTTGCCGCGCCCGTAGAAGGCGGTTGGCGGGTGCGTTATTTCTCGCCGCTGGCCGAAGTACCTTTCTGTGGTCATGCGACCATCGCGCTGGGTGCGGCTCTGGCGGCGCAGCATGGCGACGGCGTGTTCAGTCTGACGCTCAATCAGGCGCAAATCACTGTTGAGGGCCATGCCCAAGGCGCCCTGACGTCAGCGGCGCTGCAATCGCCGCCGACCTTCAGCAAGCCGATCAGCGCGCAGTTGCTGGAAGAAAGCCTGGCCTTGTTCGGCTACACGCACGGCGATCTGGATGAGCGCATCGCACCCGCGTATATCAATGGCGGTGCCGGGCATTTGCTTCTGGCGCTGAACAGCCGCGCCGCGCTCAAGGCCATGCATTACGACCAACAGGCTGGACGCGAGGTGATGGTGCGTGAGGGTTGGGCGACCATTTTGCTGGTCTGGGCCGAGAGCGATCAGATGTTTCATACCCGCAATCCGTTCGCGTTCGGTGGGGTTTACGAAGATCCGGCCACCGGTGCCGCTACCGCAGCATTGGGCGGCTATCTGCGCGATATCGGCTGGCCGCACGGCGGCTCGATTGATCTTCTGCAAGGCGAAGATATGGGCAGCCCATCACGCCTGCGCGCCGAAATCCCCGAGCAACCCGGCAGTTCGATCCGTGTTTCGGGGATGGCACGACGTCTGTAGCGCCTATCAGGTCCTGAGCTTGCTGCCGCCAATGGCCACACCCAGCAGCATCACAGCGACAATCATGAACGCCAGTTCAAGGCTGCTGACATGAGCGATGAAGCCGATGGCCGCAGGCCCGATCAGAATCCCGGCGTAACCGACGGTGGTAATCGCCGGGATAGCCACGCTTTCCGGCATGGTTTTCTGCCGTCCGACCGCGCTGTAACAGACCGGCACGATGTTCGAGCAGCCCGCCCCGACCAACGCGTAGCCCAGCAACGCTGCCTGCCAGGCGGGAATCAGCGTGGCAACGGCCAGTCCGGCCGCCGCACACAAGCCGCCCAGAATAATGACCCGGTTGGAACCGACCCGCTTGACGACGGCGTCGCCAAACAGTCGTCCGAGGGTCATGGTTGCGGCAAACACGGCGTAACCCAGGCCCGCATAGGAAGCTTCGACGCCGCGCAGTGACGTCAGGAACACCGCGCTCCAGTCAAGCATTGCACCCTCGGCCAGAAACACGGTAAAGCACAGCAACCCGATGAACAGCACCACGCCACGCGGAATTGCAAACGCCGGCCCGTCGGAGGGGCTGCCGTAGGGCAACAGATTGGGGGCTGCCTTGGCCAGCGCAATCAGTGTCAGGACCACCACAATCAGCATCGCAACGAACGGCGAGATGCCGAGACTGAGCAGGCCCGCGACACCGGCAGCCCCGACGATGCCGCCAAGACTGAACAGGCCGTGAAACCCCGACATCATGGTCTTGCCGCTGGCACGCTCGACGATCACCGCCTGGACGTTCGCGGTGCAATCCACCCCTCCCATGCTCGCACCGAACAGAAACAGCGTCGCGATAAGCAGCGGCAGGCTGGAGACCGTCGCCAGCAGCGGCAGGCACAGGCAGATCAGCAGCGTCGAACAGACCAGCAACCTTCGACAGCCGAAGCGTGCCGCCAACGCACCCGCCAGCGGCATGGAAAGAATCGACCCTACGCCCAGGCACAATAACAAGAGACCGAGCGTGCCCTCATCCAGGCCCATGCGCTGTTTGACGTAAGGCACCAGCGGCGCCCATGACGCCACGCTGAACCCGGCAATGAAAAACGCGATACGTGTAGAAGACTGTTCCGCCCGAGCCTTGGCATCCTGGGCCGCGGTGCTGAAAGAGGTCATGCATGCTCCTTGTCGAGGCGGACCGTGGCATTCCGAAAACTGCACCAGTCCGCCAACTCATTAGTTAAACAAACATATGATATGCGATGACTGACTTGGTACGCGACTGCCCATTTGAAATATGAATAATAGTCGTATTCAAACACGGCATAAAGCCAGTAGTTATTGCACAAAATCAAAAAAACCCTTACAGATCAAAAGTATTCAAGGAACCTTTTTGTCACGTAATACCAAAGCATAATTCAAATAACCTTTCTTTATGATTTTTTGGTCTAGGACCTGTTATTGCCACGCCAAAACCGCTGGGGTAGATTCGGTCCCGCACTTAGTTAGTGCGGATAACTTTCGCCAATGACCTCAACTGGGGCAGTTGGCGTAACAGGGAAGAACCCGTTGCTCAAGGAGGATTCGTTTTATGAATGCTTGCCCTAAAGAACGCTACCACTCCCCGCTCAACGCATTTCATGAGCATGCTGCAAGGGTGTTCACCCTGCCCGGAATCAGTCAGAACAATAAAAACGTCCTGCGTTCCCGCTTTTTCAACTTCAACCCGCTCGACCTCCCTCCTCACGCCCTGATGCGCAACCCGTTCGGTCGGTTGCCGCTGGAAACGACAAATGCCCCTGACGCAATGACGTCAGTCACGGGCTTGCCTGTACTGAGCAACAGCAGCCCCGGCTGCCTGAGTGCCCTGCTTCATTAGGGCACGGCTGCCTGATCTACCGACTTACGACGAACGCTGAATGCATTCGGATTGCCCACCGGCAGCCCGGAAAGGGATGCGTGTACGCGCGCGTTCGTGTTTTCGACTGCCACTGTTTTCAATGCACTGCTTTTCAATGAAAACCACCTGACTTTTCAAGACGGAGATGAAGATGACTGGACTCAAAGTTGGTATCGTTGGCCTCGGCGCACAGATGCAGGAAAATCTGCTGCCCACGCTTCTGCAAATGCCGGACATTCGTATCGTTGCGGTCTGCGACAGCGACCGCGTCAGGGCCGAGCAGATCAACCGTTTCGTCTCGAATGTGACGATCACGGACAATTTCGACGAGATGCTTGCCGCCGTTGAACTGGATGCCGTTGTCATGGCCTGCCCGCCTCAGGCTCACCGCGACCTGTCTTTCA
Source organism: Pseudomonas graminis (assembly GCF_002093745.1). Classification (GTDB taxonomy): domain Bacteria; phylum Pseudomonadota; class Gammaproteobacteria; order Pseudomonadales; family Pseudomonadaceae; genus Aquipseudomonas. The sequence goes on from NZ_MTSB01000004.1 coordinate 164,750, forward strand.
AGGCGATGGCCAAAGGGGTGCATGTCTTTGTCGAGAAGCCACCCTGCTTCACCCTCGCCGAACTGGAGGAACTGATCGATGCCAGTCATCGCTCGAAGGTGATCACCGGCGTCGGCATGAACTTCAAATTTGCCAAACCCATGCAACAATTGCGGCAGATGACCAGCGCCGAGCAATTCGGCAAGATCGTGCATATCCAGCTCAACCACTACGCCAGCAAGCCCACCTCGCCACTCTGGGGCCTCGACTCGACGTTGAGATCGTTTCTGCTTGCGCAAGCCATTCACACCATCGACCTGGGCGTCACGTTCGGCGGCGGTGAATTGCGCGATATCGAGTCACGCGTGCAGCGTCATGGCGATTCACTGCTGGTCAGTCTGGAACTGCAGTTCACCACCGGCGCCAGCGTCAGCCTGCTCAGCGGAACCATGTTCCCCTACTTCGAATTCGACATGAAGATTGTCAGCTCCAACTCAATGATGGTCGAGCTCAACAATCTGTGGAACATCACCATGCACGAGCCGGAACACGGCACCAGCGCCACCGGTCCGGGCAAACGCTGGAGAGGCGCATGGCAGCCAGGGCCGCTCGACTCCGGTTACGAGCGCAGCGGCTATTTCGGCGAGCTGGAAAAGTTCTTCCACGCCATTCGCACCAACACCGCTTATGAAGCCAGCTTCGAAAGCCTGCGTCCTACCTACGAAGTCATCGAAAGCATCTGCAATGCAGACGCCGTCGCTCGACCAGACCTTGCCCTGAGCGCCTGACCGTACGCCAACCTATGCCTGTTTCTGGAGACCGAACATGACCTTTACCGCCACTGCCCGACCACCTGTGTCTGATAAATATCGTCCGTCGTATGCCAACGACCTGCTGACCCTGCAACAGACGCTGGACCGCCCGCTGTCGGGCACCAGTGATGTGGTCGGCGAATACGAAAACAAACTCGCCGCCTGGTTCGAGGCACGGCATGCCATTGCCCTGTCGTCCGGCGGCGCCGCGCTGAGTGTGGCCATTTACGCATCGGGCGTAGGCCCGGGCGACGATGTTCTGCTGACCCCGAGCTGCCCGCTATGCACGATTTACCCGATCATTGCCGCTGGCGCCAATCCGATCTTCGTCGATACCCGTGCCCACGGATTTGGCGCCGACCCTGCGTCGATAAAAGCCCGGATCACGCCACGCACCAAGGCAATCATCGACATCCCGATGTGGGGCTACCCGACGGAAGTCGACGAGCTGCACACGCTGACCCGCGAGCTGGACATAAAACTGATTCTGGACCTGGCGCACTCCCACGGCACGACACTCAACGGTCGTCCGCTGTCGCAATTCGGCGATGTGTCCTGCTTCAGCACCCATGAACGCAAGCCACTGGCAACGGGTGAAGGCGGTTTCATCCTTACCGACGATGACGCGCTGGCGCAACGCTGCCGCGACTACAGCCGTTTCGGCAACCTGAACGGCAAAGACTTCGGCCTCAACTACAAACTCGCGGCACTGCCCGCAGCCCTCGGCGCCAGCCGCCTGTCTTCGCTGGCCGGTCAGATTCAGCAGCGCCGGGAGAACGCCGCCTATTTTCTCGGCAAGCTCGACCACAGCAAGGTTCGGGAGAAAAAGATCATCAATGGCGGCCAGCCGAACTATTACTTCCTCAACCTGGAACTGCACTTCGCCGACAACCGCGCGTTCATTGATTACCTCGACGAAGCCGGTATCCCTTCCGATATCAAGCGCTATGGTTGCAAAGCCCTTTATGAGTTTCCGGTACTCGCGCACTACCGCAACGAGTGCCCGAATGCCGAGGCATTGCTGGCCGGCATGACCACGATCCCGGTGCATCCGGACATCACCCTGGCGGAGCTGGACTACATGGCTGATCGCATCAACCAGTACGGTGCTGCGTAATGACTGAACCACTCGATCGCTCACAACTGGATCGGCATTTCACCGCGTCCGGATTCGTCTTGAATCCGGACCGGAAGATGCTGCTGCTGCATCACCGCAAGCTGGGCGTCTGGCTGTATCCGGGCGGCCATATCGAACAGGGAGAAACCCCCGACGTCGCCGTGCTCAGGGAGATTTACGAGGAAACCGGTATCCGTGCCGAGCTGCTCGGCGAGCGCGATGAAGCGCTGGCCGATGTCGACACCGATGTCACCGTGCTGCATCAGCCTTACCGGGTGCTGTGCGAATACATCGATGACAAACGCGGCCCGCATTACCACCTGGACCTGATTTACGTGACGGCGACCCACCTGCGTGCCTGCCCGGACGACAGAGAAGTCGAGCACGCGCGGTTCTTCAGCCAGCAGGAAACGGCCGACCTGAAGATGTTCCCCAACTTCCGGCGCATGGTGGACCGGGTCTTTGCAGACGATGCGCTGTGGGATCTGGTGGGGATGAAGGTGTCATGATGAGCCTGCGAACCATAGCCCAGAAGGGACCGATGGGTTCGATCGATGACCTGCGTGAGCTGGAGCGGGCATTGAGTTCGGGCCTGACCGGCACCTCTCCGATTGTCGAAGAGTACGAAGCGGCATTGGCGGCGCTGTACGGCATCAGGCACGTGATTGCCGTGTCCTCGGGGGCGGCCTCCGTGACGGCTGCACTTGCAGGTGTCGATTTCCAGCCGGGCGACGAGGTCATTGTCGCCCCGACCGGGCCGATCTGCACGGTCTTGCCGATTCTGTCGCTGGGGCTGGTGCCAGTGTTCTGCGATGTCGCGCCGGACAGTTTCGGCCTGGACCCGGAAGACCTGCAACGCTGTATCGGTCCCCGGACCTGTGCGGTCATCGAAGTCCCCATGTGGGGTTACCCGATTCGCTCGCACGACACCTGGGCGTTTCTGCAACAGGCCGGTATCCCGTTGATTCAGGACCTGGCCCACGCCCACATGACCCGGCTGAACGGCACCTGGCTGGCGCGACACGGCGACATCAGTTGCTTCAGTACCCATGACTGCAAGTTCATCTCGACCGGCGAAGGCGGTTTCGTGATGACCGATGACGATGACCGCGCCAGACGCATCCGGGCGTACACCCGTTTCGGCAATCTGGCGGGCGAATCGCTGGGCATCAATCTGAAACTGGGCGGCCTGCAGGCCGCGCTGGGGCTGGCACGCTCACGCCAGCTCTACGCGCACCTCGAACGACGCCTGAGAAACCGCGAACGGCTGCTGTCTCTGCTCGACAATCCGGCGTTTCGCGAGCTGCCGGTGGTCACCGGCGGTGCAGTCAATGCCTATTCGCTGCTGTTGCAATCGGTCGGGCATGACGGTCGCCAACTGGTGCATTACCAGCAACGACACGGCATCGAGTCGGACATCGGCAAGTATGACAACCAGCCGCTTTACCAACTGCCGCTGCTGACCCGGTATCACCGTGATTGCCCCAACGCTGCCAGGTTGCTGCGTTCACTGACGACGGTGCCCTTGCATCCGAATCTGCCGGACGACGACCTGCATTACATCGCCGAGGTGCTCAATGACTACGCTCCCGACTGAGTCGGTCCGTCGCTCGGACCATGCCGTGGTGATCGGCGGCAGTGTCGCCGGCTGCCTCACCGCAGCGGTGCTGGCTCGCCGCTTCAAACGCGTCACCGTGGTCGAGAAAAGTGACTTTTACGATGAAACAGGACCGCGCCAGAGCATCCCTCAGGAACATCACGTTCACCTGCTGTTGCTGCGCGGCAAGCAGATCATGGAACGGATTTTCCCGGGGCTGCTGAGTGCGTTGGAACAGGGCGGCGCTCAGGTCGCGGACTTGGGCCACGATGTGAAGTGGTATCAGCGCGGGCGCTGGAAAAACCGCTACCGCAGCGGCATCGAAGCCCACTATTGCAGCCGCAGGCTCATCGACAATCAGTTGCGTCGTTGCCTGACGACCGTCCCTCAGGTCAACGTGCTGTCCGGCACGCGGGTCACGCGCATCGAGTTTGCCGGTGCCGAGGATTCACGTCAGGTCAGCAGCGTGATCATCGATGACGGTTCGGGCGAGCGCAGCCTGCCCTGCGACCTGCTGGTGGACGCCAGCGGCCGCGGTACGCACATGCCCGCCTGGCTGAAAGACGCCGGTTTCGGCGTCGTGCAGAACAGCGTGGTCAAGACCGAACTGGGTTACGCCTCACGCATCTACAAACGGATCCCCGCCTTCGCCGAACAATGGCAGGTGTTGCTGGTGCTGCCGACGGCGCCGGCCCAGCGCTCGATGGGGGTGATCAGCCCTATCGAGGGTGATCGCTGGATGGTGACCACCGGCGGCTGGTTCGGCCATTTCCCCGGCAAGGACCCGGACGACTTCCTGCAAGCACTGGCCGGTCTTCCGGTGCCGGACATCCATGAGGTGATCCGCGAAGCCGAACCCCTGTCAGACGTCTTCACCTTCAAGATGCCTGGCAGTCGCCGTACCCACTACGACCGTCTGGAACGCTGGCCGGAAGGTCTGCTGGTCGTGGGCGACGCCCTGAGCAGCATGAACCCGCTTTACAGCCAGGGCATGACCATCGGCGCACTCGAAGCCGATTGCATCGACAACAGCCTCGACGCATTGCTCGACCGCTCACTCGACTGCCAGACGGTGCAGGGGTTGCTGTGTGCCGTGGTAGACGGTGCCTGGAACATGGCCACCACCGAAGACTTTCGTTTCCCGGAAACCTCGGGCCAGCGCACCTGGCGTACCCGCTTCGATCATTGGTACGGCGCGGCGCTGGGTGAGCTTTCGGCACACAACCGTCGCGCGCTGGAAACGCAAATCGGCGTGACCAATCTGGTGGTCGACCCTGCTCGGGTGTACTCGCCAGCCCTTGTGTCGCGCATCGCACTCAACGCCCTACTTCCTCGGAACCCTCGACCATGATCGACGACCTTCTGCATTTTTCCGGCATCGAACACGTGGTGTTCGACTGGAACGGTACTTTGATCGACGACCTCGACCTTGCCGTCTTCGCCGTGAACCGCTGCGCAGAGCAATTGGGTGTCGCACCGATTACCGCAGAACAGTACCGGGCCGAATTCGATTTTCCGATTGCCGGGTTTTACGCGGCCATCGGCTTCGACCTGGACCGCGTGCCGTTCCCCACCATCGTTCAACATTACCTCGAGCACTTTGACGCCAACGTCGCCCAGTGCCCCCTGCAACCGGGCGTGATCGAGTTTCTCGACGCAGCTCGTCGGGCCGGGATCGGCGTCTCGATTCTTTCGGCGTCGCACTGCGACGTTCTGGTCGAGACCCTGCACGCGAAGGGGCTGTATGACTGTTTCGAACATGTCGTGGGGCTGAGCCATAACCAGGCCACCAGCAAGACGGCCGAAGCCGTGGTGCTGCAGAAAACCCTGGGCACTCCTGCCTCACGAACGCTGTTCGTCGGCGATACGCTGCATGATTTCGACGTGGCGCGTGCTGTGGGCTGGTCGCCGGTACTGGTCTCCACAGGCCATCAGAACAGTGAGCGGCTGCGCCTCAGTGGAGCACCTTTGTTCAGTGACCTGAACGCTCTGCTCGAACGTTTTGCGCCCGCTCACACACGGTGTGCCGAAACCGGGAGTGCCTGACATGACGACCTCGCACATTGTTCTGACGGGCCTGATCATCACGGCATTGGCGATGCGCGCGGTGGTCGCTTTTTATTACCGCGACACGCAGCGCATTTTGCGCCTGCTGCGCCTGGCGCCCCGGCTGGACGGTCAAAAGGAACATTACTACCGACCGCTCGATGGCTGGTTCGCGCCGCTGCCCTTTGTCTGGACCTGGCTGGACATCCTGGCCGCCGTTTTGCTGGCGTCGCTGTATTCATCGCCACTGGCATGGCTGATGGTGGTGCTCTGGAGCGGCGGACGCCTGCGCGCGCTTCAGGAGTTCGGCCATAACGCCGTGCATTTCGCGTTGTGCCCCAATCATGAATGGCAATGGTGGCTGAGCAACGTTTTCTATCAGTTCCCGGCGTTCAAACGCGACATGCGCAGCCGGCACAAGACTCACACGCTGGAACACCATCGCAACCCCAATCACCCGAGCCTGGACCCGAACCGCGCACGGGTGCATGCCGGAGGCTATGTCGCCGGAATCTCGCCGGGCAGGTTCTACACGTTGCTGCTCTACCCGCTGACGCCTCGCGGTGCCTGGGTCAATCTGAGCACGATGGCACGCAGCAGCCTGCTGAATCACTCGCACCTGACCACGGTGGCCCGTGTGGTCTCCCTGATTGCAGTCGCAGCGCTGCTCTATTGGGCGGGCGGCTGGAAAGGTGTGCTGTTTGGCTGGCTGGTGCCGCTGCTGACCTCGTACCCGGTATTTGCCTGGGTGTCGCTGCTCACCGAGCACCGCTGGTTTGTCGAAGGGACATCCCGCGACCGGCGCGACCTCGAATACCTGGCGGGCCGCCCTACCGATTACTTTGGCGTGACGGGCTGGCTGATCCGGGTGTTCATCGCACCGACCTCCGACGCCTACCACCTGGCGCACTCCCTGTACCCCGGCGTTCGCTGGAACTACCTGCCGGCGATAGACCGGCACCTGAAGATTCATGAACCCCGCTACAGCAACCATGCCAGCGAAGGCCTGTTGCTGCGGCGCGGCAGCGCACCGACTGCGCTGTCCGAACTGTATGAGCGTCTGGTGAGCACCGGACATCCAGAACCCACCTTGAAGACGAGAGGCAGCGTATGAATACCCCATCGCCACATCAGCAGACTCAGCGTATAGGCATCATCGGCGGCAGTGGCCTGCAGCAGTTGCCCGGCCTGAAGGACATACAGCTCGTCGAGTGCGAAACAGCGTTCGGCAAACCTTCATCGCCCGTCACGCTGGGCAACCTCAATGGTGTGCCGGTGGCCTTCGTGCAGCGTCACGGTACAGGGCACACTATCCCGCCATCGTTCATCAATGTGCGGGCCAACATTGCCGCGCTGCGCAGTGTCGGCTGCACTCAGCTGCTGTCGGTCAGTGCGGTGGGCAGCCTGACCCACGAGGCGCCGCCGGGCAGTTTCGTGCTGATCGATCAATTCATCGACCGTACGATCAAGCGCGACAAGACCTTCTTCGGGCCAGGGCTGGTGGGGCATGTGCCGTTTGGCGACCCGGTGTGCGGGCGCATGCGTTCGGTACTGGCGAGTGCCGCAGAAACCGCTGATGTGCAGGCCCGGAATGGCGGCACCTATGTGGTCATGGAAGGCCCGCAATTTTCGACTCGCGCCGAGTCCAGCCTCTATCGTCAATGGGGCGGCACCGTGATCGGCATGACCGCGATGCCGGAGGCCAAGCTGGCACGCGAGGCGGAGCTCTGCTACGCAATGATCGCCATCCCGACGGATTTCGATTGCTGGCACGAATCCCATGAAGAGGTCAACGCAACCCTGGTGGCGCAGCGGATGGCCGACACGTTCGCGCTGACCCGCCGCCTGGTCACCGAAGCCGTGACCCGGCTGGGCGAGCATCAGGGCGCCTGTTCATCCGGGTGCGACCATGCGCTGGACACCGCCGTGATGACCGCCCCCGAGCACCGCGACCCGGAGATGGTTGCGCGCCTGCTGACGGTGGCTCCCAACGCGACCCATCTGGGAGCAAAAGCATGAGCCAGAACGTGACCACCACCCAGGACCGGGTACGGATCAAACAGGTCGATGTGCTCTCCGACAACTGGTACGTGCTGCGCAAGACCACGTACGACTTTCAGGGGCGCAACGGCGAATGGCGCACCCTGACCCGTGAAACCTACGACCGCGGCAATGGCGCCACTATCCTGCTCTACAGCAAGCTGAAACAGACTGTCGTGCTGACCCGGCAGTTCCGCTTTCCCGCGTTCGTCAACGAACACGACGGCATGCTTGTCGAAACCTGCGCCGGGCTGCTGGATCGCGACGATCCGCAGACCTGTATCCGTAAGGAAACCGAAGAGGAAACCGGCTATCGCATTCAGGCAGTGCGCAAAGTGTTCGAAGCCTTCATGAGCCCCGGATCGGTCACCGAACGCCTGTACTTTTTTGTCGGCGAGTATTTCGACGAAGACAAGCAAAGCGCCGGGGGTGGCCTTGAGGACGAGGGCGAAGAAATCGAAGTCCTCGAGCTGCCTCTGGACGAGGCACTGGCAATGATCGAAACCGGTGCAATCTGCGATGGCAAGACCATCATGCTTCTGCAATATGCCAAACTGCATCGACTACTGGATTGAAGCCGGTCATGGACGAACTTATCGCTATCAGCTCAATGGAAAACGCCGAACTTGCCGAATTCGTGGCCGGTATCAGCGCCCACACCGGCGTGCCTGTACGCCTCTCGCGCTGGTCGACGTCGGAATTGATCGAGCGCGTGATCAACGGCACCGCAGGTGACTGGGACCTGCTGCTGGGAACGGCGGCCACGGCGCTTCTCGATCCGGCAGTGGCCTCACGCCTGCACGTGCTGGACGCGCTCGACTGTTCGGCACTGCCTTCAGACGCAGTCGCTGCCGATCGGCGCTGGTTCAGCCCCTCAGGCTTCGTGCCCGCCTTTTGCTATGACCCGAAGGTACTCGCCCTGCACGGCCTGACCGCCCCGCTCTCCTGGGAGTCGCTTTGCGCGCCGGCATGGTCGCAGCGCATTGCCCTGCCCGATCCGGGACGCTCGGGCGCCGGTTATCTGCACCTGAGCGCATTGTTGGAGCATGACGGCAACGCGGCCTGGGACAGGCTGGCTGACGTCGCACGGCAACAGCCTTCGATCAGCGGGTCTTCGACGGCCCCGATAGAGGCCGTGCTCGAAGGGCATGCCTGGGTCGGCGTCACGGTCTCGACCGCCGCCACACGCGCAGCGGCACAGCACCCGTCGTTGCACTGGTGCGTCCCGGCTGACGCACGGCGTTACGAGTTTGAAGTCTTTGGCTGTCGCGCCGGGTCATCAAAAACAGCTCAGGCGCTACAAGCGCTCGGCTGGATGCTGTCACCGGACGCCGCGGCCATCAGCCGACACTATGGCAAGGTCGTGGTGGGCGGTGTATCGAGCGATACCTTGGCGACCGCCGATCTGCAAGCGCTGGATGCACTCAAGGCGGGCGGTGCCAAGATCGCCCGCTGCGAACGGTGGCATTCAGTCTTCGACACCAGGGCGGGACTATGACCGACACGGCTCACAACGAATCGGCACACTCCGGCGTGTCATCCCGCATCACGCGAGGCGAGCCACGGCCCTGGTCGATTTACCTGATGTTCGGGCTGTTCGGCGCTCAGCAGGGCATGCTCGGGCCATTGATGCCGTTTCTGCGCGCTGAGTTCGGCCTGGACCTGCGCTGGACCGGCCTGCACTTCACCGCCTACGCGCTGGGCCTGGTGTTGATCGGTGTTCCCTATCGCTGGCTGGAACGTCGGGCGTTGCCCATCGGAACAGGGCGTATTGCAGTTGGCTCGATTGTGCTGGCAAGCGGGCTGTTTGCCATTGCCGGTGGCCTGCCAATGACCTTGCCCGGCGCTGTGCTCATGGGGTTGTCCGGGGGACTGGTCATGGCCGTCGGGCAGGCCATGCTCGGCAAGCGCTATCGTCAGCAGGCGGCAGCGAAGCTGGTAGAAGCGCACATCGTGGCCGGGCTTTGCGTACTGGGCGGTGCGCTGCTGGTTGGCGCGGCGACAGCCATCGGACTGTCCTGGCGCATGGCCCCGCTGATCGTCAGCGCGTGCGCCCTGATCATGTTCTGCGCGCCGCTGACCCTCCATCGTGCCACCTCCGAACCGTCCGAGCTGGCGGAAAACGCATCCGACACGTTGCATCCACCGCGCATGATTCGGCTCAGCCTGTGGGCATTGGTGATCCTGGGCATTTCGGCGGAATGGGGTGTCGGGTTCTGGGGCGCGGAGTACATCAAGACCCACGTGCAGACCAGCGCATCAATCGCCGCGACCCTGATGAGCCTGTATTTCGCAGGCACGGTCTGCGGGCGGCTGGCCAGCAGCTATGCGTTGCGCCGGGTTTCGCCCCAGGCATTGCTGACAACGGTGATCGTGAGCGCCATTGCGACACTGCTGGTGCTGTCGTCCATCGAAGGGCTGGTCGGCACGGCGATCTTCACGTTCGTACTGGGGGCCTGCCTGGGAAACTTCTTCCCGCTGATTCTGGGCACGGCCATGCGGGTCGCGCCCAACGCAAGTTCGGCACTCAGCGCACAGGCCTCCCAGGCAGTGGGCGTGGCACTGCTGCTGGCCCCGTTCCTGCTCGGCCTGCTGTCCGAACGCATCGGGGTCGAAGCCGCGTTCAGCCTGCTGATTGTCTATCCCCTTCTGATGTTGCCACTGGTCCCGGCCCTGCGTGGTGCCTGGCCAATCGGCAACCCTACCGCACACTCAAAGGAGTAAGCATCAATGGCCCTTTCTGCGCTGTTGTTTGACCTGGACGGAACCCTCATCGACACCGATGAACTGCACCTGAATGCCTATAACCAGTTGCTGGCACGCTGGGACCGGTCGATGGACATCGAGTACTACAAGGCTCATGTCATGGGGTTTCCGGACGACATGATTTTTGGCGGTCTGTTTCCTGATATTCCCGCTTCGCACTACGCCAGCATGGCTGCCGAGAAGGAAACAATGTTTCGCGCCCAACTGGGTGAGACGATCCCTGTCGCGGGCGTGCTGCGCATTCTCGATCACGCACAAAAAGCCGGTCTGCGCACGGCAGTCGTCACCAATGCGCCGCGTGAAAACGCGATGGCCATGCTCACGGGCCTGGGCATCGTTGACCGCTTCGAAACCATCGTCATCGGCGGAGAACTGGAGCGCGGCAAACCACACCCCATGCCCTATCTCACTGCGCTGGAGCTGCTGGGCGTGACGGCCGGCCAGGCGATTGCCTTCGAAGACTCGCTGGCCGGCGTGCAGTCCGCCCATGCGGCAGGCATCCATACATTTGGCGTGCTGTCCGGTTTGCAGGAACATCAGTTGCGACAGGCCGGCGCCCGCGATGTGATTCGTGACTTCAATGCCGATGCCCTGTGGCAATTTCTGAAAACAGCCGATTGAGGCCCTGACGGCCCACCCAGCACCGTGCCGGATTCGCCGCAGTTGCAGCTTTTTTCACCGTCACGCACTAAAATGGCACGACCTGCCCCGTACCGGGGCAGACTCGCTCAAGAGGCCGTTGTGTACAAAGGTGTCGTGCTGTCGGTCCTGGCGTCCGTGCTGTTCGGGGTGATGTATTTTTATACCTCGCTGATGGTGCCACTGGATGGCGAGGAAATTTTCGGCTGGCGCATGCTGCTGACCGTGCCGTGCGCGACGCTGTTCATGCTGGTCAGCGGTGACTGGAAGCGGGTCCGCGAACTGGCTGCACGGCTCCGGCAAAAACCGCTGTTGATTGTCGGCCTGCTGCTGTCTTCGCTGTTGTTGGGCGCGCAATTGTTGATTTTCATGTGGGCGCCGCTGCACGGGCGCAGTCTGGAAGTGTCGCTGGGTTACTTCCTGCTACCGTTGAGCATGATCCTCACCGGCCGGGTGATGTATGGCGAACACCTTTCATACCTGCAAAAGGTCGCTGCCGTCTTCGCGATGATCGGTGTTGCCCATGAACTGTGGCGGCTGGGCAGCTTCTCCTGGGAAACCCTGCTGGTCGCGGGTGGCTATCCGCTGTACTTCGTGCTGCGGCGCAAGCTCCAGACCGATCACCTTGGCGGTTTGTGGTTCGACATGCTGCTGATGCTGCCCATCGGCCTGTGGTTCATCAGCAATGGCCACCCGCAGGCGATTCAGCAGGCACCGCTGTTGTACCTGCTGATTCCGCTGCTGGGCATTATCAGCGCCTCGGCGCTGGTCAGTTACATCCTCGCCAGCCGCTTGCTGCCGTTCAGCCTGTTCGGGCTGCTCAGTTACGTCGAGCCGATATTGCTGGTCGGCGTTGCCCTGCTGCTGGGCGAGAGCATCGGTCGCGATGAGTGGCTGACGTACCTGCCCATCTGGCTGGCGGTCGTGGTGCTGATGATCGAGGGCGCCAAACACATGCTGGCCCAGCGCCGTCGGGATGCGGCCTGAGCATCACGACGCGGTGAAACGCTCCAGTTGCATTTCCTGCAGCCGGCTCAGGGTGCGGCGGAAAGCGAACGACAGATAGCCCTGGGTGTAAAGCTCGTCCATCGGCACCGGCGCTTCGACATACAGCGGAATACGCCGGTCGTAGCACTCGTCCACCAGCGCAATGAAACGTCGCACGCCATCATCGTTGGGTGACAACTGCGGCAACTCGCGATCCCCGGCGCTGACCTGCTCCACGCCATCTTCAGTGCCACGGGCAATCTTCGCTTCACGCTGTGCAGCGCCCAGGACCGGAACGTCGCTGAGCAGAATCACCGAAAAACGGTCGCACAGCGCGATGAAATCCATCGCCGCCAGCGGTTGCTCGCACAGATCGCGGTAGCGGCACCACACCGCCGTGTCGGAATGCTGAACCACATTGATGCTGCGATAACCCAGCATGACCTGCGAGTCGTACACCGGCTGACCGGCGCTCACGCTTTCGAATAGCCCCTGCAAGGCACTCGGCCGACCGGATTCGGCCACCCAGTAACGCTGATGCAACTGGCCGGGATGCAGACGATGGTCTTCGCCCCCGTCCACCGCCACGATGTCCATGTACTTCTGAATGGCGGCCACGGCGGGCAGAAAGCGTTCGCGATTGTGGCCGTGGCTGTAGAGCTGTTCCGGTGGCTGGTTGGAGGTGCAGACCAGCACCACGCCCTGCTCGAACATCACTTGCAACAACCCGCCGAGAATCACCGCATCACCGATGTCGGTCACAAACAGCTCGTCGAAACACATCACCCGCACGTCACGCGCCAGCTCTTTGGCGACCACGGTCAGCGGTTGAGGCGTGCCCATCAGCTCGAACATGCGCTTGTGGACCCAGCGCATGAAGTGATGAAAATGCTGACGCCGGGCCGGCACGCTCAGGCTGTCGAAAAAACGGTCCATCAGCCAGGTCTTGCCACGCCCGACCGGCCCCCACAGGTAGACACCCCGCGCCTGACCGCGTGATTCCGTCAGCGCCAGATAGCAGGCCTGCAACTGCTGCACAGCCTGCAACTGCGCCTGATCGGGCTGAAAGCCACGCTGAACCGCACGTTCGTAAGCATCCAGCGGAGAGACGGCATCCATCAGGCACACACCTTGGGTCAGGAATCGATATTCAGCCTATACGAAACAAGGCCTGGCAGCGTCAATCAAGCGTGCTGCACACCTGCACGCTTGAGCAGTCGCTTGCAACGTTCGGACAGATGCACCACACGCAAATGCTTGCCCGCCTTGGCGTAGCGCTCGCGCAAGGTTTTCAACGCAGCAATTGCCGAATAATCGACAAATCGCAGATGGCGACAGTCCAGCGTCACCTGGGCCGGGTCTTCGGCAGGGTCGAACTGGGCCAGAAACGGCGTAGTCGAGGCAAAAAACAGCGTGCCGTGCAGGTGATACACCTTGCTGCCGTCGGCTTCTACATGGCTGTCGGCATACAGCTCGCGGGCCTGCTGCCAGGCGAAGTTGATCGCGGCAATGATGATACCGAACACCACGGCGGTGGCCAGATCGGTCAGCACCGTGACCACCGTCACGGCGATGATCGCCAGCACGTCGTTGACCGGCACTTTGCGCAGCACGCGCAGCGACGCCCAGGCGAAAGTCTGCTGGGCAACCACGAACATCACGCCGACCAGCGCTGCCAGCGGGATGCGTTCAATCAGCGGAGACAGGAACAACACGAACATCAGGATCATCGAACCGGCGACCACACCGGACACCCGACCGCGTCCGCCAGAGCTGAGATTGATGACGGTCTGGCCGATCATCGCGCAGCCGCCCATGCCGCCAAACGCACCGGACACCATGTTGGCAGCGCCCAGCGCCACACACTCGCGGTCAGGGTAGCCACGGGTTTCGGTGATTTCATCCGTGAGGTTCAGGGTCAACAGGGTTTCCAGCAGGCCGACCAGCGCCATCAGGATGGCGTATGGCGCGATGATGCGCAGGGTCTCCAGATTCCACGGGATGTCCGGCAAGGCGAACACCGGCAGGCCGCCGGCAATGTGCGCCATGTCGCCCAGCGTGCGGGTCGGCAGGCCGAGCAGGTACACCGCCAGCCCGACACTGAGGATCGCCACCAGCGCCGGTGGGGCTACACGGGTCACGCGCGGCAGCAGGTAGACAATCGCCATCGTCAGCGCCACCAGCCCGAGCATCACGTACAGCGGCGTACCGCTGAGCCAGGACTCACCGACCTTGAAGTGCTCCAGCTGCGCCATCGCAATCACGATTGCCAGGCCGTTGACGAAGCCCAGCATCACCGAATAAGGCACCAGCCGCACCAGTTTGCCCAGTCGCAACAGCCCGAACAGGATCATGATCAGGCCGCCGAGCAGCACGGTCGCCAACAGGTACTGCACGCCCTGCTGCACCACCAGCGCCACAATCACCACGGCCATCGAGCCGGCTGCACCGGAAACCATGCCCGGACGCCCGCCAAACAACGCCGTCAGCGTGCAGATAATGAACGCGCCGTAGAGCCCCATCAGCGGATTGAGATGGGCAACCAGCGCAAAGGCAATGCACTCGGGCACCAAAGCGAAGGAGGTGGTGAGCCCGGCCAGAACTTCGGCACGCATACGGATCGTTTTCATGAGTTACCTGAGCCGCGCCCAGTGGAGCAGGCGCAAAAAAGGGGGCATATTACGCAAACCTTTGACGACCGACCACCGCAGCAGGGTTTCTGTATAAGCCTCCTGATGATCGGCACACTTTTAAGACAACAAGGAATCATCGAATGCGACGCAATGGAACGCGGCTGTGCGCAGGGCTTGTGCTGGTCAGCTCAATCGCTTTTGCCGAGGACGACCCCACCGCTTTTGACACGTTCGTGCAGACAGAAGCCGGCAAGGTGATGCAGCAAAACTCGATTGCGGGCATGTCCATCGCCATCACCCGCAATGGCAAACAGCAGTTCTACAACTACGGCGTGGCCTCGAAGGCCGAGGGTCAGCCGGTGTCCAGCGACACCCTGTTCGAACTCGGTTCGATCAGCAAAACCTTTACCGCCACGCTGGCCACCTGGGCGCAGGCCAATGGGCAACTGTCACTGGCGCAAAGCATCGACACCTATATTCCGCAGTTGCAGGCAACGCGCCTGGGCAAAGTACCGGTTTACCACCTGGGTACGCACACAGCGGGCGGCTTCCCGCTTCAGGTGCCCGACAAGGTGCAGAACGCTCGCCAGTTGATGGCTTATTTCAAGGCCTGGCAGCCCGAATATTTGCCCGGCACCCACCGTACGTATGCCAACCCCAGCGTGGGCCTGCTCGGCATGGTCGCGGCACGCAGCATGAAGATGCCGTTTGAAGACGCCCTGCAACAGCGGCTGTTTCCGGCGCTTGGCCTGAACAGCACGTATGTCACGATGCCCGATGGCAAGCAGGCGCTTTATGCGCAGGGCTACAACAAGCTCGACGAACCGGTCAGGGTCAATCCGGGTCCGCTGGCGGCGCAAGCTTATGGCGTGAAGTCGAGCAGCCGAGACCTGATCCGCTTTATCGAGGCGAACATCGGCCTCGGTCAATACGACGCCCCGCTGCGGCGCGCCCTCAACGACACACGGATCGGCTATTTCAGGGTCGGCAGCATGACCCAGGACCTGATCTGGGAGCAGTACTCCATGCCGGTTCATCTGGGGCCACTGCTCGAAGGCAACGCCAGTGGCATGCTGAACACCCTCAAAACAGATGCGATCGAACCGCCGCTGGCGGCGCAGCCTGCGGCCTGGATCAACAAGACCGGGTCAACCAACGGTTTCGGTGGTTACGTGGCGTTCATACCGGAAAAACAGCTCGGTATTGTGATCCTGGCCAACAAAAACTACCCCAACGAAGAACGGGTGAAACTGGCCTACCGGATTCTAAGTGAATCGGGGTGCTGCTCAACGCCCTGAAAAGAGCCCCGGCCCGCCGCCCGACTCGATGTCAAGCAGTGTGCGCTTACGTTCGACGCCCCAGCGATAACCGGACAACGAGCCATCGCTGCGCACCACCCGATGGCACGGAATGGCGACGGCAAGCTTGTTGGCACCGCAGGCATTGGCCACCGCGCGAACCGCACTGGGCATGCCTAACTGCGTCGCGATCTCCGTGTAGGTGGCGGTGGACCCGGCGGGTATGTTTCTGAGCGCCTGCCAGACCCGCTCCTGAAAAGCCGTGCCGCGAATATCCAGCGGCAACGCAAGCCCCGTCGCAGGCGATTCGACAAAGCCCACCACCGCAGCAATCAATGCCTCGAACGCTGCGTCCCCGCCGATCAGGTTGGCGTTGGGAAACTGGTCCTGAAACCCCTTGATGAGCGCGTCAGGGTCATCGCCCAGCGAAATGGCGCAGATGCCTTTGCTGCTGGTGGCCACCAGAATCGCTCCCAGCGAACTTTCACCCAGGGCAAACCTGATATCGACGTTGGCGCCGCCCGCCCGGTATTCGGAAGGTTTCATGCCGAGCATATGCTGCGAAGCCTCATAGAAACGACTGCTGGAGTTGTAACCCGCCTGATAAAGCGCGCGGGTGATTGTCACGTCGTCGGCCAACCGGGCCTTCATACGCGAGCGCATCGACGCCAGGCTGTAGGCCTTGGGTGTCAATCCGGTGAGCTTTTTGAAAACACGGTGAAAATGGAAACTGCTCATGCCGACCTGCTCGGCCAGCTCCGTCAGATTAGGCATCGAATCGGCGGTATCCAGCAACCTGCAGGCTTCGGCAACGGCCGCTGCGTGTTTGCGCGCGACCGTTTGCTGATCACTGCCGCTGCGTCTGGACGGACGAAAACCTGCGGCTTCGGCTTCGCTCGCGGAGGCGAAAAACACGACGTTTTCCGGACGCGGGAGCCTGGTCGGGCTGTCGGGCCTGCAATAGACACCGGTTGTCAGCACGCCATAAACGAAGTCGGCGCTGGTTGCAGAACGCCGGTTGACCAGCATGGCCCAGCGCGGATCGTCTTCAGTCCGTTTCATGCTGTCCATCGTGTGCCCCCGCTTTGATTTCTGGTGAGCCTATCCCTGCCCGGCCCGTCAGGCACTCCGGGTCTTGCTTTCAAATTCGAGAGACGTCGATGTCGCTGAAGTCCGTCGGCACGCGCCACAGATACCAGGCCGCAATCGTCCGGTAAGGCGCGAATCGTTCGGCAAGCCGTGACATTTCCCGGTGGCTCGGTTTGAGGGCAAGAGCATACAGCCGTCGATAACCTTCGCACACGCCATAGTCGCTGGCGGGCATCACGTCTTGTTGACCGAGCCCGTAGATCAGCATCATTTCTACCGTCCAGCGGCCGACACCCGGCAACTGGATAAGGCGCTCGATCAGTGCATCATGGCTCATCGACAATGCCGCACTGACGTCAGGCACAAGACCGTCCACCCGCGCCGCTGCAATGGCCTTGATCGCCCGGCACTTGGATGCCGAGAACCCGCAGGAACGCAGCGCCTGGTCGTCAAGATCGATCAAGGCCTGCGCGCCGGGGAAACCGGTATCCGGAAACAGCGCGCGCAGCCGCATGACCATTGCGTCACCCGCCTTGGCATGCAATTGCTGATAGGCGACAGCCTTGACCAGCGCCTGAAACGGATCCTGCGCCGCAGTCACCGGGTGCAGGCACGGGCCGACGTGATCGACGAGCACCTGCCATTGCCTGTCGATGGCTTTGAGCGATTCAACCGCCCGAGCATGTGGCGCTTCGGTCTGGCCACTCGGCTGGGGGCAGTTGCTTGCTTTCGGGTCTGAATCTGATGACATCGTGTCTTCCGGATTGAATGGGCTGACGGGCCATGCTACGGCAACCTGCGCAGTGCCCACGTTGACCGCTGGGCTCCCTGAGCGCCAGAAGAAAGTTGAGACACCTGTAAACGAGTAGCTGAACCTGACCTGAACAACCCGACAAAAACGAGAAGCAGACAAAAAACAACTATCCGCATTCAAGAATGAGTATCATTATGTTACGCAGTGTTTCAGGCTGATAAACCGTCGAAACACGTTCACCCTTCAGTCTTGAACCCGGTGGGATATGCTCGTTCCGTTTTTGATCATGCTGCGCGAAGGCATCGAAGCCGCGCTTATCGTTGGCATTATCGCCAGTTACCTGAAGCAGACCGGTCGTGGCGAATGGATGCCTGCGGTGTGGATCGGCGTGTTCCTCGCGGCGGCCCTCTCGCTGTTCGTGGGCGGCGGGCTGGAGTTGATGAGCGCCGAGTTTCCGCAGAAGCAGCAGGAATTGTTCGAAGGCATTGTTGGCCTGATCGCCGTGGGCATTCTCAGCTCGATGGTGTTCTGGATGCGCAAGGTGGCCCGTTCGATCAAGCATGCGCTGCACGAATCTCTGGACGCCGCCCTCGCCGGTTCAAAAAACCAGACGTACGCGCTGATTGCCATGGTGTTCTTCGCCGTGGCCCGCGAAGGGCTGGAAACCGTATTTTTTCTGCTCGCCGTGTTTCAACAGAGCGAAGGCTCCGGCGCGCCGCTGGGTGCCCTGCTGGGTCTTCTGCTGGCTGTCGGGTTTGGCGTGGCGATCTACAGCGGCAGCATGCGCCTGAACCTGGGCCTGTTTTTCCGCTGGACCGGTCTGTTCATTCTGGTCGTGGCGGCGGGCATTCTCGCCAATTCGGTACAGGCACTGCATGAAGCCGGTGTCTGGAATCACCTGCAAGGCGTGGTTTTCGACATCAGCGCGCTGCTGCCGATGGACGGCCCGGCCGGTTCGGTGCTGGCCGGCATGTTCGGTTATCAGGATGCGCCGACGGTCAGCACGCTGAGTGTCTACCTGATTTACCTGATCGGGGCGCTGGTGCTGTTTTTCATGCCGCATACCCCGAAAACAGCAAAACCGGTACCGCCACACCCCTCTTCTGTTACGAACGAATAAGGGCACCCATGTCTAACCGTCCCTCAGGGCTTTCCGAGAAAGCCCGGCCGCCCCGTGTCCTGCGATTGGCAGTCGCCGGCTCGGTGATTCTGATGATTGCCGCAGGCGGGCTGTTCTACTACGCCTCGCAAGTGGCCGCCAAAAAACGCGCGGCCAATGCCGGCAGCGAAACCGTGGTCAACATTCACGCACGCAATTGCGAGCCGAACGCCCTGACCGTGGCAGCGGGCAAGAACGCGTTTCGCATCGTCAACCGTTCCGAACGGGCGGTTGAATGGGAGATTCTCGACGGCGTGCTGGTGATCGAGGAGCGGGAAAACATCGCACCGGGTTTGAGTCAGGTGATCAATGCCAACCTGGCACCCGGCGATTACGCCATTACCTGCGGCCTGCTCAGCAACCCGCGTGGCACGTTGCACGTGACGCCGACCGCCGAGTCCGACGCCAAGGCCAAAGCACGTCCTTCAATGACCGCGTTCATCGGACCGCTTTCCGAATACCGGGTGTACCTGAGCCTGCAAGGGTCGGCGTTGATCAAGGCCGTGACGGCGCTGCAACAGGCCATCGACGCGGGCGATCTGAGTGCCGCGCAGGCGGCCTACCTGCCCGCCCGCACCGCCTATCAGCATATCGCCCCGGCTGCGCAGCGCCTGTCTGAACTGGACAACGCCATCAACGCACGCGCCGATTATTACGAAAAGCGCGAGCAGGACCCGGCCTTCACCGGTTTCCACCGCATCGAATACGCGCTGTTCGAACAACACAGTCTCGACGGCCTGTCCTCCGTGGCCCTGCGCCTGAACACCGACGTCACGCAGCTCAAGCAACAACTGATGGCGCAGTCTCTGCAGCCCGAGCAACTGGCCGACATCGCCGTCCGCACGATGCGCAGCCTGGCGGACGTGCGCATCAATGGCGAGGAGGAGCGCTACAGCCACAGCGACCTCAACGGCTTTGCCGCCAACCTGGAAGGCACGCGCAAGATCGTTGACCTGCTGCGCCCGCTGCTGACCCGCAGCGCAGGCGACTTGTTGCAGACCCTCGACGCCGCCATCGCCGACCTGGACACCACGCTGAACGCACTCGGCACCGCCGACGGTTACCGCCCTTACAACCAGGTGGACACCGCGCAACGCCAGCAAATCGCGACCAAGGCCGCTGCAGTGGCCGACGCACTCAACGGTATCGACTCGGCACTCGGCCTTTCCGACCTCTGATCCACCGGAGCACAGCACACCACGATGAAAAACCCAGACAGCAATCCAGACGCGAATAACGCCCCGGACTCGATTCAGCGTCGCCGGGTCCTGATGGGGCTCGGTGCCGCCGGTGCCGCGCTGGCGGGCAGCAGCCTGAGCGGCAACGTGCTGGCCGCCGCGCCAGCGCAGGTCACCGAGGCGCCGAACAGCGAAAAGACTCAAGACCACAACACGTTTCATGGCCAGCACCAGACCGGCATCGTCAACCCGCGTCCGGCCTCCGGCATGCTGGTGGCTTTCGATGTACTGGCCGCCGACCGTGACGACCTCGAGCGTCTGTTTCGCACATTGAACGAGCGCATCGCCTTCCTGATGACCGGCGGACCGGTGCCGGAAGTCGATCCGAAACTGCCGCCGCTGGACTCGGGCATTCTCGGCCCGGTGGTGACGCCGGACAACCTGACCATCACGGTGTCGGTGGGTGAGTCGCTGTTCGATGAGCGCTTCGGCCTGACGTCGGTCAAACCCAAGCGCCTGAGCCGCATGACCGGCTTTCCCAATGACGCGCTGGACCCGGCCAGTTGCCACGGCGACCTGAGCATCCAGTTCTGTGCCAACACTGCCGACAGCAACATTCACGCCCTGCGTGACATCGTCAAGAACCTGCCCGACCTGCTACTGGTGCGCTGGAAACAGGAAGGCACCGTGCCGCCCCAGGCACCGAAAAAGCCCGGCCAGCCGCCTGAAAGCGCGCGCAATTTCCTGGGTTTCCGCGACGGCTCGGCCAACCCGGACTCCACTAACCAGAAGACCATGAACGAACTGGTCTGGGTGCAACCGGGCAGCGACGAACCCGCTTGGGCCGCCAACGGCAGTTATCAGGCGGTGCGCATCATTCGCAACTTTGTCGAACGTTGGGACCGCACGCCGCTGCAGGAACAGGAATCGATTTTCGGGCGCAGCAAAACCACCGGCGCGCCCATGGACGGCAAGGTCGAGACCGATGTGCCCAACTACGCAGCGGACCCCGAAGGCAAGAAAACCCGACTCGATTCGCACATCCGCCTTGCCAACCCGCGGACTGCCGAGAGCCAGCGCAACCTGATCCTGCGCCGCCCGTTCAACTACTCGAACGGCGTGAACAAGAACGGTCAGCTGGACATGGGCCTGTTGTTCATCTGCTACCAGGCCGATCTGGAAAAGGGCTTTATCACGGTACAGAGCCGCCTGAACGGCGAACCGCTGGAGGAATACCTCAAGCCGGTCGGCGGCGGCTACTTCTTTACCCTGCCGGGCGTGACCGGCGAACAGGATTTCATCGGTCGCTCGTTGCTGGCGGCCGCATCGTCCAGGCAAACCGTATGACCTCCCCACTCCTGACCCGGAAGACACTCATGAAAAAGACACCTCTGGCTTTGCTCCTGACACTGGGCCTGCTTCAGACCCCACTGGCAGCCTTCGCCGCCACTGCACCGCTGGACTTGGTAGGCCCGGTTTCGGATTACAAGATTTACGTGACCGAAAACATCGAAGAACTGGTCAGCCACACCCAGAAGTTCACCGATGCAGTGAAGAAAGGCGACATTGCAACGGCTAAAAAACTGTATGCGCCGACGCGCGTCTACTACGAGTCGGTAGAGCCGATTGCCGAACTGTTCAGCGACCTGGATGCCGCCATCGACTCCCGCGTCGATGACCATGAGCAAGGCGTGACGGCAGAGGACTTCACCGGTTTCCATCGTCTGGAATACGCGCTGTTTTCGCAGAACACCACCCAGGATCAAGGCCCCATCGCCGACAAGCTGATGAGCGACGTCAAGGACCTCGAAAAGCGTGTGACCGACCTGACGTTCCCGCCCGAAAAAGTCGTCGGTGGTGCAGCAGCCCTGCTCGAAGAAGTGGCCGCGACCAAGATCTCCGGCGAAGAAGACCGTTACAGCCACACCGACCTGTATGACTTCCAAGGCAACATCGACGGCGCGAAGAAGATCGTCGACCTGTTCCGCCCGCAGATCGAGCAGCAGGACAAGGCCTTCGCCGCCAAAGTCGACAAGAACTTCGCCACCGTGGACAAGATCCTGGCCAAGTACAAGACCCAGGACGGTGGTTTCGAGACCTACGACAAGGTCAAGGAAAACGACCGCAAAGCCTTGATCGGCCCGGTCAACACCCTCGCCGAAGACCTTTCGACCCTGCGCGGCAAGCTGGGGTTGAATTGAGCTGAGGCTTTGCGTCCGATCTTGAATACGCATTGCGGCGCGGATGGGTGACGCGCAGCGTCACGACAGGCATTCCCACGCTGGAGCGTGCGGAACGATAATCTCAACTATCGTGCGACGCTCCGCGTCGCCATGCCGTTCTGGACGCTCTGCGTCCCTCGCCTAGATCCCGCTGAACCAGTTGTAACCCTGATCCTCCCAGTACCCGCCGGGGTTTTCGTTGCTGACGAAGATCTCGACGATGTGCTTGGGGTTCTTGAAACCCAGTTTGGTCGGCACCCGCACGCGCAACGGGTAGCCGTAGTCTGGTGGCAGGGCGACTTCACCGAAGTCCAGTGCCAGCAGGGTCTGCGGGTGCAGCGCGGTGGGCATGTCCAGGCTTGAGTAATAGCGGTCGGCGCACTTGAAGCCGACGAAACGCGCTGTCGTATCCGCCCCGACGTACTCCAGAAAGGTTTTCAGCGGCACGCCGCCCCACTGCCCTATCGCGCTCCAGCCTTCAATGCAGATCAGCCGCGTGATGTCCGTGCGTTGCGGCAATTTGCGCAGCGCGTCCAGCGTCCACGGCTGCTTGTCGCGGACCAGCCCGGACACCGCCAGCCGATAATCGGCAAGTTCCAGCTCGGGCACGTTGTATTCCGGGTAGAACGCATTGAACGGGAACGGACTGGTCAACTGCGCCTTGGTATAAGTCGGCGCCAGTTTCTGGCCGTTGAACAGCCAGGCCTGAACCCGGTCGTTCCAGCGCGACATGGCCCACAGCACTTTGTCGACCTGGTCGCCATCCTGGAGGTTGCAGCCGGTGAGCATCGACATCGCACCCACCGTCAACCCGGCGCGCAAAAACGAGCGCCGCTGAATATCGACCAGTTGGCTCTGCTGCGCAGGCTCCAGACGAATACGCTGAGTGATACGTTTACGAGGTTCGTTCATGGTTTGGCAGTTCCGTCTTCGTTCGGCTGGCGGCCGCCGGTGATCATGGGTAACAACGTGCTGGGCACCAATACCACCAGCACCAGATGCACGACAACAAATGCACCGATGGCTGCCATCGCGCCAAAATGCACCCAGCGGGCAAAATCAAAACCGCCCAGCAAGGCAACCAGCCCCTGAAACTGGACCGGTTTCCAGATCGCCAGGCCAGAGACCACCACGAGCACGCCCATGAGCAGCACCAGCCAGTACATCAAGCGCTGCACCGCGTTGTAACGACCTTTGACGTGGGCCAGCCTGAAGTGCAGTGCATCACTCATGTCACGCTTCACTTCCGAAGGCCGGACCGGCAGCAGGTCACGTTTGAAATGACGACTGAACACGCCGTACAGCACATACATCAGGCCATTGATGACCAACAGCCACATCACCGCGAAGTGCCAGGCAATGGAACCGCCCAGCCAGCCGCCAAGTGTCAGGAATTTGGGGAAGGTGAACGGCATCAGCGGCGATGCGTTGTAAATCGCCCAGCCGCTCATGAACATGCAGACCATGCCCACGGCATTGATCCAATGCGTCAAACGTACCGGCCACGGATGAATGGGACGGGTTTTCATGTCGAGATCCTTCTGAATCAGGCAGAGCCGGAGCACGGCGCAGGCAGACGACCTTAGCCGCCTGCCACCCGCACCGTCGGCTGCAATTACATCGGCGGGGTGTAACCACCCTTGCCGACTGCGACACCGCGTGCCGACTTGCCGTCATCAGCCGGGAACACCACCACCTTGGCGCCTTTGGTCAGTTGTTCGACCTTGCCCGGCTCGACGTACGCGATAGGCACGTCTTTTGGCACCACCAGTTTTTTCTCGCCACCACCGTACTTGACGGTCAGCGTACGACCATCGGCCCCGGCCAGGGTGCCGACCGTGCCGTTGGTCATGGTGCCAGTACTGCCATCAGCGTTTTCCCAGCCGTAGTGACCTTCACCGCTGCCCTTCAGGCTTGGCTCAAAGACAGTGACCTCCAGCGCCTTCAAGGTACCGTCAGACTGAGGAATGGCAGCCGACCCCACAAAACTGTCGCTTTTGATGTTCTTGAAATCGGCTTCGGAGACCAGGCGAATGCCGGTCTTGTCAGTCAGTTTGATGCTCTGGTGCTGACCGTCACGGGTGGTGAAATCGAGCATGTCGGCGCTCGCGCTGTCGACGGTGCCGCGCATCGGTTTGACCACTTTCATATCGGCGGCCTGAGTCATGACAGCGGCGCTGAGCAACAGCAGGCCAAACGTGGTGGAGAGTGCAGTCTTCATCAGTACTTCCTTGGCAGTTGGGATCTGAAAGCCATCCTTGCACCGCTACCGGCACCGTAGAATGACCGGGCAATGACATTTTTGTCATTCGCCGGACACCTTGTCGGCAACTGGTTAGACTTCGGCATCGGCGCAAAAAGGGCGCCTGCAACAGCGTAGCGGACAACACGATGCATATCCTGCTGATTGAAGACGATACCAAGACCGGCGAGTACCTGAAAAAGGGCCTCGGTGAATCCGGCTACGTGGTGGACTGGACCCAGCACGGTGCCGACGGCCTGCACCTGGCGCTGGAAAACCGCTATGACCTGATCGTGCTGGACGTGATGCTGCCCGGCATCGACGGCTGGCAGATCATCGAAGTGCTGCGCGCCCGGCAAGACGTGCCAGTGTTGTTCCTGACCGCCCGCGACCAGTTGCAGGACCGGATTCGTGGCCTGGAGCTGGGTGCCGACGATTACCTGGTCAAACCGTTTTCCTTCACTGAACTGCTGCTGCGCATCCGCACCATCCTGCGCCGTGGCGTGGTGCGAGAAGCCGATCACTTTCACCTGGCCGATCTGGAGCTTGACCTGCTGCGCCGCCGGGTCACGCGTCAGCAGCAAGTCATCGTGCTGACCAACAAGGAATTCGCCCTGCTGCACCTGTTGTTGCGCCGCGAAGGCGATGTGCTGTCCAGGGCGCAGATTGCCTCGGAAGTCTGGGACATGAATTTCGACAGCGACACCAATGTGGTGGACGTCGCCATCAAGCGCCTGCGCAGCAAGGTCGACCTGCCCTACCCGGTCAAACTCATTCACACCGTGCGCGGCATCGGTTATGTGTGCGAGGTACGGCCATGCGACGCCAGCCTTCCCTGACCCTGCGTTCGACCCTGGCGTTCGCGCTGGTAGCCATGCTCACGGTCAGCGGTGCGGGGTTCTACCTCTATCAATCCATCGAACAGACAGTGATGCAACGCAGCGACCACGCGGTGCTGGCGCGGCTCGACCATTTTCGCAAGCTGCTGCGTTACGACCTGAGCATGGACACCCTGAAAGGCAGCCCGCAACTGTTCGAGAACATGCTCGACAGCGAAGAAGACATCTTCATCATTGGCGAGCCGGGCAAGCAGCCGGTGATTTCCGTGAACCCGCAACACGCGCCGCTGCCGGACTTGCCGACCGTGGCGCAGGACCAGCCGCTGCGGGTCGATGACCTGCGCAGCGGCATGAGCCTGCAAGGTGTCCCGTTGCGCGCTGCGGCGGCGCAGGTGATGTCCAATGGCGTCGAAGTGCGCTTGCAGGCCGCACACCTGATGGTCAAGGAAACGGCCATGCTCGCCAGCTTTCGTCAGCGCATTTATATCGCCGTGGCGCTGGCGTTTCTGATCACCGCAGTGCTGGGTTATGTCTTGCTGCGACGCGGTCTGCGTCCATTGCGCCGAATGGCTGCGCACGCGTCGGCAATCACTCCGGCCAGCCTGCACAAGCGACTCGACAGCCGCGACACACCCGTCGAGCTGCAACAATTGAGCGACGCGTTCAATGCCATGCTTGACCGGCTGGATGACGGTTACAGGCGCCTGATGCAGTTCTCCGCCGACCTGGCCCACGAGATTCGCACGCCCGTGGGTTCGCTGATGGGCCACTGTCAGGTCGCCCTGCGTCAGGACCGTAGCGTCGATGAGTATCAGGCATTACTGGCTTCCAACCTGGAAGAACTCGAACGCATCTCGCGCCTGGTGGAAAGTATTCTGTTCCTCGCACGGGCCGACGAAGCGCAGGCCGCGCTTGAGCGTCAGTCGCTCGACCTGCACGATGAACTGCAAAGGGTGGCGGGTTATTTCGAAGGGCTGGCGGAAGAACGCCATCTGACACTGAGCACCCGCGGGCACGGCACGCTGCTGGCCGACCCGATTCTGCTGCGCCGGGCCATTAGCAATCTGGTGGCCAACGCGATTCGCTACGCCGACGAAAACAGCGAGGTTCTGATGCGTGTCGCTGCTGTGGACCAGTGCTGGAGGATCGAGGTGGAAAACAAGGGGCCGGTGCTGTCCGACGCCACACTGGCCCGGCTGTTCGACCGCTTTTATCGGGGTGACGCCTCGCGCCATGAAAGCTCGGACTCCAATGGCCTGGGGCTGGCCATTGTTACGGCAATCATGCAACTGCACGGCGGTCGGGTCGAAGTCGCTCAACCCGCCGCCGGCATCATCTGCTTCAGCCTGATATTTCCAGCCGTCTGAACCCGTCGGGTCTGGAAGATCAGGTCTTCTTCTCGTGGGCGATTGCCAGCTTGTAGAAGGTCGCCGAGCCGCCTTCGGTGGTGTAGCCGGTGTTGTCCTGCGTATAAACCCCGGCCTTGAAGTAGAACAGTTTGCTGCCCCAGGCTGAATCCAGCTTGGCGTACCAGACCGCATCAAACGCATTGACCGTCAGATCTCCGGTGGGCGTCAGGTTGATGGTGTAGTTGAACTGCTGATCGAGCGGCACGCCCTGGGCGATGGTGATGACCTCGATTTCAGCATCCGGCGTGCGGCGAAATTTGGCGACGATGTTGCCTGTCTTCAGCTTCTCCTTGTACTGATACTCCACCTTCAGCAGCGGTTCGGTACTGCCATAGCAATGAATCTGACCGATCACGATTTTGCCGCTGGAAGGCACCTGATCGACTTCCAGTGTCGCACGCAGAAAATTATTGGCACTCGAATACGCCCAGTTGAAGACCCTGCCATCTGCCGTCGTCTCGCGTAATTCAGAACGTGGGTACTTGGCATTCTCGGTCGTCGAACCGGTCACCGGCGCCCAGAAAAAAAGCGTATCTCCGGATTGAAAATAGCCATCCCGATAGCCCTTCACCAATTTCGGGGTTTCGATGATGGTGGCAGGACTTCCGACGGGAACGGAAAGATTCCAAGTGGCAAGGTCGATCATGGGGTTGCTCGCAGGGTACGCGTTGCGCACCAGCAGGATGGCTCTGGAACGGGCGTGCTGGCCCGTTGCGTTCATAAAGACTATCGGCTTAATCGGTTAATTTATAAACAGAGACGACAACGCCTTGGCGCCAATAAAATGCCTAAAAAGCATCAAGGCCACTATTTTGATATCAAATTACCAAGTAAGGCCTATCGCCATCCATTTGCTGCAGGCGGCAGTTAATGTGGAAAACGACCGGCGCGAGCGCGTCATTTTTTTGAATGAGCGCGCGAAAAATCCGCCCAGATCAGCGCAGACTGCCGACGAACGGTAGCGATTATTTTCAATTCAAATGAACTTTCAGCGGCTATCGCTGACAAAGCGCTCTTTTTCGCACGTCGCCTCGTCCTGAAATCACCTCTTGATCAGGTGAATCTCAAAGAAAGCCGCCACTGGGCAGCTCCGGGTTGACTGTAAGCAGTTGTTACGGGATATTAGTTAGCATCCTATTAATATCCTCGCTAACAGTATCGCTCCTAACTAATTTTCCGATGTTTTCACGGGTGTTTTCATGTCTGTCGAATCCCTGCAAAGGGCAATCAGCAGTGGTCTGGTAGCCGCCTCCCGCCAATGGCGACGCATCTGCCAGAACACGCTGGTCACCTATGGCATTTCCGAAGCGTGCGCAGGCCCCCTGCTGGCCATTGCCCGTCTGGGTGACGGCGCGCATCAGGTGAAAGTCGCCCAGGCGGCAGGCATGGAAAGTCCGACGCTGGTCCGCCTGCTTGATCAACTGTGCAAGGCGGGAATCGTCTGCCGCAGCGAAGACCCTCTCGACCGTCGCGCCAAGGCCTTGAGCCTGACCGACAAGGGCCGCGCGCTGGCCACGTCCATCGAGGAAGAGCTGACACGGTTGCGCGCCGAGGTGCTGCAAGGCCTGCAACCTGCCGACCTGGAGGCCACCTTGCGTGTGTTGCAGGCCTTTTCCGACGCGGCGCAGCGTGAACACGGGAGCCAGGTTTGAACGGGTTTTTCTCCAGCGTTCCACCGGCACGCGACTGGTTTTATGGGGTGCGCACGTTCGGCGCCTCCATGCTTGCGCTGTACATCGCGCTGCTGATGGAAATGCCCCGCCCCTACTGGGCGATGGCCACCGTGTACATCGTTTCCAGCCCGTTCGTCGGCCCGACCAGTTCCAAGGCGCTGTATCGCGCCGCCGGCACGCTGGCCGGCGCAGCGGCGTCAGTGCTGCTGGTGCCGATGTTCGTGCAGACACCTTTGTTACTGGCCATCGTGGTCGGCCTGTGGACCGGCACGCTGTTGTTCCTGTCCCTGCATCTGCGCACCGCGAACAGTTATGCGCTGATGCTGGCGGGCTACACCATGCCGCTGATTTCGCTGCCGGTGGTCGACAACCCGCAAGCCGTGTTCGACATCGCGGTGTCGCGTACCGAAGAAATCTTCCTCGGCATCATCTGCGCGGCCGTCGTCGGCGCGATGTTCTGGCCGCGACGTCTGGCGCCGGTGTTTCAGGCCACCACGGAAAAGTGGTTCAGCGACGCCGCCACTTACAGCGAGCGCTTCATCAGCCGCAGTTGCCAGGCGGAAGAAATCGGCACGTTGCGCAATTCGATGGTCGCCAGCTTCAACTCGCTGGAGATGATGATCGGCCAGTTGAGCCACGAAGGCGCACACAGGCAGACCGTGCGCAATGCCAACGAACTGCGCGGCCGGATGATTCACCTGCTGCCGGTGATCGATGCGATGGATGATGCCTTGTGGGCACTGGAGCGGCGCACGCCCGACCTGCTGGCCAGTCTCTCGCCACTGTTGCAGCGTGTCTGCGAGTGGCTGAAACAGACTGCCGAAGGTCCGCAAGACGGGCAGTGGCAGCAACTGCACCGCGAGCTGGAGCGTCTGCAACCGGACTCTGCACACCTGGATGACCGAGATCAGTTGTTGCTGTCCAACACGCTGTTCCGCCTCAGCGAATGGATTGACCTGTGGCAGGACTGCCGCTCCCTGCAACATGCGATAAAGACCGACGATCACTCACAATGGCGCGCGGTTTATCGTCATTGGCGTCTGGGCCGTCTGACACCGTTTCTCGACCGTGGCCTGATGCTGTATTCGGTATCGTCCACGGTCCTGGCGATCATCGTCGCCTCGGTGCTGTGGATTTTGCTCGGCTGGAAAGACGGCGCCAGTGCCGTGGCGCTAGCGGCGGTGTCCTGCAGTTTCTTCGCAGCGATGGACGACCCGGCCCCGCAGATCTACCGGTTCTTTTTCTGGACCATGCTCTCGGTGGTGTTTGCCAGCCTTTACCTGTTCGTGGTGCTGCCCAACCTGCATGACTTTCCGATGCTGGTGCTGGCGTTCTCCGTGCCGTTCATCTGCGTCGGCACCCTGACCGTGCAGCCGCGGTTTTTTCTCGGCACGCTGCTGACCATCGTCAACACTTCGTCTTTCATCAGCATCCAGAGCGCCTACGATGCGGACTTCATGAATTTTCTGAATTCCAACCTGGCCGGGCCGGCAGGACTGTTGTTTGCCTTTATCTGGACGCTGGTGTTCCGCCCGTTCGGCGTCGAACTGGCAGTGAAACGCCTGACCCGCTTCAGCTGGCGCGACATCGCCAGCCTCAGCGAAAACTCGTCGCTGGCCGAACACAGGCGTATGGGCGTGCAAATGCTCGACCGTTTGATGCAGCAATTGCCGCGCCTGACGCTCACGGCACAAGACACCGGAATTGCCCTGCGCGAGCTGCGGGTTGCGCTGAATATGCTGGACCTGATCGCCTACACCCGGCGTGCCACGCCCGCCCCCCAGGCGCTGCTGCGTCAGGTGATCGACGAGGTCGGTGGCTACTTCAGACACTGCAGCAAGGCCGGTGAGCGACTCCCCGCCCCCCGTGGCCTGCTGATGCTCATGGACCGCGCACGCCGCGCACTGACCGATCAGGAAATGGGCGACAACCCGGCCCGGGTTCACTTGCTGCATGCACTCAGCGGCCTGCGCCTGGCGCTGTTGCCGGGCGTGGAGATCGTCACCGTGGCCGGAGAAATGACTGAACAATTGCCGCACAACATTGATGGAGCGCCTCTGTGATCGGTGATCTGGACATCAGCGGGATCTTCATTCCCACGTTTCTGGCGATGATGGGCATAGCCTATCTGCTGTTTCTCGGGGTGCATGCGGTGCTGACGCGCGCCCGTTTCTACCGCCTGGTCTGGCACCGGGCTTTGTTCAACGTAGGTCTATACGCTTTGCTGCTCGGCGCCGTGGATACTCTAAGTCGATACCTGATGACATGAAAAAACCGATACTGACACTGGGCCGCGTGGTCCTGACCCTGCTGGTTGTTACCCTGGCCGCTGTCGTTGTATGGCGCATGGTGATGTATTACATGTATGCACCGTGGACCCGGGACGGTCATATCCGCGCCGATGTCGTGCAGATCGCGCCCGACGTGTCCGGCCTGATCCAGAAGGTCGAGGTGACCGATAACCAGCCCGTACACAAAGGCCAGGTGCTGTTCACGATTGATCAGGACCGCTTCCGGCTGTCCCTGCGCCAGGCTCAGGCCACTGTCGCCGAGCGCCAGGAAACCTGGGAGCAGGCACGTCGCGAGAACACGCGTAACCGCGGCCTGGGCAATCTGGTAGCGCGTGAGCAACTGGAAGAAAGCCAGTCCCGCGAAGCCCGCGCACTGTCAGCCTTGGGGGAAGCCCGGGTGGCAGTGGACGCTGCGCAACTGAATCTGGATCGCTCGGTGATTCGCAGCCCGGTGGACGGCTACCTCAACGACCGCGCGCCTCGCGAACATGAATTTGTCACCGCCGGGCGTCCGGTGCTGTCCGTGGTCGACTCGGCGTCGTTCCACATCGACGGTTACTTCGAGGAAACCAAGCTGGACGGCATTCATGTTGGCCAGGGTGTGGACATTCGGGTCATCGGCGACAACGCCCGGCTGACCGGGCATGTGGTGAGTATCGTCGCCGGCATCGAAGACCGCGACCGTACCAGCGGTTCGAACCTGCTGCCCAACGTCAACCCGGCATTCAGTTGGGTGCGGCTGGCACAACGGATTCCAGTGCGGATCGCCTTCGATGACGTGCCTGCCAACTTTCGCATGATCGCCGGGCGTACCGCGACCGTGTCGATCATCGACGACACGCAGGAGGCCCAGCGATGAAACGCGCGTTACGCATCGCCGCACTCGGGTTCAGTGCGGTGCTGTCGGCCTGCCAGATGGTCGGGCCGGATTACCAGGTGCCGGAAGGCGGCGCCATCAACCGCCCGGATTTGCAGGGCGAGCTGGCGGGCCGCTCAGTCAATGCCGTCTCGGCCCCGGTGCCCGCGCACTGGTGGCGTCTTTATCAGGATGCGCGCCTGGATGAACTGGTGCGCCAGGCCATTGCCTCCAACACCGACCTGCGCGTGGCTGCGGCCAATCTGCAACGCTCTCGTTATCAGAGCGCCGAAGCCGAGGCGGCGGGTGGTTTCACCAGCGGTGCGAAGATCGGCGCACAGCGTGTGCAGGAATCCGGCGAAGCGTATCTGCTGACGGACAAGGTGCCGGTCGCCAATGTGGGTGACGTGGGCCTGACCACCTCGTATCAGTTCGACCTGTTCGGCACTTTGCAGCGCGGCATCGAAGCCGCGCAGGCCAATATCGATGCCAATCAGGCGGCGGTCGACACGGCGCGCATCACGGTGGTCGCCGATGTCGTGCGTGCCTACACGCAGATCTGCGCGGCCAATGAAGAACTCGACATCGCCCGTGAATCCCTCGACCTGCAACAGCAGAGCGTGACCCTCGCCCAGCGCCTGCGCGATGCCGGGCGTGGCGATGAAACCCAGGTCACACGCTCGCAGACCCAGTTCAAATCTTTACGTGCCGAAATGCCGCGTTACGAAGCCCGTCGCCAGGCGGCCATGTTTCGCCTGTCGATGCTGCTGGCCAAACCTGTCGAGCAATTGCCCGCGGGCGTCAGCACGTGCAACGCGCTGCCGCACATTGCGCAGGTCATGCCGGTGGGCGACGGGGCGACGCTGCTCAAGCGACGCCCCGACGTGCGCCAGGCTGAACGGCATCTGGCGATGTCCACTGCCGAAATCGGCGTCGCCACAGGCGAGCTGTATCCGGACATCAGCATTGGTGCAAGCATTGGCACCACCGGCCTCATCGAGAACCTCGGCAAACCGGCCGCCAACCGTTGGGGCTTCGGGCCGTTGCTGAACTGGACGGTTCCGTCCAACGGTTCCCGTGCGCGTATCCATCAGGCCGAAGCGTCTGCTCAGGCGGCTTTGGCACGTTTTGACGGCGTGGTGCTCAACGCCATTCGCGAAACCCAGACCGGCCTGGCGCAATACACTGCCCTGCTCGACCGCCGCGACGCCCTCAAGGAAGCCGAACAGTCAGCCAAGGAAGCCGCCGACCAGACCCACCGCTTCTACCGGGCCGGACGCGCCTCGTTCCTCGCCGACCTGCAAGCCACGCGCACCTATACCGACGTGCGCGCGCAGATGGCCGAAGCCAACACCGAAGTGGCGATGGGGCAGATCAACCTGTTTCTGGCACTCGGCGGCGGCTGGGAGAAGGATGACGTGGCGCACAAGTAGGAGGGGCGTTCGCCCCGCCATCAAGCCTGGTTCGGATTGATCAATGCCCTCAGGACATGGTCTTCCCAGACGCCGGCAATTTTCAGGTAGGCACGGGCATAGCCTTCCTGCTCGAAGCCAAGCGACTGCAGAAGTCGCTGACTTTTCAGGTTGCGTGGCAGGTGGTTGGCCATGATTCGATGCAGGCCCATGTGTTCGAAGCAGTAGCGATTGGTGACTTCCAGCGATCTTTTCATCAAGCCCTGCCCCTGAGCGGTTTCTGCCAGTGAGAAGCCGAGGTTGCAGGCCTGGAAAGCGCCTCTCACGATGTTGGTGTAGCTGCAGCGTCCCAGCAATTCGCCGTGCGGATCCGTGATAAGAAAAAAAACCGCGCTGCCGGCCTGCATGCTTTCCCATTGCTGCTGGACCCTGGATCGGGCGTTTTCGAGGATGAAATAGTCATCGTCCCTGAGCGGTTCCCAAGGCTGTAGATACTGGCGATGGTTTTTTTCATAGCGGTTGATCAGCTCGGCATCATCAAACGCCAATGCTCTGAGAGAAAAGTTTTCGCCTGCATACTGCATGTGTCCTCCAGCGCCAGTCATCGCCGACTCCCCGCCCTATGAGCTTGAGTGTGCGTTCACAACTCTGCGTCGCACGATAGTTGAGGCTGCCGTTCCTCACGCCCCAGCGCCGATCTTTCCAGGTAAGTCTGACAAGCACCCGAAAAGCGGCGCTGACCCCAGTTGCAATATAAATAAAGATCCCTGTGGGAGTGAGCTTGCTCACGAAGACATGGGTCCAGCGGGGCTGTAACGGTCCCTTCCCGAGCACGCTAAGCGTCGCCCGGCTCGCTCCCGCAGGCGTTGTGTGCTTGCACTCAAGCACCCAATGCTCCTAGGCTCTGCCGATATTCGATTCGGAAAGCCTCATGGACACCTCTCTCAGCCGTCGCGAGCGGTTGCACATCGTTATATTCGAGGCCAATACGCCCGCTGGGCGAACGTTTGACAAAATCGTGCTGGTGGCGATTCTGCTCAGTCTGCTGGTCACGGTCATTGACAGCATCGAGAGCATTCACCGCGATTACGCGACGCTGTTCGCCTGGATCGAATGGGGCTTTACGCTGCTGTTCGCGATTGAATACATCCTGCGCCTGTACTGCTCACCCCGGCCACTGAAGTATGCGTTCAGTTTCTACGGACTGGTCGATCTGCTGGCCATTGTGCCAGGCGTGCTGTCGATCTATTACAGCGATGCGCAGTACCTGTTGATCGTGCGGATCATCCGCATGCTGCGGATTTTCCGGGTGCTCAAACTCGGCACTTACCTGCGTCAGGCTAATTATCTGCTGGCAGCCCTGCGCGGCAGTAAACAGAAGATCATCGTGTTTCTGGTCACCGTTTCGACCCTGGTCACCGTGTTCGGCACGCTGATGTACGTGATCGAAGGGCCGGAACATGGCTTCACCAGCATCCCCAAAGGCATCTATTGGGCTATCGTGACCCTCACCACCGTGGGCTTCGGCGATATCGTGCCCAAAACGCCCGTGGGGCAGATGCTCTCGTCGCTGGTGATGATCATCGGTTACTCGATCATCGCCGTGCCCACCGGTATATTCACCGCAGAGCTGGCCAACGCCATGCGTGGCGAGCAGCTGAAACACGACTGCCCGGTCTGCGCGAAGAATCTCCACGAGCACGGCGCAGCATTCTGCTCACGCTGCGGTAATCAATTGTTTCCAAAAGTAGAGCACAAGGCATAAGCAAAGACGTTTTCAGTCTTTAAACCGCAGGCGCGATGCTGATAGTGTCGCGGCATTACGCCATCAAGCTTGATCAAACACTCTAAAGGACCCTGCAGTGAATAAACTCTTCGCCGCCTCGCTACTGGCCGCAGGCCTGGCTTTTGCCAGCGCTGCCCAGGCCGCCCCGACGCTGCTCAACGTCTCTTATGACGTGATGCGTGACTTCTACAAGGACTACAACAGCGCCTTTCAGAAATACTGGAAAGCCGACAAGAACGAAGACGTGACCGTGCAGATGTCATTTGGCGGATCGAGCAAGCAAGCGCGCTCGGTGATCGACGGGCTGCCGGCTGATGTGATCACCATGAACATGGCCACCGACATCAATGCGCTGGCCGACAATGGCGGGCTGGTGCCCGAGAACTGGGTCACGCGTCTGCCGAACAACAGCGCGCCGTTCACGTCGGCCACGGTGTTCATCGTTCGCAAGGGCAACCCCAAGGCCCTGAAAGACTGGCCGGACCTGGTCAAGGATGGCGTTGAAGTCATCGTGCCCAACCCGAAAACCTCGGGTAATGGCCGTTACACCTACCTGTCGGCCTGGGGCTACACCCTGAAAAACGGTGGTGATGAAGCCGCCGCGAAGAAATTCGTCGGTGATCTGTTCCGCCATGTACCGGTTCTCGATACCGGCGGTCGCGGCGCAACCACCACCTTCATGACCAATCAGATCGGTGACGTGCTGGTCACCTTTGAAAACGAAGCCGAAATGATCGCCCGCGAATTCGGTCGTGATCAGTTCGAGGTGGTTTACCCGTCCGTGTCGGCAGAAGCCGAGCCACCGGTGAGCGTGGTCGACAAGGTGGTGGACAAGAAAAACTCCCGCGCCCTGGCCGAGGAATACCTGAAATACCTGTGGTCGCCAGAAGGTCAGGAAATCGCAGCAAACAACTACCTGCGCCCGCGCGACCCGCAGATTCTCGCCAAGTACAAGGATCGCTTCCCGAAAGTGGACTTCCTGTCGGTGGAGAAAACCTTCGGTGACTGGCGCACCGTGCAGAAGACGCACTTCATTGACGGCGGTGTGTTCGACCAGATTTATCCGGGCAAATAAGCCACCCGCTTAACGCAAAACGGCGACCCGACAGGTCGCCGTTTTCATGTTCAGGCTTGAATCAATTGCTGAACTGTTTGCCCAGCCCTGCCGGTACGCCGCTGGCATCGGTCGCCTGCCACGGGCCGTCGGGGCTGGTCGCCCAGCTCCAGCCGTTGTTCCACTGGTAGTAAGTGCGCTGGCGATAGAACGTGTTGGGCTGGTCGTCCATCACGTACACGCCCAGACGCGCATCCCAATGGCTGCCACCGCCCGGTGGCGGGGCGAAACTGGCCGAGGTTTTAGGCCCTGCCGACGGTGCCTTGACGGGCTCTTGCGGGGGCGATTGCGGGGTCGTCGGGCGCGGTGCGCCGGGCTGCTGGCCGCCCGGCAAGGTCAGAATCGGTTCCTGACTGTGGGGCGGGGCTGGATGCTGGACTGCACAGGCACTCAGGCCAACGACCAGACCCAACAAGGTGATGCGTGCGGTACGGTACATATGCAATTTCTCTAGTTATCCGGACTGTCGATTATCAATGCCTGCTGCGCCCCGGTATCACTGGCCAGTGGCTGACTGCGGCCGATCCACTCACCGGTGGTTGGCTGCCCTGCACGAGACACTCGCGCAACCAGTTGGACTTGCGCAAAGGTCGACAGTTTCAGTGACGGCATCATTGCGTCCGAATCGCTCAATTCGACCTCGGCAGGCAAGTCGGCCACCGTGATGCGCTTGACCGCCAGCGGCGCAGGCGGGCCGTTGATTGCACGGGCAAAAACGAACACGCTGTCAGTTGGCTGCACGTGACCTCTGAGCGACGCAGCCAGCTCGACGCGCACCTTGAGCGACTTCGCCTTGACCGGCGCGCCCTGCGCGGCAAGGTTTTCTCTGGCGCGGGCAATGCCGCCTTCCAGTGCCGAACGTGATGCATCCTGCGCAGGCAACGCCGCCAGCAGGCGCGTCCAGTAATCCACCGCTGCCTGATAACGCTGTGTTTCAAACGCGGCAATCCCCAGCAAGCCCAGGCTGGTGACTTCGTCGGGGTCGGCCTTTAGCGCCTCGTCGGTCAGCGCCTGTACCTGCGGGGTGAAATGCTTGTCGCTGGCAAAATACAACGCCTGCGCCCACTGACCGAGCAACTCGGGCGACCTTCCGGCCAGCGCCACCGCCCGCTCGAACATCCGTGCTGCATCGCCAGGGCGGTTTTGCGCCATGTAGCTGCGCGCCAGAAAATACAGGTTCTCGGCAGAATCCGGCTGGGCCTGCACGCTGCGCTCCAGCCGCCGGGTCATGTCGGCCAGCGAGGTCGGCGGCTTGGCAAATTCGCGACTCAGCTCGACCCGGTCACTGGCGCCCAGATGCAGATAACCCGCCAGGCCAAGCAGTGGCACCAGCACGGCGGCCAGCAGCAACACCGGCCTGCCCAGCCGGGAGGTGCGAACGGCTTCTGCGCCTTCGGTGTCGGCCAGCAACTCACGCGCAGCTTCGGCGCGGGCCTCCTGCACCTGCCCCGCCGACAACACGCCTTGATCGTGCTGAGCCTGCAGCTCGGTCAGCCGCTCCTGATACAACGCGACATTGAGCGCCGTGCGGTCCTCTTCACGCTGCGCACGATGGCCGCGCAGCACCGGGATCAGCAAAAAGCTCAGTGCAGCCAGCAGGAGAAGGCCGATTGCCATCCAGAAATCAGTCATGGGCGTTTTTCATCCAGCAGTCTGGCAAGGCGCTGCTGCTCGTCTTCGGACAACGCTGCGGCGGATGCAGATGGCTGATTGCGACGGCGCAGAACGATAAAACCGATCACCACCATGCCGCCGAGCAACAGACCGGCCGGGCCGAACCACAACAACCAGGTACGCGCATTGAGACCGGGTTTGTAGCGAACGAAGTCGCCGTAACGATCGACAATGAAATCGATGATCTGCTGATTGCTCTGCCCCTCACCCAACAGGCGGTAAATCTCCTTGCGCAAGTCGGCGGCGATGGGTGCATTGGAGTCGGCAATGTCCTGATTCTGGCATTTGGGGCAACGCAGTTCCCGGGTCAATTCGCTGTAGCGAGCGCGCTCGGCGTCGTCACGAAAGGTGTAGGCGTCAATGGCTGCGTGAGCCACGCCGGACAGCAGCAGGTTCAGCAGCAAAGCGGCAAGCCAGCGGCTCATGGCCTGCCCTCCTCAACCAGCGCCTGATAACGGCTGGCGAGCTTTTCCCGCCACACTGCGTCATCAATAACCCCGACATGCTTGTAACGAATGATGCCCTGACGGTCGATCAGGAAGGTTTCCGGCGCACCGTACACACCCAGGTTCAGACCCAGCGAGCCGTCCTGGTCACGGATATTCAATGAGTAGGGATTGTGAAACGCCTCGAGCCACTTGAGCGCGTCAGCATTGTTGTCCTTGTAGTTCACGCCGTAGATCAGCACGCCCTGCTGCGCCAGACGAGCAAGCACCGGATGCTCGACCCGACAGGCCACGCACCAGGTCCCCCAGACGTTGACCAGCGCGGGTTTGCCCAGCAGGTCGGCGCGGGTCAATACGCGCTCGCCCTGCACGGCCTGCAACGTGAATTCCGGAAAAGGCTTGCCGATCAGCGCCGACGGCAGCTCGGCAGGGTCCAGGTACAAACCGCGATACAGAAAAGCGGCCACGCCGAGAAACAACGCCAGCGGCACCACCATGACCCAGCGTCTCATAAACCCGCTCCCGACATGCCCAGCGCCTCACGCACCTTGCTTTTGATGCGGGTGCGATAGCGCCGGTCCAGCGCTGCCAGCACGCCACCCAACCCCGTCAGCACACCGCCGAACCAGATCCAGCGCACAAACGGTTTGACATGAACCCGCACCGCCCAGGCCCCCTCACCCAGCGGTTCACCCAATGCCACGTAAAGGTCGCGGCTGAAACCGGCGTCGATGCCCGCTTCGGTCATCATCGACTGCTGCACGGTGTACAGGCGTTTTTCCGGGTGCAGCTCGGTGAGCAGCACCCCATCGCGCAACACCCGTACAGTGCCGCGATCCGATGTAAAGTTCGGCCCTTCATGATGCTTCGCGCCGTCGAATACAAACACATAGCCGCCCAGTTCGGTGGACTCGCCGGGGGCCATGCGCAGGTCGCGTTCGGCGCTGTTCTGGCTGGACAGCACCACGCCCAGCGCACACACCACGATGCCGAGGTGCGCCAGTTGCATGCCCCAGTAACTGCGGGTCAGGCTGCGTGCGCCCTTGAACAATCCCTTGTGACGCGTCTTGTCGAACAGGTCGCGAAGACCGGCCAGCAGCACCCAGGCGGCGAGCATGAAGGTCGCCAGCACCGCCCACTGAAAATCACCCATGACCAGCCCGGCCACCACGGCCAGCAGTGCGCTGCCGATCAGCACCGGGGCGAGCATGCCCAGCAGCCATTTCAGCGGCGTGTCCTTCCAGCGCACCAGCACACCGACCGCCATGACCGCCAACAACAGCCCCATCAACGGCACGAACAGCGCATTGAAATACGGCGGGCCGACCGACATCTTGTCGCCACTGATGGCGTCGATCACCAGCGGATAAAGCGTGCCCAGCAAGATCATCGACGCGGCCACCACCAGCAACAGGTTGTTGCCAAGCAGCAGGGTTTCCCGCGACCACAGGCCGAAGCCGACGTGGCTTTTCACCACTGGCGCTCGAATCGCGAACAAGGTCAGCGAGCCGCCCACCACAACCAGCAGGAACATCAGAATGAACACCCCGCGCGCCGGGTCCGAGGCAAAGGCATGCACCGAAGTCAGCACCCCGGAACGCACCAGAAACGTACCCAGCAGGCTCAGGGAAAACGCGGCAATCGCCAGCAACACCGTCCAGCTTTTGAACACGCCACGCTTTTCAGTCACCGCCAGTGAGTGGATCAGCGCGGTGCCGACCAGCCAGGGCATGAACGAGGCGTTTTCCACCGGGTCCCAGAACCACCAGCCGCCCCAGCCCAATTCGTAATACGCCCACCACGAGCCGAGGCTGATGCCGATGCCGAGAAACGCCCAGGCCACCAGCGTCCACGGCCGCGACCAGCGCGCCCAGGCCGCGTCGAGCCGTCCGCCGAGCAGGGCTGCGATGGCAAACGCGAAGGCCACGGAAAAACCGACGTACCCCATGTACAGCATCGGCGGATGCACGATCAGGCCGATGTCCTGCAACAACGGGTTGAGATCGCGCCCGTTGGCCGGCATCTGCGGCAACAGACGCGCGAACGGGTTGGAAGTGAAGATCAGAAAGGACAGAAAGCCCAGGCTGATCATGCCCATGATTGCCAGCACCCGCGCCAGCATCACTTGCGGCAATTGTCGGGAAAACACCGACACGGCGAAGGTCCAGCCGCCGAGGATCAGCGCCCAAAGCAGCAACGAGCCTTCATGTGCGCCCCATACGGCGCTGAATTTGTAGTACCAGGGCAGCGCCGTGTTGGAGTTCTGCGCCACATAGGTGACGGAAAAGTCGTCGGCCATAAAGGCGTAGGTCAGGCAACCGAAGGCGAAGATCAGAAAGCTGAACTGGCCCCACGCCGCCGGACGCGCCAGGCTCATCCATAAGCGGTCGCCACGCCAGGCACCAATCAACGGAATGATGGCTTGCACCAGCGCAAAACCCAGCGCCAGGATCATGGCCAGATGGCCGAGTTCGGGAATCATCGATCAGCCTGCCTGGCGGGCGCATAGGACGCAGCCGGTGCCGGCTGGCCGCTTTCGCGCAACGCCTTGGTCACTTCGGGCGGCATGTATTTCTCATCGTGTTTGGCCAGCACTTCATCGGCGACCACCACGCCCTGGGCATTGAGTTTGCCCAACGCGACAATGCCCTGCCCTTCACGAAACAGGTCAGGAAGAATGCCGCGGTAGGCGATGGTCACCGACTGGTTGAAATCGGTCACCACAAAGCGCACGTCCAATGAGTCGGCGGAACGCTGCAATGAGCCTTTTTCCACCATGCCGCCTGCGCGGATACGGGTATCAAGCGGGGCCTCGCCGTTGGCGATCTGGCTCGGTGTGTAAAACAGATTGATGTTTTCCTTCAGCGCGCTGAGGGCCAGGGTCACGGCCAGACCGACGCCGACCAGCACGGCGAGGATGATCAGCAAGCGCGTTCTGCGCAGCGGGTTCACGGCCGGTTCTCCCGCTTCAAGCGTTGCGCCTGCTGTTTCAGATAACGCCGCCGCGCCAGAACCGGCAGCGCCACGTTGATCAGCAGCACTGACAGGCACAGACCGTAAGCCGACCAGACGAACAGCCCGTGACGCCCCATGGCGAGAAAATCACCGAATGACTCGAAGCTCAAGGCGTGTTCTCCGGCTGCACAGGCGTGTGCCCCAGGCTGCGCAGCAGCTCGGCCTTGACCCACTGGGTCCGGGACTCGCGACGCAGCACTTCCAGCCGCATGCGTAACAGCAGCACAACACCGAAGAAGCAATAGAAGCCCAGCGTCGTGAACAGCAGCGGCAGCCACATTTCGGCAGGCATGGCCGGTTTTTCCGTGAAACTGAAAGTTGCGCCCTGATGCAGCGTGTTCCACCACTCCACCGAATACTTGATGATCGGGATATTCACCACGCCGACGATGGCCAGCACCGCACACGCCTTGGCGGCGCTGTCGCGATTGCTGATGGCGTTGCCCAGCGCGATCAGGCCGAAATACAGGAACAGCAGAATCAGCATCGACGTCAGCCGCGCATCCCAGACCCACCAGGCGCCCCAGGTCGGCTTGCCCCAGATCGCCCCGCTCGCCAATGCCAGCGCAGTCATCCACGCCCCGATGGGCGCGGCCGATTGCAGCGCGACATCGGCCAGCTTCATTTTCCACACCAGCCCGACCACGCCGCACACCGCCAGCATCACGTAGCAGGACTGCGCCAGCAAGGCGGCAGGCACATGGATGTAGATGATCCGGAAGCTGTTGCCCTGCTGGTAATCCGGTGGCGCGAATGCCAGCCCCCAGACCACGCCGATACCCAGCAACAAACAGGCGGAAACGCTCAGCCACGGCAACAGGCGCGCGCTGACTCGGTAGAACCCTTTCGGCGAGCCGAGCGTATGAAACCAGGCCCGACCGATGCTGCTTTTCATGGCGTCGCTTTTCATCAGGTGTTTCCAGGGTTTTGCAGGGCAGCGGCATCGCCGATGCCGGAACCTCGATTATTCACCGACGCTGATTTTCAGGCCGGCGGCTATTGCAAAGGGTGTCAGGGTG
Source organism: Pseudomonas graminis (assembly GCF_002093745.1). Classification (GTDB taxonomy): domain Bacteria; phylum Pseudomonadota; class Gammaproteobacteria; order Pseudomonadales; family Pseudomonadaceae; genus Aquipseudomonas. Next base: position 206,842 of record NZ_MTSB01000004.1, read on the forward strand.
ATTGCCAGAACAGTCAGGCAGCCGAGCCACAGCAGGTATCCGGTGACAGGCATGCCCTGCATGGCAGCTTGCAGGGCGCCACTGCCCAGAATCAACACCGGGATGTACAACGGCAGAATCAGCAAGGCAAGCAACAGGCCGCCGCGCTTCAACCCCACCGTCAACGCGGCACCCACTGCGCCCAGCAGGCTGAGCACCGGCGTGCCCAGCAGCAGTGAAAACACCAGCACCGGCAGGCATTCGGCCGGCAAACCAAGCATCAGCGCCAGCACGGGCGACAACACGACCAGCGCCAGCCCGGAAAAAACCCAGTGTGCCAGCACTTTGCTCAGCACCAGAAGCGCCAACGGGTGCGGCGAAAGGACCCACTGCTCCAGCGAACCGTCCTCGAAGTCGTTGCGAAACAGCCCGTCCAGCGAAAGCAATACGGCCAACAGGGCCGCGACCCAGACCAGTCCGGGCGACAAGGTTTGCAACAATTGCGTCTCCGGCCCCACCGCCAGCGGAAACAGGGCGATCACCAGCGCGAAGAACACCAGCGGATTGGCCAGCTCTGCCGGACGACGTGCGAGTAGCCGGGCTTCACGCACCAGCAACACCCCAAGAATGTTGTTCATGCTGACCCCTGCGTCAGGTCGAGACAGCGATAGCCCGCAGGCAGCCGGCTCAGGGCGTGGTGCGTGGTGATCACCGCCATACCGCTTTTTTCACAGTGCTCCGCCAAATGATTTTCCAGCTGGACGATGCCTTCCCGGTCGAGCGCGGTAAAGGGCTCATCGAGTATCCACAGAGGCGGGCCAGGCAGATAAAGACGGGCCAGCGCCACACGGCGCTGCTGCCCGGCCGACAGGCTGTGACAAGGTACGTCCTCGAAACCGGCCAGCCCGGCCGTGTCGAGCGCCTGACGAATATCATCGGCGCTGGCAGGCTGATGAAGTGCGCAGAGCCAGGCAAGATTTTCCAGCGGCGTGAGCACATCCTTGAGCGCTGACGCATGGCCGATCCACACCAGATCGCCGCCTGGCTCTTGCTGCCGCCCCGGCACATGCCCGTCGAGCAAGACGCGCCCGGCGCACGGCTGCATCAACCCGCACAAAATGCGCAACAGGCTGGTCTTGCCACAGCCGTTGGGGCCAACGATCTGCACCATGTCACCGGCACACAATTGCAGATCCAGATGTTCGAACAGCACCCGCCCGTCCCGCTCACACGTCAGAGCCGTTGCCTGCAGATAGGGGGAGACTGACGTCATCGGGGTTTTCCAGTGCTATTGCGTCGCGAAATGTGCCAAAACAGACACATACGGAGTAAAAGACGGTTCAAGTCAGGATTGATGCAGCCGTTACATGAAGAGAACTTAATGGCGGCCGGTCGGGTTTCGGCCGGTATTATACATGCGAGTCCTGTTATCAAAGGGGCAATTTCCTCAGGTCGATATTTCAATGACAGGCGACATCACCAGCGTTCCGGCGACCACTCCCATCACGACACTGCTGCGCGCCGGCGTCTCTCCTGCGCAGGTGCTGACCCTGCTGAACTCGGCAGACATCCTGATCCCCGAAGGCGAAACGGTCGACGCCGAAGTGCTGACCCTCAAACAGGTCAACCAGAATTTCCAGCTCCTGCTGCGCCTGGTGCTTGCCAACGGCACTCAGGCCAATCTGCCGGTCAGCAGCAGCGTGCCCTTCACGCCCGGCAGCCTGCTGCAAGTGGCGCAGGCGTCGCCCAACGAACTGACCCTGAGCCTGCAACAGATCAATAACGCGCTGAAAAACTCGATGACCAGCATCGACACTCGGCAGTTGCCCGCTGGCACATTATTGCAAGGCAAAGTGCTGACCAGTCAGACGCTGACGCCGGCGGCCAATCCGGCGACAGCGCCCAACCCGGCCGCCGCCGCGCCGACTTACCGCTCCATCGTCATGCTGCTGAACACCGCCCTGGCAGGTTCCAGCCTGACCATTGAAAGCCCGCAACCGTTGACCGTCGGCAGCCTGCTCAGCGCGCAGGTGCAAGGCAGCCAGGCGTTGAATTTCGTGGCCCTGCCCGGCCGTTTCGATCAACTGGCGCTGGCCCAGCAACTGGCCACCCAGCAAAACCGCCAAGGCTCGCTGGAAAACCTGATCAACGCCCTGCAAAACCTGCAGACCGGCAATCCGGTCACGAGCAACCCGGTCAGTTCGTCGATCAGCGCGCAGTTGCAGGCCAGCATCAACCAGTTGCTGGATGACTTGCCCGATATCCAGCAGATGACCACCCCCAAAGGTGTCGCCCAGGCGCTCAACGCCAGTGGTGCATTCATGGAGGCCAAGCTGCTCGCCGGGCTGAATCCGATGCAGGCCCCGGACATGAAGGCCAACCTGATGCGCCTGATTGGCCAGATCCTGCCGGGGCTGCCGGACAACCAGTCGTACGGTGCAGCGGCAGCGTCCAACACCCTGGCACGCGCGATGCCCAATGCCATGCGCTATGCGCTGGGCACCTTGGGCATGGTCGCCGCACGCACCCAGCCCAGCAGCTTCCCGCTGCCGTCGCGCACGGTCGGCGGCGGCGAGAAAGAAGACGACTTGGAGCTGCTGCTGAAACTGGCGGCCGCTGCCGTTTCACGCTTGCAGAGCCATCAACTGGGCGGGCTGGAGCAGACACGCACCAACGCCGACGGCACTCAGGTGACCACCTGGCAGCTGGAAGTGCCGATGCGCAACGCTCATGACATCGTACCGTTGCAGGTCAAGGTGCAGCGCGAAGACACGCCGGACCCGGAAGCCGGCGAAGAACGGGACGATATCGAGATCACGGAAAGCCGTGAAAAACTCTGGAAAGTCGATCTGGCGTTCGATCTTGAACCGCTGGGGCCGATGCAGGTGAACGCACAACTGCTGCGCGGCACGCTGTCCAGCCAACTGTGGGCCGAACGCCCCGAAAGCGCTGCGCTGATTGATCATGAACTGGGGTATTTGCGCGAACGGCTGACGGCCTGTGGCCTGACGGTCGGCGAACTGGCCTGCAATCATGGCACCCCGCCGCAAGGTCCACGCACGGCCCTTGAACAACGCTGGATCGACGAGAACGCCTGATGACCCAACCTGACCCTACCCCGCGCCAGGCAATCGCCCTCAGCTATGACGGCCAGCGTGCGCCGACACTTAGCGCCAAAGGCGACGATCAGTTGGCCGAAGCCATCCTGGCGATTGCCCGGGAATATGAAGTACCGATCTACGAAAATGCCGAGCTGGTCAAACTGCTGGCCCGCATGGAACTGGGCGACAGTATCCCCGAGCCGCTGTACCGCACCATCGCCGAAATCATTGCCTTCGCCTGGCACCTGAAAGGCAAGTTTCCGGTCGGGCAGGACCCGGACGCGCCGCCCGTGGAGCGGGACATCACGCCACGCTGGTGAGCGGCCTCACAATGCGATCGGCTTGCGCCCTGCAAATGAATGCGCCAGGGTGCCGCCGTCCACCAGATCCAGCTCGCCACCCAGCGGCACGCCGTGGGCGATGCGCGAAGCGACCAGGCCTTTGTCGTTGAGCAACTGCGCGATGTAGTGCGCAGTGGCCTCGCCTTCCACCGTCGGGTTGGTGGCCAGGATCACTTCGGTGAACGTGGCTTGCTGAGCGATACGCTCCATCAGTTGCGGAATGCCGATGGCCTCGGGGCCGAGGCCGTCAAGGGGCGACAGATGGCCCTTGAGCACGAAATAACGACCGCGATACCCCGTCTGCTCTACTGCGTAGACGTCTGTCGGCCCTTCAACCACACACAGCAGCGTGTCATCGCGACGCGGGTCGGCGCATTGCGGGCAGAATTCCTCTTCGGTCAGCGTGCGGCACGACCGGCAGTGGCCGACGCCGTCCATCGCCTGGCCCAACGCCAGCGCCAGTCGCGAACCGCCGCTGCGGTCGCGTTCCAGCAGCTGCAACGCCATCCGTTGAGCGGTTTTCTGACCGACGCCCGGCAGCACGCGGAAGGCATCGATCAACTGGCGAATCAGGGGGCTGAAGCTCATGGAGAAAAATCCGACAAAAACACAAGACGCGGTTTATACCCGCGCGTTGCCGTGAGCGTCAATTGAGGTGTTCGATACTGCGACCAACAGCGCACGTCCGGTGAACTCGATCAGCCCTTCAAGGCCGTCTCCAGAAACTCCATCAGCGCCTGTACTCGCGCGCTGCGGTGTTTGCGCAAGGGCACCAGCAGGTTGATCGGTGCGCTGGCCAGTTGCCAATCGGCAAGAACGCGCACCAGGTTGCCACGGGCGATGGCCTCACTGACGTCCCACTGGGAACGCAGCACGATGCCCTGCCCCTGCTCGGCCCAGCGCCGGGCAACCGAGCCGTCATTACTGAGCAGCGCAGGCTCAACGCGCAAGGTCTTTTTGGTCTGGCCCTTGCTCAGGTGCCAGAGGGTCACGTCCTCGTCGTTTTCGCGAATACAGATGCAGCGATGGGCGGACAACTCGTCAGGCGTCAATGGCGTACCGTACTGTTCAAGGTAAGCGGGGCTGGCGCACAACCAGCGGTGATTCCTGGCCAGAGGTCTGGCGATCCACAGGCTGTCGTTGAGACTGCCGATGTGAACCACCGCGTCGCTGTCGTGACGATCCGGCCACGGCGTCTCGCGCAGGTCCAGGTGCAGCCGCAGTTGCGGGTGCAATTTGGCGAAACGCGACACCAACGGCGCGATGCGCTGACGCCCGTAACCGAACGGCGCAGCCAGGCGCAGGGTGCCCACCAATCGTTCGTCACGCTGCTTGAAGGACTCCGGAAGCGCCTCCAGTTGCTCCAGCAAATGCGCACTTTCCCGGGCAAACCGCTCGCCATCGGCGGTCAGGCTCAGACGTCTGGCATCGCGATTGGCCAGCGTGATGCCCAATTGCGTCTCCAGCTTGCGCAACCGCATCGACAGCGCAGGGGGCGAGACATTCAGCACGCGGGCGGCAGCGCTGAGGGACTCACAGCGTGACAGCGTCACAGCCAGGCGCAGGTCTTCGATGGCGATCATTCAGTTCAGCTTAAGGATTGATGACACCCCATTGAACCACAGCTTTATTCCCAATGCGTAGAGTGGCGTTCGTACCCAGTCATGCGAGCCTTGCCATGTCAGCCTCCCTACCCTCTCTCGACACACCCGTCGCGCTGCTCGATGTAACGCGCATGCAGAGCAATATCCAGCGCATGCAGCAACGCATGAATGAGCTGGGCGTGCGCTTGCGCCCCCACGTCAAGACCAGCAAGTCGCTGCCGGTGATTCAGGCGCAGATGGCTGCAGGTGCCAGCGGCGTGACGGTCTCGACACTGAAAGAGGCCGAGCACTGCTTTGCCGAGGGCATCAACGACGTGTTCTACGCCGTCGCCATTGCGCCCGGCAAACTGGATCAGGCACTCAGACTGCGGCGCAACGGCTGCCGCCTGAGTATCCTGACTGACAGCGTGGCCGCGGCGCAGGCCATCGTCGCCTTCGGCCAGCAGCATGACGAGCGCTTCGAGGTGTGGATCGAAATCGATTGCGACGGCCACCGCTCCGGGCTGACCGTCGAAGACACTGCCCTGATAGACGTAGCGAAAACCCTGGCCGAAGGCGGTATGCAACTGCGCGGCGTGATGACTCATGCAGGCTCCAGTTACGATCTGGACACCCCGGAGGCCTTGCAGGCACTGGCCGAACAGGAACGAGTGCTTTGTGTGAGCGCCGCCGAACGCATCCGCGACGCCGGGCTGCCCTGCCCGGACGTCAGCATCGGTTCGACGCCTACTGCGTTGTCCGCACAGAACCTGGAAGGCGTGACCGAAGTGCGGGCCGGCGTGTACGTGTTCTTCGACCTGGTGATGCACAACATTGGCGTGTGCCGGGCAGACGAACTGGCCTTGAGCGTACTGACCACGGTGATCGGCCATCAGCAGGACAAGGGCTGGATCATCGTCGACGCCGGCTGGATGGCCATGAGCCGGGATCGCGGCACCCAGCGTCAGCGGCAGGACTTTGGTTACGGTCAGGTCTGCACCGACACCGGTGAGTGGATCGACGGCGCGCGGGTGACCGGCGCCAATCAGGAACACGGCATCATTACTCTGGCGGCGGGTGACAACACGAACATCACGGCCCGCTTTCCCATCGGCAGCCGTCTGCGCATTCTGCCCAACCATGCGTGCGCCACCGGTGCGCAATTTCCGGACTACCACGCCTGCGACGCCGAAGGCGCAGTCCACACTTGGGGTCGTCTGCATGGCTGGTGATATCGAGCTGATTGGCACGACCCTGGCGGCCGCGCCGGGCGGGCATTACTCTCAGGCGGTGCTGCATCAGGGCCTTTTGCATGTGTCCGGGCAACTGCCGGTGCGCCCGGACGGCAGCCACAGCGTCGATGAACCGTTTGAAGTTCAGGCGGCCATCGCGCTGGATAATCTGCTGGCCATACTCGGCGCCGCAGGTTGCAACACGGATGACCTGCTCAAAGTGACGGTTTACGTCGCAGGCATCCAGCACTGGCCCGCCTTCGACCGGCTCTACGCAGGCTGTCTGGGCGAGCATCGCCCGGCCCGCGCCGTGGTGCCGGTTCCAGCGTTACACCACGGCTATCTGATCGAGATCGAAGCCTTGGCACGCGCCGCACGATGAACATGACCGGGAGCACCTGATGAACCCACAAAAAAGCGATGTGCTGATTATCGGTGGCGGCTTCATGGGCTCGTCATCGGCGTTTTTCCTGCGCCAGCACGGGCGGTCAGTCACCCTGCTGGAGCGGGATCAGATCGGTCAGTACGCCAGCGGCGTAAACTTCGGCAACGTCCGCCGCCAGGGCCGGTTTCTGGGCCAGCTGGAACTGTCCAATCGCTCCTGGGCGCTGTGGAAACGCCTGCCCGAGCTGATCGGCGAAGACCTGGAATTCATTCCCAGCGGTCACATGCGCGTCTGTTATCGCGAAGACGAGATCGCCGAGCTGGAAGCCTATGCCGCAGCCCCCGAAGCCCGCGAACTGGATTTGCAGGTCATCAGGGGCAAGGCCTTGCATGAGCGTTTTCCGTTTCTCGGTCCGGACGTCAAAGGTGGCTCCTATGCGCCTCATGACGGGCACGCCAACCCGCGACTGGCCGCGCCCGCCTTCGCCCGCGCGGCGATTCGCGCCGGGGCAAGGATCGAGGAGCGCACTGAAGTGGCCGAGGTGCAGAAGGTTGGCGGCGCGTTTCATGTCACCACCAGTGACGGCCAACTGTTCGTTGCCGAACAACTGCTGATCACTGCCGGGGCCTGGGCGGCGAAACTGGCCGAGCAATTCGGCGAACCTGTTCCGCTGGAGCCCAACGGGCCGCAGATGTCAGTCACCGAACCGGTGCCTTACGCCCTGCCCACCGTGATCGGCGTGTTCACCAAAATCAAAGAGGAAGTGATCTATTTCCGGCAGATCCCACGCGGCAATATCATCATCGGCGGTGGCAATCGCAACAAGCCGGACATGGTCAACCGCCGCGCCTATTTCAAGCCGGAAAGCCTGATCAATCAGATGAAGCAGATGAGCCGTCTGATACCCGGCGCAGAGAAGCTCAACATCATCCGCGTCTGGAGCGGCATCGAAAGCTACACGCCGGACTCGCTGCCGATCATGGGCCGCAGCGGCAAGGTCGACGGCCTGTTCTACGCGTTCGGTTTCTGCGGTCACGGCTTTCAGCTCGGCCCTGGCGTCGGTGACGTCATGGCCGAACTGATCAGCACCGGCAGCACCCGCACCCTGATCAGCCCCTTCGACATCCGCCGTTTCACTGACCCCGGTGTTATCGAGACGCCGTTTGTTTCCAGCCTGATGAGCGCAGGCAAACTGATATGAGCCCAACCGGTCACCCCATTCATTCTCAGGGAAACACCATGCCCACGACATCGGACACCCGCTATCAATACCGCCCTGTAACAGCTGCCGACATTCCGGCAGCGCATGCCCTTTCGGTTCATCTCAAATGGCCGCACCGCGAAGAAGACTGGGCAATGGTGCAACGCACCTCGGAAGGGTTTGTCGCCGAGTGCGACGGGCAACTGGTGGGGGTCGCCTTCACGTGCCATCAGGGCGACTGGTCTTCGATCGGCCTGGTCATCGTCAGCGACGAGCATCAAGGCAAGGGGATGGGTCGCCGCCTGATGAATCTGTGTCTGGAGGCCACAGCGCCGCGTACGCCGATCCTCAATGCGACGGAACTGGGCGCACCGCTCTATCAAAGCCTTGGCTTCGTGGAGTACGCGCGGATTCAGCAGCACCAAGGCATTCCTCACCTCCCTGAGCGGGCAACCTTGAGCGCCGGTCTGCAGATCCGCACGTTGGCGCCTGCCGATCACCCGGCGCTGATCCGGCTGGCCAACGCCGGCAGCGGCCTGGACCGACGCGTGGTGCTGACCGATCTGCTGCGTGACGCCGAGCAGTCGGCCGGTATCGAGCATGACGGTGAACTGCAAGGCATCGCCCTGCTTAGGCGCTTCGGGCGCGGGCATATCATCGGCCCGGTGGTTGCGCAAAATGTCGAACAGGCTCAACAGTTGATTGCTCACCTGCTGCGGCAGATACCCGGCCAGTTTGTGCGCTTTGACATTCTGGCCGACTGCGGGCTGGCCTCGTGGCTGGAAAGCCTGGGGTTGCCCTGTGTCGACCGGGCACCGCGCATGGTGCTGGGCACGCCGCCGCCGATCAGCCCGGACGTGCAGCAGTTTACGCTGGTGACTCAGGCCATCGGCTGAAATCAGCGCGGATGGCGGGTCGGAACAGGTCCGCAAGGTCAGCGCGCTGCATACAGCAGATTATTCTTTGCAGCCCGGCAGATCAGCGCTTTTCATTCAGACCGCTTTGTTAGCTTATTGATATCAAATCACTATTGCTCCAGGGAGCCCGCTGGATGACCACTCAGCCCTTGAACAGCCATCACGTCGATCCGGACACCTCGCAGAAATTCTACATCGACGGCCATTGGTGCGCCCCGCTCAGCCCGGCCAGCATTCCGGTGGTCAACCCGGCCACCGAAAACGTCGTGGCGCACGTCGCCAGTGGCTCCGCCGCCGATGTCGACCGCGCGGTGGCAGCGGCACGTGCAGCCTTTGCCGGCTGGTCCGCCACTGCGCCTGAAGCGCGAGCGCAGGTCATTGGCCGCATTCATGAACTGATCATCGAGCGCAAGGAAGCACTGGCGCAGGCGATTTCGCTGGAAATGGGCGCCTCCATCAGCTCGGCCCGCGCCATGCAGGTGCCGCTGGCAGCCGAACACGTGCGGGTCGCCCGCGACGTGCTGGCGACTTATCGCTTCAGGACGGTGGAAGGCTGCACGGCCATCGAACGTGAACCCATCGGCGTCTGCGGGCTGATCACGCCGTGGAACTGGCCGCTGTATCAAATCACCGCCAAAGTCGCCCCGGCCATTGCCGCCGGCTGCACTGTAGTGCTCAAGCCCAGCGAACTGTCACCGTTGAGCGCCTTGCTGTTCGCGCAACTGGTGCATGACGCCGGCCTGCCGCCAGGGGTCTTCAACCTGGTCAACGGCAGCGGCCCGGAGGTCGGCGGCGCGATGGCGGCGCACCCTGATATCGACATGATTTCGATCACCGGTTCGAACCGGGCAGGCGCACTGGTTGCGCAGGCGGCCGCCCCGACCGTCAAGCGGGTCACTCAGGAGCTGGGCGGTAAATCCCCGAACATCCTGTTGCCCGACGCTGATTTTGCCAAGGCCGTACCGCCTGGCGTGATGGCTGCCTTTCGTAACGTCGGCCAGTCGTGCAGCGCCCCGACGCGGATGATCGTACCGAGAAACCGTCTGGCAGAAGTCGAGGCGCTGGCTGCCGAGACGGCCGGGGCGATCATCGTCGGCGATCCGCAATCGGAGCACACGGTGCTGGGGCCTATTGCCAACGAGGCGCAGTTTCATCGTGTGCAGGCGATGATCGACGCGGGCGTCAGCGAGGGCGCAAAACTGGTCTGCGGCGGGCCGGGCCGTGTGCAGGGCCATGAGCAGGGTTTCTTCACTCGACCGACGGTGTTTTCCGAGGTGGATTCCTCGATGCGCATCGCCCGGGAAGAGATTTTCGGCCCGGTGTTGTGCCTGATTGCCTACGACACGATCGATGAAGCGGTGGCGATTGCCAACGACACGGTTTATGGGCTGGGCGCGCACGTCCAGGGCCAGGACCTTGAACAGGCCCGCTCGGTCGCCTCACGCATCCGCGCCGGCCAGGTCCACCTGAACTACCCCGCCTGGAACCCGATGGCCCCCTTCGGCGGCTACAAACGCTCGGGCAATGGCCGTGAGTATGGCGTGCATGGTTTCGAGGAGTACCTGGAAATCAAGGCGATTGTGGGGTTTGGTGAGGTTGGCTGATGCGCTTAAGCACCACGCTCATCTTTGTACACACGTTTCAGTGAGTCCGAAAAACGTTGCTAAAAGAAAGCATTAGCAGGCTGGACATGACCCCAAGTGGGAGTGAGCTTGCTCACGAAAGCGATAGTCCAGCCACCCCGCTTACAGTCCAAGACACCCTTTGACTCTCGTGCCGACGCTCTGCGTCGGCATGCCGTTCGTGACGCTCCGCGTCACACAGCGGTTTTGCGATGTCAGTGATGTTTGTTTACGGCTCAAGGCACCTTTTCGCCCCTCGGCGAGTTACTTTGATGGGGCCAAAGTAACCAAAGCCCTTGGCTCCGTTTCCGGCCCGACTTCGTCGGGTTCCTTCGCCCTGACACTGATCCGGGGGTCGCCGCAACGGGCCATCCTTGGCCCGGTGCGGCTTGCTCGGCGTCCTGCCTCGCATCCCCCGGATCAGCGCCAGGACTCAGCCGTCACTTACGTCGCACTCTGCGTCGCCAGTGCCATCGCGGTAGAAAAGCCTGTGATGGCATTGATTGCAGGCACGGCATGACGTCTTGTCGCATCGGCACGAGAGTCCGTGAGAATCAGTTCGACGTGCATGAGAAACTCGGGCAAAAAAATGCCAGGCACCTGGCCTGGCATTGATCATCACGCAAGCAACCGTCAGAACGGCAGTTTCATGCCTGGTGGCAGTTGCATACCGGCGGTCATGGACGCGGTCTTGTCCTGGCTGGCCTGTTCGATCTTGCGCACGGCGTCATTGACAGCGGCGGCGATCAGGTCTTCCAGCACTTCCTTGTCTTCCTGCATCAGGCTGTCATCCAGATTGATGCGCTTGACGTCGTGACGACCGGTCATCACCACGCTTACCAGGCCTGCGCCCGATTGACCGGTGACTTCCGCGTTAGCCAGTTCTTCCTGCATCTTGGCCATTTTTTCCTGCATTTGCTGCGCCTGCTTCATCAGGCCAGCCATGCCACCTTTCATCATGGGATATCTCCTCGAAAATGGATGGTTCGTTTGCACGGCGCCAAGGGCGCCAAGTCTTCAGTTATTGAGTCTGCACCGCAGGCGGGTCCACAGGCTTGATCGTATCTTCCCGGATCACCGCGCCAAACTGTTGCAGCATCTGCTGGATGTACGGGTCGGCCTGGATCGAGGCCTCAGCCTGGCGCTGACGTTCGGCACGCAAGCGTGAAGCGGCCTGGGCAGGGGTTTCCTGCTCGGGCTTGATCAGCTCGATACTCAGATTGATCGTGCGCCCATGATACTGGTTCAACGCATCGTTCAGACGGCGCTGTTGCGTCGAGTTGAACAAGGCACTGTGCGCCGGGTCCAGGTGCAATAACCAGTCATCGCCATTGACCGCCATCAGCGTGCAGTTGGCAGCAATGCTGCCGGTCATGCCGGAAATTGGCAACTTCGGAAACACCTCCAGCCACTCGGCCGCAAGACCGGTGGCCGGCATGGCCGCCGGTTCTGGCTCAGGCTCGACCGCTTCGAGTTCAACGACGCTGTCATGCGCCAGCTCATCAAGGTAGCTGTAGGACGCCGGATCGATATCAACGTCCGGCTCGACGTAATCGTCGTCCGCCGGCGGTTCGTCATCACGGTCCATCGGTCCGGCGTCTGTGGACGCAGAAAGGTAGGCCGAATCCGGAATGGCTTCATGCATCGTTGGCGCAGCCTGCTCTTCGGCAACCGATGGCGACGGCTCGGTCTCCGGCGCATCCGGCACCGGGCTGGCGGGCGCAGGGGTCGGCATCGGCGTGAGGTCTGGCTGCTCGGACACCGTCTCCAGAACCGGCTCGGCCACCGGCTCTGCCAAGGCCTCGGGGACATTTTCGACGGCCTGACCGGCAACCGGCGCCTTGGGTTCATCCCACGGCAGGTCGAGGTCTTCGACCGGCTTGGCTTTCGGTTCAGGCTCGGGTTCAGGCTGTGCCACGGGCGCGAGCGGAACGGCGGCCGCTTTTACCGGAACGGCGGCAGGCGGCAGGGCTTCGAAAGCAGGGTCGGGAGCGGCCATGACAGGCGCCACCGGAGCCGCCGATGCAACAGGTGTCGCATCAGCCACTGGTTGGCGGGAATCAACCGTGGCCTGGCTGATCCCCACTGGCTTTAGCGGTTGCCTGGGCGCGTCTTCGCTGTCGGCCGGACGAAACGCCAGCATCCGCAACAGCACCATCTCGAAACCGCCACGCGGGTCCGGGGCCAGCGGCAGGTCACGACGACCGATCAGGCCCATCTGGTAATAGAACTGCACATCTTCTGCGGGCAGTGCCTGCGCCAGGGCCAGTACCCGGTCACGGTCGCCATGACCGTTATCGACACCTTCCGGCAGCGCCTGGGCAATTGCCACGCGGTGCAGCACGTTGAGTATTTCCGACAGCACGCCGCTCCAGTCAGGCCCCTGCTCGGCCAGATGCCGTACGGCCTCCAGCACACCACGCGCATCACCTTCGAGCAACGCGGTCAGCACATCGAAAACCTGGCCGTGATCCAGCGTACCGAGCATGGCGCGCACATCGGCGGCCATGACCTTGCCCTCGCCGAAGGCAATCGCCTGATCGGTGAGGCTCATCGCATCGCGCATCGAACCGTCGGCGGCGCGGCCAAGCAGCCACAGTGCGTCGTCTTCGAACGGCACGTTCTCGACACCCAGCACGTGGGTCAGGTGTTCAACGACGCGTTCGGGCGTCATGTTCTTCAGAGAGAACTGCAGGCAACGCGACAGAATGGTCGCCGGCAGCTTTTGCGGATCGGTGGTGGCGAGGATGAACTTGACGTAGGGCGGCGGCTCTTCAAGCGTCTTGAGCAAGGCGTTGAACGAGTGGCTCGACAGCATGTGAACTTCGTCGATCAGGTAGACCTTGAAACGCCCGCGACTTGGCGCGTACTGCACGTTGTCCAGCAGCTCGCGGGTGTCTTCGACCTTGGTGCGGCTGGCGGCGTCGATCTCGATCAAGTCGACAAAGCGGCCTTCGTCAATCTCCTTGCACACCGAGCAGGTGCCACAAGGTGTCGAGGTAATACCGGTTTCACAGTTCAGGCATTTGGCGATGATCCGCGCAATGGTAGTCTTGCCCACGCCCCGCGTGCCGGTGAACAGGTAGGCATGGTGCAGGCGCTGGCTGTCCAGTGCGTTGATCAGGGCCTTCAACACATGAGCCTGGCCGACCATTTCGCGGAACGAGCGCGGACGCCATTTACGTGCAAGAACCTGATAACTCATTGAAAACCGTCGCAACTGGTAAGCGGAAGACCGCCAATGCTAGCCGAGCAGGGGCAAAATTGCATCCGGTGTCCGTCTGTATTGTGGCTAAGCTGGCTAAATGAATGAATTGAAGCGTTGTATCCGGGCGTTTGCACGGTCTCTGCCTGCGCGAGGAATCGCGACGGGCCTGTTGTTTTTAATCGCGCAGGCCAGCCACGCGGGGCAGCCGCCGTTGCGGTTTGCGGTCAATGAAGGCTGGACCATGCCGATGATTCACCTCGTCGACCACCAGCCCGACGCCGGCATTCTGTTCGATATCACGCAGAGTCTCGCTCACCAGGTGGGCAGAGAAGCCGAATACCACGTCATGCCACGCCTGCGTATTCAGGCTGCGCTTGAGCACGGCGAGGTGGACATCCATTGCTACAGCGCGCAAGCGTGGTACCCGGACCTGTCCGGCGACTATCTATGGAGCCTGCCGATCCTCTATCAGCGCGACTGGCTGGTCGCTTCGGCCGAGACCGCTGCCGGCCCCTACCCCGAGCAGTTCGACAATGAAACCGTCGGCACCGTGCTGGGCTACAACTACCCGGCCCTGCAGCACCTTTTCGACAGTCACCGGCTGAACCGCGAAGACGCACGCACGCAAAACCAGACCCTCGGCAAGCTGATCGCCGGGCGTTACAACTACGCCGTGACCAATCAGTTGATCCTTGAATGGACCAATCGCAGCCTGCCTGCCGCGAAAAAGCTCAAACCGATTGCACTGGTTGCCGAACAGCCCGCAGCCTGCCTGATCCGCAATAACCCGGAACTGCCGGTGAACAAGGTGCTGCGCACACTGGTTAAGATGAGGATGTCGGGAGAGATCACGCAAATCATCGACCGCTACACCGTACCGACCACGCCTTGATGAACCCTGCCGCTCTGTAGCAATGCCGTCACATTTCCTCGCTACGCTCGCCTGAAATCTTTAGTAACAAACTAACCAGCGCGAGTATTGGGCGATGAGCGATAGACCGGACGACGAAGACACCAACGAAAACCCCAGCCGCCGTCGTTTTCTCGGCGGAATGGCAGCCTTGGGCGCGGGTGTCACGCTCAGTGGTTATGTATCCGCCCATGAAAAACCGCCACTGCCACCGGAAGGCGAACGGCATCACCTCGCCGGCCCTGCGCTGGACCGGGCGTTGCGCGAAAACGTCAAGACCGTGGTCGTGATCTACGCCGAAAACCGCAGCTTCAATAACCTCTTCGGGGACTTTCCGGGGGTGCAGAAACCGCTTTCCTCGGTCAGGCCCGCCGATTACCTGCAACGTGACCGCGACGGCACCCTGCTGGACAAGCTGCCGCCTGCCTGGGGCGGCGTTCTGCAGGTCGGCCCGCAAACCGTTGACGGCGTGACCTACCCGGTGGGCGTGCAGTTTCAGGAAAACCTGCCCAACGCGCCCTTCCCGCTCAAAGGCCCGAACGCTGAAGACCTGCCGTTGAGCCTGGTGACACGCGATCTGTGGCACGTCTTCTACCAGAACCAGATGCAGATCAACGACGGCAAGAATGACCGTTTCGTTGCCTGGGCCGACTCCGGCGGACTGACCATGGGCAACTATGCGCAGACGCAATATTCCCTGCGCCTGTGGGACGTCGCCAAGGAATTCGTGCTGTGCGACAACTTCTTCCAGGGCGCCTTCGGCGGTTCGTTTCTCAATCACCAGTACCTGGTTTCCGCCACAGCGCCGATTTACCCGAACGCTGCTGAATCGCCGGCCAAATCGCAGATTGCCACCCTGCAAAGCTTCAACCCCCACGACACCCGCCTGAAACCGCTGGACAAATCACCTGCCAGCGCAATGGAAGGCCCGCCGCAGTTCGGCCCCAGCGCGATTACCCCGGACAACTACGCGGTCAATACAATGGCCCCGCCTTACTGGCCGACCTGGTTGCGCGATCCGCAAAATCCCGACTACTCCAAACCGGACCTGGCCAACGTACTGGTCCCGCAGAGCCACGAACACATTGGCGATAAGCTGTCGAAGAGGAATGTCGACTGGGCCTGGTACGCTGGCGCGTGGCAAGTGACGCTGGACGAATTCAAGGACTCCACCGGCATTCCGAAAATCCCTAACTTTCAGTACCACCACCAACCGTTCAACTACTTCAAGCAGCAAGGGCCGCAGAACCCGACAGAGCGTAAAAAACGCCTGCGCGACGGCGGACTGGGCGACGAGTCGAGCACCAACCGTTTCCTGGCCGATGCCGAAGCGGGCAAGCTGCCTGCGGTGACTTTCTATAAGCCGCAGGGCAACCTGAACATGCACGCCGGTTACGCGGACGTGGCGTCAGGCGATCGGCACATCGACCGGGTCATCAAGGTGCTGCGCAAAAGCCCGCAGTGGGACAACATGGTGATTGTCGTGACGGTTGACGAGAACGGCGGCTGGTGGGACCACGTCGCGCCTCCCAAAGGCGACCGGTTCGGCCCCGGCACGCGTATTCCGGCGCTGGTCATTTCACCTTTCGCGCGCAAAGGAAAGGTCGACCACACGGTTTACGACACCGCCTCGATCCTGCGCCTGATCACGCGTGTCCACGGTCTGGAGAAACTCGACGGCCTGAAACGCCGTGATGAGGCCATGATTGCGCGCGGCCAGACGCCCATGGGCGACCTGACCAACGCGCTGCACTTCCCCGCCTGATACCGCCTCACGCGTTCGCGTCGGCAGCCTCCAGTGCTGTCGGCCGCGAGGTCTTTACGGGTGGCAGGGACGCCACATACACCGTGCGGGACGGGAACGCGAAGCGCACATCCATCTCGGCGAAGGCTTCCATGATCTCCAGATTGATGGCCTGCTGCACATCCATGTAGACGTTGTAGCTGGGGTCGAGCACGATGAAAACGGTCTCGAACTCCAGCGACGTCTCACCAAAACCGCGAAAGTGCGAGCGATCAAAACGCGCCAGCTTCTGCGCGTTGATGATCTCTTCGACTTTTTTCGGCACCTCACGCACCTGATCGACAGAGCAGTCATAGGTCAGCCTGAAGTCGAAGACGATGCGCCGCTCCTGCAAACGTTTGTAGTTCTGGATGGTGTTGCTGATCATGTCCGCATTCGCCATCACGATCTGTTCACCGCCCAGGCTGCGAATGCGTGTGGTCTTCAGCCCGATGTGCTCCACCGTACCCGCCAGTTCCCCGACGACGATGAAGTCGCCGATCTCGAACGGCTTGTCCACCGCAATGGACAACGATGCGAACACATCGCCCAGAATGTTCTGCACCGCCAGCGCCACGGCGATGCCGCCCACGCCGAGGCTGGCCACAAACGCCGTGATGTTGACTCCGACATTCGACAGCATCGCCATGACCACGGTGGCCCACAGCAGCACTTTCGCGCCCCACAGGCTCAAGGTTGCCAAGGCACTGCCCTGAAAGGTCCCGGTTGTGTTGTGGCGAACGAAGTAACGTTGCAACGCCAGCGCCAAGGCCCGATTCGCCCACAGCCCGACCTGCAGCGCAGCGACCACGAACCACAGGCTGCTGACACGGCCAAGCCAGCGTTCAGGCAAATCGAGCATGCCGACCCCGATCAGAATCGAAGCCAGCAACAACAAGGTATTACTGGTGCCCGACAACACCTGCACAACGATGTAGCTCATGTGCGTGCCCGGCGCGGCGGATCGCGTGCGCATCTTCCTCAGCACAAAGCCAATGACACCCCGGACCAGCAAGAAGCTGACGGTCGAGGCGATAATCGCCAGCACCCAGTTGGCGAGCGAAATGCCCAGAAATTGCGAGTCTGTGAAAAATCTGATGATGTCCTGTTCCATCCGGCCCCCGGCTCCATTGCTGCGAGACGCCTGACCGAAAAGCCTTTGACACCCGCAGCGACCTGAATTGCCCCTTGCCGTAAAACGGTTTCAAGCGACGCGTAAGGGGTTAGGTGGTGTGTGGGCGTGAGGGTTCAGTTTGATTGGCTGTTGATCGAGCAACAGAAAACGCGGCACGAGCGCGCGTGTTGAAAATGAAGACTATTCGAGGGGTAACAGCGTCGAGGACCGACTGAAGATTCGTTAAGGTGGTGCCCCCACCAGCCACACCCCGGCACACAATGTTCCCGCTGTGGCTGCTGCCTTCCGGCTCTGACCAGGTTCACGGGTAATCGTTGCGGGGGGACCGATGGGGTCACCATAACGACGCTCGCCAGTGGCGAGCCGCGCCATTGTACCGGTCTGGCGCGACTTTACAACCGTTGCCCTGGATAAAAATTTCGATAGGGCTCAAGCACTTGTGTGCAGGGGCTGAAACGGGAATTCACGTTCGCCGGCGGCGCGGTAAATCCTCGAAATGCCCCGTGCCTGTCATGTACTCTGCCCGCTTCAGTTATAAGCCAGCAGGTTGCTCATGCAAACTCGATTAGTCGGCTACGAAGAGCTCACCCCAACCCAGTGCCAGCAACTGGAACAGCTGGAGGTCACGCAGGAACAGATACAGTTCTCCGGCGACATTTACACCGCACTCAATACCCTACTGGTCAATCCCAATCCGGACGTGCGGGGTTTCGTGCTTCTGGCGGATGAAAAGCCGGTGGGGTTTTTCCTGCTTAAACGGGGTGACTGCCTGCCGCACTGGGCTCAGGAAGACCTGACTGCCACGCTGCATGCGTTGCAGATCGATCACCGCGAGCAAGGCAAAGGGCTGGGCAAGGCGTGCCTGCAAGCGTTACCCGCTGCGCTCAAGCTGAAATGGCCGGACATCCAGCAATTGATGCTGTCAGTGGACGCCGACAACAGTGCAGCCATCGGGCTTTATGTGGGTCAGGGCTGGGTGGACACCGGTGAGGCGTATCGCGGCCGGATCGGTTTTGAACGCAGGCTGACGCTGAAGCTCTGGCACCGCGCTCGAACAAGCGCCCGACCACCATTGGTCAGGCGCTACGTCCATTACTGAGCCAGCAGGACCTCGTCGGCCTTGCCGCCTGCATCCTGAATCACCAGATGGATGAAGTGCAGTTTGGCAATGACCGCGGGCGGCAGGACAAACGGGTAGAAATCCGGCTGGCCCATGCTGCGTGACAGTTCGTTGAGCATGCTGGCCAGCTCGATCCAGGCATTGACGAACGAGAGGAACGCCGGACCACCCGGATGCTGTGGATCGTACAGCACGTCCAGCGGGAATGGCTGGTAATCCAGCTCCATGTCGCGGGCGCTCATGCCAAAACCCAGCGCGGTGTCGACCGCATCCATCATGTGCAGGTAGTGAGCCCAGGTTTCGGCCCAGTCTTCCCACGGGTGCATGGTGGCGTAGGCACTGACGAAGCTCTCTTGCCAGTTGTCCGGGGCACCCTGTTTGTAATGATGGTCGAGCGCATCGGCGTAGCTGGCACGCTCGTCGCCGAACAGGCTGCGGCAGCCGTCCTGCCAACGGGTATTGGCGATCAGCCGGTCCCAATAGTAATGGCCGACTTCATGACGGAAATGGCCAAGCAAGGTTCGGTAAGGTTCGTGCATCTGCACGCGCATCGCTTCGCGGTGTGCGTCGTCGGCTTCTTCGATGTTCAGGGTGATCAGGCCGTTGGCGTGGCCGGTGGTCGGTAGCTTGCCTTCCAGATCAACGCCGACGAAGTCGAAGGCCAGACCGGTTTCTTCATCAACGGTCTTGGGGATGACGTGCAGCCCCAGGGAAATCAGCTGCGCAACCAGACGGCGTTTAGCGGTCTCGACCTTGCGCCAGCGCTCGCCATTTTCAGCAATGGACAGGTCGGGAATGGTGCGATTGAGGCTGCAAGCGACACAGAATTCACCTGCGTTATGCTCCGGGAACAGCCAGTTACAGGCTGCCGGGGTATCGAGGTTGGCGCAACGCCGATACAGACCGGCGCCGGGTTCATCGCTCAAACGCCAGACAGCGGGTACAGGCCCGGCTTCAAGCGTGGCAACGCGCCCCTGCTCAGGCAGATAACCCAGCGCTGCAGAACACGCGAGGCATTGTGAATTGGGGAAAAACACCGACTGGCTACAGGTGCATTGCCAGACCTTGTTGTTACGTTTGGATTCGCCGACAAATGGGGCGGTAATGCGTGAGCTCAATTGCTCGAAAAAGCGATACATGGCGTTCTCCCGTTGACCTTGCATGGACTAGATCATGCCGGAGGCTCAGGGGTTCAAAATATTCGTGGGCGGCGTTTTTATGGGCTAAAACAGTGCATCAGAAGGGTGTGACGCAGAGCGTCACGAAGGGCATTCCCACGCTGGAGCGTGAGGAACGAGAGCCGTCCGAAAGAACACCGCCAGACGCGCCGCAGATGGGTGACGCAGAGCGTCACGAAGGGCATTCCCACGCTGGAGCGTGAGGAACGAGAGCCGTCCGAAAGAACACCGCCAGACGCGCCGCAGATGGGTGGCGCAGAGCGTCACGAAGGGCATTCCCACGCTGGAGCGTGAGGACGAAAGAACACCGTCAGACGCGCCGCAGATGGGTGACGCAGCGCGTCACGAAAGGCATTCCCACGCTAGAGCGTGAGGAACGAGGGACGCCCGAAAGAACTCTCGTGCCCATGCTCCGCGTGGGCATGCCTTTCCGGACGCTCTGCGTCTGACCTCTGAATGTGCGGCACCGCAAATCTCCGGCCTTTCTCAATCGACAGCCACACCCAGCTCGGTCAGACGCTTGAGCAGCGTGTCTTCGTCCAGTACGGTCAGGCCCAACTCATTGGCCTTGGTCAGTTTCGAGCCCGCGCCAGGGCCTGCGACCACGGTGTGGGTCTTGGCCGACACCGAGCCGGAGACCTTGGCGCCCAGGCTTTCGAGCTTTTCCTTGGCGATGTCGCGGCTCATGCGCTCCAGCGAGCCTGTCAGCACCCAGGTCTGTCCGGCCAGCGGCAAGCCTTCGACGGTCTTCTTCTCACTGCGCCAGTGCATGCCGAAGTCCTTGAGCTGGGCTTCGATGGCGCGGGCGCGCTCGGCGTTTGCGCTGACGTCAAAGAAGTCGCGGACCGACTTGGCCTGTTTCTCCGGCAGCGCCTGACGCATGTCGAGCCAGTCAGCGCTGATGATCGCTTCCAGCGTGCCGAACCGGTCCGCCAGCTTCAGCGCAGCGCCCGGGCCTACCGAAGGAATGTGCAGCTTGTCGATCAGCCCGTCCAGCGTGGTGCTGGCCGCAAACTCGGCCCCCAGCTCGCCCTGATCCTGAAGTTGCAGACCGCACTCGCCCAACAGCGCGTCGATGACCTTGCGGTTGTGCTCGTCCTCGAAAAAGCTGTGAATCTCGTGAGCGACCTCCAGACCGACGTCCGGCAGGTACGTCAGGACTTCAGGCAGCGCCTGCTTGACGCGGTCCAGCGACGCCAGCGAGCGCGCCAGTACCTTGGCGGTCTCTTCGCCGACATCAGGGATACCCAACGCATAGATAAAACGCGACAGGGTCGGCTGCCGGCTGTCGGCAATCGCTTTGAGCAGCTTATTGCTGGAGATGTCGGCGAAGCCTTCCAGGTCAATGATCTGTTCGTATTTCAGCTTGTACAGGTCGGCAGGCGAGCCGATGAGTTTTTCATCGACCAGTTGCTCGATGGTCTTGTCGCCCAGACCTTCGATGTCCATCGCACGACGCGACACGTAGTGAATGATCGCCTGCTTCAGTTGCGCGCCACAGGCCAGACGCCCGACGCAGCGGTACACCGCGCCTTCGCTGATGGTTTCCTTGCCCTTGCTGCGCTTGACCAGTTGGGTGCGCTCGACCTGCGAGCCGCACACCGGGCAGGTCTGCGGGACTTCGACCGGCTTCGCGCTCTCGGGGCGACGCTCGACCACGACCTGCACCACCTGTGGAATCACGTCACCGGCACGGCGGATGACCACCGTGTCGCCGATCATCAACCCCAACCGCGCGACCTCATCCATGTTGTGCAGCGTGGCATTGGCGACCATGACGCCGGCCACCTTGACCGGCTTAAGGCGTGCGACAGGCGTCACCGCGCCGGTGCGGCCCACTTGAAACTCGACATCCAGCAGTTCGGTCAGCTCTTCCATGGCCGGAAATTTATGAGCAATTGCCCAACGTGGCTCACGAGCCCGAAAGCCCAGTTCGCGCTGGGCAGCCAGGTCATTGACCTTGAACACCACGCCATCGATCTCGTAGCTCAGCGACAAGCGTCGCTCGCCGATGTCACGGTAATAGGTCAGGCACTCTTCGACACCGTCTGCCAGTTTCAGCTCGCGACTGACCGGCATGCCCCATTGCTTGAGTGCGTTCAGCACACCGATGTGGGTGTCGGCGATGTCTGCTGACGTCTGGCCGAGGCCATAGCAACAGAATTCCAGCGGGCGGTTGGCGGTGATCTTCGAGTCCAGCTGCCGCAGGCTGCCCGCCGCCGCGTTGCGCGGGTTGGCGAAGGTCTTGCCACCGACCTCAAGCTGGCTGGCGTTGAGCCGTTCGAAACCGGCCTTGGACATGAACACTTCGCCACGTACTTCCAGCACCTCCGGCCAGCCCTTGCCTTGCAGCTTGAGCGGGATGTTGCGCACCGTGCGCACGTTTACGCTGATGTCTTCACCGGTGGTGCCGTCGCCGCGTGTCGCGCCGCGCACCAGCGCACCGTCGCGATACAGCAGGCTGACCGCCAGACCGTCGAGTTTAGGCTCGCAGCTGTACTGAACCTTGCCGCCCGCGCCGAACAGATCGCCGGCAGGCAAGTCCAGCCCCTCGCTGACGCGGCGGTCGAATTCGCGCAGGTCGTTTTCTTCGAAAGCGTTGCCCAGGCTGAGCATCGGCATTTCGTGACGTACCTGAGTGAACGCCGACAAGGCGGCACTGCCGACTCGCTGGGTCGGCGAATCCGGCGTGACCAGATGCGGGTTTTCCGCCTCAAGGGCCTTGAGTTCATGAAACAGGCGGTCGTACTCGGCATCCGGGATGCTGGGCTCATCCAGAACGTGATAGAGGTAGTTGTGCTGATCCAGCTCTGCACGCAATTCGAGGATGCGGGTTTCGACGGCCTTCATACGGGTGTTCTCTCAAAAAGCAAAAAAGCAGCCGAGGCTGCTCATCTGTTGGTTCTGTTCTGTTTCAACCCCGTCCCGGGTCAAGGCGTACCGAAGCGCGCTCTTGATCCGGGACCGGAGCAATGACGCTTAGCCGCGACGCTGAGTCAGCGCACGGCGCTCGAACTCAACGATGCGCTGGCGGTAATGCTCGATGGTCTGCGCAGTCATGACGCTGCGCTGATCATCCTTCAATTCACCATCCAGTTCGTGGGCCAGCTTGCGGGCTGCGGCAACCATCACATCGAAAGCCTGCTTCGGGTGACGCGGGCCTGGCAGGCCAAGGAAGAAGCTCACCGCACGGGTGCTGAAATGGTCGATATCGTCCAGATCGAACACGCCGGGCTTGACCGCGTTGGCCATCGAGAACAGCACTTCACCGTTGCCGGCCATGCTTTCGTGGCGATGAAAAATGTCCATCTCGCCGAAGCGCAGGCCGCTTTCCAGAATGTTCTGCAGCAACGCCGGGCCTTTGAAGCCGCCTTCGCTGCGCGAGATCACGCTGATCACCAGTACTTCTTCAACCGGTGGCAGGTCCTTGTCTTCCGTAATGCGCTGGGCCGGCTTGTCATCCGGGAAATCGTCGTCGCGTGCCGAAAACAGGCCGGGACTGTCCAGGTCCAGATTCAGGTCGCCCTGCTGTGGCTCGTCCTTGCGCTTTTTCTCGCCGCTGCGTTTTTCGGCGCGCTTGTTGTCACGCGGGCTGGCGCTCATCGACGGCAGGTCATGCTCGTCCAGTTGCGGTTCCTTGTGGGTGTCCAGGACACGGGGAGGCCCCAACACTTCAGCCGACGTGGGCTCTTCTTCATCCGGTAGATTGGAGAAGCTTCGATCCAGCCTGAATTTCAATTTGCCCTTGCTGCCGCGCATACGGCGCCAGCCATCAAAAAGAATACCGGCAATGACTATTATGCCGATGACGATCAGCCACTCGCGCAGACCGATTTCCATGTAATCCAGTGCCTCTAATGAAGAAATCTGAAAATAAGGGCCTAAACCCCTTTAATACGTGGTGCCAAGTCCATGTTCTGACTGGCATTTTGCCCACGCCGAAATAAAAAAGTGGTCACTAAACTAGCACGACCAAAGGTAACTTTACACCGTCCGTTACGTCTCTTTGCTGCACAAAGTGCCATCTACCGCACAACCGCTGCATTTTCCGGCTTTTTAACCGGGTTTCCCCTGCCGTTGCGCGCCTTGGTCAAGCGTCGACCAGCGCCATCGCCTCTTCGACGTCCACCGCTACAAGCCGCGAACAACCGGGTTCATGCATCGTCACCCCCATCAGTTGATCGGCCATTTCCATGGCGATCTTGTTGTGGGTGATGTAAATGAACTGCACCGTTTGTGACATTTCTTTCACCAACCGCGCGTACCGGCCGACGTTGGCGTCATCCAGCGGCGCATCAACCTCGTCCAGCATGCAGAACGGCGCAGGATTGAGCTTGAAAATGGCAAAAACCAGGGCCAGTGCCGTCAAGGCTTTCTCCCCGCCCGACAGCAAATGGATCGTGCTGTTCTTCTTGCCGGGAGGACGCGCCATGATTGTTACCCCAGTATCGAGTAAATCTTCGCCCGTCAGTTCCAAATAAGCGGAGCCTCCACCGAAAACTTTCGGGAAAAGTGCCTGAATTCCGCTATTTATCTGATCGAAGGTATCCTTGAAGCGGTTGCGGGTCTCCTTGTCGATCTTGCGAATGACGTTTTCCAGCGTGTCGAGGGCTTCGACCAGGTCGGCATCCTGCGCGTCCAGATAACGCTTGCGCTCGGATTGCTGCTGGTACTCGTCGATGGCCGCGAGGTTGATCGCGCCCAGACGCTGAATACGACCGGCGATGCTTTCCAGTTGCTGCTCGGCGGCCTGCTCGCTGGCGTCGGGTGTCAGGGTCGCCAGCACGCCGTGCAAATCGTAGCCGTCTTCATGCAACTGATCCTGCAACGCCTTGCGGCGTACGGTCAGCGACTGCCACTCCAGACGTTGCTGCTCAAGCTGGCCGCGCAGCAACTGCGACTGCTGCTCGGCCTGGGTGCGGCGCTTCTCCGCCTCGCGCAGTTCGCGGTCGGCGTCTTCCAGTGCGTTCTTGGCGATGCGCATTTCGTCATCGACCACCATGCGCCGCTCCAGCAGCTCCTCGAGCTTGAGGCGCAGCTCTTCAAGCGGTGCCTCGCCCTCCTCCAGATTGAGGCTGAGCTGCTCGCGCTTTTCTGTGAGCCTTTCGGACTGCATGCGCAGGCGCTCCAGCGCCTGACGCGTCGAATCGTATTGCGCCTTGATCGACCCCAGGCGCACCGCCAGTTGATGGCTGTGATCCTTGTGCTGGCGCGCGTCCTGACGTATCCGGTCCAGACGCTCGCGCAACGAATCGCGTTGCGCCTGAAGCACCTCGCGTTGCTCGGTGTCCTGCGCCATCGCGTCCAGCGCGTCCTGCAACTGCAGGCGTGATTCGCCAAGGTGCTCATGCTCCAAGGCGCGCTGCTCGGCGAGTTCAGCCAGCTCTTCATCCAGGCGCGAACGGCGCAAGGTCAACTGTTCGACTTTTACCCTGGCTGCCAAGAGCTGCGCCTTGAGTTCGCTTTGCTGACGGGTTTCGTCCTGCACACGGCGGCGCAATTGCTCGCGGGCTTCTTCCTGTTGCGACTGCTGCTCGCGCAGGGTCAGCAACTGCTCTTCAAGCGTCGCCAGCGTCGCTTCGCGTTCATCACGCTCCAGCCCCAGCCGCTGCAATTCCTGACCCCGTGCCAGCACGCCGCTTTGTGCTTCGCTGGCACGCCGGACGCGCAGAAAATGCCGACCCACCCAATAACCGTCGCGGCTGATCAGGCTTTGCCCGGCGCTCAACTGCGACCGCCGCGCCAATGCTTCGTCCAGGCTCTCGACCGGAATCACCGGCCCGAGCCAGGCCGACAGATCGACCGCACTGTCGACCTTTTCCAGCAAACTGCCCGGCACGCGCACCGTGTCGGCGCTGGCGCTCAACAGGCGCAGATCCCCTTGTTCAAAACGGGCAAGGTCAAGACCGTCGAAGTCATCGACCAGCACGGCTTGCAAGTCGGCGCCAAGCACGGTTTCTACGGCCAGCTCCCAGCCTGCCTCGACGCTCAGCCCCTCGGCCAGACGCGGGCGCTCGGCCAGTTGCTGATCACGCAGCCATTCGGCGGTGCCGGTGTCAGGATCAAGTGCAGCCTGCTGCAAGGCTTCCAGCGAGGCGAGTCGGCCATTGAGCCGTTGCAATTCGCCCTGCGCCTGCTGTTGCGCCTGGCTGGCGTGCTGCAGCGCCTCGCGCAGTTGCTCCAGACGCTCGACCGCCTGCTCTTCGCCGCTGTGCAGCTCTTCGAGCGTCAGGTCGCGGGTCGCCAGGTCTTCGCTCAACTGGAGAATCGCGGCATCTTCCGGATCGGCCGTCAGCAACTGGCGCTCTTCGGCCAGACGCCGCTGACGCTCGGCCAGCCGCTCGATGCTTTGCTCGAGTTGCTGAATGCGCGATTGCTGAACCTGCGCCTGGCGCTGAGGCTCGGCGGATTGCTGGTTGAAAACGTCCCACTGCTCCTGCCAGCCCTGCATGGCGGCTTCGGCGTCTTCCAGCGCGATAGCGGATTCCTCGGCGGCAGCGCTGGTCATTTCCTGCTCGGGTTCGAGCATTTCCAGCTCTTCGCCGAGGGTCGCGAGCAACGTGGTGTCGTGCCCCAGGTGAGATTCGGTTTCCTGACGCGCACGCTCGGCCTCGCGCAGGTCGTCCTGCAACTGCCGCAGCCGCTGCTGGCCATGCTGAATGCTCTGCTCGACACGGGCAATGTCGCCGCCGACCGAATAAAAGCGTCCTTGCACCAGGTTGAAGCGCTCGGACAGTTCATGGTGCCCGTCGCGCAAACGTTCGATGCTCGCATCAGCACTGCGCTGATCAGCCACCAGCGCCTCAAAGCCGACTTCCTGATTGCCGATCACCGCCTCGCGCTGACCGACCTGTTCGTTCAATGCCTGCCAGCGCAACGCCGAGAGCTGAGCTTTCAACTGCCGCTCTTCGGCTTTGTATTCCTGATACTTCTCGGCGGCTTGCGCCTGACGGTGCAGGCGCTCCAACTGACGTTCAAGCTCTTCACGAAGGTCAGTCAGCCGCGCCAGGTTCTCGTGGGTACGACGAATGCGGTTTTCGGTCTCCCGGCGTCGCTCCTTGTACTTGGAGATCCCGGCGGCTTCTTCGATAAAGTTGCGCAGGTCTTCGGGCTTGGCCTCGATCAGCTTGGAGATCATGCCCTGCTCGATGATCGAGTAGCTGCGCGGCCCCAGCCCGGTGCCGAGAAAGATGTCGGTGATGTCCCGTCGACGGCATTTGGTGCCGTTGAGGTAATAGCTGTTCTGACTGTCGCGCGTCACCTTGCGGCGAATGGAGATTTCCGCGTAAGCCGCGTACTCGCCGACCAGTGTGCCGTCG
The DNA here is from genome assembly GCF_002093745.1 of Pseudomonas graminis. Taxonomy (GTDB): domain Bacteria; phylum Pseudomonadota; class Gammaproteobacteria; order Pseudomonadales; family Pseudomonadaceae; genus Aquipseudomonas. Next base: position 233,856 of record NZ_MTSB01000004.1, read on the forward strand.
GAGTTGTCGAACACCAGTTCGATGCTCGCCTGGCTGACCGGCTTGCGACTGGTCGAGCCGTTGAAGATGACGTCGGTCATCGACTCGCCACGCAGGTTCTTGGCCGAACTTTCGCCCATGACCCAGCGCACGGCGTCAATGATGTTGGATTTGCCGCAACCGTTGGGACCGACAACGGCCGCCATGTTACTGGGGAAGTTCACCGTGGTGGGGTCTACGAAGGACTTGAACCCCGCCAGCTTGATGCACTTCAGGCGCACGGGATCAGTCCGCTGCCAGGGCAGACAGCACGAGCTGACAGCTGCGCTGGCAATAGTTGGTCAGCACCACGCGGATATGCGCCTTGTCACGCGCGATCACGGCAGTGAACAGATCCGCGAACAGTGCCAGGTAATCGCTCATCTCGGCCTTGCGCTGTTCAAGTGCCAGAAAGTAACTGCGGCTCATGGAGGGCTGCAGGTTCTCGACGGTTTCCTGAAGGTAGGGGTTGTTGGCAAACAGGTAGGCGGCGCGCATGACATTGAAGCTCTCTTCAACAAACGTCTTGGCGTCCTGCTGCTCGAAACTGGCCCGCAGACGCTGCTTTATCACCATGAACGGGGCCAGGTCCTCCTCGACTTTCCAGTGATCGACCACCGCATTGGCCAGCAGAATGTACAGCTCGCTCATCAGGCTGCACAGGCTGGTGACATTGTGCGCATTGAGTACCGTCACCTGCGCACCCCGGCGCGGCAGGATCACCACCAGATGGCGGCGTTCCAGAATCAGTAATGCTTCGCGCACAGAGCCACGGCTGACGTTCAACGCCTGCGTGACTTTCTGTTCCTGGATTCGCTCTCCAGGCTTGAGCTCACCGCGAATGATCCGCTCGGCAAGATGATGAGCAATTTGCTCAGCGAGGCTGTCCGGTGCCTTGAACGTCATGACTATCCTTCAAAAAAACCAGTTCTGCGTGCAAGCGGCGGAGTGTATCGCAACCTGCGTGGATGGCGCAGGGCCATAGCTGCGGAAACTGGCACGAAATACGCAAAAACCTTGAACATTCTATCGACGAACGTTCAAGAACCTGTGGATCAGTGATCCGGCAAATCGATTAAAAACCCCATTCCTGACTTGAGAGTCAGAAACAAATTGACCCCATTGGCAGAGCTGATAGATTCATCGACATGTCTGATGACAATAAATACGAGGGCTTTGCGCCGTGATTCAGTTCCTTTTGAACCAAGAGCTTAAAACCGAGCGCACCCTGAATCCGAACATGACCGTGCTGACTTACCTGCGTGAGCAGGCACACAAGCCCGGTACCAAGGAAGGTTGCGCCAGCGGTGACTGTGGCGCCTGCACGGTGGTCGTCGGCGAGCTGCAAAGCGACGCGGACGGTCAGCAACAGTTGCGTTATCGCAGCGTCAATTCATGCCTGACCTTTGTGGCCTCCCTGCATGGCAAGCAACTGCTAAGCGTAGAAGACCTCAAGCATCAGGGCCAGCTGCACAGCGTACAAAAGGCGATGGTGGAGTGTCATGGCTCGCAATGCGGCTTCTGCACCCCTGGGTTTGTGATGTCGCTGTTCGCATTGCAAAAAAACAGTCAGCACGCCGACCCCCATCAGGCTCATGAAGCCCTGGCTGGCAATCTTTGCCGCTGCACAGGCTACCGTCCGATTCTTGCCGCTGCCGAACAGGCCTGCGGCGAGCAATTGCCCGACCAGTTCGATCAACGCCAGGCCCAGACCATCGAGCGCCTGCGCGCGATCACGCCCGACCGTACGGGCGAACTGAATGATGGCGACAAACGTTGCCTGGTCCCGCTGACCGTGGCCGATCTTGCCGACCTGTACCACGCCAACCCCGAGGCACGCCTGTTGGCGGGCGGCACCGATCTGGCGCTGGAAGTCACTCAGTTTCACACGCCGCTGCCGACCCTGATCTACGTGGGGCACATCGCCGAGATGAAGCGTGTGGAACGCTTCGAAGACCGCCTGGAGATCGGCGCTGCGACACCGCTGACCGATTGCTACGCTGCGCTCAAGGCTGAATACCCGGATTTCGGCGAGTTATTGCAGCGCTTCGCCTCGTTGCAGATCCGCAATCAGGGTACGCTGGGCGGCAACATCGGCAACGCCTCGCCAATCGGTGACTCCCCGCCCCTGCTGATCGCACTCGGTGCGCAGATCGTGCTGTGCAAAGGCACCACCCGGCGCACGTTGGCTCTAGAAGATTACTTCATCGACTACAAGGTCACGGCCCGTCAGGAAAGCGAATTCATCGAAAAAATCATCGTGCCGACCGCCAGGCCCCGGCAGATGTTTCGTGCCTACAAAGTTTCCAAGCGGCTGGACGACGACATCTCCGCAGTGTGCGCAGCGTTTCGTCTGACGATCGAAAACGCTGTGATTCGCGAAGCACGCATTGCGTTCGGTGGCATGGCGGCCATCCCGAAACGCGCCGCGGCCTGCGAACAGGCCCTGCTCGGCAAGCCGTGGTGCAGTGAAACGGTCGAACACGCCTGCGCTGCGCTGGGGGAAGATTTCAGCCCGCTGTCGGATTTTCGTGCCAGCAAGGAATACCGCCTGTTGAGCGCACGAAATTTGCTGCGCAAATACTTCATCGAGCTACAGACCCCGAACATTCCGACGCGGGTGACCGACTATGTCTGACCACGCTCCGCATACCACACAAGCCGAGATGCTGGCCCTGTTCAAGCAGGACCTGAGCACCGGCGTCGGCCGCAGCGTCAAGCATGACAGTGCTGACAAGCATGTATCCGGTGAAGCCGTTTACATCGATGACCGCCTGGAGTTTCCCAATCAGTTGCACGTGTATGCGCGACTGTCGGACCGCGCCCATGCGCGAATCATCAGCATCGACACCTCACCCTGCCATGCCTTTGAAGGCGTGCGAATTGCGATCACTCATCAGGACATTCCCGGCCTGAAAGATATCGGGCCGCTGCTGCCGGGCGACCCGTTGCTGGCCATTGATAAAGTTGAGTTCGTCGGCCAGCCAGTGCTTGCGGTTGCCGCGCGCGATCTGGACGTCGCGCGGCGAGCCGCGATGGCGGCGATCATCGAATACGAAGACCTGGAGCCGGTGCTGGACGTGGTTCAGGCCCTGCGCCAGAAGCATTTCGTGCTCGACAGCCATACCCATAAACGCGGCGACTCGGCGACGGCCCTGGCAGGCGCCACCCACCGTTTGCAGGGCAGCCTGCACATCGGCGGCCAGGAACATTTCTATCTGGAAACCCAGATTTCCTCGGTCATGCCGACCGAAGACGGCGGCATGATCGTCTACTGCTCGACCCAGAACCCTACGGAAATCCAGAAGCTGGTGGCCGAAGTGCTGGGCGTGCCGATGAACCGCATTGTGGTCGATATGCGGCGCATGGGCGGCGGTTTCGGCGGCAAGGAAACCCAGGCGGCCAGCCCCGCGTGCCTGTGCGCGGTGATCGCCCGCCTGACCGGCCAGCCGACCAAGATGCGTCTGCAGCGTTTCGAAGACATGCAGATGACCGGCAAGCGCCACCCGTTCTACATCGAGTACGACGTGGGCTTTGATGACAATGGCCGCTTGCAGGGCATCGCACTGGATCTGGCTGGCAACTGCGGTTATTCGCCGGACCTGTCGGCCTCGATTGTCGACCGCGCGATGTTCCATGCCGACAACGCTTATTACCTGGGCGACGCCACGGTCAACGGCCATCGCTGCAAGACCCACACGGCCTCCAATACCGCGTACCGGGGTTTCGGTGGCCCGCAAGGCATGGTTGCCATCGAAGAAGTCATGGACTGCATCGCCCGCTTTCTCGGCAAAGACCCGCTGGCGGTGCGCAAGGCCAATTATTACGGCAAGACCGAGCGCAACGTCACTCACTATTACCAGACCGTCGAACACAACCTGCTTGAGGAAATGACGGCGGATCTGGAACACAGCAGCCAATACGCGGAGCGCCGCGAGGCCATCCGCGCGTTCAATGCCGGCAGTCCGGTCCTGAAAAAAGGCCTGGCGCTGACGCCGGTCAAGTTCGGAATTTCGTTCACCGCCAGCTTTCTCAATCAGGCCGGCGCACTGATCCATATCTACACCGACGGCAGCATTCACCTGAACCACGGTGGCACCGAAATGGGCCAGGGCTTGAACACCAAGGTCGCGCAAGTGGTGGCCGAAGTGTTTCAGGTTGATATCGACCGTATCCAGATCACCGCCACCAATACCGACAAGGTGCCGAACACCTCGCCGACGGCGGCGTCCAGCGGCACCGATCTGAATGGCAAGGCAGCGCAGAATGCGGCTGAAATCCTCAAGCAGCGCTTGATCGAATTCGCAGCGCGGCATTACGAGGTGGCAGACACAGAGGTTGAATTTCGTAACGGCCACGTGCGGATCGGCGACATCGTGCTGCCGTTTGCCGAACTGGCTCAACGGGCGTGGATGGGTCAGGTGTCGCTGTCCAGCACCGGTTATTACAAAACGCCGAAGATTTTTTATGACCGCAGCCAGGCGCGTGGCCGGCCGTTCTATTACTACGCGTTTGGTGCGGCCTGCGTCGAAGTGATCGTCGATACGCTGACCGGCGAGTACAAGACCTTGCGCACCGACATCCTGCACGACGTCGGCGCTTCGCTGAACCCGGCCATCGACATCGGGCAGGTCGAGGGCGGCTACATTCAGGGCGCTGGCTGGCTGACCACCGAAGAGCTGGTGTGGAACGACAAAGGCAAACTGATGACCAGTGGCCCGGCGTCATACAAGATCCCGGCGGTCGCCGACATGCCGCTGGATCTGCGCGTTACGCTGGTGGAAAACCGCAAGAACCCGGAAGACACGGTGTTCCATTCCAAGGCCGTGGGCGAACCGCCGTTCATGCTCGGCATCGCGGCGTGGTGCGCCATCAAGGATGCCGTGGCGAGCCTCGGCGACTATCGTCATCAACCGGACATCAGCGCCCCGGCGACGCCGGAAAAAGTCCTGTGGGGCTGTGAACAGATGCGCCAGAACCCTGTGCTTCACTTGCTCGCGAAAGCGTCAGTTCATGACCTCGACAGGGAGCAAAAATGACTAACTGGATCAGCGCCCTTGCCGAGCTTCAGGCCCGCAGCGAGCCTGGCATTCTGGTCACGATCATCGAGGAACTCGGCTCGACGCCGCGCAATGCCGGCTCGAAAATGGTGGTCTGCGCCGAGCGCATTTACGACACCATCGGCGGCGGGCATCTGGAATACAAAGCGATGGAAATCGCCCGGGAGATGCTGGCCAGCGGCACACGACAGACCCGACTGGAACGCTTCAGTCTGGGCGCGAGCCTTGGCCAGTGCTGCGGCGGCGTGAATGTGCTGCTGTTCGAACCGATGGGCGAACCGGTCGCACAGATCGCGGTGTTCGGCGCCGGTCATGTCGGCCGCGCGCTGGTGCCATTGCTGGCCAGCCTGCCCTGCCGGGTGCGCTGGATCGACAGCCGGGAACACGAATTTCCCGAGGCGATGCCCGACGGCGTGCTGAAAATCGTCAACGACGAGCCGGTCGATGAAGTCGCGCAGTTGCCTGTTGGCAGTTACTGCATCGTGATGACTCACAACCATCAACTGGACCTGGAGCTGACCGCCGCCATTCTGAGGCGTGGGGACTTCGGCTACTTCGGGCTGATCGGCTCGAATACCAAACGCGTCAAGTTCGAGCATCGGCTGCGCGAGCGCGGTGTCGAGGCCAGCCTGCTGCAACGCATGCGCTGTCCGATGGGCCTGGCCGAGGTCAAAGGCAAACTGCCCGTCGAAATCGCGGTGTCCATCGCAGCCGAAGTCATCGCAACTTACAATGTCAGCTTTGGCCAACAGCGTGCCAACGCGAAACCTATCGCCAGACTGCTGCCGGCATCACGCCGCAGTCAGTCGCAATGAGTCACAACGAGAGTGCCATGAGTTCAGTTTCCCGCCGTAAAGCCTACCGCGCTGCCATCGTACACAGCCTCGCCGACCCGGCCGAAGTGGCCGTTGAGGCGGCTTATGAATATTTCGCCGACGGCCTGCTGCTGGTCGAGGACGGCAAGATCGTTTCGGTGGGTCACGCTGCCGACCTTCTCGAAGGCCTCGACGCTGATGTCGAACTGGTCGAGTACAAGGACGCCCTGCTCACACCGGGCTTCATTGACACCCACATCCACCTTCCGCAAACCGGCATGATCGGCGCTTATGGCGAACAACTGCTGGACTGGCTCAACACCTACACCTTCCCCTGCGAAAGCCAGTTCGCCGACCCCGCGCATTCCGCGCAGGTCGCAGACCTCTTCATCAAGGAACTGCTGCGCAACGGGACTACGACTGCACTGGTGTTCGGCAGCGTTCACAAGGCATCGGTAGAAGCGTTTTTCAGTGCCGCGCAGTCGCTGGACCTGCGCATGATCGCCGGCAAGGTGATGATGGACCGCAACGCCCCGGATTATCTGGTCGACACACCGGAGTCCGGCTACGCCGACAGCAAGGCACTGATCGAACGCTGGCATGGCAAAGGCCGCCTGAGCTACGCCGTCACGCCCCGCTTCGCGCCCACCAGCAGCCCGGAACAGTTGAGTCTGGCTGGCCAGTTACTGACCGAATATCCTGGCCTGTACATGCAGACCCACATCAGCGAAAACCTTCAGGAGATCGAGTGGGTCAAGGCGCTGTTCCCGGAGCGCAAGCACTACCTGGATGTCTACGATCACTTCAACCTGCTGAGCGAACGCTCGGTCTTCGCCCACGGTGTACACCTGTGCGACGACCAATGCGCGCGACTGGCGCAGGCCGGCTCGGCCATCGCCTTTTGTCCGACCTCCAACCTGTTTCTGGGCAGCGGCCTGTTCAACCTGCCGATGGCCGAGAAGCACAAGATCAATGTCGGCCTGGGGACTGACGTGGGCGGCGGCACCAGCTTTTCGATTTTGCAGACCCTCAACGAAGCCTACAAAGTCATGCAGATGCAGGGCGCCCGGTTGAGCCCGTTCAAGTCGCTGTACCTGGCAACCCTGGGCGGCGCACGGGCACTGCGGCTGGAAGACAAAGTCGGCAGCCTCAAGCCCGGCAACGAGGCCGACTTCCTGGTGCTCGACTACAACGCCACGCCGTTGCTGTCGTATCGACTGAAACAGGCGAAAGGCATCGAAGAGATTCTGTTTGTGCTGATGACGATTGGCGATGACCGGACCGTGAAACAGACCTGGTCGGGTGGCCGGTTGGTGCATGAGCGGGGCTGAACCTGTTCTCTTGGACAACTCTCGTTCCTCACGCTCCAGCGTGGGAATGCAGTTCTCGACGCTCTGCGTCGCAAGGGGACGCGGAGCGTCCGGAACGGCATGACGACGCGGAGCGTCGCACGATAGTCGGCGCGGAACGAACGAGAGGTGTCTGGATAAACAGCCTCAGCGCACCGGCTTTTTCTTGCTCAGCACGTGCGAGAACACGGCATGCAAATCATCCGAGGCGCTGTCTTCGTCGAGGTTGAGTTTGCTGTCGATGTGGTCCATGTGATGCATCATCAGTTCGACTGCACGCGACGCGTCGCGCGCTTCGATGGCGTCGATCAGTCGGGTGTGTTCGTCGTACGAACAGTGGGTGCGGTTGCCGGTTTCGTACTGGGCAATGATCAATGAAGTCTGTGACACCAGGCTGCGCTGAAAACTGATCAGCGGGGTGTTTTTCGCGGCCACTGCCAGTTGCAGATGAAATTCCCCGGACAGGCGAATGCCCGCGCCCCGGTCACCACGAGCGAAGCTGTCGCGCTCGTCGCTGACCATCTGGCGCAGCTCGGCCAGTTGCTCGGCGGTGGCATGTTCGACGGCCAGTTCGGTGATGGCCTGCTCGACCATGCGCCGGGCGAAGAACACCTGGCGCGCCTCATCGACACTGGGGCTGGCAACCACCGCACCCCGGTTGGGACGCAGCAGCACGACACCTTCGTGACCCAGCCGTGACAGCGCACGGCGAATGATGGTGCGGCTCACACCGAAAATATCACCCAGTGCCTCTTCACTCAGCCGCGTGCCCGGCGCCAGGCGCTGCTCCAGAATCGCATCGAAAATATGCTCATACACGACATCGTCCTGGGTCACACTGCGACCGCTGCCGAGGTGGCGCGGCTGTTTCTTGAGGGGCAGGGACTGATCGTTCATGAATACTCGTACGCGGAGGGGTAACGGCGTGGGGACTGGCGCATTGTACACAGGGCAAACCTTGAAACGCGCCCGAAAAAAAGCCCGCAGTGTGAGGCGGGCAAGAGAATCAGCTGCCTCTGTAAGTCGAGTAGCTGTAAGGCGAGATTAGCAGCGGAACGTGAAAGTGTTCCTGACCTGCGTCAATGCCGAAGCGCAGCACCACTTCGTCCAGAAACGCAGGTTCGTTCAGCGCCACGCCTCGCGCACGGTAATAATCGCCGGCCTGAAAATGCAGCTGATACACGCCAGACCGGTAGTCATCGCCCTGCAGTAACGGTGCGTCGCAACGCCCATCGCTGTTGGTGACCACGCTGACGATGTGCAACATCTGCTGATCTTCCACCCGATACAGGTCGATGCGAATGGAACTGCCCGGGCAGCCATGAGCGGCATCCAGTACGTGTGTGGTCAATTTCCCCAAAGCCTCGCCCCTTGCATCCAGTGAGTGTGAAAAGCGCACCAATGAAGTGCTTCGCATCGTGCCATTGCGACCGATTAAGACAGTTTTGAAAAAACCTGTACAAAGTAAAATAGCCGTCGCACTGCAAATGCGGCATCCGGCCGCCAGAAAAAGACGCTTTCATCGAAGCCAAGGAAAATCATCAGCTTTTTGAGCTTTAACTGACCAGTCAGGCAGGTTTCTTGCTTTGCTTTTCATGAACGACGCCCTCCCGATGAAGAAAAGTTCAGGGTTACAACCCGCAAAGCAAATTGTATACAATCTTTACTTTGCACTGCCTTGCCTGCTTCTGGCATTGCACCTGAAATCACGCACATAAGGAAGCTTGCAGTGAGCGCTGAATACCCACGCGACCTGATCGGTTACGGCAATAACCCGCCTCACCCACGCTGGCCGGGCAATGCACGCATTGCCTTGTCATTCGTGCTGAATTACGAGGAAGGCGGCGAGCGCAACATTCTGCATGGCGACAAGGAGTCTGAAGCTTTTCTGTCGGAAATGGTCGCTGCACAACCGTTGCAGGGCCAGCGCAACATGAGCATGGAATCGCTTTACGAATACGGCAGCCGGGCCGGCGTGTGGCGCATCCTCAAACTGTTCAAGCAGTTCGACATTCCCCTGACCGTCTTTGCCGTCGCCATGGCTGCGCAACGTCACCCGGACGTGATCCGCGCGATGGTCGCCGACGGTCACGAAATCTGCAGCCACGGCTATCGCTGGATCGATTATCAGAATATGGACGAAGCCGAAGAGCGTGAACACATGCGCCAGGCGATTCAGATACTGACCGAGATCAGCGGCGAACGACCGCTGGGCTGGTACACCGGGCGCACCGGCCCCAACACGCGGCGACTGGTGATGGAGGAAGGCGGCTTTCTCTATGATTGCGACACCTACGACGACGACTTGCCGTACTGGGAGCCAAACAACCCGACCGGAAAAGCTCATCTGGTGATCCCGTACACGCTGGACACCAATGACATGCGCTTTACCCAGGTACAAGGCTTCAACAACGGCGAGCAGTTTTTCCAGTACCTGAAAGACGCGTTTGACGTGCTGTATGCCGAAGGTGAAGACGCGCCAAAGATGCTGTCGATTGGTCTTCACTGCCGACTGATTGGCCGCCCTGCCCGGCTGGCCGCGCTCAAGCGGTTCATCGAATACGCCAAAAGCCATGAGCAGGTGTGGTTCACTCGACGCGTCGATATCGCACGCCATTGGCACAATGAACACCCTTTTACCCAGGCGGCGCGATGAGCGAGTTCAAGAACCTGAAGCCCTCGACCCTGAGCCGCGACGCATTCATCGCAACGTTCGCCGACATCTACGAGCACTCGCCCTGGATCGCGCGACAAGCGTTTGACCAAGGGGCAGGCAGTGAGCTGGATCAGCTCGACACCCTGCATGCGCGCATGAGCGATATCCTGCTCGCGGCCACTCACGAGCAACAACTGGCGCTGATCAATGCTCACCCGGACCTGGCAGGCAAAGCTGCCGTGAAGGGCGAGCTGACGCAGGCCAGCACCGATGAACAGGCGGGTGCCGGCATTCACCTCTGCACGCCTGAAGAGTTCCAGCGCTTCACCGAACTGAACGAGGCTTACAAGGCCCGTTTCGGCTTTCCGTTCATCATGGCGGTCAAGGGCAGCGACAGGCACAACATTCTGGCGGCGTTCGAGCAACGCATCCATCACTCGCCAGAGGCCGAGTTCGCTTGCGCCCTGGCCGAGATCAACAAGATCGCACTGTTTCGTCTACAGGCGCTTCAAGCGTCGCAGTCATAACCGTATTCAGAAGGCAGACAAAAAGCATGAAAGTTTACGCCGCACCGTTCGAGAAGTTCGTGAACCTGGCCGACGCGCGTCTGGGCACAAAGATCCTGTCGGTCACCGATGACTGGTTCGCCGATGCCAACCGACTGTTCCAGCCCACCCCAGCGGTCTGGAAAGAAGGCGTGTTCGATGACAACGGTAAATGGATGGACGGCTGGGAGTCGCGCCGAAAGCGTTTCGAGGGTTATGACAGCGCGGTAATCCGCCTCGGCGTGGCAGGCACGATCAAGGGCGTGGACATCGACACCTCGTTCTTCACCGGCAACTTCCCGCCTTCCGCTTCGCTGGAAGCGTGCTTTCTGGCGTCTGGCGAGCCGGACGAGAACACGGCATGGACCGAAGTGCTGTCATCGGTGGAACTGAAAGGCAACAGCCATCATTATCACGAGATCCATCACGACCAGGCGTTCAGCCATTTGCGCTTCAATATCTACCCGGACGGCGGTGTAGCCCGTTTGCGGGTGTACGGAGTGCCGCACCGCGACTGGTCGAAGGTCAGCGAAAGCGAGCAGATCGATCTGGTGGCCGCGCTCAATGGCGGCCGTTCGATTGCCTGTTCGGACGAGCATTACGGCAGCATGAGCAACATCCTCAACCCCGGTCGTGGCGTGAACATGGGCGATGGCTGGGAAACCGCGCGCCGTCGTACCCCCGGCAACGACTGGGTGATTGTGGCGTTGGGGCATAAGGGCGAGGTCGAGAAGGTCATCGTCGACACCCTGCACTTCAAGGGCAATTACCCGGACAGCTGTTCGATTCAGGGCGCATTCGTCAAAGGCGGCACTGACAGCCAGATCGAAACCCAGAGCCTGTTCTGGCGCGAACTGCTGCCAAGCCAGAAACTCACCATGCACGCCGAGCACGAGTTTGCCGAACAGATCAACGCCATCGGGCCGATCACCCACATCCGCCTGAATGTGTTTCCGGACGGCGGTGTGAGCCGGTTGCGGGTGCTGGGCAAGGTGTCCAGGTAAGGAGACGTAAGCTGATTCTCGTTCCCACGCTCCGCCTTGGCACGAGAGTCATGCATGCGAATGTGCAAATGACCAACCTCGAAACCATTAAAGAAGAACCCGCATGCGCACACTGACAATCGAGCCACTGACCAAAGAAGCGTTCGCGCCATTCGGTGATGTCATCGAAACCGATGGCAGCGATCACTTCATGATCAACAACGGCTCGACCATGCGTTTTCATCGTTTGGCCGACGTGCAGACCGCGCAACCGGAAGACAAGGCGATCATCAGTATTTTCCGCGCCGAAGCGCTGGACATGCCATTGACCATCGGCATGCTGGAGCGCCATCCGCTGGGCAGTCAGGCGTTCATCCCGCTGCTCGGCAACCGCTTTCTGATCGTGGTCGCGCCCATCGGCAACGCGCCCGAACCGGAACTGACCCGCGCTTTCGTCTCCAATGGCAGGCAAGGCGTCAATTACCATCGCGGCGTCTGGCACCATCCGGTGCTGACCATCGAAAAGCAGGATGACTTCCTGGTGGTTGATCGCAGTGGCTCCGGCAACAACTGCGACGAACATTATTTTGCAGAGGATCAGTTACTGGTTCTCGATCCCCACCCACTGGAAGGGTAAAATCGTGCTTGCACATCTGATGGAATGGCTGAATCTCGGCGTGCGCTGGATTCACATGATTGTGGGCGTCGCCTGGATCGGCGCTTCGTTCTACTTCGTCTGGCTGGAAAACAACCTGAACCGCAGCAATCCGCGCGACGGGCTGTCGGGCGATCTCTGGGCGATCCACGGTGGCGGCATTTACCATCTGGAAAAATACAAGCTCGCGCCACCGACCATGCCGGAAAACCTGCACTGGTTCAAATGGGAAGCCTATTCGACCTGGCTGTCCGGGGTCGCCTTGCTGTGCGTGGTGTTCTACGCCAACCCGACGCTGTACCTGTTGGCACCGGGCAGCAGCCTGAGCGGTGCCGAGGGCGTGCATATCGGCCTCGGCTCATTGTTCGTCGGCTGGTTCATCTACAGTTTTTTATGTGACTCGCCACTGGGCAAACGCCCTGCGCTGCTGGGCGTTGTCCTGTTCCTGCTGCTGGTCGCTGCGGCCTACGGGTTCAGCAAAATATTCAGCGGTCGTGGTGCGTACCTGCACGTGGGCGCGATCATGGGCACCATCATGGTCGGCAATGTGTTCCGCATCATCATGCCGGCACAACGCGCCTTGGTGGCGGCGATTGCGGAGAACCGTACGCCGGACCCGAGCCTGCCCGCCAAAGGCCTGCTGCGCTCCAGGCACAACAATTACTTCACCCTGCCCGTGCTGTTCATCATGATCAGCAACCACTTTCCGAGCACCTACGGCAGCCCCTACAACTGGCTGATCCTGGCCGGCATCGCGCTGCTGGCGGTGTTGGTGCGTCATTATTTCAATACACGACATGACAGCCATCGATTCGCCTGGACACTGCCAGTCGCGGCCTTGGGCATGCTGTGCCTGGCTTATGTCACCGGCCCCGCGCAACCGCCTGCGAAAGTCGTCTATCAGCCGCTGCCGGGCACGGCGGTCGGGGGCCACCGGGCCGATGAGCAGCCGCCGGCACCGGTCACTTCGCCGGCTCAGGCAGAACCTGCCAACGTCGCCGGGACGAACTTCAACACTGTGTATGACGTCATTCAGCAGCGCTGCACGGTCTGCCATTCGGCCACACCCACCAGCCAGCTGTTCAGCGTCGCCCCGGCCGGCGTGATGTTCGATACGCCCGAACAGATCCGGCAACAGGCACCGCGCATCAAGGCGCAGGCGGTTACCGCACCGATCATGCCGCTGGGCAACATCACCCAGATGACTCAGCAGGAACGCGAGCTGGTGGGCGCCTGGGTCGATCAGGGCGCACGCATCAACTGACACGACCGGGCACCTGCCCTGTTTTCGCTCCAGACGCCCTGCTCTGGAGCACTTGAGCGCGGCGATGCGACTCAGTATCCTCCGCCGCCGCTGGCAACCCGCACTGCCATTTTCCTGATCACTGAATCTGGCTGGACAGCCGACCGGCTCGCTGCCCGTTCAGCACCTTATTGACTCGAAAAATGGCGCCAAACCGACACATCGGTGCCGGTTTCACTATTACTTAAACTTTTTTCACGGATTGGCGCAGCTCTTGCTAACAACTCAAAGCTGACCAGACAGACAAATTATTGCAACCCCAGACAAGGCGTCACTCATAGAACGCCAGTCTGAACATCACGATCTATTCAAGGGGCTCACCACATGAACCGTACGTTTTCCAGTGTGTTACTGGCCAGCAGTCTGCTGTCCACCGCACCCGCCATGGCAGGGGATATCTTCCAGTGGCAGAGTAATAGCCTGACCTACCTCAATGGACGAGACTTTGCGGTCAACCCGGAAAATCAGCAAACGTTCACCTTTGAGCATGCGGACAGCTGGAAATACGGTGACAACTTTTTCTTCGTCGACAAGATCTTCTACAACGGCAAGAAAGACGCAAACGCTGGCGATAACACCTACTACGGCGAGTTCTCGCCGCGCTTGTCGCTGGGCAAGGTCTTTGGCCAGAAGTTCGAGTTCGGCCCGATCAGCGATGTGTTGATCGCGGCAACTTACGAGTTTGGTGAAGGCGATAACGAGTCGTACCTGATCGGTCCGGCGTTCGACTTGAAGATCCCGGGCTTCGATTACTTTCAGTTGAACTTCTACCAGCGTCAGACCGAAGGCAATCGTCCGGGTGATGGCGTATGGCAGATCACACCGGTCTGGTCCTACACCGTTCCTGTCGGCAAATCGGATGTTTTGATCGACGGCTTCATGGATTGGGTCGTGGACAACGACAAGACCTCGCGTGGCACTTACCACTCCAACCTGCACTTCAACCCGCAGATCAAATACGACCTGGGCAAGGCGCTGAATTACCCCGAGCGGCAGCTGTATGTCGGTATCGAATACGACTACTGGACCAACAAGTACGGCATCAAGGACACGCGATCGTTCGACACCGACCAGAACACCGCGAGCTTGCTGGTGAAAGTGTTCTTCTAAACGCGTCATGATGTTTGGCGGTGATGACGCTCGTTCCCGCGCTCCGCGCGGGAATCATTTCTAAACGCCCCGCCGCAATCACTCCCTCGCCGCGTTCCAGACTTTGCCCACCAGCGTCACGATCAGCACCAGCACCGCGCCGGCAACGATGCCCGCGATGGCGTCGATCAGGGTCGGGACGACCATCGACAGACCGCCCAAAGCACCCTGCGCCGCTTCAGTCACGCCTTCGACCCAGTGATGAGCGAACGGCAGGCCGTGAACCAGAATGCCGCCGCCGACCATGAACATGGCCGCAGTGCCCACGATCGATAGCACCTTCATCAACACCGGTGCCAGCCACAGCAACGCGCCGCCGAGCTTTTGCGCAAACGAGCTTGCGGTCTTTTTCAGGTAAAGGCCCAGGTCATCCAGTTTGACGATACCGGCCACCAGCCCGTAGACCCCGACGGTGATCAACACGGCCACGATGACCAGTACGCCGACCTGGTCCATGAACGGCCGGGCCGAAACGACGCCCAATGCCAGAACGATGATTTCCGCCGAGAGAATGAAGTCGGTGCGGATCGCGCCCTTGATGCGGTCTTTCTCGAACGCGACCATGTCCACTGAAGCGTCCGTAGCCGCCTGTTTGCGTTGATCGTGTTCCTCACCGGTTTCGGGATGCAGCCACTTATGGGCGATTTTTTCGAAACCTTCAAAACACAGAAATGCACCGCCAATCATCAGCAGCGGCAGAATCGCCCACGGCGCGAACGCGCTGATCAGCAATGCGGCAGGAACGAGAATCGCCTTGTTGAGCAATGACCCCTTGGCAACGGCCCAGACCACCGGCAGTTCGCGATCTGCCGTCACGCCTGTGACTTGCTGGGCATTGAGCGCCAGATCATCGCCCAGAACACCTGCGGTTTTCTTGGTGGCCAGCGCCACGTCATCCAGCAGCGTGGCAATATCGTCAAGCAGAGTAAGCAAGCTTCCAGCAGCCAAAATGAAAATCCTTGAGCAAGAAAAAAAGAAACAGCGCTTATAGCACCACACGCCGGGGTCAATCCTGTTGCAGCCCACACCTCTGACCTTCGTCAGGCGCGAACGTTTGACGACGCACACGGCAATACAGGCACGTTGAGCAACGATCAGATCGGCAAGTGAGTGGTCGACAACACCTGACGCAAGCCCATGAACGAACGGATCTGCCTGACACCGGGCAAATACAGCAACTGTTCGGCATGCAGACGGTTGAAACTCTGACTGTCTTTGGTGCGCAGCAGCATGAAGTAGTCAAACTCGCCGGTGACCACATGAAACTCCATGCAGCCGGACACGTTCTGCGCCGCCGCTTCGAATTGCGCAAACGAGTCTGGCGTCGAGCGGTCCAGGACCACGCCGATCAACACCACCATGCCGGCGTCCAGTACATCGCCATTAAGCAGCGCCACAACACCTTTGATGACACCCGCCTCTTTCAGCCGCTCGACACGCCTCAGGCAGGCAGGCGGGCTCAGCTTGACCTTCTCGGCCAGTGCCACATTGGAAATCGAAGCGTCGCGCTGCAACGTCTTCAGGATGGCGCGGTCGATCCTGTCCAGTGGCGGCGCTGCATCGGCACCTGGCTTTTTACTGCGTTCATTTATTGCTTTCATTATCGATTTCACAACATAAAAGTCTGTCTTGATACCCGGACACTAACGCTGATTTCGTCAATAGACAATTCTTTGCAACCACGATTATCGCGCTATTTCCTATGATAGGAGGCATCTCAGGCACCCGTCCAAGCGTCAAACCATCCATTGCCTGGATCAACCTTTCAACGGAGACCCGATATGAACCTCAGCAAGTTCAAGCGCTACCCTCTGACCTTTGGCCCTTCGCCCATTACCCCTTTGAAACGCTTGAGCGAGCATCTGGGCGGTAAAGTCGAGCTGTATGCCAAACGCGAGGACTGCAACAGCGGCCTGGCGTTCGGCGGCAACAAAACCCGCAAACTGGAGTATCTGGTTCCTGAGGCCATTGAGGGCGGTTACGACACGCTGGTGTCGATTGGCGGCATTCAGTCCAATCAGACCCGTCAGGTGGCAGCCGTCGCGGCGCACCTGGGCATGAAGTGCGTGCTGGTGCAGGAAAACTGGGTCAACTATTCCGATGCGCTGTATGACCGGGTCGGCAATATCGAAATGTCGCGCATCATGGGGGCCGATGTGCGCCTGGACTCGGCGGGCTTCGATATCGGTATCCGCCCGAGCTGGGAAAAGGCGATGGCCGATGTGGTTGAAAGCGGCGGTAAGCCGTTCCCGATTCCAGCCGGTTGCTCTGAACACCCCTACGGCGGTCTGGGTTTTGTGCGCTTTGCCGATGAGGTGCGTCAGCAGGAAGAAGAGCTGGGCTTCAAATTCGACTACATCGTGGTCTGCTCGGTCACCGGCAGTACCCACGCCGGTATGCTGGTGGGCTTCGCTGCCGATGGCCGTGCGCAACGGGTGATCGGTATCGATGCGTCAGCCAAGCCGGACAAAACCCGCGAGCAAGTGCTGCGCATTGCCCGAAACACCGCAAAACTGGTCGACCTGGGCCGTGAGATCACGGCCGAAGACGTGGTGCTCGACACCCGCTACGCCTACCCCGAATACGGCCTGCCCAACGACGGTACGCTGGAGGCAATCCGCCTCTGCGCCCGCCTCGAAGGCGTGCTGACCGATCCGGTCTACGAAGGCAAATCCATGCACGGGATGATCGACATGGTTCGCAACGGCGAATTTCCCGAAGGCTCGAAAGTGCTCTATGCCCACCTCGGCGGCGTACCGGCGCTGAATGCGTACAGCTTCCTGTTCAAGGATGGCTGAGCGGTAATTAAACGCGCTCTAAACCCGAAAATACTTCTGCATCGCCTGCGCCAGCAGACTCACCGCCTCGTCAGGCTGTGACGCGGGCGCTCGCAGGAACACGATTTCGTGCTCGGCGATCTCAGGGAGGTCGTTGAGGATCTGCATGGCGTCGGTCACACCGCTCCGATCAATAAGGCTGATCGCCAGGCCTGCTTCCACACAGGCCTTGATCGCCTGACTGGACGGGCTTTCCAGTACCACACGGGTTTTGCGGCCATCGTTTTTGAGGGACGCCATCATCGCCTCACGATAGGGGCACTGCGCCGCATGCACAGCAAGCGGCAACGGCTCTGTGGAGGCCCGTGTCATCGTGGCCGGCCCGACCCAAACGGGTTTGGTCGAGACCAGAAACACAGTGTCCGTATTCAACTGCCCCTTGGGCTGTGCGATGACCGCTGCCTGCAATTTTCCGCGCTGCACCTGCTCACGCAAGGTGTAACTGGGCGCGGTTTTCAACTCCAGCACCACATTGGGCCAGGCCGCCGCGAACACAGGCAGGATGTCGCGGATGACGTGAACGGCGTACTCGTCAGGTACGCCCAGCGTGATGCGCCCCGCCAGGTGAGTGCCGTGCAGGTCCGCCAGCACCCGGTCATGGGTGGACAACAATTCTGTCGTCGACACGAGCACACGCTTGCCCAGCGCCGTCAGGGACACTGCCTGATTGTCCCGGTCAAGCAAACGCCCGCCTGCCACTGCCTCAAGCCGCTGGATATGCACACTCACCGCTGCCGGGCTTTTGTGCAATTGCTCGGCTGCCGCAGAAAACTTGCCTGTCCGCACCACGGCATGAAAGGTGCGGACCAGCTCGATATCGAGAATGGCCGTCATGATTCATTTTTCCCGAACGACTGATGCACTTAATTTTGATTTATTAGACTACGCCCTTCTCGTAGCCTGTGTCGATGAATCAATACCTGTCGATCTCCCCGAGCGTTTCGCGGCCTGCTTGGCATCAGGCCATTCCTTTGCTGCTGCTTGAGGCAGCACTCGTGCTGACCTGGAGTTCCGGTTTTATAGGCGCGCGCTTTTCTCTTGATTACGCGCCGCCGCTGCTGGTGGTGTTCTGGCGTTGTGTGGTGGTCACGCTGATTCTGCTGCCGTTTGTGACCAAGCCCTTGAGGTCGGTCCCACCCGTGCTGCTGTTGAAGAACGCCGGCATCGGCCTGCTGGCGATGACGGGCTATGTGGCGGGCGTCACGCAGGGTATTGCGCTGGGCGTGCCGGCCGGGCTCGCTGCGCTTTTCGCCGATCTGCTGCCGATGGGCATGGCTTTGTTGGCAGCTGTCGTACTCGGCCAACGGCTGATCTGGCAAATCTGGGCGGGGCTGGTGGTCGGCCTGATTGGCGTGGTGCTGGTGACCTACAGCGCACTGGCGTGGGGCGATGCGCCGTTGTGGGCGTATGGCCTGCCACTGCTGGGGATGTTTTCACTGGCCATCGCCACGCTGTGGCAGAAGCACTCCACCATGCTGGAACCCATGAAGCTGCTCCCCAACCTGTGGCTGCAATGTTGCGTCTCGAGCGTCGCGTTCGCCATCATTCAGGGCACACAAGGCAGCCTGGCCCCGATCCCCAGCACAGGATTTGCGCTGAGCGTGATCTGGACAGTGGGGTTGGCGACTCTGGGCGGTTACGGGCTTTATTGGGTCTGCCTGCGTCGTGCGACGGCCACCCGGGTTGCCAGCGTCTTGTACCTGAGCCCGCCGGTGACGATGCTCTGGGCCTGGGCGATGTTTGACGAGCCGCTGTCCTGGCAGATCGCGTTCGGGATGGCAGTGTCGGGCGTCGGGGTGTGGATGGTTGTGCGGGCGGAGGCTCGGCAAGGCGCCTCGTGACCGTCTCACGAAGCGCCTTTATCAACGATTCAAATCTTGAAACGCGCAACCATGCTCTGCAAATCGCTGCCCAGACGAGCCAGCTCGACCGTCGAGGCGGCGCTCTGTTCGGTCGCGGAGGCAGACTGATCAGCGATGTCGCGAACGCTCAATACGCTGCGGTTGATCTCGTCAGTCACCGAGCTTTGTTGCTCGGCGGCAGCAGAAATCTGTTGGCTCATCTGTTCGATCGTGCCGATTGACTGGTTGATCTCCACCAGCGCCTGCTCAGCCTGGCGCGCCAGCACGACAGTGCCTTCGGTGCGTTGCAGGCTGGCGTCCATCAGGCCGGAAGCGGCACCTGTGCCCTGTTGCAGGGTCTGGATCAGCGCTTCGATTTCAGTGGTGGAGTTCTGGGTGCGCTGGGCCAGCGAACGGACTTCGTCGGCCACTACGGCAAAACCACGGCCCTGTTCACCAGCACGTGCGGCCTCGATGGCGGCGTTGAGCGCGAGCAGGTTGGTCTGTTCAGCGACCGCCTTGATCACGTCGATGACGCTGCCGATCTTGCTGCTGTCTTCGGTCAGGCGCTGCATGGCCTCACCCAGTTGTTTCACTTCGCCGGCCAGTTGGCCGATTTCGCGGGTGGCGTGCTGCACCACGCTGCTGCCGTGGGCCGCGCGCTCGCTGGCCTGTTTGGCAGCCCGCGAAGCGTCTTCGGTGTTGCGCGCCACTTCCTGAACGGTGGACGCCATCTGGTTCATGGCTGTCGCGACCTGGTCCACTTCATTTTTTTGCAGCGTGACACCGGCGCTGGTCTGCTCGCTGACGGCAGACAGCTCTTCGGCCGCGGTAGCAATCTGCGTGACGCCGTTGCCGATGCCGCCGATCAGGCTGCGCAGGGAAACGGTCATGTGCTGCATGGTGTTCTGCAACAGGCCCAATTCGTCCTGGCGGGTCGTACTGATGTCGTGAGTCAGGTCACCGTCGGCGATACGGCGTGCCGCAATGACCGTCTCGTTCAACGGCGCAGTGATCTGGCGGGTAATCAGAAAGGCAGCAAAAATGCCGATCAGCAGGACCACCACTGCCACGCTCAACAACTGCATGACGGCGGTGTTCTGTTCTTTCCTGGCACTGATGATCTGCTGCGCTGCCAGATCGTCGGCACGGGCCGCGGTGGCCACGGATTGCTGTTGCAGGTTGCCGCGTATCTGATCGGTCTGCTGAAGCATTTCCGAGATCGACGTCATCAGCACCTTGTATTGCTTCAACGCAACCAGCGCAGCATCGACCGCCGCATTGGCCTGAACGGGCAACTCGCTACGCGCGGCACTCACCTGCGCGATCAACGCGTCAGCCGCGTTATAGGTGGCCTGACGATTGTCGGCAGAAGGAATACTCAGATAACGGCGAAACACCAGACGAAAGTTGGTCATCCCGTTACGCAGGTCGCCAGCGATCTTGACCTGTTTGATCCCGGTCTCGTCCGGCGCACGCAAGGTATCGTCAATGGTCTTGTTCAGCAGGTTCTCGAAAGTGCCACTGACATCATCAGACACCTTGATAATCGGTTTCAGCGCGTCATCGACTTTCTGGTTGATGCCGACCAGTTGTTCGAAGGTCTGCTTGAGCCCCCCTACCTGTTCCTTGATGCCACGCAATTTTTCGAGGTTGCTCGACACGACAAACAGGCCCAACCCCTGATCGACACTGTGGTTCAACGTATCCAGCGCACTGGCGTAAGCCTGCACGCCCGCCGGGCTTGGGCCTGTGGCGTAGGCTTGTGCAGCAATTCGGGCACTCAGAACATCAGCCTTGATCTCGGCGACCTTGCCGCTTTTGCCCATGCGCTCGATCAGCAGATTGGTACTGGAGTAACCAATTGCGGTGACAGTCAGCACGCCCAGCAAAATGGCGGCAAAGCCCAGCCCAAGCTTCTTGCTGACTTTCAAGTTATCCAACCATTTTGCGCTCATTACGTGTGTGCCCTTGATTTTCGGAATGCCCGTAAATCGGCGTGGTCAGGGTTTACTTGATAGCGGTATTAGCCCGTTTGAACCGGGAACTAAAAGGAAACGCCGGGCACACCCCGGATTCAGGGAGCATGACGCCATGATGAAGATTTATTTAAGTGGCTCTGACACATATGTTTCAGATGACCGGTCAAACGGCTGATGCAGGGTCGAGCGGCATTACATCTGCAAGAACTGCATGACTGTCATCTTGCTGACCATCAACAGCACGATCATGAACATGCCTGCAAATCCAGCGATGCCGAGCCAGAACCAGAGCCGATACATCGCCCGAAACTGATCATTGAGCAGCGCGCCCGTGGTTGCGGCATGCGAGGCCAGTCGCTCAAGACGCTTTTGCAAAACCAGCACAGGCAACCATAACGCGCCGACGCAGACAAAGATGATCAACGACCCGATGATCCAGTCAGTCAGCAGCGACATGCCCGCCAGGCTGACCATTGCGTAGCCGGTAATGATCTGCACACAACCGGCTGGGGTGGTGATCCATGTGTCAAAGCGCACCACCATTCTGGCGACATGGGCGATCACAAACGGATTGCCGCTGCGGCTGGCGGCAATCAGATAAAGGTAGGACCCCATGCCGAACCCGAAGAGAAAAATGGCGGCGATGACATGCAGGTACTTCAGGTACAGGTAAAGCATCGTCAGCCCTTCCCTGTCTCGAAATGCACATCCAGACGAATATTCGAAGGCTCGTCGATGGCCGCGAGGTACTCGTCCACGGTGACCTCCCCCACGCAGGCGCGCGCCCCCGGTTGCGGACGATAGCCTGCTGCCATTTTTGCACTCAGGGCCACCGCCGCACAGCTGGGGATTTCAGGCCCCTTGTCATTCAGTGCTGTCAGTTGCGCGCGCATTCGCAGCGGTTGACCGTCCGGTCCTGCGCCATCGACATCGATGTACATCGCGCTTTTTCGATCACCCAGGTGTTCGAAACGTGTTCCCCACCGATGCAGTCGAACAGCCCACGGCGCAGGATCGCGGACCAGCCCGATACGGACTGCCAGCGCCAGCAGCCAGGTCGCAATCACCCCCGACCGAAGCCCGGAGCCCGCCTTGAAACTCAGGTTCTGCGCCGCATAGCGCGTGGCAAAAACATCGATATCGGGGGCATCGACATTGGCCAGCAACCGAGTGCCCATGCCCGGCATCCGGCGCAGGGTCAGGTCCATCCAGCCCGGCACTTCATGCACCTGACCGTCCTTGAGCTGCCGGATGGGCTTGCCTGCATAGGCCAGCACGCCGAGCACCGTGGAGACTCCCGGCATCTTCGCGGCCGATGAAATGCCGTGCGCTATCGAATCAATGCGCAGAAAACGCTGACGGTGCTGATCGATGATGGCTGCTGACAGCGTGGGCACCGAACTGCAGCCGCTCAGCAGGCTGACACCGGCATCGCGGGCAGCGGCGTCAAGCGTGGCGATGCCGGAGACGAAGGTCCGGCAGTCCGACAGGTCGCAATAATTGACCCCCGCCTCGATGCAATGCTGCGCCACCGCGTAGGATTGCCCCTGAAAAGGCCCCGCCCTGTGAACCACCAGATCAATGCCCAACGTACGAAGTTCGCCGCCTTTGCCCTCAGCCATGACATCCACACACCAGCTTTGACAGGCCTTGCCGCCCATGGCCTCCAGCTCGGCAACCTTCATCGCCAGCTTGCGGCTGTCACGGCCTGAAATAACCAGCTCGATACCCGGCATCATCACCAGATGGTTGCAGATCAGACTGCCGAAATTACCGTAGCCGCCGATGACCAATACCCGAAATGCCATTTATCGTCCTTGATGCACTGAAAGAGTGATGAGCTTGATACACGAACAACGGCGGACATTATTGATCATCGGAGGCATGCAGACTAATAAAACCAGTGGCTTTTCTGATCCTTCAAAGCGCACCTGAGCGTCAGCGGCTTTCGCATGTCACCGGCACAGGCCAAAGCGGTTTGCCTGCCGAGCCGTTTGAAGACGGTTGAGGGACATCAACCGCTGCGGCAAGCGGGTACGTAGCAGCGGTTTGTATAACAAACGCTTCTCAGCCCTGTCATTTGTGACAGTTCACACAGGTGATCGGATCTTTTACCGTGGAGGTGCTGAACTAAATCCTCCACCATCAAGGAACGATCATGATTATTGTATTCGGCGAAAAAACTGCCTATCCCGCGCCGTCTGTGCCGGCGGGCGAGATTGTAAAAGGGAAACCTGTCAACGTAGCATTTGATATGTCCCAATCCGGAAACGGGTTGCCTTATGAATTTGAAGTCGTACTTATCAATCAAAACAACCTAGGACAGTTTTCCGATAAACGCCCATTTACCCCGTCTCGTCCCATCGAAATAGAGACCGCCCCCATCAAATTTTTTGAGGTCGGCGACCGCGTGCAGGTCTACGCCAGGCTTTATTACAACGTTCCAAGCACCGATCAAATCATGCTTATTGAAACGCCTCGGTCTGACGCTTATGACGTGACTGCGTGAAACAACGAATCATGCGGTGTTCGGGATCACTTCTTCGATTGAAACGGGAAGCAGACCCGTCGGATGTCGAGATTCGCCTTGGATGTACGCGATAAGAAATGCCCTGCATCGTTCGACGCGAGGGCATTGCCGGCGCGCAAGCACTTTACGAGCGCATGGGGTTTGTCGCGTTTGGTGTCGAGCCGTTTGCAGTGGCCGTGGATACCGGGTTTGTGTCCAAGGTCCATATGTGGAAAGCGCTGCGGGAGTGACCTTCCAGGCGGGCTGATGTTTGCGGCTCTTTCGTGATGTCATCAGCAGCCGAGCGCATCGGCGACGTCGGTCAGCGAATCGGCGATCAGGTCCCAGTCCTGTTCGGCGGTCAGATCGGAAGTCTGGTCCGCACCATGCTCGAATGGGCGTCTGACGAAAATCGACTTGAAGCCATTTGCACGGGCCGCCGCCAGGTCGGCATTGTGCGCAGCAACCATGGCCACCGCTTCAGGCGCCAGACCTGCCGCTTTGGCAGACTTCAGGTACGTCTGCGGCTGCGGTTTGTAGGTGCCCGCGATTTCCGCGCCAAGGATGACGTCCCAAGGCAAACCGCCAAACTTCGCCAGATTCAGCATGCCCGCAATGTGCCCGTTTGAAATCGTACCTATCGAGAACCTGCGCTTTAACCGTGTGAGACCGGCGACGGAATCAGGCCAGGGGTCCAGTTTTTCCCAGGCCTTGTTCAGCTCGGCCAGCTCAGCGTCATGGATGCGGCTGAAATCCACATGATGACGGGAAAGAACCGTTTCAAGGTTTTCCCGGTTCAGAACATCGAGGGTCACGAATGGACGCTCGCCAGAACGCACGCGCTGCATGGACGGCTGATACAGCCCGCGCCATTGGTCAGCAAAGTCGAGGGGATCGATTTTTATGCCGTGGTGTTCCAGAAAAGGCGCGGCGGCTCGTGCGACACCGTTTCGCCAATCCACGACTGTGCCGAAGACGTCAAAACCCAGAAAACCCGTCTGTTCCAGTGCGGCCATAATGTTTGCTCCAAGAATAGGCATGATCACTTATAGCCGATCAGAAAACACATTTCCCCCAACTGAAGAGGTTATGAGCGGTCAGAACCGGCAAGACCCGCTTGATACCCCGCTGAGTGCTCGAACTCGACAGGTAACGGGCCCATTGATGATTGACGGAGAACGCCATGAAATACGTGAAGCTTGGTCATACAGGACTGGACATTTCCAGACTGTGCCTCGGGTGCATGACCTTTGGTGAGCCTGATGCTGGCACACACCCCTGGACACTGGACGAAGAGGCCAGCCGGCCCATCATCAAACGCGCAGTGGAGCATGGCATCAACTTTTTCGACACCGCCAACAGCTATTCGGCAGGCACGTCTGAAATCATCGTTGGAAAGCTGCTGAAGGAATTCACGCGCCGTGAGGAAACCGTCATTGCGACGAAGGTATTTTTTCCGGCAAACATGTGGGAAGGCTCGACAAGGCCCAACGACAAGGGGCTGTCTCGCAAAGCGATCATGACCAACATCGATGCCAGTCTGCAGCGGCTCGGCACCGACTACATCGATTTGTACCAGATTCACCGCTGGGACTACGAAACGCCGATTGAAGAAACCATGGAAGCGTTGCATGACGTCGTGAAGGCAGGCAAAGCCAGGTACATCGGCGCTTCATCCATGTATGCCTGGCAGTTCGCCAAGGCTCAGCAAGTGGCTGTGGCAAACGGGTGGAGCACGTTCGTTTCCATGCAGAACTACCTGAACCTGGTGTATCGGGAAGAGGAGCGAGAGATGATCCCGCTGTGCCTTGATCAAGGCGTCGGGCTCATGCCCTGGAGCCCTATGGCACGTGGCAGGCTGACGCGGCCGCAGGGTCAGCAGACCGAACGCACCAGGACTGATATCTCCGGGCAGTCGTTCTACGAGGCGACGGAACAGGAAGACGGCCGGGTCATTGATGTTGTGGAGCAGATTGCCGGAGAGCGAGGCGTGCCGATGGCGCAAATCGCGTTGGCCTGGGTGCTGGCCAAACGCGGTGTATCAGCCCCTATTGTGGGTGCCTCCAAGGCCACTCAGCTGGATGATGCTATAGCAGCGCTTGAGCTGGAGCTCAGCAACGATGACATCAATCGCCTCGAGGCCCCTTACGTACCTCACGCGGTGACCGGGTTTTCCTGAACCCGGCCTGGCGCCCGACCGGCAGCGTCATGGCGCTGCCGACTGGCGAGGCCGTCTGCACTGTGGCGCGCGCAGAAACCCTTATTTGTTGATCGTGATCACAGCGGCGTTCTGCAATGACCGATGTTTATCCACTCGCTCGTAAATATCTATTGGCCACCTTGGCAACTCAAGCATACTGTCCGGCTATTCGCTTGACGCCAAGGATCCCGGCAATGCTCTGAACCTTCCCTTACGAGTTTCTCTCATGAAAAAACCGGTTTCTCTGGCAACGCGTATCGGCCTCGGGTTTGCCGCCGTCGTGTCGCTGCTCATTTTGATCACGGCTGTCGGCATCCAGCGGGTAGGGTTTATCGACGCCACGCTGGAGGACGTCGGGGAGAATGCTGCAAAGGTTCAGCGTTACGCGATCAACTTCCGAGGCAGCGTACACAACCGGGCGATTGCCCTGCGCGATGCGGTGCTGGTCAACAACGATCAGGACCTCGCATTACACCTGGCAGAAATGACCCGGCTCGAAAAAGACTATGTCGACTCGGCAGTGCCGATGGACCAGCTGTTTTCCAGGCCCACCGTAAGTGGCGAAGAGCACCAGTTGCTGCGCAGCATCAAGGACATCGAACAGAAAACCCTGGCGTCCACGCGAGACGTGATCGCCTTGCGTCGTGCGGGTGACATTGCCGGCGCTCAGGCGCTGCTGCTGCGTCAGGCGTCCGGTGATTACAGCGAATGGCTGAAACGGGTCAACGCGCTGATAGACCACGAAGAAGCCGCGATCAGGTCGCAACTGGACGAGGTGCAGGCAACGGCCAGCCAGTTTCGTGGCTTGATGCTCCTGGCCACGGCTTTCGCCGCTCTGCTGAGCATTATGCTGTCGGTGTTCATCATCCGCTTTGTCAAAAGAACCCTTGGCGCGGAGCCGACCGACGTTGCCCAGGCCATTCAGCGCCTGGCAGCGGGCGATCTGCAGCAACGCATTTCGACCGAACACCCTGACAGCGTGATGGGCGTGCTTAAAACGGCACTGGCTCGCCTCTCCGAGACCATCACGCAAGTGCGCATGGCGGCTCAGGAAGTCAGCCAGTCATCCACGGTGCTGTCAGCGGCATCCTCCACCAATAACACGCAAATCATGGTGCAGACCCGTGAAGCCGAGCAGGTGGCGACGGCGATCAGCCAGATGGCGGCCACAGTCAATGAAGTGTCCGGCTACGCGGCACAGGCAGCAGACGCGGCACGCCTGGCAGACACTGAAGTGGAAACCGGCAATCGACTGGTCGAAGGCACCACCGCCGCCATCGAACATCTGGCGACAACCCTGGTCGGAACGACGAATACCGTGGAGCAGGTTTCCCGGCATGGCGAGCAGATTGAAACCGTCATCGAAGTGATCAACTCGATTGCTTCGCAGACCAACCTCCTGGCCCTAAACGCCGCCATCGAAGCCGCGCGGGCGGGCGAACACGGTCGAGGCTTTGCGGTCGTCGCCGATGAAGTGCGTTCTCTGGCGATTCGCACCCAGCAGTCGACCCAGGAAATTCAGGCGATGATCAGCACGCTGCAAGGCGGCACCGAAACAGCCGCGCAAAACATGCGCGACAGTTGCGAGCTGGTCAACAAGGCCGTGGCCCAGACACGTGAGGCGCAGACCGCCCTGTCCAGAATCAGTCAGGAAGTCGGCGCGATCAATCACATGAACGCGCAAATCGCCAGCGCTTCAGTTCAGCAAAGTGCTGTTGCCGAAGAGGTCGCCATGAACATCAACAGTATCCATGACTCGACGCTCAAGTCAGCCAGCGGCTCTCAGCAAGTTGCAGCGGCCAGCGAAGACCTGGCGCTGCTCGCGGATCGCCTGACCCAAAAGGTGGCGTTTTTCAAGGCTGGCTGAACGTTAACCGCTCAACCTGCGCAGGTGACGCGCTTCGACCTGCGCAGCGACAACGCCACCGTGACCATCGACAGCGCGGCACAGGCCGCGCCGGTCACGATGGCAGCGGTAAAGCCCGCGCCACCGGACACCAGCCCACCGATAAACGCCCCGCCGCCAATCGACAGGTTCACCACACAGACCAACAGTGCCTGAACGCCTTCGACACGTCCGTTCGAGGCGTCGAAACACCATATCTGCGTGGTGATCGGGATCATGCCGAACGCAAATCCCCAGACCAGAATGACCGGCCACAATAGCCACGGATTGCCGACAAACAACAGCAATGCTGTCAGCGATCCCAGCATCAGCAGGGTCATGATCAGCACCGAAGTCGGTGCATTTCTGGCTGCCAGCGCCCCACCGGCCAGGTTGCCCGCCACGGCAGCGAGCCCGAAGGCGAACAGCAATACGCCCAGGGCCTGGCCTTCGATGCCCGCCGATGCCTGGACGAAAGGCGCGAGGTAGGTGTAGGCCGCGAAATGCCCGACATAAATCAGCAGCGCGGCGGCAAACATGCGGCGAATCGTGCGCTCGCCGGCCAGCGAAAGCATCTGGCTGATACCGGCGGAGCGCTCGCCCGGCAACGCCGGAAGCAATACCGCGATCAACAGGGCCACGGCGACAGTCACCGCCGCCGCTGTTTCGAATGCGGCTCGCCAACCGAAAGCTTCGCCGATCACCGTGCCCGCCGGGATGCCGGCGACCGTGCCAATCGAGACACCGGCAAGGATATACGCCGTCGCTTTCACGCCTTCCTTGCCGGGCCTTAACCGAGGCCCGAGCGATCCGGCGATGGTCCAGAACCCTCCCAGTGCGAAACCAAGCAACACCCTGCCCGCGAGTGTCAGCCAGAAATGACCCGACAAGGCCACGATCAGGTTGGACGCCAGCAATATCGACAACAGCACGAGCAATAGTCGCTTGCGGTCGACATGGCTGAACAGGGCAATACAGGAGGGTGCAGAAATCGCCGCAAGGACGCCGGGAACGGCCATCATCAGACCGGCCTGACTGACGCTGGTGCCCAGGTCATGAGCGATGTCGGGCAATAGCCCTACAGGAAGAAATTCGGTGGTGACCGTGGCGAATGAGCCAAGGGCCACACTGCCGACAGCCCACCATGAAGCGGGGGGTGTTTTGATGTTTTCAGCGGTTTCGAAGCGACTCACAACATTTCCAGAATTCAGGTGTTCGATCACTGGTCTGTCTGACCAGCGCGTGGATACCGACAACCCTAACGTGTAAGCCGGTGTTGAATCTACCTTGAAGGCATGTCACGACACGCTGCGTCGCAACAAGTGCGCGGGCATGCCCACGCGACATTGACACGAGCGTCAATGACTAAAAGAACGGGGCGAAAAATTCGCCCCGTGGTCGTCAGCTTACTTGTCTTATTTGTTGCGGGTCACTCTCCAGACCGTGTTGGCCAGGTCATCGGCGATGATCAGCGCACCGCGCGGATCGACCGTTACGCCCACTGGCCGACCGCGGGTCTTGCCATCATCACCGCGAAAACCCGTCGCGAAATCCACTGGCTCACCCGCAGGGCGGCCATTGGCAAATGGCACGAAGATGACTTTATAGCCGACCGGATTATCCCGGTTCCAGCTACCGTGCTCACCGACGAATACGCCGTCTGCAAACTTGTCACCCATCGCCGGAATGGAGAAGGACACGCCCAGTGCGGCAACGTGAGAACCCAGGCTGTAATCAGGCTTGATCGCTGCGGCGACCTTGGCCGGATTCTGTGGCTGGGCACGCGTGTCCACGTTCTGGCCCCAATAGCTATAAGGCCAGCCGTAGAAGGCGCCCTCCTTCACCGATGTCAGGTAGTCCGGCACCAGATCAGGTCCCAGCTCGTCACGCTCGTTGACCACCGTCCACAACTGCCCGGTGCCCGGCTGAATCGCCAGTGCTGTCGGGTTTCGCAGGCCGGTCGCATAAGGCTTGTGAGCGCCCGTTGCAGCATCGATCTGCCAGACCATCGCGCGGTCGATCTCGACCTCCATTCCGCGCTCGGTCACGTTGCTGTTCGAGCCGATACCCACGTACAGGAATCGGCCATCAGGGCTGACCGTCAGCGCTTTGGTCCAGTGATGGTTAATCGCTGACGGCAAGTCCGTCACCTTGGCCGGCTCGCCGCTGGCCTTGGTCTGACCGTCCTGATAATCGAAGCTGACCAGCGCATCCTGATTGGCGACATAGAGTTTGCCATTCGCAAAAGCCAGGCCGTAAGGCGCATTGAGGTTCTCGGCAAACACGGTTTTCAGTTCGTACTGGCCGTCACCGTCCGCATCGCGCAGCAGTGTCAGACGATTACCGCCTTTGACCTTGGTGTTGCCCTGGGCCTTGATGACGCTGGCGATGACATCCTTGGGCTTGAGCTTGGCCGCGCTGCCGCCCCGCCCTTCAGCGATGATGATGTCGCCATTGGGCAGCACGACGGACTGCCGCGGAATACTCAGATCGGTAGCAATCGCGGTGATGCTGAACCCCTCGGGAACGGCCGGCTTCTGATCACCCCAGGCGACAGGCTCGGCAATTTTCATGCTCGGCAACAGGCCACGTTGCGGCTCTGGCAGTTTCGGGTCCGGCCCACGTGCCTGGGTGCTGTCCGCTTCGCCACCGCAGGCGCTCAGCAGCAGTGCCATGCTCAATGCAGTCAATGCATGGATATTTCTCATTCTGCACCTCCGGAACGCAGGCTGGTCAGCCCTATCCACGTCGCAACGCAGGCCAGAAAGGTGACAATGACCGACAGGATCAGGCCGGACGGCATGACCGCCCAGGCGTCTTTTGCGTGTTCGAACGCGTTGACCAGCCCCAACACCCACGTCACCAGCAACAGCAGGAAGTACATCACAGGACGCCCGGCCTTGTGATCGGCACGAATCAGATTGGCCAACGCAAACAGCAGCGCCAGCCCGCAGAACAGCAAGCCTCCGGCGATCAGCCAAGCGGCGAAGTTGCTCCATTGAATCTGAAAGGTCTGGTAATACGCGATATCACTGAACAGTCCGCCGAGAAACAGAGGAACGGTGCCGGCCAGCAAGGTCGCGTGTAGCGGGCCTGGCGTGCAGCGATGGACGGTATGGGTGGTAACGGTCATGACGGCTCCTTATCGTTCGGCGACCCTGGATCAATGCTCAGTGCGAATGCGCTGGCCTGTCGGGGTCGCGCTGACTGCGCATAGAGAGGGATCATCTTGTCCAAGTGATAGTTCAGCGCTATTCATTTCGAAATATTTTGAAAGCGTTACAGGCCGGCTGCTGGCTTGTTCCGACGACAGCGCTCCGAGCAATAGCGCACCTCGTCCCAGCAACGCGCCCACTTCTTGCGCCAGGTGAACGGCAGCCCGCAGACCACGCAGGTTTTGACCGGCAGTTCACTCTTTTTCAAAGTGCTTCTCCGGCATCCAGCCTGGCCAGAATGTGTTCGCCCCGCTCCCACAGCGCCCGCTGTTTGGGCTCAGCCATGCGATCCAGGTTTTTATAGATGATCCCCATGCGCTGGTTACGGCGCAAAAGGTCGCCGTGACGCATCAGAAAATGCCAGTAGAGCGCGTTGAACGGACAAGCGTCGTCCGTGGTGCTTTCAGTCACTTTATAGGCGCAACCCCGGCAGTAATCGGACATGCGCTTGATGTATTGACCGCTTGCGCAATAAGGCTTGGAACCCAGGTAACCACCGTCGGCGTGCATCACCATGCCCAGCGTATTGGGCAGCTCGACCCAATCAAACGCGTCCATGTAGATTGCCAGATACCACTCGCAGATCTGCTCCGGCACGATACCGGCGAGCAACGCGAAATTACCGGTCACCATCAGGCGCTGAATATGGTGGGCATAGGCATGTTTCAGGCTCTGGCCAATCGCCTGACTCATGCAGTTCATCTTTGTTTCGCCGGTCCAGTAAAACGCCGGGAGCGGCCTGGTGTTGCCGAACAGGTTACCGCTGGCGTAGTCAGGCATTTTCAGCCAATAGACGCCGCGCACATATTCCCGCCAGCCGATCAACTGACGGATAAAGCCCTCCGCCGCATTCAATGCCACCCTGCCCGACCAATACGCAGATTCCACATCGCTGCAAAGCTGCCGCAGGTCCAGCAGACCGATATTCAATGCCGCGCTGATTCGCGCATGAAACAAAAACGGTTCATCAGTGGCCATGGCGTCCTGATAGTCGCCAAAGCCTGCCAGCCCGAAATCCAGAAAATAGTCCCACAGCGCTTGAGCATCGGCATGCGTGACGGGGTAGTCGAACGCGTCCAGCGAGCCGTAATGACTGGCGAAGCGCTCAGCCACCAGCGCCAGCACGTCGCGGGTGATGGCGTCTGCCGAAAATCGCATCGGATACGGCGCCGACACCCCTTTGGGCAGCGCCTTGCGGTTTTCAGCATCGAAGTTCCAGGCACCGCCAACCGGCGTGCCGTCGCCATTCAATAGCAGCCTGCTCTTGCGCCGCATCTCCCGGTAAAAAAACTCCATGCGCAGTTGCTTCTTGCCCTGCGCCCACGATGAGAACTCTTCACGGGAACAGAGAAAACGCGTGTCGGAATACCAATGAATCGGCAATCCGCAATCCCTGATCGATTGCTCCAGACGCCAGTCGCCGCATTCGGTGACATGCAGCTCCTGCGCGCCTAGCAGGGCCTGCCAGCGCAGCAACTCGCCCGGCACCGAACCCGAGTTCTGCGGATCATCCAGTGTGACGTACTGCACCCGAACCCCACGCCCCCGCAGCGCCTCTGCAAAATGGCGCATGGCGCTGAAGATCAGGGCGATTTTCTGCGGGTGATGCGGCACATGACTCGCCTCCTCCATCACCTCGACCAGCAGGACCGTGTCGCGCTCGGGGTTCAGGTTTTGCAGGGAGGCCAGGTCGAAAGAGAGTTGGTCGCCGAGGACGAGGTGAAGTGCGTGGGCTTGGGTCATGGTGGCGTCCGCGCCAATAAAGTTGTACCAATGTAAATTCTTGTACAAGTTTTTCCTAGCGATTTTTCACAGCCACCCTTTCCGAATCGGAAACCGTTGCCGGTTTACGCTCAGGAGTTTGACAAAAAAGGTGGGCGAGAGAGGGTCAGGCAAGGCAAAACAGGCGAATCCATCAACTGCCCTCTGAACGATCGGCAACTGGACATGTTTGAAAGCCTGAGCAAGCACAGAATCCCTGAGACATCCGGGCCAGACGAAGCCTGCAGGTTAGAAATAGTGTTTGTAGCCGCCTGACTGAAACCATTCACTTGCTGAAAGGGCCTCATACATCGGGGCTTTCCAATGGTTGGTTCTGTTCTTTCTTTCGGTAGACGCAAACCTTTTAAGGTGATCCCTTCTGTCTTCACACGTTCCCAAGTCGTCAAGCACTTCAATCATGCCTGACAGCTCTGCCGCGGCCTCTATTCCAAATCGGCGTGCGAGGTCCAGATGCTTGAAATGATTTTCCGCGCGCAACTTCAACGGGGCAGGCCATGCTTCAGGCGGCGCTGCAAAATATCGAACAGTGGGAGGCGTCGTCTTCACCAGCTCTGCAAAAACCCAAGGCTCCTGTTCGAACTTCACGCATTCAAAATAAAGATGAGACTGCTGATTGGCTTCCGTGACCGCAGAGGCACTTTTGACCTTGTTACAGTCCGTACAGGCCGGCACCAGATTAATAGGCAATATGGAGTAAGCCGGGTACCTGGCTTTGGATAAAAAATGGTCAAGCGTCGTGGCCTGGCCGAATCCACATAATGGACATTTGGCCAGTGGAGCCGAGATGATTAATTTATCGTAGTACGTGCGCGCCGCCTTCCCTTTACTCAGCAGTTGATTCGAATACAGTGACATAAACTCTTTTTTGGTCAGTGTCGCCACCACCTCTTGACCCGGCTTGGCGTGCGCACTCGACGGCAGACTGTACAGCTCGCCCGCACTGGCTTTTTCTGTATAGCCGAGAAAAAGCAGGATGATCGAATCGCGTGCCGCCTTAAACCTCTCCACCAGATCAGGGTCATCAAGACCGCTGATACAGGTATCGAACACGTCGGTTGCGTCCAAGGCGGGGGCCGTGAGTTTTTTCAAGACTCCCTCCTGCTGGCGACCATTTTTCGCAAGATGGCCTGTGCTTCAAACCCCAGCTGTTCTTTATAGTCGGCTAAAATACTTTCAAATGTCCCTCCGCGATTGACGGCCTCTTGTAAAACTTCATGGTAGCCAGACTTATTGACTTCCAGGCCAAATATTTCGCGGGTAAGAACGCCCGCATTTTCACCAAACGTTTCTCTCTCAGGGCGATCTGCTCTGCCTTCCGCTCGCAGTCGCGTGAGCTTCCACACACACGAAGCCGGTGCCTCTTGAACAACCACGGGGGAGTGAGTTGCGATAATTGCAACACCGTTGCGGTCTTGCAGCAGGTCAGAAATGGCTCTGGTGAACGCGGACAGTAAAGGGGGGTGCAAATGACTTTCAGGCTCATCCATCAGCACAAGCGTTTTTTCCTCCACCGCCTCTACCAGCTTTGTCAATGTCAGCAACACGATGGAGTGTCCTGAGCTCATCCGGCTAAAAAGCCGATGCGCTTTGACCATAGCCTCATCCGTGGGCAGCTCATTTAATTGCGCCAGGTCCATGTCTTCGAAATTGCTGTCCGACTCGAGGCGCTTGATTGCAGCCACCCACCGCTGCCGCTTGCTCTCCTGACTAAAGCAAGACTCCAGGCTTGTCATGAAATCTTCCGTCAGTGCCTCAGTCGTTTTCGGGGGGCGCTTGCCAGGCCCTTCCCCCGGGGATTGCATGCCCACATAAAAATAAGCGACGCCTTTACTTCTGTCGGGTTGATCGGCAGGAAACAGGAACGGATCAAACGCACTAAACGACACAGAAACAACACTGCTGAAATAATCCGCCGGCATGGGTTCACTGCCCAGCGAATCATTGATCAAAAATGTGCCGCAATGCGGCCTGCCCGTGGTCTCACTGAGAATGGTTTCGACCATGTCATTTAATACGGTTGTCTTGCCTACACCGTTTCGCCCAATGAGGACATGAACATTGGTCGACGGGAGGGAATGGGGCGTTACTTTAAATGACACGTCCACGCCAGCGCGCTGCTCATCCCCCGTGGTCTGGTAACTAAAATGAAAACTTGTCAGTTCAGGCTTACCGTCCAGCACACGCTTGAACTGGTCGCGGATGACAGACCAACTGACATTTCGCATCAGCGATTCGCGAAACACCTGCTCATTCTTGACGTCTTCCAGGCGCGCAGGGTCGGCGATAACATCCTTGAGGGCCTGCAAGACAGCCAACGCCGTGTCGGACGGCAGCCGTCCTTGAAGTGTTCTATAAAAATCAACGTCCTGACCCAACGAGAAAAACTCATCCCCCAGGCTGAACGTCTTTTTAGAAAACGTCTCTGACGTCCATCCGTGCGGCTGGTCCTTATATCCAATCTTGGTAGTGCCAAGCTCCGTCTTTTTAGCGTCCGGTCCGAAGTGCATCACCGTGAAACTGGTTTTGAATGAATAGTCATCCCAATTGCTTTCAACCAGTAACAAGGTGTCTGTTAAATCAGACGGTATTAAGGACGCTTTCTTTATCATCTGCACTGAAAGTTTCAACGCTATTCCTTGAACTATTAACTCCCTGATCCGCGGACTGTAACGCCAGTCGGTGCCCACCGCAACCCTGCCGATGGCACTGTACGGGTGAACCGGGGCGTCGCGCTCAAACCTGTTTTTAACGCAGCCATATTGAGCGCAACCACTTTCCGCACAGCGCCTGAGACCTTGCTCATTCACCTGCCGGAGCGATCCAGACGCTCGCCTTGCCTCGCCTGAAAATGTGAAAAATTTGTTAACTATTTGGCCGAAGCGTCTTCTTCTGGCAGAAACAACCTGTCAGACTAATGAGAACAGTTATCAACACTATTATCATCCAGCCACGGACGGCTTCAGGGAGTGTCGGGTTCATGCCGGGGCAACAATCGCAACGCCGCAACCGTTTTACACCTTGCCTGTTGGCAATGGGCATCTGGGCCGCAACAACACAACCTGCCCTGGCCGCTGAAGCGCAAACCGCAGGGGCATCGGCGACGATGGAACTGGGGGCCACAGAAATCAGCAGCGATCAGCTTGGCTCGACGACCGAAGGCAGCCAGTCCTACACCACTGGCGCCATGCAGACAGCGACGAAATTGCCGCTGACCCTGCGCGAAACGCCGCAGGCGGCTACCGTGGTCACCCGCCAGCGCATGGACGACCAGGCCATGACCAGCATCAACGATGTGGTCAGGTACACGCCGGGGCTGTATCTCGATCAATCCAGCGGGCCAGGCCGTCAGACCTATACGTCACGCGGTTTCGATATCGACAACATCATGTACGACGGCCTGCCGGCCTCGTACTCGGGCTACACGGCAGGCGTGCAGCCGAACCTGGCCATGTTCGACCATGTGGAAGTGACTCGCGGCGCTACCGGCCTGACCACCGGGGCGGGAAACCCGTCGGCAGCGATCAACATGGTGCGCAAACGCCCGACCGCCACCCCGCAGGTCAGCCTGACCGGCACCGTTGGCAGCTGGGACGATTATCGCGGCGTATTCGATGCCTCCGGCCCGCTGAACGACAGCCGCACGGTGCGCGGACGAATCGTAGGCTCTTATCAGGACGCGAACAGCTTCCGCGACAAGGAAAAAAGTGATCACGGCGTGTTCTACGGGGTGCTCGAAGCTGACCTGACGGAGGCGACGACGGCGACCTTTGGCCTGTCGCGCCAGGAAGATCAGAGCAACCTGTTTTGGGGCGGGCTGCCGCTTGGCGAAGACGGCCATCACCTGAACCTGTCACGCTCGACGTACCCCGGCACAGAGTGGGAAAACAAGAAAATACAGATCGATACGGTGTTCGGCGAGCTTGAGCACCGCTTCGACAACGACTGGAAACTGCGCGTTGCGGGCTCCGGCTCTACGCTGGACGGCGTGTTCTCGGGCACCTACCTCTCTCGCTACAACGGCCCGCTGGAGACCACCGCCTATCAATCCAGGCCTGATGAAAAACAGACCGCATTCGATGTCTACGCCAGTGGCCCGGTCGAAGCGTTTGGCCGCACCCATGAAGTGGTGGTCGGCAGCAGCAGGCGCATCTACGACAAGACCAGCAAGGAATACAGCCCCTACGACACCGGCCTGCCGATCGGCGCGCCGAAGCCAGACTTTGTGCGAGTCGGTAAAACGCACAACATCGCGACGCAGGACGCCCTCTACCTCACCACGCGCCTGAGCCTGGCCGACCCGTTGACGCTGATTCTCGGTGGTCGTCTGGACTGGTACGACTACGATGACCGCTCAGGCGACGAGGACTTCAAGGTCACCCGCAACCTGACGCGCTACGCGGGCCTGATCTACAAGCTGGATGACAGGCATTCCTTGTACGCCAGCTACACCGACATCTTCAACCCGCAGAACTATCAGGACCTGTCCGGCAAAGTGCTCGACCCCGTAGTGGGCAAGAACTATGAAGTCGGCATCAAAGGCGAGTATTTCAACGGCGCTCTGAACGCCAGCCTGGCGGTGTTCCAGATCGATCAGGAAAACCTCAAGACCGAAGCGCCGACTCAGGCAGGCTGCGCAGTGCTGACGTGCTACGACGCGGCCGGGCTGGTGCGCAGTCGGGGTATCGACCTGGAGCTGCAAGGTGCGCTGACCGAACACTGGCAAGTCGGCGCGGGCTACACCTATGCCCGCACTCACTACCTCAAGGATTTCGATCCGGCGAAAGAAAATCAGCGCTTTGACACCGACACGCCTGAGCACCTGTTCAAGCTTTCGACGGTCTACCGCCTGCAGGGCGCACTGGAGAAAATGCGCGTCGGCGGCAACGTCTACTGGCAAAGCCGCCTTTACAACGATATCGCCCTCAGCGACGGCAGCTATCGTCTGGAACAAGGCAGTTATGCGGTAGCGGACTTGATGGCGGGCTATCAGGTCAGCAAGCATCTGGACCTGCAACTGAACGCCAACAACATTTTCGACCGCGAGTACTACACCGCGATTGGCAGCAGCAGTGTGTGGGGGTCGACTGACACCTACGGCAACCCGCGCAGCTATGCGTTGACGGCTAAATACAGTTTCTGATTGCAGAACACGTCGCTATCGGGCTGGCTCGGTAGCGGCGTGAATATCAAATGGCCTGGCACCCGAACGCCTTCGCCAGGCCACCCACCCCTTTAGGCGTCAGATCTAGCGCTCTGGAATCCAGATGCCGACTCACCCAGCCGCGCTTGAGCATCAGTTCCAATAGCGCTGCACCCAACGCGCCGCCGATGTGCGGGGACCGTTCGCTCCAGTCCAGGCAGGCATAGGCCATGCGCCTGCGTTGCTGAAGCAATGCCTTTACGTCGATGCCGAGCGCCGTCAGTGCCTCGACACCCTCTTCACTGAACACATAATCCTTGCCTTGCTCGCTCAGCCAGCCGGCCTTGAACACAGCGTCGTGGACCTTGACGGCGATTTCACCCGCGCAATGGTCGTAGCAGGTTCGGGCACGTCTCAAGGCGGAAGGTGTGTTGGGCTTGAACGTCGCCGGGCTGTGTTGAGTCAGGGACAACAGCGCTTCCAGCGCTTGAGCCACCTGCGCGTTGGCCAGTCGGTAGTAACGATGCCGCCCCTGCACCAGCATGTCCACCAGCCCCTGTTCGCGCAAACGCACAAAGTGGCCGCTGGCGCTCGATGCGCCGATATCGGCGAGTGCCGCCAGCTCGGTGGCCGTGCGTGCGTGTCCGTCCAGTAACGCACAAAGCATTCGAGACCGCGCAGGGTCGGCAATCGCGCCCGCCACTGCAGCCAGTGAAAGGTCCGCCGCTTCAACATCCATAGTTCAGCCATCCCCGAAGTGTTCCTGTAGGCAGTCATCATACTGCTGCCAAATCACTTGAAGGGATTCGCCCATGCATCAACCAGGCTTTTTTGGCAGAAATGTTATCGCGGCTGCGTTTCTGATGGCCGTTTTTGGCTGGGGGATCGGCTTTTACGGTCCGCCGATATTCATGTATGCCGTGATTCAAAAAACCGGCTGGTCGCCCGCCCTGTGCTCGGCGGCGGTGACCGTGCATTTTCTGGCGGGCACGCTGATCGTCATCAACCTGCCTGCGTTATACAAACGCATCGGCCTTCCCTGGACCACCGTTTCAGGCTCGCTGACGCTGAGCCTCGGCCTCTATGGCTGGTCGATTGCCACTCAGCCTTATCAGTTGTTCATGGCCGCTGTCCTCAGCGGGTTTGGCTGGGTCACGATGGGCGCGGCCGCGGTCAACGCCGTCATTGCGCCGTGGTTCATCAACAAGCGTCCGGGCGCACTGGCAATGGCCTACAACGGTGCAAGCATTGGCGGCGTGGTGTTCACGTCGGGCTGGGTGTACCTGATCGGTAAATTCGGGTTCAGCCTCGCGACCCTCATGGTTGGCGCGCTCTCGACCGCCATGATTGCCCTGCTGGCTTTCGCTGTCTTCCGGTTCAGGCCTGAAGACCTGAGCCAGCACCCAGACGGTATTCGCCAGCTCGCCGGTGACCAGACACCCGTGCAAGACCCTGCGCCCGTCACACTGCGCAGTAACAGGCCATTCATCACGCTGGCCGCCGCCATGTCGCTCGGGCTGTTCGCGCAGATTGGCTTGATCAGCCAATTGTTCCTGCTGCTGGTGGACCATATCAGTGAACAGCGTGCAGGCCTGGCGCTTGGGCTTGCGACTGCCAGCGCCATTGCTGGCCGGTTCGTGTCCGCCAGATTGATCACGAGGTGCGCCGATCGCCGCAACGTCGCGTGCCTGAGTTATGGCTGTCAGCTTCTGGGCTGCCTGGCCATGATGTTTATCGGCACACACCCTGCCTGGGTGTGGGTCGGGATGATTCTTTTTGGCCTGGGCATCGGCAATGCGACGTCCTTGCCGCCACTGATTGCTCAGGCCGAGTTTCCACGTCAGCAGGTTGCGCGCGTGGTGACGCTGATTGTCGCCATAGCGCAAGGCTGTTATGCGTTTGCACCGGCCTTGTTCGGCGTCATTCGAGCGTTATTCAGCGGGCCGCACAGTGGTCTGCTGACGTTGACGCTGGCAGCCAGTGTTCAGGGCGTTGCAGTACTCGCGCTCATCCACGGCAGAAGACGACACGAAAACGGGCAAAAACCCTCAAAACAGAGCGACCACTCTGCTTTGAAAAAAGAATAATGATTCCGATAAAAACAAAATTATTGAATTTATATGGCTAATATAATTGATTTATTGAAATTAAAAATCACAACAGCAACTAAAATCCAGATCGACAACTAACAGAATAAACAGAATTAAAAACGGACTCGTGTACTTTAACCCCTCGTCATTCTTATTGATTACGCACGTTTGAAACTGCCGCCAGTGGCCTTCGGATTGCTGGCGTACCTGCCTGTTTGTTCAACACTTCTATTTGGAGAGTCTCCCGATGGCCAGACGCTTGCTGCCTGCCGCTGCCACTTTGCTGACCTGCCTCGTTGCGTTTTCAGTTTCAGCCGCTGACAAGGAAAACCCGCTGCCCGAAACGTCCAGCGAGCGCCGTGTGCAGGTCGATGCACAACGTGAACAGATCACCGGCGCCGACCTCGCCGCGCAGAAAACCTCCAGCGGAGCACAAACGATAGTGGATGCGCCAATCGACACCGCAGACGCCCCGGCAGGCAACGCAGAGCATTGAGCTGGGCGTTGACGTGCAAAAACATCCCCCAAGGTATTACGTAAGGAACAGCTCCGTGTCCATGATCAAACAAGGCTTGAGCGTGAGCCTGCTCGCGCTCGGTGTGGCCCAGGCAAGCACAGCGTTCGCTGTGACGCCGATGACCGGCAATGAAGTGGAAGCGCGAGTAGGCGCCATGCTCGACAACATGACGCAAGCGGAGAAGATCAACTTCTCGCGCGTCGACGATGGGCGAATGATCCCGAAACTGGATAAATTCAACCTGCAGGGCACAGTGGCTTACGACTCGGCGATGGGCGTGCTGGTCGGCGGCAAGACGTTCGGCGCGCAGTACCCGTCTCCGTCCGCACTGGCTGCAACCTGGAGCATCAACCGCGCCAAGGAATTCGGTCTGGCCATCGGCTACGAGACCCGGATCGCGGGCGGCCAACAAATGCTGTCCCCCGCCATCAACCTGTACCGGACGCCCTTCAACGGTCGCGCAGCCGAATACATGAGTGGCGAGGACCCTTTCCTCGGCGCGGTATTGGCCCCTGCCGTTACCAACGGCATTCAGGTTCAGGGCGTGCAGGCAGCGGCCAAGCATTACCTGATGAACGAACAAGAGGCGAATCGTCATTATCTGGATGTGAAGATCGACGAGCGCGCGATGCAGGAGC
Organism: Pseudomonas graminis; assembly: GCF_002093745.1. GTDB lineage: Bacteria > Pseudomonadota > Gammaproteobacteria > Pseudomonadales > Pseudomonadaceae > Aquipseudomonas. The sequence goes on from NZ_MTSB01000004.1 coordinate 275,025, forward strand.
TGTACCTGCCCGGCTTCGAGTCACTGGTCAAGAACGCCAATATCGCGTCGATCATGTGCGGTTACAACAAGATCAACGGCGAATACGCCTGCGAAAACCATCACCTCATCACCGACATCCTGAAAGGCCAGTGGGGCTTTCAGGGCAACGTCATGAGCGATTTCAACTCGGTTCAGGACGCCTTCAAGGGCGCTTGGGCAGGCACCGATATCGACATGCCGAGCGGGCTTCAGTTTACCGAAGCCAAACTGCTGCCTTACGTCTGGAACGGCCAGTTGCACCAGAGCGTGATCGACGACAAGGTTCGCAGAAACCTGCGCGCGCTGGTCAGCTACGGCTTTGATAAAGGCATCAACAAAGCGCAGCCACTCGAACATCGCGAGTACGGCCAGTTGGCGGCACTGAACGTCGCTCGGGAATCAATCGTGTTGTTGCGAAACGAACCCGTAGGCGGACAAAAGCCCCTGCTGCCATTGTCCAGAAACGCAAGGATCGCCGTGATTGGCGATATGGCCGTGCAGCCGCCAACAGCACCGTTCGGCACCGCGTACTCGGCGCCGGCCAGCTACGTCACTGAAGTGAGCGGGTTGCAGCAACTGGCGTCAAACGCATCGAATGTCGACTACCTGCCACAGATGAGCCTGAATCCGAAGTCCTCCGTCTGGTATCAGCCAAGTGCAGACAAACAGGCGGTCAACAATACCGGGGTGAAAGCCGAGTATTACGCCAACACCTCGCTGTCGGGTGATCCGGTGGCGACCCGCATCGAGCCGGGCGTCAACCTGGACTGGATCACTCACACCAACATCACCGACAACGGGGCCGGCACGGTCAGCGGCTACACCCCTGAGGCAGGTTCGTTCTCCGCCCGTTTCACCGGCAAGATCAAACCGACCATCACCGGTGCCCATGTATTCAAGGTCCGTGCCGACGGTGCCTACAAACTCTGGATCAACGACGAACTGGTGCTTGAAGACGAAGGTGCGCAAGTCTCGTTCGACCTGATTCCGGTGGTTCCTCGCACCGTCAAAACGCCAACGCTCAAAGCTGGCACCGAGTACAGCGTGCGTCTGGAGTATCGCCGGATAAAGGGTAATTTCACCCCGGTGCTGGGCGGCATGAACGGTGTGCAGATGAGCTGGGCATCGTTGCGTCCGCCGAAGAACCTGGCGGATTACGATGCTGTCGTGGTGGCGGCAGGCAGCAACTTCGAATACGAAGGCGAGTCCCTGGACCACCCGTTCGAAATGCCGCAGTTCCAGTCCGAACTGATCAGCTTCATCCAGAAAGCCAACCCGAACACCATCGTTGTCATGCACGGCGGTGGCGGCATGGACATGCAACCCTGGGCAGACAAGGTGGCCGCGTCTCTGCACGCCTGGTTCCCGGGTCAGCAAGGCGGTCAGGCACTGGCCGAAATTCTGTACGGCAAGGTCAACCCGTCGGGCAAGCTGCCCATCACGCTGGATAAAAAGGCCCAGGACAACCCGAGCTACGCGTCGTTTTCAAACCCGGTGCCGTACTATTTCAGCAGCCCTAACCCGCCGACTGAAATGACGTACAGCGAAGGCCTGTACCTGGGCTACCGCGGCTACGACAAGAAACACACCAAGCCGCTTTATCCGTTCGGCTTCGGGCTTTCGTACACCACGTACGCGTACAGCGACCTGAAACTGTCGAGCAATGTACTGGCACCCGGCGCGACCCTTCAGGCCAGCTTCACGGTGACCAATACAGGCGACAAAGCCGGTTTCGAAGTGGCGCAACTCTACGTGCAACCGTCCAAACCTCAGGTTGATCGTCCAGAGAAAGAGCTGAAAGGCTTTTCCAAGGTTTACCTGAAACCTGGCGAAAGCAAGACCGTCACGATTGCGCTGGACTCGCGCTCGTTCGCGTATTACTCGGCCGATTCGGTGAGCTGGAACGTCGACCCTGGCAAGTTCAAGGTGCGAGTGGGCACAGACTCGGAAAACCTGTCGCTCGACAGAACAGTGGTGGCGCTCTATCCGGAAAAACTGACCACTCGCGACTCCAACCCCCTTCCACTACCGTTGCGCAAAGCAGTGCAGGTCAAGCCGGAACAGGCTTACTGATCGGCAGTCATCGGTGGTCGAAGGACCACCGGTTTCACCTGTGCGCATGGCCAGTTGATCAGCGCCCCGCCAGGTCCAGTGCCAGTCGTTCCAGAAACCGTGCGAATGCACGTTCGATCTGAACATCGCCTGGCGACCTGAGCCATTGAATCTGCATGCCGTCCATCATCGAGGCAATCTCGAGGCTGACCTGCCTGACATCGACATCCGGGCGGACCTCACCTGCCTTGATCAGGGAATTCAACTGAGCCTGAAGATGATGGTGAACGATTCCGAAGCGCTCGCTGAACCAGCGGTGTGCAGGGTGAGTGACCGATAGACTTTCCGTGTTGATGATCATCAACGCCTGGCTGACAGCCGCATCTTCGATACTGAAACTCATCACCCGCGTCAGGAAAGACATGAAGCCTTGCAAAGAGCCGTCCTGATCCGCCTCTTGCAACCGCGACACAACATAAGTATCCCGGTGCTCAAGCACTGCCTGCAGCAGGGCAAGCTTGTTCGGAAAGTGGTGCAACAACCCCACTTGAGAGAGGCCTGCCACTTTGGCGATGTTAGTCAACGAGGCGCCGGCGTATCCATCGCGAGCAAAAATGACCATGGCCGCCTGAATGATCTCGACCTTGCGCATCTCGCCTTTGGGAATTCGGCGCTTTGCGGCCGGAGGTGCATCGGACTCGCCGGTGTTTACAGGCATGGGGATAGCACTTTTCGTATCACGGTATTCGCTCCTTCTTGCCCGTTATCCGCGTTGAAACACTGGATGACTGACAGCCCGAGAGGCTGTTGCCGCCCCTCTCTGATCGAGAAATCGTAGCACGCAGTTTAAAGGAAAATCGGAAAATAACTCCGCCCGGGAAAGGTGAAAAACCGGAACGCCACAGGCGTGCATATCGCGCCGATAAAAGCCATACCGCGCCGCGTGGCGTCCCCCCTAAAGAAACCTGCGCGCACGCCGATGGATACTGCTGCTGCCTGATATGACAGACAACATGAAATCCTAAACCTGGCACGGCTTTCACGTTAAAACGGTTATTCTGAGACGCTAACGCATCAGAATTGGGCAGTGTCTGATTGCAACGCGCAACGCAGGCCACGGAAACGTCCGGGCCGATGCAAAACCATTCATGTGTGAGCCGGAGGCACTCTGAAAGATCTGACAAGAGAAGAGCTGGAAGCCCAGGTGCTGCGTCTGCGCAGCGTGCTTGAACAAGCCGGCATTGACCCCGAGCCAGGCGAAGCTCCAGCGGCCATCGCCAGCCGCGCAGCACGCCAGCGTGCGGTTTTTGACAGCGCGATGGACTTCGCCATGATTCTGACCGGCACGGACGGGATCATTACTGACTGGAACCCCGGTGCGGAGCAGGTGCTGGGCTGGACAGCCCAAGAGATGATCGGTCAGAGCGCCGAGCGCTTCTTTACGCCCGAAGATCGGGTCCGCGGTCAGATCAAGCATGAAATGAACCTTGCCCTGCGCGAGGGCCGTGCCTCCGATGAACGCTGGCACCTGCGCAAGGACGGCCAGTTGTTCTGGGCGTCAGGCGAGATGATGCCGTTGCGCGGCGCCGGCGACACTCACATCGGCTTTGTGAAGATCCTGCGCGACCGTACCGCCGAACACGTTGCAGGCCGCACGATCGCGGAAGCCCAGGAGCGTTACCGGTTAGCCGCCAAGGCGACCAACGATGCGATATGGGATTGGGATTTTGCGCTCAATCACGTGCTCTGGAATGACGCGCTGGAACAGGCTTATGGCCATCCGCTTGCAACCCTGGACACCTCGGGTGACTGGTGGATCGCGCAGATCCACCCCGATGACCGGGCGCGCATCTACGCCTCCATTCACGCAGTGATTGACGGCACTGGCACCGCCTGGACCGATGAATATCGTTTCCGGCGCCTGGACGGTTCATATGCCGATGTCTTGGACCGTGGCCACGTAATCCGTGATGCCGGGGGCAATGCTGTGCGCATGATTGGCGCAATGCTCGATATGTCCCAGATGCGCAAGGCAGAAATGGCGTTACGCCACAGCGAAGAACGCTCCAGAACCATGCTGGAAACCATCGACGCAGCGTTCGCCATTATTCAGGTCAGGTTCGATGCAGACGACAGCCCGGTGGACTATCGCTTCATCGAAGCCAACCCTGCCTTTGAACGTCAGGCCGGTGTCGACCTGCGTGGTAAATGGGTGACTGAGTTTGCACCGGACCTGGAGCGCTTCTGGTTCGAAGCGTACGGTCGAGTCGCCAAAACCGGAGAACCTGCCAGTTTCGAGAACTACGCCAAGGCTTTTGAACGCTGGTTTGAAGTGAAAGCGGTACGTGTCGGTGAGCCGGCAGATCGGCAGATTGCGGTCATGTTCAGCGACGTGACCGCTCGCCGGGATGCCGAGGAGCGCCTGCGCACCAGTGAAGCCATCGCTCGCGAGAACGTCGACCGGGTGCAACTCGCTCTGGCCGCGGGTGCGATCATCGGCACCTGGCATTGGGACCTGCCGTCCGACCGTTTCACGGTCGACGAAGCCTTTGCCAGGGCTTTTGGTCTTGACCCCGCCCTGGGCCACGAAGGCTTGAGTCTGGAGCAGGTGATCGCCACCGTTCACCCCGAAGACCGGCCAGGCTTGATTGACGCGATCAACGCGGTCATCAACGGCGGGCGCCTTTATGCCCATCAGTATCGGGTTCGCCGTGCCGACGGGGCCTATTACTGGATAGAAGCAAACGGTCGCGTCGACCGTGCCGAAGATGGCACACCGCTGAGCTTCCCCGGTGTCCTCATCAACGTCAATGAACGCCGCACTGTCGCCGCTGAACGCGACCGCGCCACCGCGGCGCTGCGATCACTCAACGACACCCTTGAGCAACGGGTCGCGGCACGTACCACCGAGCTCATGCAGGCTGAAGAGAAACTGCGTCAGTCACAGAAAATGGAAGCCGTCGGACAGTTGACCGGCGGCCTGGCCCATGACTTCAATAACCTGCTGGCAGGCATTTCCGGCGCACTGGAACTGATGAGTACGCGGATCGAGCAGGGCCGCTGGAGCGATGTCGACAAGTACATTGTCACGGCCCAGGGCGCTGCAAAACGGGCAGCCGCGCTGACGCATCGGCTGCTTGCCTTCTCCCGGCGTCAGACGCTGGATCCGCAGCCCACCGATGTGAATCGCCTGATGAAAGGGATGACGGACCTGATCCAGCGCACGGTCGGTCCGAGCATTCTGGTCGAAACCATCGGCACCCTCGGGCTCTGGCCAACGCTGGTGGACGCCAGTCAGCTCGAAAATGCGCTGTTGAATCTGTGCATCAATGCCCGTGATGCAATGCCCGATGGCGGGCGCATCACCATCGAGGCGAGCAACCGCTGGGTGGAAAGCAGCGCGACACAGGTAAACGATATGCCCGAGGGGCAATACCTGTCGTTGTGCGTGACCGATACCGGCACCGGCATGGCGCCTGACGTCATCGCCAAGGCCTTTGACCCGTTCTTCACCACCAAGCCGATCGGCCAGGGCACAGGCCTCGGCCTGTCGATGATCTACGGGTTCGCCAATCAGTCCGGCGGCCAGGTGCGCATTCAGTCCGAGGTGGGAAAGGGAACCTCGATCTCCATCTACCTGCCGCGCTACAACGGGGTGGCGGTCAGGGACGAGAGCGATGTTCACAAGACCCCGGTCGAATTCACGCAATCTGGAGAAACCATCCTGATCGTGGATGATGAACCGACCGTACGCATGCTGCTCACGGACGCCCTCGGTGATCTCGGTTATACGCTGATCGAGGCGGCGGACAGCCTGGCCGGTCTCAAACTGCTGCGCTCGGACGTGCATATCGACCTGCTCATCACCGACGTGGGCTTGCCCGGCGGCATGAACGGGCGGCAGATGGCCGATGCCGGGCGAGAAGTCCGTCCGCAGTTGAAAACCCTGTTCATCACCGGCTACGCGGAAAACACGGCCATCGGCGATGAACAGCTAGGGCCGGGAATGCGGGTGCTGACCAAGCCATTTGCCATTGATGCGCTGGCGGCTCGTGTCCAGGAACTGATGAACGCCTGATTCGCTGCACACGCTCACACCAGACCGGTGTGAGCGTTTGCCGAATCGCATGGAAAAACGCTTTAAACAGTCAGCCATCAATGGCCGAGAGGCCCTGCACCCTGCCGATATTGAGCGCTGCGCAAACCCGGTGCTACCATGCGCGACCGCCATGCAGGCAAGGGAATAACCGGGTCATGAGCAGTATTCGCGAGCGCAACAAAGAACTCATCCTGCGCGCGGCCAGCGAGGAATTTGCCGACAAGGGCTTCGCCGCCAGCAAGACCAGCGATATCGCGGCCAAGGCCGGCGTTCCCAAACCCAACGTCTATTACTACTTCAAGTCCAAGGAAAACCTCTATCGCGAGGTGTTGGAAAGCATTATCGAACCCATCCTTCAAGCGTCGACGCCGTTCAACCCCGACGGCGTTCCGGCCGAAGTGCTCAGCCGCTACATACGCTCGAAAATCCAGATTTCCCGTGACCTGCCCTTCGCGTCGAAAGTCTTCGCCAGCGAAATCATGCACGGCGCCCCGCACCTCACGCCGGAGCAGATCGAACAGCTCAACGGGCAGGCCCGGCACAACATCGAGTGCATCCAGGCGTGGATCGACAGCGGGCAGATTGCCCGGATTGACCCTCATCATTTGATGTTCACCATGTGGGCCGCGACCCAGACCTATGCCGATTTCGACTGGCAGATCGCAACCGTCACCGGCAAGGCGAAACTGGACGATGATGATTACGAGGCTGCCACGCAGACCATCCTCAGGCTGGTGCTCAAGGGCTGCGAGCCGGATCGCTGAGCAGCGGCTTTTGCGCAGACGCAAAAAACCCGCCGAAGCGGGTGGTATTGCAACATGACCATTCCGACATCCTGTCAGTAGCCTCCTGGCAATGGTCGATCTTCCCTGATCGCTGCGGCGTTCCTTCGCTGCAGCTGTTGAATTGGATCCTACATTGGCCCGGTGTCCGTCGATAGAGCCAATGGCGTCTCTTGATGTAAGCCTTTCGCCATACCCGCATGCCGCTGAAAAAAAGTGTGATTGAAGTCTCATGTTTATCGATCATGCGCCGAGATGTTTGAGAGGCTCTGCTATCCGGCTTCGCGCCGTTCAACCAAAAAAAGAAAAATGACATTAGGGATGAAGATCATGAATATGCGCAGTGTGTCCATCAGTCGCCGCTTGTGGCTGATTCTTATTGTTTCTGTGCTGATGCTTCTGGTCCTCGCAGCCACCCTGCTCAAACAGACCCATGACGATCTGTATCGGGCAAAGGCTGAAAAAACCATGCACGTGGTGCAGACAGCCAGTGGCATTCTCACCTTCTACCAAGGCCTCGAAGCGGCTGGCAGCCTGCCTCGCGAAGCAGCCCAACAGCAGGCGCTGAAAGAGATCAAGGGGCTGCGCTACAGCCAGAACGACTATTTCTGGATCAACGACCTGCAGCCCGTCATGGTCATGCACCCCACCAATCCAAAACTCGAAGGGCAAAACCTGTCGGCTATCAGAGACCCGGACGGCTTTGCGGTGTTCAATGAGATGGTCACCCTCGTCAAAAGCAAGGGTGCCGGCATGGTCAATTATCGCTGGCCGAAGCCGGGCGCCAGCGAGCCGGTGAAAAAGACTTCGTATGTGCAACTGTTTCAGCCGTGGGGCTGGATTCTCGGCTCCGGCGTGTACGTGGACGACGTGGCCGCCGAATTCGAGGCGCAGTTGTTGAAAACCGGAATATTTATCGCCGGCATTGTGTTGGTCATGGTGCTGCTGCTGACCTTGATCGTGCGCAGCATTGTGCTTCCGCTGAGAGCCGCCGTCGGTGCAATGGCCAACATTGCCAGCGGTGAAAGTGACCTGACCCGCACACTGGAAACCCACGGCAAGGACGAGATCACCGAGCTGGGCACGCACTTCAACGCTTTTGTCGCCAAACTGCGTAACGTTGTCGGGCTGTTGCAGAACTCGTCTGTGGCACTGGGCCAGGCAGCCAGTGAATTGGGCGGCAATGCCGAGCAGGCGCAGGCCCGTAGCCAGCAACAATCGCAACAGATGGACCTGGTGGCCACCGCCGTCAACGAAGTGACCTACGGCGTCCAGGACGTTGCCAAAAACGCCGAGCATGCCGCCAGCGAAATGCGCGACGCCGAATCGCAGGCGCATCAAGGTCAGGTCAATATCGACAACAGCTTGCGCCAGATCGAGCACCTCTCCGGCACCATCAGCCAGGCCGTGGACGTGATGCACAACCTGTCCAGCGAAAGCACGCAGATCGGCAGCGTGCTGGAGGTGATCAGTTCGATTGCCGAGCAGACCAACCTGTTGGCACTGAACGCTGCCATTGAAGCAGCACGCGCCGGTGAACAGGGTCGCGGTTTTGCCGTCGTGGCCGATGAGGTGCGCCTGCTGGCCCAGCGTACCCAGAAGTCCACCGCAGAAATCCAGGCCATGATCGAGCGCCTGCAAAAGTACTCCGATGCAGCGGTCAAGGTCATTGGCGACAGCAGTCGCTCCTCGCAACTGACCATCGAGCAGGCCAATCAGGCCGGCCAGAGCCTGACCTCCATCAGCCAGGCGCTGCGCAACCTCAACAGCCTGAACGCCTCCATCGCCAGCGCCACGTTGCAGCAAACCCATGTGGTGGATGACATCAACCAGAACGTCACCCAGGCGGCACAGCTGTCCCAGAGCACTGCACTGGCTGCCGAGCAGTCCACTTCGGCCAGCCAGCACCTGCGAGAACTGAGTGAAGAACTGAACACGTTGCTGAAACAGTTCAGGGTTTAAATCTTCATTACGCCGCGGCGCACGGAACCTCGTGCGTCATGTGTTGCCTGAGACCTGCTTACTTAACTGCTCACTGATAGGCGGGGGTCATATGCGCACACTGGAATTGGCAGGCAGTACCGTACCAGTGCTGGGTCAGGGCACCTGGCACATGGGTGAAAAAGGGCATCTGCGCTCGGCAGAAATAGCCGGGCTGTGCCTCGGCATCGAACAGGGCCTGACCCTGATCGACACCGCCGAGATGTACGCTGATGGCGCGGCTGAAGAAATCGTCGGGCAAGCCATTGCCGGGCAGCGCGACAAGGTGTTCGTGGTCAGCAAGGTGTATCCGCACAATGCCAGCCGCACCGGTATTCCCATCGCGTGCGAAGCCAGCCTGCGCCGGATGAATACCGACTACATTGACCTCTACCTGCTGCACTGGCCGGGGCAGCACCCGCTGACCGAGACCGTCGAAGCCTTCGAGCGCCTGCGTGAAGCCGGCAAAATCGGCGCCTGGGGCGTGTCCAACTTCGACGTGCCGGACATGATCGAACTGAACAACCCGCGTTGCGCGACCAATCAGGTGCTGTACAACCCGGAGCAACGGGGCATCGAGTTCGACCTCATGCTGTGGAGCGCAGACCGTCACCTGCCGTTGATGGCGTACTGCCCGATCGGTCAGGCGGGCGACCTGCTCTACCACCCTGCCCTGCATGAAATTGCCAAACGCCACAACGCAACGCCGGCGCAGATTTCTCTGGCATGGGTGCTTCGCCAGGACAATCTGATTGCCATCCCCAAGGCGACCAACCCTGAGCATATCCGTCTGAATATCGAAGCTGAACAAATCCGGCTGACGGAAAGGGACCTGGCGGACATCGATCTGGCGTGGCCCGCCCCCACTCGCAAGGTGCCTCTGGCCATGATCTGATGCTGTGCGTGGCAGCAGAAGACAGGCCCCCCGCCTGAATGGCCGCTGAACGCGACCGGCAATGAATCCATCAAAGAAACACACTGCAACAAGCTGTCACAAATATGAAATAACGCCTTGTCATCATGCGGCCTTCGCCTCCCCCGCCCGGGCCAGGCCGCATGTGGACAGCCATGAACCACAGTATTGTGCATCACCATCAGGATTCCGACCTTTTCGGCCTGCTTTACGGCTTCCGTTTTCGCCACGGTGAAAGCGGTCAGGAAATCGGCTCGGCTGCCGCGCTGGATTACCTGCAAAACCCGCCTGACGAAAACGACTTCATCTGGCTGCACTTGAACCTGTCGCACGCGGCCTGCGAGCGCTGGATGAAAACCACGCTCGACCTGCCGGAGGAGTTCTTCGAGGCCCTGCACGAAGGCTCGCGCTCGACCCGTATCGAACACGTCGACGCCACGCTGCTGGCAGTGGTCAACGACGTGGTATTCGATTTCAACAGGCTGTCGACTGATATCTCTACCTTGTGGGTTTGCGCGCGCCAGCGTTTGTTGATCACTGCCCGGCTGCAACCCCTGCGCTCGGTCGACAAACTGCGCTCGGCGGTCAAGCGTGGCGAACAGTTCGACTCACCGCTGGAGCTGCTGGCGCACTTGCTCAGCGATCAGGGTGAAGTCCTGACCCAGTTCCTGCGCAAGACCAGCGTCAACGTTGACCGCATCGAAGACCAGTTGCTGTCACAGCGGCTGAGCAACAATCGCTCTGAACTCGGTGCCATGCGTCGAGTGCTGGTGCGCCTGCAACGTCTGCTGGCGCTCGAACCGGGTTCGCTGATGCGCTTGCTGCACCGCCCGCCACAGTGGCTGCGCGAGCAGGATGCGCAAGCGTTGCGCCAGTCCATCGAAGAGTCGTCGCTGGTGATCAACGACCTCACGGCGCTGGGCGAACGCATCAAGCTGTTGCAGGAAGAAATCGCCGCCAACCTCAATGAACAGAGCAGTCGCACCCTGTTCACCCTGACGGTGGTGACGGTGCTGGCGTTGCCAATCAACATCGTCGCGGGCTTTTTTGGCATGAACGTGGGCGGCGTGCCGCTGGCTTCCGACCCGGAAGGCTTCTGGATTCTGGTGGCGTTGGTAGCAACCTTTACCTTGGTGGCAGGCCGCTGGGCGTTTCGCAAACGCGGCGATTACTGAGGCGCCGCACAGGACGTGCCGGTTGTCAGAAAACCGGCGCAAAAGCGCAATCAATTGTTACATGTCTCACCGCTGTCACATTTTGCAATGACCATGTCAATAATCTTTCAATCCAGGATTGTAAACATGGCCACAAACGCACTGTCTCCCGACGCCATCGGCCAGGCGAGCCTGTCGACAAGTCAATTCGGTCGCAAGCCCAGCCGAATGACCGTGATACTTTTCTTCACGATACTCATCGCAGGCTTGCTGTTCACCGGCTATAGCCTCAAGCAGGACGTGGACGACATGGGCACGGTGGTCACCACCTGGACCCCGTTCGTGCTGCTGGGCGTCGCGTTGCTGATTGCACTGGGGTTCGAGTTCGTCAACGGCTTCCATGACACCGCCAATGCCGTCGCGACAGTGATCTACACCCACTCCCTGCCACCCGGTTTTGCCGTGGTCTGGTCAGGGTTTTTCAACTTTCTGGGCGTGATGCTTTCCAGCGGTGCGGTGGCATTCGGCATCATTGCATTGCTGCCGGTAGAGCTGATCCTGCAGACCGGCTCATCGGCCGGTTTCGCGATGATCTTCGCGCTGTTGATCGCGGCGATCATCTGGAACCTGGGCACCTGGTGGCTGGGCTTGCCGGCCTCCTCGTCGCACACCCTGATCGGTTCAATCATCGGTGTCGGTGTCGCCAACGCCTTGATGCACGGGCGTGACGGCACCAGCGGTGTGGACTGGTCACAGGCCACCAAAATCGGTTACTCACTGCTGCTTTCGCCGCTGGTCGGGTTTGGCTGTGCCGCCTTGCTGTTGATCGCAATGCGCATGTTCATCAAGAACCGCGCGCTGTACAAAGCGCCCGAAGGCAACGCGCCGCCGCCGCTGTGGATTCGCGCGATGCTGATCGTGACCTGCACCGGCGTGTCATTCGCGCACGGCTCAAACGACGGGCAGAAAGGCATGGGGTTGATCATGCTGATTCTGGTCGGCACCTTACCGATGGCTTACGCACTCAACCGCACCATGCCCGCCGATCAGGCCACCCAATTCGCAGCCGTGGCTGAAGTCACTCAGCAGGCGTTGATCCGCAGCGTCCCTCAGCCCGCTCCGGCCGATTCACGCAAGACGCTTTCGGATTATCTGGTCAGCAAACAAGAGACCCCGGACCTGATCCCGGCCCTGGCCGTCATGGCCGGCAAGATCGGCGATCAGGTCGCCAGCTACGGTTCGTTGTCGAAAGTGCCTGCCGAAGCGGTCACCAACGTACGTAACGACATGTACCTGACCTCGGAAACCATCCGCGTGATGGAAAAAAACAACGTGGGCCATTTTGACGCGGAGACCACCACCAAACTCGAAGCCTTCAAAAGCCAGATCGACAGCGCCACGCGGTTCATTCCGACCTGGGTCAAAATCGTTGTTGCTATCGCTTTGGGGCTGGGCACGATGGTTGGCTGGAAGCGTATCGTCGTGACCGTCGGCGAGCGGATCGGCAAGACTCACATGACCTACGCTCAGGGCGCGTCCGCAGAAGTCGTGGCGATGTTCACCATCGGCGCGGCGGACATGTACGGCTTGCCGGTGTCCACCACCCATGTGCTGTCGTCCGGCGTGGCGGGTTCGATGGTCGCCAACGGCTCGGGGCTGCAAATGCGCACCCTGCGCAACCTGGCCACCGCCTGGGTGCTGACCCTGCCCGCCGCCATCCTTTTGTCGGGCTCGCTGTACTGGGTGTTCAGTAAACTGTTCTGAGACCTTGCTGTTCCGCACGGGGGCGAATTCGTGACACGCTATGCCACACCGTTCTGCGGGCTCAGAGAGACTCACGCTCGACTCAGGTCACCTTTGCGCCCTTACGGCGCCCTACTTTGAGGGACCAAAGTAGGCAAAGTCCTGGCTCCGTTTCCGGCCCGACTTCGTCGGGTTCCTTCGCCCTGTCACTGATCCGGGGGTCGCCGCAACGGGCCATCCATGGCCCGGTGCGGCTAACTCGGCGTCCTTGCCGAGTTACCCCCGAATCAGCGCCAGGACTCAGCCGTCACTTACGTCGCAATCGGCGTCGTCAGTGCCATAGTGATAAAACAGCGCTTTTATGTGCAGTGACTGCGCGCAAGGCATGACCTCCAGCTGCAGCACATAGTTGACGCAGAGCGCCACAGGACGCATGCCGACGCTGAGCATCGGCACGAGAATCAAAGGTGCCTTGAGTCGGACGCATATTCCACTGACACCGCAGGACCGTTGCACCGCAAAACCGTTGCACCCCAACGCAGTGGCACGAAAATCATCGTACCGCAGGATCCTGCGGCGTATCTCCCTCCACGCTGGTGTCAATACTCACCACCACTGACATGCCGGGCCGCAGATGCTCAAGCATCGGCTGGTCGGCATCGACGACGATGCGCACCGGAATACGCTGAGATATCTTCACGAAGTTGCCGGTCGCGTTGTCGGCAGGCAGCAGGCTGAACTCCGAGCCAGCAGCCGGCGATATTCGTTGTACATGGCCATGCATTTCGCGACCATCCAGCGCATCGACGGTAAAGCTCACCGGCTGACCGAGGCGCACGTTGGCCATCTGGGTTTCCTTCATGTTGGCGACGATCCAGCGCTGCTCCGGCACCAGTGCCATCAATTGCGCGCCCGAATTGACATAAGCCCCCAGCCGCACGCCGATTTGCCCCAATTGCCCGTCACGCGGGGCAACGATGCGGGTGTTGTCCAGATCAATGCGCGCCAGTTCAACCGCCGCCTGGGCATTGGCGACCGAGGCCTCCAGCGAACCCCGGTTGACGATCACCGTTTGCAGGTCCTCGCGGGATATCTGCAATACCGCCTTGGCTTCTGCAACGGCAGCGTTTGCCTGCGCGTCGGCAGCCCGGGTCACGTCCAGCTCGCTTTTCGACACCGAACCGTCAGTCACCAGCGCCTGATTGCGACGCAGATCGGCAGCGCTCTTGCGGCCTTGCGCAATGCTGTTCTGCAGCTCGGCCTCGCGCTGGCCGATAGTGGCTTCAGCGCTGCGGCGTTGTTGCAGGTTATTGGCCAGCGAAGCCTTCTGCATCGCCAGTTGCGCAACGGCTTGTTCCAGGCGCTGACGATAGATGCGGTCGTCCAGACGAACCAGCAGATCGCCCGCCTTGACGAACTGAAAGTCCTGCACGAGCACTTCGTAGACATAACCGCTCAGTTGCGGCCCGATCAGGGTGGTCTGCCCTTTGACTTGGGCATTCTCGGTGCTTTCTATCGGGCTGCCGAACGGCGGCAACTGCCAGGCGTATAACACCACCAGCACCCCGGCCAGCGCGACAGCCCCGAAAATCACGGAAGACACGACGCGCTTGCGGGCCGAACGCGGCCGGCTGGTGACGGGGGACTTCAACGGTGCCGGGGCCGGAGAAGACGGGCTGCGAGGTGTTTCGTTATCGGTGGTATTGGATTCGGTCATGAAGATTTAACGCCGGAATGGGGTACGGAAGGCGAAGCGGCGGGTGCAACGGGCGCCAACGCCAAGGGCTGCGTGGTCATTTTCAGCCACAGAACCCTGGCTGAAATCCAGATCATGGTCAGCACGGCAATCAGTGCGATCAACATGAACACATCGTTGTAGGCCAGCACATTGGCTTCTCGCGTTGCGGCCGTGGCCATCGCGCGCATTCCCTGAGTGTTGCGCAACGAGGGGTCGGTAATCACCGAGCCGTAACTGGCGCTGTAGCTTTGCAGTCGCGCCTGGACAAGCGGGTCGATCAGGGTCAGGTGCTCGACGATGTGGCTGGAGTGAAACTTCTCGCGCACGACCTGAAAGGTGCCCAGCGCAACAGACCCGATCAGGCCGCCGATGTTCTGGGTGATCCCGAACAGCACCGAGAAGCTCACCATATTGCGTGGGTTGGCCAGCACCCCGCTGATGCCCAGCACCAGGGTCGGCCCGAGGAAGAACGTGCCACCGAATGCCAGCAGAAACTGACTGAGGTACATGTTCGATTGACGGGTCAGATTGGTCGAGTGACTGTCCATCCAGGCCCCCACGGCCATCATCGCCAGAGAGATCAGCAAAGGCTTGATCAGATGCGCAGGGTTGATGGTCAGCGCACTGACCGCCAGCCCGGCCACGCTGCCCAGCAGCATCACCAGATACAGCGTGTGCAGTTGCTGACTGCCCATGTTCAGCGCTTGAAGAAAACCGACGGCGCCGACGGACTGCTCAGACAGCACGACACGAAACAGGATGACCGCCAGCCCGAGACGCAAGATCGCCCCGCTGCCGAGCCAGCGAGTGATCAGCAGCGGGTTGCTGCGATTGTGCTCAATGGCCAGGCCTGCGCAGATCAGCGCAATCGACGCTGCCGAGGCGAAGCCGATCCAGGGCGCCTCCAGCCACCATTCGATTCTTCCCAGCGACAAGACAGCGCACAACAGCGCGAAACCGGTCGCCAGCAGACCGAACGTCAGGAAATCCAGCTTCTCGAACGCCTTGAATCGATCACCCGGTGGCAGTTTGAGCATCAGTACACACCCCAGCGACAGCAGCGCCATGCCCAGTTCGAACAGGTACAAGCCGCGCCATTGGGCAATCTGCAACAAGTCTTCGGACACCAGCCTGGCCAGCGGCGTGGCCAACTGGGCGGTGCCGATCCCCAGAACCAGGGCCTTGAGCCGCCACTTCTGCGGAAACGCCTGAATCATGTAATACAGGCCAAGGGTGCTGAGCGCCGCACCGACCATGCCGTGCGCAGCACGCACGGCAATGGCTGAATCGATATCGTTGACGAACAGATGCGCCAACGTCACCAGCGCGTAAAGCACCAGAAACAGCTCGGTAAACGCCCGCAGGCCGAATTGCTGGCGAAACTTCACCAACAGCAGGTTCATCGACACGTTGGTCATGATGTAGGCCGCCGGCAGCCAGGCGATGTCCTGCGATGTCGCGCCCAAGGCGCCTTGCAGATAAGGCAGGTTGGCAACCACCAGCGCGTTGCCGAGACCGCCGGTCAGGGCGACGATCACCCCCACCAGCGCAAACGCCCAGCGGCGGGCGTCCGAATGCAGCGGCGTCGAAGGCGAGCCCGGCATGGTCGGGCGCTCGTGGGCGGCCCAGTCGCGCGGGGCATACTTGTCAGTCATGGGAAAGGTTTGGCATGGGTCAGACTTTTCATGAGCGCCACTTGAGGATTCCCTTGTGTGACATTAATGACAGCCAGAATACTCAAGAGGCTGGCCATGTTTTGTGCAAACTAACGGACCCCATAACGCTCAAACACCGGAAGACCGTGTAAAGCGTGGCTGTTTGAAACTTCCGGCTATGCTTAAACGCAGTTTTGCTTTGCACATTTGCGCTGATAGGATCTTCTGCGACGCTCTAACAAGAAGAAAGCGCAACCGAACAAGGAGTTCAGAATGAGTTCACAGGTTTCGTCCATCCGCCCGGTCAGGCAACCCGCCAGCCGCAACGCGATTGTTGTCGACGTGCGTAACCACATTGGCCACTTGACCCTCAATCGTCCGGAAGGGCTGAACGCAGTCGATCTGGACATGGTCCGCACCCTCAAGCGTCAACTGGACACCTGGGCCGATGACGCCTCCATTCACGCCGTGGTACTGCGCGGTGCTGGCGAGAAAGCATTCTGCGCCGGGGGCGACATCCGCTCGCTGTATGAAAGCCATCAGAACGGTCTGGACCTGCACTACACCTTTTTCGCCGAAGAATACGAGCTGGACCTGACTATTCACCGCTACCGCAAACCCGTACTGGCCATTATGGACGGCCTGGTACTGGGCGGCGGCATGGGCCTGGTTCAAGGCGCTGACCTGCGGGTGGTGACCGAACGCAGCCGGCTGGGCATGCCGGAAGTCGCCATCGGTTATTTTCCGGATGTGGGAGGCAGTTACTTTCTCTCGCGGCTGCCTGGTGAAATCGGCACATGGCTGGGCGTCACCGGGTCGCAGATCGGTGCCGCCGACGCGCTGTACTGCGGCCTCGCCAACTGGTCGATGAACAGCGAAATGCTGCCACGCCTCGACCATATGCTCGACCACCTGAAATGGAAATCGACACCGCTCAAGGACCTGCAAGGTGCGCTGGCCAAGCTCGCGACCCAGCGCTTGCCCACTCCGCCACTGGAAGCTTTGCGCCCGGCCATCGATTACTTCTTTGGCCGCCAGGACATCCCGAGCATGATCGAGCAGTTGCAGGAAGTGGCAATAGCCGATACCCGCCAATGGGCACTCGACACGGCCAACCGGATGCAGCACCACTCGCCGCTGGCGATGGCCGTGACACTGGAAATGCTGCGCCGCGGGCGTCATTTGCCGCTGGCGGCCTGCTTCGCGATGGAGCTTCACCTGGACCGGCAATGGTTCGAACGCGGAGACCTGATCGAAGGCATACGCGCCCTGATCATCGATAAAGACAAGAAGCCGCAATGGAAACACGGCAACGTGCAGGACGTCAGTGCCTCGCATGTGCAGAGTTTCTTCAGCGGTCTGGAGCACTGAGCCGTGAACGACCTTGAGTTGAGTGAAGAGCAGGTGATGATTCGCGACATGGCGCGCGACTTTGCCCGCAACGAAATTGCCCCACACGCCCAGGCCTGGGAAAAGGCTGGCTGGATCGATGATGCGCTGGTCAGCAAACTGGGGGATCTGGGCCTGCTGGGCATGGTGGTCCCGGAGCAATGGGGTGGCACTTACATCGACTATGTCGCGTATGCACTGGCGGTCGAAGAAATCTCCGCCGCCGACGCGGCCACCGGCACGCTGATGAGTGTTCACAGCTCGGTGGGCTGCGGGCCGGTTCTCAATTTCGGTACCGACGAGCAAAAACACACCTGGCTAGAGAAACTTGCCAGCGGACGGTCTATCGGCTGTTTCTGCCTGACCGAACCGCATGCAGGCTCCGAAGCCCACAACCTGCGCACCCGCGCCGAGTTGCAGGGTGACGAGTGGGTCATCAATGGCGCCAAGCAGTTTGTCAGCAACGGCAAACGCGCAGAGCTGGCCATCGTGTTTGCCGTCACCGACCCTGAACTCGGCAAAAAAGGGTTGTCCGCATTTCTGGTGCCGACGGTGAATCCCGGTTTTGTGGTCGACCGAAGTGAGCACAAAATGGGAATCCGGGCCTCCGACACCTGCGCGGTAACGCTGGATAACTGCCGCATTCCGGCAGCCAATCTGTTGGGCGAACGTGGCAAAGGGCTGGCAATCGCCCTGTCGAACCTGGAGGGTGGCCGGATCGGCATCGCCGCCCAGGCCCTCGGGATCGCCCGCGCCGCTTTCGAGGCTGCGCTGGCGTACGCGCGGGAGCGGGTGCAGTTCGACAAACCGATCATCGAACACCAGAGCATCGCCAACCTGCTGGCCGACATGCACACCCGGATCAACGCCGCCCGCCTGCTGACCCTGCACGCCGCACGTCTGCGCAGCGCCGGGCAACCCTGCCTGTCGGAGGCCTCCCAGGCCAAGCTGTTTGCGTCCGAAATGGCTGAGTGGGTGTGTTCTAAAGCGATCCAGATTCATGGCGGCTACGGCTATCTGGAGGACTACCCTGTGGAGCGTTACTACCGCGATGCACGCATCACGCAGATCTACGAAGGGTCCAGCGAAATCCAGCGCTTGGTGATCGCCCGCGAGCTGCGCCACTATCTGGTCTGAAAGACCGCCTGCCGCCCCGGCAACACCCGTTGCCGGAACACTGCATCAACGCTTCACGAATCGCTCGCGCCCCAGCAAGGTCACCAGCAACGCAACGGTATCGGCGTTTTTGAGCATGATATCGGCGCGCTTGTGAACATCGGCGTAAAACACATCACGGGCCTCATCCAGCGTTGACTTGCCGGAGAGGCGCAGAATAGTGGCTTTGCCGTTACCGTCGATCCGGCGCAAATCTCGCATCACTCCGTCTTCCATCTGTTTGAACAGCACGCTGCGGTCCGTCTGGAAAGACAAGGTCTTCTGTTGAGCGACAATCTGTTCGTTTCGAATGCGCAAACGGTAACTGGGCGCGTCTTCCAGCAGATCGGCGTAAGGCGCTTGTGAATCGACATAAGCGATGTCATCCGTTCGAAGCACCAGATGCGACAACTCATGAATCAGGATCGCCGCGCGATAGTGGGGGCCATACCTGAAGTCGCCCGAACGCATGGCGCTGACTTTGAAACGGTAACTGGGCAGTCGGAAGAATTGCTCGGTCAGAAAAATCCGCTTTGAGGGGTCGGCTTCGAATACAAAGGCACTGGACGCCTCGTTCCCGATCCGGTTGATCCCAACCACATAACGCGGAGAGTCGATCGGTGACAGCGAAGGGTCCATCAGCGCCTGATAGACGCCTGTAACCGCCTTTTTAACAGCACTGTGCAATGGGGCATCCGGAGTCTTGTGGTCAAAAAAGTCGGCGAGGATTTTCTCCGTACGCACATCGACTTTTTCATCCGGCGGCCTCGGCGTGAGATTGGCCAGGCAGTTCTCCAGATAGCGCTGCGCCTGGGCATGACCTTCCTCGATAGAAAGCGCCATTTCATGGTGAGCCTGACGAATGGCGGGCATGCCACTGGCGCTGATGACGATAATTTCCTCGACCTCCTCGTCGATGAGGCTGCTTTCCATGCGGGTGACGATGCCGCCCCCGCCTCTCAGGCCGCCCTGGATGTCCAGTGTCCATCGCTGGTTGATATCGAGTTTGACCGACGGCCCGGTCTTGTCCCCGGCGACGATGAACCAGCCATCCCGGTCGCGCTGCAACTGATAGGCCTTGCCGTCAACGGCGGCGTACACCCCGCCTGTAACGGGGTTCTTGAAGGTGTTGAGCAACTCGTCCTTCTGCAGCGTGTTCAGCGCCACGTCGTGTACTTCGAACTCGAGCAGGCGGGCGCGCATCTGTTGTGTCAGGGAGCTGTTGCCCCAGGAAAAAACCGGCACATCCGCCGCATCTTCAGGCAGCTCCGAAACCTCCTGCGACTCGTCCCCCTCCCATTGCGGGCCGACTTCTTCACCCGACTGCGGGTTCTGCCGTGAAGAAATCATCACACTCACCGCAGCCATGAACTCGGAGAACGCCTTGCCCCAGCGCCGCCTGCCAGCCGACACGACAGACGAGTTGAACAACGTCTGGCTCTGCCATATGCCAATCAGCGCGCCCAGCCGCCCCGGCATGAGGGCCATGACCTGCTCGGCACCCAGCGTAAAGAGGTATTGCAACCGGTTGCGGCGATGTTCTGCATTGGTAACGCTCTGCTGCTGCACCTGCAACTTGAGGATGTCCAGCGCATCTTCGAACATCAATTGCAGCGCGTTGCCCTCGTACGGTTCGATTTTCAGGGTTACCGGCTGACTGGAGCGCCAAGGCACATCGAAGTCGGACTCCACACTGAAAGGCAGGTGCGGCTCCATGAAGCCACCGTTGTCATAGACCTTGCGCATGCCGGGGTCGATGTGATCGAGGATGAACTGCTGAAGTGAGCGGGAGGTACGAATGTCCTCCAGCACAGCGGCCTGGGACGGATACTCTTTGAAGACGAAATCGTCGTACGTCAATACATACAAAACCCAAGGCCCGGATTGCGGCTTCGAAGGCCCTATCAGGTAGGCATTGAGCACAATGGTCGGGGCCCAGCCTTCGCTGGCCGGAAGCAATTGCAACCGGCAGAATTGCACGTATTTCCCGTCAACCGGCAGCCGCGCTATCGCATCAGGCATGTTCAGCACGCCTTCGACAAAGCGGTAAGCGTCGCCGGAAATGTCATTCTTCAGCTTCATGGAAAAGGCGCGCAACAGATCCAGTGAAGGCATCTGCTGAGTGAACAGCGATCGCCGCTCGGCATAGTCGGGGTCAGTGTCGGCAAACAGCCTGTCCAGCACACTCCGGTAGCGTGTCGCGATGTCGAGCGACTCCACCAGATGACGAACATAGGCCGGGGTCAGCGCTGCAGGTGTCGTCCGGCCTTCCTTGAGCGTGATTGAAATCGCCCCGTCCAGACGAGACATGAACCGGTTGGCAGCAAACTCCACAAGGCTCTCGCGAATGACCCCGGTAGCAGCCGGTATCGATTGCGGCGTTTGCCCGGCGGGCACGGGCACAGCCACGTAGTGCGTCAGCGTGACCAGGATATCTTCCGGATCCAGTGACTGATCGGGGAAGTCGCGCGCAAGGCTTTTTGTCAGCTGTTCCTGTGAATATTGATAAAGATCGGGGACGTCGAACAGAAAATCCCTGAGCCCGACACAGTTCACGTAAAACCTGCGCAAAGCCTCGACCAGAATGATCTGCTCATTCATTGATGCCTGAATGATCCAGACGGGAACAATGGCCCGGTAAATCACGAACTGAATAGCGGAACCCAGGTTGCTCAACACCTGACGATTGCGATCATCGCGCTCGGCAGCCTCAAGCAAATGGCTGAAGAGCCCGGATGGCAATTCCCATTCAGCGGCCTGCCTGTAGAGATACGCTGCCGTGCGCCGCTGGCGCTCGATTTCATCGCCCTGCAACGCTGCAATGAAATGCCCCTCGACAAGGTGCAGCGTCACGTTGATGTCCGGCGGTTCAGGCTGAGCAAGGCAGCTCAACAGCGTTTGCCTGTCGGGCTCGGCCAAAAGGTTGGTAATGCTCACGGTCGATTCGGCACCCGCCAGCCGGGAAGCAACGTATTGCGTGAGCGCATGCCGGGTTTCGAACACCAGAAGCCCTTTGCCAATCAGCCACAGGGCAGGTTTTTCGGGGCGAAGCCGGTTGCTTATGACGAATGCATTGGGCAACGCGACAGCGGGTGCCAACGGGTCGTACTGGAACGACAGCGTGAAAGCGTCCACGCGCTCATCCCCCAACGTAGCTCTCAAGACAGCCAGTGGCCTGTCCAATACCTGCTGAACGTTGCGCAGAACGGATTCAGGAAGCGTGGCAGTCCGTTTCTCGATGAACAGCTCAAGGCGCAAGGCGTATTCACGGACCAACGCGGACAGAATACCGGGCTGTACCTGTGAATCCAGATGGCGGATCGAGCGGGAATACAACTCGACAACCTGCTGTTCGAACCGGCGAGGGAAATCTGCCAGCACGCAATCAAGCATGTGCTCGAGCAGCGCCAATGGCAGACTGCGGACCAGGCGAGGCGCCACCAGCCCCTCAAGAACCGCTCCGTTTGAATGCGCTACCCGGGGGTGACCGCAAGCACGCTCCAACGCCAGCGACAGCAGATACTCGGGCGGGCCGTCACCTGTACCGGCCGAGACCCACAGCGTCCTGGCGTCCAGGGACGGTAAATCGAGCAGCGCCAGGTAACGGTTCAATGCATCACGCATGCAGCCTTCAACGCCATGATGCAGCGAGTCCACGCGCTCAAGCAGCCGTTCGACCTTTCTCAGCTTGCCGACCCAGTTGTCGGCAGTTTCGAAGCGAGCGTGTGGTTCGCTGGTCGCAGAGGCAGATGAACCCCAGACCTGATCAAACGGCAGCAGATCGGAACGCCAGCGCGCAGAGGCGGGTAAATTCAGCAGTCGCCCGTCCAGCAATGCACGGATGTCGAGCGCGTCATCGATACGCGCCGGAATCTTTTCAAAGGCAATGGGCGGCAATCCCAGCACATGGCGCAGGTTGCGCTTTTGCAGCGCGATGACGCCTTCCACGAACTCACTGAAGAACGCAGTCGTGACCGGCTCGAACTGCAATTCGACATGGCCTTGGGCACAGAGGGCCGGGTGATCGTTCAAGGACGCGCTGGCCAACAATCGGGCGCGCGCAGGATCGCCCACCAGGTGTGTGGTCATCCGGGCCATGTTGTCGAAGTGCTTGAAACCGGCCAACGAGGAATAAAGGTAAACACCGGCTGTGCCGCTGGCCGGGAAATCAATCAGAAACCGCCCGACCAGTTTCACAGGCTCCTGCCCGGCCACGGAGACTGACAACCTGCACACCCTGATCGACTGCGGGTCGAGTGCAGCGTCATGGGCAGGCAGCAGGACACGCAGACGATGATAATCAGCGTCATTCAGCGCGCCGGCCGCCCGCCCCGCCAGCAAGTGCCGACGAAACGATTCGGCCAGCGCAAGCACTGCCACCTCGCGTCCGGTCCGGCCATCAAGCCGTGGCGCGGTCCAGTAATCCGCCAGTAATTGCTCGTAAACCGTCGGGACGGCTGAGGCCGTAGCAGCCAGCGCCTCACTGTAGACATCCCGCTCAGCCCCGGCCAGCACATGCCCCTGAGCATCCAGAAACACCCGCGCCAGGCCGGACGGCAGTGACTGGGCAGCGACTTCATCTACGGCCGCCTCGACCAGCGTCTGGGTACCGACTACCGACGTCAGGCCGTTATCTGAGGCGGGCATCGTGTCAACGATCTGTGCGAGGTGAGTGAACACATCAACATCGTTCATCGGATCACGCTCCAGCAACCCGACTTGCAGGGCTTTACCTGCCGCGGTGCGCAGGTCCGGCAGGCTGTCCAGTTGCACCGCCAGGTCCCCCAGGTACCGCGCCTGTTGCCGGATCACCGCCAGCGTGCGTGTTTCAAACAACGAGTTCTCGACGCGCTCTGCTTCGACCGCTACCAGATCACCGAACTCATCGAAACGCCTTCGCAGTGCGTCGAGCAGCGCAGTGCGATGCTCGAAACGTTCGAGGCCTGACAACAGCGTACTCAGAAAGACCGGCGTCTGGTACCCGACCGGATCGCTGATGAGCAACGCACCCGCCAGTTCGGGATGGGCGGCCGAGCCGTCGTCCATGATCAGCCTGTCGACTCTGGGCGCAGGGGCTTCGTGACCTGCCTCATGATTATCGAGAACCAGCGTCTGTAGCCACAGACTTTCATGGCTGCTGATGCGCGCCTGGGCAGCGGCGTGCCGGATATCCTGCGCAAATTGCGCACGAAGGGACTCGCTGAAAAAGTATGGAGGTGTATCTGACATCGGCTGTTTCCCCTGTCCACCCCGGCCCACCCTCCAAGGAGGAGCATGGGCAAGGAAAAAGGAAACAGCTTATTCAGAGGGCATGCGACGGCTGCGTTACATAAAGCAACTCGTCAGAAGAAAGGCTGCAGGCAGGTCAGTTCGACACCTTGACGTTCTTATCAACCCAGGCAGCGAACGCGTTGATGAACGTCTGCAGAAACGGTCGGGTTTTCTCGGACAACACGCCGGCTTCATCGAAAAAGCTTCCGGCACCGCCCAGATACGCTTCCGGCTGCTGGAGGCAAAGGACATCCAGAAACACCAGCGACTGACGCAAGTGATGATTGGCACCGAAGCCACCCACTGCGCCCGGCGAAGCGCTGATCACTGCGCCTGGCTTGCCACTGAACGCGCTCTTGCCGTAAGGGCGCGAGCCGACATCGATGGCATTTTTCAAGGCACCCGGCACTGAGCGATTGTATTCCGGTGTGACAAACAACACGCCGTGGGCAGCGCCAAGCTGTTCGCGAAAGGCGGCATAAGCCGGCGGCGGTGAAGCACCATCAATGTCTTCGTTGTACAGCGGGAGATCACCGATTTCGACAATGTTCAGCTTCAGACTGGCAGGTGCCAATTCTGCCAGCGCGAGAGCGATTTTACGGTTGATGGAGTCTTTTCGAAGACTGCCGACCAATACGGCAATGGTATGAACCTGGCTCATGAAAATATCCGTCATCTGATAGGAGGTGGGTTAGGTATAGAATGAAAGCGAGCTTTAGACGACCTGCACAGCCTTCAATTCCCTGGCACCGTCAAACAGCGCGGATTATTTTTTTATGGCAGGCAAACTCCCCTATAGATCAGTGGTCTACAAGCCTCGATGGTTTTTCCAAACCAGCAGGTATATTCAGTTTCAGAGGTTACAAAGCAAATGGCTTCAGTTCTCGTCAGACAATTTCATGCCAGAGACGCCGAAGGTCGCGTGTATCCGGTGCATGAGTTCCAGGAATCACAGCCTGATGAGGCGCAAGGCGGGCAACCGGTCATTACCTATCGATTGGCAATCGGTGACCGGGTCAAGCATCTTGGCGGGGACGATTTTGAACTCGTGCAGTCCGGCGTGCATATGACCCGCACCTCCAGTTGAGGCAGCGATAAGCCCCGCCTGACTGGCCGGCGCAAGCGGGGCGCTGTCGATTTTAGAAAATCAGATACCAGAAAATCGCGGTCTCGCGAGTGTTCGGATCGATACCTCTGTAGCGCATGTGATCCACGCCGCCCACGACATAGCCGCATCGCTCATACAACCTGCAGGCGCCGAGGTTGTTGTTCTGGGTTTCCAGAACGATGCCAGGCAAATCGCGTTTGAGCGCCCAGAACCGTGCTGCGTCGAGCAGTGATCTGGCGACACCGTGACGACGCGCCGCGTCATCAACGGCCAGTTCGTCGATGTAGGCAAACCCGCTCCAGTGCGTGCTCATCACGATATGCCCGACGGGCTGATCATCCAGCCATGCAACCATCACCGAACTCGTGGCGGCGTCACGGTGGTCGGCGAACTCCTGAGAGTCGATGCCGTAATTCTTGCTGTAAGGCTCGACCAGTTCGACCTGCCACGCCTCGACGCGCTCACCAATGACCGGCCTGGCATAACCCAGTACCGTGAATGTGAAGTCACTGTTGAGGATGTAGTCCTCGAAGCATTCGTCTGCAACCCGAATGCTCAAGACAGGATGTGCCACAGTCATGTCACCCTTCGCCGGTTACTGTCAGGAAGAGGCCTGCGCCCTGGCTTCCAGCATCTGTACCCACAGCGCAGGCGCGCCGGAGGCTTTGGCGATGGTGCCCATACGCACCTCATGCTCGGCCAGTTCACTTTCCGATGCACGAATGATGCGGCATGGCTTGCGGTCGGCGGGCAGGCGGCGAATTTCGCTGCCGCGATTGCCGGAGCCTTCACCGGAACCATTGCCGTCTGAGGCGTTACCGGCCAGTGACAGGCTGGTCTGCCCGCCGGTCATCGCCAGATAGACGTCAGCCAGAATCTCGGAGTCAAGCAATGCGCCATGCAGCTCACGACCGGAGTTGTCGACGCCGTAACGCTTGCACAGGGCATCCAGGCTGTTGCGCTGCCCCGGATGGCGCTCGCGGGCCATCATCAGGGTGTCGAGAATCGAACAGTGCCGAGTGATGTCTGACCTGTCCTGATCGCCCATCAACGCAAATTCGTTGTTGATGAAGCCCACGTCGAACGCTGCGTTGTGGATGATCAGTTGCGCGCCTTTGATGAACTCGAAAAACTCATCGGCGACTTCGGCAAAGCGGGGCTTGCCGACCAGAAACTCGTTGGTGATACCGTGAACGCCAATCGCCCCTTCATCACTTTCGCGGTCGGGTTGAAGGTACACGTGAAAATGCCGCCCGGTCAGGCGACGGCCAATCAGTTCGACGCAACCAATCTCGATGACGCGGTGACCATCGGTCACTGGCATACCGGTGGTTTCGGTGTCGAGAACGATCGATCTGTTATCCAGGTTTTGCACTGACATTGACTCTTGCCTCATCTACAGGCGGCGATACTAACATGACGGAGCCGTCGCGAGCCGGCCACCGCTGGCCGGCCACCGCTATCGGTGCTTGATGCCACGAACCTCGTCGACACCCCGGTTGGCCAGTTGATCGGCACGCTCGTTGCCGGGGTGGCCGATATGGCCGCGCACCCACTGCCATTTCACGGTATGACGGCTGACCTGTTCGTCCAGCAGCTGCCACAGGTCGGCGTTCTTGACCGGTTCCTTGGCCGCGGTTTTCCAGCCGCGCTTCTTCCAGTTGACCATCCACTCGGTGATGCCCTTCATCACGTATTGCGAGTCGGTGACCAGCGTGACTTCGCAGGGGCGCTTGAGTTCTTCAAGCCCGCGGATGGCGCCGGTAAGCTCCATGCGGTTATTAGTGGTGTTGGCTTCGCCGCCCCACAGCTCTTTTTCTACCCCCTTGCATATCAGCAAGGCGCCCCACCCGCCCGGACCAGGATTGCCCTTGCAGGCACCGTCGGTGAAGAGTTCAACGCTATCGCTCATTACGACCTTTCCAGAATGATGGGCTTCGTGTGCGGCATGGCATGGCTCAGGAGTCCTGGGCCTTGCGGCTGACCTTGGCCATCGGCATGGGAATCAGCTTGCCGATAGGGTCGCGACGCACCTGACGCACGGGTCTGAGGCCTACCACCAGCTTGCGTGCAACCAGAAGATAAAAGCCGCCACCGGGGCTCTGTCGTCCCTCGCCGAGGCTTTCGAGCCCCATCAGGCGTTGCTGCCATCCCGCAGAAGCAAGGGGCGGACGATAGCACCCGAAGCGCCGTTTCTCCAGCGCGAAGCCCAGCAGGGTGAGCCAGTCGGCGACCCGCGAAGAAGAAATGCAACGCGCCTTGCGCAAGGCATCGCGAGCAAAGGCATGCCTTATCCCCCAGGTGCTCCAGGGGTTGATACCGATGATCAGCAAATGTCCGCCCGGACGCACACTGCTGGCCGCTTCGCGCAGCAGCCCGTGGGGCGACAGGCAAAAATCCAGACCGTGTTGCAGCACCACGACATCGGCCGCGTGTTCGCTCAAGGGCCAGGCCTGTTCTTCACAGACAATCTCGACGCCTGGCAAGGGCGCGCCAAGCCGCACATTGCGCCGCACCTGCGGTGCAACCGGCGGGCTTTCTGCCGACGGCCCGTAATGCACCAGATAACCGCCGAAATAGCGCCCCAGTTCTTCATCGAGCACCCGCCGTTCCTCTTCGAGCAGAAGCTGCCCGAGTGGCCCTGAAAGCCATTCACGAGCATCGCGGATCAATGCAAGCCACTCAGGATCAGCCTGAGCGAACGCTTCATCGGTCATGAGTTCTCCTCCAGAGGTGCTCGCTAACAGCGGCAACAGACTCTAAGATGCACCATTGTCTGCCGCTATGCGAACTGCGCCATGATACAGATCCACGCCCTCCCCGCTTTCAGTGACAACTACATATGGTTGTTACAAGACCTTTCGAACCAGCGGTGTGCTGTCGTCGATCCGGGCGATTCTGCGCCGGTGCTGGAATGGCTGGCGCAAAATCCCGACTGCCGGCTGACCGATATCCTGATCACCCACCACCACAATGATCATGTTGGCGGCGTGGTCGAACTCAAGCAGGCCACCCAGGCACGCGTACTGGGGCCGGCAACCGAGAAGATTCCGGCGCGCGATATCGCACTGGCCGACCATGACCGGCTCACCGTGCTTGGTCTCGACTTCGTGGTGCATGCGGTCCCCGGCCATACATTGGGCCACATCGCCTTCTATCATGAAGACGCTGCGCAGCCCTTGCTGTTCAGTGGCGACACACTGTTCGCGGCTGGCTGCGGACGCCTGTTCGAAGGCACACCCGAACAGATGCACACCTCGCTCGAACGCCTCGCCGCCCTTCCGGACAGCACACTGATCTACTGCGCCCATGAATACACGCTGAGCAATCTGCGCTTTGCCCAGGCTGTCGAACCCGACAACCAGGACATCGCCGAGCGACTGGCCCAAGTGACCCAGTGGCGCAACGAAGGTCGCATCAGCGTGCCGTCCAGTATGGCACTGGAAAAGCGCACCAACCCGTTTCTTCGTACCCGCGAAACATCTGTTAAAGAAAAAGCGGACGAACGGAGCGGAGGCCAAAACACCTCGCAAAGTGAGGTCTTTGCTCAGTTGAGGGCCTGGAAAGATAAGTTCTGAGGCGACCCTCAAACCGCAATAAAATTCTGAAAGGTTGACCGACGGCAGGCTGCTTCCTAGAATCGCCCGACATTTTCGTCTGGATGTACCCCCCGAACAATGTCGTCATCTACCAGCAAGCCGTTACATTCGGACGCATTGACTCGGTTGGCTCAGGCCGTGGCCGTAACCGCGAGTGCCCTACTGGCCGGTTGCCAGAGCACTGCAAGCGTCGACACCGTCAACAGCCACCGAGCGCCAAATCTGGCCGCCGGCATCAAGCAAAAACCGATTTTTCTGACCCACAAGCCTGCCACCCCTCTCGCACCGCCCCAGGATGTATGGGAGCGCATGCGTCAGGGCTTCCAGTTGCAGCAAGGCAACGACCAGAACCCCCGAATTGATCAGCAGCGCCTGTGGTTCGCCAACAACCCGTCCTTTCTGGAAAACGCTGGCGAGCGTGGCAGTCTGTACATGCATTACATCGTCGAACGCCTCGAAGAGCGCAACATGCCGCTGGAGCTGGCCCTGCTCCCGGTCATCGAGAGTGCGTACAACCCGATGGCCGTCTCGCGCAGTCAGGCGGTGGGGCTATGGCAGTTCATCCCGTCCACCGGGCGCTACTTCAACCTGCGCCAGACCAGCTTTTATGACGGGCGCCGCGACATTCAGGCCTCCACCGTCGCCGCACTGGATTACCTGACCCGTCTGCACGACATGTTCAACGGTGACTGGTTGCTGGCCCTGGCCGCGTACAACGCCGGCGAAGGCACGGTCAGCCGTGCCATCGAACGAAATGACAAGCTCAACCTGCCGACCGATTACTGGAACCTGCCGCTCCCGCAGGAAACCCGTGACTACGTGCCCAAGCTGCTGGCGCTGTCCCAGGTCGTCCTGTCGCCCGAGGCCTACGGCGTCAACCTGAACCCGATCGCCAATCAGCCCTACTTTGAAGTGGTCGAACTCAACAAGCGTGTCGACCTGTCCAAAGTGGCCAGCGCGGCCGACATCGACGAAGACGAGCTCATCCAGCTCAACCCGGCCTACAAGAAGCGCCTGACCATCGATGGCCCCCAGCACCTGCTGGTGCCCACGTCCAAGGCACAACTGCTGACCGCCAGCCTGCTGACCATGAAGCAGGAAGAACTGGTGGCCTGGCAGCCTTACCGGGTGCGCAAAGGCGACACGCTTGAAAGCCTGGCAAGCCGTTATCAAGTGACGGTCAGCTCGCTCAAGAGCAACAACACCCTGGCCGGCAACCGCTTGAAAATCGGTCAGTCGCTCAGTGTTCCGGTGAAGCCGGGCGTGAGGTCTTCACAGCCGGTATTCGAAGAACTGGCCAGTAACGAAAAACCCGCGCGCACTCGCACCTACAAGGTCAAGAGCGGCGATAACCTGACCACCATCGCCCAGGCCAACAAGGTGGACGTCGAAGACCTGCAGCGCTGGAACAAGCTGACCGGCAAGAAGCTCAAGGTCGGACAGGCGCTGGTCATGCAGGACACCGCCAAGGCTGGCAGCAAAGGCAGCAGCAAGTCGGTCGCCAGCGCCAGTGCCAAAGACGGCGAAAAGAAAGCCATGCAGTACAAGATCCAGAAAGGCGACTCGATGTACCTGGTCGCCAAGCGCTTCAACGTCGAGATGCAACATCTCAAGCGCTGGAATCCACGTAGCGGCCAGGCCCTCAAACCCGGCCAGACGCTGACCGTCTACCTGCCGCATTGATGACGCCGGCCACTTGCCCGGGAATGACCTTGGGGCGAGTGGCCGGTGCAGTCCCCATGCCGGTGTCATCCGCAGTCTTTTTCCAGCAGGGACAAGCTGTTACTGTTAGCGACCCGAAAGCCCAAGTCGCCTGGATCGTGATACGTCCCTTCCTGCTAATAGTCAGTCTGGCCTTGAGCTTCTGTGCCAACGCAGCCATTACCGAAAGTCATGGTTATGCGCAGTTTGGCGTTCTCAAGTACCCAGCCAGTTTCACTCATTTCGACTGGGTCAATCCCGAGGCGCCGAAGG
This sequence comes from Pseudomonas graminis, assembly GCF_002093745.1. Classification (GTDB taxonomy): domain Bacteria; phylum Pseudomonadota; class Gammaproteobacteria; order Pseudomonadales; family Pseudomonadaceae; genus Aquipseudomonas. The sequence goes on from NZ_MTSB01000004.1 coordinate 305,657, forward strand.
GTGGCACCTTGAGAATGATGGCGTTTGGCACGTTCGATACACTCAACCCTTATACCTTCAAGGGCACCAGCCCGGTTTCGACAGGGAATTTCCTGCAATACGGTGTCAACGAGCTCAATGAGCCGTTGATGGCGGGCACCGGCCAGTACGACCCCTCCGGCGACGAACCGGCTTCAAGCTACGGGCTGATTGCGCAATCGGTGGAGTACAGCGAAGACCGCAGCTGGGTGGTGTTCAACCTCCGCACGCAAGCGCGTTTTCACGACGGCAAGCCAGTCACAGCCTACGACGTGGCGTTTTCCTATCGAACGCTGCTCAAGGACGGTCATCCGCAATACCGCACCGCCCTGCAGGAAGTGCAGCGTGTCGACATCCTCAACAGGCACCGTATCCGCTTTGTCTTCAAACGCTCCGGCAATCCGCTGCTGATCCTGCGCCTGGGCGAGTTGCCGGTGCTGCCTCAACACTACTGGAAAGACCGGGACTTCAAGGCCACAACCTTTGAGCCACCACTGGGCAGCGGTCCGTATCGCATCACCCGCGTTCAACCGGGGCGTCAGCTGGTCTTCGAGCGGGTCAAGGATTACTGGGGCAAAGACCTGCCGGTCAATCGCGGCAAATACAATTTCGACCGGGTCGAGGTCGAGTTCTACCGCGACAGTGACGTGGCCTTTGAAGCGTTCAAGGCTGGCGAGTTCGATATCTACATCGAGCACCAGGCCAAAAACTGGTCAACCGGTTACAACTTCCCGGCGGTTGCCAACGGCCAGGTCATCAAGGCTCAGATCCCGCACCGGATACCGACCCAGACCCAGGGCCTGTTCATGAACACCCGGCGCGCTGCGTTCGCCGATATCCGGGTACGTGAAGCGCTGGGGCTGCTGTTCAATTTCGAGTGGACCAACCGTACGCTGTTCAGTGACGCCTACGACCGCTCGACCAGCTATTACCCCAATAGCGAGTTTTCCGCGACCGGCCTGCCGACCGGCGCTGAATGGCTCTTGCTGACGCCCTACCGCGATCAACTGCCATCCAGCCTGTTCACCCAGCCGTTTGCGCCGTCCAAAACCGATGGCGGCGGCATCCCGCGTGACACCTTGCGCAAGGCCCTCAAGCTGCTGGGCGATGCAGGCTGGTCACTGACCGATCAGGGTTTGCTCAACACCGCCAAACAACCGCTGCGCTTCGAGATTCTGCTGGTCAACCCCAACCTTGAACGCATCCTGCAACCCTACATCGAAGACCTGCGACGCCTGGGCATCCATGCAGGGCTGCGCACGGTTGACCGTGCCCAGTACAAGCAACGGCTGGACCGTTTCGACTTCGACATGATCCTCATGACGCTGCCGCAGACATTGAGCCCAGGCCTGGAACAGTGGCAGTACTTTCACTCCAGTCAGGCATCGGTAAACGGCAGCAAAAACTATGCAGGCGTCGCCAATCCGGTGGTCGATGCACTGTTGAACAGGCTATTGGCCGCGCAGACCCGCGATGAACAGGTCGCCGCGGCACGTGCGCTGGACCGCGTACTGCTGTCCCAGCACTACAGCATTCCCAATTGGTATCTGAACAATCATCGCCTTGCCTATCGCAATCGATTCGCCATGATCACCACCCCGCCCTACACACTGGGGCTGCGCGCGTGGTGGCTCAAGACTCTGGAGAAGCCCCGATGAACCCATCGTTTTCACTGCGCTCACGGGCAGCCGGCCTGCTGTTGGTCAGTCTTGCCTGCACGGTCCAGGCGGCTCCCCAACATGCCGTGACGCTGTATGACGAAGCGCCCAAATACCCGGCCGACTTCAAGCATTTCGACTATGTGAACCCGAACGCGCCCAAAGGCGGCACGTTTCGCCAGGCTGGTTTTGGCGGCTTTGACAGCCTCAACCCGTTCATCAACAAGGGCGTGCCGGCCGATGACATCGGCCTGATCTACGACACCCTGGCCCGCGCAAGCCTGGATGAACCTTTTACCGAGTACGGACTGATTGCAGGCAAAATCGAGAAAGCGCCTGACAACAGCTGGGTCCGTTTCTACCTGCGCCCGGAAGCACGCTTTCACGACGGCCATCCGATTCGGGCCGAAGACGTGGAATTCAGCTTCAAGACCCTGATGGCGCATGGCTCGCCCATGTACAAGGGCTACTACGCCGATGTCGAGCAGGTGGTTGTCGAAGACCCTTTGCGGGTGATGTTCAAGTTCAAGCACTCGAACAACCGCGAAATGCCGTTGATCATTGGCCAGTTGCCCGTGCTGCCCAAACATTTCTGGGCTGACCGCGACTTCAGCAAGGGCAACCTGGACTTTCCACTGGGCAGCGGGCCTTACAAGGTGGTCGATGTAAAAGCCGGGCGTTCGGTGCGCTACGAACGGGTCAAGGACTATTGGGGCAAAGACCTGCCGATCAACAAGGGCTTTTACAACTTCGACGTGTTGACAACCGACTACTATCGCGACAACACCGTCGCGCTGGAAGCGGGCAAGGCCGGACAGTTCGACTACTGGACCGAAATCAGCGCCAAGAACTGGGCAACGGCTTACGACACGCCTGCCGTCAGAGACGGCCGGCTGATCAAGGAGGAGCTGCCAAACGGCAATCCGACGGGCATGCAGGGTTTTGTTTTCAACCTGCGCAAGCCGGTGTTTCAAGACGTACGAGTGCGCGAGGCGCTCACCTTGCTGCTGGATTTCGAATGGACCAACAAGCAGCTGTTCAACGGCGCCTACAGCCGCACCAAGAGCTATTTCGACAATTCGGAAATGGCTTCAAGCGGCCTGCCCTCCGCCGAAGAACTGAAAATCCTCGAACCGTTGCGCGGCAAGATTCCGGATCGCGTGTTCACTGAACCCTTCCAGTTGCCGGTCACCGATGGCAGCGGCATGATTCGCCCGCAGCAGCGTCGTGCCTTTCAGCTGTTGCAGGAAGCCGGCTGGAAAATCGTCGATGACAAGATGGTGGACACCCAGGGCAACCCGGTAAAACTGGAATTCCTGATTGCCCAGACCGAGTTCGAGCGCATTTTGCTGCCCTACAAGCGCAACCTGAGTGACCTGGGTATCGAGCTGGTGATTCGCCGGGCGGACGTGTCGCAATACATCAACCGCCTGCGCTCGCGGGACTACGACATGATTGTCAGCAGCTTTCCGCAATCCAGCTCGCCCGGCAACGAGCAGCGTGTGTATTTCGACTCGTCCAGCGCCGACAATCCAGGCAGCCGCAACGTGATGAGCCTGAAGGACCCTGCCGTGGACACGCTGGTGGACGGTCTGATCAACGCAGACTCGCGCAAGGACCTGATCACTCACGCCAAGGCGATGGACCGGGTATTGCTGTGGGGCTTCTATGTGGTCCCGAACTGGCATATCAAGACCTGGCGGGTTGCGTACTGGAATCACCTCGACCACCCCAAAGCCAAGGCGCTGTCCGATATCGGCCTGACCACCTGGTGGGTCAAGCCGGATGTCAAACCCGTGACGGCGACCCCACCGGCCCCTGATCAGGCCGGGCCTGCGAACGCGGAGCAATAATATGCTGGCTTATATTCTGCGACGGCTGCTGCTGATCATCCCGACCTTGCTGGGCATTCTGGTGATCAACTTCGTCATCATCCAGGCGGCCCCCGGCGGCCCGGTCGAACAGATGATCGCCAAGATCGAAGGCTTCGATGGCGCCACCAGCCGGATCGCCGGTGGCGGTGCCGAGGTGGCGGTGGCGGGCTCCAACTACCGTGGAGCACAAGGCCTGGACCCGGCGCTGATCAAGGAAATCGAACGCATGTACGGTTTCGACAAGTCGGCACCGGAGCGCCTGTGGATCATGATCAAGAACTACGCCACGCTGGACTTCGGCGACAGTTTCTTTCGTGATGCCAAGGTGATTGACCTGATTGTCGAGAAGATGCCGGTGTCCATCTCCCTCGGGTTATGGAGCACGCTGATCATGTACCTGGTGTCGATCCCGCTGGGGATCGCCAAGGCCACACGCCACGGCAGCCAGTTCGACGTCTGGACCAGCTCGGCCATCATCGTCGGTTATGCCATTCCGGCGTTCCTGTTCGCGATTCTGTTGATCGTGGTGTTCGCCGGGGGCAGCTATTTCAACTGGTTTCCGTTGCGCGGGCTGACGTCGAACAACTACGACGAACTGAGCACGATGGGCAAGATTTTCGATTACTTCTGGCACCTGGTGCTGCCGGTGACTGCACTGGTAATCGGCAACTTCGCCACCATGACCCTGCTGACCAAGAACAGCTTTCTGGACGAGATCAGCAAGCAGTATGTAACCACGGCCAAAGCCAAGGGCCTGAGCAATCACAAGGTGCTCTACGGCCACGTGTTCCGCAACGCAATGCTGCTGGTGATCGCCGGTTTCCCGTCGGCATTCATCGGTATTTTCTTCACCGGCTCGCTGCTGGTGGAAGTCATCTTCTCGCTGGATGGTCTGGGGCTGATGAGCTTCGAAGCCGCCATCAACCGCGATTACCCGGTGGTGTTCGGCACGCTGTTCATCTTTACCCTGCTGGGGCTGGTGGTGAAACTGATCGGTGACATCACCTACACCCTGGTGGACCCGCGCATCGACTTCGAAAGCAGGAAGCATTGATATGAAGCTCTCTCCTCTCAATCGCCGTCGCTTCGAACGCTTCAAGGCCAACCGGCGCGGCTGGTGGTCAATGTGGTTGTTCCTCATTCTGTTCGGCCTGAGCCTGGGCGCCGAGCTGATCGCCAACGACAAGCCACTGGCCGTGCGCTACGACGGCAGTTGGTACTTCCCGGTGCTGGAGCGCTACCCGGAAACCACCTTCGGCGGCGAATTCCCGCTGGAAGCCAACTACAAGAGCCCTTACATCAAAGAACTGCTCGCCGCGAAGGACGGCTGGACGTTATGGGCTCCGATCCCGTTCAGCTACCAAAGCATCAACTACGACCTGAAAGTCCCCGCCCCCGCCCCGCCCTCGCGAGACAACCTGCTGGGCACCGACGATCAGGGCCGTGACGTGCTGGCACGGGTGATCTACGGCTTCAGGATTTCTGTGCTGTTCGCCCTGACCCTGACCATCCTCAGCTCGATCATCGGCGTTATCGCTGGCGCCTTGCAGGGGTTTTATGGCGGCTGGGTGGACTTGCTGGGGCAGCGCTTTCTCGAAGTCTGGTCGGGCCTGCCGGTGCTGTACCTGTTGATCATTCTCGCCAGCTTCGTACAGCCCAATTTCTGGTGGCTGCTGGGTATCATGCTGCTGTTTTCCTGGATGAGCCTGGTCGACGTGGTGCGTGCCGAGTTCCTGCGCGGTCGCAACCTGGAGTATGTGCGCGCCGCCCGGGCGTTGGGCATGGAAAACGGGGCAATCATGTTCCGCCATATTCTGCCCAACGCGATGGTCTCGACCATGACCTTCCTGCCGTTCATCCTCACCGGCGCCATCGGCACGCTGACCGCCCTGGACTTCCTCGGCTTCGGCCTGCCCGCAGGTTCGCCGTCACTGGGCGAACTGGTCGCGCAGGGTAAATCCAACTTGCAAGCGCCCTGGCTGGGCATCAGCGCCTTCGCCGTGCTGGCGATCATGCTGAGCCTGCTGGTGTTCATCGGCGAATCCGCCCGCGACGCATTCGACCCAAGGAAATAAGATGAACAATGACAATCTGATCGAAATCCGCGATCTGGCGGTCGAGTTCGTGACGGGCGAATCGCGACAGCGCGTGGTCGAGAACATCAGTTTCGACATTCGCCGTGGCGAAACGCTGGCGCTGGTCGGCGAAAGCGGCTCTGGCAAGTCGGTCACAGCGCATTCGATCCTGCGTCTGCTGCCCTACCCGATTGCCAGCCACCCGAGTGGCACTATTCACTATGCGGGCGAAGACCTGCTGAAAGTCGAAGAGAAAAAGCTGCGCTCGATCCGTGGCAACCGCATTGCCATGATTTTCCAGGAGCCGATGACGTCGTTGAACCCGTTGCACTCGGTCGAAAAACAGATCAACGAAGTACTGGGCCTGCACAAGGGCCTGACCGGCAAGGCGGCCACTGAGCGCACGCTGGAGCTTCTGGAGCTGGTCGGCATCCCTGAGCCACGCAGACGGCTCAAAGCGCTGCCACACGAGCTGTCAGGTGGCCAGCGTCAGCGTGTCATGATTGCGATGGCCCTGGCCAACGAGCCCGAGCTGTTGATCGCCGATGAACCGACCACGGCACTGGACGTGACGGTGCAGTTGAAAATTCTGGAACGGCTCAAGCAATTGCAGGCTCGGCTGGGCATGGCATTGCTGCTCATCAGCCACGACCTGAACGTGGTGAGGCAAATAGCCAATCGAGTATGTGTCATGCAGCGCGGTTGCATCGTCGAACAGGCATCGTGCGAAGAATTGTTTCGTTCACCGCAACACCCGTACACCAAAGTCTTGCTCAGCGCAGAGCCCAGCGGCGGTCCGTCGACCAATCCTGCCGGAGCGCCGCTGCTTGAAGTCGAGGACCTGAAAGTCTGGTTCCCGATCAAGAAAGGCCTGCTCAAACGGACTGTCGATCACGTCAAGGCAGTGGACGGCATCCGTTTCAGCCTGCCTGAAGGGCAAACGCTGGGCATTGTCGGTGAAAGCGGGTCCGGCAAATCGACACTGGGGCTGGCGATTCTTCGTCTGATCGGCAGCCAGGGCACCATACGTTTCAAAGGCAACGCGTTAGAATCACTGTCGCAACAGCAGATTCGTCCGCTGCGAAGACAGATGCAGGTGGTTTTCCAGGACCCGTTCGGCAGTTTGAGCCCCCGCATGTCGGTGGGAGAAATCGTCGGCGAAGGCCTGCGGATCCACAGCATGGGTACGGCAGCCGAGCAACAGACGGCGATCATCGAAGCACTCAGGGAGGTGGGCCTTGACCCGGATACGCGGCATCGCTACCCCCATGAATTCTCCGGCGGTCAACGTCAGCGAATCGCCATTGCCCGCGCGCTGGTGCTGAAACCGGCATTGATCCTGCTGGACGAGCCGACTTCGGCCCTCGACCGGACGGTGCAGCGCCAGGTGGTCGAGCTGCTTCGCTCGCTGCAAACCAAGTACAACCTGACGTATTTGTTCATCAGCCATGACCTGGCTGTCGTCAAAGCGCTGAGCCACCAGTTGATGGTGGTCAAGCAAGGCCAAGTGGTCGAACAGGGTGCAGCGCAGGAAATCTTCGCCGCACCGCAACATCCTTATACACAGCAGCTGCTGGAGGCCGCCTTTTTGGCGCCGGTAGCTGTCGATTAACCTGAAGAGGAACAACACATGGGTTTTCTCGCCGGTAAGCGCGTCCTGATCGTCGGTGTCGCCAGTAAACTGTCCATCGCATCCGGCATTGCCGCCGCCATGCATCGTGAAGGTGCGGAGCTTGCTTTCACCTACCAGAACGACAAACTCAAAGGTCGTGTCGAAGAATTCGCCGCAGGCTGGGGCTCGGGTCCTGACCTGTGCTTCCCTTGCGACGTGGCCAGCGACGAAGAGATCAACAAGGTCTTTGAAGAGCTGAGCAAGAAGTGGGACGGTCTGGACGTCATCGTTCACTCGGTCGGCTTCGCGCCGGGCGACCAACTGGACGGCGACTTCACCAACGCGACCACCCGCGAGGGTTTCCGCATTGCTCACGACATCAGCGCCTACAGCTTCGTGGCCCTGGCCAAAGCCGGTCGCGACATGATGAAAGGCCGCAATGGCAGCCTGCTGACTCTGTCGTACCTGGGTGCAGAGCGCACCATGCCGAACTACAACGTCATGGGCATGGCCAAGGCCAGCCTGGAAGCCGGCGTTCGTTACCTGGCCGGCAGCCTCGGCCCGGAAGGCACACGCGTCAACGCAGTATCGGCTGGTCCGATCCGCACCCTGGCGGCGTCGGGCATCAAGAACTTCCGCAAGATGCTGGCCGCCAACGAAGCGCAAACCCCTCTGCGCCGCAACGTGACCATCGACGAAGTCGGCAATGCCGGCGCGTTCCTGTGCTCGGACCTGGCGTCGGGTATCAGCGGTGAAATCATGTACGTCGACGGCGGTTTCAACACCACCGCGATGGGCAGCATGGAAGAGTAAATCGGTAAAGCTGCTCCTCGCGAGCAGCACTTTTCCGAAGCAAAAAAGAAGGCCGCTCATTGAGCGGCCTTCTTTATTTGCGCGTTTCGAGCTTAGAACTTCTCGATCTTCGCCTTGCTTTCCAACTGTGCCCGGTACGCTGCAAAATCCTGCTGCCCGGCACGCGATGCGAGGAAGCGGCGGTATTGCGCCTTTTCCGCGTCAGTCGGCACTGCCGCCTGATTCACACCGTTGAGACGCACGATCACGAAGCTGCCGTCGGATGCAGTGATGCTGGCAAACTCCGGCTTGTCCTTGCCATCCGGCTTGGGCATGCGGAACAGCGTCTGCAGAACCTCAGGGTCCACGCCTTCCTGGCTGCGAGTGACCGCCTCCATGACCTTCCACTCACGACCGTCCTGCTTGGCGGCCAAAGGAATCTTGCCATCACGCAGACCGGCCAGCAGGGCCTCGCCCTTGGCTTTCACAGCCGCTGTGGCGTGCTCCTTGACCAGTTGAGCACGAATCTTGTCGGCAACGCTTTCAAGCGGCAGTTGTTGCGGTTGCAGGTGCTCTTTGGAGCGCACCACTACCACCGTTTCCGGGTCCAGTTCCAGCGTGCTGCTGTTGGAACCTTCTTCCAGCACTTCAGGGCTGAACGCGGCCTGGATGACAGCACGGTTGGCCGTCAGGCCTTCGCCACCTTCACGGCCAAACGGCGCCGTCGTCTGAACCTTCAGACCCAGGTCCTGTGCAGGCTGGCTGAGGTCAGATGATTCGAAAGCGGAGTCTTCCAGCTGCTTGGTCACTTCGACGAACTTCTGCTCGACCAGCTGAGATTTCAGCTCGTTGGTCAGCTTGTCCTTCAGGCTGGCGAACGTAGGCACCGAAGGCGCCTCAACGCCCAGCAGCTTGATCAGGTGCCAGCCGAAGTCGGTACGCACGGGCTGCGAAACCTGGTCCTTGTTCAATGCATACAGCGCGTCTTCGAAGGCCGGATCATAGACGCCCTTGCCAGCGTACCCCAGATCACCGCCCTTGCCAGACGAACCCGGGTCCTGAGAAAACTCCTTGGCGAGCGCCGCGAAATCTTCACCTTTGGCCAGACGCTGCTGAATCTCTTCGATCTTCGCCTTGGCCTGCTCATCACTGAGCTTGTCATTCACTTCGATCAGAATGTGCGCAGCACGGCGCTGTTCGGCCAGATTGGCGATCTCTTTCTGATAAGCCGCCTGCAAGTCCTCGTCCTTGACCTGCACCTTGTCGAAGAAAGAAGACTTCTTCAACTCGATGTAATCAAGCACAACCTGCTCAGGACTCATGAACTCCTTGGCGTGCTGGTCGTAGTGAGCCTTGACCTCGTCATCGGTCACCTTGACCGCAGACGTATCGGCCGGCAGGGTCAGCGAAGCGAAATCACGCGTCTGCTTTTCCAGACGGGCGAAGGCTTCAACCTGGGTGTCGGTCACGAAAGCACTGCCCGCCACACCGGCACGTACCTGCCCGATAAGCATTTCCTGGCCAAGCATCTGACGGAACTGCATACGGCTGTAACCCAGCTGACGAATCACCTGATCGAAACGGTCAGCACTGAATTTACCGTCAACCTGAAACTCGGGCGTCTGCAAAATCTGCTGATCGAGTGCGGCGTCAGTGAACGTGAACCCGGCACTGGCCGCGCCTTGCAACAGCAGCTTGCGATCGATCAGACCTTTGAGGGCTGACTCACGCAACAGCTTTTCATCCAGCAGTGCAGGATCGAAATCCTTGCCCAACTGCTGCGAGAGCTGCTGAGCCAACTGACGACGCTGCATGTCCACGGCCTGACTCAACTCATTCTGAGTGATGTCCTCACCGTTCACTTCAGCTGCGTTCTGCTTGTTGCTGGTCGCGGTAAACATTGCTTCGATGCCGGTGAAGGCCATCAGCGCGATGATGATTCCGATAATTGTCTTGGCAATCCAGCCTTGTGAATTGTCCCTGATGTTCTGCAGCATTGCGTCCCCCAAAACGGTTGTACTGACTAACCAACCGCGGAGCGTGGGTAGAAAGCGGATAGAAGAAAGGCGCATCCGAGGATGCGCCTTCTCGTAACTGACGGAGCGGGAGGGCTCGAACCCTTCGGTGTCGCAACCGAATGCACCACCGCTCCGCTACTGGATCAGGACAAGCCCGAACCAGTGGGCAAAGGCATCGAGAGGCTTAGTTGACAGCTTCTTTGAGTGCTTTACCGGCTTTGAAACCTGGTTTTTTAGCAGCAGCGATTTCCAGCGTCTTACCGGTCTGAGGATTGCGACCGATGCGAGCTGGACGATCAGTAACGGAGAACGTACCAAAGCCAACCAAAACAACCGAGTCGCCAGCCTTCAGAGCGCCAGTGACGGAGTCGATCACTGCGTCCAGCGCACGGCCAGCAGCAGCTTTCGGGATATCAGCAGATGCAGCGATAGCATCAATCAGTTCCGACTTGTTCACTCTAAGTCCCCTTATCTCTATTTTTGAGTACGTTTCTAAGTTTTAGGTGTTAAGCAAAACGAGCGCTGGAAGGCTTGCAGGTGCTTGCTTTAAAGAGCCGCTTTATAACAAGGGCTCTAAAAAGCTGTCAAGGAAGCCTGCCCAGTCTTAATGCGTGCTAATTCTGTCCTTAGAGTCAGACTCGCGTTTTTCATCCTTTGCGACCAGATCGGTAGCTACATCCGGCAACGGCTCCGGCGCGTATTGCAGCGCAATTTGCAGGACTTCGTCAATCCATTTAACAGGCTTGATCTGCAGATCCTGCTTTATATTGTCAGGAATTTCCTTCAAATCTCGCACGTTTTCTTCCGGAATGATCACCGTCTTGATTCCGCCACGGTGCGCGGCCAGAAGTTTTTCCTTCAGACCGCCAATCGCCAGCACCTGTCCACGCAAGGTAATTTCACCCGTCATGGCCACGTCGGCCCGCACCGGAATCTGAGTCAATGCCGATACCAGCGCTGTACACATGCCCACGCCAGCGCTTGGCCCGTCCTTCGGCGTCGCACCTTCAGGCATGTGAATGTGCGTGTCGTGCTTCTCGTGGAAGTCGGCCGGAATGCCCAGGCTACGGGCGCGGCTGCGCACCACGGTCTGAGCGGCAGTGATGGATTCGACCATGACATCGCCCAGCGAGCCGGTCTTGATCAACTGCCCTTTGCCCGAGATGACCGCCGCTTCGATGGTCAGCAATTCGCCACCCACCTGCGTCCACGCCAGCCCCGTCACCTGACCGATCTGGTCCTGCTGCTCGGCAAGCCCGTAACGGAATTTGCGCACGCCCAGGAAGTGCTCAAGCATGTCGGCCGTGACCTGCACAGCAAAGCGTTTTTCGGTGGCATGCTCTTTGACCGCCTTGCGGCAGACCTTGGCAATCTGACGCTCAAGACCGCGCACGCCCGCTTCACGGGTGTAGTAACGGATGATGTCGCGGATCGCTTCCTCGTCGAATTGAATCTCGCCTTTCTTCAAGCCATTGGCCTGAATCTGCTTGGGCGAGAGGTACTTGACGGCGATGTTGATCTTTTCGTCTTCGGTGTAGCCCGGCAGGCGAATGACTTCCATCCGGTCCAGCAACGCTGGCGGGATGTTCATCGAGTTCGAGGTACACAGGAACATCACGTCCGAAAGATCGTAATCGACCTCAAGGTAATGATCGTTGAAATTGTGATTCTGCTCGGGGTCCAGAACCTCCAGCAATGCCGACGCAGGATCGCCACGCATATCGCTGCCCATCTTGTCGATTTCATCGAGCAGGAACAGCGGATTGCGAACACCCACTTTTGTCATCTTTTGTATCAATCTTCCTGGCATCGAACCGATATACGTCCGGCGATGACCACGAATTTCAGCCTCGTCACGCACGCCACCGAGTGCCATGCGCACGAATTTGCGGTTAGTCGCGTTGGCAATGGACTCGGCCAGGGACGTTTTACCGACACCTGGAGGCCCTACCAGGCACAGCACAGGGCCGCGAATCTTCTTCACGCGTTTCTGCACGGCGAGGTATTCGAGAATGCGTTCCTTGACCTCGTCCAGACCGTAGTGGTCGGCATCGAGAATCGCTTCGGCCCGGGCCAGGTCCAGACGCACCTTGCTCTGAGCCTTCCACGGCACCTGAACCAGCCAGTCGATATAAGAGCGCACAACGGTCGCCTCGGCCGACATCGGCGACATCTGCTTGAGCTTGTTCAGCTCGGCAGTCGCTTTGGTCAGAGCGTCCTTTGGCAGGCCGGCAGCGTCGATACGCTTTTTCAGCTCTTCGATTTCGTTGTGGCCTTCATCGCCATCGCCCAGCTCTTTCTGAATGGCCTTCATCTGCTCATTCAGGTAGTACTCGCGCTGGCTGCGCTCCATTTGTTTCTTCACGCGACCGCGAATACGCTTTTCAACCTGCAGCAGGTCTATTTCGGCATCCAGCAAGGCCAGCACGTGTTCGACACGGGCAGACAGGTCGATGATTTCGAGGATTTCCTGCTTCTGCTCGATCTTGAGCGCCATGTGCGCCGCCATCGTATCGACCAGGCGACCGGGCTCGTCAATGCTGTTGAGCGACGAGAGGACTTCTGCAGGGACTTTCTTGCCCAGTTGCACATACTGCTCGAACTGAGCCAGCAGGCTGCGCACGAACACTTCGGATTCACGATCCGGCGCGTCGACCTCATCGATCAGGGCGACATCGGCACGGTAATGGCCGTCGACTTCGATGAAGCGCTCCACCGAGCCACGCTGCTCGCCTTCAACCAGCACCTTGACGGTTCCGTCAGGCAACTTGAGCAACTGCAGGACGGTGGCAATGGTGCCGACGCTGTAGAGCGCCTGTTCATCAGGGTCGTCGTCAGCCGGGTTTCTTTGCGCGAGCAGCAGAATCTGCTTGTCGCCTGTCATTGCCGCTTCAAGGGCTTCGATAGACTTCTCGCGCCCCACGAACAGCGGGATAACCATGTGCGGATAAACCACGACATCACGCAATGGCAAGAGAGGCAATTCGATTGTGGTCTTCATGATTTCGCCTCTACGGCGGCCAATCGGCCGGGACAGATGGAATTAGCTTGAAGCCAAGATGGGGGTAGCGTCCAAAAAAAACAAGCTCTAGAGGAACGCCGCGCCAAGATCAGTTTCTTCATATAGAACGAGTGGACTGGCCAAAAATGCAAAAGGGGACCGCAAAGGCCCCCTTTTGTGTCATTTCACGCGCAAATACACATTAATGCTTTACGCGTCAGGAGCAACCTTGGCGGGCGGCTCGCTGTTTTCGTAGATCAGTAACGGCTTGGACGTGCCATCGATCACGCTCTCATCGATCACCACCTTGCTCACATCGCTTTGCGACGGGATCTCGTACATGGTGTCGAGCAGGACGCCTTCGAGGATGGAGCGCAGGCCACGGGCACCGGTCTTGCGCTCAAGCGCGCGACGGGCGACCGATTTCAGCGCGTCGGTGCGGAACTCGAGGTCCACACCTTCCATTTCGAACAGCTTGGCGTACTGCTTGGTCAGCGCATTCTTTGGCTCGGTGAGGATCTGGATAAGCGCAGCTTCATCCAGTTCGTCCAGCGTTGCCAGCACCGGCAGACGGCCCACGAATTCCGGGATCAGACCGAACTTGACCAGATCGTCAGGCTCGACTTCACGCAGGGACTCGCCAACCTTCTTACCCTCTTCCTTGCTGCGAACTTCGGCGTTGAAGCCAATGCCGCCACGGGTGGAACGGTTCTGAATAACCTTTTCCAGGCCCGAGAAGGCGCCACCGCAAATGAAGAGGATATTGCGCGTGTCCACTTGCAGGAATTCCTGCTGTGGATGCTTGCGTCCGCCCTGGGGAGGCACGGAGGCCACGGTGCCCTCGATCAGCTTCAGCAGGGCTTGTTGCACGCCTTCGCCGGACACGTCACGAGTGATCGAAGGGTTGTCGGATTTGCGCGAAATCTTGTCGATTTCATCGATGTAGACAATGCCCATCTGGGCCTTCTCGACATCGTAATCACATTTCTGCAACAGCTTCTGGATAATGTTTTCGACGTCCTCACCCACATAACCAGCTTCGGTCAGGGTGGTGGCGTCAGCAATGGTGAACGGCACATTGAGCAGGCGAGCCAGTGTTTCGGCCAACAGCGTCTTGCCAGAGCCCGTAGGGCCGATCAGCAGGATGTTGCTCTTGCCCAGCTCGACATCGTCGTTCTTCTTGTCACGCTGGTTCAGGCGCTTGTAGTGGTTGTACACCGCTACTGCGAGAACCTTTTTGGCACGTTCCTGACCGATTACATACTGGTCAAGGATGCCGCTGATTTCTTTAGGCGAAGGCAATTTATGCGCGCTGCTTTCGGCCTGTGCTTCCTGCACCTCCTCGCGGATGATGTCATTGCACAGGTCGACGCACTCGTCGCAAATAAAGACCGAGGGGCCGGCAATCAATTTGCGCACTTCATGCTGGCTTTTGCCACAGAAGGAGCAATAGAGCAATTTGCCGTTGTCCTCGCCGTTGCGGGTGTCAGTCATTCGATCGATCCAATCCGGTAGGCTTGCAACACAAGATGAAGGCTATTGCGGGCTTTTTCAAGCCCACAGGCGGTCGGTTGTCCCGACCCCCTACATTTTGAGCCGCTTAGGCAGGCATTTGACGCTTGTTGATCACGGAGTCGATCAGGCCGTATTCAGCCGCACGCTCTGCGCTCATGAAGTTGTCACGCTCGGTGTCGCGCTCGATGGTTTCGAGGCTCTGGCCGGTGTGATGCGCCAACAATGAGTTGAGGCGATGACGAATGTGCAGGATTTCCTTGGCATGGATGTCGATATCCGACGCCTGACCCTGGAAACCGCCCAACGGCTGGTGAATCATCATCCGCGAGTTTGGCAGGCAATGACGTTTGCCTTCTGCACCGCCGGCCAGCAGGAATGCACCCATGCTGCAGGCCTGACCGATACAGATGGTCGAAACGTCAGGCTTGATGAACTGCATGGTGTCGTAGATCGACATGCCTGCAGTCACCGAACCGCCCGGCGAGTTGATGTAGAGATGGATATCCTTGTCCGGGTTTTCCGCTTCAAGGAAAAGCAGTTGCGCCGCGATAAGGTTGGCCATGTAGTCCTCTACCGGACCAACCATAAAGATGACTCGCTCCTTGAGAAGGCGCGAATAGATGTCATAGGCGCGTTCGCCACGGGCGGACTGCTCGATAACCATCGGGACCAGGCCGCCAGCGGCCTGGATGTCAGAGTTCTGCTGAATATAAGAATTGCGGGACATGTCCTGCATTCACTCCCAAATAGTCGAGTCTTGAATACGCACAAGCCAGCGCGAAGGCTGGCTTGTGGGTGTTTTCGCACGAAAAGAGAAATCAGTCGGCTTTTGGAGCTTCCACCGGCTTGACAGCTTCTTCGTAGGAGACCGATTTGTCGGTCACGCTAGCTTTCTGCAAAACAGTATCTACAACTTGCTCTTCAAGCACAACAGAACGTACTTCGTTCATTTGCTGTTCGTTCTTGTAGTACCAGGCCACGACCTGCTCTGGCTCCTGGTAAGCGGAAGCCATTTCCTGAATCATTTCGCGAACACGGGCGTCATCAGGCTTGAGGTCGAACTGCTTGACCACCTCGGCAACGATCAGGCCCAGCTCGACGCGGCGCTTGGCCTGCTCTTCGAACAGCTCGGCCGGCAACTGGTCAGGCTTGATGTTGCCACCAAACTGCTGAACAGCCTGAACGCGCAGACGGTTGACTTCGTTTTCCAGCAGCGCTTTAGGCACTTCGATCGGGTTGGCGGCCAGCAGACCGTCCATGACCTGGTTCTTGACCTTGGATTTGATCGCCTGACGCAGCTCGCGCTCCATGTTCTTGCGAACTTCGGTGCGGAAGCCGTCGATACCGGTTTCCTTGATGCCGAACTGCTTGAAGAACTCTTCGTTCAGCTCAGGCAGCTTTGGCTCGGAAACGGTGTTGACCGTCACGGTGAACTCGGCAGCCTTGCCGGCCAGCTCGAGGTTCTGATAGTCCTCTGGGAAGGTCACGTTCAGTACGCGCTCTTCGCCAGCCTTGGCACCCACCAGACCGTCTTCAAAACCAGGGATCATGCGACCGGAACCCAGCACCAGCTGGGTAGCGGTGGCAGAACCGCCAGCGAACACTTCGCCGTCGACCTTGCCCACAAAATCGATGTTCAGCTGATCTTCGTTCTGAGCAGCACGATCAACCACTTCAAAACGGACGTTCTGCTTGCGCAGCACTTCCAGCATGTTGTCCAGATCACTGTCAGCCACGTCGGCAGACAGACGCTCTACCGCGATGGTGTCGAAACCGGCAACGGTGAATTCCGGGAATACTTCAAACGTAGCCACGTATTCCAGGTCTTTGCCTTTTTCGAACGATTTTGGCTCTACAGCAGGAGCGCCAGCCGGGTTCAGCTTCTGCTCAACCACAGCTTCGTAAAAAGTAGCCTGAATCAGATCGCCCAGTGCTTCCTGGCGCGCGCCGTCCTCGTAACGCTGACGGATCACGCTCATTGGCACCTTGCCAGGGCGGAAGCCCGGGATCTTGGCTTTGCGTGCGGTCTGCTGCAGACGCTTGTTGACTTCAGTCTCGATGCGTTCGGCAGGCACGCCAATGGTCATGCGGCGCTCAAGAGCGGAAGTATTTTCAACAGAAACTTGCATGGATATTCCTCGTTGCACAGACGTTAGCCGGCCGTTTCCGACCCCAGAATCAAGGGCATGCATTCTAGTGGGTCAAACTCAAGAAGTCACCCTACTGAAAAAGGGCGGGTTAAGAAGAAGGAATCGGCCTACAGCCGGAGGAGAAAGAAATACACCTCGCACCACCGGCGACGTCTCTGGCACGGCTTCTATATAAGGAAGCATCTGCACCTGACAATGACCAATTCCTTCTGTGCTGCACGCCCCAGTCGACCGACGGTGGATAACCACCGGACCATCGAGACGGTAAACGAATACGTTGAAACAAAAAAACCGCTCAAGGCGGCTTTTTTCTTGCAGCTGAAGCGTTTTCACTCAAGCCACCTGTGTTCGGGCAGCCGGACAATTCGAGCATCAACCCGATGCCTGAGGCACGAACCGCCACCTTCAATGCATCAAATCAATAACCTTTTTGCGGTACTGACTCAATGCACAAGGCCGCTTCCAGACTGATTCAACCCGGCGCGCATCGTACACAACGTAGCCATGACACGCCACCCATTGCAAGCAATTGATCAGACTGAAAATTCCCCCTCAGGCAAGCACTGACACTGACTCCCGACAGGCGCAGGCGTCGGAAATAAATTGAAAACCGGATTTAGAAACCGTCGCCTGCCGACAGTGCCGGATGTCAAACTCGCTTCAAACGTTCTGATATTTCAAAAAGCCGTGCTGTCAACCATTGCAAAGCAACTTCAAGCGCAGAAAACAGAAAGACCTGAGACGCCTTGGGACCACCTGCCCCCAAAACATTACCGGTCGAAAAACAAAAAAAGCGTCATGCCTGTGTCAGCGTAGCGAGACGGCAACGAAGACTTTCTTTCACCCAGTCAAGACACTTTAATTTCAGAAATGCAAGACAGCGCGCGACCTCCAAAACCAGCCACCATGAAGAGAAACCATAGCCAATGCCCTCAACAGCCCTCATTGCCATAGCCTCCGCTCACCACCTCAACGACAGCATTTTCCGACAGAAAGCCTGGACCTCTCCGCCCTGCTACACCCTTGTACTGCACGGCCAACCTCTCCATAATCCGACCGCTGAATTTGCCGCTCCAACAGCAGGAGCGGAAGCTGCGACGACGATGGATCACACCATTTTCGCGCTGCACCAATGCGTTGCTGAGCCGTTGAAATATTCAAAAATCAAGCCCCCACAACAGTGACGCCACCAGGAAAAATCATGTACAAAATGATTGCTGCAATGAGTGTTCTCGCTATAGCTTCAGCAACCATGACGGGATGCAATGAAAAAGAAGGAAGTAAAGAAAGCGCAGCCAGTATAAAAACCACTCACTACTCGTCAGACAAATGCGCCATCGACTCCATTGGTGGAAAGACAGGGGCGACTGTTTATATAGCTAAAGGCGTGGTCAAATTCAACGGATGGGCAATCGATAGCGCCCATCAGGATGCGCCAAAAGAAATCAGGCTTCGCCTGACAGGCTATAAGGGTGTCCCTGTGACATTCAAGGACCCCGACATCGTTGATCGCCCAGACCTGATAAAAGCATTCGGCAATGAAAAATTCCTGAAATCAGGCTTTTCATTCACGGCAGATCTATCCTCACTGGAGTCCGGCGGCTACAGCGTGGTCACTGAGATCCCGGGCGATAACTCATCCCTTTTGTGCCAATCCAAGGTTTTACTTGTTATCGAATAAGCATGTACCCTCAGCAGGACGCGGTGACAAGCGCTCTGCTATCACACAGGACTTGGCACCACTGACACGCCAAGCCAGTACGGCTTACTAACCGGTGAAACGGTTGCGAAACTCGACGCAACAAAAAGCCCGCACTAGGCGGGCTCTTTTTGCTTTCACTGCTCTCAGTAGAGACCGGTGAAATATATCTTGGTGCGGACGGAGAGACTCGAACTCTCACACCTTGCGGCGCTGGAACCTAAATCCAGTGTGTCTACCAATTCCACCACATCCGCATTTCAAACGTTTAAAGCAAAGGCGCCAGACTATGAATCTGGCGCCCTTCTCGAATATGGGGTGGACGATGGGGTTCGAACCCACGACCGCAGGAGTCACAATCCTGTGCTCTACCAACTGAGCTACGCCCACCATATTGCATGTGACGGTGAAACTTACTTGCTGTGCCAAAGCTGCCTTGAATGGCGCACCCGGCAGGACTCGAACCTGCGACCATCCGCTTAGAAGGCGGATGCTCTATCCAGCTGAGCTACGGGCACTTATATAATTTGTATTCTTGCGATAACAAACTAAAAGGCTTTCAATCACACCGAGCTGATTTGCAACTCTGCCTGACCTAATCAACCAGTGCTAGCTTAACCAGTGCTGGACTCTGCCCGGCAAGTGCGACGAATCTTATAGATGGCCCCTGGGGTCGTCAACCTTTTTTTTGAAAAAATTCAGCTAGATAAAGGAGTTAGCTGAATCTGCAGCGCATGCGCCTTTGCCCTCGCGCCATGTCATGCGAGAATGCGCGCTCATTTTATTTCCTCTCGATGGTTAATCACGCGTCATGACTGCAAAACTAATCGACGGCAAGGCGATCGCCGCCAGCCTGCGCCAGCAGATCGCCAAACGTGTCGCCGAACGTAGCCAGCAAGGTCTGCGCACGCCGGGCCTCGCGGTGATTCTGGTGGGCAGCGATCCTGCCTCCCAGGTCTATGTCTCTCACAAGCGCAAAGACTGCGAAGAAGTCGGCTTTATCTCCCAGGCCTATGATTTGCCTGCCGAGACCACTCAGGTGGCGCTGACGGATCTGATCGACCGTCTCAACGAAGACGCCGCTGTCGACGGTATCCTGCTGCAGCTGCCTTTACCTGCGCACCTGGACGCCTCGCTGCTGCTGGAACGCATCCGCCCGGACAAGGACGTGGACGGCTTCCACCCTTATAACGTCGGCCGCCTGGCTCAGCGCATTCCGTTGCTTCGTCCCTGTACGCCAAAAGGCATCATTGCCTTGCTGGAAAGCACCGGTGTCGACCTGTACGGCCTGGATGCTGTGGTGGTTGGCGCGTCGAACATCGTCGGACGCCCGATGGCGATGGAGCTGTTGCTCGCTGGCTGCACCGTCACCGTCACTCACCGCTTCACCAAAGATCTGGCAGGCCATGTGAGCCGTGCCGATCTGGTGGTGGTTGCCGCTGGCAAGCCCGGCCTGGTCAAGGGCGAATGGATCAAACCCGGCGCCATCGTGATCGACGTCGGCATCAACCGTCAGGATGATGGCAAGCTGGTAGGCGATGTGGTCTACGACACTGCCCTGCCTCGTGCCGGCTGGATCACACCCGTTCCAGGCGGCGTAGGCCCGATGACCCGCGCGTGCCTGCTGGAAAACACGCTGTACGCAGCAGAAACCCTGCACGATTGATCATCGCGACCCCATAAATGCGCCCCAATAAAAAACGGCACCTCAAGGGTGCCGTTTTTTTATCTCGACAAAACCTTACTTCTTGCCAGCCTCCCAGCTTTTCAGCAGGTCAGCGTAGGCAATGGTTTCACCCTTCGGCTTCTCGTTGGCCAGCTTGCGTTGCGGCGCCAGGAATTTGCCACCGCTCTCTTCAGCTTTTTTGTACCAGGCTTCCGCCGTGGTTTCCGGGTTCATCTTCGGCGCACACTTGCTGGCTTCCTGAACCTTGGAACGCTCGATGCGCGTCATGATTGCATCCTGATCCTTGGCCAGACCGTCCAGCGCCTGCTGCGCCGTCTTCTCACCGGTGACCGCCTCGGCAACATGGCTCCACCACAACTGCGCCAGCTTCGGATAGTCAGGCACGTTGGTACCGGTAGGTGACCATTGCACGCGAGCCGGGCTGCGATAGAACTCCACCAGACCACCGAGTTTAGGTGCCAGTGCGGTCATCTCTTTGGAGTTGATGTCCGACTCGCGAATCGGTGTCAGGCCAACGATGGTTTTCTTCAGCGAAACGCTTTTCGAGGTCACGAATTGCGCATACAGCCAGGCCGCCAGACGTTTTTTCTCGTCGGAAGATTTCAGGAAAGTCCACGAACCCACGTCCTGATAACCGAGCTTCATGCCTTCTTTCCAGTATGGCCCTTTGGGCGACGGTGCCATGCGCCATTTCGGCGTGCCGTCAGCGTTCATGACCGGCAGACCTGGCTTGGTCATGTCGGCGGTGAACGCGGTGTACCAGAAAATCTGCTGCGCAACGTTACCCTGCGAAGGCACCGGACCGGACTCGGAGAAGGTCATGCCTGCCGCCTCTGGCGGTGCATAGGCCTTCAGCCAGTCAATGTATTTCTGGGTGGCAAAGACCGCCGCCGGGCCGTTGGTGTCGCCGCCGCGGGTGATGCTGGAACCGACCGGATGGCAGTCCTCGACACGGATGCCCCACTCGTCCACCGGCAGGCCATTAGGCAGGCCCTTGTCGCCACTGCCCGCCATCGAGAACCAGGCATCGGTGAAACGCCAGCCCAGTGACGGGTCTTTTTTGCCGTAGTCCATGTGACCGAAGACTTTCTTGCCGTCGATCTCCTTGACGTCTTCACTGAAGAACTTGGCAATGTCTTCATAAGCCGACCAGTTGACCGGAACGCCCAGCTCGTAGCCGTATTTGTCTTTGAACTTCTTTTTCAGGTCAGGACGTTCGAACCAGTCGGCACGGAACCAGTACAGGTTGGCGAACTGCTGATCGGGCAATTGATAGAGCTTGCCGTCGGGCGCGGTGGTGAACGAGGTGCCAATGAAGTCTTTCAGGTCCAGCGTAGGCGAAGTGACTTTGCTGCCTTCCGGACTGGCCATCAGGTCGGTCAGAGAAAGCGCCTTGCCGTAGCGGAAGTGCGTACCGATCAGGTCCGAATCGTTCACCCAGCCGTCGTAAATGCTTTTATCCGACTGCATGGCGGTTTGCAGCTTCTCGATGACATCACCCTCCTGCAGCAGGTCGTGAGTGACCTTGATGCCGGTGATCTCAGTGAACGCCTTGGCCAGGGTTTTCGATTCATATTCGTGAGTGGTCAGGGTTTCCGACACCACCTTGATGTCCATGCCACGGAACGGTTCGGCGGCCTTGATGAACCACTCCAGCTCTTTCAACTGCTCGGCATCGGAAAGCGTGCTCGGCTTGAACTCGCTGGCCGCCCACTTCTTCGCCGCGTCCTCGTATTGATCCGCCCATGCCGACACACTCAACCCGCTGAGCATGATCATGGTTGCCAGCGTCACGCTATGTTGCAGCTTGTTTTTCTTATTGAACATAGTCATCTCCAATGTTGCTTTTATGTAGTCCCGCTTTTCGAATACTGCCGACCGGATCACCCCGGCAATCGCGCCCGGCCGCTCGCTAACCCCAACGCATCACCACCAACAGCCACACCAGGGAAATCCCTGAAGCGATCCAGATACTCCAGTCAGTCGCGCCGATCACCAGCAAATGCAGGTAGGCGCTTCCCAGAAGCCCAATGAACAAACGGTCGCCACGCGTTGTGGCAATCGGTAGAAAACCTCTGCGCTCAATGCTCGCCGAGCGCAATTCCCACACGGTCATACCCACCAGTAACAACCCGATACTGATGAAAAAAGCTGCAGTCGGCAGTGTCCAGGACATCCACTCCATTTTCTCGACTCCTCAGACACGACCAAGAGCAAAGCCCTTGACCACATGATTGCGAACGAACCAGATCACCAGCATGCCTGGCAGGATGGTCAACACCCCTGCCGCCGCCAGCACCCCCCAATCGATGCCCGATGCCGACACTGTGCGCGTCATCACGGCGGCAATCGGCTTGGCGTTGACCGATGTCAGGGTGCGCGCCAGCAGCAGCTCGACCCACGAGAACATGAAGCAGAAAAATGCCGTTACACCGATTCCCGAGCCAATCAGCGGGATGAAAATCTTCACGAAGAACTTGGGAAAACTGTAACCGTCGATGTAGGCGGTTTCGTCGATTTCCTTGGGAACCCCGGACATGAAGCCCTCCAGAATCCACACCGCCAGCGGAACGTTGAACAGACAATGCGCCAATGCCACGGCGATGTGCGTATCAAACAGCCCGATGGACGAGTACAGCTGGAAAAACGGCAGCAGGAACACCGCCGGTGGCGCCATGCGGTTGGTCAACAACCAGAAGAACAGGTGTTTGTCGCCGAGGAAACGATAGCGTGAAAACGCATAAGCTGCCGGCAATGCGACACTCAGCGAAATCACCGTGTTCAGGCACACGTAATACAGCGAGTTGAGGTAGCCGCTGTACCAGCTCTCGTCGGTGAAGATCACCTTGTAGTTGGCCAGCGTGAAATCCTGCGGCCAGAGCGTCAGGCCACCCAGAATCTCGGTGTTGGTTTTAAACGACATGTTGACCAGCCAGTAGATCGGCACCAGCAGGAACAGCAGGTAAATCCACAGCGGTATGATTTTTCGCAGACTCATGGCCAGCCCCTCAGTTCTTTTCGCTGTGAGTCATGGCGGTGTAGAACACCCATGACACCAACAGAATGATCAGGAAGTACACCAGCGAGAACGCCGCCGCAGGCCCCAGGTCGAACTGACCGAGCGCCATCGTGGTCAGGGTCTGACTGAGGAACGTGGTGGAGTTGCCCGGACCGCCACCGGTCAGCACGAACGGCTCGGTGTAGATCATGAAGCTGTCCATGAAGCGCAGCATCACGGCGATCAGCAGCACACTCTTCATCTTCGGCAACTGAATGTGTCGGAAGATGGCCCATCCAGACGCACGATCGATGCGCGCTGCCTGGTAGTACACATCCGGAATGGCTCGCAGCCCCGAATAGCAGAGCAACGCCACCAGCGAGGTCCAGTGCCAGACATCGATGACCAGTACCGTCACCCAGGCATCTGACGCGTTGGCTGCGTAGTTGTAATTGATGCCCAGCACGTTGTTGAGCGTGTAGCCCAGCAGACCGATGTCACCACGGCCGAATATCTGCCAGATGGTGCCGACCACGTTCCATGGAATCAGCAGCGGAATGGTCATCACGATCAGGCACAACGACGACCAGCGACCTTTGGTGGGCATGGTCAGGGCGATGGCGATACCCAGTGGAATCTCGATCAGCAGTACGCAGCCCGAATAAATGAACTGGCGCAGCAGCGAATCGTGCAGTCGCGGGTCCTGCAGCACCTGCCTGAACCAGTCGGTGCCGACGAAGTAACGGCTGGACTGATCGAAAATGTCCTGCACCGAATAGTTGACCACCGTCATCATCGGGATGATGGCGCTGAATGCCACCAGCAGAAATACCGGCATCACCAGCCACCAGGCCTTGTTGCTCTGCACCTTACGCATGGGGCACCTCACTGGTCGGGCCGGCTTCAAGCAGGTAATCGTCGGCATACAGCATCAGCCATTGCCCCGGAAAGCTGATCCAGGCCTGACCTTGCGGCACTGGCTTGTCTTCCTGCAGGCGAACTTTCAGCAGTTGTCCGGCCAGTTTCAGGGTAATGATCTTGTAGGTGCCCAGGTCTTCGACGTAGGTCACGTCAGCGCACATTGCCTCTTCGTAAGGCCCGTCCCAGACGTGAACGAACTCGGGGCGAATGCCGACTTTCAGGCTTTTCCACGCGGTGTCGGCGAGCTTTTGCTGCAATGACTCAGGCAGCGGCAGGTGAATGTCGGCAAAACCGACACCGCCCGGCTGAGGCGTGACATCGATGAGGTTCATGCCCGGGCTGCCGATGAAATAACCGACAAAGGTGTGGGAAGGCTTTTCGAACAGCTCCCGAGGCGTACCGAACTGCACAATCTGACCGCCGTACATCACCGCAATCTTGTCAGCGAAGGTTGATGCCTCCAACTGATCGTGGGTGACGTAGACCATCGTGATGTTGAATTGCTCGTGAATCTGCTTGAGCTTGCGGCGCAGCTTCCACTTCAAGTGCGGGTCGATGACAGTCAGGGGCTCATCAAAGAGAATCGCCGAAACGTCATCGCGTACCAGGCCGCGACCCATCGAAACTTTCTGTTTTTCGTCGGCGCTCAGGTTGCGCGCCTTCTTTTTCAGCAGCGGTTGCAGGTCCAGTACATCGGCAATTTCGTTGACCTTGGTGAGAATTCTCGCCTCGTCCATGCCCTGATTGCGCAATGGGAAGGCCAGATTATCGAACACCGTCATGGTGTCGTAGATCACTGGAAACTGGAAAACCTGGGCGATGTTGCGACGTTCCGGGGGCAGCTCGTTGACGACCTTGGAGTCGAACAGCACCTGCCCCTGAGACGGGCTGAGCAAACCCGAAATGATATTGAGCAGCGTAGACTTGCCACACCCGGACGGGCCGAGCAGCGCATACGCCCCGCCCTGCTCCCAGATGTGGCTCATTTCCCGAATCGCATAATCGTCCGGACCGGGTTTGGCGCTGTAACTGTGCGCCAGGTTCTGCAAGCGGATCTCGGCCATCAGGCAACCCTCGCCATACGCAGGCCCGGCGCCTGAATCAGGCCGCCCTGCTGATCGAATACAAATAGTTTATGGGTCGGGATGTACACGCGAATCGACGCGTCAACGTCGTAGGCATGCACGCCTGGCAGATGCAGGACCAGCGAAAACAGCTCGTTGCGCACGTGCAGGAAGGTTTCCGAGCCACTGATTTCAGCCAGTTCGACCGTCACGGCCAGTTCCAGATCGTCATCGTTGGAAGGCACCAGACTCAGATGGCTGGGGCGCACCCCGAAGCGGTATTCGCCATCGCCGACTGCGCGCAGATCGGCGTTAAGCGGAAAATGCACGAAGTTGGCAAAGCTGACTTCATTGCCCTCGATGCGCCCCGGCATCAGGTTGATGGGCGGCTCGGAGAACAATTCGGCGGCCAGCACCGTGGCGGGCTGGTGGTAGACCTCAGGGGTCTTGCCGCTCTGCACCACTCGTCCTTCATGCAAAATGGTGGTGGTGCCACCCAGCGCCAGCGCCTCATTGGGTTCAGTGGTGGCGTAGATCGCGATGGTGTGGCGGGCCGCGAACAGCTCGCGCATTTCCTGACGCAGCTCTTCACGCAATTTGTAATCGAGGTTCACCAGAGGCTCGTCGAACAGGATCAGCTCGGCATCCTTGACCAGCGCTCTGGCCATCGCGGTGCGCTGCTGCTGTCCGCCGGACAACTCAAGGGGGTGGCGTTGCAGAAACTTCTCGATGCGCAGCATCTTCGCGGTTTCCTGCACGCGGCTGTGGATCACCTCTTTGGAAAGGCCCGCCTGACGCAGGGGCGATGCGATGTTTTCGAACACCGTCATGCTGGGGTAGTTGATGAACTGCTGATAAACCATCGAAACGTTGCGCAGGCGAACCGGCCGCTGCGTGACATCGACCCCGTTCATCAGCACGCGCCCGCTGTCAGGCTTGTCCAGCCCGGCCATGAGGCGCATCAGGCTGGTCTTGCCGGACAAGGTTCGCCCCAGCAAAACGTTGAATGATCCCGGCTCAAAGCTCAGGGAAGCGTCGTCGATCCAGATCTGGCCGTCGACCGCGCGACTGACATGCTCCAGCGTGAGTGACATGGCGTGCCCTTTTGTTGTTTTTTTCGTAAGGGTGAATGCGTGACTGATTGGAGATAGCGACATTCGTGCCAGGTCAGCGAAACGCGTGACGAAGCCCGAAGCAGAGCCTTCGCCCGCATTTACAGGGGATGTACGGGACGCCGGCCACTTCGTAGCTGAACAAAAATGAACGGTAAATAATGAACAACTGAACAAAATGAACATTGACTTTGAACAGTTCTGAACGACACTGGACAAACGTTGCGGGCAAGGATGGTCACGCCGACGGGACCTAAAAACAAAAACAACATGTCACATTCGCAGGCATCCTCATGTCTCAATCCAGCGTTTCGCTTGCTCACGATCTCATCATTCAGGATTCATGGACCCGCTGCCGGGACTTCGGTCTCAGCCATCAGACGCGCCCATCGTTCGGCCAACTGCCGGGCGCCGAGGTATCCCGTCTGCTGGAGCGCCATC
The DNA here is from genome assembly GCF_002093745.1 of Pseudomonas graminis. Lineage (GTDB taxonomy): Bacteria > Pseudomonadota > Gammaproteobacteria > Pseudomonadales > Pseudomonadaceae > Aquipseudomonas. The sequence continues at coordinate 332,292 of NZ_MTSB01000004.1, forward strand.
ACGCCCTGGTGCAGACCACTCACCAAGAGGTGCTGCCGGTCTACGAAAACATTCTCAGCAATTCGAATTGCCTGATCATGCTGGCAGACACTCATAGCCAATTGCTCAAGTCCTGGGGCACTCAACGCTTCGTCGAGCCTTCACAGACCCAAGGCTTCATGGCCGGAGCCAGCTGGAGCGAACGCGGCACCGGCACCAATGCCATCGGCACTGCGCTGGCCTGCGAGCAGGCGATTCACATCGAGCCGGATGAACACTTCCTCAAGGCCAATCGCTTCATGACCGGTTCTGCGTCGCCGATCTTCGATGCCGACCGGCGCATCATTGCCGTGCTGGATGTGTCCAGCGACAGCTTCCTGCCGCCCTCGCACACGCTTGGCATGGTCAAGATGATGAGTCAGTCCGTAGAGAACCGCCTGATCCTGGATCAGTTTCGCGATACGCATTTCCAGCTGATTTTCAACACCGGCCTGAACAACCTCGACAGCCAGTGGGCGGGTCTGCTGATTTTTGATGAGAGTGGCCGGATTCTTTGCGCCAACCGGCGTGCCGACAATTTGCTGGGCGTCAGGTTGTCGGGGGTCAATATCGAAACGCTGTTCAAATGCCCGATCCTGCAATTGCTCAGTGAAACCGAGGCGCGCCCGTTTGCGTTGCATGCGCTCGGCAATAACCGCTTTCAATGTTTGCTCAAGCGGCCGACCCGCAAGCCCTTGAAGCTGCACAGCGTCCAGCCTGTCCAGGCGCCGACAGCTCCGCGAAACCTTGACCTTGATGCGATCAGCCTGGGCGATGCGAAAGTCGAGAAAGCCGTGCTTCAGGCGCAACGCCTGCTGGAAAAAGACATTCCGCTGTTGATACACGGTGAAACCGGCGTCGGCAAAGAAGTATTCGTCAAAGCGCTGCACCAAGCCAGCTCCAGGACAGGTCAGCCGTTTATTGCGGTCAATTGCGCGGCGATCCCGGCCGATCTGGTCGAGGCCGAGCTGTTCGGTTATGAGAAAGGCGCGTTCACCGGTGCCAACCAGAAAGGCAGCATCGGCCTGATTCGCAAGGCCGACAAAGGCACCTTGTTTCTCGACGAGGTCGGCGACATGCCCATGCCGGTGCAAGCGCGCCTGCTGCGTGTGCTGCAAGAACGCTGCGTTCAACCGCTGGGCAGCAGCGAGCTGTACCCGGTGGACATACGGCTGATTTCCGCCACCCATCGCAGCCTGCGCGAGCAGGTCCAGGCGGGGCATTTTCGTCAGGATCTTTATTACCGGATCAGCGGCCTGAGCATCGAGCTGCCGCCGCTGCGCGAACGCACTGACAAACACGCCTTGATCCAGCGCATCTGGGAGCGGCACCGTGAAACTCATCAGCGTGCGGGGTTCTCCAGAGAGGTGCTTGAGCTGTTTGAGCACCACGCCTGGCCAGGCAACCTTCGTCAGCTCAACAGCGTGATTCAGGTGGCACTGGCGCTGGCGGATGAGCAGCCGATCAGCGCCGAGCACCTGCCGGAAGACTTTTTGCTTGATGCGAGCATGGATGAGGAATACCGGGAGCCTGCAAAAACACAAGAACCCATGCGCCTCGCCTCGAAGGAAGACCTGAACCAATTGTTTCAAGCAGCGGGCGGGAATATTTCACAACTGGCAAAACGCCTTGGGGTCAGCCGCAATACGCTGTACAAACGGTTGAGGGAGCAGCGGATTGTTTAGTTGTTGACGCTCGCCAGACCGGACATCGAGGATCGGACGCAGAGCGTCCAGAACAGCATGCCCACGCGGAGCATGGGCACAATAGTCTTCCAGTTCCCGCGCTCCGCGTGGGCATGCATTTCGTGACGTTCCGCGTCACCCCATGCAAGCCAATGCGGAGCCCAGGCTGCCTGACTTGATCAGTCCGCCAGACGCCAGGTCGTACAGCCCTTGCCGTCTTCCAGCAGCACGCCCATCGCCGTGATCTGGTCACGGATCCGGTCGGATTCGGCCCAGTCTTTGGCTGCACGCGCTGCCAGACGCGCCTGAATCAGCGCTTCCACTTCAGCCGCATCGACCCGCCCTTCGGCGCCTGCGCGCAAAAAGTCATCGGCTTCAAGCTGCAGAACACCCAGCACGCTGGCCAGTTCCTTCAAACGCGCCGCCAGACCCGCCGCTGCCGCAACATCCGAATCGCGCAGGCGGTTGATTTCGCGCACCATCTCGAACAGCACCGCGCAGGCTTCAGGCGTACCGAAGTCGTCATTCATGGCGGTGCTGAAACGCTCGACAAACGCTTCGCCCCCTGCTGGCTCTGCAACCGGCAGGCCTTTGAGCGCGTGATAGAAGCGCTCCAGTGCCGCCTTCGACTCGCGCAGGCTGTCTTCGGAATAGTTGATCGCGCTGCGGTAGTGGCTCGACACCAACAGGTAACGCACCACTTCCGGGTGGTATTTTTCCAGCACGTCGCGAATGGTGAAGAAGTTGTTCAGGGACTTGGACATCTTCTCGCCATTGATGCGAATCATGCCGCAGTGCAACCAGGCATTGGCGTAGGTCTTGCCGGTGGCCGCCTCGCTCTGGGCGATTTCGTTTTCATGGTGCGGGAACTCGAGGTCGCTGCCGCCGCCATGAATATCGAAGGTGTCACCCAGGCAGCAGGTGGACATCACCGAGCATTCGATATGCCAGCCTGGCCGGCCGGCGCCCCACGGAGACTCCCAGCTCGGCTCGCCGGGCTTGACGCCCTTCCAGAGCACGAAGTCCAGAGGATCTTCCTTGGACTCGTCCACTTCGATACGCGCGCCGATGCGCAGGTCTTCGATCTTCTTGCGCGACAGCTTGCCGTAACCCTGAAACTTGCCGACCCGGTAGTACACGTCGCCGTTACCCGGCGCATAGGCATAGCCTTTGTCGATCAGGGTCTGGATCATCGCGTGCATGCCAGGAATATGGTCAGTGGCGCGCGGTTCCATGTCCGGCTTGAGGATGTTGAGGCGAGCCTCGTCCTCGTGCATGGCGTCGATCATGCGTGCGGTCAGCGCGTCAAACGACTCGCCGTTATCCCGCGCACGATTGATGATTTTGTCGTCAATGTCGGTGATGTTGCGCACATAGGTCAGTTCATAGCCGCTGAAACGCAACCAGCGGGTCACGAGATCGAACGCGACCATGCTGCGGCCATGCCCAAGGTGGCAGTAGTCGTACACGGTCATCCCGCAGACGTACATGCGCACCTTGTTGCCATCCAGCGGCTTGAAGACTTCTTTGCTCTTGGTGAGCGTGTTGTAGATAGAAAGCACTGGCTCCCCCTCAAACGTACAGCATCAGGTCCAGGAATCCCGCAGCGTTACCGTGCGGTTGAAGACTGGTTGACCGGGTTTCGAGTCTTTGATGTCCGCGCAGAAATAACCTTCGCGTTCGAACTGGAAACGGTCTTCCGGTTGCGCTTGCCCCAATGAAGGCTCGGCACGACAACCGGTCAGTACTTGCAGGGAATCCGGATTGATGTTGTCCAGGAAACTCGCACTGTCTTCGGCCTTTTCAGGGTTAGGGGAACGGAACAGGCGATCATACAGACGCACTTCGCATTCAACGCTTTCTGCCGCTGGCACCCAATGCACGACACCCTTGACCTTACGGCCTTCCGGGTTCTTGCCCAGCGTGTCCGGGTCATACGAGCAGCGCAGCTCGACGATGTTGCCATCCGCATCCTTGATCGCCTCGTCGGCACGAATCACGTAGCTGCCACGCAAGCGCACTTCGCCGTTCGGCTCCAGACGCTTGTAACCCTTCGGTGGCTCTTCCATGTAATCGTCGCGGTCGATGTAGATTTCCCGCGAAAACGGCAGCTCGCGCATGCCCAGGTCTTCCTTCGGATGACGTGGCAATTCCAGCTTCTCGACCTGACCTTCCGGGTAATTGGTGATCACGACTTTCAGCGGTCGCAGCACGCACATGGCACGCGGCGCGCTGTGGTCCAGGTCATCACGAATGCTGAATTCGAGCATGCCGAAATCGACCACGCCGTCGGAGCGGTTGGTGCCGATCATTTCGCAGAAGTTGCGAATCGATTTGGGCGTGTAGCCACGGCGGCGAAAGCCCGACAGCGTCGACATGCGCGGATCATCCCAACCGTTGACGTGTTTCTCGTCAACCAGTTGCTTGAGCTTGCGCTTGCTGGTGATGGTGTAGTTGAGGTTCAGCCGCGAGAACTCGTACTGGCGCGGTTTGCACGGCACCGGCAGGTTGTCGAGGAACCAGTCATACAGCGGACGATGGCTTTCGAACTCGAGGGTGCAGATCGAATGGGTGATCCCTTCGATGGCATCCGACTGACCGTGGGTAAAGTCATAGATCGGGTAGATGCACCATTTGTCACCGGTCTGGTGGTGATGTGCATGGCGAATGCGGTAGATGATCGGGTCACGCAGGTTCATGTTCGGCGAGGCCATGTCGATTTTGGCGCGCAGTACACGAGCACCGTCTTCGAACTCACCCGCTTTCATGCGGGCGAACAGGTCGATGTTTTCCTCGACGCTGCGCTCGCGAAACGGGCTGTTCTTGCCCGGCTCGGTCAGGGTGCCGCGGTATTCACGTGCCTGCTCGGGGGTCAGGTCATCCACATAGGCCTTGCCCGCCTTGATCAGCTCAACCGCCCAGTCGTGCAATTGATCGAAATACTGAGAGGCGTAGCGCACTTCACCGGCCCACTCGAAGCCCAGCCATTTGACGTCACTCATGATGGCATCGATGTATTCCTGGTCTTCCTTGGCCGGGTTGGTGTCGTCGAAACGCAGGTGCGTATCGCCACCAAACTCCTGGGCCAGACCGAAATTCACGCAGATCGACTTGGCGTGGCCAATGTGCAGGTAACCGTTGGGCTCCGGCGGGAAGCGCGTGATGATTTTGCTGTGCTTGCCCGAATCCAGGTCGGCCTGCACGATCGGACGCAGAAAATTGGTCGGTACGGCTGGGCCTGCCTTTGAATGGGCAGCGGGTTCTAGAGTGGGCTTGCTCATAAGATCCTTGGGCATACGTGCGCGGCCAGGGTAGGCCGACTAAATCAAAGCGCTTATCATAGCCGAAGCTGTCAAGTCCCTGACAACAGACTGCGCATTTGAAGCCATAAAAGCTGCAAAAGCGCTGAAAAATGTAACCTCGTCTGTAAACTGCGCGTCAGGGTCATACTGTGCCCACTCATGCATGACTAGAGAGCGACTTTCCACATGTCCAAAGTAAAGCTGACCACCAACCACGGCGACATCGTTCTGCAACTGAACGCAGAAAAGGCGCCACTGACTGTAGCCAACTTCATCGAGTACGTTAAAGCTGGCCACTACGACAACACGATTTTCCACCGTGTCATCGGTAACTTCATGGTTCAGGGCGGCGGTTTCGAGCCTGGCATGAAAGAAAAGAAAGACAAGCGTCCGAGCATTCAGAACGAAGCCGACAACGGCTTGCCGAACAATAAGTACAGCGTTGCCATGGCCCGTACCATGGAGCCGCATTCGGCCTCTGCGCAGTTCTTCATCAACGTGGCTGACAACTCCTTCCTGAACCACTCTGCCAAGACCACTCAGGGCTGGGGCTACGCAGTGTTCGCGGAAGTGATCGAAGGCACCGAGTTTGTCGACAAGATCAAGGGCGTCGCGACCACCAGCAAAGCGGGTCACCAGGACGTTCCGAGCGAAGACGTGATCATCGAGAAAGCCGAGATCATTGAGTGATACTGCTGATCTCCGATCTGCACCTTGAACAGGAGCGCCCGGACATTACCCGGGCGTTTCTTGATCTCCTTGCGGGTCGCGCCCGCACGGCCGAGGCGCTGTACATCCTCGGGGATTTTTTTGAAGTCTGGATCGGTGACGATGCAATGTCGCCGTTCCAGCTTTCGATCTGCAAAGCCCTGCGCGACTTGAGCGACAGCGGCACACGAATTTTTCTGATGCACGGCAACCGTGACTTCATGATCGGCAAGGGTTTCTGCAAAGCAGCGGGCTGCACCCTGCTGAGCGACCCCAGCGTCGTGTCGTTGAACGGAGAGCCTGTGCTGCTGATGCACGGCGACAGCCTGTGTACCCGTGACGAAGGCTATATCCGGATGCGCCGTTACCTGCGCCATCCGTTGACGCTGTTCATACTGCGTCACCTGCCGTTGAGCACTCGCCACAAGCTGGCGCGCAAGCTGCGCAACGAAAGCCGTGCCAAAACCAGCATGAAAGCCAATGACATCGTTGACGTGACCCCGGAGGAAGTGCCGAGAATCATGCAGCAGTTCGGCGTTCGCACGCTGATCCACGGGCATACTCACCGCCCGGCGATCCACAAATTGCAGATTGGCGACCAGTCGGCCAAACGTATCGTGCTGGGTGACTGGGACCGTCAGGGCTGGACGTTGCAGGTCGACGAACAGGGCATGAGTCTGAGTTCATTCGATTTTGTGCCGGAGAAGGTAGCGTTGCTTAACTGATGGCTCGAAAACCGGGCTTTGATGATTATCGTCCTTCGCTCCGCGTTAGACACAAATCTGACTGACTATCGTGCCGATGCTCCGCGTCGGCATGCCGTTCTGGACGCTCTGCGTCTTCTTTTGTGGCGCTGCGCGTCGCACAGCGGTTCTGCGATGGCAGTGATGGTTGTTTACGGTTTGACTATCGTGCCGATGCTCCGCGTCGGCATGCCGTTCTGGACGCTCTGCGTCCTCTTTTGTGGCGCTCAGCGTCGCACAGCGGTTCTGCGATGACAGTGATGGTTGTTTACGGCTCAAGGCACCTTTTCGCCCCTCGGCGACTCACTTTGAAGGGGCCAAAGTGAGCAAAGCCCCTGGCTCCGTTTCCGGCCCGACTTCGTCGGGTTCCTTCGTCCTGACACTGATCCGGGGGTCGCTGCAACGGGCCATCCATGGCCCGGTGCAGCTAACTCGGCGTCCTACCGAGTTCCCCCCGGATCAGCGCCAGGACTCAGCCGTCACTGACGTCGCAATCTGTGTCGTCAGTGCTATCGCGAAAAAACACATCTAAAGCAGTTAGAGCAGTTAGAGCAGTCACAAACTGCATGCCAGCGCAGTGATACGAAAGACACACATCAATGCCCTCCCCCCGCCGCTGGCCCAGCCTTGGCGGCGAACGGGGGTTTGGCCAGCCAGACCAGCAGGATCAGGCCTGCGAACACCCAGCCCAGCAGATAGAAGTAATCCACCGTGGACATCATGTAAGCCTGGGCGTTGAGGGTCTGTTCCAGTTGCGCGTACGCCTGCGGGCTGGCACCGCCCAGGCTGTCGAGGGCGTGGCGGGTGGCCGGGTCGAAGGTGCTGATGTTTTCACTCAGGTAGGCATGGTGCTGGTTGGCGCGGCGGATCCAGATCCAGGTGGTCAGCGACGCCGCGAAGCTTCCGCCCAGGGTCCGCAGGAAGGTCGCCAGCCCCGAGCCGTCGGCAATCTGGTCAGGTGGCAGGTCCGACAACAGGATGGTCAGGGTCGGCATGAAGAACAGTGCCACACCGATGCCCATGAACAGTTGCACCATCGCCACATGCTCGAAATCCACGTCGGTGTTGAAGCCGGCACGCATGAAGCAACTCAGCCCCATGGCCAGAAACGCCAGCCCCGCCAGCAGGCGCAGGTCGAATTTGTGCGCGTATTTGCCGACAAAGGGCGACATCAGCACCGGCAGGATGCCGATGGGCGCCACCGCCAGGCCGGCCCAGGTGGCGGTGTAGCCCATCTGGGTCTGCAGCCATTGCGGCAATATCAGGTTGATGCCGAAGAAACCGGAATAGCCGCCGATCATGACCAGCGTACCAACACGGAAGTTACGGTAGGCAAACAGCCTCAGGTTGACGATGGGATGCTTGTCGGTCATTTCCCAGATCACGAAGATGGTCAGCGCGACCAGCGAAATCATTGAGCCGAACAGGATGAAGTTGGACTCGAACCAGTCCAGGTCATTGCCCTTGTCGAGCACGATCTGCAGCGCACCTACGCCCACAATCAACGCCAGCAGGCCGATGTAGTCCAGCGGCTGACGTGCCGTGCTGACCGGCCGCTTGGCCATCTGCGTACGCACCACCAGCACCGCGAACAGACCGATGGGGATATTGATGAAGAAGATCCACGGCCAACTGTAACTGTCAGTGATCCAGCCGCCCAGAATCGGCCCGGCAATAGGCGCAACCACCGTCACCATCGCCAGCAATGCCAGTGCCATCCCCCTCTTCGCAGGCGGATAAACCGCGATCAGCAGGGTCTGGCTCATCGGATAAAGCGGCCCGGCTACCATGCCCTGCAACGCCCGGAAACCTACGAGCTCCGGCATCGATTGGGAAATGCCGCAAAGAAACGACGCCATCACGAACAGAATGGTGGCCCACAGGAACAGCTTGACCTCACCGAAGCGGCGGCTCAGCCAACCGGTCAGCGGCAAGGCAATCGCGTTACTGACGGCGAACGAGGTAATGACCCAGGTACTCTGCTCCGAACTCACCCCCAGGTTGCCGGCGATGGTCGGCAGCGCCACGTTGGCAATGGTGGTGTCGAGCACCTGCATGAACGTTGCCAGCGACAGGCCGATGGTACACAGCAGCAAGCTGGGCGGCGTAAAAGAAGCGGGGGCATTGTTGCTCATCGCAAATCCCTGAAAACAAGTGCGGCACCCCGACCAACGGGTCGGGGTTCACGGATTGGCGGTTCAGCGCTGCGCGGCAGTCTTGCCGCCGGAAGCACTGTTCTCGTGAATCAGGCGAGTGATCAGCGCGTCGGCGTCGGCCAGTTGCTCGGCATACACCTGAGTGCTGAACGCGGCCTGTTTGCGCGGTTGCTGCGCCAGCACCGGGCCGCTCTGATCGTGCAGATTGACCTCGACCGTGGTCGACAGACCGATGCGCAACGGATGCCGCGCCAGCTCTTCAGGGTTGATGTGTACCCGCACCGGCACACGCTGGACGATCTTGATCCAGTTACCGGTTGCGTTCTGAGCCGGCAACAGCGCGAAGGCACTGCCGGTGCCGGCGCCCAGGCTGTCGATGGTGCCGCTGTACTTCACATCGCTGCCGTACAGGTCAGAGCTGATTTCCACCGGCTGACCGATGCGCATCTTGCCCAGTTGGGTTTCCTTGAAGTTGGCATCGATCCACAACTGATCCAGCGGGATGACCGCCATCGTCGCAGTGCCTGGCTGAATACGCTGCCCCAATTGCACGGTGCGCTTGGCCACGTAACCGGTCACCGGCGCCACCAGCGTGGAGCGCGCGTTGGCCAGAAAGGCCTGACGCAATTGGGCAGCAGCGGCCTTGACGTCCGGGTGCGAGGAAACAACGGTATCGTCGACCAGTGCCACGCTGGTGCTCAGCTGTTGCTGAAGGTTGTTCAAGGCACTCTGCGCGCTGGTCAGGCTGTCTCTGGCATGGGACAGCTCTTCCTGAGAAATCGCGCCCCCTGCTGCCAGGCCGCGGCGACGGTTGTAGTTGTCCTGGGCGGTTTGCACAGCAGCGCGTTGCGCGGCGATCTGTGCTTTCAGCCCGTCGACGTTGCTGTAAAGACCACGCACCTGACGCACGACCTTGCCCAGATTGGCCTCGGCGCTCTGCAGCGACACCTCGGCGTCGCTAGGGTCGAACTTGAGCAGCACCTGCCCTTCCTGCACCAGATCGCCATCATCGGCACCAATACTGATGACGGTCCCGGTAACCAGCGGCGTGATCTCGACCACATTACCGTTGACGTAAGCGTCGTCGGTCTCTTCGCTCCATTGGCCGTAGATCTCGTACCAGGCCCAGATGCCAAGCCCGCAAAGCACGACAATGATCGCAAGCCCGATCAGCAGAAACTTGCGTTTGCCAGGGCTCGCGTCTTTCTTTTGCGACGGTTCGGATGTGTTTTCGGTGGCGGCAGTGGCCATGACGATTACCTTGTAGTCAGCGACGGCGGGGCAGTTGCCAGGGCCTGTTCAGGACCGCAGGCGGTGAGCAGGCTCACCCTGTCGTAACGTTCAGCTGTTGGCTTTGGGATTGAAACTCAAACGAGTGAGCGTGATGTGATCATCAGCGGCCACCAGCACCTTGGTGAGAATCCGTTGCAGGGTCGCAACCTCCTCCGCATCCAGTGCGGCGAAGGTGTCGTTCATGGCATCGGCACCGATCTGCGGCAACAGGTCGGACAGCTTCTGCCCTTGCGCGGTCAGCGCGAGACGAACCTGACGACGGTCCGTGGCCGACCGCGCGCGCACGACCAGCCCCTTCTGCTCCAGACGATCCAGCATGCGGGTCATCGAACCGCTGTCCAGCGACAGGTGCCGACACAACTCCACCGGCGTATCGCTGGAGAACTGGGAAATGATGATCAGCACCTTGAACTGCGCAAATGTCACGTCATAAGGCAGCAGGTACTTGTCCAGCATGCGGTCTTTCAGCGCATTGGTGCGGCCGACCAGCAGCCCGATCAGGCTGGAATCAATATTTTCGGGGCTAAAATGTTTCAAGGGCTCACCGAGATAGCTGCCTAGGCAGTGATTACAAAATATTACTGCCTAGGCAGCCGTTGTCAAAGCATTTATTAGCTTGCTTACTAAAAGCCCATAAAAAAACGACCGCTGGTGAGGCGGTCGTTTTTTGGAAGCGTTAAAAGCCTCAGGCGGCAGCAGGCACGCCACTGTGAAAGCGGAACTCCTCGTCCGGGCTTTCGATCAGCTCGCGCTCGGCCAGACGGATCTCCTCGATCTTGGCATCGACATCGGCCTTGTCACCGTAGCTGTAAGCAAGCTTCAGGTAATCCTGAAAATGCCGTGCTTCTGACTTCAACAGGCCGCCGTAGAATTTGGCCAGCTCTTCGTCCAGGTGCGGCACCAGCGCGGCAAAGCGTTCGCAGGAACGGGCCTCGACGATGGCACCGACAATCAAGGCGTCGGTCAACCGGTACGGGTTGTGATTGCGCACCAACTTGCGCAGCGCTCCGGCATAGCGCGCCGAACTGATGTTGGCCATGGGAATCTGGCGCTTGCGGATGATGCTGATCACCTGTTCGAAATGGCGCAGTTCTTCACGGGCCAGACGCGACATCTTGCTCAGCAGGTCGAATTTGTCGTTGTACTGGAACATGAACTGAAACGCTGCACCGGCCGCCTTCTTTTCGTTGTTCGCATGGTCGATCAACAGGATATCCAGGTTGCGCAACGCAGCCTGAACCCAGCTGTCGGGCGTGCGGCAGAGCAGAAAGGCTTCGATTTCAGGGATCGGGTACATAAGCTCACAAGGTGACGGAGAGACAAGGCCCGGCATTATACGAGCAGCACCGAAGGCTCGCGACACAAATACAGGGCCGCACTGTCAGGCGCCGAAAGCATCCTTTAGAAAACCCGGCGCGATGTAGCGCTGATAATGCGCCTCGGACAGCAAGAAGAATTCGCGATCAATCGCGTCGCGCAGCTCGGGCAACGTCCAGTCGCGGAACTCGGGCAACAGCACAAAGCCGTAGGCCTCGACCTGACTGATGACCCGCGCACCGCGCGCGATCAACTGGTAGGCCCAGCAGTACTCGGACTGATGCGGCACGAAACGGATCTTGCGCTGGGTGAGCTGCATGCGCAGCTTGTCGACATCGAAGACTTCAAGCTTGGCGGTCATGACCTGGACCAGCAATTGCTCCAGGCGCAGCCAGACGGCTCTTTTTTCGTCTTCGTTATAGCCGTTCCAGTGGATGACCTCGTGATGGAACCGCTTGCAGCCACGGCACACCAGATCCCCGTAAACAGTGGAGCAAAGGCCGACGCAGGGGGTTTTGATGATGTAATCGGGCATGGCAGGCAGGACTGGGGAAGGCGAAACAGACGCGTATGTTAGCCCTTTGTCTAAGCAAGTTCACCCTCGAAGATGTAGGGGTTAACTTACCTTTAACGAAGTTTTGGCGTAGAATCAGCGAGCCTTTTAAGGCGCCAATGTCCGTTGGAAGCTGTTTTCAAAGCGTCACGAGCACAGTCAGGTTAACCCCGCAGCGCGGCGTCGACAGGCAATTCCCTCATCACGAATGGCCGTGTCGACCGCTCATCCCCCCGTCCTGCAGGCGTAAAACTTTGAAAACAGCTTCTGTTAGGAATCGCCGACACCCTGCCAACAAGGTTCAATAAGCCTTGCGTGGGCGCGGACGATTTCTGGATGAGCGTCCCGGACACCCATTTGGGACCACTGATGAGGGTTAATACTGTGCTTGAAGCCTACCGTAAACACATCGAAGAGCGTGCCGCCCAGGGCATCGTGCCCCAGCCGCTTAACGCCGAGCAAACCGCAGGCCTGGTCGAGCTGCTGAAAAATCCCCCGGCGGGCGAAGAAGCTTTCCTTGTCGACCTGATCACCAATCGCATTCCACCGGGCGTTGACGAAGCGGCCTACGTCAAAGCCGGTTTCCTGTCTGCCCTGGCCAAGGGCGAAGCCACTTCTCCCCTGATCGACAAGAAGCGTGCAACCGAGCTGTTGGGCACCATGCAGGGCGGCTACAACATCGTCACGCTGGTCGAGCTGCTGGATGACGCTACGCTGGCCCCGGTCGCGGCCGAACAACTCAAGCACACCTTGCTGATGTTCGACGCATTCCACGATGTCGCCGAAAAAGCCAAAAACGGCAACGCTCACGCCAAGGCTGTCGTTCAGTCCTGGGCTGACGGCGAGTGGTTCAAGAAGCGCCCGACCCTGGCCGACAAGATCAGCCTGCGTGTCTTCAAGGTCACTGGCGAAACCAACACCGATGACCTGTCCCCGGCACCTGATGCCTGGTCGCGTCCCGACATCCCGCTGCACGCCCTCGCCATGCTGAAAATGGCCCGTGACGGCATCGTTCCGGACGTACAGGGCTCCATCGGCCCAATGAAGCAGATCGAAGAAATGCGCGGCCAGGGCTTCCCTATCGCCTACGTCGGTGACGTGGTCGGTACAGGTTCGTCGCGTAAATCGGCCACCAACTCGGTATTGTGGTTCTTCGGCGACGACGTTCCTTACGTGCCGAACAAGCGTGCCGGTGGTTTCTGCTTCGGCACCAAGATCGCTCCGATCTTCTATAACACTATGGAAGATGCTGGCGCTCTGCCAATCGAATTCGATGTCTCGAACATCAACATGGGCGACGTGATCGACGTCTACCCGTACGAAGGCAAGGTCTGCAAGCACGACAGCGACGAAGTCATCACCACCTTCGAAATGAAGACTCCGGTGCTGCTCGACGAAGTCCGCGCTGGCGGCCGTATTCCGTTGATCATCGGCCGTGGCCTGACCAGCAAGGCTCGCGCCGAGCTGGGCCTGCCTGCCTTTGACCTGTTCAAGACGCCAGACCAGCCAGCCGAAAGCACCAAGGGTTTCACCCTGGCGCAGAAGATGGTCGGCAAGGCCTGCGGCGTAGCAGGTATCCGTCCGGGCACCTACTGCGAGCCGAAAATGACCACCGTCGGTTCCCAGGACACCACTGGCCCGATGACTCGCGACGAACTGAAAGACCTGGCATGCCTGGGTTTCTCGACCGATCTGGTCATGCAGTCGTTCTGCCACACCGCAGCCTACCCGAAGCCGATCGACGTCAAGACGCACCACACGCTGCCTGACTTCATCATGACCCGTGGCGGCGTATCGCTGCGTCCGGGCGACGGCATCATCCACAGCTGGCTGAACCGCATGCTGCTGCCAGACACGGTCGGCACCGGTGGCGATTCGCACACCCGCTTCCCGATCGGCATCTCCTTCCCGGCCGGTTCCGGCCTGGTAGCGTTTGCTGCAGCCACCGGCGTCATGCCGCTGGACATGCCCGAATCGATCCTGGTTCGCTTCAAAGGCAAGATGCAGCCTGGCATCACCCTGCGCGACCTGGTTCACGCCATTCCTTACTACGCGATTCAGGCTGGCCTGCTGACCGTAGAAAAGAAAGGCAAGAAAAACGCATTCTCCGGTCGCATTCTGGAAATCGAAGGCCTCGACAACCTGAGCATCGAACAGGCTTTCGAGCTGTCCGATGCGTCGGCCGAGCGTTCGGCTGCCGGCTGCACCATCAAGCTGGCCAAAGAGCCGATCATCGAATACCTGAACTCGAACATCACCCTGCTGCGCTGGATGATCGAACAGGGCTACGGTGATCCGCGCACGCTGGAACGTCGTGCTCAGGCGATGGAAGCCTGGGTCGCCAATCCGGAACTGCTGGAAGCCGACAAGGACGCCGAATACGCCGAAATCATCGAAATCGATCTGGCCGACGTCAAAGAGCCTGTGCTCTGCGCGCCGAACGACCCGGACGATGCCCGCCTGCTGTCTTCGGTACAAGGCGAGAAGATCGACGAAGTGTTCATCGGTTCCTGCATGACCAACATCGGCCACTTCCGCGCTGCGGGCAAGTTGCTGGACAAGGTCAAGGGTCAGTTGCCAACGCGTCTGTGGCTGTCGCCGCCGACCAAGATGGATGCTCATCAGCTGACTGAAGAAGGCTACTACGGCATCTACGGCAAGGCTGGCGCACGCATGGAAATGCCGGGCTGCTCGCTGTGCATGGGTAACCAGGCACGCGTCGAACCGAACGCCACCGTGGTGTCGACGTCGACCCGTAACTTCCCGAACCGTCTGGGTGACGGCGCGAACGTCTACCTGGCCTCGGCCGAGCTGGCGTCCGTCGCTTCGATTCTGGGTCGCCTGCCGACCGTCGAAGAGTACATGGGCTACGCCAACCAGATCGACACGATGGCAGCGGACGTGTACCGCTACCTGAGCTTCGATCAGATCGCCGAGTTCCGTGAAGCCGCTGCAAACGCCAACATCCCGGCGCTGCAAGTGTAATCACAGCGCGACGCGTCAAAGGAACCCCATCTTCGTGATGGGGTTTTTTTTGCGCTCAAGTAACCCGTACCTGTATTTTTCACATTCGCATGGCTATAGTGGCAGCCCTTGTTGGGGAGTAGCCTGCTCTTGACTCCGGTCACTGAGCGTTCGCATCAACATTCTCGGCTGCATGCCGTGGTGCGGACACCTTCTGGTTGGCGAGACCAACGATGCATCCATGCCTAAAGTCGGGCGTGTGGTTGCGTCGTTGACTCATAGCCCGACTGGATATAACCGTGAACCCGATTTCCCTCCTCTTTCTCGCGCTTGCCATGTCCACGGACGCCTTTGCTGCGGCCCTTGGTAAAGGAGCAAGCCTGCATAAACCGCGCTTTATCGAAGCGCTGCGTACAGGCCTGATTTTCGGTGCTATCGAGACCATTACCCCGGTCATCGGCTGGGGCATCGGTCAGGTAGCGGCTCGTTTTGCAGAAAGCTGGGACCACTGGATCGCGTTCACACTGCTGCTGGTGCTCGGCCTGCACATGATCTACAACGGCCTCAAGCAGGACGAGGACGACGGGCAGGAAAAACCTGGCTCGCACTCCTTCTGGATCCTCGCCGTCACCGCGTTCGCCACCAGTATCGATGCCCTGGCGGTCGGCGTAGGCCTGGCGTTTGTCGACGTCAACATCATGGTGGCGGCCCTGGCGATCGGCCTGGCGACTACCGTCATGGTCACCCTCGGCGTGATGCTGGGCCGCGTGCTCGGGACGATGGTTGGCAAACGTGCCGAGATCATTGGCGGCATCGTGCTGATCATCGTCGGTGCAACCATCCTCTATGAACACCTGTCGGCAGCCTGATGCCCGACGGCGCATAAAAAACCCGCATCTTTCGATGCGGGTTTTTCATGAGTACAGCCTGTTACAGACCGGTCAATCCATCACACCGTGAGGGCTTGCCCGCTCATGGCCAGGTCCAGCAGCTCACGGTTGGCAACGGCATACATGGCGTAGTCCGTGCCGCTGGCAGCACGCAACTCGACCAGCATGGCACGCCAGCGCTCGACCATCAGCGAGTGCTGCTCAAGCCACAGGGCCAGACGCGCGTCGATTTCCGATGGGCCGTCGGCCATTTGCAGGACCGAAACGGTGATCGCCCGTTGCTGCCAGTCGACATCGTCACGGAACGCTTCGCGCGCCAATGCCTGCCAGTTGTTTTCCACCGGCAGGCTGCTGATCTGCTGCAAGTACCAGGTGATGTCCAGCGCGCTGCCTACGGCGAAGTAGGCCTTGGCCACGTCGGCAGCATTCTGCCCGGTGACGTCGGAAGCTTCGATGATCGGCAGCAGCGTGTACAGGTGAGTCGTACCGGCAACCATGCGCGCCAGCAATTCCGGCACACCGGCTTCGACGTAAGCCTGATAACGCGTCTGCCAGACTTCACGGGTCGGACCTTCCAGCAGTTCGTCCAGCTTGAGGCCCAGTGCGGCGAGGTGCGGACCGAAGTGCGCCACGTCACGACCGGCATCCAGCTCGTTGCGACGGCTGCGCAGGAACCAGCGAGTGGCACGACGCCCCAGACGCATCAGCTCGTCCATCAACGCCAGCTGAATTTCAGCCGGCACCTTGTAGTCCAGCGCCTCGATCTGACGGAACCAGTGCGGCAAGTGGAAGATGTCACGCACGATCACGTAAGCACCTGCCACCGCCGCAGCGCTCATGCCGGTGGACTCCTTGAGCCGCTGCACAAAGGTGATGCCCATGTGGTTCACCAGATCGTTGGCGATCTGGGTGCTGACGATCTCGCGCTTCAGACGATGCCCACGCATGGCGGTGGAAAACCGGGCGCCCAGCGAAGGCGGGAACGCGGTTTCCATGTCACGCGCCAGGTAGTCGTCATCCGGCACACGGGATTCCAGCAGCGCTTCCTTGAGGTCGATCTTGCTGTAGGAGATCAACACCGACAGCTCGGCACGTGTCAGGCCCTGGCTGGCCGCCACGCGTTCGGCAATCTGATCTTCGGCAGGCAGGAACTCGATAGCGCGGTCGAGCTTGCCACGCGCCTCGAGGTCGTTCATCAGGCGCTTGTATTCGGCAATCCGGTCGTATGCCCGGCGTGCAGCCAGCGACAGCGCCTGAGTCTGCTTGTAGTTGTTGCCCAGTACCAGATGGCCCACTTCGTCGGTCATGCTTTCGAGCAGCTGGTTACGCTGCTTTTCGGTCATGTCACCGGCCTGAACCACTTCGTTGAGCAGGATCTTGATGTTCACTTCGTGGTCGGAGCAATCCACGCCACCGGCGTTGTCGATGAAGTCAGTGTTGGTCGCGCCGCCGTTCAGGCCAAACTCGACACGGCCCAGTTGGGTCATGCCCAGGTTGCCACCCTCGCCCACCACCTTGCAACGCAGCTCGTTACCGTCGACGCGCAACGCGTCGTTGGCCTTGTCGCCTACATCGGCATGCGACTCTTCGCTGGACTTCACGTACGTACCGATGCCGCCGTTCCACAACAGATCGACGGGCGCCTTGAGCAGCGCGTTCAGCAGTTCGGTCGGGGTCAGCTTGTCGGCCTTGATGTCGAAGCGCGCCTTCATCTGTTCGGTGATGGCGATGCTCTTGAGGCTGCGGGGGAAGATACCGCCGCCGGCAGACATGATGCTGGTGTCGTAATCGGTCCAGGACGAACGCGGCAGATTGAACAGGCGCTCGCGCTCGGCGAAGCTGGTGGCCGGGTCCGGGTTCGGGTCGATGAAGATATGCAGGTGGTTGAACGCCGCCACCAGTTGCAGCTTGTCAGACATCAGCAGGCCATTGCCGAATACGTCACCGGCCATGTCGCCGATGCCGATCACACTGACGCTGTCCTGCTGGACATTGATGTCGCGCTCGCGGAAGTGGCGCTGCACGCCGACCCACGCGCCTTTCGCGGTGATGCCCATCTTCTTGTGATCGTAACCGGCCGAACCACCGGACGCGAACGCGTCACCCAGCCAGAAGCCGTAGTCGATGGCAATGCCGTTGGCGATGTCGGAGAACGTCGCGGTGCCCTTGTCGGCAGCCACCACCAGGTACGGGTCATCGTCATCGTGGCGAACCACATTGACCGGCGGCACCAGCACGCCTTCCTTGAGGTTGTCGGTGATGTCCAGCAGCCCGGAAATAAAGATGCGGTAGCAGGCGATTGCTTCTGCCTGCACCTCGTCGCGGTTGCCGGTGGTCGGCAAACGACGCGGCACGAAGCCGCCCTTGGCGCCCACCGGCACGATGACCGAGTTCTTCACTTGCTGGGCTTTTACCAGCCCCAGCACTTCGGTGCGGAAATCTTCTTCACGGTCCGACCAGCGCAGGCCGCCACGGGCCACATTGCCGAAGCGCAGATGCACGCCTTCAACACGCGGCGAGTAGACAAAAATCTCGAACTTGGGTACGGGTTTTGGCAGCTCGGGAATCAGGCGCGGATTGAACTTGAAGCTGAAGTAGCTCTTGCTCTGACCGTTGGCATCCGACTGGTAGAAGTTGGTCCGCAACGTGGCCTTGATCAGGTCCAGGTAACGACGCAGGATGCGGTCTTCGTTGAGCACCTGAACATCGTCCAGAGCAGTCAGAATGGCCTGTTCCAGGCGCAGTTGCTTGTCGTCCAGGTCGTCGGAACCCAGCTTGCGTGCCAGATAGAAACGGGTCTTGAACAGCCGCGTCAGCTCGCGAGCGATGTCGGTGTGGTTGTTCAGGGTCGTAGCGATGTAGCCCAGATCGAAGCCCAGACGAATCTGCTTCAGGTAGCGCGCATACGCACGCAGCAGCGCCACATCGCGCCACGGCAAGCCGGCAGTCAGCACCAGACGGTTGAACGCATCGTTTTCGGCATCGCCGCGCACGATGTGGACGAACGCGTCCTGCAGGGTGTCATTGAGCTGCTGGATGTCGAGGTTCAGACCTTCGCCGTAGGTAAACGCGAAATCATGAATCCAGAACTCACGACCGTTGGCGTGGTGCAGGCGGTACGGGAACTCGCCCAACACACGCAGGCCGAGGTTTTCAAGAATCGGCAGCACGTCGGACAGCGCCAGCGGCGTGTCGGCGTGATACAGCTTGCAATGCAATTGCTGACGGCCACCGGCCAGAGGCTGATAGAAGCTCATGACCAGTGGGTTGGTTTCGCTCAGGCTCAGCACGTGCTGCATGTCGACCACCGCCGAATGCGCCGCAAAGCGCTCGCGATAGCCGGCCGGGAAGCCTTTCGGGAAGTCGGCCAGCACGTTGGTGCCTTGCGCCTCGCCGAAGCTTTCTACGACCAGACTGGCGTAATCGTCCTTCCATGAACGGCAGGCCTGAATGACTTCGTTTTCCAGCTGGGCAACGTCGATATCCAGATTGACCTTCGGGTCGACCCGCAGAATCAACTGCACCCGCGCCAGCACCGATTCGGAGAAGAACGTCCAGAACTCACAGTCGCTGGCCTTCAGACGGTCCATCAGGACCTGCTGGATCTTCTGTCGCACTTCGGTGGAGTACACGTCACGCGGCACGTAAGCCAGGCAGTAGCAGAAACGGCCGTACGGGTCCTTGCGCAGGAACACGCGAATCTTGTTGCGCTCCTGAATCTGCACGATGGACATGACGGTGGTGAACAGCTCGTCCACCGGCGTCTGGAACAGGTCGTCGCGTGGCAACACTTCGACCACCTGCGCCAGTTCCTTGCCCAGGTGCGCCTTGGCATCGAAGCCGGAACGACGCTCGACTTCCGCCACCTTGCGACGGATGTACGGGATCTGCCGCACGCTCTCGCCATACACCGACGAGGTGTACAGGCCCATGAAGCGACATTCCTTGACGACCTTGCCGGAGGCGTCGATCTGGCGGATCGACACGTAATCCGGGTACGCCGGACGATGCACACGGCTCGGATGCGCAGCCTTGGCGAACGACAGCAGCACCGGCTCCTGCAGGTATTTCACTGCATAGTCTTCGATGTGCAGGTCTTCGTGGCTCAGCCCCGGGCGCAGCAGTCGGGTCAGGCCCAGGAATGAGGATTCGTCGTACACCAGCTGACCGCCATTGGCGTCAGTGCGCACTTCGAACTCTTCGTAGCCCAGAAAGGTAAAGTGGTTGTCCACCAGCCATTGCAGGAAGACCTTGATCTCGGCCTTTTCTTCGGCATCGGTATTGGATTCGTTGGCATCGATGCTCGCCAGCAAATCATGCAGACGCGCTTTCATCGGCGCAAAATCTTCGACTGCGACCCGCACCTCGCCGAGTACCTGCTCCAGCTCGCGAGCCAGTACATTCAACTCGCTGGCGCTTGCGCAGCGGTCGATCTCCAGGTACATCAGCGATTCCTGCAACACGTCGTCGCCGGTGGTGCCCTTGGGCAGCAGCTCCAGCAGCTCACCGGTGGCGCCACGGCGCACGCTGAGCACGGTGGTTTGCAAGGTATGAATGCTGTAACCGCGACGGTTCAGTTCGGTGCGGACGGAGTCGACCAGAAACGGCAGGTCATGATGCAGCACTTCAACGGCGGTGTGAGTCGATTGCCAGCCGTGGCGCTCGTAATCAGGGTTGTAGACGCGCACCTGCGGGTGAGCGTGTTCGAAACGCTCCAGCAGGCGCCACGCAGACAAGGTGCAGCCTGCCAGGTCGGATAAACGCCGCTGGGTGAGTTCGTCGAGGGAAATGATGCCGAAGAATTGCTCGGCAAACAGCGCCACTTGTGGCAGTGCCTGTTCGCTGATGTGCTGAGCCAGTGCCGCTTGCAGTTGATGCTGGAAGTCGGCCTTGCTGGCTGCGGTGAAGAACGCCATCTGTGGTACTCCGCTTTGGCTTTTATTGGGGAGGCTTGAAGAAGGTGTTGCGACCGGGGTGCCCTCACGTTCAATTGTGCGGATACCGCCTGATCGAGTGTAAAGCTAAAGTACTAACGCCCGCTGTGTCAGAGTAGTCACATTTGAATACCGGATAAAAAAAACTGTACGCGTGGATGACACCGTACACCACCCGTCTGCCATGCAGCTTAACGAGAGCTGACCGGAGCCTGCTTACGAGGCTGCGACATATTCGGTCATCGACCCACGCTAAAATCTGCACGACAGTGCCAACACTGGCCGACAATTCAGGCTCGTTGCTGGCAAAATCCACCTCACGCGCCCCCAACAGCACTGGAAATCACATGCAAATCAAGACGGCCACCCTCATCGCCAACGCCTGCGACGACGAATACGACAACATGGCATTGCTGTGCTGCCACGGAGAAGGCGGCGATCTGTTTTCCCTGACCCGTTTCCCGGATGAGAACGAAGTGGAAATCACGGTCGGCGATGACACCTCGCACACCGTTTCCAGCCTGAAGGTCACCTTCAGCACCCAGCGTTTGCGGGTGGAAATCTCTCCTGAAGATGCCAGACAGCTAAAGGGCCATGAGCAATTCGAAATCATCCACGGCACGGACGCGGACGAGCTGGCAGAGGTTCACAGAACGTTACACATCATCATGAACAACGTGGGTGAATACGTCAGCGAAGTCGGCTGACGGGCAAAAGCAGGTAGAGTGACGGCCTCGACACTCAGGAGTCCGTCATGACCATCCTCTTCGACGCCCACTGCCATATCATCGACCCGCACTTTCCCCTGATTGCCAATAATGGCTTCCTGCCGGAGCCGTTCGGGGTCAGTGACTATCTGGCGAGCGTCCAGCCGCTGGGCGTTCAGGGCGGGGCGGTGGTGTCCGGCTCCTTTCAAGGCTTCGATCAGGGCTATCTGCTGGCGGCATTGCGCAGCCTCGGCCCCGGTTTCGTCGGGGTGACTCAACTGCCTGCCAGCGTCACCGACGCCGAACTGGACACCCTCGATGCGGCAGGTGTGCGCGCCCTGCGTTTCAACCTCAAGCGCGGCGGCTCGGAGCAGCTCGACCAGCTTGAAGCCTTGGCCCTGCGCGTCCATGAGCGCGTGGGCTGGCATTCGGAGCTGTACATCGATTCCCGCGAGCTGGCTGAAATCGAAGTTCGCCTGCTGAAGCTGCCGGCAATCAGCATTGATCATCTGGGATTGAGTGGGGAAGGTCTTCCCGTTGTGCTGCGCCTGGCCGAACGCGGCGTGCGGGTTAAAGCCTGCGGTTTCGGCCGTGTGGACTTTCCGGTTCGAGAAGCGCTCAGAGACATTCACGCCGCCAACCCCCACGCCCTGATGTTTGGCACCGACCTGCCATCGACCCGGGCACCGCGTCCTTTTCAGGCCGACGACATCGTGTTGCTGACAGACGCATTGGGCGAAGAAGGCGCTCGCCAGGCCCTGTGGGACAACGCAGCCAACTTCTATCGCCTGACGTGAAAACGCTGTCAGTCCTACGCGTTGCCGACAAAACACGTAGGGCAATTCCTAAATAAATGACGTACCCGTCTCTAAATGCGATAAAAAACGCTGGAGCCGTTAGTCGATAACCGCCTGGATGGATTAAAGTATCGCCCCCAGCTCAGCGGTCACCCGACACAGCTGATCACCCTGCCAGGAACCGTCACCGATGGAACATCGTGAAGCGCTGATTGCGCTGCGAACATTTCTTTCAACGCAGATCCTGGGCCAGGAAAAGCTGATCGAACGCCTGCTCATCGCCCTGCTCGCCGACGGCCACATGCTGGTCGAGGGCGCTCCCGGCCTGGCCAAGACCAAGGCCATCAAGGAACTGGCAGAAGGCATCGAAGCGCAGTTCCACCGTATTCAGTTCACCCCCGACCTGCTGCCTGCCGACATCACCGGCACGGAAATCTATCGTCCGGAAACCGGCAGCTTCGTGTTCCAGCAAGGGCCGATCTTCCACAACCTGGTGCTGGCGGACGAAATCAACCGCGCCCCGGCCAAGGTCCAGTCGGCGCTGCTCGAAGCCATGGCCGAGCGCCAGGTGAGCGTTGGCCGCAGCACCTATGACCTGTCGCCGCTGTTTCTGGTCATGGCGACCCAGAACCCTATCGAGCAGGAAGGCACCTACCCGCTGCCCGAAGCGCAGCTCGACCGTTTCCTGATGCACGTCAAAATTGGTTTTCCGGACGCTGCAGTGGAGCGCAAGATCCTCCAGCAGGCGCGTGGCGAAGCCCTCAACGGCGAGACCAAGCCTGAACGCCGCGTCAGCCAGCAGGCGATCTTTGCCGCGCGCAAGGAAATCCTTGGCCTGTACATGGCCGATGCGGTCGAGGAATACCTGGTGCAACTGGTCATGGCCACCCGGACGCCGGCCAAATTCGACCCTGAACTGGCAGAGTGGATTGCCTACGGGGCCAGCCCGCGCGGCTCCATTTCGCTTGATCGCTGCGCCCGCGCCCACGCCTGGCTGGCCGGGCGCGATTTCGTCAGCCCCGAGGACATCCAAGCGGTGTTGTTCGACGTGTTGCGCCACCGGATCATCCTCTCGTTCGAGGCCGAAGCCGCCGGTATCGATCAGGATCGCGTGATTCAGCGCATCCTTGACGTCGTGGCCGTCGCCTGACCCCATGCAACCCTTCCTGATCCCCCAGCCGGGCATCCGTGTCAGCCTCAGCGAGCTGATCGAGATGCGTCATCGGGTGCGGGAAGTGCAACTGTTTTCAACCCCGAGCCGCCGCAGCCCGTTGATCGGCCTGCACCATTCCAAACTGCGCGGTCGAGGGGTGGATTTCGACCAGGTGCGGGTCTATCAGGCTGGCGACGACGTGCGCAGCATCGACTGGCGCGTGACCGCCCGGACTCAGGAACCGCACACCAAGCTGTTTCACGAAGAGCGTGAACGGCCGATCTTCATTCTGGTGGAGCAAAGCCGTCGGCTGTTTTTCGGCTCCGGCCTGATGTTCAAGTCGGTGCTTGCCGCCCAGGCTGCGGCGCTGATCGGCTGGGCGGCACTCGAACACAATGACCGGGTCGGCGGGCTGGTATTCGGCGACGACGAACACTACGAAATCAAGCCACGGCGCAGCAAACAGAGCCTGTTGCAATTGCTCAACCGGCTGGTGCGGGTCAATCAGTCACTGCACACAGAAATCCCACCGAACCGCGATGCTTTCGGCACTGCGCTGCGTCGGGCCAGAGAAGTGCTGCGCCCCGGCAGCCTGGTGATCGTGCTGTGCGACGAACGCGCCTTGTCCGAGGCAGCCGAGCAACAATTGAGCTTGCTGTCACGCCACAGCGACCTGCTGTTGCTGCCACTCTCCGACCCGCTGGATCGCGCCCTGCCCGCCGCAGGCCTGTTGCGGTTTGCCGAGCGCGGCGCACAACTGGAACTCGACACCCTCAACCCTGAACTGCGCCGTGCCTACCGGCAACAGGGCGAAGACCGCTCCGCCCGCTGGGAACTGCTCGCGCAAAAACTGCGGGTCTTGCTCATGCCGCTGAGCACCCAGGCCGAACTCGTTGAGCAACTGCGCGAATACCTCAACGCCCAGCGTCCGGTGAAGCGTAAATGAACCCGCTGGATCAGCTACAGCCGTTGATTGCTCCCGAGGCCGTCGGCTTCTGGCCGCCCGCCCCGGGCTGGTGGCTGCTGTTGCTGCTGATTCCCGCCCTGGGCTGGGGGCTGTGGCGTTTGCGCAGGCTGCTGCCGATCAAGGCTGGCAACGTTCGCAGCGAGCAACCGCTGGACCCGGTTCGCGTCGCAGCCCTGGCAGAACTGGCCAGCCTGCCCAAACCCTATGACGGCGCGCCGGCAGGCGCCTGGCTGCAACAGATCAACGGCCTGCTCAAACGCCTGTGCCGCAACCACTACCCGCACAGCCAGAGCCACACCCTCAATGGTCGAAAGTGGCTGGCGTTCCTCGATAATCGTTGCCCAGCGGCCGGGCTGACACGCTGGATGATTCTGGTCGAAGGCGCTTACAAACCCGAATGCAAGCTGGATGACAAGGCCATTACCGGGCTGACCCAAGCGGTCGATACCTGGATTCGCAAACATGTTTGAGTTCGCCTGGCCCTGGGTTTTCGTTCTGCTGCCGCTGCCGTGGCTGATGCGTGCCCTGCTGCCGGTCGCGGACAGCGGCGAGCCCGCGCTCAATGTCAGCTTTTTAAACGAACTCGAAGGGCTCAGCGGGCGTCGCGCCAAGGCCAATCTGCCCGTCTGGCGCCAGCGTGCGCCGTTCCTGCTGATCTGGCTGTTGTTGCTGATCGCGGCAGCACGGCCACAGTGGCTGGGCGAACCGTTGCCCGTGGCGGCCAGCGGGCGCGACCTGCTGGTGGCAGTCGACGTGTCGGGTTCGATGGACTACCCGGACATGCAATGGAAAAACGACGAAGTCAGCCGACTGGTGCTGGTTCAGCAACTGCTCGGTGACTTTCTGGAGAACCGCAAGGGTGACCGGGTCGGGCTGATTCTGTTCGGCACTCAGGCGTTTCTTCAGGCACCGCTGACCTATGACCGGCAGACCGTGCGGGTCTGGCTCGACGAGGCCAGAATAGGCATCGCCGGCAAGAATACCGCCATTGGCGACGCCATAGGCCTGGCCCTGAAACGCCTGCGCATGCGACCGGCCAACAGCCGCGTACTGGTGCTGGTCACCGATGGCGCCAACAACGCAGGGCAGATCGACCCGATCACTGCCGCGCGACTGGCTGCTGACGAAGGCGTGAAAATCTACCCCATCGGCATCGGTTCGGACCCGGAAAAGAATGCGTTGCAGAGCGCGCTTGGCCTGAGCCCGAGCCTTGATCTGGATGAGCCGACCCTCAAGGACATCGCCCGCATCAGTGGCGGCCAGTATTTCCGTGCTCGCGACGGCGACCAGTTGGAAAAGATCCGCACCACCCTCGATTCGCTGGAGCCTGTCGCTCAACAGCCGACCCAGGCGCGGCCTGCACTGGCGCTTTATCAATGGCCGCTGGCCACAGCCTTGCTGTTGAGCGTGCTGCTGGTGCTGCGGGAACTGTGGCCGAACAATGCACTGCAACGCCTGTTGACACTGGCCCGCGCCATTGACTGGCGCGAGCGCTTCAAGCGCCTGTGGAGATCGCCATGATCGCCTCTCTCTGGCCGCACTGGTTCCGCCCCGAATGGCTGATGATCATGCCGTTGCTGGCGCTGCTGATCTGGCGGCTCTGGCATCGGCAGAAGCGTGCCGGACGCTGGCAGATGCTGCTGCCGACGCAGTTTCACGCCGTGCTGCTCAATGGCGGACGCGGCAGCAACAGCAAGCTGCCTTGGGTGGCGCTGGGGCTGGCGTGGCTGCTGGCCTTGTTTGCGCTGCTCGGCCCGAGCTGGCAGCGCGTCGAACAGATCAGTCAGAAACCGGTGGATCCACTGGTGGTGATACTGGAGCTGACGCCGCAGATGCTCGCCACCGACACCCCACCGACGCGGCTGGAGCAGGCGCGACGCAAACTGCTGGACTTACTGCAAAAGCGCAGCGATGCGCAGACCGCGATCGTCGTCTATGCGGGCAGCGCGCACACCCTGGTGCCGTTGTCCGATGATCTGGTCACCAGCCATAACCTGCTGGACGCCATCAGGCCTTCGATCATGCCCATTACCGGGCAGCGTGCCGATCTGGCGGTCCACAAGGCGCTGCACTTGCTCAAACAGGGCGCGCTGGGCCAGGGCCGGATTCTGTTGATCACCTCGTCGTTGAGCGAAACGGAACGTCAGGGCATTCGTGAAGCGCTGCGCGGGCAATCGCCGCCGTTGCTGATTCTCGGTGTCGGCACCGCTGACGGCGCGCCGGTGACCCAGGAAAACGGCAGCTTGCTCAAGGACGATCAGGGCGCAATTCTGGTGCCCCGTCTGGACAGCAACAGCCTGAGCGAATTCGCCGATCAGGTAGACGGCGTCTATCATCAGGCACGCAACGATGAGGAAGACTTGCGCAGCCTCGGGCTGCTGACCAGCCCTCAGCACGTGCGCAGCGACGGGCAGGTCGTGCAGCTTGATACCTGGGCCGATCAGGGCCACTGGTTGCTGTTGCCGCTGTTGCTGATCGCAGCACTGGCCGGTCGGCGCGGCTGGCTGTTCTGCCTGCCGCTGCTGTTCATGTTTCCGCAGAACAGCCAGGCGTTCGAATTTCAGGACCTGTGGCTGCGCCCCGATCAACAAGGCCAACGATTGCTGGAACAGCATCGAGCGGCCGAGGCTGCTCAGCACTTCGAAGACCCGCGCTGGAAAGGCGTGGCGCTCTACGAAGCGCAGGACTACGCCAGCGCTGCCCAGCAATTTGCCCAGGGCACCCGTGCCGAAGACCACTACAATCGTGGCAACGCCCTGGCCCGCAGTGGCGAGCTGGCGGCGGCACTGGATGCCTACGAACAGGCACTGGACCGCCAGCCGGATTTCCCGGCAGCCCTGAGTAACCGAACGCTGGTGCAAAGCCTGCTGGATGAGGCCAATGTGCAGAAGCCTGCTCAGGATGAGCAGAACAAGGCCGATCAGGGAGAAGAAGGCCAGCAAGCGTCGCAAGATCCGAACAGCAGCACCGCACCCGCTGATCAGAACCCGTCCCGTTCGGACCAGCCGGGCACCAGCGAAAGCCTGCCGCCGGACTCCAGCGGTCAGGCAACCTCGGGCGACGCAATGGACGATGCCCCCACCGCCCGTCCGCCTCTGCAAACCGCCGACAGCCCCATCACCGGTGAGCGGCGTCAGGAACTGGAGCAGTGGCTGAGACAGATTCCGGATGATCCGGGCGAGCTGTTGAGACGCAAATTTCGCTACGAACAGCAACATCAGGAAAAGACCCGATGAGCCGCGTGTACACCTTATTGACCGGCCTGTTGTTGAGCCTGGTCGCCCTGTCACTGCAGGCTGCGCAACTGACCGCCAGCGTTGATCGCGCGCGCCTGAACGCCGGCGAGACCGTCGAGCTGACCCTGGAAACCGACGACGTCACGCAGTTCGGCAAACCCGACATGAGCCCGCTCAATGGCAGCTTCGAAGTGCGTGACACCCGTCAGCTCAACAGCCTGAGAACCCTGGACGGCAGCAGTCAGGCCACGACGCGCTGGCTGGTCACCCTGCTGCCTCGCCAAACCGGCAGCGTGGTCATCCCTTCACTGCAACTCGGTGAATTGAAAAGCCAGCCTCTGACGTTGCAAGTCATGCAAGGCGAGCCCAAGGAATCGAGCAATAAACTGGCTTCCATCTTCATCGAAGCCAGCCTGGACCAGGACAGTGTCTATGTTCAGGCCCAGGCCGTTCTGACCGTGCGGGTCTATCACTCGGTGTCGCTGTTCGACGACAGCAGCCTGAGCCCGCTGCAAATACCGGACGCGCGAGTCGAGAAGCTGGGCGATTCACGCACCTACGAAAAACTGATCAATGGCGTGCGCCACGGGGTGATCGAAAGCCGTTACGCGATCTACCCACAGCAAAGCGGCGTGCTGAATATTCCGGCGCAAGTGTTCAGTGCCACGCTGGTGCAGGCGCCCGCCGAGGGTTCTCAGGGTCAGGAGGCCAACCCGTTCGGCCCGCAACCCGGCAAGCTGATGCGGGTCAAATCCGCCGAGGTGCCGCTGACTGTCAAACCGAAGCCTGCCACCTACCCCGCCGATGTGCCCTGGCTGCCGGCGCGCAGTGTCAGCCTCGAAGAAAACTGGAGCCCGGAGCCGGGCACGTCCCAGGTGGGCGATTCGCTGACCCGGACCCTGACACTCAAGGCCGAAGGACTGGCTGGCGCGCAACTGCCACCGTTGCCCCCCACTGAAGTGCCTGGCCTGCGACGTTATCCAGACCAGCCCCAACTGCGCAACCTGCCCAGCGAGCGTGGCCTGATCGGTACCCGTGAAGAACGCGAAGCGCTGGTGCCCGGTCGCGCCGGGGCCATTGACTTGCCCGCTGTCGAAGTGACCTGGTGGAACACCCGCGAAGACTATCTGGAACACACCAGCCTGCCTGCACGCACGCTGCAGATCAGCGCCAACCCCGGTCTGGCGGTGGACACGCCCGTGAGCAACGACATGGGCGGCGTCACCGTGATGGGGCCGCCCGTGTGGCCTTGGCAATTGAGTACGCTATTGTTTGCCTGCACCACCCTGCTGGGTTTCACCCTCTGGTGGCGGGCACGCGGCCAACCGGCAATCGCCAAGGCCGTGCAGACCGGGCCAAGCCCGCGTACCGTGCTGGACGACCTCAAGCGCGCCTGCATGGCAAACGACCCTCAAGGCACCCGTCAGGCACTCGACGCCTGGGCACGCCAGCAGCCGGAAACCCTGGCCGAAATGGCCGCCCGCTTCGTGCCGCTGTCCGATGCACTCGACGGTCTGAACGGCGCGCTGTACAGCGAGACCGGCAAACTGTGGCTGGGCGAAGACCTCTGGCGTGCCGTGCGCAAACTGCCCGCCGCCGACCCTATTCAGGACCCGGCAAGCGATGCCGGGTTGCCACCGCTGTATCCCAAGTGAGGATGCAGCGCAGGCAATACCTCTACATGACAAGGTAAACCAATGCGTCTGTTTCACACCTCCGACTGGCATCTGGGTCAGAACCTGCACGGTCAGGAGCGGGATTTCGAACACGCCTGCTTTCTGACCTGGCTGCTGGCCCGCCTGGCCGAACGACAGCCCGATGTGCTGCTGATCGCAGGCGATATCTTCGACACCGTCAACCCGCCGGTCAAAGCTCAGGAACGCCTCTACGACTTCATCGTCAACGCCCACGAGCAGCAACCGCTGCTGACCATCGTGATGATCGCGGGCAATCATGACTCCGGCTCGCGCATCGAACTGCCCGCACCGCTGATGCGCAGTCTGCGCACTCACGCGCTGGGCAGAGTGATGTGGCTGAACGATGGCGTGCTGGATGCCGAGCGCCTGTTGCTGCCGTTGCCCGACGCCAATGGCGACATCAAGGCCTGGTGCCTGGCGCTGCCCTTCCTGCGCCCTGCCGAAGTCACCGGCCCGACCCTGGGCGATGATTACCTGCGCGGCATCGGCCGGGTGCATGAGCTGCTGATCGATGCGGCCAATCTCAAGCGCCAGCCGGGCCAGGCACTGATCGCCATCAGCCACGCGCACATGGCAGGCGGTTCGGTCTCGGAAGACTCCGAACGCAGCCTGATCATCGGCAACGCCGAAGCCCTGCCCGCCAGCCTGTTCGGAGCCGGCATCACCTACGTCGCGCTGGGCCATTTGCACAAGCCGCAACGGGTCAATGGCGAAGAACGTATCCGCTACAGCGGCTCGCCGATCCCGCTGTCATTTTCGGAAATCGGTTATCAGCACCAGATTCTGGAAATCAACTGCGACGGTGAAACCCTGGCGAGCGTCGAGCCTTTTCTGATCCCCCGGGCCGTCAACCTGCAACGCCTCGGACCTGCGCCGCTGGCCGAACTGCTGGTGCAGCTCAAGGCGCTGCCGGATATCGATCTGCTGGCCGACCCGGACCGCCAGCCGTGGCTGGAAGTGCGCGTGCGCCTGGATGAACCGCAACCGGACCTGCGCAACCAGATCGAAAACGCATTGCAAGGCAAGGCCGTGCGTCTGGTGCGCATCGGTGCCGAATACGCCGGTAAAGGCAGCGCGGATGGCGGCGACGGCGATGCAGCATTGATCGAGCTGGACCAGCTCACCCCTCAGGAATTGTTCAGCCGCGCCTGGCAGGACAACTACGGCAGTGAGGTGGACGAGCAGACGCTTACCGATTTCGCCACGCTGCTGCGTGAAGTCCAGCAGGAGAGCGAGCAGTCATGAAAATCCTTGCCATTCGCCTGAAAAACCTGGCCTCGCTGGCCGGCCCATTTGAAATCGACTTCACTGCCGAACCGCTGGCCAGTGCCGGTTTGTTTGCCATCACCGGGCCTACCGGCGCGGGTAAAAGCACCTTGCTCGATGCCTTGTGTCTGGCGCTGTTCGGGGCAATTCCGCGGCTGAGCAATATCGGCCAGTCGAAAGTGCCGGACATCGACGGCGACATCACCACCAGCGACCCGCGCACCTTGCTGCGGCGTGGCACCGGCAGCGGTTATGCCGAAGTGGATTTCATCGGCATCGATCAACGTCGTTACCGCGCACGCTGGGAAACCAACCGCGCGCGGGACAATGCCACTAAAAAGCTTCAGGCCAGCCGCCAGACCCTGACCGATCTGGACAGCGAGCAGATCCTCAGCAACCAGAGCAAACGTGAGTTCGAACACCTCATCGAACACCGCCTGGGCCTGAACTTCGAACAGTTCACCCGTGCCGTGATGCTTGCCCAGAGCGAGTTCAGCGCCTTTTTGAAGGCGGATGACAAGGAACGCAGCGAACTGCTGGAGAAGCTGACCAACACCGCGATTTACAGCCAGCTCGGTCGGCGTGCCTACAGCAAGAGCAAGGAGGCCGAGGAAGCGCTGAAAACCCTGACCGCTCAGGCCAGCAACATTATCCCGCTGGCCCCTGAGCAACGGGTCGAACTCGAACAGCGTTTCAGCGACGCACAGCAGCAACTCAAAACCCATCAAACGCAACAGCGGCAGCTTGAACTCAAACAGCAGTGGCTGATCGAGTTGCATCGCCTGCGTGACGAGCAACTCGCGGCTCAGGAAGCGCTAAATAGCGCGCAGCAGGACTGGGACAACCAAGGCACAGAGCGCCAGACCCTCGGCCAGCTGGAACGTCTAGGTCCACAGCGCCATCGCTTTGCCCGACGATTGACCCTGAACGCCCAGCTCACCCCGTTGGCCGAACAGATTCGTCAGTTTCAGGAACAGCAGGTTTCGCTACAGGGCCAACAGCAGCAGCTGGAAACCCGTCGCGCAGAAGCGCAAGCCGGCCTGCTGGCAGCCCAGCAAACCCACGGCAACGCAAAGCCCCTGTTGCAGCAGGCTTTTGAGGCGCAAAACACGCTGCACCACCTGGCCCAGGAACTGACCAAGGTCACCGATCTGCATCAGCAGACCGGGCAACTGTGCGCTCAGGGTCAAGCCAGCCTGCAAACCTTGCTTGACCAGCAGCAACAGGTGGCACAGCGCCTTGAACGTATTGCCGAACAATTGCAGCACAGCATCGAGCTGGCGCCTCTGGCTCAGGCATGGAGCGCGTGGCGCGACCGTCTGAAATCCCTGACCCTGATTGCCAATCGCCTCAAACACGGACGGGCCGAGCTGCCTGCCCTTCAACAACGCGCCAGCGTCGCCGACCATGAGCTGACCGAACAGCGCACCGCGCTGGAGGTGCTGTACCGCGAGGCGGACTGTGAGGTCGAAGCGGTCACCGAGCAGGTGCAGATTCTCGGCAGTTTGTTGCAGGACAATCGCAAGCAGCAACGCGCGTTTGAAGAGCTGACTCGTCTGTGGGCCAGCCAGCAGGACGTGGACCGTCAGCTCGCCGAGCTGGCTCAGCAACAGCAAAGTGCCCAGCAGCAACGCGAACAGCTCAACAGCGAGGGCATTCGGGTGCGTGACGAGCTGGCGGTGGCCGAGCAGACCCTGACCGTCACCCGGCAATTGCTGGAACGTCAGCGTCTGGCCCGCAGCGCCAGCGTCGAGGAACTGCGCGTGCAGTTGCAGGATGACCAGCCTTGCCCGGTGTGTGGCAGCCTGGAACACCCGTGGCATCAACCTGAAGCGCTGCTCGAAAGCCTCACCCGGCATGACGACAACGAGCAGGCCAGCGCGCAGAAGGCCGTGGACCTGCTGACCGAGCAGCGCAATCATCTGCGCGAACAGGTCGGAGGCGTGATCGCCCGGCAGAAAGAACTGTTGCGCCAGCACGAACAACTCACGCTGCGTCATCAGGCCCTGGCGCCGGACCTCGACGCTCATCCCCTCGCCGCCCAACTGCTGGACCGCGATCCGGACAAGCGCGATGGCTGGCTGAGCCAGCAACTGAGCCAGCTGAACGAAGTCATCACCCGCGACGAGCAACGCCAGACGGCTTTGCTGACCCTGCAGAAAGACGCAGGTCGCCTGCAGCAGCAAGTCCAGATTTCGGTGGAAGCCAGCCAGACCGCTGCGCATCACGTCGCCGAACAGCTCAAGCAACTGGACGCCGACCAACAGCGACTGGAAGAGGAACTGACCGCGTTCACGCCGCTGGTGTCGCCACAGGTGCTTGAAGGGCTGCGCAGCGATGCATCGGCCACGGTGATGCAACTGGAACAGCAAGTGACCCAACGCCTGGATCAGCTGGAACAGCAGCGCGAAGAACAACAGGAACAGCAGGAGCGTCAGCAGAAAATCGAGAAGGAACAGATCGAGCAGCAAGCCCGTTTGCAACGTCAGACCGAACTCGCGCAGGACGTCACGCGGCTCGGCGAACAGCAGCAAGCCCGTCAGCACACACTGGCCGACCTGCTGGGCGAGCATGCGTCTGCCGAACAATGGCAACAGGCGCTGGAGAACGCTATCGAGCAGGCCAGGCACGCCGAAACTTCGGCGGCTCAGGCACTGCAGGACCTGCACAGCCAGTTGATTCAACTGACGGCCGAACTCAAGTCAGGTCAGCAACAGCAGCAGTCCTTGCGAGAGGAACTGGCCGCGCTTGATGTGCAGATCAGCGAGTGGCGAGGTCAACACCCTGAACTGGACGACACGGCACTCGATACCCTTCTGACCTACGATGACGCACACGTCGAAGACTTGCGCCAACGGCTGCAGGCTGCGGAAAAAATCCTGGAACAGGCCAAAGTGCTGCTGCAGGAACGTGATCAGCGCCTTCAGCAGCATCAGGCGCAGCACAGCGACCTGAACAATGACGAGCAATTGACGGCCGCGTTGAACGCGGCTCAGGAACAATCAGCGCAGAGTGAACAACACTGCGCGGACCTGCGCGCCGAACTCAGCGAGGATCAGCGTCGCCAAAACGCCAACAGCGAGCTTCAAGCGCGCATCACTGCAGCCAACGATGAATACCTGCGCTGGGCCAGGCTCGCAGCACTGATCGGCTCGGCCGAAGGCGACAAGTTTCGCAAGATCGCCCAGGCCTACAACCTTGACCTGCTGGTCCATCACGCCAATGCGCAACTCAAGCAACTGGTGCGCCGCTACCGCCTGAAACGCGGCGGCAGCATGCTTGGCCTGTTGGTCATGGACACCGAAATGGGCGATGAGCTGCGCTCGGTGCATTCGCTGTCGGGCGGGGAAACCTTTCTGGTGTCGCTGGCGCTGGCACTGGGCCTGGCGTCAATGGCCTCCAGCACCCTGCGCATCGAATCGCTGTTCATCGACGAAGGCTTCGGCAGCCTGGACCCGGAGTCATTGCAACTGGCGATGGACGCGCTGGACGGTTTGCAGGCACAGGGCCGTAAAGTCGGCGTGATCTCCCATGTACAGGAAATGCACGAGCGAATTCCGGTGCAGATCAAGGTGCGCCGTCAGGGCAACGGGTTGAGTACGATCGAGGTGGGCAACTGAGAGCCCCGTGACGCAGAGCGTCAGGAGCAGCCTTCACGCGTTGGAGCAGGAGCGTGAGGAAGGGGCGGCGTCTGAGAGAAACACTGTGACTATCGTGCCGACGCTCCGCGTCCGCTCTTGAAATGCGTCACCGCCGTCAGCGCTTTCGCGAACAGGCTCGCCTGACAGTCTCTGCATGGCCTGCCGCGCAATGGGCAGTGGGTCGCAGGACCTGTGTTGGCGAACATGCTCGCGAAAGCATGACGGCGAGCGATTTACTGGGCGGTTTTGTGATCCAGCGCGGCGTAAAAATTGGCGCTCTGTTGCAGGTATTTAGGGGTGTAGGTCTGAGTGTAAGCCTGGGTGGTGTGGGCTTTTTTATCAGTGACTTCAACACTGGCGCTGGCTGGAAGCGCGACGCTTGCTGAAATAGCCGATGCTGCGATGGTGGAGAAAAGATTGAAATTCATATCGGTCACCCCTCTTTAGCGGTCTGTGCAGTGGCTTGACGTTCTGGCCGTCTTGGCCGTGACTCAAACTTACGCCCGAGGGAGGTTCAGCAGAAATGTTTTGTAGCACTAACCCATATCATCAAGAATGATAACGGCTCCAGCCCTTGAATCCTGTGGGCTGGAGCCGGGATGGCTTATTTATCAGTCAGAAAACGCAGGTACGACGGTGAATCCGCATCGAATTTCTGCACCGTTTCACCGATCTTTCCGCTCTGCGGATCCCGGCGCACGGTCACGATCTGATTGCTCTTCTGATTGGCAAACAGCATGAACGTGCCGGTCGGATCAAAGGCGAACTCGCGAGGCTCCTTGCCTTCCAGGGAACGACGCTGAATTTCTTCAAGCTTGCCGCTGGCCTGATCGATCCGGAACACCACGACCTGATTCGCGTCACCACGATTGGTCACGTACAAAAACTTGCCGTCCGGTGAAGTGTGCAAGGCACCACCACCGTTTTTCTGCTCCGCGCCTTTGTTCTTCATATCGACCAGTTGGGTCTGCTTGAAGCCGCCGTCATGGTAGTCGAACACGGCAACCTGAGCCGTCATTTCCAGCACCAGCCAGGCATGCTTGCCATCACTACTGAACAGCGTATGACGTGGTCCGGAGCCGCCTGGCAACTGGACGAAAGGCACTTTGGCAGGCTGCAGTGGCTTGGACTGGTTCGCGTCATAGCGATAGACAAACAGCTTGTCAGCGCCCAGATCGGCAGTCACGACGTACTTGTCATCCGGGGTCGGCACGGCCAGATGCACATGCGACGACATCTGCCGCTCACTGTTGACCTTGCTTCCAGGCCCCAGCGGCAGCACCTGAACGGCTTCGCTCAACGTGCCGTCCTTGCCCACAGGCACCACGGTCAGCGCGCCGCCCGGGTCAGGGTTTACGGCGTAGTTGGCAACGAACAGGTAGCGACCGTCGTGGCTCAGGCTGGAGTGTGTCGGTTCTTCACCGCGGCTTTGAACCTGATTGATCGGGGTGATCTGACGGGTCTTCGGGTCGATGGCAAAGCTGCTGACCTTACCGACCACATCTTTTTGTCCGGGGCCGTTTTCATTGACCGCGAACAGATAACGCTGGTCCGGGGACAACGTCAACCAGGACGGGTTATCGGCTTTGACCACTTGCAGTGGCTTGGCGTCGATCATCCCGGTTTCGCTGTTGAAGCCGAAGCGGTAGATCCCTTCACTCTTTCCTTGCGTGTAGGAACCCACCAGCAATTCAGTATCGGGCATGGCTTGGGCCTGCAGGGTAAATGCGCTCATGGCACTGGCAATTGCCAGCCACGGCAGAAATTTATGGGGCATGGGGGCATCCCTTTTTGTCGAAGTTATTGATGCCTGTTACGGCACTGTCGGGGTCTATGACAGCGCCAGCCCGCATTTACTCAATCCTGCGCGGAATCATCTTCATCTGACGGGGTAAACGCATCCAGGCAGATGATCCGGTGATCGGCGTTGCCGTCATTGATCACCCAGCTTTGCAGGGATTGATCGAAGGTCGCGGCGTCGACTTGCGCCTTGGTGAAGCGCCATACCTTGCGCTCGCGGCCGTCCATGCATTCGACGTTCAGTTCGTCGCCCAGAGAAAAATCCCAGGCGTGCAGACCGTCGATTTCCAGCATGGTGGTGGCTTCGAGGGCGGCAAGCAGTGTGGTGGGCGTGGTGGTCATGAGTGTTATCCGGCCTGCAAAAGCACGAATGATAGGGCAAAAAGCAGGAGGAGATACACCGATGATCTGCGCATCACATCGTCAAGAGCGGACGCAGAGCGTCCAGAACTGCATGCCCACGCTGGAGCGCGGGTACGATAAGCGTTCTTCCGGCCGCCTATCGCTCCTCACGCTCCAGCGTGGGAATGCCTTGCGTGACGCTCCGCGTCACAAATCTAAACCGTGTTGCATGCTTAAAAGCAGACGCAGACCGTCCAGAATTCCATGCAAACGCAGAGAGGCATGATCACTGCGCGCGGCTCTTTAGAGTTTTCCAATTCCGCCCGGCTGAAACACCGGTTCGCTCGGGGCCAGGCCGTTGATCAGCGGCTGGCCGAACTCGGCCTGGCTGACTTCGAAACGATCCCCCGGCTGCGTGCGTACGCCATCGGCGAACGACAGGGTCGCGGTGCCGAAGAAATGCACATGCACATCGCCCGGCCGGAGGAACTGGGCGTATTTGAAGTGATGGTACTCAAGGTTTTCCAGGCTGTGGCACATGTTCGCCTCGCCGCTGAGGAATTCCTTTTCCCAGAGTATTTCGCCATCACGCCAGATCCGGCTGGTGCCGGTCAGGCTTTGCGGCAGCTCGCCGACGCGCAGTTCCGGTCCGAACGAGCAGGCGCGAAGTTTCGAGTGCGCCAGGTACAGATAATTGCGACGCTCCATGACATGGTCGGAATACTCGTTCCCAATGGCAAATCCCAGGCGATACGGCTTGCGATCATGGCCGATCACATAGAGGCCGCTCAGCTCCGGCTCTTCCCCACCGTCTTCGGCAAAGGGCGGCAATGAAAACGAATGCCCCGGGCGCACGACAATGCTGCCGTCACCTTTATAGAACCATTCCGGCTGAACGCCCGCCTGCCCCGCCGCCGGCTTGCCGCCTTCGACGCCCCATTTGAAGATGCGCATGGTGTCGGTCATCGACGCTTCGTCGCCGGACTGCTGGTGCATCTTGTCGCGTGCCGACGCGCTGCCCAGATGTGTCAGCCCGGTGCCGCTGACCAGCAGGTGCGCCGGATCGGGATGGTCGAGCGGTGGCAGAACCCGCAGGTCCTTGAGCAGTTGCTGGTAGTCATGAGTGTCGCCAAGCCCATGCTGCTCGACCTGCCGAGCCAGATCAGACCCCGCCTCGATAGCTGCCAACGCCAGTTCGCGAACGCTTTCGGCGCCAACGACTTCACGCACCTGTTCGCCCTCAACCCGCCCGACACGGCGCTGACCGTTGCTCAATTCAAACTGCACTAAACGCATGAAATGCTCCTTCCAGAGTAATGACTTCCAGCAGAGCGGGAAGCTGAAAACCTATTGCGCTTTGGCACTCGCCGCGAAATCGGCGGCCGGCAGCACATGTTTGCGTTCCAGAACGTGGTAGACGATGCCGGTCAACACCAGCCCGAACACCATCACGCCCGACAGGAAATACAGGCCCGACGCCAGGCTGCCGGTCATTTCCTTCAAGGCACCGATCACGAAAGGCCCGATATAACCGCCCAGATTGCCGACCGAATTGATCAGCGCAATCCCGGCTGCCGCACTGGCACCGGCGAAAAACCGCCCCGGTAACGTCCAGAACACGGCCGTGCAGGAAAACAACGCAAAGGCCACGACGCACAGCGCCGCCAGTTGCGCCACCGGCAGGGTCAGCCAGGCACTGCAGAACAGACCGATTGCGCCCAGCACATAAAGCACCGCGAGGTGTCCGTAACGATCATTGAGCCGGTCAGAGCTGCGCGGCACGATCAGCAGGCCGATGATGCCGAAAACGTAGGGCACCGACGACACGAAGCCCGTGGTCAGGTCACTGCCGCCGAACTGCTTGATCAGCGTCGGCAGCCACAGGCCCAGACCGTAGATGCTCAAGGTAACGGGCAGGTAGAACAGCGCCAGAAGCAACACGCGCTTATCTTTCAGCGCATGCAACGGATTGCCGTGACGGGTCTGGCCGTATGCTTCCAGATCCTTTTTCAGTTCCCCGGTCAGCCAGTCTTTCTCGGCCTGGTCCATCCACGTGACCTGCTGCGGACCGTCCGGCAACCAGCGAAGCACCGGCCAGGTGAGCAGAATCGCTGGCGTGCCAATGACGATGAACAGCCACTGCCAGCCATGCAGGCCCAGAACGCCGTCCATGCCCAGCAAGCCGCCGGAGACAGGCCCGGTGATCATCATGGCAATCGGTTGCGAGAGAATGAACAGGCCGAGGATCTTGCCGCGGTGACGCACCGGAAACCATTGAGTGATGTAGTACAGCACGCCCGGGAAGAAGCCAGCCTCGGCAGCGCCCAGCAGGAAACGCATCACATAGAAGCTGTGTGGCCCCTGCACGAAGGCCATGCCGATGGTGATCGCGCCCCAGGTGATCATGATGCGCGCGAACCAGCGACGCGCACCAAAGCGCTCGAGCATCAGGTTGCTAGGGATCTCCAGCAGAAAATAACCGATGAAGAACAGCCCGGCGCCCAACCCGTAGGCCGCATCGCCAATGCCGATGTCTGCGCCCATGTGCAGCTTGGCAAAGCCCACGGCGGAGCGGTCTACATAAGCGATCAGGTACAGCAGGATAAGGAACGGAATCAGTTTGAACGTCATGCGGCGTATAAGCCGCAGTTCCTGGCTCATGTAGGCGGTCTCCCATTGTTTTTGTTATGGAACCTGCGGGGATGACCTCTGTGCCTGGGTGCGGAATGACACCGCACAGGCGCCAGGATGATCCCTCGTCTACAAACGACTATATAGTAATACTATTTAAACTGACAACTCTTCCAATGAGCGTTTTTTAGGCTTACCTTAGCCAGCAGTATCGCCATTAAGTCTTACAATAAGAGAGCCGATCATGTCTGACTCCGATAAAAAACCGACCCTCCGTTCTGCCCAGTGGTTTGGCACTGCCGACAAGAATGGCTTCATGTACCGCAGCTGGATGAAGAATCAGGGCATTGCCGACCATCAGTTTCAAGGCAAGCCGATCATCGGCATCTGCAATACCTGGTCGGAGCTGACCCCCTGCAACGCACACTTCCGGCAGATCGCCGAACACGTCAAACGTGGCGTAATCGAAGCCGGTGGCTGGCCGGTAGAGTTTCCGGTGTTTTCCAATGGTGAATCCAACCTGCGCCCCACTGCGATGTTCACCCGCAACCTGGCCAGCATGGATGTTGAAGAAGCGATTCGCGGCAACCCGATTGATGGCGTGGTGTTGCTGACCGGTTGTGACAAGACCACCCCTGCGCTGTTGATGGGCGCTGCCAGCTGCGACATCCCCGCCATCGTCGTGACCGGCGGGCCGATGCTCAACGGCAAGCATGAAGGCAAGGACATCGGCGCTGGCACCATCGTCTGGCAGATGCATGAATCCTACAAAGCCGGGACCATCAGCCTGGACGAATTTCTTTCCGCCGAAGCCGGCATGTCGCGCTCGGCAGGCACCTGCAACACGATGGGCACCGCATCGACCATGGCCTGTATGGCCGAAGCCCTCGGCACCTCGTTACCGCACAACGCCGCCATTCCTGCGGTGGATTCGCGACGGTATGTGCTGGCACACATGTCCGGCATGCGCGCCGTCGACATGGTCCGCGAAGACCTGCGCCTGTCGAAGATTCTCACCAAAGCGGCGTTTGAAAACGCTATCCGGGTCAATGCAGCCATCGGCGGTTCGACCAACGCGGTTATCCACCTGAAAGCCATTGCCGGACGCATCGGCGTCGATCTGGACCTGGACGACTGGACCCGCATGGGCCGTGGCATGCCGACCATCGTCGACCTGCAACCTTCCGGGCGCTTCCTGATGGAGGAGTTTTACTACGCCGGTGGCCTGCCTGCCGTGCTGCGACGCATGAACGAGGCCAAGTTGCTGCCCAACCCGGATGCGCTGACCGTCAATGGCAAAAGCATCGGCGAGAACACCTGCAATTCACCGATCTACGGTGAAGATCAGGTCATTCGTGCCCTGGACAACCCGATCCGTGCCGACGGCGGTATCTGCGTGCTGCGCGGCAACCTCGCTCCGCTCGGCGCAGTGCTCAAGCCATCCGCTGCCACACCGGCATTGATGCAGCATCGTGGCCGGGCAGTGGTATTCGAAAACTTCGAGATGTACAAGTCACGCATCAACGATCCGGATCTGGACATCGACGCCAGCTCGGTGATGGTCCTCAAGAACTGCGGCCCCAAGGGTTACCCAGGCATGGCCGAAGTCGGCAACATGGGCCTGCCGGCCAAACTGCTTGCTCAGGGTGTCACTGACATGGTGCGCATATCCGACGCACGCATGAGCGGCACGGCGTACGGCACGGTGGTGTTGCACGTCGCACCGGAAGCCGCAGCCGGTGGACCGCTGGCCGTGGTCAAGGAAGGCGACTGGATCGAGCTCGACTGCGCCAGCGGGCGCTTGCATCTGGACATCCCGGAAGCTGAACTGGCCGCACGCCTGGCCGACTGGCAAGCGCCGCCACAATTGCTGCTGGGTGGCTACCGTCAGTTGTACGTCGACAAAGTGATGCAGGCCGATCAAGGCTGCGACTTCGACTTCCTGGTCGGTTGCCGGGGTTCCGAAGTGCCTCGTCACTCGCACTAGTAAAAGAAGCGGCGGTCCCCTGTTCTGGTGACCGCCGTAGTCATTGTGCGATGGTATGATGCCCAGCAATCACCGCCAGGACCGACTCGCGTTCCCATGGATTATCGAAAGCCTTCCGACCGAAAAAGCATGCACGCCCGCATCGTCCAGGAGCTGGGCATGCAGATCGTATCCGGCCGTTTCAAGCCTGACGAAAAGCTCCCTGCCGAAGCGCTGCTCTGTGAAGAATACGCCGTCAGCCGTCCGGTGCTGCGTGAGGCCACGCGAGTGCTGGTGGCCAAGGGACTGGTCTACTCGCGGCCACGCGTGGGCACGGTGGTGAAGGCCCGTCGCGAATGGCATTTGCTGGACCCGGATGTGCTGCATTGGGTGATGCAAAGTTCGCCGCAAAATGAATTCTTCAACCTGCTGACCAGCGTGCGCGCGGTGATCGAACCGGCGGTGGCTGCCCTGGCCGCGCAACATGCCACGGACGCAGAAATAGAGTCGATCCACGAAGCGTACCTGCGCATGGAAGCGGCGCCGACGCCGGAAGACCTGCTGCAACCGGACCTCGACTTCCACAGCCGCATCGCCGACGCCACGCACAACGACCTGCTGGCGCACTTGTGCAACATGCTGTCACTGGCTTTGCGCGAAGCGCTCAAATACTCCAACAAACGCCCCAACCTGCACGAACTGGCCATGCCACGCCATAAAGCCATCCTCACCGCCATCCAGAACCGCGACGCCCTCGGCGCACGCCATGCCTCACTGGTGCAGCTGGATGACGCGCGCAATGCGCTGAGCGTGGTGCTGGGTGGAGGTTGATCGGTTCAATTGAATCGATGACGTCTTGAGCCTGTCTGTTCAATGTTTGCTAACCAGGTATGGCGACTCGTCCAAATCGTCCCTCTCACAAGATATGTGAAACGCATTTCTCGACACGCTGCGCCTCAAAAGGACGCAGCGTTACAGGCCGCCACAGGCTCAATGCGAAAACAGCGAGTTACCCACCTTCCCCGCCATCTTCTCCGGTTTGATCAGGAACCGCGCCAGCGCTGGCAATAGCCACAGTGCGCCGAACATGTTCCACAGCAGCATGAAGGTCAGCATCAGGCCCATGTCGGCCTGGAACTTGATTGCCGAGAAGATCCAGGTACACACGCCGATGGCCAGGCACAGGCCGGTGAACAGCACCGCCTTGCCGGTGGATTTCAGGGTTTCATAGTAGGCCTCTTGCAACGGCAACCCGGCGCGCAGGAAGCTTTCAAGACGGCTGTAGATGTAAATGCCGTAATCGACACCGATCCCCACCCCCAACGCCACCACCGGCAGGGTTGCGACTTTGACGCCGATGCCCATGAAAGCCATCAGTGCGTTACCCAGTACCGACGTCAGCACCAATGGCAAAACGATGCACAGGGTGGCCGCCCAGGAACGGAAGGTGATCATGCACATGGCGGCCACGCAAATGTAGACCAGCACCAGAATCACCAGCTCGGACTGTCTGATCACCTCGTTGGTCGCGGCCTCGATCCCGGCGTTGCCGGCGGCCAGCAGGAACTGCATGTCCGGTCTGTCGTTTTCTTTGGCGAAGTCCTGCACGGCGTGTACGGCGCGGTCGAGGGTTTCGGCCTTGTGGTCGTTGAGGAAAACCAGCAGCGGGGCCAGTGAGCAATCATTGTTGTACAGGCCATCCGCGCGGGCGATGGAGTTGTTCAATACGTCTTTGTTGCGCGACAGGCTCTCCCATTTCAGGTTGCCCTCGTTCATGCCCTTGATGACCTGCCTGGAAACAGTCACCAGCGAAATGGCCGACTGCACACCCTGGGTGTTTTCCATCTTCCAGGCCAGTTCGTTGATCGCCGACAGGGTCGAATACGCCGAGCAGCCCTCGGGCGGTGTCTTGACCATCACCACCAGCACGTCGGAACTGGTCGAATAATGATTGATGATGAACGCGTTGTCCTTGTTGTAGCGCGAGTCGGGGCGCAGTTCCGGCGCGCCTTGATCGAGGTCGCCGATCTTCAGGTTCTGGCTGTACCAAAGCCCGCCACCGAAGGCCAGCAAAGCCAGCACAATCGAGACCGGTGCGACCTTGGCGCTGGCAAAATTCGACAG
The DNA here is from genome assembly GCF_002093745.1 of Pseudomonas graminis. Lineage (GTDB taxonomy): Bacteria > Pseudomonadota > Gammaproteobacteria > Pseudomonadales > Pseudomonadaceae > Aquipseudomonas. Next base: position 375,182 of record NZ_MTSB01000004.1, read on the forward strand.
CAATCGCCAGAAAGGATGCTCGGAGACCGCATCCTGCTTGCTGCGGCTGACCGCCCGTTTGCTGATGCCCACGTAGGAAATCGCCACGGGCAACAAAATCAGGTTGGTGAACACGATCACCGCCACACCGATAGACGCGCCGATGGCCAGTTCGCGGATCACGCCGATGTCGATAATCAGCAAGGTGATGAACCCCACCGCGTCAGCCAGAATGGCGATCATGCCCGGCAGAAACAGCTGGCGAAACGTACGGCGCGCCGCAGTCAGGGCGTTTTCGGCTTCGCTGGATTGCAGGGCGATGCCGTTGATCTTCTGCACCCCGTGGGAAATGCCGATGGCGAAAATCAGAAACGGCACCAGCATCGAGTAAGGATCGATCCCGAAACCCACCACGTGCATCAACCCCAGTTGCCAGATCACGGCAATCAATGTGGTACTCAGGACCGCGACGGTGCTGCGAATGCACCGTGTGAACCAGATCAGCAGCACCAGCGTGATCAGAAAGGCGATGCCGAAGAACATCACCACCATGAACAGGCCATCGATCAGGTCGCCGACTTTCTTGGCGAAACCGACGATGTGAATCTTGATGTCCGGGTTCTGCGCCTGGTATTTGTCGCGGATTTTTTCTTCAAGCTGATGCGAGAACTGCTGATAGTCCAGCGCCAGTAACGTGCCCTGATCGGCCGGGTCCGGGTAAGACTCCTGCAGCGGCACGTCAATGATGCTTGACCTGAAATCGTTGGCGACCAACCGCCCGACCTGACCGGACTTGAGCACATTGTTGCGCAGCTGATCCAGACTCGCGTCTGAACCGTCGTAACTCTGCGGAATGACTTCGCCCCCGGCGAACCCCTCTTCGGTCACTTCGGTCCAGCGTACGCTGGGGCTCCACAGCGATTTAAGCCCGGAGCGGTCCACACCGGGGATGTAAAACACTTCGTCACTGATCTGGCGCAAGGTCTCCATGTACGCTTTGGAGAAGATGTCACCGTCCACCGCTTCGACGGAAATGCGCACGGTGTTGCCCAGATTTCCCAGATCGTTGCGGTGCTTCATCATGTTCTGAATGAACGGATGCGACAGCGGGATCATCTTCTCGAAACTGGTGGAGGGCCGAACCTGCAAGGCCTGCCAGAACAGAAAGACACTGGTCAGCAGGCAAAGAAAGATCACCGTGGGGCGATGATTGAAAATCAGGCGTTCGAGGAAAGTGGCCTTGTCATCTGAGTTTGCTGGGTGTTGAAGGTTGCTCATGCCTGAATATCCCCGCCCTGGAAGGTCTTATTGTTGGGTCGTCTCGGCGCCTGTCGGCGAGGCCACGCGAACGCCGCCCTGCCCGACCAGAATCAGATTGCCTTGAAGATTGGCGGTGACACCCGCCAGCGAAATACGGTCGGGACGATTGAAGACCTCGAATGTTTCACCATCGTCATGGCTGCGCATGACGCTGCCACCGTTGCCGACCAGCACCAGCGAACCATCCGTCAGCAACGTGGCGCTGGCCAGACCGAATTCGACCGGCCCTCGCGCGCCTTCAAGTTTGACGGGCTGCCAGCTGTCACCGAAGTCGGTCGAGCGAAACAGATTGCCGCGCAGACCATAAGCCAGCAATGTCGAGGGCTGCGCCGTACCGGTCACGCCAAACAATGAGCCTTGATAAGGGCCTTCGAGTTTTTCCCAGGTCTGCCCTTCGTCACTCGAGCGAAACATGCTGCCCGCTTCGCCGACGATAAACAGGCCCGCACCTTTCACCTGGGCGATGCTGTTCAGGTGGTATTGATCTTCGTTATCCAGCCGGTCACTGACGTCCTGCCAATGCTGGCCGCCATCGTCGGTGCTCAGCAAGGCGCCATAAGCACCCACGGCAAAGCCGTGGTCGAGGTCCTTGAACCAGACATCCAGCAGCGGCGCCTCGCGCTTCAAGTCCTCGAACTGTTTGCTCCAGCTCTTGCCGCCATCGTTACTGGCCAGTACCTGCGCGTCATGGCCCACAGCCCAACCGTGCTGTTCATCCACAAAAAATACCGCCGTCAATAACTGCCGGGTCGGCACTCTGGCCTGGTTCCAGGTCTTGCCCTGATCGTCGGAGTACAAGATATGCCCATGATCCCCCACCACCACCAGCCGCGCACCGGCATGGGCGATGTCCAGCAACAAGGCACGTGAGGCTTTCGCCGATTCGATGGCGTACACGGCGGTGTCTCCGGTGCCTGCCGCAACAGGCGCAGAACCGGACTCGGCCGAGGCAAACGTGCATGACGCAAAAATCGCCAGGGACAGGCCCGCGTACAACCGTGTGCGCCGATGGAAAGGCTCACGCATGGACTTCTCCCCTTTTCTTATTATCAGATGACCACCGGAGGGTATCGACCCGCCCGCGCGAACCACACGCCCAAAGCCGTCAGGCCATGCCGGGGTGCAGGCTCGGCCATCCTAGACAGCTTTGTAAATGCCTGACAACCGACATGTCGTTATCTTTTGTTAAGCGCACAGGGTGTGATTGATGAACCATCACGGAGGCTGATCGGGACGGCTTACGGGACGATGCAACACAGGCCCGTCTAGCGGATACCTCTGCGGCGCAATGCGGCGGGTTTGAACGCGCTTGCAGCGGGCACGGGCTGCGAAAAATCGCGGGTGCCAGGCTCTTGATTGTCCAGGTTCTGAACGTGATAACGCCGAGCCTGCAGGTCATGAAAAACATCCAGCGCAGACCAGGTGGTCGGCAGTTCGTAGTAGTTTTTCAAGTAGGCCATAGAGACCCGCCATAGCTGTCCGCGACCGTCATACTGATCGACGATTGCAGCCTGCCAACTGTCCTCGTCCAGGTACAGCGTGCGCCGTGAGTAAACATGCCGTGCCGAGGGTTTGAGCTTGCCCTCCACCACCCAGACCCGATGCAGTTCATGGCGTGTGTAGACCGGGTTCAGATGCCCGACCTGCAGCAATTGCCGATAGGAAATGTCGGGGCTGGAAATCCGGTAATTGTTGTAAGGAATGTAAATTTCGCGCTTGCCCAGCAGTTCCCAGTCGTAACGGTCCGGTGAACCGTTGAACATATCGGTGTCGTCCGCCGTACGCAGCCCCTCCGAGGTTGGAATCGGCATGTCGTACGCCAGACTCGGCGCCCGTCGCACTCTGCGTTGCCCTGCATTGTAGGCCCAGGCCTGACGCGGCTCCTGAACCTGATCAAGCGTTTCGTGAACCAGCACGGCAGAGTCAGTCATCCGTGTCGGGCACCGGGTAAACGACAGGTAATAGAACAACACATTGTCCAGCGTGGCGAAGTTTCCGTGGGGGTCATAGAAGCGAAACAGGACTTCCTGGCGCGAGGTGACCGGTTTGAAACTGCCGTCGCGCTGGACGGCGACTTCAGAAGCATGGCGTACGACATAATGGCCGCGATACCGGGCAATGTGGTTCCACACCGCCTGAATGCCCTTTTCCGGAATGGGGAACGGAATGGCACCATATGCATCGGCAAAGCCATTGCCGCCGGCAATCAACCGGGCTTTTTTCACGTTACGCCGAGCGTTGTCATAGACCCATTGGGGTGCCGAGCCGGAACGCCGGGTGGCGTAGATCGGCATCTGGTAACTGTCGGGATAGGTCTCGAACATCGCCACCTGCCCTGGCGTCAGACGTGCGCGGTAGTGGCTCAGATTCGCGTGGGTGATGGTGAACAGGGGCTTGTCGCTGGCATAGGGGTCGATATGCCGCGTGCCGGCCCCTTGATAATCGGGCGGTGGCCGAACGATCCCGCCGCTCCAGGCCGGGATGGTTCCGGCGGCGTTACCCGCCATCTCGCCCCCGAGGGGCGTCAGGCCACTCCCCAGCGAAGCGCCTTCGTTGGCGACGCCGGTGTTGATCATAAACAGCAATGCCGGCGTCAGCGCGAGCCATGCCCATTGTTTAACGAGCATCGTGGCTCTCCTTGTTTGACCGGCAGGAACAATGCCTGGACATTGCCTCTGTACGGTTTCCGTATGAACACTTTTAATGCAATAGCGAAGGCATGATTGATGGCCCGACATCCGCCGTTTTATAACCGGCAGCCTGATGTTTGACCGACTGAAAAATCGCCCATACAACGACAATCGCGCGCACTAAAAGAAGCTTTCAGCGGGCTGGCGAGCAGGCGGAACGGGCCATCACAATGCAACACGAGTGCCAATGCACAGAGGGCAAACAGATCAGTAGACTTATCAAGTACAGTTCAACTCATTTATTGAACGTTCTCTGGTTAACGACCTGAACGTTGAATAAAAGACTGTTTGATTGTCCGACGTCAACGGAACGTCGATTATTAATACAAGGGGGCTTAGGCACCGTATTCAAACGGACCGTAACAATGAAGTGTTACTGACTCGCGCAAGTAACACTTGGAGTGAACGCATAAAAGATCAGTCAATGACCGCGTGAGGCAGAAAACGGCTGGTGTCCTTGGTGATCAGGCTGTCGTCTTCACGAATCCCGATGCCTGACGCCAGATCTCCGATCACCCATGAACCGATCAGCGTATAGCTGTCGCCGAATTTCGGCAGCGGCGAGTAAGCCTGGAGAATGTAAGGCGCATCGGTGTACGGGCCATCGACCGCAATGACCTGATCGCCAGGCGTGCGCATCTCGATGTTGGCGCCTTCGCGGGAAAAGTACGGTTTGCGCACCCAGCCCTTGGGCACGGGTTGTGTTGTGTCCTGATCAATGCGTGAGGGCAGCAGGTTCGGATGCCCTTCATTGAACTGCCACAACAACGGCAATATACCTTTATTGCTCAGAATCGCCTTCCACGCAGGCTCGACGAACTGAGTGCCACTGGCCGGCACCTGCTTGCCGAATGCCTCGTGAAAGATGTGCTCCCAGGCATGCAGCTTGAACAGCCGTTCGATCCAGCGCCCTTGCAGATCGACAAAACGCCCTTCGGCATCGAGACCGATGTCTTCGATGTCGATATGCCTGGCATCAATGCCGACGTGCGCCGCCATGCGCCGCAGGAAATCGGTGGTGCCGCGGTCCTCGACGGAACCGGACATCGAGGAAAAGTAGAACGGACTCTGCCCCGGAAACTCGGCAAATGCGCGAACCAGGTCTTCGGCAATCGAATTGAACTGGGTCGCGTGCGCGGGCAGAACCCCGCGCGCCATTTGCTCTTCCAGCCAGAGCAACTGAAAGGCTCCAGCCTCCATGAGGCTGGTCGGTGTATCGGCGTTGATCTCGTACATCTTTGCCGGCCCGGTGCCGTCGTAGGCAAAGTCGAAGCGCGCATACAAATGCGGATGCCCCTGCTTCCACGAGGTCTGGATCACATCGAAGAACGCTTCCGGAATTGCCAGTTGATGCAACAGCTCTTCACTGTCCACCACCCGCGCGACCGCATCCATGCACATCTGATGGAGGTGCTGGGTGGGCTCTTCCAGGTCACGGGTCACCTGCTGTTCGGTGAACAGGTAATACCCGCGTTCGTCCCAGTAACGTTCGCCGTCGATGGTATGAAAATCAAACCCTTCACGCTCCGCCGTCGTGCGCCAGTCCGGGCGCTCCTCGATGCTGATCTTCTTCATGGATCGCTCCGTCAGCCTCCGAAACTGCTGCCGCCGCTGCTCTTGCCGCCCCAGCCGCTGCGTGCCGCAGCCTGACTGCCGAAGCCTCCGCGCGAGATGGTCGATGACACCGATGACGAACCGGAACCCGAACTGCCCAGATTACGGCCTAACGTGCTTCTGCCATAGCTGCGGTCCGGGCTCGATTGCGCCTGGGTCGAACGACCGAACGTCTTGCCACGGTCGATCTGGCTGGGCAGCGAAGAGCTGTAATAACCGCCCCGATCATCACGCGTCTGATAGATGGGCTGCGAGTAATAACGGCTGCCGCCACCGAAGCCGTTGCTGAGCAGGTTACCGATCAGCAAGCCGGCCATCAGCCCGGTGGTACCACTCATGCCCGCGGGAGCGGACTGAGAAACTTCCTGATTGGCCCGGTCCAGCGCCTCTTTGGGCACCTGCCCGGAGAAACCCAGTTCGAAACCGCCCAGCTTTGGCATGTACTTGCCGTCAGACGTGGCCTGGCAGTAGTCCGGCACGAAGTCAGCGTCACAGGACGCCTTGTCATCGTAGGTCGGTGCAATGCGGCGGTGATCGGACAGCGCCTGCATGTAGGCATCCGAACACACGTCCACCGGCACCTTGGCCTCGACGCATTCCTGCACCGACTTGAAATTGGCCTTGGCTTCGAAATTCTGCTTGTTTTCAGAAGGGCCGCACCCGGCGAGGGCCAGAGGCAGCGTGCTGGCGAGCACCAGTTTGACTGAACTACGTCTCATCGTGAGTCTCCTTGTTCAAGGCTGCCGTCAGACCGATGGGGTCATGCAGGCGGCGTTGAGAAGACCGACGCTGATCGCGACGCTGGCAGAGTAGATGGCAGCAGCCGTCTCGCCTTTGGCGATGCGGGCCGACAGGCCTTTGAGCACCAGGCTGGTGACGCCGAACGCGAGCAGCTGCACCACTGCCGCGATGACCACCCAGACGACCACGTCCAGAATGCTGATGCTGTAGGTGATGATGTTACTGGCCGGCAACGCGAAGCCGATCAGTGAGCCACCCAATGCCAGTGCGGCGGCGCTGTTGTTCTCACGGATCAGCGCGAATTCCTTGTGCGGTGTGATCCTGCTGTAGATGAACTGGAACAGGGCGAACAGAATGGCCGCCACCAGAATGTACATCACGAAGCCGAACACGGCGGTGGCATTGAGCGACATACGCAGCGCGTCGATCATGGGGATTTCCTTGTCAAAGAACGTTGATATCAGTGGATTGCAGCGTGATGCCAACCGCTGTCGTGAGCGTGATGCTGCCCTCTTCGTCTTCCTCTACGGAAAACAGCAGAAACTCTCGGCGATTGATCAGACCCGTGTCGCGGGCGTACAGCATGCTCAGGTGTTTGACGCGATAGGCAGCGTCAGGGCTGACGATGTCTTCATCCAGCGGGGTCAGCTCGGTCTGGCCGGGCGATGTGCCCCATTGCCGCTCGAACACTTCACCCTCGTGCTCGTAGGTCGGCAGGCCGATCTTTGAGGCAGGACCGGTCAGGCGCAGCAGCTCATCCTTGCTGGTGATCGGCTCGGCACTGTAATAGCCGAACAGGATGATGTCCTGAATGTCTTCAGGATTGGGGCCGTTGCTGACCACTTGCAGAAAGTAATCCTCGTTATCGAGGTAGAAACGATGGAGAGCCATCGACTGGCCGAGGTCGATACGCCCCACGGCCCAGACTTTTTCATCGCCCGGAACCACCACCTCTGAATGCCCATCGAGCAGCAGCTTCAATGAGCTGTCCAGGCACAGCATTCGTCCGGATGCCAGCCCCAGCGGGTTGACCGCACTGGCCGAAGGCCCATCTTCACGGCCTGATGCCTTGGGCGCTTCCAGCCCCATGGCTCGTTTGAACCAACTCATAGTGCATGTCCTTGACGTCGACCGGATGGCATTGAAATCTCGTTACCCTGATATAGAAAAGACTGTCTTCGGAACGGCCTCACCGCTGCGCCGGCAAACCTCTGGAGTGCATCAGCCACGCCACGCAAATACCGGCAAACGCCCCGGCAATGTGTGATTCAAACGATACACCGGCGGCGGGCACGAAACCAAAAACCAGCCCGCTGTAGCCGGCCAGCGCAATCAGCGCCAACACCACGCTGGCCATGCTGCGCTGATACCACGCCCGCGCCAGCAGATAAGCCCACAGACCGAAAATCAGACCGCTGGCGCCCACATGAATATTGCTGCGACCGAAACTCCAGACCAGCAGCCCGCCCAGCAGGCAAATCAGTCCGGCGACCCACGCGTAACGCCTGACACCCTCAGTCGCCACCAGCCAGCTCAGCACAATGAACGGCAACAGGTTGCTGAGCAAGTGCTGAATCGAACCGTGCAGAAAGGGCGCAAAAACAATGCCGCGCAACCCGGTCAGGCTGCGCGGAATGATACCGAAATGAACCAGACCATTGCCGGTGATCGAGTTGATTGCCTGCACCACAATCAGCAGCGCCGACAAGGCGAGGATGACCTTGAGTCGCGTTGAAAACGCCATCGCCCGCCCTCGCCGGGCTTACTGGGCAGGCGTCTGGTTTCTGGCTTTCAAACGCGCCAGCACATCGTCCGCGCCGCCACTTTTGGCCCCGATTCCGGCATCCTGCAGACGACGCTCAAGATCGCTGCCGCTGGACTGGCTGGCCAGCTCTTCAGCGGCTTCCAGCTTGGCATCCTGTTCGTCCTGGCGCTGCTTGAGGCGCGCCAGTGAACCGACTGCGGTTTCCACGGCACCGCTGGCGCCACCGGTTGCAGTGGCCGTGGCAACCCGGGCACGCTGCACCGTTTCGCGGGCCTTGGCCATCTCGACCTGCTGCTTGAGGCTCTTGATCCGCGACTCGGCCTTGATCACCTGGTCCTGCAGCAGGCTGACCTGCTTGCTGAACTGATCGGCCAGTTCCTGCTCCTGGTCACGCAGGGCTTCGATCTCGGCGATCTTGTTGGCGCATTCGACGGCCAGCGCCTCTTCGCCTTTGTTCAGCGCCTGCATGGCGCGGCCTTCCCAGTTGGCAATGCTGGTGGCGTGTTCTTCAAGACGCTGCGCCGAGAGCTTGTGCTTGGCCTTGATGGTGATCAGCCCGTCGCGGGCCTTGACCAGCGCGTTGTCGGCGTCACGGATTTCCTGATCCAGAATGCGGATGGCGTTGGCATCGGCAATCGACTCGCCCACTTCAGAAGCACCACCACGAACAGCGGTGACCAGTTTTTTCCAGATACTTGTCGTCATGAATATTCTCCGCCTGACAGCGCTGTTCCGTAGATGAAATGGTCTTCAAAAGCGTCGGCCGCACGGAGCACATTGTCCGCGAGGGTGAGAATTTCCTGCACGATAACCGTAAGCGACGAGGCGGCGCTCAAGGCGCCGAACAGGCAGTAGACTTCCTTATCGCCACCCAGCTTTTCAATGCCGATCGACGACAGTGGAAACAGGTCGCGGCTGCGCAGCACCACGTCGTTGAAAGCCTGGACGTTCTTGACCTTGTTCACTTCAATCAAGACCGTGTCGGCGAGAATCTGCTCGCCTTCTACCGCGATGTAGATGGGCAGGTCGCCGTAATCGGCCATGATCAGCTTGATGCCCGCCGCATTGCCTTCAATAACGCTCATTTCGACCTGCCCATGACTGACCAGGTCCAGTTCGGAAAGAGCCTTATGCAGTGAGCTAACGGTCCAGTAGGTGTTCTCGCTCATGAAATCCTCCAATTTGATCCTCTCGCCCAGAAAGGGCTGTCTTAATGCTTTTTCGATGCCACGCAGGGCATCGACATTCTCGGGCCGGATCCAGAACTCTCGCTTGACCAGCCCCGCATCCTTGAGTCGCAGGCGCATTTCACGCATGTAATCGGTGGAGCTCTTGGAAACCTTGGCCGGGGCCGCCGGGGTGTCGCCCTGGGTTTTACGAGGCATTGGCGCTTCCCCCTTGTTACTGACCGTGGATCAGGTGAGCAACGTAGCAGATGTTTTTGAAGATAGATATGCATCACATGTGAGATTTTTTTGTAAGAGCTGAGTCATTGGCTTTCGTGCCAGTGCGTTGGCACAAGACTCAGATGTCGACAAGACTGACCTCTTCGCGGACAAGTCCGCTCCTACAGCATGCCCGCCGTGCCTCTGAGTTCCTGTGTTCCTGTGTTCCTGTGCTCCTGTGCTCCTGTGCTCCTGTGCTCCTGTGCCTTTGTAGGAGTGGACTTGTCCACGAAGACGAATCATCAAGCAGCGAATAAATCGGGGCAAAACGCACAAAAAAGGCGCTACCTGCGTCAGCAGATAGCGCCTTTCCTGAGCGTGTCATTTACGCACTTAGCACAGCATCGCCCCTCATACAGCCAGGCTTTTGCTCACCACTTCATACACATCCGCCGACAGCTTGCCAGAGGCGAGAATGCGCTCCAGTTCCGCCTTCATCAGCGCCTGACGGGCGCTGTCGTATTTGCGCCAGCGGGTCAGTGGCGCCAGCTGGCGGGAGGCGATCTGCGGGTTCAGGGCGTTCAGCTCGATGACCAGGTCCGCCAGGAAACGGTAGCCGGAGCCGTCCGCTGCATGGAAGTTGATCAGGTTCTGCCCGGCAAAAGCGCCGATCAAGGCACGGACCTTGTTCGGGTTCCTGATGCTGAAGGCGGGGTGTTTCATCAGTTCCTGCACGCGTTGCAGCCCGCCCGGCTGGGTGCTGGCCGCCTGAACGCTGAACCACTGATCCATGACCAGCGCGTTGCTCTTGAAGTTCTCGGCAAACACCGCGAGCGCTTTGTTGCGCTCTTCGGTGAACGGCGAGTTGACCAGCACGGCCAGCGCGGTCAGCCGCTCGGTCATGTTGTCGCTGGTGTCGAACTGGTCGATGGTCGCCGCCAGCACGTCCGGTTTGCCGCTGAACATCAGGTACGACAGGGCGATGTTCTGCAGCGCACGGCGGGCGAAGTGCGTGGACTCGGCAACATAGGGCGTGGCTCTGGACAGCTCACGGTTAGCCGAGTAACGAGCCCACAGGCCGTCAAACAGGCCGTCGGCCAATTGTTTGCGGGCAAACTCCCGAGCGGCGTGAATGGCGTCGACATCTGCCACGTCGCTGATCTCGGCCAGATACGCCTCGCCAGGCAGCGACAGCATTTCCGCCACCATCGCCTGATCCAGTTGCTCGTCTGCCAGCACAGTGCCCAGCGCGGTAATCAGACGCTGATCCATGACCAGTGCCTGGCCTTGCTGATGCTGCTCGATCAGTTCCTGCAACACCTGAACCGACAGTTGCTGGCCCGCGTCCCAGCGATTGAAGCCATCGCTGTCGTGCTGCATCAGGAACATCAATTGGTCGCGATCGTACGGGAAGCTCAGCTTGACCGGCGCAGAGAAACCGCGCAGCAGCGAAGGCAACGGCTGTTCAGCCGCATCGACGAACGTAAACGTCTGTTCGGCTTCAGTGACCGAAAGCACCCGCGTGCTGCCGGTAGCGGCGCTTTCGTTCGACAGGCGCAGGGCAATCTCTTTGCCCTGGCTGTCCAGCAGGCCCAGCTCGACCGGAATCACGAACGGCTGTTTCTGATCGCCCGGCTGGCCCGGTGTGGTCGGGCAGCTCTGGCGGAAGGTCAGGCTGTAGGTTTTTGCAGCGGCGTCATACGACTCACTGACGGCAAGACGCGGCGTGCCTGCCTGGCTGTACCAGCGTTTGAACTGGGTCAGGTCAACACCGTTGGCGTCTTCCATCGCCTTGATGAAATCGTCGCAGGTCGCCGCATGGCCGTCATGGCGATCAAAATACAAGTCGCTGCCCTTGCGAAAGCCTTGGGCACCCAGCAACGTGTGGAGCATACCGACCACTTCAGCGCCCTTTTCATACACGGTCAGGGTGTAGAAATTGGAGATTTCGATAAAGCTGTCAGGGCGTACCGCGTGAGCCATCGGGCCTGCATCTTCGGCAAACTGATGAGTGCGCAGGTAGGCGACATCCTGAATGCGCTTGACCGTGGCGGAGTTCATGTCGGCGGAAAAACCGGCGTCGCGGTACACCGTGAAGCCTTCCTTGAGCGACAACTGGAACCAGTCGCGGCAGGTCACGCGGTTACCTGACCAGTTGTGGAAGTATTCGTGGGCAACAATCGCTTCGACACGCTGGTGCGCGGCATCAGTCGCCGTTTCGGCACGAGCCAGCACGGCGCTGGAGTTGAAGATATTGAGGCCCTTGTTCTCCATCGCGCCCATGTTGAAGTCGTTGACCGCCACGATCATGAAGATGTCCAGGTCGTATTCACGCCCGTAGGTTTCTTCGTCCCAGCGCATCGATTTCTTCAGGCTGGTCATGGCGTGCTGACACTTGTCGACGTTTTCCGGCTCGACGTAGATGCGCAGGGTCACTTCCCGATCGCTCATGGTGGTGAAGGTGTCTTCGATGCACCACAGATCACCTGCCACCAGCGCAAACAGGTAGGCCGGTTTCATGAACGGGTCTTCCCAGGTCGCCCAGTGCCGTCCGCCCTCTTCTTCGCCGCTGGCGATCGGGTTGCCGTTGGACAACAGGATCGGAAAGCTCTGCTTGTCGGCACTCAATGTGGTGGTGAACGTGCTCATCACGTCGGGGCGGTCGAGGTAATACGTGATCTTGCGAAAGCCCTCGGCCTCGCATTGGGTGCAGAACATGCCGCTGGATTTGTACAGGCCTTCCAGCGCGGTGTTGGTTTCCGGATGGATGCGCACGGTACTGTCGACCGTGAAGGTGGCGGCCTGTGGGTGCAGGGTCAGGTGATCGTCGGTCAGCTGGTAATCCGCAGCGCTCAGTTCGATGTCGCTCAGCTTCACCGACACCAGCTCCAGATGCTGACCGTCCAGCACCAGCGGCGGCAGACCTGCACCTCGCTCAGGGTTGCGGCGCATGACCAGTTGCGCATGAACCAGAGAATGGTCGTCGAACAGTTCGAAGGTCAGGTTCGTCTCGTCGATGAGGTACTCGGGAGCCTGGTAGTCCTTCAGGTAAATCATTTTCGGTTGTTCGGTGCGCATGCTGGAATCCTTCTACTGATGCACGGCCAGTTGATAGGCCGTGTACTTGCGAATATTGATCACGCCCGTGTCGAAAATCAGGTATTGGCCCTTGATCCCCAGCAGCGTGCCTTCGGCAATCGGGTTCTTGTCCAGGTTGAAGCTGACAACCTTGGTCGGGTAGGCCTCGACCGGGTAACGAAACTCCACAGGCTCGGCATCATGTAGCAATTGGATGGCTTGCAGACCAAATCGTTCTTGCAATCCCGACAGCCCTGCGCCGCAGTTGTCGAACAGCTCCTGGCGAATGGCCTTGAGGTCGACGGGCTGGGCGTCACCTTTAAGCAAGGCACGCCAGTTGGTGCGGTCAGCCACCTGGCTGCGCAGCAGGTCTTCGACAAAGCCCGATTGCTGACGGGTCGCCACGCGAATGATCGGCAGCGCCTGACTGGCACCCTGATCCAGCCAGCGGGTCGGCAGTTGAGTGGCACGGGTGATACCGACCTTCACGCCTGACGAGTTGGCCAGGTAGACAATGTGATCCGTCATGCAGAACTGCTCACCCCACGACGGGTCACGGCAGGTGCCCTGATCGTGATGGCATCGTTCCGGGCTCATGATGCACAGATCGCACTGTGCAAGCTTGAGCATGCACGGATAGCAATAGCCCTGGCTGTAGCTGGACTTGGTCTTGCGCCCGCAATGACTGCAGTGGATCGCCCCGAGAAACTCGAGTCGCACGGTCTTGCCGATCAGCGGGTTGACCGCAATTTCAGTGTCGCCCAGGCGAAAGGCGTATTGCACGAAAGGCGAGTCATCCTGACGCGCCGACATTTTGTTGACGGCTCCGCGACCAATTTCGATCAATGAATAGCATCCGATTTGAACAGGATATTGGGCACCGGCGCCGATTTGGAGGCGCATTCCTGCGGCCCCATGTAGCCGGTGCGCTGATCTTCAGGCAGGTGCTGCGCTTCCCAGGCGATCAGCGCCTGCAAGGACAGTTCACGCTGTTCCTGGGTCAACTTGCGACCGTCGGACCATTTGCCGATTTCCACGGCCAGTTTCAGGCTCTCGTAGATATCCGGGGTGATGTTTTCGATCATTTCTATAAAAGACGACATGGGGCACTCCAGAAAGTAGGCCAGTAATTCCAGGCTCTGTACGAAAAGTCGGCGTGCTCAGCCACTTTACGCACTGAGCCTAGGCTTTGCGGCGAGCAATCGCACCGCCGAAAAAGCCGGTAATACAACCGATGATCAACCCGCCGACATGAGCACCGTTGGCGATCTCGCCGAAGCCGAGCATGCTCACCAGACCGGACAGGCACAACGCCAGCCAGATCAGCATCATGATCAATACACCGCGCGGCAGGCGGTAGACCGGGTTGGGCGCCAGCAGTTGAAAGATCCAGCAATGGCCCAGTAACCCGTACAGCACACCGGACAATCCGCCGAACAGGCTCGGGCCGCTGAACAGGTATTGCACGTAATTCGAAACCGCCGAAAACAACAGTGTGAGCAGCAACAAAGACAGGCTGCCCTGGCGAATTTCGATACGTCGGCCCAGCTCCCAGAACCACATGCCGTTCATGGCCAGGTGCAGGATGCCGAAGTGGATCAACATCGGCGAAACGATGCGCCACCACTGCCCGGACGCAAGACTTTCAGACAACGGCAAAAAGGTCGCGTATTCGCCATTGATCCGGAAGTCCTGAAAGGTCAGCCAGCGAATGGCTTCCAGGTTGTCGCCCAGCAGCGTCAGGCCGGCCACCAGCAAAGTGGCCAGCAGCACCAGCGCTGTCACAGGGCTGCTGCGCAGTTGCTCGATCAGGCCCGGTTGTTTGTACTTGGGCGCCTGACTGGTATCGACCCGCTGGACGTTCTCGTCACCGTCCGGGAAGCGCGCATACAACTCACGCACGTCATCGGCCAGCCGCTCGGCATCAGGCACCCAAAGCACCTGCTCGCCGACTTCTTCGCTGACCCGGTGAGGGATCTGCAAACGCTGCAACAAACGAACAAAACCGCTCAAATCGGTCGTCAACGGCAAGCGCAGAACAGCAACGGGACTCATGGTGAAACCTCGGGACGCTGAACGTCGACCCAGACGAATTTGTCCGGGTCGACCTGTGTTTCCTGATCAAGCCGGTAGGCAACCAGTTTGCCGTAGAGCACGGCGCTGTAATCCAGACAGGCCAGATTCGGCCGGATCGGTGCAGGCAGACCACTGCGCCAGTAATGACCGACGAACAGCAGCGGCTCATTGATGCCGTAGCGCAGCAATGCATTCTTTTCGGACGTGGACAATGGCGTCTTGGCCACGCCTTCAGGCAGCGCGTCAGGCTGGAAGACCACGTCACCGTAAGTCTGCGGGTCATCTTCCCAGAACTTGGTCCTGAAAAACTCGCGGGTCAGCCCGTCGCCGCCGGTCAGGGTAAGGCCGTGAGGCAGACGCATGTCAGTGCCACGCAGCAGGCGGTTGAAGACATTGCTGGCGAAACTGCCGGGCACTGCCGAGGCCTGAACGAACGCCCTGTCAATGCAGCCGTTGCCATACAGGCCACGCAACGGGTCGATCAGGGTCGCATCCCAGCAGGCATGCACCACCCGGAAGCGTCCGGCATCGATGTACAGCGGCAGCTCGTAGAACCAGTTGACGAACTCGCTCCACTCATCGGGGTAAGCGTCGAACTGCGCCAGTGTTTCACCGATCAGCCGGGCGTGACGCGTGGTGTGTTCACGCACGAACTGATGGCCACTTTCAGGCAGGGCCGGTGTCACCCAGCCCAGCGCGTTGAATTCATGGTTGCCCATGATGCAATGAGCCTGCCCTGCCTGAACCATATCGCGCACGATGTGCAACGACTCGCGAATTCGCGGCCCGCGGTCGATGATGTCGCCGAGGAAAATGACGACGCGTTCAGGGTGGCGCCACACGCCAGCCTGCAGACGGTAACCGAGAAGCTCCAGCAAGTGCTCAAGGGTATGGGCACAGCCGTGTACATCACCGATCAGATCGTAGCCACGCGCCGGATCAAGCATTAATCGCCCCCACCGCCGAGCCTGCTGCCCCAGCCGAGCTTGGTGCGGCAGACTTCATAATAGTTGTGGTCCAGCGGATGAATCAGGCGCAGCTTCTGCGGTTTCTTGCTGACCGTGATGGTGTCGCCCGGCGCGCACGTGAAGTGATTCTGACCGTCACAGGAGACCTGCGGGTAAATGGTCATGTCCTTGGACACCACGATTTTCAACTCGCTGTTGCCGTCGACCACGATGGGCCGACCGGACAGCGTGTGCGGGTACATCGGCACGATGACGATGGCGTCGAGTTTGGGGTGCATGATCGGCCCGCCTGCCGACAGCGCGTAGGCCGTCGAGCCGGTCGGTGTGGCAACGATCAGGCCGTCGGCCTTCTGGCTGCACACGAACTGGCCGTCGATATAGATCTCGAACTCGATCATGCGCGTGGACTTGCCGGGGTGCAGCACAACGTCATTGAGCGCATCGCCCTGGCCGATGGCCTCGCCGTGACGGCGCACTTCGGCCTGCAGCAGGAAGCGGTTTTCGACCAGGTAATGCCCGTCGAGCACTTCGGCGCATTTGACCTCCAGCTCGTCGGGACGAATGTCGGTCAGAAAGCCCAGGCTGCCACGGTTGATGCCCAGCACCGGCACATTATGCCGGGCCAGCGCACGCGCCGCGCCCAGCAGGCTGCCGTCGCCACCGACCACGATGACCATGTCGCACACTTCGCCGAGCATCTTGCGCGACGAGGTCTGCAGGCCGTGGCCGGGCAGGACTTCGGCAATCGTCTCTTCAAGAATGACGTGCAGATGCCGATCCAGCAGGAATCTCTTGAGTCGGCGAACGGTATCGAGCACCTGAACACTGCCCAGGCGACCAATGATGCCGATATTGCGAAATTGCTCCATGAGGCTCCTGCTGCGAGTTCGATACGACTTAAAGAACGCGATTATGGGCGAAACGGCCCGGCAGCGGCAAACCGTGTGTTGAAAGGATGATCAGCACGCAACATTGCAGTGCCTGGCAATGCCTGCGCTTCACGCGCAAGGCCATGGTGTGATGGCCGCTCGGACGAAGCTATGACATCAATGTCCGGGACTCTTCATCGTCACGGGCCGAACCTTGCGCGGACACCCCGGCAATCGGCGCGCCGTTCCAGAACGCTCGGTCTTTGCCGTCCCGCTTGGCCTGATACAGGTTGATGTCGGCCGTTTTGAGCACCTGCGAACTGCTTGAGTGCGCATTGATGTCCGCCAGACCTGCACTGCACGTCAGTGTGCCGACGGCTGGCGAGGTTCTGATGGTGTCGAGCAGCCGCAACACGTAATCACTCGCCGCCTGCTCACTGGAGGCCGGCAGGATCACGCCGAACTCTTCGCCCCCCATACGACCGAAAGCGAGACTGCCCTCCGTCTGTTGCAGGCAGGACGCCATAAGACGCAGCACATCGTCACCGGCATCGTGCCCGAACCGGTCATTGATATGTTTGAAGTTATCGATGTCCAGCATCAGAAAGTAACCGCCCCTGTTATTCGCCACGTGCGTATCCAGTGCAAGCATCAAGGCACGACGATTCAATATATGCGTCAGGTCGTCAGTCAGCGACAGCTCGCGAAACTGGCTTTCAAGTGACAGTACCGTGCGCAATGTTCGGGTGTAGGCGTGATTCAGTACAACACCCAGCGCAATCGACGAAACAAAGAACAGCATCATGAACACATACGCTGCACTGTCCGTGTCGATACCCTGTGCGGGCGACATAATGATCCAGGCCAACACTGACACAAACAGATAATCCCGGGTATACACCACCAACAACGTCGAACAGAGAATAATCATGATCGCGATCGGCAATGCCCAATTGACACCCAGTTCGCTGTTCAACTGGCTTGCCCGCGAAAAACTCAGCGCCACAATGATCACGGAAGCCATGCCCACAGCGCGCCAGACGCTGAAGTGCTCGGCGCGATACTGCCACCAGCAGGTCAGCGCCAACCCCATGGTCAATGCGATTTCGTGAAGGCCGCACTGCACATTCGGCGTGACGATCAAAACAGCCAGCCAACAGACAATCGCAATACATTGCACCAGCGCAATGGCGGGTGAGAGCAGATGTTTTATCCGTGTCTGCATTTCACCATTCATGGACAACTCCAGGCATCCTGTTTCCCGAGCGACATCTCGCCATGCCACAACCGTTTATAAATACACTCACACCGTCGACTGTTCGAACATGACTATTTATCAAACCCGATCACGCGTGAGACACGTCCGGATAATTAAACATGATTTACACACACGTTGGGTATTTCAAGCAGGAAAAATACGGGACCTGTATGACAACCTGCGGACATCGCTTATATCAGACATTGTTCAACCGGCACACGGCCCTGATGAACAATGACGAGTCGAACAGCGTACCGGCACACTTCACAGGTCGGCGCACACGCCGCCTTTCATCACGTTTGCTGAAACAGGCTGTCTGCCGACATCGACTCACGCTATCCTCGGCACATGACCCTATTCCCCAGCCTCATCGATCTCCCCCGCCAGCTGCGACACGCCGAAGTCCGCGATCTTGCCTGGGTGATTCTGGCACCGCCGATGCTCGATCAGGCGCCGTGGCCGCAACGCCACCCCCTGACCGGCAGTGACTGGGTAGCGTCTCCGCAGCACCTGGCGGACTTTCTCTGGCAGCTTGATCGAGACAGCAGCCCGCTGGAGAACTGGCTGGCGCAGGCGACCACACGACGGCTAGGGCGTTATTACGAACGGCTCTGGCAATTTGCAGTGCAGCACGCACCGGGGGTAGAGATCATTGCCGCCAATTTGCCGATCCGGCTTGGCAGCCAGACACTGGGCGAACTGGACATGTTGTTGCGTGATCACGAAGGTGTGCATCACGTCGAGCTGGCAATCAAGCTTTACTTGGGGCCACAGGACGGAGACGGCAGCCACCCGGAACACTGGAAAGGGCCCGGCTGTCATGACCGACTGAGTCGAAAGCTGGCGCACCTGAGCCAGCACCAGTTGCCCATGTCCGCACGCCCCGAGAGTCGCGCGACGCTGGCGGCGCTGGGTGTCGAGGCATTCAATGCCGAGTTGTGGCTGGGCGGTTATCTGCTGTACCCGTGGCCTGGATCATGTGAATCCCCAGCAGGTGTTCACCCGCAGCACCTCAGGGGGCTCTGGCTGCATCAGCGTGACTGGCGAGCGTTTCTGGCGCAAAGCCAGCCGGGACGCTGGCAACCACTGCCCCGCCATGCCTGGCTGGCGCCCGCGTTATACGCCGACGCCTGGACGGATCGACAACTTGAGGACTGGCTGGCCGAGCTCGACCCGATGGCGCCGGCGCAATTGCTGGTCCGCCTGAATCAGGATAGCGAGGGCCACTGGCAGGAAGCCGAGCGACTGTTTCTGGTGTCAGACATGTGGCCCAACCTGGCCGACACCAGTCATGCACTCAACTCAATCGCAGTGCCAGCGCCGCCAGCGTGATCAGCAGCACGGGCACGGTCAGCACAATGCCGACCTTGAAGTAGTAACCCCAACTGATGGTAATCCCCTTGCGCTCCAGCACGTGCAGCCAGAGCAGCGTTGCCAGGCTGCCGATCGGCGTGATCTTCGGCCCCAGGTCGCTGCCGATGACGTTGGCGTAGATCATCGCTTCCTGGATGGCACCGCTGGCGTGGCTCGCGTCAATGGACAGCAGCCCGATCAGTACCGTTGGCATGTTGTTCATGATCGAAGACAGGAAAGCCGTCATCACCCCGGTGCCCATCGCCGCGCCCCAGATACCGTAGCCTGCGAACCAGTCCAGCAATTGAGCCAGATAACCGGTCAGCCCGGCATTGCGCAGGCCATAGACCACCAGGTACATGCCCAGCGAAAACACCACGATGTGCCACGGCGCTTCTTTCATCACCTTGCGCGTCTTGATGGTGTGGCCCTTTGCGGCGATGGCCAGCAACAACAGAGCGCACACCGACGAAATCGCGCTGATCGGAATGCCCAGTGGTTCAAGGGCAAAGCAGCCCACCAGCAAAATCACCAGCACGGCCCAGCCGGCCAGGAACGTGGCCCGGTCATGAATGACCGTCTCGGGCTTGTCGAGGTGTTCTGGCTCGAATTCGGCGGGAATATCGCGGCGGAAATACCACATCAGCACGGCCAGCGTGGCGGCAACGCTGGCCAGGTTGACCGGCACCATCACGGCCGCATACCGATTGAAGCCGATCTTGAAATAGTCAGCCGACACAATGTTGACCAGGTTCGACACCACCAGCGGCAAACTCGCCGTGTCAGCGATGAAGCCGGCCGCCATCACGAAGGCCAGGGTCGACGCCGCCGAGAAGCGCAGCGCCAGCATCATGGCAATGACGATAGGCGTGAGGATCAGCACAGCGCCATCATTGGCAAACAACGCCGACACCAACGCGCCGAAGAGCACAAACAACGCGAACAGGCGGCGCCCGTTGCCTTTGCCCCAGCGCGCCACATGCAGCGCAGCCCAGGCGAAGAAGCCAGCCTCATCCAGCAGCAGCGTGATGATGATCAGCGAAATGAACGTTGCCGTGGCATTCCAGATGATGCCCCACACCACGGCGATATCGCTGACCTGCACCACACCGGTCAACAACGCCAGCACGGCCCCCAGCACCGCACTCCAACCGACACCAAGCCCTTTGGGCTGCCAGATAACCAGTGTGATGGTGAACAGAAAGATCAGCGTTGCGATCAGCATTATCGGGTCCGGGGCAGAAGAATGGCGAGGATGCCGAGCAGCGGCAGGTAAGAACACAGGGTGTAGACGAACAGAATGCCCTGACTGTCAGCCAGGTAGCCGAGCAAGGCCGCGCCGATGCCGCCGAAGCCGAACATCAGGCCGAAGAAGATCCCGGCGATCATGCCGACATTGCCGGGCACCAGTTCCTGGGCGTAAACCACGATGGCGGAGAACGCCGAAGCCAGCACGAAACCGATGATCACGCTGAGCACACTGGTCCAGAACAGGTCTGCGTAAGGCAGCGCCAGGGTGAATGGCGCAGCGCCAAGAATCGAAAACCAGATGACCGCCTTGCGCCCGATACGGTCGCCGATCGGGCCACCGAAGAAGGTTCCAGCCGCCACAGCGCCCAGAAACAGGAACAAGTGCAGCTGGGAACTGGCGACTGACAGGTCGAACTTCTCGATCAGGTAGAACGTGAAGTAGCTGGTCAGGCTGGTCATGTAGAAAAACTTGGAGAACACCAGAAACGCCAGCACCGCCAGCGAGGCAATCACGCGGTTTTTCGACAGGCCGTGGGTGGCTGTCTGACCGGCCTTGAGCTTGAACAGGTTGAGGTGCGCTCGATACCAGCGGCTGATTGCGTACAGCAAGCCAAGTGAGAACAGCGCAAACAGCCCGATCCAGGCCACGTTGCCCTGCCCGAACGGGATAATGATCGCCGCCGCCAGCAACGGGCCGAACGCGGTGCCGGTGTTGCCCCCCACCTGAAAGGTCGATTGTGCAAGGCCAAAGCGCCCGCCGGAGGCAAGCCGGGCAATACGCGAGGCTTCCGGGTGAAAAGTCGAAGAGCCAATGCCGATCAACGCAGCCGCCAGCAGAATCAATGGAAAACTGCCGACCATCGACATCATGACAATGCCGATCAGGGTGCAGATGGAGCCGACAGGCAATACCAGCGGGTTGGGATGGCGGTCGGTGTAGTAACCGACCCAGGGCTGCAACAGCGATGCCGTGATCTGAAACGTCAGGGTAATCAGGCCGATCTGGGTAAAGCTCAGGTCATAACTTTCCTTGAGCATCGGGTAGATCGACGGAAGGATGGCCTGGATCAGGTCGTTGATCAGGTGCGCCAATGCAACAGCGCCGATAATGCGCATCACCAGCGGACTGGATTGAGGGGTGGTCGGGGCCGTCGCCGTCGCCGGCTGAGCACTGGTCGCCATGAGATTCATCCGTAAAAAAGTCTTCAGGTCTCCCCGGACGGATGATTACAAAATGTGTCACGCGTACCCGGGCGCGCCAATGTGCCATTTTTCAGGGCGACTGTGCCATTTTTTGTTGCGTTTTTGCTGACGGATCGAGAAGCGCTTTCATGACTGACGCCCCTCACGCCAATGAACCTGCTGCTGAACGTTTGCCCGCCACAGGTACGTCATGCAACGAAATCTTCGACGTCTCCGGCAAGGCCAGACCGCCTGCCATTGCCAGCGCGGCCACAGCTATCAGGTAGAACGCCGGTGAAAGGTTGCTGCCGGTAAGGCTGATCAGCCAGGTCGCCATCAGTGGCGCAGTGCCGCCGAACAGGGTGTAGGCCATGTTGTAGGTGATCGCCGAGGCGGTATAGCGGGTGCGGGTCGGGAAGGTTTCCGACAGCAGGGCGGCCGTCACTACCCCACACAGAACGGCACCGACGGCGAGCAGCATGACGCCGATGATCGAGGCGATAAACGAGCCGGAACTGGCCATCAGGAAGGACGGAAACACCACCAGCATCAACAGAATGCAAGCGGTTGCCATTGTGACGCGACGCCCTACCCGATCCGAATACGCCCCGGCCAGCGGACACAGCGCGGCAGCAAATGCCAGCGCGATCAGCGATACCAGCAGCGCCGTCGCCCTGCTCAGACCGCCGGCCACTTGCAGATACGTCGCGAAGTACGTAGTGAACATGTAGAACGACAGCGCCGTCAGCGACACGAATGCCCCTAGACAGCCCATGGCTGCGGCATGGTGCCGCAAGGTTTCCTTGAGCGGCGAATGCGCCACGGCATGCTCTTGGGTCACCGCCTGAAACGCAGGGGTTTCATCGAGCTTCCAGCGCAGGTACAGACCGACCAGCCCTAGCGGCGCGGCGATCAGAAACGGCAGGCGCCACCCCCAACTGCCCATTGCCTCGGCCGACAATGAAGACTCCAGTGCATACGCCACGACGGCGGCAGCTGCAAAGGCAGAAAACGTCGAGACCGGGACAAAGCTGCCATACCAGGCGCGCCGGTTACGCGGCGCATGCTCCATGAGGTAGGCGCAGGCACCGGCATATTCGCCACCGGCAGAAAAACCCTGCGCACAGCGAATGAGGGTCAGCAGAACCGGTGCCATCACGCCTATCGCCGCATACGTCGGCAGCAGGCCGATCAGTGTTGTCGCGCCGGCCATCAACAGAATGGTCATGGCGAGGGTCTTCTTGCGCCCTATCCGGTCCCCCAGCATGCCGAAGAAAATGCCGCCCAAAGGCCGAAACGCGAAGGCGACGGCAAACACGGCGAAGGTTTTCAGCAACGCGGCGCTGCTGTCTCCGCTGGGGAAGAATTGGAGGGCGATGGTGGTTGCCAGAAAGCCATAGACAGCAAAATCGAACCACTCAACGAAATTGCCGATGGCCGCGGCAACGATGACTTTTTTCAACGTGGCAGAATCGACGTGCTCTGCGGCGGTAGTTGTCATGCTGACCTCGGCGTCTTGATCTGGAATGGATCGATTATCGAGACCGCGCCCCGCACGCCTCACTCCAGAAGTGTCATCCACGTAGTCAGGGCCGACCTGTCACCGTCGATCTCCGCAGAATTCATGCCAAGGGCTCTGCCACAAGGCCTACAGTCCCATCGCCCGACGCCCTTGCAGGCCACCGGTGTGAACGAAGACCAGACGGGTACCGGGTTCGAATCGCCCGGTGCGCACTTCATCATGCAGCGTCAGCAACGCTTTGCCGGTATACAGCGGTTCAAGAAGCACGCCGCTCTGGGCTTCGCTGCTGGCGATGAAGTCGAGCAACGCGGCGTCGGTTCTGGCGAAACCGCCGCGGCTGGCCTCCAGCAGCACACAGTCAGGCGGTATGTGCGAAAGGGGGATCGCCGACAATGCTGCGGCCTCGTTCAATACCGCAACGATGTTCTGCTCCACGCCATGATCGCTGGGCACTGCCATCGCGCCATACACCGGATGAGCACCTGCCTCGGCCAGCAGCAGACCGGCCACGGTCGTGCCAGTCCCGGCTGCGATCCACCAGCCGTGGTAGTCGTCCCAACCAAGACGCGCGAGCTGGTCAATGACCATTGCCCGCAAACGACGGCAGCCCGACGCGCCGTCAAGGCCACCACCGCCTTCGGCAATCGGATAAAACCCGGGATACTGCGCCTGCCACGATGACCAGAAATCCGCAGCATGCCGTTGTCGATAACCGGCGTAACCCAGCCAGTGCAGCTGCATACCGAAAGCTTGCAGATCTAGCACTGTCGGCGTCTGTTGAGCATGCCCCCGCAACAGGCCAACGGTCGGGAAGCCGAAACGCTTGCCTGCTGCCGCCAGTGCGTGGAGGTGATTGGAGTGCGCGCCCCCCAGGCTGATCAGACCTTCTGCCCCGCACGCGACGGCTCGAGCCAGGTGCTCACTGAGTTTGAACCACTTGTTACCGCTGATCAGCGGGTCAATGCGGTCCAGACGCAGGATCGCAACCTCGACCCCGGCGTCTTTCAGCCAGGGCAGGTTCAGGGGTTCAAGGGGCGCAGCAGGTTGCCAGCCGAGGGCGTCGAGCATCATGGGGCCGTAGTCTACAGACACGCTGAATCAGAGCGCAGCCGCCAGCCGTGATCCCTGATCGATAGCGCGCTTGGCGTCCAGTTCGGCGGCCACATCCGCGCCGCCGATCAAATGCACGCTCTGCCCGCCAGCCACCAGATCGTCATGCAGCTCGCGCAACGGGTCCTGCCCCGCGCAGATAACGATGTTGTCCACCGGCAACAGTTTTTCTTCGCCCTCTTCGCCGATACGAATGTGCAGCCCGGCATCATCGATTTTCAGGTACTCGACGCCGTTGAGCATCTGCACCTGTTTGTTCTTCAGCCCGGTGCGGTGAATCCAGCCGGTGGTCTTGCCCAGGCCGTCGCCCACTTTCGAACGCTTGCGCTGCAACAAAAACACCTGACGCGCCGGTGCCTGAACATCAGGCTTGATCCCGGCAACACCGCCGCGCGCCTGCAACGTCGTGTCGATGCCCCACTCTTTCCAGAACGCGTCGCGGTCCAGGCTGGTCGCCACGCCTTGATGCACGAGAAATTCCGACACATCGAAACCGATACCGCCCGCACCGATCACGGCCACACTGCGGCCCACCGGTTTGCGTTGCAGAATCACATCGAGGTAGCTCAGCACCTTCGGGTTTTCGATGCCGGGAATGGCCGGGGTGCGCGGCGCGATGCCGGTGGCCAGAATCACTTCATCAAAACCTGCGCCCAGCAAGTCATCAGCCTTCACACGGGTGCCAAGGCGCAGGTGGACGCCGGTTTCCTGAAGGGTGTTGCGGAAGTAGCGCAGGGTTTCGGCAAACTCCTCCTTCCCCGGCACGCGCTTGGCGATGTTGAACTGGCCACCGATTTCGCTGGCCGAATCGAACAGCGTCACCTCATGCCCACGCCGGGCGGCCACCGTCGCAGCTGCCAGACCTGCAGGACCGGCACCCACCACGGCGATTTTTCTGACATGCCGGGTGGGCAGGTAGTTGAGTTCGGTCTCGTGGCAGGCCCGCGGGTTGACCAGACAGCTGGTCAGCTTGCCGCCGAACGTGTGGTCCAGACAGGCCTGATTACAACCGATGCAGGTGTTGATCAATTCTGCGTGGCCCGCAGCTGCTTTATTGACGAACTCGGGGTCGGCCAGAAACGGCCGGGCCATCGACACCATATCGGCGTCACCTTCGCTGAGAATGCGCTCGGCGACCTCCGGCGTGTTGATCCGGTTGGTGGTAATCAGCGGGATGCTCACCGAACCCCGCAGTTTGGCGGTGACTTTGCTGAATGCCGCACGCGGCACCTTGGTGGCGATGGTCGGAATACGTGCCTCGTGCCAGCCAATCCCGGTGTTGATCAGCGTTGCACCGGCCTGCTCGATTGCTTTGGCCAACTGGACGATTTCTTCCCAGGTGCTGCCGCCCTCGACCAGGTCGAGCATCGACAGGCGGAAGATGATGATGAAGTCCGCACCGACCGCCTCGCGCACCCGCGTCACGATCTCGACCGCCAGACGCATGCGGTTCTCGTAACAGCCGCCCCAGCGGTCAGTTCGATGGTTGGTGTGGGCGGCGAGGAACTGGTTGATGAAATAGCCTTCGGAACCCATGATTTCGACACCGTCGTACCCGGCACTGCGGGCCAGGGTCGAACAGTTCACGAAATCGCTGATCTGCTTTTCAATGCCCTCTTCGTCCAGCTCCCGGGGTGTGAACGGGTTGATCGGTGCCTGAATGGCACTCGGTGCGACCTGATTGCGGCTGTAGGCATAGCGACCGGCATGCAGAATCTGCAGGCAGATCATGCCACCTGCCTCGTGGACGGCCCGGGTGACCATGCGATGCCGTTCTGCCTCTTCGGCGTTGGTGAGTTTGGCCGCTCCCTCGTAGACCCCGCCCTCTTCGTTTGGCGCGATCCCGCCCGTGACCATCAGGCCGACCCCACCACGTGCCCGCTCGGCAAAATACGCCGCCATGCGCTCGAAGCCGCCCGGCCGCTCTTCCAGACCGGTGTGCATCGAGCCCATCAGGGTGCGGTTGCGCAACGTCGTGAAGCCCAGGTCCAGCGGGGCCAGCAGGTGCGGGTAGTGAGCAGCAGTCATGGCGAAGCTCCATCGAATCAATCACGGGAAAACAAGAACCTCTGCGGGTTCTCTGGTTCATGGGGCCACAGTAAACAGCCACCCGGCAGCACTCAATGACCGAAAGTGACAAGTTATTGATCCAAACGCGCAGCAGCACTTGGCAAGCGCCCGGCGGCGTCCTACCCTAGTCGACAATTTCCCGATGGCAGCCATACAGCCTATTTATGCGCAAATTTTTCGCCATCTGTCTGATCCTGCTGAGCGCAGCCAGCCTTGTCAGCTACCTGATCTGGACCGAGCAGCGCCCGGCCGGTCATTACCTGTCCGACCTGCGCATTCGACTGGCGGTCAATGAAGGCGAACCCGGCGAGCGCGGAAACCTTCTGGGCATCGAACCGGAGCTGTTTCCTACCGATTATCAGAACAGCGACCGACTGCATCGCAAGCTCGCGGCCTACCTGCAGCAGGCTCATGATCTAGGCCTGATCAACGCCCGAACGGTGGTGGTGCTGCCGGAACATATCGGCACTTGGCTGTTCGCCAGCGGCGAGAAGGACCAGCTCTATCAAGCCGCCACGGTGGACGACGCCATGGAATGGCTGGCCTGGAGCAATCCGCTGCAATTCATCACGGCCATGCTCGGTGCCGAAGGCAGAAACCGTCTGGATGACGCGCACCTGCGCACCAAGGCCAACGACATGGCTCGCGACTATCAGGCGCTGTTCGGCGGCCTGGCCAGAGAGTTCGGCGTGACACTGGTGGCAGGCTCGATCGTGTTGCCGGAACCGCGTGTCGAAGGCGGTCAACTGAAGATCGGCCACGGCGCCCTGTACAACAGCAGCCTGACCTTCGGCAGGGATGGCCAGCCACTCGGGCAGCCACAGCGTCAGTTGTACCCGGACCGTCATCAGAAGCGTTATGTACGCCCGGCGGGTGACGCGCCGTTGAATGTCATCGATACGCCCGCCGGGCGTCTGGCCGTGCTGATCGGCAGTGACAGTTGGTATCCGGACAATTACGCCCGCCTCAACCGGAGCGGCGCCGAGTTGATTGCGGTGCCGGCCTTTGTAATCGGCAAGAACAAGTGGTCGGAACCGTGGCGCAAACCCGAGCATTCGGGCATCGAAATGTCCACCGACCACCCGAGCGAAGGCGAAGCGTGGCATCGCCTGACACTGACCGGCCGTCCTCCGCAAAGCACTGCAAAGGCCGGGGTCAGCGTATTCATGCGCGGACAGTTCTGGAATCAGGGCATTGCCGGGCAGAGCTTCGCCAGCCATGACGGCCAGGCCATCGCCGAACCCCAGCCTGAACACAGCGCGAGTGGGGCCCGCCTGATCAACCTCTGGCTTTGACGATGTCGACATTGACCCTGCGCCTCGGCGACCTGTCAGTGGGCTTTATCCAGAGCCTCACGGATGCGGTCCACAGCTTCGACAACGACCCCGCGCCGCTGCTGGAGCAATATGGCCTTGATACCGCGCGCCTGAGCCAGGTCGGTGCGCGTCTGTCGATTCCACGCTACATGCGCCTTGGCCACGCCGCCATCCAGTTGACCGGCCAGCCCGACTTGGGACTGCGCATGGGGCAACTCAGTCGTTTTGCTCAGGCAGGTCTGGCGGGAGTCACCGCCGCGCAGGCCCCGACGGTGCGAGAAGCGGCCCGCACCCTGACCCGCTTCGAGCCGTTGTACGGCTCCAACTATCGCGGTCAGTCGAGCTTTCATGAAGACGCCGACGGCGCCTGGATGCGTTTTTATTCGATCAGCCCCTACAACGCCTACAACCGGTTCGTGGTGGATTCCATCCTGGGCGGCTGGATCGCCCAGCTCTCGTCACTGGCCGGTACCGAACTGCGCGCGCAGCGGGTTGAAATCGAATTCGATGCACCGGAGTACGCCGCCCGGTACGCCAGCCTGAGCGACCACCCGGTGGTGTTCGGCGCAGCCACCAATCAGGTGCGCCTGGATCAGGTCAGCCTGGCGTTACGCAACCCGGACCATTGCCCAAGTACCTGGCGGCATCTGCTGCAGTTGTGCGAACGGGAACTGGAGCAACAGACCCGCACCCGCAGCCTGCGTGAGCGCATCATTCAATTGCTCGGACCGTTGTTGAGCGGCGGAAGGGAACCGGATCTGGAGGAAGTGGCGGCAAGACTCAAGCTGCCCACCTGGACGCTGCGTCGTAAACTGGCCGAGGAAGGCACGCGCTTTCGAGCTGTGCTCAATGACACGCGGCGTGACCTGGCGATGACGTACATTCGCGACACTGAACTGGCGTTCGGGGAAATAGCGTATCTGCTGGGGTTTGCTTCGGCAGAAGCCTTTCAACGCGCCTTTAAACGCTGGAACGGACAGACTCCGGGAGAGTTCCGCCGCAGCCAGCGCCAAAGCGCTTGAAGCCCTTCATAACTCGGTAGCGTCGTCGGCAGGCTCTACCGGGTCAAGTTCCGAGGCACGGTATTCGAGTAGCTCTTCTTGGTATTCGTCCATTTCTTCGCCCTCTTGGCTGATTGAGTGTGCTTGATCGTCAAGCTGAAATAACTGACCGCAGGATCAACATTAAAGTGCCAATGTGAAATAAAAATGTTGGCGCCCATCCAGTAGACGAAAGGAAGGCCCGCAGATTCAGACCGGTTTACAAGCCGATTATCGACTGTCGCGCTTGACTTGCCGGCCTGTGCCGCCCTAACCTCCAGCCCATGAACCGCCTAAAGCAAGACCTCGGCCAGATTATTATTACCGTCATTCCAGTCATGGCGGGTTAGCCGACGTTTGCAAAAAAACCCGCCCTGGAGGCGGGTTTTTTCTGTCTCCCGGGCCACATTGCTCAGCCAGGAGTCAGACATGCTCGTTATCCTTCGCTCTATCGCCCCTCTCGCCCGCTTGAACAAGATGATCGGTTTGCCGTCTGTTGTCGGTCTGCGCACAAGCGAAGGGACGACGCGATGAGCCAAGGCCAGCCTGATCTGCTCCACCTCTACGCTCGCAAGATCCTTACCTCCCGCGTTTACGACGTTGCCATTGAAACGCCGTTGCAGGGCGCTCGTCAGC
>NZ_MTSB01000005.1 GCF_002093745.1 Pseudomonas graminis
GAAGCGGTGGTCATCGCTCGCGAAGACCAACCGGGCGACAAACGCCTCGTGGCGTACGTCATTGCGCAAGAAGGAATTGAAATTTCCGCCGCTGACCTGCGCCAGCAATTGTTGCAGACCCTGGCCGAGCACATGCTGCCCAGCGCGTTCGTCACCCTGAAACAGTTGCCGCTGACCACCAACGGCAAGCTGGACCGCAAAGCGCTGCCAGCACCGGATCAATCGGCGCTGGCAAGCCGTGAATACGAAGCGCCGCAGGGCGAGGCGGAAGAAATCATCGCCCAGCTCTGGCAGGATCTGCTGGGTGTGGAACGGGTAGGCCGTCATGACCACTTTTTCGAGCTGGGCGGCCATTCGCTGCTCGCGGTGAAGCTGATCGAGCGCATGCGTCAGCAGAACCTCAGCGCTGACGTACGAGTCTTGTTCGGTCAGCCGACATTGGCGGCGCTGGCCGCTGCGGTGGGCGGCCAGCACGACATCGGGGTGCCCGAGAATCTGATTGACGAAAACTGCCAGCGCATCACCCCCGACCTGCTGCCGCTGGTGGAGCTGGATCAGGACGCCATCGACCGCATCGTCGCCAGTGTGCCGGGCGGCATCGCCAACGTGCAGGACATCTACGCGCTGGCGCCGTTGCAGGAAGGGATTTTGTATCACCACCTTGCCGCCACTGAAGGGGACCCGTACGTCTTGCAAGTGCTGTTCGGTTTTGACGACCGCGAGCGGCTGGAGAGTTTCGCCGGTGCCTTGCAAAGCGTGGTGAATCGCAACGATATTCTGCGCACCGCAGTGGTCTGGAAAGGCTTGAGCGAGCCGGTTCAGGTGGTCTGGCGCACCGCGACGCTGGATGTTCAGGAGGTCGCTGTGGAGCAGGGTGCGGGCGAATCGGTGCTGCAACAGTTGCAGCAGCGCTTCGACCCGCGCCATCACCGGCTGGATATCGCCCGTGCGCCGTTGATGCAACTGGCCTGCGCGGCAGACCCTGACAACAACCGCTGGGTCGGCATCCTGCTGTTCCATCACATGGCCCTTGACCACACTGCACTGGAAGTCGTGGTGCAGGAAATGCAGGCCAGCCTGATGGGGCTTGCCGCCCAACTGCCGCCCGCCGTGCCGTATCGCAACCATGTGGCACAGGCCCGCATGGGCGTGAGCCGCGAAGAGCACGAAGCGTTTTTCCGCGACATGCTGGCTGACATCGATGAGCCGACGCTGCCGCTGGGCCTGCAGGATGTGCAGGGCGATGGCAGTGGCATCGAAGAAGTTCACCTGATGCTGGACGCCTCCCTGAGTGCAAGGCTGCATGCCCAGGCCCGTCTTCTGGGGGTCAGCGCTGCCAGTGTGATGCACCTGGCCTGGGCGCAAGTGGTCGGTCGCCTGTCCGGGCGAGAGGATGTGGTGTTCGGTACGGTGCTGATGGGCCGCATGAGCGGCACTGCCGGCACCGACCGCGCGCTCGGGATGTTCATCAATACCTTGCCGCTGCGTATCAGTGTGGGCAGGCAGGGCGTGCAGGCAGGCGTAAAAGCCACGCACGCCCGGTTGTCGGCCTTGCTCGGGCACGAACATGCCTCGTTGTCTCTGGCGCAACGGTGCAGCGGCGTGCCGTCCGCACTGCCGCTGTTCAGCACCTTGCTCAATTACCGCCACAGCGCCGGGCAGACCTCGGCGCCTGAAACCGTCGCGGTGTGGTCAGGCATCCAGACCCTGGCGATGGAAGAACGGACCAACTACCCGCTCATGCTCAATGTGGACGATCTGGGTGAGGCATTCATGCTCACGGCCCAGGCCGTCGCCGACATTGGCGCGCAGCGGACCTGCGCCTTCATGCAGACCGCGCTGGAAAGCCTGGTACTGGCACTGGAAGAAAGTCCGCAGGCCCCGCTGAGCAGCCTGGCGGTGTTGCCTGAAGCCGAACGAAACACGCTGCTGGTGACCTTCAACGACACCGCCGCGGCCTATCCCGACACGCAGACCATTCACGGCCTGTTCGAAGCCCAGGTCGAGCGCACGCCGGACGCGTTGGCACTGGTGCATGGCGAAGAACAGCTGAGCTACAAAACCCTGAATGAGCGTGCCAACCGCCTGGTGCATCACCTGCGCAATCAGGGCGTCAAGCCGGACGCCCGGGTCGGTATCTGTGTAGAGCGCGGCGTGGACATGGTCGTGGGGCTGCTGGCCATTCTGAAAGCCGGCGGCGCTTACGTACCGCTTGATCCTGCCTATCCCGCCGAACGCATCGCTTACATGCTGCAAGACAGCGCGCCGACAGCGATTCTGGCCCACGCGGCCAGCCATGACAGGCTGGAGGCATCGTCGGCAACGCTGATTTCGCTGGATCACTGCACCTGGCTGAACGAGTCACCCAACAACCCGCGTGTACCCGGTCTTGCCGCCGACAACCTGGCTTATGTGATTTACACCTCGGGTTCCACCGGCCTGCCGAAAGGGGTAATGATCGAACACCGCAACACGGTCAATTTCCTGACTTGGGCGCAACAGTCGTTCGAACCGTCGGTGCTGGCGAAAACCCTGTTTTCCACCTCGCTGAACTTTGACCTGGCGGTCTACGAGTGTTTCGCACCGCTGGTTTCGGGTGGCTCAATCGAGGTGGTGAGAAACGTACTGGCCCTGCAAGACGGCCCACATGACGTCACGCTGGTCAACACCGTGCCCTCGGCCCTGAAAGCGCTGCTGGATTCCGGGGGCCTCAACGCAAGCGTTCACACCGTCAACGTGGCCGGTGAAGCGCTCAAAGGCCAACTGGTGCAGGACCTGTTTGATCGCACGGGTGTGCAACGTCTGTGCAACCTGTATGGCCCGTCGGAAACCACCACCTATTCAAGCTGGGTGCAAATGCACCGCAAGGACGGGTTCGCCGCGCACATCGGCAAGCCGGTGGCCAATACCCGGTTCTATCTGCTGGATGAGCACCATCAACTCGTGCCGCAGGGCGTTGCCGGCGAGATGTACATCGGCGGTGCCGGGGTAGCCCGTGGCTATCTGAACCGTGATGACCTGACCGCCGAGCGTTTCCTGAAGGATCCGTTCAGTGAAGACCCGACGGCGCGCATGTACCGCACGGGCGATCTGGGGCGCTGGCTGGCGGATGGCAACCTGCTGTACCTGGGCCGTAATGACCACCAGGTGAAAATCCGTGGTTTCCGTATCGAACTGGGCGAGATAGAAACCTGCCTGGCGACGCATGCCCGAATCAGGGAAGCCGTGGTGATCGCTCGCGAAGACGTGCCGGGCGACAAACGCCTGGTGGCGTACTTCACCGCCGACGGCGAAGGCCTCGACATCGAGGAGCTGCGCACGCACTTGCTGGCCCGTCTTCCGGAATACATGGTGCCGGTGGCGTACATCGCGTTGCAGGCACTGCCCCTGACACCCAACGGCAAGCTGGACCGCAAGGCGCTTCCGGCCCCCGATCAACAGGCGCTGGTCTCCCGTGCCTATGCCGCACCTCAGGGCGAAATCGAGGTTGCGCTGGCGCACCTGTGGCAAGAATTGCTGGGGCTTGAGCGAGTAGGGCGCCACGATCAGTTCTTCGCGCTGGGCGGCCATTCGCTGCTGGCCATCCGCTTGATCTCCCAAGTCAGGCTGCGCCTGGGCGTCGAGCTGAGCCTGGCCGAGCTGTTCACCCATGCCGAGCTGTCTGCCCTGGCTGACTTGCTGGCGAAAGCAGGGCGCAGCACCTTGCCTGACATCGTCAGGGTGTCCCGTGACGAAGACCTGCCGCTGTCGTTCGCGCAACAACGTTTGTGGTTTCTCGCGCAGATGGAAGGCGGGAGCACGGCCTACAACATGCCGGCGGGCCTGCGGTTGCGCGGCTCGCTGGATGTCGACGCGCTGCAACGCGCCATTTCACGCATCGTGGCCCGCCACGAAGCACTGCGCACGCGCTTCGCCGTACGTGACGACCAGCAGCCGGTGCAGCAGATCGTTCAGGCCGATGAAGCGTTCGCGCTGACGCATGTTGATCTTCAGGCCTTTGACGACCGTGAAGAACAACTGCTGGTCATGGCGCGGGAAGAAGCGGTCACGCCATTCGACCTGGCCACCGGCCCCCTGATCCGCGGACGGCTGATTCGTCTGGGCAGCGAAGACCACGCCTTGCTGGTCACCCTGCATCACATTGTCTCTGACGGCTGGTCGCTGGGCGTACTGACCCAGGAACTGACCGCGCTCTACGAGGCGTTTGCTCAAACGGAACAAGACCCGCTGCCGCCGCTGGCTGTGCAGTACGCGGATTACGCCATGTGGCAGCGCCGCTGGCTCAGTGGCGAGGTGCTGGAGACGCAAAGCCGCTACTGGCAGCAAACGCTGGCCGACGCGCCGGCACTGCTGGCCCTGCCGACCGACCGACCGCGCCCCGCGCAGCAGGATTATGCAGGTGCCACTTTGGGCATCGTGCTTGATGCGCAACTGACCCAAGACCTCAAGGCACTCGGCCAGCGTCACGGCATGACCCTGTACATGACCGTGCTGGCTGGCTGGGCGGCACTCTTGAGTCGCCTGTCCGGGCAGGACGATGTGGTCATCGGTTCGCCGATGGCCAACCGGATGCGCGCCGAAGTCGAGCCGTTGATTGGCTTCTTCGTCAACACCCTGGCGGTGCGCATCGATGTGTCGGAAGCCCCGACCGTCGAGGCGTTGCTGGCGCGGACCAAGGCTCAGGTGCTAAGCGCCCAGGCCCATCAGGACCTGCCGTTCGAGCAGGTGGTGGAAGTCGTCAAACCGGTGCGCAGCCTGGCGCACAGCCCGGTGTTACAGGCCATGTTGAGCTGGCAGGACGCCAGCGGGACCGACCTGACGTTTGCCGGTCTTGCACTGGAAGGCATTA
Organism: Pseudomonas graminis; assembly: GCF_002093745.1. GTDB lineage: Bacteria > Pseudomonadota > Gammaproteobacteria > Pseudomonadales > Pseudomonadaceae > Aquipseudomonas. The sequence goes on from NZ_MTSB01000005.1 coordinate 4,850, forward strand.
GTGTCGCCAACACCGTGTCCAAATTCGACCTGTCGCTGGACATGGGCGAACTGCAGGGCCAACTCGTCGGCAGCCTGGAATACGCCACGGCGCTGTTCGATGAAACCACCGTGCGCCGCTACATCACGTACTTCGAACGCCTGCTGCGCGGCATGGTGGCCAGTGAACGCAAGCCGGTTTCCGCCATCGACTTGCTGGACAGCCAGGAACGCCAGCACGTGCTGAACGAGCTGAACAGCACACGGACGACCTACCCGGAGACCTGCACCACACACCGGCTGTTCGAAGAGCGCGTCGCCGCCCACCCGCAAGCGATTGCTGTGGTCTGCGAAGGCGAACACCTGACGTATGAGCAACTCAACTTGCGCGCCAACCGCGTGGCACACACGCTGATCGGGCTGGGTGTCAGCCCGGATGATCGTGTGGCGATCTGCGTGGAGCGCGGCATCGACATGGTGGTCGGCCTGCTGGGCATCCTCAAGGCCGGTGGCGCCTATGTGCCGCTGGACCCGGCTTACCCGGCGGATCGCCTGCAGTTCATGCTGCAGGACAGTACGCCGATGGCCATTCTCAGCCATCGCGATCTGCACCACCGATTGCCGAACCTGAACCTCCCGCTACTGGCACTGGACGCACCGCTGACCGGCGCCGAGCACAACCCGGACATCGAAGGCCTGACGGCACGGAATCTGGCGTATGTGATCTACACCTCGGGCTCGACCGGCAACCCTAAGGGGGTGATGATCGAGCATCGCGGGCTGGTCAACTACAGCCTGGACGCCGCGCGCCTGTTCGAACTCGACGCGCACGACACGGTGCTGCAGCAAAACTCGCTCAACTTCGACCTGTCCGTGGAAGAGACCTTCCCGACGCTGCTGGCCGGCGCGACGCTGATGCCGACCCGAGAGATTTTCGGCAGTGAAGGCTTGCCCGGTGATCCGCAGGCAGAACCGAGCATGCTGCACATGACCGCCGCGCACTGGCACACCCTGACCGGCGACTGGCATCAGCAGCCGCAACTGGCGGCGCAGGCGCTGGCCGGCGTCAGGCTGATCAACGTCACAGGCGATGCGCTTTCGGCGCAGAAACTTCAGTGGTGGGACGCGTTGCGCCCGGCGCATACGCGACTGATCAATACCTACGGCCCGACCGAGGCGACGGTGTCCTGCACCGCCGCTTACGTGGACAGCGACCCGCACACCCACAACGTCAGCATCGGCAAGCCGATGGCCAATACGCGGATTTACCTGCTTGACGCCTGGCAGCAGCCGGTTCCTCAAGGCGTGGCCGGTGAAATGTACATCGGTGGCGATGGCGTGGCCCGTGGCTACCTCAATCTCGACAAGGTCAACGCCGAACGCTTCCTGGCGGATCCTTTCAGCGCCGAGCCAGGCGCGCGGATGTACCGGACAGGCGACCTGGCACGTTATCTGGACGACGCAAGCCTGCAATACCTGGGGCGTAACGACTTCCAGGTCAAGGTGCGGGGTTTCCGTATCGAGCTGGGCGAAATCGAAACCCGTCTGGGCGAATGCGCTGGCGTCAAGGAAGCCGTGGTCATTGCCCGCGAGGACATACCGGGCGAGAAGCGTCTGGTGGCCTATGTGGTGCCACACACCGGGCACAGCCTGTCGGCGGCCGGATTGCGTGACACACTCGCGCCGCAACTGGCGGAATACATGCTGCCAGGCGCTTTCGTGATCCTTGAATCACTGCCGCTGACCCCCAACCGCAAGCTGGATCGCAAGGCGCTGCCGATGCCTGAAGGCGATGCGTTCGCCAGCCGTCTGCACGAGCCACCGCAGGGCGCGACCGAAATCGCGCTCGCGCAGATCTGGCAGGACTTGCTGAACATCGAGCAGGTTGGCCGCTGTGATCACTTCTTCGAACTGGGCGGTCACTCTCTGCTGGTGATGCGTCTGATCTCTCACGTTCGTCAGCGTCTAGGGGCGGAGTTGCGGCTGATGGACGTGTTTGCCCAGCCGACCCTGGAAGCGATGGCCAGAGAGCTGGCGCAATCGGCACGCACCTCGCAACCTTCGGTGGTTGCGGTGACACGGGATCAGGCGTTGCCGCTGTCGTTTGCACAGCAACGGCTGTGGTTCCTGGCGCGACTGGAAGGTGACAGCGCGGCTTATCACATCCCGGCGGGCTTGAGATTGCGCGGCGAACTGGATGCCGATGCCCTGCAAAGCGCCCTGGACCTGATCGTGGCGCGCCATGAGTCGTTGCGAACCACCTTTGCTCAGCAGCCAGGCCATGAGGCCGAACAACGTATTGCGCCAGCAGACAGCGGTTTTGAACTGCGTTTGCAGACGCTCGAGGGGCAACCCGACGCCGAGCAGGCGCTTGCGGTGCTGATGGCGGATGAAGCCCGTGCGCCGTTTGACCTGGGCACCGGTCCGCTGGTGCGCGGCAGGCTGATTCGCATGGATGACGAGGACCATGTGCTGCTGGTGACGATGCACCACATCATTGCCGACGGCTGGTCTTCGGACATCTTCACGCGTGAGCTGGGGGTTCTTTATGAAGCCCTGCGCAACGGCGATCCCGACCCGATGCCGGCCTTGGCAGTGCAGTACGCCGACTACGCAATGTGGCAGCGCTGCTGGCTGACCACCGAGGTGCTGCAACAACAAAGCGGCTACTGGCAACAGGCGCTGTCTGGCGCCCCGGCCTTGTTGAGCCTGCCTACTGATCGTTCGAGGCCTGCACAGCAGGAATACGCGGGCGATGCGGTCGGCGTGGTGATTGATCAGGCACTGACCGAACAACTCAAGACACTCAGCCAGCGGCAGGGCACTACGCTGTTCATGACCGTACTGGCGGCCTGGGCAACGGTACTGGGCCGTCTTGCCAGCCAGGATGACGTGGTCATCGGCACACCCGTCGCCAATCGCAGCAGGGTCGAGGTCGAAGGGCTGATCGGGCTGTTCGTCAACACCCTGGCCTTGCGTGTCGATCTGGCGGCCGACCCGACGGTCGAGTCGCTGCTTCAGCAGGTCAAGGCGCGTACGCTGGAGGCCCAGGCCCACCAGGACTTGCCGTTCGAGCAGGTGGTGGAAGCGGTCAAACCGGTCCGCAGCCTGTCACACAGCCCGATCTTCCAGGCCATGCTGTCCTGGCAGAACGGCGCAGGTGAATCGCTGGCGCTTGGCGACATGAACCTGCAGGCCATCGGCGTCAGCAGCCGCACGGCGAAGTTCGACGTGTTGCTCGACATGGCGGAAGTCGGCGGTTGCCTGTATGGCTCGCTGGAGTATGCAACCGCGCTGTTCGACCGCAGCACCGTTCAGCGTCATCTGGGTTATCTAGAGGCCGTACTGCGCGGCATGGTGGCTGACAGTCGAGCGGTCGTGACCCACATTCCGCTGTTGCAGGATGACGAGCGCCAACAGTTGATCGAAGGCTTCAATGCAACCGAGGTGAGCTACCCGCAAGGCCTCACCTTGCACGGCCTGTTCGAAGCGCAAGTGCAGCGCACCCCGGACGCGATAGCCGTGACGTTCGAAGATGCATCCTGGAGTTATACGACGCTCAACGCCCAGGCCAACCGGATCGCTCACCGTCTGACGAGCATGGGCATTCGGGTGGATGACCGTGTCGCCATCTGCACGCAACGCAGTCTGCAAATGGTGGCGGGCCTGCTGGGGATTCTCAAGGCCGGTGCTGCCTACGTGCCGCTGGACCCGGATTACCCTGCTGAACGACAGGCGTACATGCTCGAAAACAGCGCGCCTGTGGCGATACTGGCCCAAGCCGCGTTGCAAGACAGCCTGCCGCCTTGCCCGGCGCCTGTGTTGCTGCTCGATGGCCAAGGCGCAGACGACCTGTTTGCCGGCCAGCCTGACCACAACCCGGTGATCGACGACCTGACCGCCAGGCACCTGGCGTATGTCATCTACACCTCTGGCTCTACCGGCCAGCCTAAAGGCGTGATGAATGAACACGCCGGTGTGGTCAACCGCTTGCTGTGGATGCAGGACGAATACGGCCTGGATGAAACGGACGTGGTGTTGCAGAAAACCCCGTTCAGTTTCGATGTGTCGGTCTGGGAGTTCTTCTGGCCGCTGTTTAATGGCGCCCGTCTGGTGATGGCGCGTCCTGGCGGCCATCGTGAGCCGGCGTACCTGTGCGAAGCCATTCAGGCTCAAGGAGTCACGACGCTGCACTTTGTGCCTTCGATGCTGGAAATCTTCCTGGCCCACGGCACACCGGCGTATTGCGACAGCCTGAAACGGGTGATGTGCAGCGGTGAAGCATTGCCGGGGCATCTGGTGCGACGCTTCAAGGCGCAACTGACCCGTGCGGGGCTGTTCAACCTGTACGGCCCGACCGAAGCAGCCGTGGACGTCACTGCCTGGGACTGCTCAGGGCCAGAAACGCCGGACAACACGCCGATCGGCAAGCCTGTCGCGAACACGCGAATGTACGTGCTCGACAGCGTCGGTCAACCCGTGCCGCTGGGCTGCACGGGCGAAATCTACATTGCAGGTGTGCAAGTGGCGCGCGGCTATCTGGGGCAACCGGAGCTGACCGCCGAGCGCTTCCTGCAAGACCCGTTCAGCGATGTCCCGGCCGCCCGCATGTACCGCACCGGCGATGTCGGCTGCTATCAGGCAGACGGCACGCTGATGTATCTGGGCCGCAACGATGACCAGATCAAAATCCGCGGTTTCCGCATTGAGCTGGGGGAAATCGCGGCCCGCCTGAGCGATCACCCGGGGATTCTCGACGCTGTGGTCGTGGCTCGCGAGGATGCGCCGGGAGACAAGCGACTGGTTGCCTACTACACCTCGGCAGAGGATCAGAGCGACCTGGGTGTGGAGCAGCTGCGAAGTCACCTGGCGGCCTTGCTGCCCGAATACATGGTGCCTGCCGCCTACGTGCGACTCGCCAGCCTGCCTCTGACAGCGAACGGCAAACTGGACCGCAAAGGCCTTCCCGCGCCGGATCGCGACAGCATTGCCAGCCGGGCTTATGAAGCACCGCAGGGTCCGATTGAAATGGCACTGGCCAGCCTTTGGGCCGACCTGCTGCAGGTCGAGCAGGTCGGGCGTCACGACCATTTCTTCGAACTGGGCGGGCATTCGCTGATGGCGGTCACGCTGATCGAGCGCATGCGTCAGATCGGGCTGAGTGCCGATGTTCGTGTGCTGTTCGGTCAACCGACGCTGGCTGCTCTGGCTTTGGCGGTAGGTGAAAACCATGAGGTGGCGGTGCCGGCCAACCTGATCGCTGCACAGGGCTGCACACGCATCACCCCGGCCATGCTGCCCTTGCTCGACCTGACCCAGGACGAAATCGACGGGCTGCTGTCGGCCGTTCCCGGGGGCGTCGCCAATGTTCAGGATATTTACCCGCTGGCGCCGCTACAGGAGGGGATTCTGTATCACCACCTGGCCTCCACCGGCCCCGGCGATTCTTACCTGCAGCAGGCACTGTTCACCTTCGAGGACCAGGACCGACTGGACGCGTTTGTCGCGGCGCTGCACGGGGTGATCGCCCGCCACGACATTCTGCGCACCGCCGTGTTCTGGGAAGGGCTGAGCGAGCCGGTGCAAGTGGTGCTGCGTGAAGCGCCGCTGCCCATCGAGGTCGTGACGCTGGACCCACGCCACGGCGAGCTGGAGACGCAATTGCGCGACCGCTTCGACCCGCGCCAGTATCGTCTGGACGTCCGTCAGGCACCGTTGCTGCGTCTGGCCTACGCCTATGACGACGAGCAGGCGCGCTGGGTCGGCATCCTGCTGTTCCATCACATCGCACTGGACCACACGGCGCTGGACATCGTCCAGGCTGAAATGCAGGCGTTCCTCACCGGACAGCAGGCACAACTGGGCGCTGCGGTGCCTTATCGCAACTACGTTGCTCAAGCCCGGCTGGGTGCCGGCGCACAGACGCACGAAGCGTTCTTCAAGGAAATGCTCGGCGACATCACGACCCCCACGCTGCCATTCGGCCTTCACGATGTGCAGATGGACGGTAACGGGATCGAGCAGGCCCGTCAGGTGCTGGATGAAACCCTTTCGGAACGCATACGTACCTGCGCCCGACAATTGGGGGTCAGTGCGGCCAGCCTGCATCATCTGGCGTGGGCACAGGTGTTGAGCCTGCTCAGCGGCCGCGACGATGTGGTATTCGGCACGCTGCTGATGGGCCGCATGCAGGGCGGCGAAGGTGCTGATCGGGCGCTGGGTCTGTTCATCAACACCTTGCCGATCCGCATCGACACGGGTGAGCAAAGCGTCAGTAACGGCGTGCGCTCGACCCACACAGCGCTGGCGTCCTTGCTGCTTCATGAGCATGCGTCGCTGGCAATGGCTCAACGCTGCAGTGGCATCGCGGCACCCGCGCCGTTGTTCAGTGCGCTGCTGAATTATCGTCACAGTGCGGCGCAGGCCGATGCCCATACCCAGGCGGCATGGTCTGGTATCCAGGGGCTTGGCGGCGAGGAGTGGAGCAACTATCCGCTGGCGCTGAACGTGGATGATCTGGGCGAAGGCTTTGCACTCACCGCACAGGCCGTTCCAATAGCCGGGGCTGCGCGCATCTGCGGCTACATGAGCCGGGCGCTGTACAGCCTGGTCGAAGCGCTGGAGCACACACCGGACAAGCCGCTGCATGAGTTGCAGGTGATGCCGCTGGCCGAACGTCGTCAGGTATTGCTCGAGTTCAATGACACCGACACGGACTACCCGTCGGATAACGCGGTGCATCAGCTGTTTGAAGCGCATGCGAAGCTGACGCCGCAGGCCATTGCGGTGGACCACGCCGGCATTCAGACCTCGTATGAGGTTCTGAATGACAAAGCCGAGGCCCTGGCCCTGCGGCTCAGGCATGAAGGCGTCGGGCAGGGTGATTGCGTGGCCATCCTGCTGAACCGCTCGCTGGAGTGGCTGGTCAGCGCCTTGGCCGTGCTCAAGTGCGGAGCTGTTTATGTGCCGCTGGATCGCCAGGCACCTGAAGATCGCCTGCGCTTCATTCTGCAGGACAGCGCCGCAGTGCTGACGTTGAGCCTGGCCGGTATGCCGATTCCGGAAGGCACCCGCTGGCTGGACCTCGCGGCACCTTCAGAGCCGGCGTTCGAAAGTCAGGTGACGCCAGTCGAGACGGACGCTGAAGCCCCGGCGTACATCATGTACACCTCCGGCTCCACCGGCACGCCAAAAGGTGTCGTCGTGCCGCACCGTGGTATCGCCCGACTGGTGGTGAACGCCGCTTATGCGCAGTTCCGGGCCGATGATCGAACCGCCTTTGCGTCGAACCCGGCATTCGACGCCAGCACGCTCGAAATCTGGGGCGCGCTGCTGAACGGCGGCCGGCTGGTGATCATCGACCACGAGTGCCTGCTGGATCCGGCGCGTTTCGCTTCCACGCTGGAGAGCAGCAGGGTGAGCGTGCTGTTTTTGACCACCGCCGTGTTCAATCATTACGCGGACCTGATGACGCCGACGCTGGCCGGCCTGCGCCTGCTGATTTCCGGCGGCGAGCGTGCCGACCCGCAGGTGTTCAGGAAGATGCGCGAAGCGGCACCGGCGCTGAAACTGATCAACGCCTATGGCCCGACGGAAAACACCACGCTGAGCACCACCTACAGCGTGGAGGATGTTTCGTCTGACGTAGACAACCTGCCGATCGGTCGTCCGATCTCGAACACGCAGGCGTACGTACTGGATCAGCGGCAAAAACCGGTTCCTGTCGGCGTTGCCGGGGAGATCTGCCTCGGTGGCGACGGCGTGGCGCTGGGCTATCTGAACCGTGCGGACCTGACCGCCAACGCCTTCATCGAGGACCCCTTCGGCGCTGGCGACGGTGCGCGTCTTTACCGCACCGGTGACATGGGCTGCTGGAGAGCGGACGGCACGCTCGACTATCTGGGCCGCTCCGACAATCAAATCAAACTGCGCGGCTACCGAATCGAGCCGGGCGAGATCGAATCAAGGTTGAATCTTCATATGTCTGTCAACGAAACCTTCGTGGTCGCACGGCAATCAGCGGCGGCCGGGCACTACCTGGCCGCTTATTTCACGGCTCATGGCGAGGTGGCCATTGATGACCTGCGAGCACACATGCAAGGGCAACTGCCCGATTACATGGTGCCGACAGCCTTTGTACGGCTCGAACGCCTGCCACTGACCCTGAACGGCAAGGTGGACACCAAGGCCTTGCCTGTACCGGACGAACTGGCGCTGGTCGGTCGGGGTTATGAAACACCTGAAGAAGGCCTGGAAACAGCCCTCGCACAGGCATGGGCGCAGGTCCTGCACGTCGAGCGAGTGGGGCGCCACGACCGGTTCTTCGAGCTGGGCGGGCATTCGCTGCTGGCTGTACGACTGGTCGGCGCGCTGGCGCAGATCGACCCGGCGGTCACCCTGTCCGAGGTGTTCGAGCACGATAGCGTCGCAGCAATGGCGCAGTTGATCCAGAACCGCACGGCCACACAGAACGAGCGCGATGCCGCAGTCCCTGTCCGTCGCAGCGGCAGCCGTTCACCGATCTTCCTGGTTCATGAATTCAGTGGTCTGGACGTGTATTTCCCGGTACTCGGCAAGCACATCGACCCGGACACCCCGGTCTACGGGCTGCCCGCGCTGGCGTGGGGCGAAACGCAGTTGCAGACGCTGGAATGCATGGCGACCCGGCTGCTGGGGTTGATGCGCAACGTGCAGCCGCAAGGGCCTTATCGTCTGGCCGGGTGGTCGTTTGGCGGGGTGCTGGCGTATGAGATCGCCAATCAACTCATCGCCCAGCAGGAGCAGGTCGAGTTCCTCGGGCTGATCGACAGTTACTACCCGCGCTGTGTGGATCAGGGACGTGAGCGCTGGAACCCCGAACGCGCGCATGCCTTGCACCTGCTGGACCGTTGCGAAGTGTTGAACACGGCCAGTACGGCTGAAGGTGCCGAGCGCGCCCGAATCGGTGCCGCACTGTCAGCATTGCACTCGAACGCCAGCGCAACGGATTTCGACACGCTGTTGGCCGCCTGCCGTGAGCAGCGCGTCTTGCCGGCCGAAATGACCACGTTGAGTCGCGATGAGCTGTGGGCTTACCTGGACCGCGAAGTGGCACATGGTCGTGCGCTGGCCAATTACACGGTTTACCCGATCCCGGTGGCCGTACACCTGTTCGTCGCTGCCGAGCGCGCTGCGGATGCTCCGGCCCATGAGGGCTGGCTGGGCTGGGAGGCGGTCATGCCCGCTGCACAGCTACGCTGCGTCTCGGTGCCCGGTGATCACCAGACCCTGATGCAGGTGCCCCATGTCGAGGTGCTGGGTCAGGCCATCAGTGCAGCCCTGGCTGAAGGCAAAGCGCCGATGACAGCGACCTCTTTCAAGCCTTTGCTGACGATTCAGTCGGGCCGTAGCGATCATGTTCCGGTGTTCTGTGTACCGGGCGCCGGGGACAGCGTGACCGGGTTCATAGGATTGGCGGACGCGGTCGGCCCGCATTGGCCGCTGCATGGGCTGCAGCCGCGAGGCCTGGATGGCGCGAGCGTTCCGTTCGGGCTGGTGGAGACCGCTGCGCAGGCTTACCTGGCCGAGATCGAACAGATCCACCCGCGAGGTCCGGTGCATCTGCTCGGGCATTCATTCGGCGGCTGGGTGGTGTTTGAAATGGCTAACCGCCTCAAGGCCGAAGGACGCGAAGTGGCGTCGCTGACCCTGATCGACAGCGAGTCACCCGGCGGCAACGGCGTGGTCGGCAGGCCTTACACGGGGAGCGGGGTGCTCAGGCGCCTGATCGAGGCGATTCAGCTGTCGTCCGGCAAGTCGCTGCACATCGACGCTGCTGCATTCGCCACTCAGGACGACGCTGGCCAGATGCGCATGCTGCACGCCGGCATGGTCCGGGCGGGCATCCTGCCAGCCCGTTCGCCGGTCAATTCGATGTCGGGTCCGGCGCGTGCCTTCGGCATGGCACTGCGTACCCGCTATCAACCGGTTCACCAGTACGACAGCCCCGTCAGGCTGGTGCTGGCTGAAGACCCGACGCTGGATGCAGCGAATAACCAACGTGAGCAGCAGGCAATGATCGATGGCTGGAAGGCACGGGTACCCAACCTGAGCGTCTGGTATGGCCCAGGCAATCATTTCACGATCCTCAAGGAACCCAACGTACGACGCCTGGCGCAATGGTGGCGCGAAGGACTGGCGGCAGAAGGCAGGGAAGTCAGCCATGACTCGGTCCCTCAGTAACAAAGGGATGGATGTATAGCCGCTTTAACCTTGTCCCGGCTGCCGGCCAGCCGGGTTTGTCCTAAACCTATTTGTGGTTCTTTATGCCAAAGTTCAAATTTCGCAAAACCGTCATCGTCCTGGGTCTGCTGACTCTTGTCGGGCTGGTCTACGCCAGCACGCGTTCCGAGGACGCTCCACCGCAATACCTGACGGCCAAGGCCGAGCGCGGCGACATCGAAAACTCGGTCCTGGCCACAGGCATTCTGCAGGGGGTCAAACAGGTCGATGTCGGCGCCCAGGTGTCCGGTCAGTTGAAGTCGCTCAAGGTCAAACTGGGTGATCAGGTCAAGAAAGGTCAGTGGCTGGCAGAAATCGACCCGGTCGTTCTGCAGAACTCGCTGCGCCAGGCCGAAGTCAACGAAGAAGACCTGATCGCCAAGAAGCAGGCCACCGCCGCCCAGCTCGCCAAGGCCAAGGCCACTTATGAAAGGGCCGTCAAATTGCGTCCGGACGATGCCGTCTCGAAACAGGATTTCGAGACCGCCGAATCGGACTATCAGGTCGAGGCGGCCAATCTTCGCTCTCTGAATGCGCAGTTGAAAGACGCGCGCATTCAGGTCGAGACGGCACGGGTCAATCTGGGCTACACGCGCATTGTCGCGCCCATCGACGGGGCGGTGGTCGGGATCGTTACTCAGGAAGGCCAGACGGTCATCGCTCAGCAACTGGCACCGGTTCTGCTCAAGCTGGCTGACCTGGACACCATGACCGTCAAGGCGCAGGTCTCCGAAGCCGACGTCATTCATATCAAGCAAGGCCAGGAAGTCTATTTCACGATTCTGGGTGAAGCCGATCATCGCTATTACGCCCAGTTGCGCGGCATCGAGCCTGCACCACAGAACTTTCTGGAGACACAGGCCAACAATGCCAGTCGCCAGAACACGGCGGTGTTCTACAACGCCCTGTTCGAAGTTCCCAATCCGGACCACAAGCTGCGGATCTCGATGACGGCGCAGGTGCGCATCGTGCTGTCCAAGGCCAAGGACGTGCTGACGGTGCCGGTCGCGGCGTTGGGCGACAAGGACAACGAAGGCCGTTTTGCGGTTCGCGTGCTGGATGCCGAAGGGAAAGCCCAGGTTCGTCAGGTGAAGACCGGCATCAATAACAACGTCCGTGTGCAGATCGACGATGGCCTGCAGGAAGGCGATCAAGTGGTCATCGGCGAACCGTCGACTGCAACCGCCGCCACCACGACGGGAGCGGGGGCATGACGACCACTCAACCGCTATTGGAACTGCAAGGCATCACTCGACGCTTCAGCGCCGGCGACAAGGATTTTCTGGCGCTCAATGACATCAATCTGACGATCAACTCCGGTGAACTGGTGGCGATCATCGGGGCTTCAGGCTCGGGCAAGTCGACATTGATGAACGTGCTGGGTTGTCTCGATCAGGCCGATGAGGGCAGTTACAAAGTCAGTGGCCGTGAAACGCACGCATTGGCCGACCATGAACTGGCCGCGTTGCGCCGCGACCACTTTGGCTTCATCTTCCAGCGCTATCACCTGCTGAGCCACCTGAGCGCCGTCAGTAACGTGGAAATGCCCGCTATTTATGCCGGCGTCGGCGAGACCGAGCGCACAGATCGTGCAAAGGAGCTGCTGTCCCGTCTAGGACTGAGCGATCACCTGAGCAACCGCCCCAATCAGCTGTCCGGCGGGCAGCAACAGCGGGTCAGCATCGCACGCGCGTTAATGAACGGTGGTGAGATCATTCTTGCCGATGAACCGACCGGCGCACTGGATACCGCCAGCGGCCGGGAGGTGATGAAGATCCTGCTGGAGCTCAATGCCGCCGGGCGGACCGTGATTCTGGTTACCCACGATGAAAAAGTCGCGGCCTATGCGGAACGTGTCATTGAAATCTCCGATGGCAAGATCATCAATGATCGCGTCAACCCCGCACGCCCCTCGATGGAGGTCGAAAAGCAAAGTGCCTTGCCGGTGAAGAAGCCACAGGGTAACCGTCTGGTGGCCAGCTTCGAACTGTTCCGCGAAGCCTTCACCATGGCCTGGGTCGCGCTGATATCACACCGAATGCGCACGCTGCTGACCATGCTGGGGATTGTGATCGGCATCACCTCGGTGGTTTCGATCGTGGCGGTGGGGGAAGGCGCCAAGCGTTATGTGCTCAACGATATTGCCGCCATCGGCAGCACGACCATCGAGGTGTTTCCAGGCACCGACTGGGGCGACAGCCGTTCTGCGGCAATCGAAACACTGTCGCTGGGCGATGTCGCTGCGCTGGGGGATCAATACTACATCGACAGCGCCACGCCGAATGTCGGGCGCAACCTGCTGCTGCGTTACCGCAACCTGGACGTGACCGCCACCGTCAACGGCGTGGGGGACAATTACTTCCGGGTACGCGGCATCAAGATGGGCGAGGGCGTGGGCTTCAGCAAGGAAGACAGCGTCAGGCAGGCGCAAGTCGTGGTCATTGACCACAATACCCGCACCCGGTTGTTCGGACCGAACGTCAACCCGCTGGGCCAGGTCATTCTGGTCGATAACCTGCCGTGTACGGTGATTGGCGTCACCGAAGACAAGAAAAGCGTGTTCAATACCAGCAAGAACCTCAACGTCTGGATGCCTTATGAAACAGCGTCGGGCCGATTGCTGGGCCAGCGTTACCTGGACAGCATCACGGTGCGCGTGAAAGATGGCCAACCCAGCAAGCTGGTGGAAGAGAACGTCACGAAACTGATCGAGAAGCGCCACGGCACCAAGGACTTCTTTACTTACAACCTGGACAGCATCATGCAGACCGTCCAGAAGACCAGCCAGTCGCTGGCGCTGCTGCTGTCATTGATCGCGGTCATTTCCCTGGTAGTGGGCGGCATCGGCGTGATGAACATCATGCTCGTCTCCGTCACCGAGCGAACGCGGGAAATCGGTATCCGTATGGCGGTAGGCGCACGACCGTCCGACATTCGGCAGCAGTTTCTGGTCGAGGCGGTGATGGTCTGTCTGCTGGGAGGCCTGATCGGGATCGGCCTGTCCTTTGCCATCGGCTACATCTTCTCGCTGCTGGTCAAGGAATGGCAGATGGTGTTTTCGATGGGCTCGATCATTACCGCGTTTGTCTGCTCGACCCTGATCGGCATCGTGTTCGGCTTTGTACCCGCCCGTAATGCTGCACGGCTCAACCCTATCGATGCGCTGGCCCGGGACTGATACAACCTGGCGCCGCACATTCCTCTGAACGCGCTCTTGACCGCTGGCCCTCGGGCCGGCGGTTTTGCATTGAAGCCCACGGAAAAAACCTGAACCTGATGGACGAGAATGCTCCGCGCCCCCGAACGGGACGAACAGTGCATTGATGAGAGGTGGCGAGTGCCGGATGGTGCAGCGGTCGCGGATCGAGCCCAGTAACAATCGGCCCAGACACCGGTGCCGCTGCATAATAGAAGAGTCTGTCAAGCGTTAAAAAATGAAAACAGGCGTCTGCTCAGACGGCCTTCTGAAACACCTCCATCGGACGTTGCACTCTGTGGGCTGCATGCAACCAGCGGAGCAGCGCACTGCGACCACCGATCCCCATTTTTACTGCCGCGCGTTTGAAGTAGCTCTCGACCGTGCTGACCTTCAACGCCAGCCTTTCCGCCAGCTGGGGCACCGTAAGACCGGCCAGCAGGCCGACGCAGACTTCGGTTTCGCGCAGAGACAGGCTCAGCCCTGATGCATCCAGGCGGCCGAGAAACCGCTGACGCAGACCTTCCATCGCATCACGGTCTTCCGAGCCACTGGAGACCGGCGCGGGCCGGGAGGAAACGAGGGTAGGGGTGACGGTCGCAATATGTTGCTTGACGATGGGCAGCACCACCCAGGACAAATCCTTGAGTTGAGCGCGTTCCTGGGGAGTGAATGCTTTGGCGGAAGGTGATCGATACACCGAGAGTACGTAATGCCCTTTCCCCGGATCAGCAAGGTGGACCTGAGGCGGTGCGGCGTGAGAGTGGATCTGGTTCGGATGCTTCTGCGAGTTGTAGGCCGGCGACTCGAACCTGATGGATTTATCGACTCGGGTATCTGCCAGCTCGGTAGGGCTCAGCAGAATGGGCTCAAGACGTCGGATGTCGATGCCTGACGTCACCGACGGATGAAGGTTTTTGGCGAGCGAGCCATTCGAGGAAAGGCCGGTGGGTTCACCGGCGGATCGCGTAAGGCCCTGAATGACATGCGTGGCATCCACGGGCAGTGAGGCGGTTATCATTTCGTGAAGCAGACGGGCGAACTGGCGGCTTCCAATACCAGAGATGACCTTGCCAAGGTGCGGAAAAAGTTGTTGTACGTTCATCGGAATTCCTTTTTCGTTTTATGAAAGAGACACGCTGAAGTAAAGCCAGGCACCGCAATGGTTCAGCAACTTAATTAATGGGCGCATGGGTTTTTTCCCAACCCTGCGGCTGCACAGATTACATGTCGACATTAATATGACTTTCACCCCCCTGAACAAGAGATTAAAAGTTGGACACTCGCGGTCCCGAAAAACATTCAACATTGAACGGGTCACGGTGTCACGTGAAACAAGTAGATTAAGCACACTCGGTACGCGTCCACCCTCAACAGTTATCGAGTCTGGCGTTAAGCGGGCACTCAGGAGCGGCGTTCATCTATTCCCGAATGACTGAATCAACACCCACAGGCCGCTGGCCAGTCGCCAGGACGCGCCGAGGGATTAAGAGGCTTTTCGATATCATTCAAGAGCATAGGCATGAGGCATGGACCTTATCAATATCCCTGTCGTTGGTGCATCCGAACACGTCGCTGGCTGTACAGAGTTCACGTTTAAAGCGCGAGCGTGTTTATATTAAGGTGACCATATGAGTGACAGAAACCGGTGACTAATCAACGCTGCTGTGTGACCGGCAGTCACCAACATAACCCAGGATCCGAACGCTAATCTCCCTGCCAGATTCCACTAGTAGAGCGCTTGCTCACACCGCGATTTTCGCGACGGCCTGATCTTCACACGGCCAGGTTTCAAAAACATGACAACTAAATTGGTACGGCAGTACACACAAGTAACGGAGCACGGGTTTCTTGTTTGTTAGTGTATGCTCAATTTTTTATTCTTCGATCATCTTTTGCTATGGCGTCTATTGTTTAATTCTATCCCTGCACAACCGATGTCTCGGTTGGTTTAGCCGTTCGAGGGCCGAACGGCCTGGTGCGAGAGAGAAGGGGTGAGCTCGGTCCAGCCTCCGCCGAGCGCTTTGTACAGATTGACCTCAGCCGTCAGTTGGGCGAGGCGATCAGCGATGAGGCTGCTCTGAGCAGTAAAGAGTGAGCGCTGGGCGTCCAGCAGCGTGAGGCTGCTGTCCAGACCGTTCCGGTAACGTGCCTCTGCCAGTCGATAGTAATCTTCGTTGGCTTTCAATGAGTCACGTTGCGCAATGAGTTGCTGCCTGTACGTCTGCCTGGCCGCCAGACCATCGGCGACCTCTTTGAAAGCGGTCTGTATGCTTTTTTCGTATTGCGCGATGCGAATGTCTTTCTGGATTTTTGAGTAATCCAGACTGGCTCGCAGGTTACCTGCGTTGAAAATCGGGATATTGATCTGTGGTTCGAAAAGCCATCCGCCCGAACCGGCCTTGAACAGGCCGGACAGCTCGGTGCTCGACGTACCTGCGCTTGCCGTCAGACTGATGCTCGGAAAAAAAGCGGCACGAGCCGCTCCGATATTGGCATTGGCGGCTTTCAGCAGGTGCTCGGCTTCCAGAATATCCGGACGGCGCTGCAGCAGTTCAGAAGGCAACCCGGCAGGCACGCCTCCCAGCAGCTCTTCACTGAGGGCGGTGGCCGGCAGGTTTTCCGAAACATCGGCGCCCACCAGCAATGTGAGGGCGTTCAGGTCCTGAGCGACCAGCCGCTCAAAATGAGCCGCGTTGGCCCGGGCACTTTCAACCGAGGTACGCGCCTGACTCACGGCCAGCGCAGAGGCTGTGCCAGACGAGTTTTGCAGCGAGGTCAATTTCAGGCTTTGCTCATAGGCTTTCAGCGTATCAAGCGTCAGCTTGAGCTGCTCCTGATCTGCACGCCAGGTCAGGTACGCCGTCGCCACATTGGCCACCAGACTCAGGTGCGTACTGCGCCGGGCCTGTTCGCTGGAAAGATACGTCTCCAGGTCTTCTTGAGCGAGGCTGCGATTTCGACCGAAAAGATCCAGCTCGTAAGCACTGATGCCCAACGATACTGAATAGGTGCTGCTGATCGCGCGCTCATCAAGCAATGACACATCGGTGGGCAGACTTTGCCGACTGCCCGAGCCACTGACCGACACCGCAGGAAACAGGTCACTGCGCTGGATGCGGTACTGCGCTTGATAGGCTTGTATGTTGAGTACCGCGACCCTCAGGTCACGATTGTTCGAAAGGGATTGCTCGATCACCCGGGCCAGAACCGAGTCCCGAAAGAAACTTCGCCAGCCCGGCAGTTCTGTCGCCTTATCGGCGGTGGTCATCGGCGCATAGGCTGATCCGGTCGGGTAGCCGGAAGCTACCGGGGAGGGAGGCCGCTCATAGTCAGGAATAAGCGAACAGCCACTGAGCAGTGATGTCGCCATTGCGCCTAGCACAAGATACTTCATATAAGATGCCTTTAAGGTCGTGCAGCCAAAGCTCAAGCCGTTTGAGTCACACCTGTCATCCACTTGACCAGACCGTGCCGCCCTTTGACGCCCAGTTTGGCGGCGGCGCGCTTCAGGTAGGTTTCGATGGAGCTGTTTTTAACGTGAAGCTTGTCGGCAAGTTCCGGAACGGTTGCCCCGGCAAGCAAGCCCAGGCAGATTTCCTTTTCGCGCAGCGACAACCTGACCTCCGAATGGCTCAGCTTTTCGTTGAACTCCCGTTGAAGCTGCTGACCGCCCTGGGTAACGGCATCGTTGTCGGCGTGTGCGGTACACAAGGTCCGCGTTGCCTGGGCATGTCGCTCCAGCAGCGGCAACAAAGCCTCTGAGAAATTCTTCAGAAATGATAATTCGTGCAGCGAAAAGTCACGCTGGGGATGCTGGCGGTGCAGGGAAATGACACAGCGTCTATTCGACTTGCGCGACACCAGGTTGCACTGATAAGTCACGGCCGAGCAGTTGCTGACCGGGGTGCCGCTAAACGGCGGCTTTAAGTGAATCAGCAGAAAGTCATCAACATTGACCATCCGGGCGAGCAGCATCTCGTTGTCCTGCGAGACGGGCGACGTCGCCGGCTTTTGCTCTGAGGTCTCTCGCCCAAGGGGCTGAATGCTGATGATGCTTCCTTCATGCTCATCAATCGTCCACTCACTCAGGTCCAGAAAATCAATGGGCACGGTGGCCGCGATCATCTGATACATATTCGAAGCGAACCTTGCATCGCCCACACTTGAGATCAACCTCCCCAGCTCCAGAAAATACGCTGACTGATTCCCCGTCATTCGTAAATTGGCTTTCATCACACATTCGCCCCCATGGCAATAGTCTCCAAATGATCCAAAAGCGACCTCACATAAAGGGCAGCCCTCTCGACGTTAAGCAGTGAGCATAATGTCCGATTGTAGGACAATATTACTAACGTATTAGAGAATTTACACATAGCGATCATTCCTAGTCTGTAAGGGAAATCGGGGACAAGCGTCCCTCTACAGAACGGGATGCAACTTTCAAACGCATGTTCCACCCCCTCACAAGTTCGAGAACGCCCGCCTGGCAAGGCCTCCGGGACAATGTCCCCGAATGCGGGGACAGACGCCCGCTCGCCCGGATGCTTCCATTGGCACAAGGCAGCAGGCTGGGTCCTGCTGGAAAATAAAGTCCTGGCAGCGAGGTGCAGACGCTCATGTACGCCCTTTATTCCAACGCCGCAAACTTGATCCGCCCAGGATCCGGACCGAATGCTGAACGGGATGTACGGTGAAGATCTTCCGATTTTTCAGAAATTTGAATTACCGCAAAATCATCTTGAGGATGATATTCATCGACCTGCTGGTCTCGCTGGCCGGCTATGCCTTCTATAAAGGC
The DNA here is from genome assembly GCF_002093745.1 of Pseudomonas graminis. Taxonomy (GTDB): domain Bacteria; phylum Pseudomonadota; class Gammaproteobacteria; order Pseudomonadales; family Pseudomonadaceae; genus Aquipseudomonas. The sequence goes on from NZ_MTSB01000005.1 coordinate 23,085, forward strand.
ATCAGTGGCGAAGACGAGCCTGCTTTTCTCTCCGCCGCGGTTGAAGCCACGAACATTGAATACGCCGTGCAAGCGCAGGGCGTTTTTCAAGGAAGTCATCAGGTCGACGTGGGTGCTCAGGTGTCGGGGCAGTTGCAATCGTTGAAAGTCGCTCCCGGCGACAAGGTCCGAAAAGATCAGCTGTTGGCCGAGATCGATCCGCTGCCGGCGAAAAACGCACTGCGCCAGGCCGGCGTCAAAAGCGAGCAACTTGCCGCTGAAAGGGATGCAACGCTTCATAAACTGAAGCTTGCCGAGTCGACCTACCGCCGGTATCAAGCGCTCGAATCAACGGTCGCCGTCTCCAAAGAAGATCAAGACAAAGCGCGATTTGAATACGAGGCCGAGCGCGCCAACCTCACTTCGCTTTCCGCACAATTACACACGGCCCGGATCAAAGAAAAAACCGCGCAGATCAATCTCGATTACACACGCATCCTCGCGCCAATGGATGGCCGGATACTTGCCATCGTCACTCAAGAAGGCCAGACCGTTATCGCCGAGCAACTGGCCCCGGTCATTCTGAAGATGGCCCAAATCGACACCATGACCATCAAAGCACAGGTGTCCGAGGCAGATGTAGTGAAGATAAAACCCGGTCTTCCGGTGTACTTCACTATTTCGGGAGCCCCGGACACACGCCAAACCGCTACTTTGCGGTCCATAGAGCCAGGCCCTCTGGATGCAGCAAGCCAATCCAGTGGGTCAGGCAAAAACAAGGCCGTCTTTTATAACGCTCTTTTCGATGTTCCCAACCCTGATGGCCGGTTCTACATCAACATGACCGCCAACGTCAGAATCGTGCTCGAAGCGAAAGAGGGTGTGCTGACGATTCCTGTCTCGGCGCTGGGTGAGCGGAGCAAGGACGGACGCTACAGTGTGCGGGTGCTGGGGGAGGGTAATGAGGTCACAACCGAACAGGTGGGTGTCGGTATCAATAATCAGGTCCGGGTCGAGGTGCTTTCAGGGCTGAAGGCGGGGGACAAGGTTGTGATCGGGGAGGCGGCAGGAAGTAGCAAAGAGGGTTGATGTCCTTCGCAGGTAACATGGCTCTTTATGCCGGGAAGAGCTGACGCAATAAATTTGAAATATCCTGAAACATTCATCCGGCGACGCGGGTCAATGGGGTATGTCTCCTCAAGGTTTTCCGATGAAAACGCCTCGACCCAATGCACGGCTTCCCTCCTTGACCCACCTGCGCAATCTGAAGATGGCCCGCTCTGCGCACGCGTTCGTTCGAGGCAATACCGCTCAATTCTACGAGTGGCTTCACAGTCAGTCCGGCAGGCGCCTGCCCAGCGGTCCGCCGGTATGGATCTGCGGGGATTGCCATGCCGGTAATCTGGGGCCAACCGGGGATTTGAAAGGCCGTATCGACATCCATATCCGCGACCTGGATCAATCGGTGATCGGCAATCCTGCGCACGACCTGGTCAGGCTTGGATTATCGCTGGCCACGGCTGCCCGGGGCTCGGATCTGCCTGGGGTCACAACCGCGCGGATGCTCGAAGAGATGATGCAGGGCTATGAGCAGGCTTTCATGCACAAGCGCGATGAAGAGCCCGAACGCCCTGCACACGTGAAAGCCGGTATGCGCAGTGCGGTACAGCGCACCTGGAAGCATCTTGCCCAAGAGCGAATTGAAGACATGCGACCGAGCATCCCGCTGGGTAAACATTTCTGGGCGCTGTCTCGTGCTGAACGCGATGCGCTCAAAACACTCTGTGCCACGCCAGAGATTCATGCCTTGGTGACATCGCTCAAAGGCCGCTCCACAGATGATCGAGTGCAACTGATCGACTCTGCTTATTGGGTAAAGGGATGCAGTTCTCTGGGGCTGCTTCGCTACGCGGTGTTGATGGGCGTTGGCGATGAAGATGATCAAGAATTCTGTCTTCTCGATATCAAGGAAGCAGTCGCGGCAGCAGCTCCGCGAACGGCCAGGGCGCGCATGCCCAGAGACAACGGCAAGCGGGTGGTGGAGGGCGCCAGGCACCTTTCGCCGGGCCTGGGGAGCAGAATGGTTGCCGCACGGATGCTGGACCACTCGTTCTTCATACGTGAGCTGCTTCCTCAAGACATGAAACTGGAACTGGATGAGCTCACTCAGCCTGAAGCCATGCAAGCAGCGGCCTACCTCGCGAAAGTGGTTGGCATTGCTCACGCCAGACAGATGGATCTGGCGACACGCACAGCGTGGATCCGAGACTTGCAAACCAATCGATCACGGACACTGGACGCGCCTTCGTGGTTATGGTCGAGCGTTGTACAACTGGTAGGCAGTCACGAGCAGAGCTACCTGGAGCATTGCCGGCGTTATGCGCTCTAGCGTTTGATGCTGTCTGAATCGAGAAGGTGCAGGTAGATCCACTTTCTCGGATGGCCGTTCGTACACAGGCGTCGCTGTACGGATCGGCCAGCCGGATGATCTACCTTGGCAGGGTTCTCAGGGTCTGCGTCATTTATTGTGACGCAGAATATAGAAGTTCAGTGCAGCGGCCACCGAGAGCCACACCAGGTAAGGGAATAGAATCAGCCCTGTCACGATGTCCATCTGCAAGGCCATCACGACCATTGCGGCCACGACAATCCAGAGCACAACAAGCACTGCCATCGCAGTGACAATGCGGTTCGCTCCAAAAAACACGGGCGTCCACAATGTGTTCAGTGCAATTTGTGCTGCCCAAAGAGCCAGCACGGTCTCATTGCCAGGGAGCAGGGTCATGCGATACCCGGCCCAGGCAAGGAGCAGGTAGATCGTCGTCCACACTACCGGAAACGCCCAGTCAGGTGGCGTGAAACCGGGTTTTTTAAGCGCTTTGTACCAAGCCCCCGGTTTGAAGATGATGCCAGTGGCGGCGGCGGCGCAGCACGCCAGAAGAAAGATGTAGAAGGTCATGTGTGGTCCTTGAGTGAAGCAGTCCGGGTACGTAGAGGCAGTGGCTATCGAAGGTTGGACGTCTGCGCGATGAAAAAGTCCATTGTTCAGGTGGACAGTTCATCGAGAGGACAAACGAAAGACCTCGGAATGCACGCCTGCTAAGGCCCGTTGCGCAGGACTTTCTCCTCCGCTTCCATGACCAGACGAGCACGGTCTTCAGGCAGCAACATCCGCGCGCTGACCAGCGCGTCTGCCGCTGCGCGCACGGCCTCGACATAAGCGTCTTTGGTCGGGTAGCGCTCTTCAAGGGACGCTCGAGGGTCTCCAGCATCAATTCGTTCAGCCTTGGTCGCGGCGAACGGAATGAAGCTGCCCTGAAAGTTACAAAACCCACCATCGAACAGCTCGGGCCGGAAAGTGTTCCAGCCGGTATAGGTGCCAATAGGGGCGCCCAGGTACACATTGCGCACGCCGCCAATATCGATGCCGTCTGCGTCGACTTGCGGGACTAAAAGGTTGTAGCTGCCGACGCCTGCTTGCGGTGGTTCGCGTGTGAGTATCCCGGAACTGTCCTCCGGGCGGAAACGCGGGCCGAAATCAAGCACGTGGAGGCTATTGACGGCGCCGGTATAACGCAGCTCTGGCCGCGAGACACCGGCATAATTCGTCGCAGGAATCAGAGGAAAACGTACTTGATCCGCCGGCACGAGCGTGCCATCCGCCACCGACGGCTTTAGCGAAGCGGGCGGGGCGACGTCGTCGCGGACCCAGCTAATGAGGTCGGTGAGTGCGGCACGCATCGTCCAGGTATGGGGGTTCGGGTTCGATTGAACCTGGCACAATCCAAACACAGGAGTGACGGGTAATGGCAAAGGCGGCGGCGCGTGCTGCGTACTCGCCATGATAAATGTCCGTACGTTTTTCGGCTCATCAGCATCGCGCAAGCCCAGTGGGTCGGTAAGTCCGAGCGACTGGCGCCCCTCCCAGAGTTCGAGGGCCGTCGCCATATGAAATATAAGCGGGCAGGTGCTACTGGCGTCGCAGCGATCAAGCAGCCCCTGCGAGCGTCCGGTGATCGGATCTGTTTCGCGACCATAGGTAAACGGAAAATCGTACGCCGGGTAGTCATGGTCAACCTGCTGGCCCCAGGCACGACCGGGCTGAGCGAAGCGAATGTTGAGCGGCATCAGGCCGCCGCCAATATGTGGCATCGCGCCATCATAAACCTGATGTCCCTCCTCACTACGGTTGAACCCCAGCGCGATCATGCTGCGAATAAAACGCCCGGCTTGCGAAGAGCCGGTGATGATTGATTTGACCTCAGGCCCATGAACTACAGGGTTGGAAACCCCTGTATCGTCGTGCGCAGCGTGCTGGAAAAACGCGCCGACGTCCCGCGCAATCGCGAAGCCGATTCCCATGACCATCGGGTCTCTGGCGCGATAAATCAGTTCGTAGAGTTTTCCGGGTTGAAAGCCGGACGGCAGACATATCTGGGTTTCATTGGGCGTGTCACAGTCACCGAAACGCCAGTCGTTCGCAGGTATTTCCTGCCGAGGTGCATTCGCGCGCGGCCGCACCGTCAGGGTGGGACGGAAACCGTCCGCAAGCACCTTGGTATTGTCGGTTTCGACAGGTTTGTAGGTCGTGTGAGGAGGCGTGGAAGTAAACCATCCAGCGGACAGGCCAAGCCTGGTAGTCGGCGACAAGGTGGTCAACTCGCTCCGCACCACGCCTGTCACCGGCGAACCGTCCTTATTGATTGCGATCGGCAGCTGCACGATCATACGATTGTCGCCAGGGGCAACGTCCCCCTGCCAGGCAAACGAGATCAGCGTTGTACCGAGCCGTTGCAGAAAACCGTCCCCGGCGACTTCGAAATTGTTAAGCGCGCCAGGTTTACCTTGCATGTCAGCGTTAAACAACGACATCGCGCGCTTGCTGCCCCGATTGGGCACGTCGAACAGCAGGATGTTATTCGCCTTTGCCACGTCAGCGGGACGCAAGATTGCGATATCAGTCGTGTATTCGACCATCCCGTTTGCGTTACGCGGTGCGAGCTCAAGGTCCTGGATGATGCTGTTGGCGGCCTTTTCCGGATCCAGCTCTCCATAAGCACGCGCGAAGACACGCTCATAGGCACCGGTATTACCGAAACTCACACCATCGAAGGCGGGCTCGGTCCGCAGGATCTCAAGCCGCGTGATATGCGCGTGGGCCGGTAAGGCGACGATCATCATGACGCTGGTAAAGGTTATAGCCTGGAATAGACGGACCATCTCAACCCCCAAGTCTTTTTTGCGCCGAGGTTATCACAACCAACCTTCAGAGCTTTAAGGGAGGGTCGCCTTCACATCAAGCTCCAGCGGGAGAGGGCGCCGAAGACTGCCATTTCAGAATCGAGACGGTGATCATCGCCGCCTCTCGAAGTTCGCACGTAAGAGCTTTGTACTCAAATCTTCCCAGTGTTCGACAAACGCAGCCCGAGCCGTTTCGAAATCCCGGCTGCGCAAGCACTCTATCAAGTGCTCATGGTCGACAACGATATCCTTGGGGTCTTCATAACAGGGTTGCTGCAGCACCAGCAGCAACTCGATTTCGCTTTCCAGCATGGCATAGCTTCGCTGCAAACGCGGACTGCCGCTGGCACGGATAATTGCGCGATGGAAGTCACCGTCGGCAACCACAATGTCTGAAACAGGCGCATCGTCAGGGGCATTGCGCAGTTTTTCCACAGCGCTCAATGCCTCGGGAGGAACGACACCCCCCAGAATGATCAAGCGCACGGCCTCGGTTTCCAGTACCCCTCGCAATCTGGCGATGTCCACGATGTCGTCCGGCCCGAACTCGGGAATGCAAAACCCTCGATGCGGCACCTTCACCAGCAAACCCAACGAAACAAGCAGCTGCGCAGCACTGCGGAACGTGTTGCGTGCAACCTCGTATTCGTCGGCCATTTTGACGTCGCGCAGGAACTCACCCGGCTCGAAATCGCCATTCAGGATCCTGAGCTTCAGCTTTTCAGCCAGCACCTCGACCGCCGAAAGCCTGACGGGATGGGGCTCAATGTTCGTGCTGGGAAACGTCATTTCATTCAGGACCTGGGGCACTCAGCGGAGACGTGATTCTAATACAGCTGTGCGTGATGACACCAGCAGTGAAGCGTCGCCACTAAAAGATTGTGCAACAATTTTATCCAAAGAGTAAAAACAGAAAAATTAAATATTGATTAAAAACAAATAGTTAAATTTAAATATTGAGAAAACTCAAAAAACACACAAGGATCCCCTTCCAATATTAAAAGTTGTAGCACAATATTTGTCGACCAAAGGCGGGTGATGCACAAGCTGCCCAAAGCCAGGAGCTCTACGATGCGTGTGAATCAAGAACACCGGCTCAGTGAAGAGCTCGGGGTGCTGCAGGGAGATTTGGCGGCCTCTTTCACTTCAGTTTCACTGGAGGAAGGTGCGCGGATTCTGCAAGAGCAATTCGGGGTCGACGCTGACCTGACACGGTTTGCGACGGAAAAAGACGATACGTTTCGATGCGACAGCTCGAATGGCCAGTCGTATGTGCTCAAAATCGCCAACCCGCAAGAAGCTCCCGTGGAGCTTTCCCTGCAAATCGAAGTCATGCGGCACATCGAGCGCACATCGCCACAGCTTCCGATTCCCAGAGCCTATAAAGCGCTGGACGGTGAGTACCTGACTCGAATCGAAACCAGTCATGGGGAATCAAGGCAAGCGCGGCTGATAAGTTTCCTGCCAGGCACCCCGCTGGATAAAGCCAGCGTGAACTCGGTGGGGCGCGAACACATCGGAGAGTTACTCGCCCGTCTGAGGCTCGCCACCGCTGACTTTTCCCATCCAGGAGAGTCGCGCAAGGTGTGCTGGGACGTGCAAAACCTGAGGACGCTTGAACCGTTGATCGCGTGTGTGACTGACCCAATGCGCCGTACGCTGCTGGAAAGGGCACTTGAGCGTTTTTTTGCCATTGAAGGCTTGATCGACGGCTGCAGGAAACAGGTTCTGCACAACGACTTCAATACGTCAAACATTGTGGTCGACACACACAATCCGCAGGTTGTCAGCGGCGTCATTGACTTCGGCGATACCGTCAAGACGGCCATCGCCATTGATGTGTCCACCGCCATGATGAACCAGCTGGGCACAGTGGGGGCTGAAAGCGAGACCGATATTTTCGCTCCGGCAAAAGATGTGCTCAGGGGGTATCTGCGTGCTGCCGACCTGACCACCGAAGAGCTGGCTCTCATCCCGCACCTTGCCATGGCGCGCTTGACTACGAGGGCGTTGATTACCACGTGGCGCTCGCAGCTCTTTCCGCATAACAGTGCCTACATCTCAAGGAATGCCGCACCAGGATGGGGGCAGCTCGACTGGATGCTTAGCCGATCACCGTCACACATGTCAGAACTTCTGATGCCCTTCGCAGAATGATTCGTCCTTATTAAAGGAGCGTTAAATGAAGCACTCAAAAATCGAGGCTGTTCGCGGCGACATGCCCAATGGCTTTAACCCTGCCAATATCGATCATCTGGACGAATCCACGCGCGAGCATATTCGACGCCGGGTCGATCTTCTGGGGCCTGGGTATCGGTTGTTCTACAACGAGCCGGTGGGCGTTGTCCGTGCCAAGGGCGCTTATCTGTACGACAAAGCCGGGAATGAATACCTGGATGCTTATAACAATGTGGTGTCAGTGGGGCATTGTCATCCGCGGGTTGTGAATGCAATCACTGAGCAAATGAATACGCTGTGCAGCCACACCCGGTATATGCAGGACGGGATTCTGAATTATGCCGAACAGCTGCGCGCGACAACCGACGGCGAAATGGCTGCTGACGGTCAGATGATGTTCACCTGCAGCGGTTCGGAAGCCAATGACCTGGCCATCCGCATTGCGCGTCATCACACCGGCAAAACCGGTGTCATTGTGACTTCCGAGGCGTATCACGGAAACTCGGCAACCGTCGCGGCCTTTTCACCCTCGCTCGGCATCAATGCCACGCTGGACCCCTATGTTCGCCGGGTGCCGGCTCCGGACTCTTATCGAATACCGCGTGAATCACTGGGACGCTACATGGCAGACCAGGTCGCTGCACAGATCAAGGATATTCAGCGCCATGGCGGTGGCCTGGCAGCGTTCATTGCAGATTGCCTGTTTTCGTCCGACGGACTGTTCTGTGAGCCGGTCGACGTGTTCGGGCCGATTGCCGAGGTGGTCCACAAGGCCGGCGGCTTGTTCATTGCCGACGAGGTTCAGTCAGGTTTTGGCCGCAGCGGCACGCATTTCTGGGGCCATCAGCGTCATGGTGTTGCTCCGGACATTATCACCATGGGCAAGCCTATGGGTAATGGCTATCCCGTCGCGGGGCTGATGGCAAGACCGGAAGTGGTGGCCGGCTTTGGACGTGACATGCGGTATTTCAATACCTTTGGCGGCAATAGCGTGGCCATTGCCGCCGCCCAGGCAACCCTAGACGTCATTCAGCAAGAGCAACTCATGCTTAACGCCAATCGTGTGGGCGGCCTGATCATGGCCGGTCTTGAAAACCTGTCTGATCGATATGAGCAGATAGGCGACGTGCGAGGCACCGGTATGTACTTCGCTGTGGAATTGGTCACCGATAGGCAGAGCAAAACGCCTGATATGAAATCGGCCCTGAGCGTGGTCAACCATCTGCGTGAAAAACGCGTACTCATTTCCGCCACAGGACCCGATGCGAGCATCCTGAAAATTCGCCCTCCATTGATCTGGGCTGAAAGGGAAGCGGGGCGGCTGCTTGATGCGCTGGAGAGCGCCTTTGCCGCGTTATAAAACAGACGTCTGCTTCATCGAAACATTGGCCTGACCAAGTCTGTCAGCTGGCTTGTTTCAGGTTTGCCCCGTAATGATCTTAATGCCCATCAAGGAGCGCACCCATGAGTTTTCTTCGCCCCAAGTACATTACGTTCGACTGCTATGGCACGTTGACCAATTTCAAAACCGCAGCGCTTACACGTGAGCTGTTCGCTGATCGCGTCCCTGCCGAGCAGATGGATCAGTTCGTCAAGGACTATGCTGCCTACCGACTGGACCAGGTGATGGGCGATTGGCGACCTTATGACGAGATCCTCAAGACCGCCTTGGCGCGAACGTGCAAACGCTGGGGTATCGAATACCGCGATGAAGGCCAGCATTACTACGACGCCGTGCCGACCTGGGGCCCACACCCTGACGTACCGGCTGGGCTGGCAAAAATCGCCGACAAGATTCCCCTGGTGATCTTCTCCAACGCGATGGACGAGCAGATCATGTCCAACGTCGAAAAGCTCGGCGCACCGTTCCATAAAGTCTTCACCGCCCAACAGGCTCAAGCCTACAAGCCACGCCTGGCTGCGTTCGAGTTCATGCTCGATAGCCTGAACTGCGGGCCGGAAGACGTTTTGCATGTGTCCTCAAGCTTTCGCTACGACCTGATGTCGGCTCACGACATGAACATCAAACACAAAGCTTTCGTTGCACGCGGGCATGAACAGCCGGCGAATGCCGCTTTTGGCTACCACCAGATCACGGATATTGGCGGGCTGGCAGCGCTGGTCGGGCTTTGAGTACTCATTGCGTTTGAGGGGTATCACACCGCAGTAGGTCCCGGGCGAAGATCGCTCACCCAGACAGCGCCTGCAGCGCGCTTAGGGTATGTGAAACTTCGCCCGGGAGGCGTGCTGCGCTGTCGGCGTTTTGGTAGGCTCGGTCTTTATTTGGGGATATCAAATGACAGTCAACGCCCAGCTGAAACTGGCCGCCCGCTATGGCACGTCGGACGTCTCGCCGCTCAAACCATGGAACGAGACAATCGATCAATTGCTCGATCATCGCAGCGTTCGTGCCTTCACTGATCAGCCGCTGCCCGAAGGCACCATCGAGACCCTGATCGCCGCGGCGCAATCAGCCTCAACCTCGTCAAACCTGCAGGTCTGGAGCGTTGTTGCTGTTCAGGATAGCGATCGGAAGTCGCGTCTCTCGGCATTGGCAGGAAACCAGGCCTACATCCGCCAGGCGCCTCTGTTTTTCGTCTGGCTGGCAGACCTTTCCCGGGTGGCTCGAGTGGCTGAGCAGCAAAAGGTGGAACTGGAAGCGATACCCTACCTTGAAAGCCTGCTGCTCGGAACCATCGACGCCGCGCTGGCGGCTCAAAATGCAGTGGTGGCGCTGGAGTCGCTTGGGCTCGGAAGCGTTTACATAGGGGCCATCCGCAACGACATTGAAGGGGTGGCCAAGGAGCTTGGCTTACCTCCCCAGGTCTATCCCGTTTGCGGCCTCTGCGTAGGGTATCCCTCTACGGAACGACCAGCGCAGGTGAAACCACGGCTGCCTCAAAGCGCAGTGCTGCACCACGAGATCTATTCGGCGGCGGCAGATGTAGAAGCAGTTGCTGAATATGATGAGCGCCTGGGTGCGTTCTATCAACGTGAGGGAATGAAGGCTTCCGGGTGGTCGGAGCAGGTGGTCAACAGACTTCGCAGTGTGTCGAGCCTTCATGGCCGGGAAGAGTTGGTTGAGGAACTGAAGCGGATGGGGTTTGGATTGCTCTGAGCCAAATGCGCCATACATGATGTTGGACGCGACATGGATTGCGGATGGGAAGAGGGCATGCAGAACCCGATTAACCTGGTCGACAACCTCCCTCATGGCCGTGCCAGAAACGATGAGATGAGCGGGTTCAGTGCTGATGCGCATTCCTCCGGAATCCAGTGGCCGCATGCTGGCAACACGTGCGCTTCAACGTCGGTAGCGTAGCGGCGGATGTTCTCCGGCTGTTGGGCACCAAACCCACCATGACCACCACCGCCAACGGCAAGGACGGGCAGGGTCACCTTGGTCTTCGCCAATTGCTCGTTCTGCGTAATTGACCGGGGGAGAGCGCGATAATATTCAAATGCGTGGTGGAAGGTCCGGGGCTTCGAGTATGACCGGACATACCAACGGTGATTCAAAAGGCGAAAGCGGCGATACCAGATGAAGACGTGGTGGGGTTTCTTTTATGCGCGCTGTATCAACCTCCGCGGATGACCGGGTTGATCTTCTGTAATCGCATAAGCCTCTTACCCCCGGGTCTGCCTGCCCACACGCCGCCAGTCGTAAGGCGGTTTCACCGCAACGGTTACCTGGTGGTGAGGCGGACACGGGCGGATTGTTCGTGGTGGCCCACCATTACTTCGAAAACGGTGCTATCAGGCCTTTTTTCGAAGTGCATTGAACACAGGTCATCAACACAGGACATCACGCTGGGACAGATCGAGTGAATTGCTATGCCTACAGACTATAAATCCTTGAACAGCTTGCAGACCGCCGCGGAGGTCAAGCCGACCTCGATTCCCGCGAGTGTCGAGCGTGCTATAGCCGTGCAGTTTCAATTTTCGGCCACCGCTTACATGTGCTGCGCGAGCGTGGATCACGAAATCAACTGCCTGGTAGGTGTGGTTTACCAGGAACAACGCGGGCGTTTTCGAGATGGAGCGACCGTTCGGACGTCCTCGCTACGTCGAAGGTTCGAGAGTCACGGATACCACGTCTTCGAAACAAGCAATGGCAGCTCATACGTTGTTTGCGAGTGGGCACCTGACGGAATGAGCCCACGATTTTCTGGCGTACGCCACTAGGCATTGGGACGCGAATCCCGCAAGCCAAGCCGTTTAAGGCCACATGAACTATCAAGCGTATTCGGAAACAGCAAAGCTCATAACGGTGCCGGCGAGGTGGTCAAACAGGTGTGGAACTACTCCCACCCTGCAACGTGAAAACCACATTGATACACAGCAAATTCCAAAGTGACCGACCGATGAAGCTACGAATCTACTCAGACCTGCATAACGAATTTCACCGCTTCGATCCGCCGGCGCTCGACTCCGACGTCGACCTGGTCATTCTCGCGGGAGACATCGACAAGAAGGCCCGTGGCGTGAAGTGGGCAAATGACACATTCCAGTGCAGGGTCGCTTACATCAGCGGCAACCACGAATTTTATGACGGCCACATCGATCGAACTCTTCAAAAAATGCGAGACGCCGCTGAGCCCCACGTCCATCTGCTCGAGAACCAAAGCATCATCATCAACGGCACTCGCATCTTGGGCACCGCAGCGTGGACGGACTTTTCCGCAACGGGCGACCAAGTGGCTGCGAGCAGGATGGCTTGGGAGTGGATGAACGACTTCAATTACATCCGGGCTGATGCGGGATACCGACGCCTTAGACCCGATGACCTTGTCACTCGCAATCATGCCGCCAAGGCCTGGCTGACCCAGCAGCTTGCGCAGCCTTTTGAAGGCAAAACGATTGTCGTCACTCACCACGCCCCATCACCTGTAGTTGTAGGAACGAAGCATGACGGGCATCTGAATGCGGCTTACACCAACGACTGGCCCAGGCTCATTGAGAAAGCGGATTTGTGGGTCTTCGGCCATACCCACCAAGCTGTGGACGTCGAGCTTGGCGGCTGCAGAGTGGTCTCCAATCCCCGGGGTTATCCCAACGAGCAGACTGGTTTTGACCCATTTTTTGAGATTTCGATTTGATGACCAATTTTTCCCATAAGCGTGTCGCGGAGAAGGAAGCCGTCGAGCATCAGAGCCAAGAGGTTCCTGGTGCGGTCATCCGAGCTCAAGCCATGGATTGGGGTGTAACCATTGATGCATACCTATACGATGCGGCAAGGGTAGGGCAGCGATATGCAGCGATCGTGTATGGGGACAAATCCGGGGCTAGTCTCGACGGCATGACCGTTGCCACCCCAACGCTTGAACTTGTGAAAGCCCAGTCGGGATTTCAGCTGATGCGTACTCCCAACGGGGAGCATCACTTTCTGATCGTGAGTGAGCTCGGCGCCGAAGGACATACTGATGACATTCAGCATTGAGGTTCCTAGAGAACTTGTTCAAGCTGCATCGCTGAGCTTCAAATCTAGGATCAGTGGATTTCTATGGCGGGCGTTCCCTCACGGGGCGTGCCTGGCTGGTGAGATCCATGGAGATTTGAGCGAGCGCTTCTTGGAGGGTGGTCTGATACAGACCTCAGCCATCATGCAACTGACTAGCGAGCATGGGTGTTTGCTCGCCCATACGTTTACGGGCAGCTGTTATGTGCTCATCCAGCCGGCCGGCGCCGTGGAACAGAATTTTGGACACCTCTATAGGCACGAGGTACCACAAGGATTGGAGGATTGATGCATCTACTACATATCGCGGAAGCCATCGCGCTCGACGGCCAGCCGCTGCCTGGGGCGTCCGAAGCGGAAGGCGAGCTCATCAAGACACGTGTCGCAGAAACGGGCAAAGCATACTGTGCTGCGGTTGCTTGGGTCATAGTTGATGTACTCGATGTGGATGCCGAGCCATTGGCTGCCCTAGGAAGTTTACCCATTGTCTTGTTTAGCCATAGCGTGCTGCTTCACAGCACCGGAGACTATGAGAACAACGAGCGCATCAAGACCGGCTACGCGACCAGCTACGAGGGCCGGGGCATCTTTGAAACCAGTGACACGATCTTTGTGCTTGTTGGTCAGGGCTTCAGAAAGTCTGTCTCGATCAAGCTCCTGAATCAGGTTCCCTCCAGATCTTGGGCTCCTTAACTCAATTGCCTTCCTCCGGCGTCTCAGGGTCGAAGGACGAGATGCCCGAGTAGCCCCCACAGAGCTGCTGCTTTAAAGGTTAAGAATAGCGATACGCAAAGGAAGACGTCCCAGTGAGGTCAATATGAATACGGATATTCTCGATGCTCTAAAGAAGCTATGGGAGCTCCAGCAGCTTGGGCCTGAGGGGCTGTGGAAGGAGCCTGCCTTCGACAAGCTGCGAAAGGCGTGTGCGGCCAAATATCAGCAAGGTAAGGTAACGTTCGGGCTCACATTCGCCTTGGATCATGCGCTGAAATCGTTGGGCGTGGCGTGCTTGTCTCCATCGTCAAGGCAGTCTAGCTCGTTTGACCCAACCCTCGCCTCGAGCATGCTTGAAGCCGCGTTCACCCAGAAGACGATACGCCGTCGTTACCTGTGCCCGCTCGACCTGGCTGAGCAGATACCACCAATGACTTTCGGAAATGCTAGGGTCGCGGTGCTCACTGCTGCGGAGCTGGATGTGCTCTTCGATAGGTCGCGACTCGCCAGGTACTATCCCAATCAGGATCTCAATTTCGACGGTTTCTCTCAATTTCACTGGCTCATAGTTGAAGAGGGCATTGCCTTCGCCGATCCGCTGAATCGAATACTGATCAAGTCGTCGATGCCGCATGCGCTAATAGCTCAGCCTTGAGCTCGTCGAAGAATGCCGTCACCATGGCTGAATACGGCTTCTCATCACCCTGCAGATGCCGCAAGCCCTCGATTTCACGCAGCGCATCGCGTAGGTAGTCTGCCTCAGGATCGAGAGCGTCCTTCTCTAGCGCTCGAAGAATTTTGTCCTTGTGGTATCGCAGCTCGTTGAGTCTGCTCGTTCTGCTTTGAACGAGTCGGAGGCGATTGAGCGCAAAAACACTGATGTTGCTAAGGGCACGAGTACGGTCTGGCTGGTAGTCAGGTTTGGCCAATACGATGCTGTAATGTCCCCTGGCTGACCACATGAAGAAAGGGTCTGGATCTTCTTCGGTTGGATTGATCAGGTGCGCACGCTCAGCATTCAGATCCTGAGCGGAGTAGGTCGCGCGGGCTCCGTCGATAGGAAATTGGTTTAGCTTCCCGTACGCCACTTTGGCTTGCGTTGATTGAAGCTTAAGAAACTCAGCCTCCGTTATTTCTTCGGTGATCAAATGCTGTCGACGAGATTGGTTGCAGTGCTCGCAGGACGCGAGAAGGTTGTCCCAGGAATGCGCGAGCCACCAGTATCCCGGGTGATTGGGATCATCTGTTACCGCCCCTTTAGGGCGAAAATGCTCGACATCGACATCGCCCAACAGCTCCCCCTCACAGTAGGCGCATTTGTTTTTGAACAACGCCCTCAGTGTGCTTTGTACGTCGAATGCTTTGTACTCCTCAAAGACGAATGCTTTGCTGCCGGCGGCCCCAGGGACATAGGTCTGATAAAAAACTACAGCGGCATCCATCTCCGCCTTCACAACCGCTGCAGGTGTAGCGAGCGACGCTGGGATTCCGACAGTGCCACGATCTACATATCGCATACCTTAGCCATCCCTGCGCAACAATGCTGTCAGTACTTCTTCTACTGCTTCTGCGCGCAATCTTGGCCGAAGCTCGCCATTTCGCGCCTCTCGTTTTTCCAAATACTGCATAAGCGCATCCTGCACAATTTGGCTAGTCGGAGAATCCCCAATCGTCAGCCTATGGACAAGATCTACTGTCGACTCAGATAGCGCGATTTCTAGCTCTCCGGTTTCCACGGAGCGACGGGCGACATCTCCTGCTAGCGTTGCGAGTTCAATTTCTGCACCCGGATCAGTAGTGCTGGCCAACCCAAAATAGTCCGAGGTGAGCAGTTGCTCCGCAGTCATTCCGCTAACGGGAGGCAGCTCACTCAGTGATACTATTTTGTTTTGCATATCGCGCTGGAGTACGACCACTTCTCCGTCATCCATCCCTCGAAGGCAGAGAGGGTCGTGAGTTGTTACTATAAATTGAACTTTTGGAAACACCCTGCGCAATGAGGTCATTACCTGCATTTTCCACCGAGGATGGAGATGCGTTTCCAGCTCATCAATCAGGACGACCGCTTGGGCTTCTTCTAGATGATCCCAATTATCGATCAGCTCCCGAATGATGTCGACAGTCATTACAAACACAGAGCGATAGCCTTCACTCAGAGCGTCAATAGACGTCACTTGGCCGTTGGCACGAACGGCAAGCCGTGTTGGTTCGACAATAAGTTCGTCATCATCATTGAGAGCGAGAATTGTCCGAAGCGCAGATGAGATGGTCGCCAGACGCTTCCCCGTTTGCGCCCGTAGCCATTCCCCTGGATACGGGATTGTAGCCAGTGGATCGAAAAGTGTTCTTACCCGAGCAGCTGCGCCACTTCTACGATCTTTTATATTGGTATTGAAAAAACGCCGGGCTCCGTAGCCTAAGACAATGACTGCAGGCTCATCGCCTCCCTTTGCGCTACGGTGCACTGGATCATATTCGAACCACGCAGAAGCTTTTTTGAAAAAGAAGTCCACCTTCACCGATACCCGCTTATCATCAAGTTGATCGAAGGTGTCGGTGTCAGTGCTTTGGACTAGGCCTGGGAAATAATTTTTCAGTTTTTCGGCTTCGCGATACCCGATCAAAGCGAGGGCA
This sequence comes from Pseudomonas graminis, assembly GCF_002093745.1. Taxonomy (GTDB): domain Bacteria; phylum Pseudomonadota; class Gammaproteobacteria; order Pseudomonadales; family Pseudomonadaceae; genus Aquipseudomonas. The sequence continues at coordinate 39,289 of NZ_MTSB01000005.1, forward strand.
ATAGAGCAGAGCACGCTAGATTTCCCCATGGAATTTTCACCGAGAATTATCATCGCAGGCATACCTGCTTTCTTCGCACGGCTTGTTGGGAATCTGAGAGTCAGCTCTTCAACAGCCTTGAACCGAGAAATGCGGATCCTAGAAAGCTCGTGGCTATGAATCGTGACAAATGGTTCTACGGCTGTTTGCCTTCGAAACGCCAACGGCGCGCTCGTGTCCTCAATTTGAACAAGCCGACCACTAACTTCTGCTTCGGTTGCGAGTCGTAATCTACGAATCTCCTCGTCGCTGGCAAACCGGATCGCTGACATCAAATTGTGTACGAATCTCTCGCCGTTTCCACGTATTGGTGATTCTGGCCGCCAATATCTGGTGATTCGTTTCAAGACCTGGAGAGCGGCTCCTAGATGTGCTGAATCATCGTTAAGCAAATAATCCAGCCGTCTCAGCTGCACAGGGTCATCAAGGTATGCAAGCATGTCTGCAATGACGCGCTGTCGCTCAGTAACCAATTCAATCCGGTTCAGGTAAAAGATGATTACTGTCTCATCCCCCTCCTCGGATATGGACTCGATGGTACCGTCCACTAAGAATCTAAAATGTTTATCCGGATTCTGAGCTGTGGGGTCGACAATTAAAGATGCCTCTTGTTTGAGAACCTCATCGAAGGTCGCCAGGTAGTCAGCGCGGTCGCCCGCCACGGGGAAGCGGTTGCCCTTGGCTTTGATGCAGGCATAACAGGCGTAGAAAAGGTTGCGCCATTCGAATGCGAGCCATAAGTAGTAGTCAAGCTGCCCATCATTAGCTCCGTCGACGTACCGTTGCGGTCGGAAGTGGAGGGTGCGGCCTTGACCATCCAATTTAGTCTCGCAAAAAGCACATTTCCCTTTGAAGGCTCGGCCAATTTCGGAGAGCCATTCTGAATCGAAGAAAAGATCCTCGTTTAAGCCATCCCGTCGCTCACGCCTCTCCGATTCACCGCGTCTGAGGTAAGTCAGTAGCTCTTTCCGATGCGACGTCACGCGATCGGAGGTGAGAAACGATGGTGGCTGCTTGGGCCTAGAAATGCGTATCATTCTGTTCCTTGCTAATGTTCCATATTCTCAACGTGAGAGCACATGACCGCGTCCCTACGAATACAAGGTGCGAACGGTTGCGTCCATAGAAGCGAAAAGTAGCCTAGTGCTACTATGGCTGTCCAGATGGATACAAACGTCCTCACCTGAGTTGCTCACACGCACATCCGACGAACCATTCGATAGCGCTTACGTTCGTACCCTATTGTGAAAGCTGCCGGCACCGGACTAGAGCGCTGGCGAGTAAGTTGGGGTTCAGTTACATCTGATAACCTACCTGCTTGTCGCAGTGTGGTCGACGGATAGCAATGGAGTGGCAGCGTTCTTCTCTGTCACGGCTTTCCAGAAGAGGAGAGCCGTGTCGGTTGGTGATCGAGAACGATGAGCTGAGTGGCACGCTGGCCGGGCAGAGGTATCCGATTCAGCAGCTCATCGTACCGCACTAGTTACCTATTTCCGTCGCAACGCCACCCTGTAGGATGAGGAGCGGAGTGACGACATGCCTGCCGACTGCGACATCGGTGATTCGATGGGTCGCTTGCATAGACAAGCCCTGCCGGCCTAGACCCAGGCAGGGCTCCACCTTCATACCCCTAACTATGCGGGCTGGCGTGAGCCGGTTAACCAACAGACGAATCAACCGATTCGCTGGCTGATTATCGGAGTGGGATCAGTAAGCTACCTCAGGCCATGGGCGATTCCTTCGTCCCTGAGCTTGTGAAGATCAATATCCGAGACACCTGCCGGAAAAAGTATTACAAAAGCAAATCCTCGTACTCCGGCGTCTGCCTTATGACCTTCGCTTCTTCTCCACCTCCTGCCATTCGGCGAACCTTCTGCGCCATTCCTGAATCCGGAATGGATGATATTGAGGCTTGGTTGGTTCGAGATCACCTCGGGTTTCTGCCGTCAATCACTTGGGACGAGGTTTCGGAGTCGATGCGTGTGTTGATCGTGTCGGAGGCCGGTGCCGGAAAAACGTACGAGTGCAAGACTCGACAAGAGCTCCTGTGGGATCGGGGAGAGCCAGCTTTCTATCTGGAGCTGTCAGAGCTGGCGATGGCTTCCCTCGAAGACCTGCTGACGTCTGAAGAAGAGTCTCGTCTAAAGGTCTGGCTTACATCGCAATCAGATGTTGCAACATTTTTTCTTGATTCGATAGACGAACTTCGTCTTACATTAAAGTCGTTCAAAACGGCACTGAACAAGCTGAGCAAAGCTTTGAGCGGCCATTTGGCTCGGGCACGAATAGTGATCACTACTCGCCCGATACCCGTAGATCTAAAGCTAATCAGTCGCTACCTCCCGCTTGAATTGGTTCCGGAGCAAGACGTAACGCCGAGCGCCGAAGGTTTCGCGCAGGCTGTAATGGGTAAGGCCGTAGAATCTCGCGATGCCGATTCGGAGGTAGCCAGATCAGACCTTTTGGTTGTTACCCTTTTGCCACTCTCAGACCTACAAATTCGAGGAATGGCAGCGCTGGAGAGTGTCACAGAAATTGACGACTTTCTCTCCGCCATCCATGCTCGAAATGCTCAAGATTTTGCCCGGCGACCGCAAGACCTCATTGAGCTCTGTGTGGATTGGAAGGAAAGCCGAAGGATCAGAACTCACGCTGAACAAGTGCATCATAATGTGCTCGTAAAGCTCAAACCCCGCGTTGAGCCACCAGAACTCATCGACCTGTCGCCAGAACAGGCCTATGAAGGCGCCAGCCGGCTAGCTCTAGCGGCCTTACTCACTCGAAAACTTACAATTAAACACAACACCCAGTCAGACCTGAAGGTAATGTCTGCCTCTGTCGCATTTGATCCTACCCGCGTCTTGGCTGATTGGGAGAATGACAAAGTCCAAGTACTCCTTGAACGAGGACTGTTTGGGTTTGCAAATTATGGCAGGGTGAGGTTTCACCATCGGTCGGTAGTTGAATACCTAGCCGCTGCACGCCTAGAGAATCGTCTGGCGCAGGGCATGTCTTTCAAAGCCGTAAAACGCCTGCTTTTCGCCGAAACTGCCGAAAATGTGCCTGTCATTAGACCATCCATGCGACCAGTGGCGACTTGGCTTGCACGGTCGCATCGGAGCATTTTCGAGGAGGTAAGGAATCGCGAACCAGAGCTTCTTTTCCTTCACGGCGATCCAGAAGTGTTGACTCTCGAACAGCGAAAAGAAGCGCTGAGCGCTTTCGTTTCGCGATATCGCAACGGTACTTGGCGAGGCATCAGGATTCCGGCGCTGCAAGCTAGTCGTTTCGCATCCACTGACCTGTCGCCATTGGTCAAAAAATTTTGGGAAAGTGGGGTCGAGAACTTTGAGGTTCGGGAACTCCTGTTGCAATTGGTCGGCGCTGGCCGGATGAGTAACTGCGCCGATTTTGTGTTGTCGGCTGCTATTGACGTGTCGCTTTCCTCGGACGAGCGGTGGGCTGCAATCGAGACCTTGGTGCAGATACAGGACACGCGGGTTCTAACGATAGCGCAAAGCATGGAAAAAGAACCGAAGCTTTGGACGGAGAGGTTGATTCGGCTCGCGCTCCCTGAGTTCTTTCCTAATCTCATTTCATCTGACCAACTTGTGAAATTGTTGGTGGCACAGCCCGCCGACTCTAGAGACTCTAGCGGGCTCATGCGATATCTCTGCCGGATGATCAGAAATGTAAGTATCGAAAAAGAGGCTATTCGAAGGCTGCTTGAGCTCCTTCTGGAGGTTGTGGAGGCCGAACTCACATGGTCGGAGGGCTGGCCTCATATCAAAACTTCGCGTCCTGACCTGTTGCCCTTGCTGGCTATTACTTGTTTCCGATCTTTAAGCTCTAGTGCAACTGATGAGGTCGTGATCCGTGCCTCTATTGTACTGTTGTCGATAGTCTCCGGTCAGCATTCTGACGACGACAACTCCAACGAGTTAAGAAAATTTTTTGATGAGGCACCAGCTGTTCTCCGTGAGCGCGTCTTCTGGTGTGAGGACGCTTGGCGTCAGAGGCTCAATCATCAAATTGACCCTTGGCAGCGTCTGTTTCCAACTGCTCATTATGGCTCGCTGCACCTCGATTTTAATGGTGATCACGCCTGGATGTTAGCGTCATTGGCACAGACCCAAAGGCGCCTCGATGAGCGCCAACTAGTTTTAGAAGCACTGCTCCATGCATTACCAAATAGACCATCAGAGGAAAGTTGGGTCGGGTATGTCGAGTCAATCAAGCCAGCCACGGGTAATGATCCAGTCTTGCTTGCAAGGTTGGAGGAGGCGTTGATGCCCGTGATCAAGTCTGCGCAAATGGTTGCGTTTGAGGAAAGGGGCCTGCGAGCTCGTCGAGACGCTGAACTTCGCGCTGAACAAGATCGGCGGTATTGGACTGAATTCTGGGGGCTGATCGTTGAAAACCCAGAGCAAATACTCGAGTGCAATAGATTCGAAGATCTTTGGGATGTCATGGGTAGGACGCCGGGCCAAAACCAAGCCTCCGGTTGGAATCGACGTTTTCTGGAACGGCATTTTGGCAGGGCTGTAACGGATCGAATCAGGGATAACATCAAGGTGCTGTGGCGCCAGCACCCCCCGAAGTTGCCGATGAATCGCCCACGAGATGAAGTTGGATGGCACTACACTAGCTGGCGAATCGGGCTGGCGGCTCTCTGGGCAGAGGCTGAGGATCCTCTCTGGGCGACAAAAATCAGCGAGGACGATGCCCGGATAGCTGCCCATTACATTTGTGTAGAGAATCTTTCGTCACCTGCCTGGTTTAATCAGTTAGTGGATAGTTGGCCTTTGATTGTTCAAGATACGCTGGGCTCTCAACTGCGCTGGGAGCTGACCAAGACAGCCGAACCAGGTGACCAATCTTGGGTATTGCATGCCCTCCGGCGCTCACCGACATCAGTGATGCAGCCTTTCATTTCCGTTTTCCAGCATTGGATAGTTAGCTTCATCGAGCCGCAAGTTGATACTGGGGAGCACCACGCTGCGTGGGAGCGTGCAAACGCGGTGCTAAAGATCCTAGTCTCCCTTAGAAATGAAATAGGGCCTGATTTTCTATTGACCACTGTGGGGGACAAACAGCGCGCCGCGACGACTTCTGCATTTTCGCAGCTCTGGCTTTCAGCTTACTTGGCTCTCGATCACGATGCGGCCATCGTTGAGATTACTCGTATTCTTGCCTCCGAGGCTCCGACTCCAATGGGAGCGGGCGTCGTGCTTTTTGCCAATCTGTTTGGTGGGAGGTGGAATAGCTTGCCGTTCGATTTGGACTTTGGTCGTTTCTCTGTCGATCAGCACGTCCGCCTTCTCAAGCTAGCTTACCAGCATATTAGGGCCACCGACGATGCGAGGAGGGAGGGCACATTTACCCCAGATGTTAGGGATGATGCTCAGCAAGCGCGTAACACCTTGTTGGGAAGCTTCTTGAGGTTAGAGGGGGCCAAGGCATGGAAGGCGAAGATGGCATTGGCGGCTGATCCACGTTTCTCCCATTTCCAAGATAGGCTCCGTGCACTCGCGGTCGAGCGTGCCGCGGAAGAAATGGACAAAATGGAGCTGACCGAGCACGAAGTTCGCTTGATAGACACCATTGGTGACGCTCCACCAAAAACGCGAGATGACATGTTTGCGTTGATGAGGGACAGGCTCGACGACATCGATGATTTCCTTCTGCGAGACACATCCTCCCGCGATACCTGGGCACTGATCAACCTGGAGAAACTGATGAGGCGCGAAATTGCTCGTTGCCTTTCCGATTCAGCCTATGGGCTCTACACCGTAGATCAGGAGGCCGCCACGGCAGATGAAAAAGAGACCGACATTCGAATGCGCGCAACATCCGGCCAGCAGGCCACGATTGAGTTGAAAGTTGCCGAGAAAGGGTGGTCAGGCTCTGCCCTTTTTGAAACCCTTCGCAAGCAATTAGTGCAGAAATATATGGCAGCTGTGACCTGCCGAAGCGGTTGTCTGATAGTAACAGTGTCGAGTAAGACGACTTGGCAGCATCCAGTCACTGGCGTGCTCATTGGTATTCAGGAGCTCCGGACACTTTTAGAAGCAGAAGCCGAGGCCATCATGGAGGAAATGGCGCGCGAGGTGAGGTTGCTCGTCAGGGTCATTGATCTGAGACCACGCCTTAAAAAAGAGAATTTCTGACCAGCCCTTTGCCACGGCGTATACGTTCTCGCTCTCTGCTAGTCGTAAATTTTAGGAAGGCTTCAGTCATGTAGCGCTCAACGTCGATGACGTTCCCGCACCCGAAATAACGTTTCCGGCTCCGGGCGTACTTGGTGGCGGGGCGGTCGTTCGCAGGAAAATGGGGCTTCCATGAGTGAGCTGGTATGCGTCGAATGTCTCAGTGACAGCTATTTGTAGGCGAATTTTGCGGACAATGATTTCGACGAATGCGACTATTGCAACGAGGAGCGGCCGGTCGTAACGCTGGTAGTGGTGGTTGAGGAGCTCGAAGAGGCAATTCAGGCTCATTTACCTGTGCTGAGCAACCTCCTGCAATTATTCATCATGGATACCCCGAGGTAGGGTATTAGATCTTTGACGTGCTGCAAATCGTGCTCGGCGCTGATGGCATGGATTTGCTCAGCGATCTTGACCCAGTGCAGGTTTTGAACACCTCCAGGGGGAATGGCAAGGCCCGGATCCAGTGATCGAGGCCTTACTTCCGTGGCGACCTTACGTCAAACGCGGACGATTGTACGAAGGCTCGGGGCTCAAGAACTGCGGCACCTTCGACAACATAAGGTCGCATTCAATCAATGCTGGCCCGTGCCAGAAAAGCGTCCAGCGCTGGTAGTCTTCCTCCGTCTCGATCACGTAAAGCGTTTCCTCCCTGGATTCCCTGAAAAAACGGATAAACCAAGCGGGGTTGACCTTGGATGGCACTCGAAGCTCATACCCATCGTCCGACCACCCCACCCAGTGACTGAAGCAGCTGCGCTCAAAGTAGTCATGCATCTGAACGAAGTAGTACGAGTGACCCTCGTCAGCCGGTGCTGTTGCGCAGAGGTCTTTTCCATGGTCACGCCACGATTTGAAAGCTTCCTGGAATGACTTAAGGCAGGTCTCCCATGACTCGAAACCATAGCGTCGCGCGACTATGGCCAAGCAGGCTCTGTGTCGGAGAGTCTTTTGGCTTTTACGCTTCAGAATCTTGGCTTCGCGTTTGATTCTTTGCATAAGCTGAGGAGTGAGGGGGTGCGAGGGAGCAAGAGATTTAGACATAGCTATCCCATAAATCCAATACGGAACACTGGCCCGCTCAGGCCCTAGATTTTGGGAAGTCGTCAGATTTTTGCTTACAGTGTTCTCACTTGGCCAGCGGGCGGCTTAGGCACCTGTAGTCGTACCTGTGGCCGAAATGGTGCTGCAAGTCACTCGAAGCTGTCAAGGCACAGGGTAGGCACAGATCCTCCGTAGCGGTCACCGTGATTTCGCGTCCGTAGCGCGGTTCGCCAATCCGTCAAAACGGTGCGATTCGCTCTCAAGGTAAACTGTACTCATAACAGGGCTGTGTTGGTGATCCGCATTTTCGGGCGCCTGCCCCGATCGCAGACGGCCGATCGTAATGATGCGTCGTGAGAAACGACTAGCGCGGGGTGGCGAATGCAAGATGTTGACGTGGTGTGGCAGAAGGCCGAGCAGGTGTTTGGTGACAAAGCCAAGGCAGTTGTGTGGCTGTCGACGCCCAAGCATCAATTCGGTGGCGCGGCAGCCATTAGCGTTCGGCAGTTGCTATTCCTCTAGAGAATTGGGGAGAGAGGCTTGCTGATGTCGGTGATCTTGGCAGATGATAAGCATATGCTTTGACAGCCTACGGCTTCATGCCACGCTGATCACTTGGTGCTTTGCGCCGTTAAAATCCCCATTCAGGGTTTTTATCCAGGGAAGGTTCAAACCATGGCGCCAAACCATGAGTACAGTCTGCTCGGCGGCATCAACCGAGCCTCGGTAGGCCGTTATCTCTCGATCTTGGCAAGTAGTATCTCTGCTGCCCTTGTTTTCGCGATTCTCACTCTCGTCGACTTGGCAAAGACCTTCGGTCTAAACGCTAATGTCCCCCCTACCATTCTCTCCCTTGTTGGGGCCGGTGCTGTTTTCGCTGCGCTGTACGCCGTTTTCGACAAAGCGATGTGGCGTTGGTCGTGGGCATCCAAATTTCTGAAGGTGCCCGATCTCTCCGGTGAGTGGGAGTGCGCAGGTACCACGCTAGATAACGATGGGAATGTAGCCCGTACGTGGCAGGGAAGTGTGGTCATAACACAAACGTGGGACAAGATCCGCGTGCGCTTGGCTACGCATCAGTCTTCGTCCTACAGCATCACTGCGGCCCTGGCCTACGACGAGGCAGATGGCTACACGCTCCTCTACAACTACAAGAATGAGCCGCGCCCAGGGGAGCCTGAAATCAGAGGGCATTCAGGGAGCGCTAGTCTTGTGTTTGGTCAGGCTTTAGATACGGCCTCAGGGAACTACTTCAACGGCTACGGGCGGCCCACCTATGGGCGAATGGAGTTGAGGAGAAAGCATGAGTAACGGAGTAAGTGACCGAATCAGCCGACTGCGCTCACGGCGCAATGGTCTCGATCGAGCCTCGGTGGTCACCCAAGATGCCAGGGATCTGATTAACAATCGTAGCCAGCAGCGGGAAACGTGGGAGTCCAGAGTTGGGGATAAGCCTTTCACAACCTATGCATTGGGTGCGATGCAAGAGGTCGATCCGACATACACACGGATCAGCATTGAAACGGCGGAGCGCGTCAGTAATCAGCTGGAAAAACGTCTCAGCGCACCCCTCGAGTTCAAATTACAGGGCTCCGTCCCGCTGAACGTTCACATTCGAGGTGTCAGCGATGTGGATTTACTCGTGTTGGACACTAGCTTTCTGACTTACGCGAGAAGCGGGGTTAATAGCGTAGCGGGCCACTATATCGCGGCGCCTGGGCGTACCTCTGCTGAAGTGCTGCGCGTCCTCCGTAATAACTCACAATCCGCCCTAGGTGACGCGTTCCCAGCGGCAACTGTCGATGCCAGTGGCGCCAAAGCACTGAAAATATTTGGTGGGTCGCTGGCCAGACCCGTCGATGTGGTGCCTGGACATTGGTATGACACGGCGGCATACCAATCGTCCAAGCAGCAGCATGATCGCGCGGTGACAATCCTCAACGCCCACACGATGAGCACAATTGATAACTGGCCATTTCTGCACATTCAGAAGATTACAGACCGATGCAACACTACCTACGGAGGCTTGCGAAAGGCGATTCGTTTGTGCAAGAACCTCAAGGCAGAGCGGGAAGCTGAGGGGCGATCGATCAATCTTTCCAGCTTTGACCTTGGTTCGATCATGTACCACGCGGAAATGGCAAATTTCACCGCCGGAATCGTTTACGAACTCGCAATCCTTGCCGAGGCACAGCGCTACCTGGATCACCTCTGGATCTACAAGGAAGAGGCAAGGCGCCTTATGGTACCTGATGGCTCTCGCGCCATTTTTGACTCGGAAGAAAAGTTCGATGGACTGCTGGCGCTCTCGGCCGCCATGGATGACTTGCTCCGTAATGTAGCTCAAGAGCAGAGCGCTGAGCTGAGCGTCGTTTCCCAACCTGACCTCGGCGCGAGCCGTAGCGCGGTCATGCGCTCGATCATCGTATAAGCGCGTTGAATTTAATGAGAGCCCGGTGAACACAGTCTCCAAACTCTGGGATGGAGTGCCACGCTGTCCACCTGTTTAATTGGACACCGTGGCCTCCGGCGATGGCGTCAGGACGTTCTTTATGCCGTATATGTACCTTGAAGGCTCTTGGCGCTGGTGGGACACCTTCCGCCATACTGTTAGAATCAGGAGAGTCAAATGTGGCTCCCATCGAGACATTGCATGAACCCCGATCTAACTGAAGATGAGATGCGCAGAGCGCTTTTTGGCGACGCCGAGCCCTTAACGAAAGTGGCTGTGCTACCGGAACAGGAATTGGCTCCTGAAGTGGTATTCGTGAAGCCTGCTCCGCCTGTGGCAAAGAAGAAGACCGCTAAAGCTTTCACACCCAGGCTGCAGGTGACCCTGCGTGTCGGCAATGAGTTCGAAGGCAAAACGTTTGAGCTGATCCACGAAGCCGACACGCTCAGCAAGCTTTTAGCAGAGCAAGACGCAGTGAAGGTCGCCAGAAAGAAGTACCGATATGTCGAGGTGGTTTCAGTCAAGTCTATGTAGGGGCTGGTTCCGCTCACCGCAACGGTGGCAATCGAGTGTAAACAGCATCTGGCTGCGCAAGCTTGGCAGGGCGAAACGCTCTGAATGCTCATATCTAGGGCAGACGGCGCGGCACTCTGTGCCAGCTGTTATCAGTTTTGGCAAACCCTTACGCTGATTGATCAGAAAAGGAGAATTGCTATGTCCCCATTTGCTGCAGCTCTGATGAATTCCAGAATTGCGCATTCAATGTCCAGGTTCAGAGCCGCAGAGTGCGCCGGGGTAAGTGAGCGTACCTGGAGGTCTTACGAGCAAGGCCAGCGAGCACCTCGCAAAAGCGTTGTTCGAAATTTCTATGACCGATCAGGTATCCCGATGACGGAGGATACCGCCAAGATGTTGAGGGCTTCGCACGTAGCCCGCGTGATGAGTATCACTTCACTGAAGGGAGGCGTCGGTAAGTCTCCGATCACTGTAGACGTCGCAGCGTGTCTAGTGGAGCGAGGTAACAGGGTGGCCGTCATTTCCCATGATTGCTGCTATGAGGACGGCTTATCACAAGGGGGACGCCCCAGAGCCGGCGGCTTAACGGCAAGCGTCGATTTTTTTGGCTACTCAGATGTGTTCTTCTCGGTGGCCGAAAAGGAAACCTTTACCAAACGTTTGAGACACATCGTGGATCATGGATCCCTCATGGATCGTAGCGGGCTTGAGTTCGAGATGGGTGGGACACTGGGTTCGATGGTCGAGCGGATTGGATCATGCAGGATGTTTAAAGACCTGCACGCTGATTACGACTACATCCTGCTCGACCTCAATCTCAAGGTAGATTTGATTCGTACTCACTCAGAGCTTGTTGCGATCGTCATCGACAGCGCCTGCCCTCAATCCGTAGCCAGTGCCGAGCGACTGAATCAGCGATTGCAAAGGAGCAAAGGAGGGCGCCGGACACCCAGCTGTTTCGGATTGATCACACGCAACGATGTCGGGGGGAAAAGCCGAGAGCTGGAGGAGTACCTGGGCAGTTTGGATTTACCTCCTGGCACGGCCGAGGCGCTTGAGGTTGCGAGGCTTGCCTCCAGTAAATTCCGTGAGCATATTCTCAGCGACATAATGGCGCTTCCCTTGACACGTCTTATGACCCACTTGACCAATGCGCACGAGATCGTGATCGACAAGTACAATTATGAGCAGCAGTTCATGGAGGGCTATTCGTATTTTGACTCCGTTCTAGATATCGCTCCCCATTCGCACGCAGCAGACGAGATACGTCGCCTGACCATCGAACTCGTTGATCTGCGGCTGTAGGCAATATGGCAGTGTTGGGTCATTGAGAAGGAGCCGCGACGAAACATGACACGAGAACAGGCGCTCACGCTTGAGGAGTTCGAGACGATGATGCGTGAGTTTGACGAAGCCGGAGAGTGGATGGCGCGGGAGCTGAAAACTCGCTTGGGTAACCGCCCGGGGCTACAGCCCAACTCGCCGAGCTGTCCCCAAGGCGGTGTTTTATCTAAAGGTGCTCAGGTCGATCACTCCAGGCAAATCATGCACCCGAAGGCTCCAACTTCTGTACAGCCGGCGAATAAGAACGATAGGAACCAGTAAAACTGGACTAAGCAGCGGTCGCCCTGTTGGCGCTGATTGAAAACTGACCCACCCTGCCGATTGAAAATTGACCCAGGACGGATTGCTGATTTCTGTCCCAGCAATTGTGGATAAGCTTAGCAGCAGTGGGCCGATTCAAGACGCATCAACCCCCACCGCATGTAGGCATGCAGCAGGGTATTTATGGTGCGGATCAAAATGGCTCATCGTCCTCGACATCATCTCCGTCCTTGCGCTTTCGTTCCCGTGACTTGATCTTTGTCTGGGCGGCCAAGGTGCTGTGTTGTAGGCGGTAGGACTCGTTGCCCGTTTCGACGATGTGGCAGTGGTGTGTCAGCCGATCCAGCAACGCGGTGGTCATCTTGGCGTCGCCAAACACACTCGACCATTCCGAGAAGCTCAGGTTGGTGGTGATGACCACGCTGGTGTGTTCGTACAGTTTGGACAGCAGGTGAAATAACAGGGCACCGCCGCTTTGACTGAAGGGCAAATACCCCAGCTCATCCAGTATCACCAGGTCTGTTCGTAGCAGTCCCTGGGCGATTCGCCCTGCCTTGCCATCGTACTTCTCACGCTCCAGCAGATTCACCAGATCCACCGTGGAAAAGAAGCGCACGCGTTTGTTGTGGGCCGTGATTCCGGATACAGCCAAGGCACTGGCCAGGTGTGTTTTCCCGGTTCCAGGGCCGCCGATGAACACGACATTCTGCGCGGTTTCAGTGAACGCTAAGCTGGATAGATCGCTGACCAGCCGGGCATCAGCGCTGGAAGCGCTGAAGTCAAAGCCAGCTAAGTCAAGGTGCATGGGGAGTTTTGCCATGTTCATCTGATGATTCACCGAGCGTACCGCGCGATCCGCATGTTCCTGCTGAAGCAGATGTTCCAGCAGCCATTTCGATGAAGCCGTCGACGCTGTTCCTTGAGAGACCAGTTCTTCCCAAGCACTGGCCATGCCGTGCAGGCGAAGTTCTTTGAGTTCAGTCATTAGGTCACGCATTGCGATTCTCCTCATCGGTCGCACGGAGCCGGTCGTAGCGTGCCGTATTGGCAACAGGCGCGACCTTGAGTTGCAGGCTGGTTTCTACACAGGGAGGTGGTGTGGTGGAGGTCAGGCGGGCAACGACATTGAGGATGTGATCGGCGCTCAGACTTCCCGATTCAAGTACCAGCTCCACCGCCACCAGCACTGGTTCGAGACCCGCAATTGGCACAGCAGAGCTCCCTGTCATGGACATGGAAGAGCTGGTGGAACTCTGCGAAACAGCAATCCATGCCTCGTTCCGGGCTATCCAACAACCCGGCTCAGTGATTCATCACGGCTATCCTCCAGTCGGTGTCAGTTTGTATGACATTCTGGAGCTCATGTTGGGTGCCGATCAGGCCCTAATTTCTGATATCCATGAACGCCTGCTCGATTCCTGGAGCTACACGGGGGGCGATGACGACCCTTATTTTGTCGAAGAGACGGAGGCATCGTCGGAGCTGACGGTAGGCTGGCGAAAAATGGAGCACAGCCTGCAGTTTGAATCCCGACTAGCAAATCCCTTAGTGGGGTCAATTCTGACTATGGTCTTCGACGGCATAGAAGATTTGCGCTCGAAGGATGACAGGTCAGCCATTGTGATCGCAGGCCAAGGGCATCAAATCTCATCATTCCAACGGGGTAGGGTGTTTCAGGATGAGCAAAGCATGGAGGAAGCGCTGAGTCACCCTGAAAAGCATCTCGGCCCGGTACCAGGAGGCAAGGGATCTCCTGGCCGAATGAACGCCAAGGGAATTTCGGTTTTTTACGGCGCAACAGATGACCACACGGCAATTGCGGAGGTGCGCCCACCCGTTGGCAGCACGGTGGTTACCGCACGGTTCGACGTAATCCGGCCTCTGAGGCTTCTCAACCTGAACGACCTGGCTTCAATGCGTCCGCACCGGGGGTTGAGCTATTTCAATCCGATTCGCAGGAGCCTCACTGAACGCTGCGCGTTTCTGAAAGACTTACAGCGCCAGCTGACGATGCCAGTTATGCCGGACTCGGCGGAAAGCGGGTATCTGATCACGCAAGCTATTGCCGATTTCCTAGCAACCCATGAAAAGCTGAACCTCGACGGTATCTTATTTCCCTCTGTGCAGGTGCAACAGGATACGTCACCGGGGCAGAACGTCATTCTTTTCCACAAGGCCAGTGGTATAGAAAGGCTCGAGGACACACAAAAGGCTGAGTACGTGAGTCTCTGGGAGTCGGATGAGGATAGGTGGGTGTATTACCCAGAGTTCTGGGAAGCCGAACCCAAAAACTCAGATCAGGCCTCCCAGTACGTCCCTCTGGTACCTCCGCCGGAGCCAAGCCTGCGTCTAGCTCGAGACGGCATCGTGATCCACAAAATCCAGGGAGTTCGGTTCAGCACCGAGATCGACCCAGTCCGCTACGTTCCTTGGTCGAAGGATAGGAAATACCATGAGTTTCGATAGCCTGGCTGCTTTCTAACGAGAGCTCGGATCTTGTAAGGGATCTCTAAACCCATCGGAGTTTGGCGGGCCATTACCAGCCGTACCGTTCATCGGCAAAACCTATATATTGGGTTAAGCACAGATTGAAAGCACTACATATTGGGCCGGATTGTGCTTGAGAGCCTACATCTGGTGTTTTGCCATGAACGAAGCCCATATCGAGAAAGCAGCGACTGATCTGCTCATGCAGATTTACCGTGATCGCCGTTAGTGGCGGGGGTTGTAGGGTCGCCTGGAAAGGCATCCACTTTTTGGGTAAAAAAAGGGCCTTCACGAGGCCCCTTATCTTTGCTTCTGAAGGGTTACTTAGCTAACCAGCTCTCGACTTCGTCAGCACCATGCTGGCTTTTCCACTCTTTCAAGGTCTTGTGGTTACCACCCTTGGTCTCGACGCGCTCGCCTGTGTGAGGGTTCTTGTAGACCTTGAGCTGACGGGGCTTGCGGCTGGACTTTTCAGCCACAGCGGCTGGTGCACGTCGACTGGCAGATTGTGGGTCAAGAATGGCTATGATGTCGCGCAGGCTGTAGCCGTACTCCGAGAGCAGGCTACGGAGCTTTTTTTCAAATTCGATTTCGCGCTTAAGGCCATCATGGTTTTTGAGGGTCTCAAGTTCGGCCAGCTGAGCAGCCAGTTTTTGCTCCAAAGCACGGAATTCGGCGAGTCTGGACATTTGATGCTCCTGTATATGGTGCCTCGAGTATAGGTGTGGGGCTACAGGCCATCAATGTGCGGATCGTGCAGAGGTAAACTAGGGCCTAGCTCTCGCCTGGTGAATAAAGGGTTCGCAGGCGAAGATGGCGGTGAGCTATCATCCCAAACGCCTTCGTCTTAAGGCCGGCCATTTCTATCAGCTGCCATCGATTACCAGCTCTACAAAGCTAGTCATTTGAGTGGGCTAGTGCATTGACCAGCACAAGTGTACGTCTTGACCGGCAGAAATCGACCCAAAGCTGCCCTTCACGAAGGGCAGCAATCGGCCAGGAGCTGCCAGTCAGGTCATCCAATTTTCGGCATCATGTGGCGGTAAGGAGTAAATCACCGAGTCGTATTTCGCCGCTGTACGTGTCCCTGTTACGACCCCGCCAAAGGCCTCGGCGATCAACCGACTAGGCTTATTGTCCCTTGCAACAGGATAGATGAAGCCGGATGGGGCCACGTGTTCACAGGCCCATTGCACCACCGCGCCAACAGCTTCCTTGCCAAAGCCTCGCCGATGTTTGTCCTCTCTTATCCATATCCCCAACTCCGGCGTTCGATCATTAACATTGTGCAGCCCGACCAGGCCTAGAAAGCTCGCATCGTCCAACTGTCGAATCGCGAAAACAATATCGCTGCCATCGGCTATAGACGGTAGCCACTGGGCCCACACTTGCGCGTACTCCTCGCGGGACGCTGGCGGCTCCCAGGACATATAACGTGTTAACGAGGTCGTGAGGCTATCGAAGGACTCGATAGCGTCTGCGGCGCAGAAAGGCTGGATCGAAAGGCGTGATGTTCGGATTATGAGTACGCGCGTATCAACGGACATAAAGACTTCCTCCCTAGCAGTGGTGCTCCTATTGGAGATGACAATAACTTATTGCTCGCTGCTGCGGGATATCGAGCGTCCGCTTCGGGTCGATAGCGGTCACACTCGGCCGGCAGCTTTCGACCCGAAGCTGCCAGCCGGGAGCATGCCGTAGACAGGCAGAATTGGCCGCTCATCGGGGCCACTCGTTACACCAAATTCTTCACTGCGAAAGGTCGAATTGGCCAGGAAAACCATGGACGCTGCACAAGAGACCGCAGTAGTATACTTGGATAATATCTTTCCGAGCTCTGTTTGTGGCGAAAGCGAATAATTCCGAAGCTGATTATTACAAGGAGGTTTTATGCCCATTCAGTGTCAATGTGGACTCTAGAGACTCAAGCCCAAGGCTAGTCACCTAGGCACACCAAAATAAAAATATATAAAACCCTCATTCGGATTACGGGGCGTAACAATTCATGGATTCAAACGCTAAGCCACAAAAGACTGAGTATGCGAATCAACACTTCGTCCCCAGGCTGCTCCTTAAACGATTCTCGCATGAAGACAAAATTAACATTGGCCTTATGAGTGCTGCGAGTGGAGAGATAAAGTCGTCGATCCCATATAAGCCGCAGTGCGCAAAGCACTATTTTTACGGGAAGGACTTAGTTATAGAGAAAAAGCTGGGAGAGATCGAGGGCGAGGTTGGGAAAATTATCGATCTAATAAGTTTAGTTCCCATCCCTAATATAGAGCGATTGAGTCGCGCTCATATTTTGCTGACAGTATTTTCTGTTTATCAGTACGTACGAACTGACAAGGCATTGAAACTGGCTGAGGAGGTTGTCACAAAAAACTATTCCATTATCAAGGAGCATGCAAGGCCTGAGCTTATGCCTAAGCTTGCAGAGGTGGCGAATGGGCAACTCTCTGAGCAAGAACTGCATGAGTTCTACGATAGTGTAGCTGTATCTATGACCAATCCGCACTCCATTCTATTTGAAAGCGCCAATAGCATCATGGTTCCTAGCTTGAAGCTTGAAATGAAGCTGCTCATAAACGAAACAAGAACGCCTTTCATTATTAGCGATAACCCCCTGATCTACATGGATGCAGAAAGTAATAGCTGTTTCTATAGAATGTTACTACCACTAACGCCAAAGCTTTTACTTGTCTTCTATGATAAGTGCAATCACAAAATAGGACTAAGAAAGACTAGCTTTCACAAGCTAACAAACGAGGTTGATGTGTTTTATCTCAATGCTCTTCAATATCTAAATTGTCAAAAAAATATTTACTTTGGGCCGGGCACCTCTAGAGCACATCTCGAATCTCTTGATAAGTCTTTTAAAAAAAATCGATTTAAAGAGTCAACGACAATGACTGAGTTGAATGGGCAAGCGTTTCTAGAAACCAATAGGCCTAGAGTAAATTATAAATTTAGCTTTGTTAGAAGGATTGCTTCTTAGGGTAGCGTGCCAAAATAAAGGCCGCCTGCAATCGGCTGTGAAAGCCAATTCTTTTGGGCGGCAGTTATGGGACGATACCTGCGGGTCAAGGCGTACCGTGCGCTGGTCAAGCCCGATGCAAATGGCTGGTCAAGTCGAATGCAACCAAGTGGTCAAGTGGGATGAAAACGCTTGGTCAAGTCAGGTGCAATTTCCCAGGTGGCCTGCCAAGTGTTGAATGTGATCGTGCGTGCAGGCTTTCCGTGACTGCTATCCGATCATTTCGAACCGGTGGGATCACCTGGATCGAGCGCGTCCCCGGTCATGAACTTGCTCGACCGAGGCTTGAGCGCTCAGGAGAGTAGCGGGCTCGTATTTTTCAAAGTGGCTCGTCAGTGACAGGTGACCGAGCAAGCGATCTACAGTGCGTCGCCTTCAAGCCCAGGCGATCCAACGCTCCATCTTCCCTTCAAACCCATCCGCGCAAAACTCCAGATTTGGCCAATAGTTCTGGTACACCTCATAGTCGAGCGCCGTTGCGATCCCGCGGTTCTCGGCGTTCAAAACGCTCCATGCTCGATACATCCGGTGCTGCCAGTCGGTCTCTGTCACCAACCGGTGCGATGTGTTCGATGACCAGCCGTCCTTCATAAGCGTTGTAACGAAGAATTCCGCAGCCGCATTTGCACAGCCGGCGTCGTGGGCAATCATCCCGTCCAGGATCGAATAGGAATACCAATCGCCTGGAAGATCGATACCACTTGGCTGTCCAGCTTGTCGCTACATTGGGGAGCTTTCGAGGCAAGAGTCTGCTGCGGAATGAAGCGAATACGGTGGCGATGCTGAGCTAAGATTCTTCAATCTTATGACCAAGTGCAGCGAGGGGCTATGGCAGTTGTGTTCTTTCTACCGTGGGTATCTGCTACCAAAGAGGTGCGAATAGCAGATCTTCGTTTGATCCCTTACGAGCGAGGTCGACTTCCGGGTGAGTTGCTGGGCATACCGCAGGAAGCTTTCGACGGCGTACTAGGCAACTACGACGACCGAGGGTACGGCTCTCAGCCTTCACAGCCGATCCAGCAAGCCGCTGTAATCATTTGGGACGAAGACACACCGGGCCTTGAAGCCTCGGATGCCCAGATCCAGCAGCGACTGGTTCAGTGTTCGTATCTCGCATTCTCTGCCTTAGTAGGTCGGTCGTTGTGCTCAACTTCCGACTATTGCAACGCCGACACACTCCAGGTCGTTGCGCAGCGGTTTGATGCCGCGTCACCGGCTCATTCCTGTGTGACCACGCGCCGGCGTGACGGTGGAACACAAATCATGCTGGCGGGCAGGGCAGGGCTCAAGTTCATTCGGCCGTACCACGTCGACAACAGCTCGCGGATTACGCTCGACACCCCACTGCTTGAGGCACTACTCAAGCTACCTGCTGGGGAACTTAAGGAACGTATCGACGAGGCGGTCGTTTCCTTTCTCAGAGCCAATACCGATGCGTCATCCATAGATGAACGATCCGAACTGATCCTGATGCGGGTCGCCATAGACACGCTGCTTGACGTTCCTCATGACAAAGCTGCCTTCCGCAGAGCCATCAACGAACACTTCGACGAGCTACCGAACCCGCCCATCTGGCATAAAGGGAGACTGGACGAACAGTGGTGGTGCAAGCACTGGGACAAACACGTAAATCGCCCGCTCGACGCCTGGGTACACGATTTCTGTGCCGCTCGTAACGCGGCAGCTCATGGCCCCGCAAATGGTGAGAAGGGAAGCATCTGGCCTCGCCATAACCACCTCATTTTCTCCGCCTGGTTGCTGCCGCTGATCGTCAAAAAGCTACTTGTCCAAGCAGGGCTCTACGAGTTCACCGCCGAAGATAAGGTCGCGAGGGCGGGCTTTGAGGTCTTTCTGGCGCACGATCTGCTGGCCATGACCGACAAAGATGAGAACAAGGTTTGGTGGCAAATAGCCGAGTCTGAGCTTTATCTGCCTCTGTTTGCTGAGCGATTGCAGCGAGCATGCGAATGACGAAAACATGGTGTTGTGGACTTGAGTCAAAGCGTGCTGATACGCAGTGGGATACGGGGAGGGAATCCGGGTGAGAAGAGAGGATCTAGCTTGAAACAGCCCTTGCCCCGGTGTGTTAACCAATTTTTTGATGTGTAAACCACCGCGCTTTACACGTCAAAAAGCTGGTTTACACCTTTTGTGAGACGCCAGCCTCAGGCCAACGTAACCTCCTGCCGGGATCGTAGTAATAGGCACGCCTGAAACTGGCGCCAGGCTCGCCTATAAGGAGGGACATTGAGCGGATGGCGATGGTGTAGTCTAGGATCAGACCGCAGAAGGAGCGTACTCATGAGCACTTTGCCCCCCGATCAACAGGCGCGTTATTTAGAAGTTCTCGACGCCGCTAAGCGCTTGTATGGCGGCGATATCGACGCAGCGATGAATTGGATGTCACGTCCGGTAAAAGCATTTGGCGGCAAAGCCCCTGCCGCTATGATCGCAACCAGGCTGGAGACGGACACGGTTATCGAGTTTATCAGGCGCTTGGAGCATGGATTTGTCGCCTGATTGTTAGTGAACAACGTTCTAAAGGCGTGTCAGATCTCGAGCCTGATTCGGTTCAGGGCTGCCAAGCCAGCCACACCCTGATGATGTAAACCTCCATATGCCCATCGGGCGAATTGGCCGTGCGCCTCCTGAGCGGCCCTGGGTGAGGTTAGTTCCTTCTCGATCTATGCTGAGTGCGGGGCGTCTAGGTGTCTCTCAGCAACTTTTCTAACGTGACCTGCCCCCTAGTGCTCAACAGCTCCACAGGGTCGGTACTGTACGACTGCAGCGAGTCAAAAACGTAAGCACGTCACTCGGGGCTGTTGCAGCTGTCGCAATAATCGAGGGTGTCTCAGAACACCCAAGGAGCGAATCAGAATGGTGACATGGGCTTGGCTAACTGGTAAATGCGCCCCTGCGCAAGCCAACGCCTCGATGGCTCGGGCGCATGGTCAAAAGCCTGTGGAAATCGCTGGCGGTTTCCTTGCGGCGCCATCCATCAACTACCACGGCCTGTGTAAGCATTCGCCATCGAAGGCTTGAGTGGCTTCTCTACCTTGCACCAGTGAAGATTACCCTCTGTCACGCATACCGATTTTCTTGACGGATCGACTGCGTTCTTGGTCGTGCGAGTGGTAATAGACATTCTGAGTGGTGCTGAGATTACTGTGGCGCAAATCCATCTGCAGATCCTTGGCACTACGCAGCGGCGCATCAAATGTGGCTGCTGTGTGCCTCAGCCAATGGGCAGAAGCAGCCTTAAGGCTATTCATCTCATGCTCTTCGCGCTCCTCATCGCGCATTCGCGCCAAAGCGTTGTCGAAGACTGATTGGAGGAGGGCGCGTACTTGTCGCCCTGATAGTCCTGAGCGACCTCGAAGAGTCATCAGCAGAGGTGTCTGCTCGTTCCATTCTGGCAACGGCGGAAGGCCAACAAACCGGCGGTAGCGCTTCAGGTACTTGGAGACGTACTCATCTCTGACTGCGACCTTGCCGGCTTTGTTGCCTTTGCCGATGACGTGGTACCACCAGTTTCCTTCTTCGTCCTGTCGAAAATCGCCCATGACCGGGTGCCAGTTGGGCCTGCCGACGATATCTGAAACCCGAAGGTACATGGCGAAGAGGGTAGCTAAGATGAACAGCGTCCGCTCGTGCCGTTCAGGCTCGGCGAGCGCCATCTGTTCAGCGGTTTCCAGAACGTAGTCCCATTGAAGAGGCGTCAACGCGCGATGAGCGCCTTCTTCCTGCGGGGTGCTGCGAGTCTGCCCCTTTTTTTTGATCATCCGAAACGGATTGGCAGCGGCGGCTCCGTCTTCGACCAGATGCTCGAAAAAGCGGCTACTGATTGAGTACACCTGATTGATGGTGCCTTGGGACGCTTGGTAGCTCGCGGGTACTACCACCCCTGAGGGCTGATCGCAGCATCCCTTCTCATGATGAGTAGCTTTGGAAGATTTCAGGCTGAATGGCCTCCATTTGTCGTTCGGCATAACCAAATCGCCCCACGTTGACTCTGTGTGGCTGCTGGAGACAAACCGTCCGCGAACAACCGGGCCAATCCAGTCCGCCGGCGGGTTTCGGCAGAATTCAAGATAGTCCTCAGCGTCTTGGCGCTTGAGCTGAGCGAAAGGTTTGCGCTTAACAAGCATCGACCATAGGAGCAAACGTTCCACATGCGTGCGGTAAGACGTAAACGTGAAACTGTTGTCCGAGAATGACCTCAGAAAACTACGTGCCGTCAGGTAACCCTTGTGTGCCTCTACCTCGGGTTCGAATGAGTCCAAGTAAACTCGGACACACACCATGCCAGGCTCAGGCAAACTGAAGTCCTGATCAATAAAGATCTCATAGGACTCGAAGATGGGCCGTGGCAGCTGAGGCATTAGAAAGATTTACCAAGTGGTTAGCTTTGCGAGAAACTTCCAGTATTGGCAGTAACTGGAAGTTGGAAGGGTGCGTATCACAACCCTGCTCTCGCCATCCGCTGATTAATAGAATGATTGTTTAACAATGGGCGATAGTAGCGCTCTACGTACTGGCGCGCAACTCCACTCTTGAAATTTCATGACGCTTAGATGGTTGATAGAATTCGACAGCAAGCCTTGACTTGCATCTTTAGCTGTACTAGCTGTATGGCCTGATATACTCAATTGTTCGGTTTAAAACTATATTGTCGATATGGTTATTTATTCGTGGGCTCAGTTTTGCCAAGCGTTTTTTAATTGCAGGGTTTACTTGTTAATTGAGCGTATCAATTCGGGTGTCTGCATTACTCTACTTTGACGTAAATTGAGTACCGGGACTGCCGGGAGGTTGGGGTTGGCTTGGGAGCACGCCTACGGGTTGGCTTGCCTATGCGGACTCCGGGTGCTGGCTGGCGGCTGGCGGGGACAGCCTAAGCGTTACGCAGGTTCTATCGACAAAATTGGAGCGGCCCGCCGCGTAAACCGACCGCAGTATCAGCGAGCATTCGGCTATGGCCGGCGAGGCCCATTGCAGATAAATGCAGTGGGTTACAGAGTTGAATTTCGGCTTTCAGTGCACGACGGTAAATTGTGCAGGCTTATGTGCTTTAAGCGTATTTACGTATGTTTACGTTGATGGATCTGTAGTGACTCTCACTCATCGGATATTGCATCGGCCGCAACTGCAATGGGCTCTTGATGAGTAAAGGTGTCGAGCAGGTTTTCTTTGCATTGCGAACAGCTCAATCACATTTCACCGGAATGAATTTCTACAGGTTTTCGCAATTAACGTTTCTACAGGTTTGTGAACAATAAACTTTTCTACAAGTTCTTGAAAAAATGCCGTTTCTACTTGTTGTTGAATAAACAGCCCTTAACTACCCAGATTCACTAGAGCGCGTGCGTGGAAACGAGGTGGTCGAGCGGTAATCCTGAGCTAACTCCTAGCGTGAGAATGTTGATTGAGCGCGTCAGTACTTACTGGGCTGACGTAGCTTCGGAGGTGGCGCTGTCAGCGCAGAAAAACAGCCTGTAGCCCCGCACAGCGAGGCTTCCGGGCGCGAGGGCTGCTTGGATACCAATCCAGCGACTGAACCAGCTGACGTTTCTCCGAGTAAGTGAAAGGTGGGCGTTTATCTTCGTTTGTGAAAATCGGGCTGGAGGCCATGAAATACGAGCCTTTCAGGCTATTTTGGGGGAGTAGATGCGGGCGCGACCATTCTGGTAGTTTTTGCAAAAAAGGGCTACGCCGCAACTCGGCGTAAATTCGGACTGAAACCCGATAATCTTCATGTATAACAACAGGATAGCTCGGCTTTTGGTGTCTACAGGTTTTTGCAAGATTGACGCGCTGTGCAAACACATCAAGACCGCTGGAGGTCACGTCTGACGCGGGGTTCAAGGAAGGCCGGGGTGGTTTTCTACTAGTTTCGCGAACGCTTCAGCGTGCTCGGCAAGAAGCCAGGAAGGGGATCATTTGTTCGGCGATATGCGGCGCTAACTGCGAGAAAGTTACAAACAGATAAAATTTAACATAATATACATTATGCGTACCTATGGGTTCGCATGCTGCGTCGTTATGCTGATCAATTGATCGTGCGCGCTGTGCGGCTGCTGTCAGAAACCACAGTGAAGCTGGCGCCTTTCGAGGCTGGCGTTTGTGTACCTGGGGTTGATGTGGACGAATGAGAGGATGAAGGATTCGGTCCAGCGGCGGCGGCTCGTCGCTCTGCACCGAGCCACTTCTCGCCACCGCCGCTGGACGATGAGAAAAGACAGGCAACGGTACGTTGCTGACCAGGGTAATGCAGTTCAGCCACACAGCCGCCATTGTGATGTGGATCTAGGAAAATACAGCGACAACGGTTAAGGCTGAAACAGGTACGTATTCATCGTCTGAACCATCATCAGGACGAAGAAGTAGCTGAGATTCAATACCATGGCCTATGGCACCGACTTGAAAGCCAACAACAACAGCATCGTAAGATAGGCGCTGGACTGAATATTGCTGATCATGCTGGACATGGACATGCCTGCCGAGCAAAGCAGACGGATCAAGGCCAGAGAATGGCGAAAACGAACATGATATTTTTTCACTTTGGAGGGCGGAAAATAGAGGGTGTGAAAACAAAGGGGAGCCCAATAGGCAAGACGGAGCTGTAGTATGTGTATTAGCCATTTTTGATCCTCCACAGATCGGTAATGGTCAGCAGGTATGGGGAGGTGCTACTCCCCTAACCTGCATATCGGCGGGATTGCCAAATATTAAATAAGCGTTTGAGTCCTGACAGCCTCAGTAATGTAGCGCTTAACTTCACGACTCAAAGTCGTATGCTCGGACTTACACAACTCCTCAAAATGAGATTTAAGACGACTGTTGATGCGTAAGGTCAATGTCGTGTCTAAATCGCCAGAGTTTTGAGCCTCACGGACCTTGTAAGGGCCTGTAGATCGATCCTTATCCTTGATGCGATTAGCCTTATCTCGAAACGGAATGATTGGGCTGTTATCGTCTTCGCTCATGTGGAAACCCTGTATGTATTTTGTATAAACAAAGATAATACACGGTAAAAACAAAAAGGCAATTTTTTAAAAAAAGACGAATTGGCGGGGAAAAAGAGCACTGTTTTAAAAGGGAAAATACAAAAAGTATGCGATTGCATACCAAAGTGGGGGTGTTACAGCACCCCCACCCGGCCGGCAAAAATCGCAGGAGGCGTGATGCACTGGATACTGGCGATAACGATGGCAGGATCAAGCACAGCGACCGTAATGAAGACCTACAGCACGGAAAGCGAGTGCAGAAAAGCACAGGAAGAGTTTTTCAGGGGAAAAGACGGAAAAACGCAGTACAGCGGCGGATGCTTCCGAGAGGACAGCAAAGTACTGAAAATCCTGCAGGACTGAGACGATGCAAAAAGCAAAGGCAATACTGGTGTACAGAATCGGCGAAACGCTCTCAGAAGAGCTTTGGGAGTCGCCGCAAGACGACGTTCTGCGCCGGTTCGGGGAAGAGCTGATGCGCTTGAGCGGAATCTGCGTGCATTGCGGTGGTGAAGACGATGAATGCCAGGCTTGCAACGGGACTGGCATCGAGCGCGACTGAGGACGTGCTGCAAGTACGAGCCTCCGGGACCTGACCACCTCAGTGCTGTGCGTTATTGGTCCGTTGCGGTAAAGCATAGTGATCATGGCGCGAAGTCAGATCAGGCGGGGCCTGAGAGCATCACACGCGATCAGGAGAGGTGGTGCCACGCATAATTGACGTTATGGATAAATCGATCGCCGGGGGCTGCGCAATGGTCCCGACGATCGATTCTGGCCGTTGGCCGCAAGTACCATAACGTCCACACATTATGCGTACCTATGGGTTCGCATGCTGCGTCGTTATGCTGATCAATTGATCGTGCGCGCTGTGCGGCTGCTGTCAGAAACCACAGTGAAGCTGGCGCCTTTCGAGGCTGGCGTTTGTGTACCTGGGGTTGATGTGGACGAATGAGAGGATGAAGGATTCGGTCCAGCGGCGGCGGCTCGTCGCTCTGCACCGAGCCACTTCTCGCCACCGCCGCTGGACGATGAGAAAAGACAGGCAACGGTACGTTGCTGACCAGGGTAATGCAGTTCAGCCACACAGCCGCCATTGTGATGTGGATCTAGGAAAATACAGCGACAACGGTTAAGGCTGAAACAGGTACGTATTCATCGTCTGAACCATCATCAGGACGAAGAAGTAGCTGAGATTCAATACCATGGCCTATGGCACCGACTTGAAAGCCAACAACAACAGCATCGTAAGATAGGCGCTGGACTGAATATTGCTGATCATGCTGGACATGGACATGCCTGCCGAGCAAAGCAGACGGATCAAGGCCAGAGAATGGCGAAAACGAACATGATATTTTTTCACTTTGGAGGGCGGAAAATAGAGGGTGTGAAAACAAAGGGGAGCCCAATAGGCAAGACGGAGCTGTAGTATGTGTATTAGCCATTTTTGATCCTCCACAGATCGGTAATGGTCAGCAGGTATGGGGAGGTGCTACTCCCCTAACCTGCATATCGGCGGGATTGCCAAATATTAAATAAGCGTTTGAGTCCTGACAGCCTCAGTAATGTAGCGCTTAACTTCACGACTCAAAGTCGTATGCTCGGACTTACACAACTCCTCAAAATGAGATTTAAGACGACTGTTGATGCGTAAGGTCAATGTCGTGTCTAAATCGCCAGAGTTTTGAGCCTCACGGACCTTGTAAGGGCCTGTAGATCGATCCTTATCCTTGATGCGATTAGCCTTATCTCGAAACGGAATGATTGGGCTGTTATCGTCTTCGCTCATGTGGAAACCCTGTATGTATTTTGTATAAACAAAGATAATACACGGTAAAAACAAAAAGGCAATTTTTTAAAAAAAGACGAATTGGCGGGGAAAAAGAGCACTGTTTTAAAAGGGAAAATACAAAAAGTATGCGATTGCATACCAAAGTGGGGGTGTTACAGCACCCCCACCCTCGCCGCTCCAAAATCGCAAAAGGGCACACAGCATGGCAGACGCAAAATCGGTACGAATGTACGCAATCGGAGAAACGCTCTCAGAGGAGCTTTGGGAGTCGCCGCAGGATGATGTTCTGCGCAGGTTCGGGCAGGAGCTGATGCGCTTGAGCGGGATCTGCGTGCATTGCGGTGGTGAAGACGATGAATGCCAGGCTTGCAATGGGACTGGCATCGAGCGGGACTGAGAACGTGCTGCAGGTACGAGCCTCCGGGACCTGACCACCTCAGTGCTGTGCGTTATGGGTCCGTTGCGGTAAAGCATAGTGATCATGGCGCGAAGTGGACTCACAGAGGGCCTGAGAGCGTCACACGCGATCAGAAGAGGTTGAGCCACGCATAATTGACGTTATGGCTAAATCGAACGCCGGGAGGCTACGCAATGGTCCCGGCGATCGATTCTGGCCGTTGGCCGCAAGTACCATAACGTCCACACATTATGCGTAACAATGTGTTACGCATTGAGGGCGCCACCTTTCAGATTTCTACAGCTAGAAACCATCTTTTCCATCACCTGGGTCAGCCTTGACTTAAACCTGAGCAAAACCTCCATCCGCGAACATTCCGCTACCCGTTACAAGCCTCTTTCATCTGACGCCAAAAAAAGCTGCCGTTACGACATCTTCTGGCTTGCTCATACGCCCAAGTGGCAAATGCGCGATCATTCCGTCGACACTGACATCGTGCAGACCTGTCGTTGCCGACACCAAATCCAGACCCTGGTGCCGAGATCGGTCCAGGTGAAACCACATTGATGTGGACGCCTGTACCGTTGAGATTGAGTGCCCAGTTCCTGACGAAGTTCGTAGCCTGGCCTTTGAGGCGCTGATGAGGATTACCGAACCCGCAGCCTGCATCAACGGCAGCGCTTCTTAGTGGTGAACAGCGTGCCTTTGACATGGGCATCAATGGAGCGATGAAAACCCTTGGCTATTTATGACCTGACGCATAACACCCATCGTTGCTGCAAATCAAGGCTTGCGATTGGCAACGTCACGAATACGGTATGATCCAACAGTTCAAGGCGTTAGGGCGTGATGACGTTATCGGGTGTGAAGACTTTCAGGTAATACCGTCCCCCTACATCATCGTTTAAACAGTCCTTCGCAATCGCACAGGGACCTTATGTTTAGAGGCTTCAACGCCTGGGTAGGCTGTTGAACGCCTCAATGAATGTCGTGCATTTGCCCTCTTCCATCTTTAAGACCCTGCCTGATATATAACTCAACTAAATGACGATTTAGTTGAGTTATATATCACCCTCTGCAAAAACACTCTTCTGGTCAATGCCCTGCTTGCTGTCTGATTCAACAGCAAGCAGGCAAGCATTTAAAAGTCTGCAACCTTGCCCCAAGCCGACGCCTTGAAGCGATCAGGGTGATACGGGGCGGGATCGACAAGAGGCGTAACGCCGCTGACGATGTCGGCAATCAGGTGGCCCGCTCCCGGTCCGATGCCAAAACCGTGGCCGCTGAATCCGGCTGCCAGCACAAGGCCAGGCAAGCTGGCCATTTCACCAATGCCGGGAACGCCGTCCGGCGTGCTGTCCACGTAGCCCGCCCACGAAGCCTTGACCGATGACTCTTTCAGCAACGGAATCAGCTCCACCGCACGCTTATAGGTGAGCTCTACAGCAGACGCGTCCGCCTTGGGATCGAGGATTCGCATCTTCTCCATCGGCGTTGGCTCGTCCAGACGCCAGCGTTTCCAGCTTTCATGGCCCGCGCGCAGACCTTCAAATCCGCCAGGCGCCAGATTGCGCCACCTGCGTTGAAACATCGGCAGGAAATTCATGGCGAAGCCCAGCAATTGCGGCGTGATGTCCACGCGCCCTCTCCCACTGATTGCCAACGTATAGCTGCCATCGAATCGGCGCGTCATGGACACGCCCGCTGTGTGCAATGCGCTGGGTATTTCTTGGCGCGGAGGTGAAACCGAGAGCACGGTCTGGCGAATAGTGGCTTGCGGGAAGCGGATGCCGTACTGGCGGCAGAACGAAGATGCCCAGGCACCGGCGGCGAGGACTGCAACAGGGGTACGAATGGTGCCTTTTTCGGTGACGACCGCGCAAAGTCGACCGGCTTGGGTCTCGATTCCACGGACAGCGCAGCCCTGATGCACCGTGCCGCCCAAGGCCATGATGGCGCGAGCGACTGCCGGGGCTGCTCGTGAAGGGTCGGCAATGCCATCAGAGGGTGAAAACACCCCTCCTTTCCATTGTTTGCCCGTGACTTTGGCTCGCTCAGCGGCTTGTTGCGCGGTAAGCATATAGGTCTCGACGTTGACGGTGCGTGCAAACTCACCCCAACGTGCCCACCCGGCAAGCTCTGCTTCGTTATTGCTGAGGTAAAGCAGGCCGCAGCGCGTGAAGCCTGTCTGCTCGCCTGTATCTGCGCCGAACTGCTCCCACAATTCAAGGCTTTTGGTGGCCATCGGAAGCTCGCGGGCGTCTCGATTCTGCTGCCGGCACCAGCCCCAGTTACGACTCGACTGTTCAGCCCCGATACGGCCCTTTTCGACCAAAGCGACCTTCATGCCGCGTTTGGCAAGGTAATAGGCAGTAAACGCACCAATGATACCGCCGCCAATCACGACCACATCTGCGTCTGTCGGCAGATCGGGAGAGGTTTCCACAAGCGTCAGGGGTGCTGGCATATTCTGAATATCCGTTGAGGGTCGGGAAGCGTCACTCGATGCGTGTGCATCATGGGTTTATTACAACACCATGACGCCATACAAAACGGGTTAATCGCAGGCCTGCGCTGGCACAAACCACTGTTTGACGCGCCCGCCCCGGCAAACTATGCCGATGAAAAAGCTACCGTGTAAGGCACGCGGCGCTTGTCAGGTGGGCAGCCGTGTTCCGTTGACGGCCCGGCCATCCTCACACTTTTAATACAGCCAATACACACTCAGTAGTATCACGACCAACCTGAACTTTAGCTGTCCACACCTAATGAGTTAATTTAAATTAAAACGCCACATTAATAATTTTACATAGAGCCACTGCCACATTGCCACCGATATAAAATCCGCCCTACCCTACGGCCATCGAACGGTAACGCATTACGAAAAACCAACCTATTTTCAACGCCATTTTTATAGGGTGCCGACTAACTTCGCGGTGTCCGTTTTCGCCACACGTTGTTTCTGATGTCTGGCAATGACGCTCTATATTCGCCGGTCCGTTCTATTCACTGTTCATGCAGTATTCATACAGCGTACATGAGGAAGAAATAAATGCGTCAGGCCTTTCTTGCTTTTTCGCGACCGTCCGTGGGCGATGAAGAAATTGCTGCGATGACGCGCGTACTTCGTTCCGGCTGGATCACCACCGGCCCGGAATGTCAGAAGCTCGAGGAGCAATTCGCTGAACGGGTCGGCGCTCGACATGCTGTGGCACTGTCGTCAGCCACCGGGGCGATGCATGTCGCGCTGCTGGCGCTGGGCGTGGGGCCAGGTGATGAAGTGATCACACCGTCGCAAACCTGGGTATCGACGGCGAACATGATTTGCCTGCTGGGGGCCACGCCGGTTTTTGTCGATGTGGACCGCGACACACTGATGACCAGCGCTGCGTTGATCGAGCGTGCCATCACCCCGCGAACCAAAGCCATTGTGCCGGTCCATTATGCGGGCGCAGCGTTCGACCTGGACCCGCTTTATGCGCTGGCCAAACGGCACGGCATAGCAGTGATCGAAGACGCGGCCCATGCCGTTGGCACCGGTTACAAAGGCCGTCCGGTGGGGCGTCAGGGCACGGCCATATTTTCGTTTCACGCGATCAAGAACATGACCTGTGCCGAAGGCGCAATGTTCGTCACCGATGACGCACTGCTGGCTGATCACGTGCGTCAGCTGAAATTCCACGGGCTGGGCGTGGATGCCTACGATCGCTTGACGCTGGGCCGAAAACCTCAGGCTGAAGTCATCGAACCAGGCTTCAAATACAACCTGGCAGACATCAACGCCAGTATCGCGCTGGTGCAATTGCAGCGCCTGGACGCCATCAACGCCAGGCGCCAGGTACTCGCCAATCACTATCTCGAGCGCCTGGCCACAAGCCCCGTGCTTCCTCTTGGCCTGCCGCGCTATGCACAACAACACGCCTGGCATCTGTTCATCCTGCGCATTGATCCCGAACGTTGCGGGCTTGATCGTGACGCGTTCATGCAAGCCCTCCAGGCCCATAACATCGGCACAGGCATTCATTTCATCGCCACTCATTTGCACAGTTACTACCGCCAGCGCTTTCCCGATGTTTGCCTGCCCGACACCGAATGGAATTCATCGAGGCTGTGCTCCATCCCCCTGTTTCCCGACATGACCCTCGATGATGTCGATCGGGTTGTCAGGGCCATTGAATCGACCGTGGAATCCAGCCAGTGAGACCGTACCCCATCAACTTCGTGTCGATCGTCATCCCGGTCTACAACGAACGGCAAAGCCTGCCAGAACTGCTGCGTCGAACTGAATCCGCGTGCCGGCAATTGAACCACGCGTTCGAAATCGTGCTGGTGGACGACGGCAGCCGCGACGACTCGGCCGACATTCTCCAGCAGGCCGCCGAGCGCGATGACAGTCCCTTCGTTGCGGTGATCCTGAACCGGAACTACGGTCAGCACGCCGCGATCATGGCCGGATTCGAGCAGTGCAAAGGCGATGTGGTGATCACCCTCGACGCAGATCTGCAAAACCCACCCGAGGAAATCCCGCGGCTGGTGACCCTAGCCGAACAAGGGTACGACGTTGTCGGCACGGTGCGCAGCAATCGTCAGGACTCTGCCTGGCGACGCTGGCCTTCCAGGCTCATCAATCTGGCCGTGCAGCGTTCCACCGGCGTTGCCATGAGCGATTACGGCTGCATGCTGAGGGCTTACCGGCGCACGATTGTCGACGCGATGCTTGCTTGCCGGGAACGCAGCACCTTCATCCCGATTCTGGCCAACAGTTTCGCGCGGCACACCACTGAAGTGCTGGTCGAGCATGCCGAGCGTGAGCACGGGGATTCCAAATACAGCCCGATGCGGCTGGTCAATCTCATGTTCGACCTGATCACCTGCATGACCACCACGCCCCTTCGCCTGCTCAGCATCATCGGTTTCAGCATGGCGTTGCTCGGCGGTCTGTTCGCGACCCTGTTGATTGTCTTACGCCTGATATTCGGTGCGACATGGGCTGGCGACGGCACCTTCGTACTGTTTGCCGTGCTGTTTGTGTTCACCGGAGGCCAGTTCATCGGCATGGGACTGCTGGGTGAATACCTCGGCCGGATGTACAGCGATGTGCGCGCACGTCCGCGCTTCTTTATCGAAAAAGTGGTGCGCAGTTCATCCGAGATTGCGACCCAAAGCGTTGATTCTTCCGTCACTCCCTACATGAACAAGGTTGCGCCATGAGCCCTAAAGCTGTCGTCTTTGCTTATCACGATATTGGCTGTGCCGGTTTGCAGGCATTGCTGGACGCGGGTTACGACATTGCGGCGGTGTACACCCATGCCGACGATCCCGGAGAAAACACCTTCTTCGGTTCAGTGGCCAGACTCTGCGCGCAGCACGGCATTACCGTGCATGCGCCTGAAGACCCGAACCATCCGCTGTGGGTCGAGCGCATCGGCACGCTGGCGCCGGACTTCATCTTTTCCTTCTATTACCGACAACTTCTCGGTGATCCGTTGCTGGCCTGTGCGAAAAAAGGAGCTTTTAATCTTCACGGCTCGCTATTACCCCGCTACCGAGGACGGGCGCCGGCCAACTGGGTGCTGGTAAACGGCGAAATCGAGACCGGCGTGACCCTGCACCAGATGGTCAAACGTGCCGACGCAGGCCCGATTTTCGCGCAACAACGGGTCTCGATCAGCGACACTGATACAGCGTTGACGTTGCATGGCAAACTGCGCGAAGCCGCCACTGACCTGCTTTCCGAAACACTGCCATTGCTCGCCCAGGACAAGCTGTCCGGCACCCCCCAGGACGAATCCCGGGCGACCTGTTTCGGTCGACGCACCCCGGCTGACGGCCTGATCGACTGGTCGCTCCCGGCCTCGCGCCTGTATGACCTGATTCGTGCCGTTACGCAGCCTTACCCCGGCGCGTTCTACCCGGTGGGCGACAACAAGCTGATCATCTGGGCCGCCAGAGTGGAGCCGCATAATGGCGGTGAAGCGCCAGGCACCGTCATCAGCCATGATCCTCTGCGTATCGCATGCGGCAAAGGTTCGCTGGTGATCAGTGCCGGACAACGTGACGACAACGGCCTGTACCTCAGCGGCGCTCAATTGGCTCGCGAGTTCGGGCTTGTGGAAGGGTCCCGGTTACTCGACACGGAAAAACGCCGCCCGGTTCGCCGCACTCGCGTGCTGATACTGGGTGTCAACGGTTTCATCGGCAACCACCTGTCAGAGCGCCTGCTGCAGGATGATCGTTACGAAATCTACGGCATGGACATCGGTTCGGACGCCATAGAACGTCTGCGTGCAAAACCGAACTTCCACTTCATCGAAGGCGACATCAGCATCCATACGGAATGGATCGAATACCACATCAAGAAGTGCGACGTGGTATTGCCGCTGGTGGCCATCGCAACACCCATTGAATACACACGTAACCCCTTGCGGGTGTTCGAGCTGGATTTCGAAGAGAACCTGAAGATCGTCCGCTACTGCGTGAAATACAACAAGCGCGTGATTTTCCCGTCGACGTCCGAAGTCTATGGCATGTGTCAGGACGAAAGCTTCAACGAGGACACGTCAAACCTGGTGGTCGGCCCGATCAACAAACAGCGCTGGATCTATTCGGTTTCCAAGCAACTGCTGGACCGCGTGATCTGGGCGTATGGGCAGAAAGGCCTGCAGTTCACGCTGTTTCGTCCGTTCAACTGGATGGGGCCGCGTCTGGACCGGCTGGACTCGGCACGCATCGGCAGCTCCCGGGCCATTACCCAGCTGATTTTGCACTTGGTGGAAGGTACGCCGATCCGGCTGGTGGATGGCGGCGCGCAAAAACGCTGTTTTACAGATGTCGCCGACGGCATCGAGGCGTTGGCGCGAATTATTGAAAATCGCGCTGGGCGCTGTAACGGTCAGATCATCAACATCGGCAACCCGGACAACGAAGCCAGCATCCGGCAATTGGGTGAAGAACTGTTGCGTCAGTTTGAAGCGCATCCGCTGCGTGAACACTTCCCACCGTTTGCCGGTTTTCGAGATGTCGAAAGCCAGTCGTTCTATGGCAAGGGTTATCAAGACGTCAGTCATCGCAAACCGAGCATCGACAATGCCAGACAGTTGATCGATTGGGCGCCGGGTATCGAGCTGAGCACAACCATCGGCAAAACCCTGGATTTCTTTCTTCGGGAAGCCATGACTGAAAAGGCGGGCCAGCGCTGATGCAGGCAGGCCTGAGAATTGATGTCGACACTTATCGTGGCACGCGAGAAGGTGTGCCAAGGCTGCTGGAAATACTCGACGAAGCACAGGTCAAGGCGACGTTTTTCTTCAGTGTCGGCCCCGACAACATGGGACGCCATCTCTGGCGTCTCGCCCGGCCGCAGTTTCTCTGGAAGATGCTCCGCTCTCGGGCGGCCAGCCTGTATGGCTGGGATATTCTGCTGGCAGGCACTGCCTGGCCGGGCAAACAGATCGGCCGAGACCTTGGCCCGCTGATGCGCCGGGCTCTGGATGCAGGCCACGAAGTCGGGCTGCATGCCTGGGATCACCACGGCTGGCAGGCCAATGCCGGGCACTGGAACGATACGCAACTGACGGCACAGATACACCGAGGCGTCGATTGCCTGAGCCACATTCTGGGCCATCCGGTGACGTGCTCCGCAGCGGCCGGCTGGCGTGCCGACCAGCACATTGTGCAGGCCAAACAGGCGTTCGGCTTTCGTTACAACAGTGATTGTCGCGGCGCCTCCCTGTTCCGCCCGGTGCTGGCAGACGGCAGCCTCGCCACGCCGCAAATCCCCGTGGACCTGCCGACGTTCGATGAAGTGGTCGGCCCTCACCTGCAGGCCGACGCGTTCAACGACTACATTCTGCAACGCTTTGCCGAGCATCGGCTTAACGTCTATACCCTTCACGCCGAAGTCGAAGGCATCATCATGGCCGACGCCTTCAGGCAGTTGTTGAAGCAGGCCCGGAGTCAGGGTATCCACTTCAGACCGCTGGGCGAGTTGCTACCCGCCTCCCTCGAACAACTGCCCCCCGGGCGAGTCGTTCGAGGTGTGCTCGCAGGCCGTGAAGGCTGGTTGGGGGTGCAGCAATGATAGAGCGCAGAACGCGTGACATCGCACTGCTCATGCTGTTTTTTGCGTTGGCCTACCTGCTGCCGCTCGGCTCCCACGGCCTGTGGATTCCCGATGAAACCCGCTACGCCCAGATCAGCCAGGAAATGCTTCACAGCGGAAACTGGGTGGCCCCGCACTTCATGGGCTTGCGCTATTTCGAAAAACCCGTTGCCGGTTACTGGTGGATCGCTTTCGGGCAAGCGGTGTTCGGCGAGAACCTGTTCGGTGTCCGGATCGCTTCGGCATTGAGCACCGGCCTGAGTGTCGCCCTCGCCTACCTGCTGGCGGCAAAGATGTGGAACGACCCACGCAAAAGCTTCGCCAGCGCGCTGCTGTTGATGAGCTTCGGTTTCGTTGCCGGTCAGGCCGGCTATAGCAACCTTGATCCGCAATTTACGCTCTGGACCAACCTGACCCTGGTGTCGTTCTGGTACGCCATCCACAGTGTCGGTCGGGCACGTCTGACGGCTTGGACGCTGATCGGTGTGGCGTGTGGCATAGGGTTCATGACCAAGGGATTTCTGGCCTGGGTGTTGCCGGTGATCGTCGTCCTGCCTTACATGCTGTGGCAGAAACGTCTGGCCGAGCTGTTCAGGTTCGGCCCCCTTGCGGTATTGATCGCCGTCGCGATCAGCCTCCCGTGGGTCTGGGCGGTGCATCAGCAAGAGCCTGACTACTGGCACTACTTTTTCTGGCACGAGCACATCCGGCGCTTCATCGGGAACAACGCGCAGCACGCCGAACCCTGGTGGTTCTACCTGCCACTGCTGATCGTCGCCTGCCTGCCGTGGGCCTTGCTGCTGCCGACGACGCTGAAACAGGCGTGGCAACAAAAGCACCAGACCGACACCGCTTTCCTGTGCCTGTGGTTGTGGGTGCCGCTGGTGTTTCTGAGCCTGAGCAAGGGCAAACTGCCGACGTACCTGCTGCCCTGCCTGCTGCCTCTGGCCTTGCTGATGGCGGATGCGCTGGTTACCCGCCTAAGGCACGGCCGCAGTACAGCGCTGCGTGCCAACGGAATAGTCAATGCAGCGGCAAGCCTCATCGCTCTTCTGGCGCTGTTGTACCTGCAATGGAAACAACCGGTGTATGAAAATGAACCGTCGCACCTGCTGTTGGCGGTTGTCGTGCTGGTCGGCTGGATGCTCGCCAACGCCCTTCAAGGGCTTCGTCCGCTGACTTTCTGGGCAGCGCCGGCCATCGGCAGCTGGTTGCTGATTGCCACGCTGCCGGCAGCGTTGCCCGATGACGTGGTGTACAACAAAACGCCAGACTCGTTCGTGTCCAGGCATCAGACGGAGCTGGCAGCCAGTACGCATTTACTGAGCAACGACCTGGGCGCCGCCTCGGCTCTGGCGTGGCGCCTGGGGCGGCCGGAAATAACCCTGTTCAACACTTGGGGCGAACTTGAGTACGGTCTCGGCTATCCGGATGCAGAGGGTCGCGAGGTACGTCTGCAGGATATCGATGCCTGGATGACCAAGGCCCGACGCGAAGGTCAGGTCGGCGTCATCATGCGTGGCAAAAGCGACGAAGAGCTGAGCGAGCTTGAGTCGTTGCCCGAAGGGGCCACACGCTATGACGAAGGCAACCTGGTCATTCTGATTTACGGGCAGTCCGCGTCATGACAGGGCTGCTGCTGATAACGGCGTGCCTGCTGACGTGCCTGGGCCAGATTGCACAAAAAAAAGCGGTAGAGGACTGGCGTGGAAGGTTCCCTGGCGCGCTGGCCGCACTGTGCTCGAGATGGCTCTGGCTGGCGGTTGCCTGCCTCGGCCTCGGCCTGCTGACCTGGCTGATAGTGTTGCAGCACATGGAAGTCGGCGTCGCGTACCCCATGCTCGGCGTCAACTTCGTGCTGATCACCCTGGTGGGCCGTTTTGTTTTCAAGGAGCCGGTGGACCCTCAACACTGGCTGGGCATTGTGCTGATTATCGGCGGCGTGCTGTTGCTGGGGCGTCAGGCATGAGCCGCCGCGACGCAACACTGTGCGCCATGACCAGTGTAGTGCTGGTCAGCTCGGCGCAATTGGGTATGCGCTGGGGCATGAGCCACTTGCCACCCTTCCTGCACTGGGCGGCCCTGCAGGACGACGCACCGATCGACCTCAATGCAGTCGTTGTGATCATTGCTTCGATCATCGCGTATGCACTCTCCATGCTTTTCTGGCTGCTGGCGCTTCGGCATCTGCCCCTGAGTCGCGCCTATTCATTACTGAGCATCAGCTACGCACTGGTTTATACCCTGGCCGCCGTTCTGCCATTTTTCCATGAGGCATTCACAGTATCGAAAACTGTGGGTGTCACGCTGATCGTGGCAGGTGTCTTGACCATCAACCTCCGGCGCGTCCCCACCCCACAACATCAGGATATTTCTCATGAAAATCAGCGTTTTCGGTAGTGGATATGTCGGCCTTGTACAAGCGACCGTGCTGGCCGAAGTCGGCCATGATGTTGTCTGCATGGACATTGATCAGACCAAAATCGATCAGCTACGCCAAGGCCAGGTGCATATTTTCGAGCCTGGACTGGCCAACCTGGTGCGTGAAAACCTGGATCACAAGCGCCTGCATTTCACCACCGACGAGCAACTGGCAGTTGAACACGCAGACGTGCTGTTCATTGCGGTAGGTACGCCCTCGCGGGAAGACGGCTCCGCCGACCTCAGCGGCTTTTTCGCGGTGGGCGATGCAATTGCCCGGTATCGACGCGAACCGCTGATCATCGTCGAGAAGTCCACCGTACCGGTCGGCAGCGGCGACGCCTTGCGCGCCCATATCGACAAGGCCCTGCGTCAGGCCGGCAGGTTGCTGCAGTTCGATGTGGTGTCCAACCCTGAATTCCTCAAGGAAGGCTCGGCGGTCAACGACTGCCGTCGCCCGGACCGGATCGTCATCGGTTGCGAAAACGACGCAGTGCGCAAGGTCATGCGCGAGCTGTATGCGCCGTTCAACCGCAACCACGACCGGATCATGTTCATGGACCTGCGCAGCGCCGAACTGACCAAGTACGCGGCCAACTGCATGCTGGCGACCAAGATCAGCTTCATCAACCAGATCGCCGAACTGGCGGAACACTTGGGCGCGGACGTCGAGTCCGTGCGCCTGGGCATCGGCGCTGACTCACGCATTGGCTACGATTTCATTTATCCCGGCTGCGGTTATGGTGGCTCCTGCTTCGGCAAAGACATTCGCGCGTTGATTCACAGCGCCAAAGAGGCCCATTGCTCAAACGACCTGTTGTCGGTGGTCGAAGCCATCAATGAACGACAGAAGAGCAAGCTGTTCGAGCGGGTCAACGCTTTTTACCAGGGTGATTTGCGTGGCAAGACGTTTGCGCTGTGGGGCCTGGCGTTCAAACCCAACACCGATGACATGCGTGACGCGCCCAGCAGAGTATTGATGGAGGCCCTCTGGGCAGCCGGCGCTACCGTTCGAGCATTCGACCCCGAAGCCATGCAGGAAACCCAACGCATTTACGGTCATCGCAAGGACCTGATCCTGCTGGGCACGCCGGAGGCGGCGCTTGATGAGGCCGACGCGCTGATCATCTGCACGGAATGGCAGCAGTTCAAGGCCCCGGATTTCGAGTTAATCCAGCAACGACTGGGCGCGCCGGTCATTTTCGACGGGCGCAATCTGTATGACACCGACCGCCTGGCAACCCACGGCTTCCACTATTT
Source organism: Pseudomonas graminis (assembly GCF_002093745.1). GTDB lineage: Bacteria > Pseudomonadota > Gammaproteobacteria > Pseudomonadales > Pseudomonadaceae > Aquipseudomonas. Next base: position 77,656 of record NZ_MTSB01000005.1, read on the forward strand.
CCCCATCGGCCGCGGGGAGTCTTGCGACCTGCCTATCCCGCAGAAACAGTGGACGCCTTATAACCCGTTGGTCAGCAGCCAGGTCGTGTAAGCACGCTCGTCTGGCTGCCTGCTCAATGGCTGGCAGCCAGTGGCCCCTGACTGACAAAATAATAGACACGGTCTCCGACCTTGACGCTGTCAACGATCCGCAACGGTGGCTCAGGCGCAGACAGGCTTTCCATGATGGCGATGTTGTCGCCGGAGCGCGTCAGGAACGTATTCAGCTCAGCGCTGGTATTGAACGTGTCCAGCAAACTCTGGCTATAGAACACGCTGGCACCTGCAAGCCGCTCGCTGGGCTGGAACAGCACGACATGGCGACCTTCAATCTGCAGGGCATGGACCTTGTCGGTCAGCGGCACAAATGACAACTGCCTGTCCGCTCGGGGTGCCAGCCACAGCGCTGCCCCCAGATACCCGGCAACCACCAGCGATACACCTGCCGTGGCCATCAAGCGTCGATTTCGCACCATAAAGGCGGCTATCGCAGAACGCACAGACAGCGCCTGTACCCGCTCGGCCAAAACAAAAACGTACTCCGCTGCAATCACCGCTGCTGCGGGTGCCAGCGACATCAGATAAACCATGCGTTTACTGGACGCCAGCGTCAGCAGCAGGAACTGCGCCACCAGCCACACGCTGAAAAACAGCAGATAGCGGTTCGTGAGGAGCTGTCTGCGAAAGTGCCACAGGCCCAGGTAGACAAGCATATTCCACGGCAAAAATGCCTCGGGCAGCTTTGTCAGGTAGTAATAGAAGGGTTCGTAATGACCAGCGTCCTCAAACGAGCCGCTGAAACGCCCCACGCTGTTGGTCCAGAGCACCTCTTTCAATAAGGGCACTCCGCCCTGCCCGTACAGAAAATACAGCCATACAAACAGCGGCACCAAAGCCAGAACAGTGAACATTGCCGGACGTAACCAATGGGCTGGCACGACACGCCGTTGCCGCACGGACTCACACACCAGCCAGGCAAAAATCACCACACCGGGCATCGCAAGCCCCAGCACGCCTTTGCTCAAGGTCGCTACGGCGATGCCCAGCGTGAACAGCCACCAGAGACCTGTTGAAGAGGTGTTTGCGCGCGAACGGTCGCTCGCATGAAAAAAGGCCAGCAACGCCATCGTCACCCCCAACGTCAACAAGGCATCTTCGCCCACTTGCCGCGAATTGCTCCAGAAACTGGCCTGGGTCGCGAGCAGAAAGGCTGCTGCCCAAGCCACGCGGGCCGGGCGTCCGAAACGGCGCAGTTGGGTGTAAAGCAGCCATATACTGAACAGCCCCGCGAAGGCAGAGGCCAGCCTGACCGCCCAAGGTGTTGCGCCAAACTGGCGAATAGCCGCAGCGTCCAGCCAGACACTCAGCGGCGGTTTCTCCAGAAACGGCTGATGGTTCAGTGTTGGCGTTACCCAGTTACCGCTGAGTTGCATTTCCATGGCGATGCCCGCCACCCGAGGTTCCGTCGAATTTTGCAGTTGGTGATTACCCAGCGCGAAGAACAACAGTGCAACACTCAACAGCATCAACGAAAGAGCACGGGAAGTGATCAAGGCGCATACCGATGTTTAAAAGAGGTCAGGTCCGGAGGGAGGTTTGGCTGTCGGGAGTATAAGCGGCCAAGTGTTGAAGAATTGTTAAGCGCCAGGCGCATTACCGCACTCACGCTCATGACAAAAAATGGGGAGCCATAAGGCTCCCCATTCCTGTGCTTCAGTTTACGAGTGACGCCCCGGTATCAGACCGCAGCAACCACCTTGGCTGGCGGCTGAGTACGACGACCCAATACACCGGCACCCGCTGCAACCAGACCCGAAATCACCAGCGTGATCAGCAGGATCCAGGCACCTTGCGAAACGCGCTTGGCAGTCACTTCAGCCGCTTCGCGAGCTTTCTGTTCTGCCTGTGCTTTCAGCTCCTGATACTTGGCATAAGCCTGACGGTAGCTGGCCTGAGCCTGGTCAACAATCTGGTTGGCCTCGGCATCGGTTTTATTGCCACGGGCCTTGATCAGATTGACCAGCGCCTGACGATCGGCAGCATCCCAAGCCTGGTCGCCCTTGGCTTTGATACGGTCCATCAGGCCGCCCAGTTGTTCATCGGCTTGCTGAGGGTTTTGAGCGCTTTGCTTGGCAGTGTTCTGCGCGTCTTGCTGAGTGGCCTGAGCCTCTTGCTTGACGTTGTCCGGGTTTAGTTCAGGCTTGCCTGTCTGGCGCATGGCTGTTTCGATCTCGCCCTGAATATCGTCCAGGTTGAAGTCGATGCCTTGTTCGCGCAGTTGGTCCTGAATCTTGCCGCCCACTGCCGGCGCGACCTGAGCAATACCGCTGCCCAATGCCGACATACCGCTGCCGGCCAGATTGAGGCCACCACGAACCACACCGGTCACGGCGCTGGAAACCAGATAAACGGTGATCAGCGACACCGACGCCCACACCAGCAGACCGTGAAAAGCACCTTCACGCTGAGCCAGACGTCCTGCCGCCCAACCCCCTACGAACAGCGAGATCACGGAACTGACCACCACCCAGATGCCTGCGCCAGTGCCGATTCCGGAAAGCGGATTGGCTTCCTGCATAGGATCAATACTGGCGGAGCCAATAGCGGTACCCAATAGATTCAGCAAAAGCGAAACAACCATGGCCAATACAACACCGGCCAGAATCGCACTCCAGGATATACGTTTAAGCAATGGGGCCATTGCATGAGTGTCTTGATAGATAGGGGCGCCTGGGGCGATACGGTCGTCGCGAATCATAGTAGTGGTCCTTTGAGTCATTGGCAGAGAACGCAGAGAGGTCCGCGTTCTAATTTAATGACCTGATCAGCACGTCAGAAGTTTAAAACTTTTCATCACTTTTTTTGAGCGATTAAAAAAACAGGTCAACGGCTGAATATTCAAGGAACGTCATGTCTCATCCTTGTTCCAACGGCGTCACTGTTTGGCAGCACCGTAATAAACAATGTGCCTGTAAAGAACGTTGTCAGTTGTCTGTTAATACAACCCACGGTCAAAAGAGTCTGCCGGGCCGCCCACGTGGAACAGACCGTCAGTTGATATTAAAACGCAGGAATAATGAAGGGAGGAGCCGAACAGCGTGTCCGGCTCATTTCACAGGCTCAGGTAACCCCGTTCGGCCCGTCCAGCACTTGCCTGACCTTCCGGGCGAGGTCATGAGGCATACAGGGTTTGGAGACCACATCAAACTCGGCCCCTCCGATATCCGTTCGCTCGATAGAACTTTCGGCATAACCGGTCGTCAACAACACCTTTACTTTCGGATAACGGCGTTTGACTTCACGCGCCAACATCACGCCGTTCATGCCACCCGGCATGATCAGGTCGGTAAACAGCAATTCGTACGTGCAACCGGATTCAAACTTTTTCAATGCCTCTCGTGCATTGAGGGCAATGTCGGAGACATAACCGTAATCATCCAGCACCATCTTCGCCAACTCGGCAACGTCCGGCCGATCTTCCACAATCAGAATGCGCTCACTGCTGCCAAGACGCTTCTCTGTTGCTTGAGGCGATTCGGTTTTTGTCAGCCCGGCTTCGTCGACCGGGAAATAAAGCCGTAGCGTCGTGCCGATACCTTCTTCAGTATAAATACGTGCCGCACCGCCCGACTGTTTGGCGAAGCCGTATACCATCGACAGGCCAAGCCCGGAGCCTTTGCCCTCTTCCTTGGTGGTAAAGAACGGGTCCATCACCCGGTCTCGGATGCTGGCAGGCATACCGATCCCGTTGTCGGTCACGGCAATGCTGACATAACGGCCAGGCAGCAAACCGTCGTAGGACACATTGGCGAGTTCATCGACGACCAGGTTGCGCGTCTCGATAAACACCTTGGGGTTGGACCTGCCGATCAACGCATCCCGAGCGTTGATGAAAATATTGAGCAACGCGACCTCTGCCTGGGTCGGGTCAATACGGCAGTTCTTGAGGGCTGGTTCAAGATCGGTTTCGATCATCACTTCCGGCCCAAAAGTGCGCTCCAGAAGCGATTCGGTGGTGGACACCAGGCCGTTGAGGTTCAACACCCGCCCTTGCAGCTTCTGTTTACGGGCAAAAGCCAGCAATTGCTTGGTCAAGGTGCTGGCCCGCTCAACAGCAGACTTGGCGTGATAGACACTGCGCCGCACACGCTGCACATCAATGTCGGATTTCTCCGCCGCACTGCCGATCAGATCGATATAACCGCCCATGACCTGCAGCAGGTTATTGAAGTCGTGGGCAATACCGCCGGTGAGTTGCCCCAGGGCTTCCATTTTTTGCGCTTGACGCAACGCTTCTTCCGCGTCCTTGCGACGGCTGATATCCAGCTGTGACGCAAAGAAATAGATCAGATCACCGGCGTCGTTATACACCGGAGAAATGAACAGCGCATTCCAGAAAGACGAGCCGTCTTTGCGATAATTGAGAATCTCGGTGGAGATATCCGTCCGATCCCGAATGGCTTCGCGAACGGATTGCACCACCGCCCGGTCGGTGTCCGGCCCTTGAAGAAATCGACAGTTGGTGCCGATGATCTCGCTTGCCGAATACCCGGTCATTTCCAGAAACGCACGATTGGAAAAGATAATGGGATTGTCCGGACGATTAGGGTCCGTCACGATCATCGGCATACGCGTCGTTTCTACCGCCGCGAAAAAAATATCCCTGCCTTCATGCTGGATATCTCCCGTCGCAGTATTGTCGACACGGGCTTTATTTTCCGACACGCCAGAAACTCCAGAACGATTGATAGAAGCAGAGGTAATCTCCAAGGCTAGGACTGGCAAACACTCAAAAGGGTTCTCGGCTTTCTGACAAAAAGCGGATTATATTCCTTTGAATTGCAAAAAAACCCGAAAATGGTCGTTTGGCAGGGTCATTGACTATCTGTTTGACCGGTTGAGTGCCGCGAACGCGGCGGCGGTAATGCGCAATTCCCCCTGCAACGGGCTGAAAACAGTCCGCTGGCCTTGACTGTCGGCGTACCCCAAAAGCCCTGCAGGGCAATGACGATTATTATCCCAGCCGGGGTAATCAAGAATCGGATACCAGCACAGCCCCTCGACAGGTACACCGGCCATCTGTGCCTGCATCACCTCGCCGGTGACGTACTTGCACCAGCTCAGGCGCTGTTCGTCCTCCGCGCCGGTTTCGGAAATCAATAACTGTTTCCCGTAACGCGCATGCAGTTCCTTCAACATGCCTTGAAAAGGCCGGTATTGCGGCTCACCAGGCACCAGACGCCGCCCGTTGAACACCCACTGGTTGTGCGGGTAAAAGTTGACGCCGAGCACATCCAGGTAGTCGGGGTGCCCACCCAGCCCAGGCCACAGTTTCCCGGCCAGCAGGTCCCAGGCTTCAAACTGTGCGCGCCGGTAATTTTCTGCGGCCTGCGCATCACGGCTTTTGCGCGTCCCTGGCACCACATGAATCAGCGGTTCGGCCTGAACAAAGCGTGCATTGGGCTCGACTTCGCGTATGGCATCAATTGCTGCGATGCTGGCCCGCACCAATTGATGTTTGAGTTCCATGCTCCGATGCTCGGCGCAAGGGTTGAAGTAAGCGACTTCTCCTCCCGCCCAGCTCCAGAATGAAATCTCGTTGATGGGTGAATAGACTGGCGCGCACTCCCCTTCATCCTTGACCACTTGGGCCACCGCCGCCGCGAAGCGCGCGAAACGCTCCACAAACTCCGGCCTCCAGATGTCCAGATTGTCGGGGTAGCCGTAATGGCACAGATCCCAGATCACCTGGGTCTCGCGGTCCCGTGCCGCGCGCAACATGGGCAGAAAGCTGCTCCAGTCGTAACGGTTGGGGATCGTCTCTATCAAGTGCCAACGCAAACCGTCACGAACCGTGCGTATTCCGCAGGCCGCCATCGCCGCAAAGTCCTTGTCGGCCCAGCGGTCATGGCCTGTGGAATCAAGCAGGTCCAGTCTCACGCCGTCGCAACGGCGTTGACTGGAACACTCGAAGCCGCCCATGAGAAAGCTATCGAACAGCCGTGGCGTGCTCAACGTCTCGCAGGCCGTGCAACGGAATCGTCCGGCATCGACTCAGGTACCGGGGCCATGCTTGCTTCCAGCAAGCGTTGATACGCCGCCAACGCCTGACCGACCACCTGATCCATGTTGTAGTACTTGTAGGTGCCCAGCCGACCGAGAAACGTCACGTTGTCCAGTTCGTCAGCCAGCAACGCATAACGCTTGTACAACTCGGCATTTTCCGGGCGGGGAACAGGGTAATACGGATCGCCTTCAGCGCAGGGAAACTCATACGTCAGGCTGGTCCGGGCATGTTGCTGGCCGGTGAGATGCTTGTACTCGGTGATGCGGGTATAGGGCACCGTCTCATCCGGGTAATTGACCACGGCCACCGATTGAAACTGTTCCTGATCAACGGTTTTATGCTCGAAACGCAATGATCGATAGGGCAAGTGCCCATAACAGTAATCGAAATACTCGTCGATCGGACCGCAGTAGACCAGGTGCTGGTAGTTGATACCTCTAGGTAGGCCTTTAAAGTTCGTCCCCAGCGAGACATCGATCAATTCGTGATCCAGCATCCGCTCGAACATCCGGGTATAGCCCAGCAAGGGCATTTTCTGGAAGCTGTCCGTAAAATACCGGCTGTCCGTGGTGGTCCGGGTCGGCACTCGCGCCGTGACGGATTTGTCCAGTTGCGACGGGTCCAGCCCCCATTGTTTGCGGGTATAGCCACGAAAGAACTTCTCGTACAACTCGCGGCCTATCTGATTGATCACCACGTCTTCAGAGGTTCGTATCATCGCCACCGGTTCGGCCCGGCCAGTAAGAAACGCTTCGGCTTCCTGCTCATTCATGTGCAACCCGTACAGACCGTTAAGCGTATCCAGGTTGATCGGCACAGGCAGTAACTGACCGTCTACCCTGGCCAGCACGCGGTGTTCATAGTCGCGCCACTCGGTAAACCGTGACAGATAGTCGACAATGCGCTGAGCGTTGGTGTGGAAGATATGCGGCCCGTACTGATGAACCAGCACACCGGCATCGTCGAGGTGATCATAGGCATTGCCCGCCACATGTGGCCGACGGTCGATCAACAGAACGCGCTTCCCCATGCCGGCGGCCAGTCGTTCTGCCAGCACACTCCCGGCAAAGCCCGCACCGACGATCAAAAAGTCGTAGTGCTTAGGTTTGAAAGAGTCTGGTTCAAGTGTTATCCGAGGCATTGGATCTGCTCCTGAACCATCACGCGGGTGATTTGCGCTTTCATGGCTGCACAGGTGCTGTCCCAGGACTTGCCGGCGAGCACCGCATCGGCTTTCTGCAGAAACCCGACAGTACCCTTTTGGCTCAAGGCTTCGATAACGGCTAGCGCGAACCCTTCTGCATCTTTCGCAATAGCCACTGCACCGCAGTCACCATAAGTTCTGACCACATCGGTAATCGGCGTAGAAACGACCGGGCATCCGCCGGCCAGGTATTCCGGCGTCTTGGTGGGGCTGATGAAACGGGTCGATTCGTTCAAGGCAAATGGCATCAGCGCAACATCCCAGCCGGCCAGATAAGTGGGCAGTTCGTCGTAGGTCTTGCCGCCCAGATAATGAATGTTGGCCAGCCGTGGCAGGCTTGCCGGGTCAATCTTTACCACCGGGCCAATCAATACGATATGCCAGTCGGGCCGGGATTCGGCCAGCTGTCGAATCAGCTCAATATCAAAGCGCTCGTCGATGACACCGAAAAAACCGAGTCGCGGATGCGGGATGTGTCGCTGATCGACCGGGTCGTGGTCGTACGGCGCGTGACGGGCGGTAGCGAAGTGTTCGATATCGACGCTGCTGGGCATGGCATGGGCATTGGCGTGCTGCAAACGCTTGACCTCCCACAGGCTGATGCCTCCGGTGAACACCACATCCGCGCGCTTCATCAGCGCTTGCTCCTGCCCCACCAGTTCGGGCGGCGCACCCTTGAAGGCGGACAGCTCGTCCATGCAATCGAAGATGGTTACCTGCGCGTCCAGATGATGAGTAAACGCCAGGCTCATGGGCGTGAAGTACCAGAGCAACAACTCGTCGAACGGTTGCGTTTCGAGAAAATCATCCAGCAGCTTGCGCTGACACACCGTCACGTCATGGGCCGGCATCCCAGAAGGCAGGTGCGGTACCAGCACGGTTAGCCCGGCAGTGTTCTGAGGGAGTCGTTCAAGCCAGACACGGGCAGAATCCGACAGAACAGGCTCTTCCAGAAACAGCACCTCATAATCCTGCGCCATGCGCGACATGATGTGCTGCGGACGCTGGTACACAAATCCCCACCGCAGGTGGGAGAGGCACAACAGCAAAGGCCGTGTTGCGGTTCCGGCTCGGGTCGAGGCCGGCACAGTGGAATGAATCGTCTGAACACCGTTCATACAGTTTCCCTTCTGTTAAAAGTTTCGGATGAAACTGAAGGGCGCCGCGGAGGGCTGAGCTTCGACTGCATTCATGGTGATAGATACGCGGTGACCCGCCATATAAGCATTGAGATGCCATTGGCGGCAACCTGTTCAAGGGTTCCGATGAAGGGTCTGTGCCATCGGGAACAAATCGTTGAACTCCCCCGCGCAATCAAGCCCTTAATCTTGAGCGAATGCTTTTTGGCACCTGCAGTACGGCATGCCCACAGCGTGGTCTGGTCCTGATTTTCGCAATGAACCCCTTTTTTAATCGGCAAGGGGCTATCAGTTCGCCTCTTGCGAGGCGGCGAACATCCAGGAAGGACAGCCATGATTCTGGTTACCGGAGGTGCGGGATATATCGGCGCTCATGTAGTGCTTGAGCTGCTCAACGATGGCAGCGACGTGTTGGTCCTCGACAACTTGTGCAACAGCACGCGAGAACCCTTGAAACGGGTCGAATGCCTCAGTCGTCGCCACGTTGATTTGCAGCCGTGCCACGCTGCACAGGGTGTTCGCTCACTACCCCATTACGGCCGTGGTGCATTGCGCCGGGCTCAAGGCCGTGGGTGAAAGTGTTCGGGAGCCGCTGCGCTATTTCGAAACCAATGTCAGTGGCAGCGTCAACCTGTGTCAGGCGATGGCCGACGCCGGTGTATTCAAGTTGCTGTTCAGCTCATCGGCGACCGTGTACGGCGACGGTGGACGAATGCCGCTGAACGAAGGCTGCCCGGTGGGTCTTCCGACCAATCCCTACGGGCACTCCAAGCTGATGGCCGAGCATGTCATGAAGAGCGTTGCCCTTTCGGACCCTCGCTGGGCCATCGGTCTGTTGCGCTATTTCAACCCGATAGGTGCCCACCCTTCAGGCCTGCTGGGTGAATCGCCGCGTAACATCCCGAATAACCTGCTGCCATTTTTACTGCAGGTGGCCAATCGGCAACGCCCGGCCCTGCACATTTTCGGCAATGACTACCCGACACCGGACGGCACAGGCGTGCGCGACTACCTGCATGTCATGGATCTGGCTGACGGTCACCTGAAAGCGCTGGAGCGGATTCGTAGCACACGTGGCGTATCGATCTGGAACCTGGGAACCGGACGGGGTTACTCGGTGCTGGAAGTGGTTCAGGCGTTCGAGCGGGTCTCGGGAAAAACAGTCCCCCTGGTGTTTGAAGCTCGACGCGCTGGCGATATCGCGGCGTGCTGGTCCGACCCGTCAAAGGCGATGCACGAACTGGACTGGCGCGCCCGATACGACCTTGACTCGATGCTCACGGACGCCTGGCGCTGGCAATGCATGAACCCGCAGGGCTACACGCCGACGGCGCTGGTGGGTTGAGTTGTACGGCGGTCGTTGACTTTCAGCGGCTGCCTAGAAGTTGGCGGGCGTATTGGCACTGACAATCTCGGCTTCATCCTGGCCGATGTTGCGGAAGCGATGCGGGAGCGTGGTCGGAAAGTAGTAGCCGTCTCCCGGACCGAGGATGTTGACCTGACCGTCAATGGTCAGCTCCACGGTGCCTCGTGTGACCAGCCCGCACTCCTCGCCTTCGCTATGCACGATGGGCTCTTCGCCAGAATCTGCACCGGGCGCGTACTGCTCGCGCAGAAAACGCATCTGCCGACTCGGCAGGGTCGCGCCGACGAGCAGCAATCGCACCCCGTTGCGGCCCAGGTCAGGCTGGTCACCGGCCCGGAAGACATACTGATCCGGCCCCGGAGGCTGATCAAAAGTAAAGAAATCCGCCAGCGTCATGGGGATGCCTTCGAGCAGCTTCTTCAGTGAGCTGATCGAGGGGCTGACACGGTTCTGTTCGATCAGGGAAATCGTGGCATTGGTCACACCACTGCGTCTGGCGAGTTCGCGCTGCGACAGCTTGTAGCTTTCACGCACCAGCTTGAGTCGTGCTCCCGTATCCATAGAGGCCTTATGCGAAAGATATCCGGTGAATAACGCAAAGCCCCGGCGTAATGAACCGTCATTTGCCGAGGCCTTAAAGCCGGATATTAAATCACGTTTGCCGGCAACACTCAGCCGCTGATCACTTCGTCACGGTGTCGGGCATACGCCAGGCAGGCCTCACGAAACGCAGTGAACATGCGCAAAGACACCGGGTTGTCCCTGAATGCCCACTCCGGGTGCCACTGCACACCCAGAACAAACCCCGGAGCACCGGGCAGTGAAACCGCTTCTACCAGCCCGTCAGGCGCCAGCGCCTCCGCGCGCAAATCCAATGCCAGTCGATCAATGCCCTGGCTGTGCAGGCTGTTCACCTCGAACCCCGGTGCCAGGCCGAGCGACTCCAGCAGGCCACCGGGCTGCACTTGCACCGCATGCTGCGGCGCGTACTGCACAGACAGCACCTCGCTTTTTGGCTCGCGGTGGTCCAGATAGCCCGGCAGTTCCTGCACGCGCTGATGCAGGCTGCCACCCAAGGCGACATTCAGCTCCTGAAAACCACGGCAGATGCACAACACCGGCACACCGCGAGCAATGGCGGCCCTGAGCAGCGGCAATGTCGTCCGATCCCGAAACACGTCATGGACGGTACCTTCCAGGCTCGGCGCGCCCTGATAATGGTGCGGTTCAACGTTGGACGGTGATCCCGTGAACAGCAAGCCATCGAGCGAAGCCAGCAACTGTGCAGGCTCGGTGGGCACGTCGAGCGCTGGCAGGATCACTGGAATGCCGGCAAAACCGGCAGCCTCGACGTATTTGTCGCCTGCGGTATGAGACGAGTACTTGCCCAACTGCTGGCGGCAAGCGGTGACACCGATCAAAGGAAGTCGTGACATGGTGAACCCTTCATGAAATCAAGCACCCGGACAGCACAGAGTCGGCTATCCGGCAACGATGAAACCAGTCTAGGATAGTCACTGACGCAAACGACATGGGCATTCTGGCAAGGGAACATTGCAGCCATGCAATATGAAATCAATCACGCTGACCTTTCACTGGTATTGGCGCTGGTTCGGGGCCGGACGTTGGCGCGGGCTGCCGAACTTCTGCATGTCGATATTTCCACGGTATTCCGCTCGATCCGCCGCCTGGAAGCAGCGCTCGGCGCAGCGCTCTTCGAAAAAAATCGTCGCGGCTACATTCCCACCGACACGGCCCAGGCAATGGCCGAGCAGGCAGAACAGGCAGAAATGGCGCTCGCCGCTGCACGGGTGGCCTTGCAACAAGGTGAACACGTGGTCAGCGGCACGGTTCGCCTGACCTGTACCGATGCCGTACTGCACAGCCTGCTGTTGCCGGCGCTCGCGACGTTCATGCCGCAGTACCCTGCCCTCACCCTTGAACTGGCGACCTCCAATGCGTTCGCCAACCTCAGTCGCCGGGATGCCGACATTGCGCTGCGCCTGACCAACTCGCCGCCCGAGCACCTGATCGGACGATGCCTGGGCAGTGCCGACTACCTCATCTGCGGTCGCGCCGACTACCGCGAGGCACTGGCGCAGAACCCTGCCTCGGTGCCGTGGATCAGCCCGGACGACTCGATGCCGGACCACCCCTCGGTGATCTGGCGCAAGCAGGCGTTCCCGGCCGTCATACCGCGCTACCGCTGCAGCAGCATGTCGGCCGTTTCTCAATTGGTCACTGCGGGGATGGGCGTGGCGGCGATAACGGACTTTACGGCCCGAAGCCTCACCGGCGTGGAGTGCCTGAGCGAACCACTGGCGGGTTGCCGCACCGACTTGTGGCTGCTGACCCGCCCTGACTGCCGGGCACTGCGCTCTGTCCAGACGTTGCTGGAAGCGATGGCGCCCTTGTTACGAGCGGCGCTGGTGGCCGACGCAGCACGCTGACCAGGTCGCTGTGGATCCATTAAATAATAGTTAATCAAATTAATCATTGGATTAATGCCTTTCCTGTGGCATTAATGAACTCAAGGAAATCAAGTGCTCATCCCTGTGGATCCATAAGACCAATAACCGAACCGTGGAGAACCCTCATGCACCCGAAAAATGCGTGGTATGTCGCTTGCACTGCTGACGAGATCACCGACAAGCCGCTCGGCCGTCAGATCTGCAACGAGAAGATGGTGTTCTACCGTGATCAGCACCAGCAGATCGTCGCCGTCGAAGACTTCTGCCCGCACCGGGGCGCTCCGCTGTCGCTGGGTTATGTCGAGAACGGGCAGTTGGTGTGCGGTTACCACGGGCTGGTGATGGGCGGCGACGGCAAGACCGTCTCGATGCCTGGCCAGCGGGTTCGGGGTTTTCCCTGCAACAAGACCTTCGCGGCCGTCGAGCGTTATGGCTTTATCTGGGTATGGCCGGGCGACCGGGAAAAAGCCGACCCCGCCCTCATCCACCATCTGGAATGGGCAGTCAGTGATGAATGGGCCTACGGCGGCGGTCTGTTTCATATCCAGTGTGACTACCGCCTGATGATCGATAACCTGATGGACCTCACTCACGAAACCTACGTGCATGCGTCAAGCATCGGCCAGAAGGAAATCGACGAAGCGCCACCTGTCACCACCGTCGAAGGCGAAGAAGTCGTCACCGCACGGCACATGGAAAACATCATGCCGCCGCCCTTCTGGCAAATGGCCTTGCGCGGCAATAACCTCGCAGATGACGTACCGGTTGATCGCTGGCAGATTTGCCGCTTCACCCCGCCCAGCCACGTCATGATCGAAGTGGGTGTGGCGCACGCGGGCAAAGGCGGCTATCACGCGCCGCACGACGTCAAGGCCTCGAGCATCGTCGTCGATTTCATCACCCCCGAAACCGATACCTCCATCTGGTACTTCTGGGGCATGGCACGCAACTTCAACCCCGGTGATGAGCAACTGACAGCCACGGTCCGCGAAGGCCAGCGCAAGATTTTCAGCGAAGACCTGGAGATGCTCGAACGCCAGCAACAGAACCTGCTTCAACACCCTCATCGCAACCTGCTCAAGCTCAACATTGATGCGGGCGGCGTGCAGTCACGCAAGATTCTGGAGCGCCTGATCGCTGCCGAACAGGCCAGTACGGGTGAACAGATTCCGGTCATGGCCACCAAGTGACCGGTGCGACCAGGGCCACAAGCCTTGAAAACAATCAGAAGTGACCCTGCGGCGGTCACCCGAGGAACCATCATGATCGACGTGACCGTGTCATCGCGCAACGACGAGGCGCTGGATATCTGCAGTTTTGAACTGGTGCGCACCGATGGCGAGCCGCTACCGCCTTTCACGGCCGGCGCGCACATCGACGTTCACCTGCCTGACGGTCTGATTCGACAATATTCGCTGTGCAACGCCCCCGACGAGCGTCACCGTTACCTGATCGGCGTACTCAACGACCCGGCCTCACGCGGCGGGTCGCGCAGCCTGCATCAACAGATCCAGCCGGGCGCATCGTTACGCATCAGCGAACCGCGCAACCTGTTCCCACTGGCCGCGAACAGCCGTCGCACGTTGTTGTTTGGTGGTGGTATCGGCATTACGCCCATCCTGTGCATGGCTGAGCAACTGGCAATGGACGGTGCGGATTTCGACCTGCACTACTGCATACGCTCCGCCGAACGCGGCGCTTTTATCGAGCGTTTGAAGCAGTCACGCTTTGCCGATCGGGTAACGCTGCACCTCGATGAACAACCGGGCACGGCACTGAACGCCGCCCAAGTGCTGGCCGACCCACTGCCCGACACCCACTTGTACGTCTGTGGCCCGGGTGGCTTCATGCAGCACATCCTCGACAGCGCCCGTGCGGCGGGATGGTCTGAAGACAACATGCATCGGGAGCATTTTTCCGCCGAGCCGATAGACACCAGCAACGACGGCAGCTTTTCAATCGAGATTGCCAGCACTGGCCAGGTGCTGGCCGTGCCGGCCAACAAGACCGTGGCTCAGGTGCTTGAAAGCCACGGTATCGACATTCCTCTGTCCTGCGAACAAGGCGTCTGCGGCACATGCCTGACACGGGTATTGAAAGGCATCCCCGATCACCGGGATCTGTTTCTGACCGAAGACGAGCAAGCGCTCAACGACCAGTTCACGCCCTGCTGCTCGCGCTCCAGAACGCCCCTGCTGGTACTCGATATCTGATCAGTCGGCGGGCTGGATGACCTTCATGCGATCAGGCACGCCTGCGCCGAATATCTCGGCATAACGCAGCGTGGCATTGGCGTGCTCACGCATGATGGCTTCAGCGCGGGCACTCTGGCCATTGATCAGCGCATCCACCACAGCGTGATGCTGCATGTGCGCGAAATTGAAGCGCCGGTATTCGCGAATCAGGTTGTTGCGATCCACAGCCAGTGCCGTGACCGACGCAAAAGGCAGGTGATCGTTACGTGCCAGCGCATCGGCAATGGCCCGGTTGCCGCTGCCTTCCACAATCACGCGGTGCAAGCGCATGTTCAGGTCGTGATAGACCTCAAGATCATCTTCGGTGACGTGGCCCTTTTCGAACAGCGAGTCCCCCAGATCCAGACAGGCCTGAAGCTCCTCCCGGGCTTGCTGCGTCAATCCGCGCTCGGCCAGCTGCCGTGCCGCCAGCCCCTCCAGCACACCGCGCACATCCACCGCGCCGGCGATCTCTTGCGGGGTGATCGAGCGTACCTGAAAACCGCGTCCGCCAAAGGGCACAAGCAAGCCTTCCTGCTCCAGCGTGCGGAACGCCATGCGCACCGGCATGCGAGAAACGCCGAACAATTCGGCAGTCGGCACTTCCATCAACCGTTCGCCAGCCGCCAGCTCGCCTGATGCGATCATCTTGCGCAGTGCGACAAGCACGGTCTGTCCGGGTTTGCTCATGAAAAGGGTCCGGTAGGCATCGAAAAATGCATCTTACCCCACTCACGCACCGGTGAACGGTTCAAGCACAGCCGATCAGATACGGCACGAGGCTGCATAGCCAAACGTGCGCTCGTCATCCGGCGTTTCAATCCAGACCAGGGTCTCTTCAAAACTGATCGGCGGACTGTAAAAGTAGCCTTGCACCATCGTACAGCCCAGGCTCGTCAACGCATTCAGTTCATCCTGCGTCTCGACGCCTTCGATCACGCAGCCCAGCGACATGTCCAGACTCAGGGCAACCAGCGACTTGACGATCTTGTAACTGGCCGGGTTGTCATGCACGCCGGTCACAAAGCTGCGGTCGATCTTCAGCTTGGTCAATGCCAGGGCGTGCAACTGACTGAGGCTGGAGTAGCCGGTGCCAAAGTCGTCCAGCGAAATGCCGCAGCCCAGTTGGCGAAACTGGGCAATGGCTTGTTGAACCTGGCCGATGTCCTGCATAACGGCAGTTTCAGTGATCTCCAGATCAAGACGTGAGGCATCGAACCCGCTGTTTTCGATAATCTCGACAATGCTGTTGACGCTTTCCCAAGTGGCGCAGTCGTGTGCCGACAGATTGAACGAGAGCCTGATCGGTGATGGCCAGGACAGCGCTTTCTGCAACGCGTGGGTCAGTAAAGGCGCTGTCAGTTTGTTGATCATGCCGATCCGTTCGGCAATCGGGATGAAGTGCGCGGGCGACACCGCCCCGAGTTCAGGGCTGTTCCAGCGAGCGAGCGCTTCGAACGCGACCGTTTCACGCGTACAGCTTTCAATGATCGGCTGAAACAGGACATGAAACTCGGTGTCCAGGTTCGCCCGCCGCAACGCCTGTTCGGTCACGCCATCAGCGTGCAACTGCTCACGGTGACTGGATGAAAACAGGCACGTGGACCCCGGGTTATGGTTCTTGCCTTGGTAAAGGGCGTAATCCGCGTATTCAAACAGTTGGGTGGCATTATCGGCGGTGGCCGGAAACGTCGCGAAGCCCAAAGTGGCACCGATCTGGATCGGCATGTCCGACAACTCGAAACTTTCATGCATCAACGCACAGAGATGCTTGCCGAACATCAGCAATGCCTCGTTGCTGATGTCGCCTTTGATGACCAGCGCGAACTCATCGCCCCCCAGTCGAGAAACATGCACTGTGTCGCTGGCGGCAGTGGTCAGACGCTCGGCAACCAGCATCAGCATCCGGTCGCCGATACGATGGCCGTAAAGGTCGTTGACCGGTTTGAACCCGTCCAGGTCCAGCACGCCCACTGCCAGCCCGCTGCCCTGCGCCAGCGCCTCGTTCATCGCAGCGTCCAGCGTCTGGAAAAACTGCCGCCGATTGGGCAGCCCGGTCAGGCTGTCCTGATTGGCCAGCAACAGGTTTTCATTGCTCAGTTGTTCAGTTCTGACCTGCACGTCCACCAGACTGGTGAAGTCGCGGTATTGATAGCGAAGAATGATCAACATACCAATCGACACCAGCACGATATTGGCCGCTGTCGCAATGAACGTGATGTTGTGTGTCGAAGCGAAGAAAATAACGAACGCTGTATTGACGATCACAGCCGTGGTCAAGGCGGCGGGTTGCAAATGCATCATGCAAAAGATGCAGACAATCACCGTGATCCCCATGAAGAACGCAACGTGCGCCTGGGTGTAAGCATCGCCATAGGGATAAAGCGACAATGACCATCCCGCAAAAGCGGCGGCGATAATACCCGCCAGCACATTAGTGCCACGCAACGTGGCCAGAATCGTACCGGGGGCCGGCGCGGGCCTGTTTACTGTCAGTAGCCACTTGCGCGCGCGGATACCGCACACCACCGTCAGAACGGTCGGCACTAACAACGTCAGCCACACGGGAGCGGTTGCCCAATGCGTAAACGCGAGCGCCCAGGTGTTGACCAGCAGCACGAAGTACATCAGGGGCAATTGTCGGGACAATGCAACGTATTGGGCCTGCAACAGCCTCGGGTTACCGGAAGGCACAGACATCAGGGTGCGCAAGGCACCCGGGAGTTTTCTCAGCATCGCAAGGCTTCTCTGTCACTACAGTCAAAGCGCACGTGGCTTGCTGCTCATCATGCGAGTCAGGCCATAACCTGCTCACCTGTCATGCTCTCGGCAGGTGTGATTAATTCTTTACGGTAAAACCGAACCACGCATCGGTTTTAAATAAAATAAACAGGCTGTCACTCGTCCAGCACCTGTTCGACCCTGATGTCTGGCGCAGGTAAAGAACAATAAAACTAAGACAGCCGGATCTCGCAGACATTCAAAAACGGTATAAAAGACCGCGCAAGGCGTCAGACAACGTTTCATTCGACGCCTTTATAACGTTTGTCCGGTCATCACACAGGAGGCACACAGCGCCGTGAAATACATGCCAACGTGAAAGTTGGCACACTTATCAACCGGGTTGGTATTAATCGATAAACACGCGCTCAATTAGCCGCCACCTGCGCCTGGTCGGCTTGCATCACCAGCGACTTGAGCGACACATCGAACTGCTTCAACGCATTCACCTGAAGTTCACGCTGTTGATCGATCTGCGCAGCAATCTCGGGAGCGGCCTTGCCTTTCACCCAGACTGACGTCATTTCCTTCACCACTTCGCCTTCCGCCTTGCCGATATAGCGCAGATTGCTGTCGTAAAACCGCGCCATGAAACGCGCTTCGACCTGACTGTTGCGCTTGCTCACCAACCGGTTATAAGTGTCGAGCATCACCACCACGTCCGGGCGCGCCTGCATCAATGCATCCAGGTTGTCGTAGACCGTCACCGAAGCAAACTCTTTCTTCAGCGAACCCACTAGCCAGTCGGTGGCCAGTTCAGGATCTGAACTGCTGATGAATGCATTGCGGATGCGTGAATCAAGCTCGCCGTTCTTCCCGCTTCTGAGCGCAACCGAGTGGTAGTTGTTCAGGTACTGAAGATTGCTGACGGTGTTTTCGCTGTACAGCACACCCACCGATTGAGTGTGTTGAAGGCTGGCGGCACTGTCGACGACGGGCGCGAAATGGCAAGACTGTTCGGAGGTGGTAGTGGCGGAAGAGACGGCCGCACCGGCAGGTGCCGTGAAGGCAACACTGGTGCTTAATACGGCAGCAAGCGTCAACAGAGTGAACATTCTCATCGCGTCGTCTCCCTTGGAGCAAGTGGCTATGACGCCATCCTCCTCCTTTGCCGGAAAAACAGAACTTGCCTTGCTTGATGATGACTATCGACTGAACAAATGATAGTTGATGCCCACCACCTGCAAGGTGTTTCAGACTTATTTTTCATCCGGCCTCACGGCCGCACGAATCGCTTCAAGCAGCATCCTGCAAGCCGGATTGTCATTGTCCGAACGCCAGACCAGATGCAGTTCGCTTTGCACCCCCTCGCCCAGATCAATGCCACGAAAAACAACATCCTTGAACACCACATTGGTCGCGCAACGCGGCACCAGTGCCAGGCCCATGCCAGCATTGACCAACGCCAGGATAGTCAGTGACGACCCAAGCCATTGGACATACTCCGGAGCCACTCGTGCCGAACGAAACATACCGGTCAGCAGTTCGTTGAACGGCGGGTAGGCCGAGTGCGAATACATCAGAAAAGGAACGCCATCGAGATCTGCAACGCCCACAGCGTCGGCACGGGCCAACGGGTGGTTGCGCGGGACCGCCAGTACAAAAGGCTCACGCACCAGGCACTCGCTCTCATAGCCCGGCTGGAACAGTGGCGCACGGACAATGCCCAGATCGATGCGCCGCGCCCTCAACGCTTCATGCTGCTGGTAGGTGTTCATTTCCGTCAGGGAAATTTTCACTTGCGGCTGCTTGAGCCGCGCTTCGGCGATCACTCTCGGCAGAAACTCATACACCGCGCTTCCCACAAAGCTGATGGTCACCGAACCGATATCCCCCTCCGCGAAGCGCCGGGCAGAAATGGCCGCTTGCTGCGCCCGCTCCAGCAGGGTCTGGGCTTCGATGAAAAACGCCCGGCCTGCGGCCGTCAATGCCACGCTGCGGGTGCTGCGCGTGAGCAGTTCGACGCCGAGGTTATGTTCCAGCAACTGAATCTGCCGGCTCAGCGGTGGCTGAGTCATGTTGAGTCGTTCGGCAGCACGGCGAAAATTCAGCTCTGTCGCCACCGTGGTAAAGCAGCGCAATTGCGAAAGCTCAAACATTGATCCATTCCGGGTATCAATCAAGTCAATAACTAGATTAGACGGGAATAATCAACGCGTCCATGATCGGCTCATCCCTCAAAAAAACAATGAATGGGAGTCGCCTCTTGAATACCGCCCCTTACACGCCGGACGTCACGGTGCTTGCCCGTGCAGCCTCCAAAGTGAAACGCCACGTGTTGCCGCTGTTCGTGGTGATGTTCATCGTCAACTACATCGACCGGGTCAACATTGGCTTTGTGCGCAGCCATCTGGAAACCGATCTGGGCATCGGCGCTGCGGCTTACGGGCTGGGTGCCGGGTTGTTCTTTGTCGGTTATGCGCTGTTTGAAGTGCCGTCCAATATGCTGCTGCAGCGCTACGGCGCCCGCGCCTGGCTGACCCGCATCATGTTCACTTGGGGCGCCGCAGCAATGGCCATGGCCTTCGTGCAGGGCGAAACCAGCTTTTACGTGTTGCGCTTCATCCTTGGCGCGGCGGAAGCCGGTTTCTTTCCGGGGATCATTTACTACTTTACCCAGTGGCTGCCCTCCAGTGATCGTGGCAAGGCGATGGCGCTGTTTCTCAGTGGTTCAGCGATTGCGTCGGTCATCTCCGGCCCGGTATCGGGCGCGTTGCTCAGCGTGGAAGGGTTGAACCTGCATGGCTGGCAATGGATGTTTCTGATCGAGGGCTTCGCCTCCATTGCCCTGTGCGGCTTTGTCTGGTTCTGGTTGCAGTCGCATCCGCATGAAGCACGCTGGCTGAGCGATGAAGAAAAAACCGTACTGATCTCTGCCATCGCTGAAGAACAACGTCTGCGGGAGGCCAGCCAGACCGTCAGGCCATCGGTCTTCAGGTTGCTGGCTGACCGACAGATTCTGCTGTTCTGCTTCATCTACTTTTCGGTAGCGCTGACCATCTACGGCGCAACGTTCTGGCTGCCGAGCATGATCCGCAAAATGGGCAGCTTCAGCGATTTCGAGGTCGGCCTGTTCAACTCGGTGCCGTGGATCATCTCGATTGTCGCCATGTACGGTTTTGCCGCCCTTGCCGCGCGCTTCAAACACCAACAGGCATGGGTTGCGGTCACGCTGGTGATTGCCTCTGTCGGCATGTTCATGTCGACCATTGGCGGTCCGGTATTCGCTTTTGTCGCTATCTGTTTCGCGGCAATCGGCTTCAAGGCCGCCTCCGCTCTGTTCTGGCCAATCCCTCAAGGCTACCTGGATGCACGCATCGCCGCAGCGGTGATCGCGCTGATCAACTCCATCGGCAACCTGGGCGGTTTTGTGGCCCCCACCACTTTCGGTTTCCTGGAGCAGACCACCGGCTCGATTCAGGGTGGGCTGTACGGGCTGGCCGCCACGTCACTGCTGGCCGCCATCGTGATTTTCTTCGCCCGCACCACTCCGCGCGGTGACAAACGCCTCTCTGACACCGAGCCAGCCGCGTTGCACAACGCCGGTCCACTTGGCACCCCTTCCAGCCTCAAACCCTGACCCTCGGGAGACAGCCCTTTGAAAATCACACGTGTGACCGTCACCCCTATCGCCTTTCGCGATCCGCCGCTGCTCAACGCCAGCGGCATCCATGAGCCCTTTGCTCTGCGCTCGATCATTGAGGTGGAGACCGACAACGGCTACATCGGCCTTGGCGAAAGCTACGGCGACGCTCCGGCACTGGCGATTCAACAACAGGTGCAACATCAGTTGATCGGCGTCGACCCGTTCAATCTCAATCTGTTACGCAATATTGTTCAGGCAACGGTAGCAGCGCACAAACCGGTCAGCCTGGCCGGTGCCGAACTGGCGCCGGGTTCACATGCCAGCAAGGCTGTCAGCAATGCCTATTCAGCGTTTGAAGTGGCGTTTCTGGATGTGCAGGCCCGTTCCCTGAACAGGCCTCTGGTGGACCTGCTCGGCGGTGCAATTCGCGACCGGATTCCGTTCAGCGCCTACCTGTTTTTCAAGTACGCACAGCACGCCGACACACCTTATGCGCCCGACAGTTGGGGCGAAGCGTTGAATGAGGAACAGATCGTCGCCCAGGCGCGACGCATGATTGACGCCTACGGTTTCAAAAGCATCAAGCTCAAGGCCGGGGCACTGGACCCCGAGCATGAAGTGTCATGCATCAAAGCGCTGAAAAAAGCGTTCCCCGGTTACCCGCTGCGTATCGACCCCAACGGCAACTGGTCGCTGGAAACGTCGATTCGCATGGCCGAACTGCTGGGCGATGACCTGCAATATTACGAAGACCCGACGCCGGGCCTGGAGGGCATGTCTGAACTGCATAAACGTACCGGCCTGCCTTTGGCGACCAACATGGTCGTGACCGATTTCGATGAATTCCGCCGCAGCGTGGCGCTCGACAGTGTGCAGATCGTCCTCGCCGATCACCACTACTGGGGCGGCCTGCACGACACTCAAGTGTTGGCGAAGATGTGTGACACGTTCGGCCTTGGCGTGTCGATGCACTCCAACTCTCATCTGGGCATCAGCCTTATGGCGATGGCTCATGTGGCAGCGTCAGTGCCTAACCTGGATTACGCCTGTGACACCCACTACCCGTGGCAGGAACCGGACGAAGAAGTCATCAAGGGTGGAAAACTGCCGATTGTCGACGGTTGCGTCAGCATCACCCGCGCGCCCGGCCTGGGGCTTGAGCTGGACTACGACCAGCTAGGCAAGCTCAACGACCAGTACCACAGCTGCGGCATCCGACAGCGCGATGACGTGAGGCAGATGCAGAAGTACAAGCCAGAATGGAAGGCGGTGAAGCCGAGGTATTGAGGGCGTCCGGTCCGAGTCAGTCAGCGCTGAAGGGAGGATTGACCTGCTAACGTACCGGGGAGTCTTCACACTGACACTGGCCCTGCGTACCTGGCGAGGGCCTAAAGCATGTGAAAGGTGGCACGCCAGATAAGCAATCGGCTTCAGGCTGCACGTCCGCAGCCTGAAGCATTACCCAGTGCCCGCCCCGACTCAGTCCGATACCGGGTCAAGAAATATCAACTGCGGCGCTTGCGCAAACAACTCACCGCCGACGGCAGCAAACTGCTGATAGTGTGCCGTGGCCACATGGGCGTCCAGCGCTGCCTGGTTTTCGAAGCATTCACGCATGTAGAACGTTCCGGCCTCATCGCGCTTTTCGAACAGCACGTACTCGATGTTGCCCGGCTCTGCCCGGGTCGGCTCCACCAGTGCCAGCAGTGCTTCTTTCAATGCCGCTTCTTTGCCCGTCTTGGCGTTCAGAACGGCGATCAAGACGATGGGCTTTGCCTGTGTGCTCATTTCCAACTCTCCACGGTTCAGTTCGATCCTGTTAATGCGTAGGGGCCGGCGCAACGCCGACTTTCACGCGCAGCAAGCTGTATGGTTTTTCCCGCTTGTCCTGGCCTGAATTGAAACCGGCCTGACGGTGCAACTGGTTGACGATGAAATACAGGTAGCCATCCGGGCCTATCGACAAGGTATCCGGCCACAGCATGCGAGGATCGTGCGCCACGGTCTGCCAGACACCATTCGACAGACGTTTGCGAATGGCATTGTGTTCGTAGTCACCTGCATACACGGCCCCGTCGGCATCGGACTCCAGCCCATCCGAAGCGCCTTTTTCGCCCAGATCCTGAACCGCCGCGGCCAGTTGCGAATCGCTTACCCGGCTGTCGTCCAGCAGGTCGGTGGCGACGGAGTACAGATGGCGGCTGGACAATGGCGAGAAATACAGTGTCTTGCCATCTGCCGACAACGCAATGCCATCGGCTGCAACGCTCACGGGTTTGCGCGTGCCATTCGGACCATCGCCCAGAACCGGCACGCCCTCGACGACGGGCACGAAAGCCGGATCTGCGGACGTTGCCTTCGCCCCGCTCAATCGCCGTACCGCATGCCCGGTGGCGATGTCCATGACGATGATCGCGCCCGGACCGCTCACCGACGAGTCGGTCACATACACCGTCCCCTGCGCCCCTTTGCGGAAATCGAAGCGCATGTCGTTGACATAGGTGCTGGGCAAAATGACGTTATCCGGAAACACCAGTCGCTTGACGATCTTATTGGTGGCCAGGTCCACCGCGATCAGCTTGGCCCCACGGGGACGCGGAGCCGCAAACTCGGGCGCTGCGGTGTCAAGAAGCCAGACGCGGCCTTTGCCGTCAGCCACCACACTTTGTACGCTGATCAACCCGTCAGCGGGGTCTTTGGGGTTCTCCCGGTTGACTGCCAGATCCGGATAGGCAACCACCTTGCCGTCGCGAATCTCGCCCACGGTAAACGGCACCTTGTCACCCCAGCGCGGGAAGTTGACGAAAATTCGCCCGGTTTCGGTCACCGTCACGCCGGTAGGCATCGCGTCGTAGAAGGCATGAACCTGTTCAAGCTTGCCAACGGCTTTGTCGGCCGGGGCGCCGGCAGGCAACTCGATGGCATTCATGCCATAGGCCAGCGAGGTGGTGAGTGCGGCTGCGGAAATGATGGCACGTGCTGCGTAAATTGATTTTCGATGCATGGTGCTCTCCTGACGAGTCAGCCAACGCTGCTCATCGGTAATACGGGCTCAGCGCACAGTGGCGTGAAACGCTCATTGCAACGTGCGGCCAAGGGGGAAACAGAACGGCGGGTATTCTGGTCTTTTTTGTTACAAAGGAAAACGCCAGTAACCGGTAAACACTTTCAACGTTACGACGAAGATCCGCAAAATCGCCTGCACTTTAATGACGTTCAGCATCAATGCTATATTCCCCGTCTGTCGAACGGAGCAGACGAACGAGGAACACACATGAGGGTCACCAAGGCGCAGGCGCAGGCCAATCGGGCGCACATTGTCGAAACGGCCTCCGTGCAGTTTCGTGAGCACGGTTTTGACGGCGTGGGGGTCGCGGACCTGATGGCAGCCGCAGGCTTTACCCACGGCGGGTTCTACAAGCACTTCGGCTCCAAGTCAGACCTGATGGCAGAGTCGGCCGCCTGCTCCATCTCACAGACCGTGGAACAATCGAAGGGCATCGATCCTGCGCAGTTCATCGACTACTACCTGTCCAGAGAGCACCGTGACAACCCTGGCACCGGCTGCACGATGGCGGCGCTGGGTGGCGACGCCGCGCGTCAGTCGGACGATGTCAAAGCGACTTTTGCCGATGGCATTGAGCGCATGCTGGCAGCACTTGTGCCTTCAGGCGAACACACCGATGACGCAGATCAGCAACAGGCGCGGGCACACACCCTTGACAGGTTTGCCCATGCGCTCGGCGCGGTGCTGCTGTCGCGCAGTTGCCCGGACAACTTGCCGCTGGCCGATGAAATACTGAACGTGTGCCGCACAAAGATGCGGGCGCAACTGACGCCCGCACCTGCCGACTGACGGCCCTTCTGACTAGCGAACAAAACGTAAACGCCCTGCCCGCTCTGTATTTCAGTAAGGAAACAATTTGCTCAGGCAGGCCAGTTTCTTCTTGTAGGATTTTCGTGCCAGCAAGGCATCCTCCAGCGTCACGGCCACGAATCGGGCTTTCTGGTTGGGCTGCATCTGACCGATCAGGTCAAGGTCGGCGCTGATCACGGTGCCTATCATCGCGTAGCCTCCGCCAGACACCGCGTCGCGGTGCAACACGATCGGCTCCAGACCGGCAGGGACCTGAATCGAGCCGATCGGATAGCAACTGTCGACAATGTTCGACGGATCGGAACCGGCACCAAACGGCTGCTCCCGTGGCTGAAAGGTCAGTGCCCTGCCACCCTTGAAGCGATAACCGATACGGTCTGCCTCCGAACCGACCGCCCAGGACTCGGAGAAAAAGCTGGTCGCCGCAAACTCGGTCAGACGCTCGTAATACAGCCCAGGCACCACGCGCAGGTAGACTTCGCCGCCCAGAGACTGGCGCAGCGCCATCGGCAGACTGGCGCCTGCACGGCCTTTGCCGCTGGCGGTGCCGATCGGCAGCAGATCATCGGCCGCCAGCCTGCGTCCCTGTAAACCGCCGAGCGCCCCCAGCGTGTAAGTCGACCGACTGCCCAATACCAGCGGCACGTCAATGCCGCCCGCAACGGCCAGATAGGTGCGCGCGCCGTCCTTGGGGAAATCGAAACGCAGCACCTGACCGGTTTTTACCGAAAATGCGGTGTCAGGGTGCATTTCCACCCCGTCCAGCCGTGCGGCCATGTGCGCACCGCAGACCGCCACCAGAGCGTCGCACTGAAATTCCAGCTCCGGACCGACCAGGGTGCATTCAAGTCCGGCGGCGCCGGGCGGGTTGCCGACCAGATGGTTGGCGGCGCTGAGCGCGTACTGGTCCAGCGCACCGGAAGGCGGAATACCCAGATGATAGTAGCCCTCGCGGCCAAGATCCTGAACCGAGGTTGCCAGACCGGGTTTGAGTACCTTGATCATGCCAGCACCTCCTGCAGCGATTTTGGATAGCCGGCGGGATCGGCCAGAAAGGCATCCAGTGAAAACTCGACCGGACGGATCCGCAGGTCGAAACGCCCCGCCTCCACCTCGGCAACGGCCTCATCGTAGCCTTCCCGATCCAGCGGTTTGAACTGCACGATGTCCCCCGGACGGAAAAACACCATGTGCTCTTTCAGGTACGCCAGCCGCTGTTGCGGGTCGTAGATAGGGGCCGGGGTGACGCCGAACATTTGATAACCGCCAGCACCGCGCACCGAATAGATACAGCCAAAGCAACCGCCATGCCCCAGGGTCAGTTTGGGCGTGTCGGTGCGCGGACGCAGGTATTTGGGCACCTGCAACTGCCGCTCACGCTCGACCATCTGGAACATGAACGGCAGACCGGCAACAAAGCCGACCATCGAAACGAACCACGGCGCACCGCTGTGCGCCGCAATGAACGCATCGACGTCGGCCAGGTTATTGATGCGCGCAGCGTATTCCAGGTCTGTGGCATTCGGGTCCTGATGACGGTCGCGAAAGCGCATCAGGGTTTCGTGGGTCCAGGGATCGTTGTAAAGCACCGGGATCTCGATGATACGGGTTTGCAAGGTGCGCTCGGCGACAGCCCCCGCCTCAGCCTGCCTCACCGCCTCAAGCAGGGCCTGAGGCGCAATGCGGTCCGGGTCGAAACGGATCTGGAAAGAGGCGTTGGCCAGGCATACATCCAGCACGCCATCCAGCGCCAGGCGCTCGACCGCGCGAGTGACCGCCAGACCCTTGAAAAAGGCTTCCAGCGACATGCTGTCACTGACCTCGGCAAACAGGTGTTCATCGGCGCCAAAGCTGTAGCGAATCGGATCGGCCATGTCTGTTCCTTTTGGAATCGTTATAGAAAGGCAGGCAAAGATCGTTGCGGCGGCCCAAGGGTCTTTGCCCCCGGTGCCGCGTACCGGCTAACGTGGCGTGCGCACGGCTATTCCGGCATCGTCCAGTGCCCGGCGCGTCGCTTCGGCCAGGGCCAGCGCTCCCGGCGTGTCACTGTGCAGACAGATCGAATCGAAGGCGATGGCCAGATCCTCACCCTCGACCGTTCGCACCACACCTTGCTGACAGGCGCGAACCACCCTGGCCGCCACCTCGGCGGGGTCATGAGCCCTGACGTTTCGGGTAAAAACAATAGAGCCACTGAGGTCGTAGTCGCGGTCAGCGTAGAACTCGCGAACCACCGGCTGCCCCAGTTCCACAGCGATTTTGCAAATGACCGAGCCGGGCATGCAGTAAAGCAGCAGGTCAGGCTCCAGACGCTGAAGGTTTTCCACCAGCAACCGGGCAGCCTCTTCGTCACGGGCCAGGTGCATGTACAACGCGCCATGAGGTTTGAAGTGCTGCAGTGCAACACCCTGAACCTTGGCCAGTTCACGCAGCGCGCCCAGTTGGTAAAGCATGTCGTCGACCAGCTCCTGAGCCGGCGAGTTGATATGCCGCCGGCCGAAGCCGACCAGATCGCGGAACCCCGGGTGCGCGCCGATGGCGACACCCAGGCGTTTGGCCTGCTCGATCGTGCGGCGCATGGTGCCCGGGTCACCGGCGTGGAAACCGGTGGCGATATTGGCCGAACTGATAAACCCCATGAGTTCGGTATCGACACCGTCCCCGATGGTCCAGGCGCCGAAGCTTTCGCCCATGTCCGAGTTGAAATCCACTTGCATGGCATTTGCTCCTGAAGCTAGGTAACGGATGCAAACCACGTTAAATTCTCGCTCCCCCCTTGGGTAGATCTATTATCAGATACGCTATCTTCTGAAAAACAGATACCCCGCAGACCGGAGTGCTTATGTCCCTGACCTTGCGCCAGGTTCGTTATTTCGTCGCCACCGCCGAGATCGGACAAATCTCGCAGGCGGCCATCCATCTCAACATTTCACAGTCGGCGGTCACCACCGCGATCAAGGAACTGGAGAGCATGCTCGGCTCCCTTCTGTTTCAGCGCTCGGCACAGGGCATGAGCCTGACCGAGGCCGGTCGACACTTTCTCAACCGTGCGTATGTGATTCTGCGCAGCGTCGATGATGCACTCAACAGCCCGCTGCCGGACCTTCGCGCCAGTGGCGTATTGCGCCTGGCGGCAAGCTACACCGTCATTGGCTACTTCCTGCCGCACCATTTGCAACGTCTGGAGCACTGGCACCCGGACGTCGCCATCGAAGTGCATGAACAGGAGCGGCAATCCATCGAACAGGGCCTGCTGGAAGGCCGATTCGACATGGCGGTGGTGCTGACAGCCAACATCACTCACCCGGATATCATTTCGGAAACGCTGTTCAATTCAGAGCGCCGCTTATGGCTGTGCAGTCACCACCCGCTGTGCCAGCGCGCATCGGTCAGCCTCGCCGATGTGGCCAAGGAACCCTACATCCTGCTGACCGTGGACGAAGCCGAGCAAAGCGCGATGCGTTACTGGGAAATGGCCGGTCAACAACCTGGTGTGCGCGTACGCACCAGTTCGGTCGAAGCAGTACGCAGCATGGTCGCCAACGGCAGCGGCGTGGCGATTCTGTCGGACCTGGTGCATCGCCCCTGGTCGCTGGAAGGCAAGCGAATCGAAACCCTGACCGTCACCGATCAGGTAACGCCCATGAGCGTCGGCCTTGCCTGGCACCGCGAACGGGAACCCAGTCCGGCGATGCAGGCGTTTCGTAACTACTTCCACGACGCGTTTCTGGCACCGCAACAACTGTCGGCGCGACGTTGAGGGGCATGCGCTAACCCCGGCCAAGCCTTTGATGCCCGCCAACCGGCCCATGCTCGGCCATCAGCTCGGTGACCCAGTCGATAAACACGCGCACTTTGATGCTGACGTGCCGGTTCGGGGGAAAGGCTACGTACATCGGCATGCTCTCCAGTTGCCAGTCCTCGAACAGCGGGACCAGATCACCGCGTGCCACGTGAGGTCGCGCCATGTAATCCGGAAGCCAGAGGATGCCCATTCCGGCAAGTCCGGCGGCAATGTACGCATTGCCATCATCCACCGCCAGCGTATAGCGGCCCTGAACATGCACCTGTTCGCCCTCGCGCTGCATGGCATAGGGAAGCGCCTTGCCCGTTCGCGCCCACAGATAGCCGACGATACGATGGGACGAGTCTTCAAGCTCCCTCGGGTGGACGGGCGTGCCCGTTCGCTGCAGATAACCGGGGGCGGCGTAGACGCCCAGTCGCAGGTCGCCCACCCGGCGCGCCATCAATGACTGATCGGTTATCTCGCCACCGCGCACGACGCAATCCACATTTTCGCCGATCAGGTCGACGATACGGTCGCTGACGCCCATGTCGATCTGAATGTCCGGGTAACGGGCATGAAAGGCAGGCATCGCCGGCATCAGCAGCAGGCTGGCGAACGGGCTGGGCACGTCCACACGCAATCGGCCTCTGGGCAGAGAGGCGGCACTCGACAGGCTGGTCTCGGCGTCATCCATGTCCGCCAGCAACCTGACGACCCTTTCGTAATAGGCAGCGCCGTCAGCGGTTACATTGACCTTGCGCGTGGTGCGATTGAGCAGCCGTACCCGCAGACGGGCCTCCAGTTGCTGCACCAGCTGCGTCACACTGGTCTTGCTCATGTGCAGCGTGTCGGCGGCCTTGGTGAAGCTGCCGGTTTCCACCACCCGGGCAAACGCCTGCATCGCGTCGAAACGGTCCATTCTCACCCTGCCTGACAGTTGAATTGTTTGGTTTTCCCAAACAGTGCTGATCAAGGTTGCGCGTTTATCGGTCCAGTGCAAGCGCTTAAAGTCGCTCCATTACAGAGTTTCAGGTCGCCCCGACCTCTTGATGGAGACAGCCATGACACAGCGTGACGTTGTATTTCCTGCCGGCCGCCAGGCGCTTTACGAGCGCAACCATTACTCCCCGGCGATTCGCTCGGATGGCTTTTTGTTCGTGTCGGGACAAGTCGGCAGCAGAGAGGACGGTTCGCCTGAACCCGACCTTGAAAAGCAGGTACGCCTTGCATTCACCCACCTGAACGCGGTTCTGCTGGCGGCGGGCTGCACCTTCGAGGACGTGATCGACGTGACGGTGTTCATTGTCGACCCCGAGACGACGTTCGAACGGGTATGGAGTGTGTTTCCGGAGTTCTGGGGCAACGCGCCTCACCCGACCCTGACCGGTGTGGGTGTCACTTGGCTCTATGGC
This sequence comes from Pseudomonas graminis, assembly GCF_002093745.1. GTDB lineage: Bacteria > Pseudomonadota > Gammaproteobacteria > Pseudomonadales > Pseudomonadaceae > Aquipseudomonas. Next base: position 107,619 of record NZ_MTSB01000005.1, read on the forward strand.
TTCGATTTCGAAATCAAGGTCATTGCACGGCTGCCGCAGGCCATCGGGTCATAACCGTTGCGACATCGACCCTTCAGCGGCTGCGGATCGGTACCACGCAGTCGCCCGCCTCGAATGTCAGAGGGGCTTCAAACTGCTGAAAGAACTGTCCGGAAACAACCTGCTCGAGAAACTGCGCCTGGTCTTCAGTCACCAGCGTCACCGGAGAGTACCCATCGGCATCGGGCAAGGCCAGCATGCGCGCCTTGCGCTCATGCGCCACGGCGATGAACGCCCTTTTTTCTTCATCGGACATGGCGGAAAAATAGTCCGACAGATTCTCCAGCGAGCGTACCGCCAGATCCTGATCGAGCTGATCGTCATCCGTGAACATCAAATGCCAGACGAAATCGAAAGATAGCTCAGCGAGGGCACGCATAGACGGGGTTCCGTAGTGTTTCAGAGGCGCGAGATTCGCCTTTCATCATGATTCGGTCAAGCGGTAAAAATTGACCTGCGTCATGCCCAGTGCTTATCGCCATCGAAATTCGCTTTCCGCGAGCAAATATTGAGCTAACGGGTGGCTCGATAGAAAGGATTCTCGATCAGCAGTGCCATGCCCTGCCCTCCGCCCACGCAGGCGGCGGCAATGCCGTAACGCAGGTTTTCTTCGCGCAGTTGTCGGGCCAGGGTCATGACCAGACGCAGTCCGGTGGCGGCCAGCGGATGACCCAGGCCCAGAGAGCCGCCCTGACAGTTAAGCCTTTCGATGCCCACTTCCAGTGTCTGCGCCACGGCAAGCACCTGAGCGGCCTGTGCTTCGTTGATTTCCAGTCGATCGATGTCATCCAGCCTCAGCCCGCTGCGCTGCAACAACAGCTGGATGGCGGGTGTCGGACCGATGCCCATGAACTCCGGAGCGACACCGACCACCGCGCTGGCCAACAGGTGCGCGATGACCGGCCGGTCTGACTGCGAAGCACGCCCCACCAGCGCTGCCGCCGCACCGTCGACCACCGCGCAGCTGTTGCCCGCGGTCTGCACGCCATCGGCGTGGATGGCGCGTAAACGCGACAACGCCTCCAGGCTGGTCGCGCGGGGATGGCTGTCTTGCGTGACGCATTCAACCCTGCGCGGCAACTCTATGCAGCGCGGCTGGAACACTGCCAGTTCAAAGCACTCGTTGCTGACCGGAACAATTTCCGAAAGCCACCGGCCATCCACCTGAGATTGCAGGGCTCGCTGATGGCTGAGCAAAGCGTATTCATCCACCGCTTCGCGGTTCAGCCCGTAACGTCTGGCCAGGTTGTCCGCGGTGGCGATCATGTCCATGGCCGGGGCCGGATCGTAAAGCGCCTCCCAGAGAAAGTCCTTGAACTGCACGCCGCCGCCCAGCGCGAAGCCGTCCCGATGGGTGTACGCAGCAATCGGGTTGCGTGACATGGACTCGGCCGCCACACACAACGCCATCTGGCCTCCATCGCCCACATGCAGCGCCGCTTGCCGCAACACCTCGAAACCGGTGGCGCAGATTCGCTGCACACCCAGTGCCGGCACGCTTTGTGGCACGCCGCTGTACAAACCGATGTGCCGGGGCAGCAGATACGCATCGAAACTGGCCTGTGCCATCGAGCCGGCCAGTACGCTGTCGACCCTCGACGGTGAGACCGCGGCGCGCGCCAGCACTTCCCGCGCAACCTTGATACCCAGGTCAATGGGCGAAATCTTCGCCAGTGCCCCGCCGATGTCTACCCAGGGAGTGCGCACTGCATCGATGATTGCGACATCACTGAACGCAGAATATTGACCGCCGCTCACGCCTTCGGTCCTGCATCCAGCCTGTCAGGATCGCGATTGCCATACAGTGCGTCGACTCTGGCCGCGCGCCACTGCAACACCGCGCGCTGATTGATCGACCCCTTGTCGGTGATCTCACCCCGATCAATGGACGCGGGTTCATCCAGCAACGCGATCCACTCCAGACGACTGGCGTTGCCGTTGGCGCCCTGATTCAGGCCTGCCAGCCATTCGGCGAACCACTCACGCACCGGCGCGCTGGCCAGTACTTGTGCATCGGTCGCCTGCGCGCCAAGACCGGCCAGTTGCCGACACTCGTGCAAGCGGGGGAATACCAGCGCACCCAGGCATTCGCGATCCGGTGCAGTGATGACGACGTCCTGAACGTACGGTGAGCCTTCCAGCACCGCACGGTTGCGCATCGGGCCGACGCTGACAAACACGCCCGATGACAGCTTGAAGTCCTCGGCCAGACGCCCGTCGAACATCAGCCCCAGCCCTGGAGCGGAAGGATCGGCCAGCTTGATCGCATCGCCGGAACAATAAAACCCGTTCTCGTCGAACACCTCGGCAGTCTGCTGCGGCGAGCGCCAGTAGCCCGGCATGATGTGCGGACCGCGAAAACGCCCTTCCAGCTTGCCGTCCACCGGCACCAGGCACACTTCACACCCCGGCGCAGGCAGGCCGATGTAACCGGCCATCGACAGCGGTCCGGTGGTAAAGGTGCAGGACGGCGCGGCCTCGGTCATGCCCAGCCCGGCCATCATGCGAATGCGTTCGCCACAATGCTGCTCGGCGACCCGGTCAAGGCGATCCCAGATGCTCTGCGACAGCCCGGCCGCAGCGAAGAAGAACAGCTTCATGCGCGAGAAGAATCGCTCACGCAGGTCCGCATCCTGCTCCAGTGCATTGACCAGCTCTTCCCAGCCCTTGGGCACGGTCAGGTAAGCCGTGGGCGAGATTTCCTTGAGGTTGCGCAGCGTCTCGGCAAAGCCCTGTGCGGTCGGCTTGCCGTTGTCCAGATAGAACGTGCCGCCGTTGTACAGCACGATGCCAAGGTTATGGCTGCCACCAAACGTGTGATTCCACGGCAGCCAGTCCACCAGCACCGGCGGCTCCTCGCCGAACACCGGGAAGGTCTGCAGCAGCATCTGTTGATTGGCGCACAGCATGCGCTGAGTCGTCACCACAGCCTTGGGCAGCTTGGTCGAGCCCGAAGTGAAGAGGAACTTGGCGATGCTGTCCGGCCCGCTGGCCAAGAATGCTGCTTCGGCTTCAGGACCGCCCGGCTGTTCGAGCAGGCTGGCAAAGCTCGACTGACGCCGACCGCTCACCTGTCCGCGTACGGTGATCATCGGTGTGTCGACCGGGATAACAGCGTCGATGGCGCGCTGGAACGGTGCGGCATCGCTGACGAATACCAGCCCGGGTTGCAGCACGTCGCAGACATGCCGCAATTTGGCGAAATCCTGGGACATGACCGAATACGCCGGCGACACCGGGCAATAGGGAATCCCGGCGTACATGGCGCCGAGGGCGATCTGCAGATGTTCGATGTCGTTGCCCGACAGCAACGCCAGCGGCCGCTCGGCTGAAAGGCCGTACGCCAGCAAGCCCTGCGCGATGGCGCGGACATCAACCAGCATGTCGGCGTAACTGACCTTGCGCCAGCCTCCCCGGCTGTCGCGGGCGGCAATAAAAGTCTGCTGCGGTCTGACATGAGCCCAATACACCAGCCGGTCAAGCAGCCGGTGGGGCAATTCGGCCAGCGGTTCGAGGGCACGCATGTGCAGAATGCCCTGCTCTTCGCGCACCTCGATGGGCGGATGACCGATGGAAACCTGACGATAGCGCGGCGAACCGGCTTCACTCTGCAACAACGATGATCTGATATCGGAACTCACGGGCGTTCTCTCCATCAAGGCACGCAGACGCCAAACAGTCGGCAGCGGTTCGGGTCAGGCGTGGCAGCGTCGGGCTGCAGCCTTGTTATTGTTGTACCTGGCTCACTGACGAAAACGGCGGTATGCAACAGGCCGTCATCGCCAGCGCGAGAGGGTTCAGATCGGGTAATGCCGAGGTCCGTTTTGCAAGGTCACCCAGCGTAACTGGGTAAAGTGCTCAATCGACGCCTTGCCACCGAAGCTGCCATAGCCACTGGACTTCACTCCGCCAAAAGGCATGTGTGCCTCGTCATGCACAGTAGGCCCGTTGATGTGGCAAATGCCCGACTCGACCCGTTGCGCCAGAGCCAGCGCACGGCCGGTGTCGCGACTGAAAATCGCCGCAGACAGGCCGAATTCCGAATCGTTGGCCAGCCGCAGCAGGGCTTCGTCACCCTCCCCGCGGATCACCACCGCCACCGGGCCAAAGGACTCTTCGCGGTACAGACGCATGGCGTCCGTCACCCCGTCGAGCAACGTCGGTTGCAGAATGCTGCCCTGCAACTGACCGCCGATCACCAGCGTGGCGCCCAGATTGACGGCGTCGTCGATCAACGCCTTGATACGCGTCCCGGCACCGATGTCCACCAACGACCCCAGCACCGACTGGCTGTCCGCCGGGTTACCGGCACGCAGGGTTTTGATCTTGGCCGTCAGCCTGGCCACAAATACATCGGCCACCTTCTGATCGACGATCAACCGTTCGGTGGACATGCAAATCTGACCCTGATTGAAATAGGCGCCGAATGCGGCTGCTTCCACCGCGGCATCAAGGTCGGCGTCGTCCAGCACCAGAAACGGTGCCTTGCCCCCCAATTCCAGCAGTGCCGGCTTCAAGTGCCGGGCTGAAAGCTCACCGACGATGCGCCCCACATGGGTCGAACCGGTGAAATTGACCCGACGCACCGCCGGGTTGGCAATCAGACGTTCGACAATCGCCGGCGCATCCGCAGGCGCATTGCTGATCACATTGACCACGCCATCGCCCAGCCCGGCGTCCTGCAATACCTGGCCGATCAATCGATGCACCGCCGGGCTGAGTTCAGAGGCTTTCAGCACCACGGTGTTGCCGCAGGCGAGCGGCATGGCGATGGCGCGTGTGGCCAGAATCACCGGGGCATTCCACGGCGCAATACCGAGCACGACGCCGCAGGGTTGGCGCAGGGCCATGGCGAAGCTGCCGGGAACGTTGGAAGGAATGACATCGCCGGTGATCTGCGTGGTCATCGACGCGGCTTCGCGCAACATGTTGGCGGCCAGTTGCACGTTGAAACCGTACCAGTTGGCCATCGCTCCGGTTTCTCCCGCCGCAGCGATGAATTCGTCACTACGGGCCTGTAATTGCTCGGCAGCCTTGAGCAGGCGCGCCCGCCGTTCGCCGGGCGGCAGCGCCGCCCAACCGGGAAACGCAGCCTGAGCGGCGGCGACTGCAGCGTCCGCGTCTTCCAGCGTCGCAGCCGCTACCCGCGAAACCACTTCGCCGGTCACCGGATTGCAGCGTTCAAAAGTACGACCATCTCGGGCGGGGCACGACTGACCGCCGATCAGCAGGGGCACGTCCAGCATGTTGATTCCTCTTTATTATTGTTTAACAACAGCTAACAGCGTGACAGCTACCTTTTATAGGCTTCCAGCCCCGGTTTGATGCTCTTGTCGTCGAGGAATTGCTTCATGCCTTGTTCGCGGCCACCCTCCTTGTCCAGCAGGCGAGACTGATCGAGCTTCGCGTACAGGTAATCTTCGTTCTGTTCCCAGGTCAGTTCGCGGCAACGCTTGAAGCCGTGTTTGGCCGCGCGCAACACCACCGGATTCTTTTCCAGCAGATTGAGCGCCAGATCGATTGTCACCTGACGCAATTGCGCCAACGGCACGCTTTCGTTGACCAGGCCCATTTCGGCGGCTTTCCGGCCATCGAAGGTCTTGCCGGTCATGATGTAGTACAACGACTGGCGATGGCCCACGGTGTCGGCCATGGCCTTGCTCACCAGGTTGCCTGGCGGAATGCCCCAGTTGATTTCCGACAGCCCGAAGGTAGCCTCATCGGCACAAATCGCCAGGTCACACGCCACCAGCGGACTGAACCCGCCACCGAAACACCAGCCGTTGACCATTGCGATGGTCGGCTTGGCGTACATGCGCAGCAACTTCCATTGCCACTGCGAGGCTTCACGGCGAATCTTTTCCTGAAGAATTTCCGGACCCGCATCCACCTCGCGAAAATACTCCTTGAGGTCCATGCCGGCAGTCCAGGCTTCGCCAGCACCGGTCAGCACCAACACACCCGCATCAGGGTCCTGTTCGAGTGTTTCCAGCACATCGATCATTTCCCGGTTCAGGGTCGGGCTCATGGCATTGCGCTTTTCGGGACGGTTGAGGATGACCCACGCGATACCCTGCTCAATCTCGACCTTGACGGTTGTCCAGCGACCTTCGTAATTGCTCATGGCATGCTCTCTTGTTCTTGATCGGAAGATGACTCAAAGCTAAACCGCAAATATAGTTATGTCAATTAACCATTATCGTAGTTAATCAATATCTTTGCACTCCGCCCGAATAGGCTGGTCACAGTCACGTATGCCCCATAGCTATCGTTCGCCAACCTCGGCAAACTGATCGGCTGATTGACCCACACCATCAAAAGGACCGCATTTTCAATGGCCAAGCCCTCCGACATCGCCGACGCTTTTCAGTCTCCTGCCCAGGCTGCCGAGGCACCTTTGCCCACGGACTCTGCGCTGGATGATCTGATCGGTTATGCCATGCGCCGGGCACAGCTCAAACTGTTCCAGAACCTGATCGGGCGCCTTGCTGTTCACGATCTGCGTCCTGCCCAGTTCTCGGCACTGGCGATCATCGAGCAGAACCCAGGCCTCATGCAGGCTGATCTGGCCAAAGCGCTGGCGATCGAACCGCCTCAGGTTGTGCCATTGTTGAACAAGCTGGAAGAACGTGCGCTGGCCGTGCGTGTTCGCTGCAAGCCGGACAAGCGTTCGTACGGCATCTTTCTCAGCAAGACGGGCGAGACGTTGCTCCGCGAGCTGAAGCAAATCGCGGTGGACAGCGATCTGGATGCCACCTCAGCGCTGGATAACCAGGAACGCCGGGACTTGCTCAGGCTGCTGAAAAAAGTCTATCTGACGTAAGACCATTGCCTGCGGCAACGCATGAACGTTGCCACTGATGCCGCCGACCTACCAGAGCGGCAAGCTGTACTGCACGATAAAGCGCGTCTGGTTTTCATCACGAAAGGCTGCGCCTGCCGGGAAGTCATTGCGGTAGATGGACTTGCGTGCCAGCAGCGCGACGTTCTTCATTGGGCCGCTTTGAACGACGTAGCCCAACTCCATCTGAAACTCGCGCTCTTTTCGATCATCGGCATTGAAGGCGGTCAGCTCAATGTTGTCACCCCGCACATAGCGCAGGCGGCTGCGCAGCCCGACCAGGCCCAGCGCAGTGAAATCGTAGTCATAGATGGCTTGCCAGGTACGCTCTTTGGCGTTGAGGAAGTCGGAGCTCATGGTCATTTCGCTCAGCCCCATCAGCTCGGTGCCCGACACATAAGGTGTCGCCGTGTCGCCGCTGGAATGCATGTAGCCCAGGCTGACACTGTGCCCTCCCCACTTGTAACCGAGCAGGGCCGACAGGTTCTGATTATCGACCTCTCCGGCTTTTGCACTGCCGGTGTCGCTGCTGAAGAAACTGCGCAGATCGGTGGTCAACACGCCGTTGCCGATGTCCAGCTTGTGCAGCAGTGCCAGGGTGTTCTGGGTGTAGAGGTCGGCCACTTCGGCGTGATAGACACGTACGCCCAGCTCTTTGGTGAGCTGATAATCACCCCCGGCATAGGCCATGTGCGATGAGGTCGCCGCACCGTTGAAACGACGGTTCGGTGCGGCAATGGTGATGGCCTGGTAGTTGGTGGAGTCACGCTTGTTGACCCGGTCGATGTAGCCAGCGTTGAGTGTCAGGCCGTCGAACTCCTTCGAGGTCAGTGCAGTGCCGCGGAAGGTCTGCGGCAGCAGACGTGAAGGACTGGCAAAGGCAAACGGCAGAAAAATCGACACATCGCCGGTTTTGATCGTGGTCTGGCTGAATTTCAGCTTGCCGGTCAGCGCCAGCCGCGAATACTCGTCAGCGGCGCGTCCGTCGCTGGCGGACACGGGCAAAAGCTCGGTGCCGCTACGGTCCGGCGCAGAGTCCAGCTTCATGCCGACCAAGGCGCGTGCATCAAGGCCGAAGCCCACCGTCCCTTCGGTAAAGCCCGACTCGGCATTCATGATGAAGCCCTGCGCCCATTCCCGGGTAGACGTTTTGGCGCCATCGTCCTTGTAATCACGGTCCATGTAGTAATTGCGCAGCGTCAGCGTACCGTGGCTGTCATCCAGAAAACCCTGAGCCCACGCAGGATCAGGCAGCACACTGATACCCAGCAAGCCGAGCACAAGGCTGCGGTTTATTCCACGACAAAACGGGACCGACACAGCGGCGGCTGCATCACGAGCGTGCATTGGCATATTCGGTTACCACTTATTGTTGTTGTTTTTGGGTTCGGTCCGGCGCTTGATGGCAGACCTTGAGCAGAGAATTGAAAGATTACGCGCTGGCGTCAATCGAAAATGACCGATAATCGAACGTTAATATTATTAACCACTTTCCATAAGCGTCTCCACCTCAAACCTAAGCTCATGTTTCTCAATGAATAAATGCGCTTTTTCTCAGGATATCTGCGCGGATTCTTTTTTTAGTTATTTTTGTTACCTTGATTGGCACTTGTCCTGACGCTGGTTTGGTGGTCGGGAACAGGCTTTGCACACAACAAAAACAACAATGAGGCTTGCCATGAACAGTCCGCTGCGTCGTTCGACGCTGACCATCGTCTTGTGTTTCATCGTTGCCCTTATCGAAGGATTTGACCTGCAGGCCGCCGGTACGGCCGCAGCAGGATTGCGTCAGACCTTCGCCCTGGACCCGAAAATGATGGGCTGGGTGTTCAGTGCCGGCATCATCGGGTTGCTGCCAGGTGCATTTTTCGGTGGCTGGATCGCTGATCGCATCGGCCGCAAGAAAATCCTCGTGGGCGCGGTGCTGCTGTTCGGCGTCTTTTCGCTAAGCACCGCCTATGTACAGACCTTTTCCGGGCTATTGCTGGTGCGTTTTCTGACCGGCCTGGGCCTCGGCGCCGCCCTGCCCAACCTGATCGCGCTGTGCGCCGAAGCGGTCGGCGAACGCCATCGCGGCCTGGCCATCAGCGTCATGTACGCGGGCGTGCCACTGGGCGGTGCGTTGGCGGCGGTGGTCGCCGTGTTCACCAGCGAGCACTGGCAGACGACGTTCATCATCGGAGGGCTGGCGCCTTTGCTGGTTGTCCCTTTGATGATCCTGTTGCTGCCCGAGTCCAGCGCGTTCAACCAGCAGACGTCCGCCAGCACCGTTAGGTACTCGGCCACTGGCGCGTTGTTCGGCGAAGGCAGGGCGCGTACCACACTGGCCCTGTGGATCGGCTACTTCTTTACCCTGACCGTCATGTACATGCTGCTCAACTGGTTGCCTTCGCTGTTGATGGCTCAGGGGTTCAGCAAGCCACAGGCGGGGATGGTGCAGATGCTGTTCAACATCGGCGGTGCCTCGGGCTCATTGCTTGGCGGGCTGCTGCTGGATCGTTGCAACGGCATCAAGGTCGTGTTGTTCGTGTATGCCGGTTTGCTGGTGGCGCTGGCGGGTGTGGGCGTGTCGGTCGGGATCGTACCGATGGCGATGGCCGGGTTTGCTGCCGGGGTGTTCGTCATGGCTGCGCAACTGGTGCTGTACGCTTTGGCGCCGCCGTCCTACCCCACTTCGGTGCGCGCCACTGGCGTGGGGGCTGCCGTTGCAATCGGACGCCTCGGCTCGGTGGCCGGTCCGTTGGCCGCCGGGCAGTTGCTGGGGGCCGGTGCAGGAACAGCCGGCGTGCTGCTGGCCACATCGCCAGGCCTGGTGATTGCGGCTCTGGCGGCGATCACCGTGCTGTCGCGTTCGACACCTCCCGAGAAGCATCAAATCAAAGTTGCCGGCTGAACAGGCTGGCACGCGCCGCACATCAGAATCGGACGCAGAGCGTTGGAACGAGAGCAAGGCCAGGCCTCTCTCGTTCCGCACGCTCCAGTGCGTTGACACAATGGTTCATCAGTCCGGTCGCATCACGCCCTACAACTTGTGCAGGAAGTTCAGCACCAGCTTGTTGCCTTCAGTACGGTTTTCCGCACCCTGTTCAAAGTAACTGTTGACCGTCAGCACGTTCTCTTTATTGAAGCTGTAGAGAACGCCCGGCCCGATTGCCCAGACTTTTTCCTTGCGACCGCTGACGTCGTGACCGTCCACCTGAGTGTCGGTGAACTGTTTGAGCCAATAACCGTTGAGGCCCAGCGAGAGCTGTTCGGTGACGGCATATTGCAGGGTCAGGTTGGCGTGCAATGCCTGACCGGCCTGCGTGTCGGAAACGTTGCCGAATCCGGCTTGCGGGTCATCATTCTTGCCATTCCACAAGTACATGAAACGCCCACTGGCGGACCATTTCGGCGAGAACCACCACGTAGCGGCGTAATACGGGTTGAACGACCAGAAGTTGCTGCCGGGGTTGATCGAGCGGTTGCGATTGTAGGCACCCACCGGAACAGACACATCGGCTTCAATCCGCTGGGTCAACAACGGGCTGCCATCGGCGCGGGTCAGGGTCGGCAATTGCAGAAAGGGCCCGATGACCACATCGCCAAAACCGGCACGTGAACTCAACACCGTGTTATCAAGGCCATCGTCCACGCCCACATGCGCCAGCGAGGTATTGATCACGGTAATACCCGGCATCGCACCATTGGCCAGCGGCTGGCCGACGTAAATGATCTGCGTAGTGACGGCCAATGCATCGACGTCTTGTCTGGGAAGTTGCAGTTTGTCGCCATTGACGTCATTGAAACGGTTGGCTTTGGAGTAATTGAGGTATTCCTCCAGGTACCAGCCCGGCCCCGCAGGTGCCGGTGATCCGTCGTAGAAGCTGGTGTTGCCCAGATTGAGGCCCGGCAGGTCGTACGCCAATGCTGTCGATGACAGCGCGACGAGTGAAACGGGCACAACGGTACGCAAGATAGACGTGAGCATCTTGGGATTCCTGTACGTATTGTTGTTGTTTTTCAATAGCCCCGGCTTCACGACCGTGTCGCCGGGGTTGCACCGTGTTCCCCCGTCAGACGTAAGAGGCGGCGAGCCCTCCATCTACCGGCAGGTTGACGCCGTTGACCCAACGCGAAGCATCGGAACAGAGAAACGCGATCACGGCAGCGACTTCATCGGCCAGTGCCGGTCTTTTCATGTGCAGGCTGTCGCGTGCCACCCGCGCCTCCCCGACCATGCTCACGAAGTCGCCCAGGATGGGCGTAAACACCGGCCCCGGCGCGACACAGTTGACGCGCACCGACTGGTCACGAAACCACGCTTGAGATTGCTGGAAGCTCCAGACAATCAGCGCCTCCTTGAAGTACTGGTAACAGGTGTCCTGCGCGACCGGGTTGGCCGCCAGCCACTGCTGCCCTTCGCTGTAGCTCTCGGTGGCGGCCAGCGCTTTGTGCAGTTCCAGCCGTTCAGCCCACTGGGAACCCAGTACGGACGCCACATTGACGATGCTGCCACCTTCAGTCATGCGGGGCAGCAGGCGCTGGGTCAGGTGGCGCAGCCCCAGGTAGTTGACCTGCGCCACGGCCTGAACCGGCGCCGTGCCGGGCACGCCGGCAATGTTGCACAGGCCGTCGATCTGCCCGGGCAGACGCTCGACCAGCGCGTCGATGCTTTCAGGGTCACCCAGATCGGCCTGAAAAAACCCGTCCACGGTGAGTTGCGGTTCATGGCGATCAATGCCGATGACGTTAGCGCCCTGAAAGCGCGCCAGACGCGCGACCTCAGCGCCGATGCCGGACGACACGCCTGTGACGATCAGTGTTTTGTTAGTCAGGTTCATGGTCACGCACTCTTATTGTTATGGGATTACGTCATTGATGTCTGAAAGGCTGAAGCGACTGGCCTTGCCTCAGAATGGATAAACCGGTGGCTGGTTTTTCACGGTGACCCACTGCCACTGGCTGTATTCCTCCCAGTCGGCGGGGCTGCCTGCGCTGCCGCCATTGCCAGATGCACCTCGCCCGCCGAACGCGTTGATGCATTCGTCGGCCACTGTCTGATCGTTGATGTGCAGCATGCCGCATCGGAGCCGGTCGCCAAGCGCCGTTGCGCGCCCGACGTCGGGCGAAATGACCGCCGCAGCCAGGCCATACTCGGAACGATTGGCCAGTTCGATGGCCTCCTCATCGGTGGAAAAACTGACCACCACGGCCACCGGACCGAATATTTCCTCCTCAAACGCACGCATGCCCGGTTTGACACCGCTGAGCACGGTCGGCCGGTAGAACAAACCTTCGTATTCGCCGCCGGTTTCCAAGTGCGCACCGGCTTGCAGGGTGTCACTGACCACTTGATGCACGTGCTGCAATTGCCGGCTGTTGATCAGTGGCCCCAACGCAGCCTCGCCCCGTGCAGCGTTGCCCACCGTCAGGGCTCGGGCTTTGTCCGCCAGTTTGCGGGTCAGGCTGGCGGCGATGGACTCGTGAACCAGAATCAGGCCAGTCGCCATGCAGATCTGCCCCTGATGCAGCCAGGCGCCAAAGGCTGCATTGCTCGCGGCCAGATCAAGGTCGGCGTCTTCAAGAATGACCAGCGGATTCTTGCCGCCCAGTTCCAGCGAAACCTTCTTGAGGTTGCGCCCGGCCACTTCGGCGACTTTACGCCCGGCCCCGGTCGAACCGGTGAACGTGATCATCTGCACGTTGGTGTCGCGGCATAACGCTTCGCCAGCGTCTGCCGCCCCCGGTAACACGTGCAGCAGGCCCTTGGGCAGGCCGGCTTCCTCAAACAGCCGGGCAATCAGGAAACCGCCGCTTACCGGCGTCTGCGGATCGGGTTTGAGCACCACTGCATTGCCGGCAGCCAGCGCAGGAGCGACCGAACGCAAAGACAGCACCAACGGGAAATTGAACGGTGAAATGACCCCCACCACGCCGTGCGCGACACGCCGCGCGTACGACAGACGACCCGCCGCACTGGGCAATATCAAGCCGTGGCCGTGAGCCTGTGACAGCATGCCTGCGGCCTGGCGCAGCAACACGATGGTTTCATTCACCTCATGCTGGCCCTTCTGCAGGCTGCCGCCGGTCTCGCGGGCGACATACAGCGCCAACTCGTCAAACGCGCAAACGGCGTGATCGGCGGCCAGAAGAAAGATTTCAGCTTTCTCTCGAGGTCCCATCGCCGCCCATGCAGGCTGGGCCTGAGCGGCTTCCCGACAGGCGACGGCAATGTCTGCCGCGTCGGCCATCGCCGTGTTCATGAGCCGTTCGCCGGTCGCCGGCTCGATAACGGCTTGCAGCCGCGCCGAGGCAGTAATCCAGTCGCCATTGAAGATGCATTCAGCTTCAATCGCACGTTGCAGCAGAGGGGTTTCATTGGAGGCAGACATTTCAGGACTCCGGCTTTTATGGTTGTAATCGCCTGTACCCAGCAAGTGGATAGCACGCGCCGTCATAGGGCCGGAGCAAAGCCTGTGCCGGGTTTGCCATCAATCGTTCATATGCCGGGGCGACCGCTCTGCAATGAGGTTCTTCAGGCCTCGTCATTTTCCGGTGACCGTCGAACGCCACGTGGCAGCCTTCAAGGCTTGTTCATTTGATCAAGTTATGTTTAGTAACTAACTTAAGGATTGATCATTTCGATCATGCAGGTCCCAGGTACACGCATGAAAAACCCTGACCACAGCATCGCCACCGAGCACTTCTCACCCAGAGGCGACAGCACTCACCTTGATATCGGTGACTCGCCCACTGCAGAAGAGCTGACCGGCTGCCTGTTCTTTTCCCCTGACGATGGGCGTATCTGGCTCAATGACCAGCGCATGCTGCTGCTTCACAGCTCATCGTTCGGCACCTTGCGCCGCGAAATCATCGAGCGTCTTGGCCAGGAACAGGCACGTGGCATGTTCACCCGCGCCGGTTATCTGTCTGGCGCACGGGATGCCCGGCTGATCCGCGAGCGCTGGCCATTGGCCGATGCCACCTCGGCATTCAGGGCCGGTACGCACCTGCACACACTGGAGGGCATGACCAAGGTCGAACCGCTGCACTTCAAATTCGACGCAGAGTCAGGCTTTTACGAGGGTGAGTTTCTCTGGCATCACTCCTGCGAAGCCGACGAGCACGTTGCGGCCTATGGCATCGGGCAGGACCCTGTGTGCTGGACCGAGATCGGTTACGCCATCGGCTTTGTCAGCGGTCTGTTCGGGCAAATGGTGGTTTTTCGCGAGGTGGAGTGCCGTGGCATGGGCCACGCCAACTGCCGGGTCATCGGCAAGACCGCCGAACAATGGGGGGACGTCGAACGCGACCTGAGTTATTTGAGCGTATTGAAATCGGCGGAACCTGTTCATCCGGCGCCACTCGCTGGCACTCGCCATGAATCGGTGCCGCCTGCGGGTACTGATCAGCCGCTGATCGGCGCCAGTGCGGCGTTCAATGCAGCCACTCAGGCCCTGCAACGTGTGGCGATGACCCCTGCAACGGTGCTGATCAGCGGTGAATCGGGTGTCGGTAAGGAAATGTTCGCCCGTCAGTTGCACCAGCTCAGCAAACACAGGGATGGCCCGTTCGTAGCCCTCAATTGTGCCGCCATTCCAGACAACCTGATCGAAGCGGAATTGTTCGGTGTGGAGCGCGGGGCGTACACCGGGGCGACCCATTCTAGGCCCGGGCGCTTCGAACGCGCCAATGGCGGCACCTTGTTTCTGGATGAAATCACCTCGCTGAGTCTGGCCGGGCAAAGCAAGCTACTGCGCGCGCTGCAAGAACGCGAGATAGAGCGCGTGGGCGGCGGACACGGGATCAAGGTCGATGTGCGGGTGGTGGCGGCCACCAACGTCGATTTGCGCAAGGCGGTGGCCAGCGGCGATTTTCGTGAAGACCTGTTCTACAGGCTCAACGTTTATCCGATTGCCCTGCCCCCACTGCGTGAACGCCGCGATGACATCCCGCTGTTGATCAATGCCTTTCTGAAGCGGTTCTGTCAGGAATACGGCAGAACGCCTGCGGGGCTGACCATGCGCGCCTTGAAAACCCTGTTGCGTTACGACTTCGCCGGCAACGTGCGCGAATTGCAGAACCTGATCGAGCGCGGGCTGATCGCCAGTGATGAAGGCCAGGCGATCGATCTGGTGCATATCTTCCGCAACGAGTCGCTGCCTGTGAATTCCTACTCGTTGAACCACGATGGCGTGCTGTCGCAGGCTTCTTCGGCCGTGGGAGACACGGCACCCGAGGCGGGGCTGCTGGATTCGCTGGGGCGCAACGATCAGGCCTTCTCCATTGACGAACTCGAGCAGCGCCTGATCCGCGAAGCACTGGACAAGAGCGAAGGCAACCTGGCGGCCGCCTCACGCCTGCTGGGCCTGAGTCGCGCCCAGTTTGCCTACCGCGTCAAGAAACATCAGCTCAAGCAGGCCTGATCGTTACACCCTCCGTCAGCGACCGACACGCAGCCAGGCAGGCTGCGCGTCACACCGACATCACATGGGCAGCGCGCTGACCACACGCAACGCGAGGCCTTCGTAGGCATCCAGGGTGATGGTGAACTCGCCCTGTTCGGTCAGATCGCCTTCCACCCGCTCGTTGATGATGTCGACCACCGGCCCCGGCGCGATGCCCGGCAGGTGCAGCGTCTCGACAATGGTCTCGGAACTGAAGTTGAGTGCCGTGATCTGCGTGCCCTTCCCGGCTGGCAACTCGTGAACCATGACCAGCAATCCCGGATGCTCGACATCCGGGATCAGAATCTGGCGGCTGGCGGCAATGTCATAGGCACGGCGCACGGCGAGAATCTTCTTGAGCTGCGACGCAAACGAATCTGGTCGTTTCAACTGACTGACCAGGCTGCCGTACAGCGTCCTTGGACGCGGCATGTCGCCTGCAGAAAACTCGGCTTCCGGGTCCAGATCGGCCAGGTCGTAAGCACCCCGGTGAATCCAGCGGGTATCGCCGTCCTGCATCAGATGGTCGACCTGCTCGGCAGGCAGGGTCAAGGCACCGACAAGGTCCCAGCCAGACAAGGCAAACACACCTGGTTGCATGGCGTTGTACATCGCCAGCAGCAAGTGAATGTGCTGGATCTGCTGAATGTCGGCATCGGTGATCGCGTCCAGGTCTCGAATGCCCAGCGCTGCCGTGATGATGCTCGCCGTGGTGCAAGACACACCATTGGTCACGAACTTGAGGTTGTAAGGCGCATGCTCGCCGGACAGTTTCTCGTACATCTCTTCGCGGATGTGCTCGCGCAGGATGTTGCCGGGGAACGTCTGGCCTTGGTAATGGAACGTGTCGTGGGCGTGCAGCGTCCAGAAATGCACCAGCTCCAGCGTCAGCTCATCGTGGTTCTGCAACGCGTGAATAAGCGAAGCCGGGTCAATGCCATAAGCATGGACCTGACGCAGCATCAAGCGCAGGAATTCGGTGGTGCCGGTCAACAGCGCGTGCTGATAGGCCGGTCGGGTGATGAAGTCGTAGGACAGGTCGGCACCGCCCTGGCCCATGGACGCAATGTCATCAATGGTCAGGTTCAGTTCCTGAAAGCTGAAACCGCCAGCCTTGCGAATGGCCCCGGCCAGAAGCTGGTTGCCGGTGATCGACAGCGGATGGCTTTCCGACCAGGCCGTGCCCTCGGCACGACGTTCCACGCCCAGGAAGCCGTTGGCATCCAGACGCAATACGCGGGCGCCCATGACATCAATGGCGTGCAGCGCATCGCCGATGATCATCTGCTGGGCGGCAAAGCTGGGGTCCAGCCAGTTCAATGAAGGCTGGCCGTCCTTGAAATAGTGCAGGTAGACCCAGCGCCGGGCCTTGCCGTCGACGCCTTGCACAACGTCGGTGGCGCTCCAGTCGGTTTCCTTGACGCCCGGCTCGAAGAAGATGACGCGCTGCAACTGGCCGACGATGTAATGCTTGTCGCGCAACTGATCGACCACATCGGGCATCAGGTTGACCGCGTCCCGGCCCGCCGCAACATCGGGCAACAGTGACCAGTCTTCTTCACGGATCTCGACCATGTGAAACAGGCCGGGATAATCCTCATACGCCATCTCGGCCAGGCGGAAATCCGCGCCTTTGCCGGTGTGCGACGGGATGATGTCATCAATGATCACGGCATTGTGCGCCGCGGCGATGCGCGTCAGGCTCAACAGTTGCGCTTCGGTACCCAGGTCCGGGTCGATGCCGAAACTGATGCGGTCGAAGTTGCCGTCGATACTGGGCGTGCGTTCGCGGCCTTGCAGCCCGCCGGACAGTTTGAGCGGCCCGTTGTGGATACCCTGAATGCCGATTTCGGACAACGCATGCCACAGGGTTTCATCGCCCAGCGCTTCAAGCACCGAGCCGCCTTCACGGGTGACAATCGATGCCGGGTAGGCGGTAAACCAGACCGACGCGATAGCGGATGCATCTCTGGGACGTGCCAGTGCGAATGGACGCTGCCACAGCCTGCCCTGCCCCGAATAGGTCTTGGCGCGCTGTCTTGCGGCATTAAGCATCGATTGCTCGACCAGCCAGTCCACGTACTGCTTGTCCGGTATCGTCATAGCGTCCAGTCTTCCTCTTGAATCGGCGACCTGAGGCGCTTCGTGATGAAGCGCCCTGAATGTATTACCTACGAATAGGAGCGCACGAGGCCCGATTCGTTGCATTCATGTTCCGGCCAGGCCACGTTCAGGCGCACTGCGACGGGCGTTTTTTCGACTCAATATTGCGGGGCGGCAGCGATTGACGGTTTTTTCAGTGCCTGAATCACGGCGTTGGCAGCGCTGGACAGCAGCGAGGCCGGGCGGGCCACCACACTGATGTGACGCATCACCGTCAATGGCAGCGCAATCTGTTCCAGTTCCCGGACGCCGTCCCGCACCAACATGCTGGGCACAATAGAGATGCAATGGCGCTTGGCAACCAGATCCAGAAGCGTGTCCACACAGGTCAGTTCACCACGATGGCTGAGGCGAACCTGAGCCGATGCCAGTTGCTGGTGCAGACGTTCCATACCGGGATGTCGCCAGGCCACATAACGTGACACCTGGGAAAGCTCGACAAAGCTCTGCGGTATCGCCTGCTTGCCGTGCGCGGCCACCACGACGTAATGATCCGACCACTGATGATGCTCCATGTAGTGTTCGCTCAGTACCGTGCCCGGCAGGATGAGAATGTCGGCCGTTTCCTTGATCAACGCCTCCAGCGACGGATTCTGGACGCCGGGGTGCAACACGTTCAAATGAATATCGGGGTAATGATGGGCGAGGAAGTCCAGCGATGCGGACAGGCTGGTTTCACGAATATGAGTGTGGTAGTGGATGGTTACGCTGCCACTGACCCCATTTTTTTTAGTTGTTCGAGGGTGGCCATCACGGTCCCGAGTGTCTGGGTGATGACTTTTCCATCAGGGGTCAGCGTGCAGCCTGTGCGGCTGCGGATGAACAGGCGCTTTTCGAAGAAGTCCTCGACTTCTTTGATGGCATAACTGATGTTCGACTGGCTGCACCCCAGAATGGCGGCGGCCTCCGAGAACGAACCATGCTGGGCAACGGTTTGAACGACTTTGAAGAAGTGGGTTTTCATGTGTCCTGAACTCTGTTTTTTGCAAGGAGTGGGCGCGGGCCTGTCGCATGGCTGGAGGCTGCGGAACCGGCGAGGCGCCGGGAACTATCGGGAATACAGGAACCCCCACTGATACACCGGATTGCCCGGCATATCGGCAACTCGAAGCGATGTCTCAAGTGGGGGTAATGCGATTGCTGGCTGTTGCGTGAAACGTTCGCTATGCAGGTTTCGGGCACATAGCGCCATCCGTGGCAGCCCGAGGCTGAATGTCCCGGGTAACGCTGGGTGTCTTCACGTCAATAGAGTCGTCATGATCGTCAAGCCGTCCGGTTTTCCGAAGGCGCCTGGCGTGCCGGGATCGGCCTGACTGTGGTGAATGACGGGATCTGGTTCAGTCGTTCTCGGTCCAGTCAAAGTCCATTTGCAAGGCAGTGCGCTCGGCGAGTTCACGGCTGTGCAGGCGCTCGACCAGGTGAAGGCTCATGTCGATGCCGGCGGAGATACCGGCCGATGTCACAAACGAGCCTTCATCGACCCAGCGCAGGGTGCTGAGCACGTCCACAGACGGAAACATTTCCTTGAGATCGTTGATGTCTTCCCAGTGCGTGGTGACCTGCTTGCCGGCCAGCTTGCCGGTTCTGGCCAGCATGAACGCCCCGGTACACACGGCGGCGACAACCCGGTTCGGTTCCGACTGGTCACTGATCCAGCGAATCACGTCAGGTTTTTCCATTTCAGCGGTGATCACACCGCCCGGAACGATCAGGCAATCAATGGCCGGGTGGTCGTTGATCGAGAAGTCCGGATCGACCTTCAACCCGGCCCGGGCACGTACCGACTCTGTGCTGCGACCGATGGTGAACACGTTGAACAATGGGTGATCGTCACGGCTGTTGCGCGCGTGCATGCGTGTGGCTGTGGTAAACACTTCGTAGGGGCCGGCGAAATCGAGAACCTCGACGTCGTCATAAACGTAGATACCGATATTGAGTGGCACGAATTGGCTCCTGGGTCTGCTTGCCAGACCGCTTGCATGTTAAGGTTTTACCCGCGCAGATTACGCAGTGGCACCGATACAAACTACTGGCTGAAATGCCAATATCCGGTAACATCACGCCATGAAAAATCATCTTGTCGTCGCCCTCATCTACAACCAGCTCTGCACCTTCGAATTCGGCTGCACGGTCGAGGTATTCGCCCTCAAACGACCCGAACTGGGCGTCAGTTGGTACGAGTTCGCGACCTTTCCGGTGGATGACGGTCCGATCACCGCGGCCGGTGGCATCACCATCGTGCCGACGCCTGGCGAAGTGTTGCTGGAAAACGCCGACACCATCATCGTGCCGGGCTGGCGCGGCGTGGAATCCGCAGTCCCGCAACGCCTGATCGAACAGCTTCAGGCCGCTCACGCACGCGGCACCCGGATCTGCTCGATCTGCACCGGCGCCTTTGTGCTGGCGGCGGCGGGCCTGCTCGACGGGCACCGGGTCACGACCCACTGGCGTTACACCGACTTGCTGGCCACCATGTACCCGGGGCTGACCATTCAACCCAACGAGTTGTATGTGGATCAAGGCAACATCGTCACGGCTGCGGGCTCGGCGGCCGGGCTGGACATGATGCTGCACCTGGTGCGCAACGATCACGGGTCGCGGGTGGCCAATATGGTGGCGCAACGCATGGTGATCCCGCCCCATCGCGAAGGCGGACAGTCGCAATATGCATCCCGGCAACTGGTGGCGGCCAGCGACGGGCCGATTTCCAACCTGATGGACTGGATTCGCAGCGATCTGCAACGCCCGCACACCATCAAGGAAATGGCGTCGCGAGCGTCGGTCAGCACCCGCACCCTGCACCGCAGCTTCATGGAAAGCACCGGGCTGACACCGTATGACTGGCTGCTTGGCGAACGCGTGGCGTATGCCAAGGAGTTGCTGGAATCTTCGAAGCTGCGCCTGAATGAAGTGGTGGACAGGGCCGGTTTCGGCTCGGAAGAGTCGTTCCGCCGACACTTCCGCAACCTGGTAGGCATCAGCCCGAGCAGTTACCGCAAGCAATTCGCCCGGACCTGACATACACCGCGTCGACAATCGACTCGGCAAATTCCCCCCACGCACCGGTGACGGCGGTATTGGTCATCGCGACCATGCTGATCGCTGACACCGGATCAACCCAGTAATGGCTGCCGTACAGACCGCACCACGACCAGGTGCCTGCACCCTGCCGCTGCCCGGCAGCCGCTGGGTCGGTCAGAATCATCGGCCCCAGCCCGAATGCCCAGCCCGGCCCACGATGTGCGACAGGCGTCTGGCCGATGGCGTTGCCCAGCAGGCGCCCGGTACTGGTCGGGTTCAACAGCGGTGCGCCGCCCAGACGCAGGCACTCCAGCAGCCGAAGGTAGTCATCCGCCGTGCCCAGCAGGCCCGCCCCGCCCGACTCATAAGCGTGTACGTCATGGGCGCGCGTCGAGGACAGCCGCGCCTGCCCGCTGTCCAGCAACAGAACATCGTCGTGGCCTATTCGCTCAGGCGCCCGAGCACCCTGCATGTAAGCAGTGGCGAGCGGTCGTCGCAGCTCGTGGCGGAACGATGTCGACTGCATGCGCAGCGGCACCGTGACCCACCTTGCGACAGCCTCCGACAAACGCAGCCCGGTGGCCTGCTCGACCAGCGCGCCCAGCACATCGGTAGCCAGCGAATACCCCCAGGCGCAGCCCGGTTCGAACAGCAATGGCAGCGTTGCCAGCCGGTTCAGGTTCTCCCGCAAGTCGAACGAAACGCAATCCAGTCCGTCCGACACCCCGCTTCGCTGGTAAGCGTTGCCGCCCGGCTGTTCGAAGCCGTAACTGAGGCCGGAGGTGTGCGACAGCAGATGCTGCACCGCAATGACCGGCTCGCGACCGTCAGCCAAGCGTGGCCGAAAGGTCGGAAGCCAGTCTGTTACCGGCGCGGACAGGCTGATCACGCCCAGCTCGCAAAGGCGCAGCACGGTCACTGAAGTCAGCAGTTTGGTCAACGACGCCAGACGAAAGCGCGTGTCACGAGTGACCGGAATCCCCAGCTCGCGATCGGCCCAGCCCAAAGCGCTGGCATAGCGCAGACGCCCGTGCCGGGCGAGCAGCAACACGCCGCCGACTATCCGGCCCTGATCGACGAAACGACGCCAGACCTCCTCCACACGCTGCACAGATAGGTCGTCCAGTTGCACCATGCCTCAATGCCCCGCCACTGCACGGCGAAAGACCTGCGCATACTCTTCAGCCGAATGGCGAATCGGGTTGGTGTGCGAACAGCCGTCGGCAAAGGCCATGCGTCCGACCAACTCGGCATCGCGGTCATCGATGCCGATGGCACCCAACGCAGACGGAATGCCGATCTGGTCACGCAGGCTCAACACCCACTCCATCACGCCGTTGAAGCCCGGTCGCGGCAGGCGCAGGTAAACCGCCAGATCATCCATTTGCGTCAACAGCGCCGGACGATTGGCCTCCAGCACGTAAGGCAGCAAGATTGCATTCAGCAAACCGTGGTGATGGTCATAAAGAGCGCCCAGGCTCTGAGCGATGGCATGCACACCGCCCAGCCCGCGCTGAAAGGCCGCTGCCCCGAGGCTGGAAGCCACCAGCATCTGTTGACGCGCCTCCAGGTCCTGCCCGTCAGCGACAACCCTGGGCAGGAACGTCTTGATCATCTGCATGCCCTTGACCGACACCGCTTCGGCCATCGGGTGCCAGACCGGCGAGCACCAGGATTCCATGCAATGGGTCAGCGCATCGGCCCCCGTGGCTGCGGTCAGGTGTTTGGGCAGGCTCAGCGTCAGCGTGGCATCGAGAATCGCGATGCGAGGCATCATGCGAATGTGCAGCAGGGTGCGCTTGACCTGCGCCTGTTCATCGGTAATCACCGACGCCCTGCCCACCTCGGAGCCGGTACCGGCCGTGGTCGGCACGGCGATCACCGGGGCAATGCCTTCGGGGTCGGCACGCAAGTGATTCTGCCCGATGTCCTCGAAGTCCCACAGCGGTCGGTTCTGGCCAGACATCAGTGCGACAGCCTTGGCGGCGTCCAGCGCAGAACCGCCGCCAAACGCGATCACGCCGTCATAGCCGCCAGCCCGGTAAACCTCCAGACCGTCCGCTACATTGGTGCCGGTCGGGTTGCCCTTGACCCGGTCAAACAGGCCGCAATGGCCCAATTGATGGCGACAGTCCTCGAGCGCAGCTGAAATCATGTCGGTGCCACCCAGAACGCTGTCGGTGATCAACAGCGGGCGCTTGATGCCTGTCACCCGGCAGGCGTCGGCCAGCTCATTGACGCGTCCTGCGCCTGCGCGAATGGATGTCGGGTAGTGCCAGTCGTTGTGATGCATGGGTTTATTCCTTTAAAAATCGAGTAGGCGGACGCTTCAGTGAAAGAAGCCCGTGGGCAGCAAACCGATCAGCAGGCGCAAGCCGAACGCGATCATGAACAGACCGGTCACGATGTCGATTGCCCTCTTCATGCGCTGATAGCGGGCTTGCACGGCAGGAATCGAAAACAGCGTGGCCAGCAGCACGAACCAGGAGATCGCCAGCACCGCGATGATCGATACCCCGGCGGTGCGCACCCACAAGGGCATGCCCGGCGTGGTGACGGTGGTGAACATGCTGGTGTAAAACGCCAGCGCCTTGGGATTGGTCAGGTTGGTCAGCAGGCCGAAACGGTAGGCACGCCCGAGGCTGCCAATGCCCAATGCGCCGATGTCCCGGGGTTTGGGCTGGCTGCCGGCACTGCGCAGGCTTTTGGTGCCGAGCCAGGTCAGGTAAGCACCACCGAGCAGTTGCAAGGCCGGTTGCAGCCACGGCAATTGCTGAAAGATCAGCCCCAGCCCGGTCGCCGCCAGCAAGGCCCAGAGGATGCTGCCAGACGCAACACCCAGGCCGGCGCAGATTCCCTGCTGCCTGGACTGACTGAACGACAGTTGGGTGATCACCAGAAAGTTCGGTCCGGGGCTGATGATCAGAACAATGAACGCGCCCGCCAGCGCCGTCAGCAACGTGATCTCATACATACTGTTAATTCCTTTTTAATCATTTGGTTAAATGGTTTTATTCATCTTGAATGTGATGCAGCTTTAAGAACGGTCTGCCAGTGTTTCCAGACAGGTTTTCACCGCTTCATGCGCTTCGATGAGCGCCCGGCAGGCCGGATCGGGCGTGGGAACGTAGTGGTTGTAGAACGTGCAGCCCTCGACGGCAGGCCCCAACGCCCAGAGCCGTGACTGAGCGTGACCCTCGCGACCGATGACCCGACCTGCCGGGTCAGTGTCGATGCCATCGGCAGGCCACGCATGCGCTGGCCGAATCAGGCCGTGCTCATGCAAATCGTTGATCACGTCACTGCACGGCCCCGAAAGACCGCTACCAGCGACCCGAGCGCAGATGACGCTGTCGAATCGACGCTCTGCCCGCTGCGCGTCATCCATCGGCGCCAGAACAGTCACCACCCCGGCGTCGATCAACGCCAGCAGGTCTTCATGGCGCTCCTTTTGCGGCCCGCCAACCAGACGGTTCGAAAGCCCGGCCCACACGCCGTAAAACGCCTGCGTCGAAGCCTCGGTTAGGCCGTTGCGATCCGCGACCCTACGCAACAGGTCGCGATAGTCGCGCCAGACCTCCAGCGCCTGGCGAATCGGGCTGTGCGCCGTGCCCAGGCGGCTCAGCGCCAGGTCTTGCCTGATCCACTCGGCGAACCATTGGCCGTACGTACCCGCTTCGCCTGACCAGCGTCGGGTCGTCAGCCAGTCATCCGGGTCGAATGCCCCCCACTGTTTGGCCAACCGAGCAAACAGTGCGGGCCTGGAAACGGCTTCACGGAGCATGTTCTGCACGGACTCCAGTTGCCGTGGCGCATCGAGCCTGACCCTGGCCTGATAAAACACAGCCCGCATTTCGTCCTTGATCATGGGCAGCACATCGGTCTGGAAGTCGAGCTTCCCGCCGCGCTTTTGCTCGCGCAGGCAATCAATGGCCGCCGCGTTGAAAAACAGCCTTGGCAGCGCGGCATGGCCGGATGGATACCACTGCGGCCTGGCGTGGAACGGCAGCCCGCTGCGCGAATACAGAAACACCCTGGGCTCGCGTCCTGAGGGCAGGTAGCGCCAGCCGGTAAACCCTGCATCGCGCACATAACGCCCACCACGGCCCTGAGTGAGACGGGCCAGCGTGTCCATCGCCGTCAACCCCAGGCCTTCGATCCCTACGGTTTCGCCAACCGTCTGATGCCCGACGGTTTCAGAGGCGTGCCCGCCCGTGAGAAAGACCGCGTCGACATCCCGCGCCTGACTCACGCTACTCAGCCTGAAACCCGCGGCATCGGGCCGTGAGCGACAAGTGATGACCTGCTCTGCGTGATAACGCACCTGCACGTGGGCCGGGCAGTGTTGCAGCAGGAATCGATAGCTGTACTGCAAATAGCGCCCCAGCAAGGCGCGCGGCACGAAGTCGCCGAAAGCCACCGGCCTGCCCTGCCCGTCTTTGCTTGTATGACCACGCTCGTCAAGCCGTACCTTTTCAGCGTGACACCACTGCAAAAAGGTTCGGCCCGACGGCTCACAGGCCGGGAACGCTGCAGAGAACGCCGACAATTGGCCTGCGATGGTATTCAGCATCAGGTAGTCCGGCTGCTGCGCGTGGTGCAAGCCACTGCCCGGCGTCTGCGGATCGAACACCTCGATCTGCAGCGCCTGTTGTTCGGCGTGACGGCTCTGGCCGATCAACTGCTCCAGAACGCTGAGGCCACGCGACCCCATGCCGATAATGGCGATGATTGGCGTCTTCACGGCCATCACCAGCGCTTCGACTCGAAGAAGAACCGAGGCACCGACAACGCAACCCCCTCCGCCAGCGCCTGACGATAAATGCGCTGGCCCACGGCCAGATCAAGCACCCCGAGGCCGAACGGCGAGAAGATCGATGCCCGATCCGGGCTCAGCTCGACCTGCCCGCTCATCAACTGAGCCAGGGTGCCGGTAATGAACGAACGATCCTGATAGTGCCGCACTGCAAGGTCAGGAGAGGTCTGCGCCTTGAGGCAGTGCTCAACGTCATCGAGGATGTTATTGGCCTGGGCAATGACCTCATGGCCCAGGTCACGCAGCGAAATGTTCAGGACCAGTTGGCCTGGCCGGAACACCGGCTCCAGCACGTACGGGCTTGGCGCAGTCGTGGCAAACACCACGACATCGGCCTGCAGACTCCCGGCCAGGTCCGTCTGCACGCTGTTCAATTGATGCCGGGTGGCAGCGTGCCGGATCAGGGCCAGCGCCGAATCCTCGTGTTGATCGAAGACGCTGACCGTGTCCATGCTCCAGCCGTCGCTGATAAACATATCGAGCAGGGTTCTGGCGATGAAACCGGCCCCGACAAACGCCATTCGTCTCACATGACGCTGCTGGCGGTTCATCCAGCGCGCTCCGAGCACCGCCGACGCGGCCGTGCGCACCGCGCTGATTCGCGAGGCTTCCAGGCAGGCGAAGGCATAGCCGGTCACAGGGTCATTGAGAATCAGCACCGCCGACGCGCGTTGCTCGCCGTTGGCGACATTGCCGGGGAAGCTGGAAATCCACTTGATGCCGCTGACCGGTTGCGCCCCCGTCAAGCTGGCCGGCAAGGCAATGATGCGATTGGCCGGGGCTTCGGGAAAGCGCAGAAAATAGCTGTCGGGGTTGATCGTGCGGCCCGCGTCATGGGCCAGATACGCGGCCTGCACATCATCGATGCAAGCCAGTGGATCAGCCGCCAGCAGGCGCGCCACCGTTTCACCGTCGATCACGTGAAACGGTGTCTGTTGCCTGAAAGTTGAATCGACAGCCTGTGAGGTGTTGCGGATCGGGTTTTCAAGGCTCGATTCTGACGACGCGAGGTCCGCCAGGGTCATGCTCAGCACGTCACGGCCAAAACGCTGCTCGACCCACTGATCGTCGTAAAGCGTATCCAGATAGCGCTCGCCCCAGTCCGGCGACAACGCGACCACCACCGAACCGGGTTCGATGCGCTCGCGCCAGGCGTGTACCGCTGCGATCACCGTCGCCGTCGAACCGCCAACCAGCATGCCCTTGCTGCGTGCCAGAATGCGGCACATCGCAACGCTGCGTGCTTCCGGGACCATTTCCAGTGCATGAATGCCCTCGGCATTGAAAATCGGCGGACGCTGACTGGTGCCAAGACCCGGTATAAAACGTCGACCGGCGGGTGTGCCGAATGTCACCGAACCGACGCTGTCGACGGCGATGATTCGGGTGGTCGGATGATGCCGGCGAAAATGCTGCAGGCAGCCCATCAGCGTGCCAGTGGTTCCGGCCCCGACAAACAGGTAGTCCACGTGACCAAAATGCCGGCTGATCGAACTGGCCGTCGTGCGGGCATGGGCTTGCGGGTTGGCGGCGTTCTCGTATTGGTTGAGCCAGACGTAACGCGAATCGCTGGCCACCTTTTCGCGAATCAACGCAATGCGTGTCCCCAGAAACCCGCCATTGGCATCCGGGATGTCGACCTGAATGACTTCGGCGCCATAGCTGCGCATCATGCGGATGTTGTGGCTGGAACTGATGGGGTCGACCACGCAGGTAAACCGGATCCCGCGCTCGGCGCAAATCATCGCCAGTGCGACGCCAAGGTTGCCTGACGACGACTCGATCAGCACCGTGTCAGGCCCCAGCAGGCCGCGCGCCTGTACGTCGTTGACCAGCCCGACGGCGGTTTTGAGTTTGATCGAGCCGGCCGGGTTGAACGACTCCATCTTCAGGAAGAAATCGTGGCCGATGCCCGTCACTTTCAGGAAGGCCTGATCGTGAACAATATCGCCCAGGCTTTGGTATTCGGCAGCGTTGTTCATAGAGGTCATGTCCACTGCGCCAGCAAGGCTGCATCAGCCAGCGGTTCGACGGCCTGCTCAAGGGCAACGGCAATTCGTTCGGCACGCAACGCCATCAGCGAAAACGACTGGCTGTCGCTGATCCCGTGACTGCGCTCCGAGAGGCCGTTGATCCAGATGCTCACCTCGCACTCGTCCTGCATCGCGACGCGGTAGTCGCGATCAATGGCCAGGCCACCCTCCAGGTCTGTCTTGAGCCAAGGCTGCAACCCGCTCAAGAGCGGTGGTATCAGGTGCTGCTGATAACCGGTGCCGAGCACCACCGCATCGACCTCCAGCACCTGAGTGCGTTGGCTGAAAGTGTCGGTCAGCACGACACGGTAGCCATCGTCGTTATGTTCGAGGGCTGTAATCACGCTGTAGCCATAGGTTTGCAGACGTTTGCGGCCCGCGATGGCGTCCTCGTAGATCAGCGAAAACAGCTTCTGGCTTTCATCCGGGTCGATGCCGGCGTAGTTGGCCGAGCGGCTGCAGTCGAGAAAGCGCTGCCGCGCTGCGGGGTCCAGGCTGTGGAAATAATCGACATGCTCCGGCGCGAAGACCCGGTTGGGGAACTGCCCCAACTGAGTCAATTTGAAACCGGCGGAGCGATGCACTGAATGCACCTCGATGGACGGGTCGCGGCCGAGCAGTTCCAGCACAGACTCACTGGCGCTCTGCCCCGACCCCAGCACCAGCCAGCGCTTGGGCAACTGCTCACCGAAGGCTTGCAACCGGGTCAGAAACTGTGACGTGTGAAACAGCGTCGGGCCGAGCAACGCCTCGAACGCCTGCGGAATACGCGGCGCACTGCCGCCGGACAGCACGACATTGCGCGTGGTGAAGCTCGCCTCCGGGGTGTAAACCCGAACCTCGTGCAGACGGCCGTTGCGGATCACCGGGTCGATCTCGGTGACCGGTGAGTTGAACAGGGTCTGGCTGTCCACCTGCCTGGAGACCCAGGCCAGGTAATCCGACCATTCATGGCGGCTGGCCGGGCGGCCCAGCAAGCCAAAATCGAACATCCGCCCCTGATCCTTGAGGTACATGGCGAATGAGAAACGGCTGCGAGGGTTGCGTGGTGTCACCAGGTCACGAAACACGTGATGGTTGATGTCAGTGCCGCTCAGCAGCAGCTCGCGGTGCCATTGAGTGTCCGGCGCAGCTTCCAGATAACGCATGGAAAGATTGCCCAGCGGCTCATTGGCTTCCCGGGCGTCTTCGACGGCGCAGGCCAGAGCGATGCCGGCTGGACCAAAGCCGATACAAATGGCGTCCGAATGCAACGAGTGAGGTATCAAGTTACCCATGAAATTCCTGTCCTTAGAGTTGGCGTGAAACGCTGTTCTTGGTGTGTCCGGTCAAGGTTGTGCGGGGGTCAGCCCTGCGGGGCCAAGCGCCCAGATACGGGTCAGCGCGCTTCGACACTCACCGCGGTCAAAGCTGACCGCGCCCAGCGGGGTGTCGAAAACGGTGCAATGCAACGCGTCCGGCAGGGGGCCGTTGCGCCTGCCGCTGGCCAGCCCGGCCAGCACGTAAAGCATCAGCAGGCTTTCGCGGAAATAGGTATGTGGCTCGCTGGCGAACAGCGCCCGATGCAGCGCGCTGGCGTGACAGCCCTGAGCGGTGCTGTCTGGCGTTCCGAAACCGATGACGAACGTATTGCGGTCCTGTTCCGGGGCGCAGCCCAGATGCGGCGAGGCCGCGTCATCGGTCAGTACCAGCGGTCGAGTGCTGCCTGCGCTTCGTCGCGCCCGCCAATGCTCGCGGCTGGCCTTGAGGCGACCGGCAAACACCTCTACCTCGGCGTGTTCATCGCCCGGTTGCAGCCCTTCGCGAGACAGCGCCTGGCTGATGGCAGCGGCCAGCGCTTGCCCGTGCGCACTGTCATCGGCCTTAACCTGCACACGCCGCCATCCCCGCGAAACCAGCCAGTTGACCAGATCGCCAGCGAGTCGCCGGTCCGAGGGGCAGCAGCGAAACACGTTGTGATGGTCCATTGTCAGGCGATCAATCGTTGCCGCAGGGGTCAGCAGCGCAATACCGGCCTGCTCATAAAGCGGCGCAGCACCGATGGCCGCATCCGAAGAAAAATGGCCCACGACGATGTCGGCCTTCCAGTCGATCATCTGCCGCGCGACGGCCGCGCCACGAATGGCGTGGGCACCGTCATCGAGAAAGCGCCACTGCACGTGCTTCAGCTCCGGCATGCCATTTCGCGCGACCGCCAGGGCCCGCATGAAAGTCCGTGCATGGGGCGTGTCTTCGGGGTCGAACAGCGCACTGACGCCGACCCGCAGAGCCGCAACAGGGGGGGTGATCGGCGTCATGGCTGCACGCTCGAGGGGGTATAATCCGGCATCAGCCGTTGCGGCGACAAGCCTGACCAGCCGGGGCCGGAGCGGTCTTTTCCGGCCAGATGACCACGCAGGTGTTCGAAAGCGATCCGGGCGATACCTGGGGCAAACTTGAACCCCAGCCCTGACAGGCCGGCAGCCAGGTACACCGGGCTTTGATCGCTGCAAAAGCCCACCAGTGGACGACCATCGGCGCTGTAGCTGTCAAAACCCGGCAGCACATCCAGAACACGGGCGTCCATGGCTGAACCACACAACCGGGTGATGCGCCGACGGGCGTCTTGCGCATGCCGCGCATCGGGCTGTGCCAGGTGCTCCGGCCATAACCCGCTGTCGCGCAGGCCGCAGCCGGTCTGCACAATCGTGCGAGTCAGCGGAATGGCATAGCTTTGGGTGACGGCATCAATGACCGGCATGGACCAGTCGCCGTCCGTCAACACCCGTGCCAGCGGGATCGAACGCGCTTCAAGTCCCGCGTGGGGCAGCAGATGCTGGCTCCAGGCGCCAGCGGCGACCACCACAGCGCGACAGCGCAGCGTCGCATCGCCCAGCTCGATGTACGCAAGATCGGGAGCGCGGCAGTCGATGGACTTGACCTCGCGGTGCTCCAGCAACAGGCCCTGCTCGCGCACCACCTGACACAACCCCGCTACCGCCTGGCGTACATTGCCGACGCAAGCGCGAGGCTCGAACAGGTTGGCCCGCGCCTCCGTCGGGCCATGCGGGTAGCGACGACCGTCGAGTTCATGATCCGGCAACAGGCGCATCGGGTAGCGCTCGCTGCCATATTGCTCGATGGCTTGGCACAGAGTGTCTATCTGATCAGTCGCGGCCCGGTAGACCACCCCGGTGCGCCGCAACGCAGTGGCGTAGGTGGTGGCAAAAATGCCGTCGTCCATCAGCCCGATGGAGTACGCCGCCAGCGCCATCAACAGCGGATCGCTGTCATACAGGCGCACCAATCCGCCGGAATAACCGCTCGCCCCCAGGCTGCCGGCCGCCCCTTTGTCGACCAGGGCGACCGACACACCGGCGCTGCACAGCTTCGCGGCAATGCTGGCGCCTGTGATCCCGGCGCCGATGACCGCTATTTCATAGTCGATGAACATGTGGGGTGCGTCCGTTCAGATGGAGTACTCGGCGGCCGAGCCGTTCATGAGCGTGGCGGTGATGCGGGCTTCGGGCAGGCCATAGGCGTCCATGAGCTGCGCCGACATCTGCGGAATCAGCGCCTTGCCGGCCACCGCGATGAACGCTGCCAGATGGCTGACCGGGCGACCTTCTGCCAGACGCCGGCGGGTGATGGCGATGACATCCAGCAACACCTCAGCGATGCCCTTCATAGAGAACTGCGCCGGGTCGGCGGCTTTCGTCCATTGCAGGCGAAAAGCTTCCAGCCACCCGGCATCCGTGCCGCAGAGGCCGCTCCACCAGCTGCCGCCTTGCTGTTTGCCCGCTTCCAGCAACGCGGGAAAGAAATCGTTGAACAGCGTGTCCCGCCATTCAAGGAAATGCGCCAGCCGGAAATCGCCTTCCGCGTCTTCGGGTGCAATGCTGGCCAGGTACAGACGTGCGCTGTCGGCGCAGGCCTGTCGCGCCAGGTCGGCGATCCAGATGGCATGGTTGCGACTGGTCGACAGGTTCAAACCGTCCAGTTTGAGAAACTGGTTGGGCACAAAGCGCTGCCGCACCTTGATGCCCCGCAACGCCGACAATTGCGCCGGGTAGACGATGGCGTGGCTGAACACACAGTCAAACCCGAGGAAATGCACCAGCGTGCCCTGCCCCGACTGCCAGTACTGGCTGAACAGCTCCGGGCGGCCAACCGAGTCGGCGTACTCGCGAAAAGCCGCCATGTAACCGGCCAGGCCCATGAACCAGGTATGCACCCGACACGAACCGTCAGTTTTCAGGTCCAGCCCGCTCTCCCCCGGACGCGTCACACCCCAGTCATGCAGATGCTCCAAGGTGTCTCGCAGCCAGCCGCTCAGCGGCTTGCGCCACGGCTGGCCCAGCAGACGATCACGCAATTGCGGTTCGAAATCAGCCAGCTTGAGAAACGCGCGGTGCGCGGTTTTCCATTGCGACGGCTGCTGACAGCGCTTGCAGTGCAGCCCGGTCATCAATTCGGCATCCGGCGCTTGAGCGCAGTTTTCGCACTGGCTGGCGTCGGATTCGGCCCCGCAATAATTGCACTGGCCCCGGGCAAACGCCTCGTAGCCCCAGACATCGCATGCCGGGCAATAAGGCTCGCTGGAATCACGAAAATCGATCGAGCCTGCCTCACGCAGCGCGCCGAACACTTCGCTGACCGCTTCGGCAAACCAGGGGTTGTTGTAGGGGCGCATCCAGTTGTCGGGCTGAATACCGATGGCCGCCAGTGACGCTTCTATACGGTCAGAGTTGCGGTTGGCAAGCGCCACCGGGTCAACACCGAGCTCCAGCCCTTTGCGCAGCATGTAGGACTGGTAGTCGTCGGAATAGGACACCAGCACGCAATCATGACCGCGCTGGCGCTGAACACGGGTGAAAACGTCTGCGGCCAGAAACGGGCCGGCGATGTGGCCGATGTGCAAGTCGCCATTGGGCGTGGGCGGCGTGATGGTGACGATGTACTTAGTCATCCAGGCACCCCGTGGTCTCGGTGTGCTGCGCAACGAAGGCGTTCACGTGGTTCATGTCCCACCAGATCACGTAAAAGTGAAAGTCCTCGGCAGAATCATTGATGACGTAATGGTGAGTGTGTTTCGGAATGGCCGCGATGTCGCCGACGTTGAAATCCATCTGTTTTTCGCCCACCACCAGACGGGCGCTGCCTTTGATGGCAATGAAGATTTCCTGATCGATCTGCGTGTGCGCTTCACTGCTGGTGCCCGGGCGAACCACGCACCAGCCGCCTGCGAACGGCATCGGGTAGCCTTCCCACGGCAGCAGGCGACTGCCCTCAAGCCCATACTCATGTACCAGGGCATCGAATGCGGTTTTACGGTGTATATCGAACTTTTCCATGCTCAGTTCCGTACGTTTCAAGTGCGGCAAAGCATGAAAGTGTTGCCCGGTGTTGGCTATCTGATCGCTGGATAGCTCAGGGCCGAGAAATCGATTTTTCGGATAGCGGACGCCGCCAGCGCCTGGCTGTCCTATCTTTTATGACGATGACGAGTATCAATAACGCTGATAATTGAATCGGGGGTGACGGTGTTACCGTTGGCGGCGATGAACGAACACGTCTCCCGGCCTTGCGAATCCGCGTCGCAAGGCCAGTGAATCACTGCTCTGCTTCATCACTCCTTTGGTTAGATCTTTAAGCCACCCCACCTTGCGTGAGGTGGCTTTTTTTTGCCCGGTGTCGGCTACAGATCAAAGCCATCCACTACGTTGCGGCGCTCGTTGTCGTTGCGCATGTCGTAACTGGCCGTGGTCGATATATGCGTGTGGTGCGCCAGTTTCTGCGCAATCGACAGGTCGTACTCTTCGATCACACGGGTAATGAACGAACGGCGGAAATCGTGAGGCATGATGTTAACGCCCACCTGCCGCCCACGCTGCTTGGCAATGAAGTAGATGGCGTGCTTGGTAATGCGGTCGCGGGTGATGTGGCTGCCGCGTCGTATCCGGTTGAACAGAAACGGGTCGTCGCCCTGCCCCGGCTGAAGGCACGAGCGGCGTAGTTCCAGCCAGTCACCCAGCGCCTTGAACGCCCACGCCGGGGCATATTTGATCAACTGCTTGTTGCCTTTGCCCATGACCCGCAGGCTGCGCTCGGCGAAATCGACCTGCGAAAGGTCCAGATTCACCGATTCTGACTTGCGCATGCCCGATCCATACAGAATCGCGATGATCGCGGCGTCACGCCGTCCCTGGGGCCTGGGGTCGGCAGCACAGGCCTCCATCAGTTCACGAATCAGCGTACGGCGGATGTTGCGACCTTTGACCAGCCGTGTGCCGCTGACCGGTTTGATCGAGCGAATTTTCAACAGCTGGTCATGGCTGATCAGGTCATGTCGCCAGGCTTCGTTCATCACCCCGCGAATGGCGTTCACATACAGCGAGGTGGTATTGGGGGCGTAATCATCTTCACGCAGTGTGGCGACCAGCGCCGTGACATGGCCCGGCTGCAATGTGTGCCAGGGAATGTCATGGATATCCACGTCGGCCATGCCCAGCCGGTCAGCGGCATCTTGCAGCACATAGGTCATGGTCAATCGGCTGGAAGGGGCAAGACGGTCGAGGTAGAGGCGCAGCGGTTTGTTGACATCCGGTAGCGATGGGCGGCTGGCGGGACGTTCAGCCTGGTCGGTGTGAGGGTCTTGCGGCATGTGGAGCAGCGCCTTTTCGGGTGCAAGTGCAAGCAGGCGGTGCCTGCACTTCTGATTCAGTTTCATGCGTCTGACTTTAGCACGCTCGCTTGGGCAATCCTCAGTAACAACCCGGCACTTGATGCAGCCTTGCTCTGGGTTAGCCTTTCGCGTGTGTTCACTCTCACAAACGAGGCCGCTCAATGTTGTCCGCTGCTACCCGATCATCAAGCCGCCGCGAGGCGGCAGCCCGTTTCTGGCTGCTTGCCCATCAGGTCAGTCAGCGCAGCGAAGCCGAAAGGTTGGCGCATATTCGGGCCGGATTTGCCCCCGACTGGGTCCGCATGGTGCGAGAGGCTCTCAACCCGGGGCCTCAGCAGATCGAAGCGCTGTTCAATGCCTCCATGTCCACGCTGGAACGTCGGCAGCGTCAGCAACGGTCACTGGACCCGGTGGCCTCTGAGCGTCTGGACCGGGTTGCGCTGATTGCGTGCCACGCCTTGCAAGTGTTCGAAACGCCCGAGCGGGCCGGCCAGTGGATGGTCTCCCTCGACCAGGCGCACGGCGGGCGCACACCGCTGCAATTATGCGAAACCGGAATGGGCGCCGCCCAGGCGCATCGGTCATTGTCCGAGCACGAGGGCGTCTCAGCGATGTGCTCAAACACGCCTGTCGAGCCGCTTTAACGCCCGGTGTCCACCACTACTCTCCCGCGGACCTGCCCTGCGATCAGTTGCGGGGCGAGGTCGATCACCTCACTCAAGCCGACTTCCCGGCTGATCAGCGGCAACAAGGACAGGTCAAGGTCGGTCGTCAGCCTGGACCAGGCTTCCAGCCGGTCAGCGCGCGGACGCGTCACGCTGTCGATCCCCGCCAGCGTGACGCCGCGCAGAATGAAAGGCGCCACCGAGCCCGGAAAGTCCATGCCTTGCGCCAGACCGCAGGCCGCGACCACACCGCGATAGCGAATCCCGGCGCATACGTTGGCCAGGGTGTGGCTGCCCACAGAGTCAATCGCTGCCGCCCATTGCTCCTTGGCCAAGGGCCGCCCCGGCTGCGACAGGGCTTCACGATCAACGATCTGCGCAGCACCCAGCCGTTGCAGGTACTCGCTTTGCGCCACACGCCCGGTGGACGCAATCACCCGATAACCAAGCCTGGCGAGAATGGCGATGGCAAAACTGCCCACGCCGCCATTGGCACCGGTGACCAGCACATCGCCGTGATCGGGCGTCACGCCGTGCTTCTCCAGCGCGATCACGCTGAGCATCGCCGTGTAGCCTGCGGTGCCTATCGCCATCGCCTGCGCCGGGGTGAAGGCCTGCGGCAACGGAATCAGCCATTCGCCCTTCAAGCGGGCCTTTTGCGCAAGGCCGCCCCAATGCCCTTCGCCTACGCCCCAGCCATTGAGCAGGACCATGTCACCGGCCTTGAACGCGTCGGTATCGCTGGCTTCAACAGTGCCCGCCAGGTCAATACCCGGCACCATCGGAAAACTGCGCACAATCGGACTTTGACCGGTGATTGCCAGCGCATCCTTATAGTTGAGCGTGCTGTGCGACACCCGCACCGTCACGTCTCCTGACGGCAATTGCGTTTCATCGATATCCGTCAGTTGGACGCGATAACCTGCCTCGTCCTTGTCGATCAAGATGCCCTTGAACATGTGTGCCTCCAGTTTAGACCGATCGTCTTTAAATGAGCCTGAAACGTCACTGCGGCAACCCGCGAAGGTAACCGGCAATGAATGTGTTCAGGGGAGTGTCGCTTTTGACCAGCCGGGCACGAAGCACAGCGCCCTCCCAGCCGATCCAGAAAAACGCCGCCAGCTCGTTGCAGTCCGCGCTCTTGGACACTTCACCGCTGACTTGCGCTTCTCGCAGGCAGCCTGCGAGTTTCGACTGCCAATCGAGCAGAATCTGCTCCAGAGTGTCGCGAAAACCGTCCGGCAACAGGCCGACCTCTTGCCCTAGATTGCCGACCATACAGCCGCGCCGGTAATCATGGCGCGCCATGCCGCCTTTGGCGCTCTGGACAAAACCCACCAGCCGCTCCAGTGGCGAACAGGATTCATCCAGCAGCCAGTGATCCAGACGTTGCGCGAAGTAACGGGCATATTCGTCCAGCACCGCCCGGCCAAAGGCCTCTTTGCTGGGAAAATAGTGGTAGAACGACCCCTTGGGAATCCCGACCTCCTTGAGGATGTAGTCCAGACCCGTTGCCGAGAAACTTTGTTCGGTCAATACCTCGAGGCCACGGCGCAGCAGCACCTTGCGGGTTTCGAGGGGGTCCCGGTCCACTTTGGGTGGACGTCCGGGGCGTCTGGTCTTGATCAGTGTCTGAGTCATGCAGGGATATTAGACCGATCGTCTTTTATGTCAACTGCCCGCCATGCCCCAGTCAAAGAGACGGCAAATGACGATTGCCAATCACGCCCGTCTCACGCTCAATGAACGCATCGTTTCACTGCCAGAGAACCGGAGCACACATGCCTCATTGGCCAGATACCCGCCTTCTTGAACTGTTCAACATCGCGCTGCCCATTGTGCAGGCGCCAATGGCCGGAGCCAGCGGCTCATCAATGGCCATCGCCGTGGCGGCGGCTGGCGGTCTGGGCTCATTGCCTTGCGCAATGTTGACCCTCGACAAAATCGACGAAGAAGTGGTGCTTTTCCGCCGACACACCGGCAGCGCTCCACTGAACCTCAACTTCTTCTGCCATCAGCCTCCTGACGTTGACCCCGAGCGGGCGGAACGCTGGAAACAGGCGCTTGAACCCTATTACAAAGAACTAGGCGTCGATTACGATGCACCTACGCCGGTCTCCAATCGCGCGCCTTTCGACAGCGACACCTGTGCCCTGGTCGAGCGCCTGAAACCCGAGGTCGTGAGCTTCCACTTCGGCCTTCCCGAACAGGCGTTACTGGACCGGGTCAAGGCCACCGGCGCAACCATCCTCTCGTCGGCCACCACGGTCGAGGAAGCCGTGTGGCTGGAGCAGCGTGGCTGCGACGCAGTGATTGCCATGGGCTATGAGGCAGGCGGCCACCGTGGGCTGTTTCTCAGCGATCAACTGCACACCCAAGTCGGCACCTTTGCGCTGGTGCCACAGATTGCTGACGCCGTGCGTGTCCCGGTCATTGCGGCGGGCGGTATTGCCGACGGTCGAGGCGTTGCAGCGGCGTTTACCCTGGGGGCTTCGGCGGTCCAGGTCGGCACGGCGTACCTGTTCTGCCCGGAATCCAGCGTCAGCCCGCTTCATCGCCAGGCGTTGCAAGACGCGACGGACAGCCAGACGGCGCTGACCAACCTGTTCAGTGGCCGTCCGGCGCGCGGTATCGTCAACCGGATCATGCGTGAAATCGGCCCGATCAGCGCCCTCGCTCCGGCCTTTCCGCTGGCAGGCGGCGCGCTGATGCCCTTGCGTGCAGCGGCCGAGAAACAGGGTAACCGCGACTTCATGAACCTCTGGGCTGGACAGGCGGTCGGCATCAAACACCGGCTTGGCGCAGGCGAACTGACCCGGCAACTGGCCGAAAACGCGCTGAACATTCTTTCTTCACGATGAAACAGTGCTTTCAGAACCAAGGGGCGTCGCTATATATTTAGCTATATAGCGAAACGTCTCTGCGTCAGCGACGTCTGTTCTACCGTCAAGGAACCTGTTTTCATGCAAAAGACCACGCTGCACGCCCTGCTCAAGCTGGCGACTCTGACGATTGCCCTTCCTGCTGCCGCCTCCGCATTTGCCGACGACGTGCAGGTGGCCGTTGCGGCCAATTTCACGGCGCCTATCCAGGCAATCGCCACTGCCTTCGAGAAAGACACCGGGCACACGCTGGTCGTCTCCTCTGGTGCTACAGGCCAGATCTACGCACAGATCAAGAACGGCGCGCCGTTCGAGGTGTTCCTGTCGGCTGACGACATCACCCCGGCGAAACTTGAACAGGAAGGCGACACCGTCAAAGGCTCGCGCTTCACTTACGCCATCGGAACGCTGGCCCTGTGGTCGGCCAAAGAAGGCTACGTCGACAATACAGGCGAGGTGCTCAAGGCCAATCAGTTTCAGCACCTCGCCATTGCCAACCCCAAGACCGCACCTTACGGCGTTGCAGCCACTCAGGTGCTGAGCAAGCTGGGGTTGGCTGACGCGACCAAGGCAAAGATTGTCGAAGGCCAGAGCATCACTCAGGCTTATCAATTTGTTTCCACCGGCAATGCGGAATTGGGCTTTGTGGCCCTGTCGCAGATCTACAAGGACGGCAAGCTGACCAGCGGCTCGGCGTGGATCGTGCCGGA
This sequence comes from Pseudomonas graminis, assembly GCF_002093745.1. Taxonomy (GTDB): domain Bacteria; phylum Pseudomonadota; class Gammaproteobacteria; order Pseudomonadales; family Pseudomonadaceae; genus Aquipseudomonas. Next base: position 145,882 of record NZ_MTSB01000005.1, read on the forward strand.
TTCGCTGCATGATCCGATCAAGCAAGACGCTGTGATGCTCACCAAAGGCAGGGACAACGCCGCTGCCAAGGCTCTGGTCGACTACCTGAAAGGTCCGAAAGCCGCTGCGATCATCAAGTCGTTCGGGTACCAGCTGTAAATGCCGCTGGGGAGTGCCGACATCGCGGCGATCTGGCTGACGCTCAAGCTGGCGTCGCTGACCACTGTCATCCTGCTGATCATCGGCACGCCCATCGCGCTGTGGCTCGCGCGTACCGATTCATGGCTCAAAGGACCCATCGGCGCGGTGGTCGCGCTGCCGCTGGTGTTGCCGCCCACGGTCATCGGTTTCTATCTGTTGTTGCTGCTCGGGCCCAATGGCGCGGTGGGCCAACTGACCCAAAGCCTTGGCCTGGGGACATTGACGTTCAGCTTTGCCGGGCTGGTGATCGGCTCGGTGCTGTACTCGATGCCTTTTGTCGTGCAGCCGTTGCAGAACGCGTTCGCGGCGATTGGCACCCGCCCCCTCGAGGTGGCGGCCACCTTGCGTGCCGGCCCGTGGGACACCTTCTTCCATGTGATCCTGCCACTGGCCAAACCGGGCTTCATCACTGCATCGATTCTGGGCTTTGCCCACACGGTCGGCGAGTTCGGCGTGGTGTTGATGATCGGCGGTAACATTCCCGAAAAGACCCGGGTGGTGTCGGTGCAGATCTTCGATCACGTCGAGTCAATGGAATACCTGCAAGCGCACTGGCTGGCCGGCGCGATGCTGGTGTTTTCCTTTCTGGTCCTGCTGGCGCTCTATTCAAGCGGCCGATCCAGAACGGGATGGAGCTGAGTCATGGTGTCGCCCATTGAAGTACGCCTGGAAATGGCCTACCCCGATTTCGCCGTCAGTACCGACCTGACACTGCCCGGTTCGGGTATTACCGCGCTGTTCGGGCCGTCGGGCTCGGGCAAGACCACCTGCCTGCGCTGCATCGCCGGCCTGGAGAAGGCCGCAACAGGGTTCATCCGCGTCCACGACGAAACCTGGCAGGACAGCGAAAAAGGAATATTCCTGCCCCCCTGCAAACGCGCCATTGGCTATGTGTTCCAGGAAGCCAGCCTGTTTGCGCACCTGTCGGTCCGCGACAATCTAGAGTTCGGGCTGAAACGCATCCCGCGCCAGCAGCGCCGCATCGGGTTGCCGCAAGCGGCTGAATTGCTCGGTATCGATCATCTGCTGGAACGGCGTCCAGACACGCTGTCAGGCGGTGAACGTCAACGGGTGGGCATCGCAAGGGCCTTGCTGACCAGCCCCCGTCTCATGCTGCTTGATGAGCCGCTGGCGGCGCTGGATGCCAAACGTAAAAGCGAAATCCTGCCCTATCTGGAGCGTCTGCACCGAGAACTGGACATTCCCATGCTGTACGTCAGCCATGCCCAGGACGAAGTCGCGCGCCTGGCTGACCATCTGGTGCTGCTTGAAGCCGGCAAGGTGCTGGCCAGCGGCCCGATCCACGAAACACTGGCGCGTCTGGATCTTCCGCTGGCGATGGGTAATGACGCGGGGGTGGTCATCGAGGGAACAGTGATCGCCTACGACCCACATTATCAATTGCTCACCCTGACGCTGCCCGGCAGCGAACTTCGCATGCGCGTCGCACACGCCGAGGTGACCATCGGCACGTCACTGCGCATCAAGGTGCAAGCCCGCGACGTCAGCCTGAACCTGCAACCTGACGATCACAGCAGCATTCTCAATCGGCTGCCGGTCGTGGTGACAGAAGAAATGCTCGCCGACAACTCAGCGCATGTGCTGGTGAAGCTGGACGCTGGCGGTACACCCTTGCTGGCGCGCATCACCCGCTACTCGCGGGACCAACTGAGCCTGCACTGTGGCCAAGCCCTTTGGGCACAGATCAAGGCGGTTGCGGTACTGGCCTAGGGCTTCAAAAAAATTCACCCGCCATAAAATAGACGGCACCACCGCCAATGGCCGAGGTCAGTGTTTTTAACTGCCTCTGGAAATTAGCCATGCCTGACTCGACTGCCATCAGCCAGCCTGCCAGTGACCTGCATTACGTAGACGACACTCAGCCGGGCCTCACGCGCAAAATACTGCGCGGCAAATTTGCCTACTTCGACACCCAGGGCCAACGCATCAAGGACGAGTCGGAGGTCAAGCGCATCAACGCCTTGGCGGTTCCGCCCGCCTACACCGATGTGTGGATCTGCGCCGACCCGCTGGGCCACCTGCAGGCCACCGGCCGTGATGCACGCGGGCGCAAACAGTATCGCTATCACCCACGCTGGCGGGAGATTCGGGATCAGGACAAGTACTCGCGTCTGATCGAGTTTGGTCACGCGTTGCCAAAGGTTCGCAAACAGATCGAAGCGCAGCTCGCGCAGCCTGGCATGGGCCGCGAAAAGGTCATGGCGACGGTGATCTCTTTGCTCGATGCGACACTGATCCGTATCGGCAACAGCCAGTACGCCAAGGAAAACCGCTCTTATGGCCTGACCACCTTGCGCAACAAACACGTGGAGGTCAAAGGCGGCCAGATTCAGTTCGAGTTCCGGGGCAAAAGCGGCGTCGAACACAAGGTCAGCGTCAAAGACCGCAAGTTGGCGGCCGTGATCAAGCGCTGCATGGAGCTGCCGGGGCAAAACCTGTTTCAGTACCTGGACGAAGACGGCGTACGCCACGCCGTGACCTCTTCCGACATCAACGCCTACCTGCAAAACCTGACCGGTTCCGATTTCACCGCCAAAGACTATCGGACCTGGGCCGCCAGCGCGCTGGCTCTGGCCACCTTGCAAAAACTGCATTGGGAGCCGGAAGCAGACGCCAAGCGGCACATTGTCGACATGGTCAAAGCGGTCTCCAAACAACTCGGCAATACCCCGGCCATCTGCCGCAAATGCTATATCCACCCTGCCGTCCTGGAAGGCTTCCTGCTCGGCAACCTGGCCAAACTCCCCCGCTCACGACAACGAAAGGGCCTGAGGCTTGAAGAGGTCGCGCTGGCCAGCTATTTGCGAATCCTGGCGGATAAAGTCGAAACCGCAGTAAAAGAAAGCAAAGCCTGACCGGCGCAGGCGCAACAATTCAGCCTTTGCGTCAGGCATTTTTTGTAGCCTCATGATTTGCCAAGCATTTCTGACAGACGGGAAAGCGGCACCTCATGGCATTTGAGGTGCTTTCAAGCTTGCTTCATGGGGGCCGGGTGTATATATTCCCTGCTCTTGGCGCTACCGCCCCGATGGCGAAATTGGTAGACGCAAGGGACTTAAAATCCCTCGTCCTTTGGACGTGCCGGTTCGACCCCGGCTCGGGGCACCACATATGTATCGAGGGCTTACAGGGCAATCTGCTCAGTAAGCCCTTTTTGTTGGGGCGCCCAAAACAGTCGTGGTGCGCAATGCTTGTTCTAATCGCCTGCGGCATCCAGCCGACGTCCCCTCCAAAAACCCAAATACTGTTGTCGACCACGTAAGCACAGCCGCTGATTTCAGGCTGGTAAAGGTGGGGACGACTGGCTGTTTTTCCAGCACGTTCCTGTGGAACCCACCTGCTCTTGTCGACCACACAGGTCATCATGCTATCGCCCAAGGGCTGAAAAAACATGAGAACAAACGCGGATCGATGAGCGGTCGCGAGGGCGTATTACAAGTGGCTTAAAGACCGTGCCAACGAGCATAACATAATCATTCGACGTTAACGTTAGAGGTTGATTAATTATGTTTAATCATACTCTGCCACCCAGTGATTACACTCTTGGCCTGACCCGTGACACGCCAAGCGCGAACACGCTTGCGTAAACACCATATAAGCCTGACGCGACAGACTCCCCCTGAAACATGAGGAACTGCAATGAGTGATATTCTGAATAAAATAAAACATTATAAACTTCAAGAAATCGAAACAGCAAAAGCAACGGTGCCGTTGAACACCATTAAGCAACGCGCCCTGGAGCAGCTCAGTCCTCGAGGCTTTTATAAAGCTCTGAAAGCGAAAGAACAGCAGGGTTTAATAGGATTAATTGCAGAAATAAAAAAAGCCAGTCCATCAAAAGGTCTGATTCGTGAAGACTTCAACCCCCCTGCGCTGGCTCAAGCCTATGAAACAGGTGGCGCCGCCTGTTTATCCGTTCTGACAGACACTCCAAGCTTTCAGGGATCCCCGCAGTTTCTCATTGACGCGCGAAACGCGTGCTCTCTTCCTGCGCTGCGAAAAGACTTCATGTTCGACACTTATCAGGTGTACGAAGCACGTGCCTGGGGCGCAGATTGCATACTGCTGATCATGGCCTCATTGACTGACGACAACGCTGCGGAGCTTGAAAATGAGGCCATGGCGCTTGGGATGGACGTCCTGGTAGAAGTGCATGATGAACGTGAAATGGAGCGTGCGCTTAAATTGTCTTCTCCGCTGATCGGCGTTAATAATCGCAACCTGCATACCTTCGAGGTCGACCTCGGCGTGAGCGAGCGTTTGGCATCGATGGTGCCCGCCGGCAAACTTCTGGTCGGTGAAAGTGGGATCGCTAACCATAATGATTGCCTTCGACTTAAAAATGCCGGCATCACCACCTTTCTGGTCGGCGAAAGCCTGATGCGCCAAGAGAATGTTGTGGCAGCGACAAAAACATTGCTCACAGGTCGTGCCGACTGAACAACCCGTAAACCTCTGTTCAGAGGGGCGGCCCTGCGCCCCTCTGACGCGTGATGAAACACACGATTCTTGTTTATATGAGGACTGTTACCTTTAACGGGATGGCGTCGTAAGTACGTCGCAGACTCTATCTGCCAAAGAACTTACCTCGCCTTGCCGACGGTTCGTACAACGTCTGGAGGGCCGCGGAGCCGTGCGCTCAAGCTCAGCCCTTTTTCGCAAACCCGCGGGCTGAATATCGTGTGTTGTTGGACAACCCGACGGGAACTGAATAACCATTTATCGCCACTCAGCCACGCTTGATAGGCGTTATAAAACACGGATCAGGGAAGACTTCCAACTGACGATGTGAGGCAATGTATGTACCTTCAAGAACATTTCATACAGGTGCTCGATGAAAGTTACCGACATTGGACCGGCCACGGACTATCGTCCCCTCAACACCTGGACCCGCAACAACGCCTGACCTGGTTACACACCCACGCGCCCTACAGCCTGTTGGCCCACGACGGCGCCGCAGACCCGCGTTTTACCTACGCGAACGAATGCGCACTGCAATGCTTCAAGTACCCGCGCGACAGTTTTATCGGCATGCCCTCACGTTTAAGCGCCTCGGAGCTTGATCGCGCTGCGCGCCAGATTTTACTGGAGCACGTCACCGCCAATGGCATCGCCGAGGGCTACAGCGGCTGGCGCGTGGATGCGAATAATCAGCCGTTCATGATCTACGCCGGCGTGGTGTGGACCTTATTGGACCCGCACGGGCAGGCGTGCGGGCAGGCCGCGTTGTTCTGGCCGGATGAGCAGCGCATCGGCGTGCTGGATTAGGGCATGCGTACTCATGTGCATTCTTGCTTGAATCCTTTTGTGGCCTCCGCGTGGCGGTGCCAGACTTTTCGCTGCTCACGATAGGGAGCAATATCCAGTGAAAGCGCTTATTTTGGTCGGGGCTTTGTTGCTGAGTCTGCCGTTGTCCGCTGCTCAACTGGAGTTGCAGTTGGACCGTAACAACCGCACCTGGCAAACAGAAGAATTACTTACCCACCCTCAACGGCAAGTCATTACTGTTAAAAATGATGTGGCCTACAAGAAGGACATGGTCTACAGCGCCGTGCCCTTGGCTGCGCTGCTGACAGGTATCAAGCCCGGCGATCACCTGCAGGCAGTCGCTCTGGACGGGTTTGCCGCAGAGTTGGCCGCCGCGCCGTTGCTCAACGATAAGGGTGCGCGAGCGTGGCTGGCGATTGAAGACCCTGCCCATCCGTGGCCGCCTCTGTCTGCCGGCAAACCCGGTGCAGGGCCTTTCTATCTGGTATGGACGGACCCTCAGGCTGGAAATATCAGCCCGGAGCAATGGCCGTTTGAAGTGGCCAGCATTAAACGTATGGCTTCGGTTTCCGAGCGCTTCCCCGCCCTGCTGCCGGACCCGGCGCCCAAGAGTGATGATCCGGTCAATCAGGGGTTTGCGCTGTTTCAGAAAAACTGTCTGGCGTGTCATCGCTTGAACGGTGCAGGCGATGCGCAGTTCGGGCCGGACCTGAATATTCCCTATAGCCCGACCGAGTATTTGGGAATGGACTTCCTCAAGCGCTACATTCGCAACCCTCAGGACTTACGCCAGTGGCCGCAAGCGAAAATGCCGGCGTTTTCGGAAACGGTATTGCCGGATGCAGACTTGGAGAAGTTAATGGCCTATTTGCACCATATGGCTGGACGCAAGACAACGCCTTGACCTCTTCAATCATGCTGGACGTGACAGTACAGGCTGATGTCATTGTCATGCACGCTATAACCTATCCCTGATAGAGCTGGACGTGCCGCTGCGGCACCGGCTTGAGGCATCGCATATGTATCAAGGGCTTACGGGGCAATCTGCTCAGCAAGCCCTTTTTGGTCCGCAAAAACAGTTCCGATCCGCAACGCCTAAACTCCTATCTAGACGCCCTGCCGTGCCCTGCGCAAGATTGAAGACGGGCCTCAGAGATCTTAGCTGTCATCCTGAGACCCTCACTGATCAAAGTCGACATCAATCACTTGGTAGAACGCTTTGCTGGTCTCGGCCACAATCCAGAGAACGAGAAGTACATGATGTCCGTGCTTGTCATCGGGCAATGTAATAGACATTGTTGTGACCGGCGCAAGCTCTTCTCGATGCTCGCTGAAAGGACTCAATGTAGATATCTGACTCCACAGCAGCCCATCGTTAGAGTGTTCTGTAAAGTGGTTATCGTCTTTGACGTAATTCTTGCCCTTGAAATCATCGCGTGTGATTCGATGGTTTTCATTCCAATTATCTTTGGTAATAAAGCAGCGGTAGCCACGCGTAACATGATCCGCAGAATAACCCCAATTCACTGCAATCTCTTTTTCGCCTTTCACATTAATACGAGGCCAGCCTTGAACTGTTGTATTTTCGTCTTTTTCCTTTAATTTTTGAACCAGCTCAGCGTCGGTAAAGTTTAAGCAAATACGCGCATCGCTCATGCCGCCGCTCAAGATAAGTCCATCGGGGGGAGGCGCTTCACTTTTGTAATCACTTTCAGGAAAGTCGTGGGCGGGACCACCCATAATATCGGGAAAATTTTTGTCTCCCTCACACGCGTCACGGTGCCAGTCCAGCATCATGTTCACATTCACGGCATACTGCGCACGAGACAAAGGGGATTTCACCCACCCGTGTTTGCCTTCCCCGGGGGAAGTTTTTTTGTCGTTAGATTTACTCATTTCCATGCCCTCAGTTGTTGAATCAGGCATTCCTTGCCTGTCACACAATTGAAGACCTGCTTTCACGCGTCTGATAGCTAGCAGACCAACCAGTAGACGTTGACGCAGAACTCTGAAGTGATGCCTCTCTGAGACCAGGTTCTGCTCCGGACTGCTTTTCAGAGCATCATCACGTCAAAGCATGTAATTGATCCGAAACACATTTCCCTCCGGGTCCAGCATAACCGCCTGGTACCAATTGTAATACGTCAGATACGGCGCCTTGACCGCCCTCGCCCCCAGTGCCACTGCCAACGGTACCAGCCTGTCCACCTCGGATTGCTCCTCGACATCAATAGTGAGCAAAAACCGACACCCGCTGCTACCGATAAACTCATCCAGACCCAGCAATGCGTACGCATCCAGCGCGTTGAAGCCTATACAGGATTTGCCCGTGTCCAGCCCACGAAAGATCGGCGACCTGATTGCCTCTATTTCGCTGAAACCGAACAGCTCCGAATAGAAACGACTCAGGCCGACGATGTCCTGAGCAAACACGTTGACGTAGGACAGTGTGTTCATATCAGGCCACCTTGCTGCCGCCGAAAGTCGTCTGTTTGACGAACTTGGCCAGTAAGTGGTCGCCCGACGTGACCGGCGCGTGACGCGGCGTTGTGCCTGGCAGCAGGCAACCTGGCAGGCATTCGATCAGCGCGTCGTAGTTAGGCTGGTGAAAAAACACCAATGACTGACGCCGGTTATCCTGCTCGCTGGTCATCGGCGGGTTGACCACGCGGTGCAACGTGGAAATCCACTGGTCGTTGGTCCACTGCATCATCAGGTCGCCTATATTGACCACGAAACCGTTCTCGACATAGGGCACATCGACCCATGCGCCTTGCTGATTGCGGACCTGCAAGCCACCCAATGCATTGTCAGGACGCACGATGGTCAGGCTGCCGTAGTCGGTATGCGCACTGGCCCGCAATTGCCCCACTTCGACCTCGGTCTTGATGTCCGGATAACTGAGGCTGCGAAACATGCTGATATGGCGATCAATCTTGTCATCGAAAAAGCGCTCGTCCAGTTCCAGCGCCACTGCAAACAGGCGCATCAACGATTGAGCCAACTGGCTCATCGCGTCGAAGTATTCCTGATAAGCCTGCTGAAACCCCGGCACCCGCTCTTTAGCAGGCCAGACGTTGGGGGCGAAGTGCGGGCCAGCCTGGGCGTTATGGTAATAGTCTTCATTCGGCACATCGCTCGGCCCGATGGAAAACGACTCCTTGAGATCACCAGGCGCACTTTCCTCCAGCGAATACGACAGACTTTCCTCGGCCACTGCACTGTAACCACGCACCATGTCCGGACTGGGACGGTCGACCTTGCGCTTCTCAGAAAGCGGCAGATCGAAAAACTGCCGGGTCACACGTGAGACCCGCTCAATCAGTTCGGTGGGAATCCGGTGTTCGGTAATGACCAGAAATCCGATGTCCTTACACGCCTGGTTGACCGCCTGCGCCACGGCGGCCTTGCCGCCAGGTTCTCCTGAAAAATAAGGGGCCAGGTTGATAATGGGCACATATTGCAGAGTCATACGGCTGATTCCTCTCGCAGACACGACGCGGAAAAGTTTCACCGCCAAGGGTGAAGGTCAGCGGGGCAAGAGCAGAAACTGTGCCACCCGATGAATCCGTTCGATATACAAAGAGTTAGCCAAATCACACCACGCAATCAGATCAAACAGTCTGAAACAGAGCGCATGGTTTGAATGCGCAAACACCGGAAACGGGCCATAACTGCGCACGGTCGAGCAGCGGCCGCTATGCGTTTTCGATACGCCGGATGACGTCTGCCGTGGTAGCCACTTCACCAAATTCGTAGGCAATCGTTGTCATCGATATACGCTGCACGTCTTCGGCCGAAACAGCGCCAAACCCCACATCCGGATAATCCATCGCTGCGTTTGCGTCACTCAGCGCAATGACCTTGTATTCACGATGCACACCGTCTCTGATCGTGGTTTCGCAGCAGACATTGGTCACCGTGCCGCAAACAACAAGGGTGTCGACATCGCGCGCACGTAATACCGTGTCCAGGTCAGTGTTGTGAAAACCGCTGTAAAACAACTTGTCGACGATGACATCGCCCGCCTCGGGCGCCAGTGCTTCGATGATGTCAACGTCCGGGTCGTGGCGCGCAAGGATCTGGTCAACATTCGGATACAGGTCACGCATGCGCCCGGTATCCGAGCCATCGCCGCGCACTGTGTGGCGCAGATAGACCACCGCCACCTGAGCAGCACGGGCTACGCCAAGCAGCGCCTGGATGGGCTGGACAATGTCAGCCGTGCTTTTCACGTACAACGCACCATGCGGCTCGCAGAAGACCTTTTGCATGTCCACAACGATGACGGCGGTTCTGTGCGGGTTGATCGGCCATTGGACAAGGGGTTTGCTCATTGAAATATCCTCGGTCAAGCCTGACGATACAGGCGGGCTTGCCAAGCAATAATCGTGCTGTAGCGATGCCGTCCTTATCCTGAAGCGCAAGACCGATGGTCTGGCCGGACATGAGCGCTGTGCATTTCGGTCACCAGCGCTTCGAGAAATAAAACATGACCGAACCTGACCCCACAGCCACAACCCCTTTGAATACGGGATAGCCCGGCCCGCCGCAGGCTGCATAGACATAAAGACTCTCGGCCAGGAAGAGCCCCGCCACGCTCAGCAAAAAAATGGATAACCCGCGCTGAAGCTTGAATCGCCGCGCTTCTCGTTCAGACAGCATGGCTGCCTCCATTCATGAGGCTCCGTAGAATGCGGAACCTGCTTTTCTTTCAGAACTGATTTTAACCCTCTCCGGCGTCTTGCCGACGAACACCACTCCCTAACCCGAGGAGCTCGACAACTCTACAGCCCTGTAAATGATCCTATTCGGGCCACTCGTTCCAGCGTAAGCGCACCCAGTGACTGGCTCATTCATTTTCTTCAGACAGAAAAAAACCGCCGCAGCGGTTTTTCTTAATGAGTGGATTCAGCCTCCGGCATATTTACTTTTGAGTTCCTGCAATCTTTTCTGCTCACGCTCAGTTAACCCCGTAGCGTCGTACAAAGGAGCATTATCCGGGCTGTCGACCCTAAGAACCTCAACTGTAAAAACAGCGTCGTTAGTAGCCCTTATCTTGGCCCAATCGCTATACACGGTAGGCGCCATCACCCAAATCGCAGTTTCCCCAGACTCCAACCCGCCGCTAATCGCGTAGTTAAAGTCACCGACGTACCAAGGGACAGACCTACCGGGCGACGCAACCGTGCCTCTGAAATAAGCATGCGAAATAGCCTTGCCGGTGTCATTTTTGACCATCAACTCTATGATCGGCTTGGGCGTGGTGGAGTACTTCTCTTCACGCAGGTAGAAGATAGATTTCACCACTGTAAACTTTGAAAGCTGAGCCTTGGCTGCCTCCGAATTTTTCTGCTTCTCTGTCAGATCGTTTATTTCCAAATTCGCTTGCGTCCGCTCCCGCGCCTGGCGCTCTTCGACTATACGTTTTGCTTCCGCAGCAACATCGTCAGCCGTTTTTCCGTCCAGCACGGAAAGCATGTTCATTTTTGCTGTAGTACCGTTACTTTCGCCTTTCAGAACGCGCCCCATGTCCAACTGGCTTAAGGCAACTAATTGCACATTGCTTTTAAATTGCTCCTTTTTTTCGCCTGAAAGACTATCCGACACTTTAGTAATGGACTTTTGAAGCGCTTCATCTGAGCTTGCATCTAGCTTAGGCTGCCCGCAACCGGATAGAGCCAACGCTGAAATAAGCAATACCGCTGTCCTGCGCATAAATGATCCCTCGTGGTCGGTGAAGCGCAGGATATCAGTTCGCCACATCTCGACAAAGCCTATGTTCATCGTTCCATAGTCTGCTTTTGGAGAGGACATCGTCTTTACCTTCAAAGATGAGAAAGTGTCGGAACCCCTCACTTTCCAGCGCCCAATAAAAAACCCCGCAGATGTTAGTCTGCGGGGCTTTGAATAGTGGAGGCCGAGGTCGGAATCGAACCGGCGTAGGCGGATTTGCAATCCGCTGCATAACCATTTTGCTACTCGGCCTCATACGTCGGATGCTTTACCGCTGCATCAAACGTGTTGAACTATATGGGAAACCACTATTTCTTTGGCTTCCAACCCATTGAATCTTAAGGGTTTTTTTAAATTCCGCGTTCAGGAATGGACGCAATTCTCTACTGGTTCGGATGCCATGTCAAGAACGACGCGAAAATAATTCGCCTGACAGGCACCCGCTTTGCAAAGCTTCGAGCCTAAAGCTCCCGAGCGGTGTAGGGCTGAAAGAAACTTGAACCCATCCACTGCGGGGTCTTTTCCGTGGTCAGCGGCTCTGCGCGCTGATAGCGGTTTGCGCTTCTCGAATAGCCTTTGTGGTCGTACTCGGCCATGAATGGATACGGAAAAACCCTGCGTGTGCGGCCACGGTTGGCAATGTTTTCGTTCACCAGAAACGTGGGCAGTGGCTGCTGCGTGCGGGGCCGGTCTTTAGCGGTTTTGTCTGGCCAGGCCTGCCGGGCAACGATTGCATTCGGCGCACGGCCACCTTCGACCCAGGCCATCATGGGCGTGAGCAGGTCGACCACGCTCGGCCCTTCCCCGCTGCCGCAGTGATAAACACCGGGCAGCATGTACAGGCGCTCAAAGGACTCAGTGCGGGCTTTGCCCATCTTTGCTTCGACAGCTTCGTGATACGCCAGGGTGTTGAGCGGCGAGACATTCGGATCGGCCCAGCCATGCCAGAGGATCAGTTTGCCGCCACGGCTGGCGAAGGGCGAAAGGTCGGGGTTGGTGGCGTCATACAAAGGATGCAGCGGGCGCAGCTTGTCAAAAATGCTTTTGTCGAAGCGCAGCGTGCTCAGATCAACCTCCGCAGAGGGGTTTTCCTCGAACACCAGGTTGCGAATAGCCTCCGTCGCTGCCGTCTTACTGTAGACCGTCTGATCCGCAGTCACGGGCACGAACACGCCTGCCCAGGCCAGTTCCGATCCGGGTTGCGGGCCACCGATGATCAGGCGTTCGCCACTGGCCGGATCCTTCGGCCCCGCGTAGAAACGTTTGACCGCAGCGACTTCCGGCTCGCTGAGGCAATTGGCGGTATCCGCAGCGGCCTTGCACTGCAGCACCGAAGGATCGAAGTCGCAGAGGCGCGGATCAGCAATAAGCCCGTCGATCTGCCCGTCCAGCACGTCACACTGGGCCAGTACAGCCTTGTGCAACAGCGGTAGCTTTGAGGCCAGCAGAATCGGCTTGCCGTCTGGCCCGGTATTGGATTGCGCCATCCAGCCGTGGTACAGCGTTTTCTGCACCTGAAAGTTCAGTGCAGGCGCTCCGGCGGTGATGCCGTTAAAGTCATCCGGGTAGCGCTGAGCCTCGATCAAGGCCTCGCGCCCGCCATCGGAACACCCCGAGAAATAGGCGTATTCAGGTTTCTGCCCATAAAAAGCAGCGATCAGTTTCTTAGAGGCCAGCGCGGTCAGATGCACGCCGCGATAGGCGAAGTCGACGCGCTTCTGTGGGTCATCGCCGAACGTCTTGTCGGACGCCTGATGGCCCATGTCGGTGGAAGCCACGGCGAACGCTCCGGTTTTCAGCGGTTTGCAGCCTTCTGCAACACGCACCTTCGTACTGATATTGCCGCACAATCCACCGCACCCCACTTGCAGGTAACGTTGTGCCCAGGTACTGACGGGCAGCTCCAGCTTGAAACCGATCTCGGGTGCCAACCGGCCTTCAACCGCACACACCGCGACGCCTTCACGGGTGGATTCGCTGGCCGACAACACGCTGCTGCCCTGCCCGCCGATATCGTCGAGTGCGACCTTGGCCAGCTCGGCGCACGCGGTAACAGGCTTGATCACTGGAAGTCTGGCAACCGCATCAGCGGAGCCAGCTGCCAGCGGTTTGGCCTGAACCTGTAAAGTGACTGAACCGGTCAGCAGCATCAGGGCGCACACGCACCTCGGTAGGGTTGGTTTCATGAGAACTCCTGTTCATGAAGGATCAAAACGGCAGCACGCCCCACTGATGACCGCACTGCCGACAAAGGTTAAACGGTTAAGTGGCTGATTTCTTAAGGCTAGTAGAAAAAACCGTCAAGGGTTCCACCCGCCGCCCATGACTTTGTAGAGCGTGACGCGGTTGCTCTGCTCGGTCAGGCGCAGTGAAATCAGGTCCTGTTCGGCGCTGTAAAGGGAACGCTGAGATTCGAGCGCTTCGAGGTAACTCTGCGAACCACCGCGATATAGCGCATAGGCGAATTCCTTGAACGCTGCCTGGATTGTCTGCTGACAAGTCTGGATCTTGGCAGAGCCCAGCGTGGCCCGATTGGAACCCCCGGCGAAAAACACCAGGCGCCGGTTGCTGATTTGAACAGCCCGGACAGACGCGAACGGGAAGAACCTGCGCTGGCAGTCAACGTAATACCGGGAAAGAACGCTACGCGCGCAGCGCCAACGTCGATGTTCGCCCACTTCAGGCTGTGCTCTGCGCTCAATACATCAGGACGGCGTTGCAGCAGGCTGGAGGGCAACTCGTCCGGCACTTGCACACGTGCGCAGCTTAAGCTGCGCGCGGTACTCGTGACGGGTCGACTCGCTACTACTGGACTTGTGTATGACGATAATCACCGGTTACGGCGATCAGGCACTCTCTGTCTCGCGACGGCGATTCAGCGCGGCCAGGTCCCGAAACCCGGCCCCCGGATGGCCGGCTTCCAGGCGCGGGCCATCGCCAAACAACTTCTCACGCAGGGTGCCTTTGGCGTATTCGGTCTTGTAGACACCACGTTTCTGAAGCTCCGGCACCAACAGTTCAACGGCATCAATGAAGGTTTCATGGGTCAGTGCATACGCCAGATTGAAGCCGTCGACATCGGTGTCTTCGACCCACTCCTGCAACAAGTCCGCAACGGTCTCCGGGCTGCCGACAAACAAGGGGCCGAAGCCGCCGATGCCGACCCAGTCGGCCAACGCCTGCGGGGTCCATACGGTATTGGGGTCGGCAGTGGAAAATGTCTCGACTGCCGACTGGATGGCATTGGTATGCACATGCCGCAGCGGCTCGTCAGGCTTGAACTGGCTGAAGTCGATGCCGGTCCAGCCTGAAATCAGCGCCATTGCCCCTTCATAACTCACCCAGCTTTTGTACTCCTCGAATTTGGCTTTGGCCTTGGCGTCGGTCTCGCCAAGGATCACCGTCTGCAAGTTGAATATCAGCACCTTTGAGGGGTCGCGACCGGCCTCGGCGGTGCGACGGCGAATATCGGCGACGGTCTTTTTCAGCAGGACTTTGGAGGGGGCAGCCACAAAAACGCACTCCGCGTGCTCGGCGGCAAACTGCTTGCCTCGGCCCGAAGCCCCTGCCTGATAGAGGACCGGTGTACGCTGCGGCGAAGGCTCGCACAGGTGAATGCCGGGAACCTGAAAATGCTTACCGATGTGGTGAATCTCGTGGATCTTGCTCGGGTCGCTGAACAACCGCCGTTCACGGTCACGCAGGATTGCGCCCTCTTCCCAACTGCCTTCCCACAGTTTGTAACAAACCTCCAGGTACTCCTCGGCATAGTCATAGCGCGCATCGTGCTCAGTAAGCGTTTTCTGGCCCAGGTTTCTGGCACCGCTTTCCAGATAAGACGTCACGATGTTCCAGCCTGCCCGACCCTTGGTCAGATGATCCAGCGTCGACAGGCGCCGGGCAAACGGATAAGGATGTTCGAATGACAATGACGCCGTCAGCCCGAATCCCAGGTGCTCGGTCACCAGCGCCATCGGCGTAATCAACTGCAACGGGTCATTGACCGGCACCTGCGTGGCTTGGCGGATCGCTGCGTCACCGTTGCCACGGTAGACATCGTAGATGCCCAGCACATCGGCAATGAACAGGCCGTCGAACTTGCCGCGCTCGAGAATCTTCGCCAGATCAGTCCAGTATTCCAGGTCCTTGTACTGCCACGACCGGTCACGCGGGTGCGCCCAAAGCCCCGGCGACTGGTGACCGACGCAATTCATGTCGAAGGCGTTGAGGCGTATTTGACGAGACATGCGCTTACTCCTGAAGCTGCGGCGGTACTGCACCGTTGAGGCGTTGGTTGCCGATCACCTGATAGTGCCAGCGCAAGGGTTCGCGTTCGGTCTGAGCCGACAGCGACAGGCGTTGCCCGGTCAGTTCGTACTGAATGTTGCCGACAGCCTGAAGCGCGTCGGCACTGGCAATGACCGCCTCGCTACTGGCGATCAGGCGCTGCTCGGGCGAGCCGTCCAGACCCTGAGCGCGCTCAAGCAACGCCGCAGCGACTTCCAGACGAATTTGCAGGTCGCCGACTTTGCTGATCACATAAGGGTCATCGACGATGCGCTTCGGATCACCGAGCGCCCAAGGCTGGCCCTGCTCGCGAAGGTAATCGAGGGTGTACAGAAACCCGCGTCGGGCATGACCCAGGTCTTCGCGGGCGACTGCCAGTTGCGCGGTAATAGCAGGATGAGGCATGAGGCGGTTCCTTGATCAGTTCCAGGCGTGACGTGGCGGCGGGATGTTGTTGAGCACCTGATTACCGATCAGGTGGTACTTCCAGCGCGCCGGGTCATGCAGCGTGTGGGTACGGGCATTGCGCCAATAACGGTCGAGGTTGAGCGTGCCCGTTACCGAGCGGGTGCCGGCCAGTTCAAACAGCTTGCTGCTGGCGAGCAAGGCGATCTGCGCCGACAGCACTTTGGCCTGCGCGACAATTACCGAGGCGCGCGCAACACTGGCTTCGCTCGGTTCGGCAAGCGCCTGATCGATGGCCTCCCCGGCTTTGGCAAGAATCGCGTCGGTGCCGTGCAGTTGCCATTGCAGGTCACCGACGATGGCGATGCTGAACGGGTCCTGCCAGCCGAAATCCTGTTTGCTGTCGATCCACGGCCGTGCCAGACGTGCGTACTTGAGGGTTTCTTCGAATGCACCGTGGGCGATGCCGGTGTCCACCGCCGCCTGGATGATCTGCGAAATCGGGCCATGAGCGGTCGGCTGATCAAACGCCTGATGCGCCGGAATCACCGCGCTGACGGGCACCCGTGCCGCCTTCAGAACGGCGCCGCCACTGGCCGTGGTGCGCTGACCGAAGCCGTCCCAACTGTCGATGATGGTCAACCCGGGATTGTCACGCTCGACAAAGGCAATGAACGCCTTGTTCTGCTCATCGACACCCACCACCGGCACGATGTGGGCAAACAGTGCGCCTGTGCAGTAGAACTTCTCGCCGTCCAGCCATGCCTGCTCACCCTCGAACCGAATCCGGGTCTGAAAGGCTCCGGCGTTCTTGCTCTTCGACTCGGAAAACGCATTGCCGAAACGGTAGCCCGCCAGAGCCTTGGCGAAGTAGTGCCGTTTTTGCTCCTCGGTGCCGGTTTGCAACAGGATATCGAGCACGCCCAGATGGTTTTGCGGGATTTGCCCGAGGGAAGAATCGGCGGCAGAAATGATTTTGATCACCTGCGCCACGGTGACGTAGGAAACGCCGGCGCCGCCGTAGGCCTTCGGAACGGTGATGGCCCACAGGCCGCTGGCAGAGAATTCATCCAGCTCGGTGACGGGCAGACGGCGTTCGCGATCCCGAAGCGAAGCTTCTTCGGCAAAACGGCCGGCCAATGCTTTGGCGACGTCTATGGCTTCGGCATCCGAAGCAATCACGTGTGCCTTGGGCGGAATGGGAGGCGGGATGCTCATGGGCTGACTCCTGATCGTTGGCGACAGGTTGAGAACACTCAACACGCGTAGCCTCGAACATTGCACAGCCCATGCCGGAAAATATTTTTCTTTTAAAACATAAAGTTAAATACACATCCTGATAATCGGCAGGATCACACCGCACAAAATGCCTAAACGCTGTTGCTGGTTGAACAGTGATTCAAAGTGCCCGGTGCTGAATGTGCGGTTTGCTGACAGGCTGTTGCACAGCTGTTGCGTGTTCAACAGAAGCGCCTGAGCCATAAAAAAATAACCAGCAAACTCATGGCCTTACATTCAGGCACAAAGCATGCACTGAGCTGAACGACCCCATTCATTGGCCCGACCTGCTCAGGAGCATTGCATGACTCAATCCACCGGTTCAAACCCACTGTCGCTGGGGACGGATTACGAAACCCTGGCCAACCGATTCCGGCCGATCTTTCGAGAGATCAGCGCTGGCAACGTCGAACGGGAGAAAGCCCGCGCCCTGCCCTATGAACCTGTCGAATGGCTCAAGAAAGCCGGCTTCGGCGCCGTGCGTGTTCCCACCGAATACGGCGGTGCCGGCGCGTCGATTGGCCAGTTATTTCAGCTATTGATAGAACTGGCTGAAGCCGACTCGAATATTCCGCAGGCGCTGCGGGCGCATTTCGCCTTTGTCGAGGATCGCCTGAATGCGCCACCAGGCGCAGACCGTGACAAATGGTTCGCACGCTTCGTCGCCGGTGATCTGGTCGGTAACGGCTGGACCGAAGTCGGCGCAGTCAACATCGGCGACGTCATCACCAAGGTCAGCCGTCAGGGCGATGGTTTCGTGCTGAACGGCACCAAGTTCTACAGCACCGGCAGCATCTTTGCCGACTGGATCGACGTCTACGCCCGGCGCGCCGACACCGGCGCCGATGTGATTGCGGTGGTGGACGCCAGGCATGCGGGCGTACGCCACAGTGACGACTGGGACGGATTCGGCCAGCGCACCACCGGCAGCGGCACATCGGTCTACGACAATGTGCCGCTGCCTGCTACCCATGTCATCCCGTTCGAGCAGCGTTTCAAATACCAGACGGCGTTTTATCAGTTGGTGCTGCTGGCCGTGCTGGCAGGCATTGGCCGAGCCATCGAGCGTGACATTGCCCAAGAGGTGCGTGACCGCAAACGCATCTTCAGCCACGGCAATGCCGGCAGCGTCAGCCAGGATGCGCAGGTGCAACACGTGGTCGGGCAGATCGCCGCGCAGGTGTATGCCGCCGAAGCCGCAACGCTGCGGTCCGCCGAACCCCTGCAACGTGCCTATGTGGCACGTTTCGGCAACGACGCCCGACAGGAACACGACGCCAACATCGCAGCGGAAATCGAAACGGCCAAGGCGCAGGTGATCGTGTCGGAATTGGTCCTGCGTTCTGCCACCGAGCTGTTCAATGCGCTGGGCGCGTCGGGCGTGAGCGTCAACAAGGCGCTGGATCGCCACTGGCGCAATGCACGCACCGCGGCGTCGCACAATCCGCTGATCTACAAGGCGCGCATTGTCGGCGACTGGCGCATCAACGGCACCGAGCCGCCCTTTGTATGGCAGATCGGCAGCGGCACCGGTAAAGCCTGAAACCTCATTCAGACCGCGTTACGCAGCAGGTGGCGGCTGGTAAAACTGAACGCCAGCACCATCAGGATCAGCACCCCGGTCGCGACCTGCTGCCAATAGAAGTTCCAGCCGATCAACAGCAGGCCATTCGCGATTACATTGATGAGCAGAACGCCCAGCAGTGTTCCAACGATGTTGGGCCGTCCCAGGCGACTCAGCGTTGTGCCGATGAACACGGCGCCAATCGCATTGATCAGGTAGGCATTGCCGGACATAGGTACGTAGGCGTTGACGGTGGAACTGAGCAGGATGCCGGCGACCGAGCAGGCCAGCGCGGCGCCGAGGAACACCAGCGCGGCGATGCGCCGGGTGGAGAGGCCCGAGTAGTAGGCCAGTTGCGGTTGCGTGCCCACGGCCAGAATCTCGCGCCCCAGACGCCCGCGAGCCAGCAGCAGCCCGTAGACACTGGCCAGCAGCGCCATGACCACCAGCGGCAACGGCACCCCCAGAATCGACACACTGCTGATGCCCGGTAATGCACCCTGGGCGATGTAGATCGGCTGGCCGCCATCGGACAGCAATTGCTGCACGCTGGTGCCGATGAACAAGGTGCCCAGCGTCGCCAGAAACGGCGAAATACGCAGCCCGGCGATCAGCAGTGCATTGAATACGCCTGCCGTCACACCCGCCAGCAACGCAATCGCAATGGCCACGCCCAGACCGTGACCGGCGTTGAGCGCCACCACAAAACCGAGGCTGGCAAAATCCAGTGCCGTGCCCACCGACAGATCAATCCCGCCCACGGCCACCGCCCAGGTCATCCCGATTGCCACGATGGCCAGCAATACGAAATTGTTCAGGACCAGGCTCGACAGATTGCCCCAGCTCAGGAAGCCAGGCGCATTGAGGGCGAAAAACAGCAGGATGATCAGCACCAGTAACGGCAGAACCGCAGGCAACAGGCGCGGCAACACTTTCACCAGCGCGGACGGGGTATTCAGAGCCAACGTACTCATTGTTCACCTTCCTGTCGGGCAAGCACTCCGGAAAACGCAACCACCACCAGAATCAACACCCCTTGCACGCCGTTGACCCAGAAGTTGGAGATGTTCAGCAACTGGAACCCATTGATCAGGAACCCCAGTAACAGGGTCGCCAGCAGAGTGCCAGGAATGTTTGCCGTCAAACGGCGCGAAAACACCACACCCAGGAAAGCAATGGCCACCACCGACAGCAGCATGTCGCCGGAACCGGTGGTGCTGCCGCTGAAAAACGCCGCAGAACAGAACGCCGCAATGGCCGCGCAGCCACCGGCAATCAGGTAGCTGGCGAACACATAGCGCTGCAGGCTCAATCCGGCAGCCTTTGCGGCCTGGGGGTATTCACCGATGGCGTACAGGCGCAATCCGAAGGCACTGTGCTGAATCAATAGCCACAACCCTGCCGCCACACCCATCAATACCCACGCCAACGCCGGGATACCGAGCCAGACACCCGACGCCAGGCTGTCAAGCAGTTCGGAATCGGTAGCCAGCACGGTGTTCTGGGTCAGCACCAGCTCAAGCCCTGCAATCAGGTTCATGCTCGCGAGGGTTGCCAGCAAGGGCGGCAAACGCACGAGCACCACCGCCAGCCCGTTGAAAGCGCCAACCAGCAGGCCGCAACCAAACGTCAGGGAAATCGTCTGCCAGGCTTCAAACCCGGCATTGTTCAGGCTGCTGTAAACCGCTGCACATAACCCGAGATTGGCCGCCAGCGACAGATCCAGCCCGCCGCTGACTACATTGGAACCGCCGCCGATGACCACGCAGGTCAGGCCCAGCGCCAGAATGCCCAGTACCGCCGACTGGGCGAACACGTTGCTGAGGTTGGCGGTGCTGAGAAAATTCGGTGCGCTAACGGCGAATACCAGCAGAATTGCCAGAAACACCAGCACAGACCCGCGCTGAGCCAGGCGCACAAGCATTTGTGGCGCAGGGTCAACGTCAAGGCTGGCAATCACTTCATGCGTGGACATTGCCAACCTCCTCATCACGTAGGGTTTCGAGAGGCCGGCGACGCTCACTGGCGTCGGTGGCACAGGCCAGCAACTCATCGCTGTCCGTGGCGTGTGAATCGAATTCGCCTGCAATACGGCCGCGGTGCAGGACCACAATACGGTGAGTGATGCCGATCAGTTCGGGCAGATCCGACGACAACACCAGCACCGCCGCACCGGCCTCGGCGAGCCGCGCGATCAGCCGGTAGATTTCTACTTTTGCGCCGATGTCGACACCTACGCTGGGCTCGTCCAGCAAGTACAGCGAGGAATGTCGACTCAGCCATTTCGCCAGAGCAACTTTTTGCTGGTTGCCGCCGCTGAGCAACTGGACCGCTGCATCGTGGTCAGGCGTCTTGATCGCCAGTTCGTCGATCAGTCGCTCGCTCTCCCGGGCCTGGGCAGGGCCATCCAGGAACCCTCGGCGGCTGAATCGTCCCAGGCTCGCCAAGGTGATATTTTCCAGCACGGAAAGCGCGGGGGCCACACCGTGAGTCCGGCGCTCTTCGGGAACCAGCGCAATGCCGTTGCGCACGGCATCACGGGGCGACTTCAGGCGCAAAGGCTGGCCGTTTACCCGTAACTCGCCACGATCAGGCTTGAGCAACCCGAACAGGCTTTTGAGCAGCTCTTTCGCGCCAGAACCGACCAGCCCGGTCAGGCCGAGCACTTCACCACGCCGCACGCGCAGATCAATACCGTCGTAGTAACGCCCTGCCCCCAGCCCGCTGAGCTGCAGAACATCGTCACCGGGAACAGCCTTCGAGCGAATGTACTGCTCACCTACATCGCGATTGACCATCAGCCGGGCAATCTGCGCCGTGCTGGTCGTTGCGGGATCGACCACTGCCACATCGCGACCATTGCGCAGAACTGTAACCTGATCGCACAGCGATTCGATTTCCTGAAGGTAATGGGAGATGTACACAATCGTCAGCCCTTCATCGCGCAAACGCCGCACAATGGCCAGCAACCGGTCCACCTCCTGCTTGACCAGCGAAACGCTTGGTTCATCGAACACCAACACTTTGGGCCTGGCCAGCAGTGCCCGAGTGATCTGTAATATCTGCCGCTGGGCACTGTCCAGATCGCGTATCAGCGCACCGCTCGGCAAGCGCATGGCAAAGTAATCGTCCAGCAACCGAGCGGCCTCGCGGTCCTGAGCACGTCGGTCGACGAACAACCCACGCTTGATCTCCTGACCGAAAAACAACGCTTCCCCAACCGTGAAACTGCCCGGCAGCAAGCGTTCCTGATGAATGAAATGCACCCCCAGTGACTCGACCTGGCGCGGCGTCAACGCATCGAATGGCTGGCCGTGGATGCTGAGGCTGCCCGCGTCAGCGCGATGAATGCCTGCCAGCACCTTGATCAAGGTTGACTTGCCTGCGCCGTTCTCGCCCACCAGCCCGTGAATCGTTCCGGACGCCACTCTCAGGTTGACCCGGTCCAGCGCCTGAGTGGCGCCGAACCGTTTGCTGACTCCAGTCAGGTGTAACGCGGGCACATCCGCTGCCTTGGCTATCGATGAAACCATGAGCCACTCCCCCGTCAGTTATCGCCCCGAAGCTTTTGTACTTCCGGCAGGTTGGCTGCGGTGGTCAACAGGGTCGACACCTGTGTCTCTTTAGGCAGATCGCGCTGTCCGGCCAGGTAGCGGGCGACGTTCTGCACAGCGGTCTTGCCGATCAGCACCGGCTGCTGGGCGACCACGGCGCCTATCGGTGAGTCTTCACGACGCATCAGTTCCAGCACTTCCGGGGTGCCGTCCACGCCATAGGTCTTGATCTCGGTGCGTCCTGCATCGATCAATGCCTTGCTGGCGCCCAGTTGCGGAATATCCCAGGCTGACCAGATCGCCGATACGCTGCCTTTGGGGTATTTGTTGAGCAATGCCGACACCTGCGAATAAGCGTCCTGAACCGTATTCGGAATCACATCTCGCAACTCGGGCTCGATGATTTTCAGCTCCGGGTAATCCTTGAGCGCGAGCTTGAGCTGGTCATAACGAATGGCGCAGACCGGCACGCCATAAAAGCCGTTGAACACCAGCACATTGCCTTTGCCTCCGGTGTCCTTGATCAACTGCCCGGCAAGCGCCTTGCCCGTTGCAACGTTGTCGGACGTGGTGTTGTTGAGGCTGTATTGCGAAGGCGCGTCGATGGTGAACAATGGAATGCCCGCCTTGCTGATGCGCTTGAGCCACGGGTCGATCACGCTGAGCGTGCCCAGGGTCTGAATGACCGCATCGGGCTTTTGCGTGACCACCGTCTGTAACTGATTGACCAGGTTCTTGTCGTTACGACCGGCGTCGAGGGTGATCGGCGTCCCGCCCAGGCGCTTGACCTCATCGACCTGAGCCTGAAAAGCCTTGATATCAAAATAGTGACTGGTGCCGGTCATGCTGATAGCAATGCGCTTCCCCGCCAGCGACGGCACGTCACTGTCATCGGCACAGGCTGGAGCAGCAAGGCTGGCGGCAACCAGGGTCAGCGCAAGGGCGCGCCCTAGCGCATACACGCGGGGTGGCTTGGAAGTCGAAACGGCATCAGGCATTCGGGTAGCTCCGCTGGCTCGAGAAAACATTCCCGATCAGCACTGCACAGGTCATGCCCAAAGCCCCCAGGCCGCCTGCCCGCCTTGGCAGCAGGCGCGTTCCCGTCATTGCGCCGAGTGGCATGGGCACCGTCAGCGGAGGTGTTCAGGCAACGCTGTAAAGCAGATTGCCGATTCGCTGTTGCCTGACCAACAGCGAATCGTGGCCCACTTTGAAAAGGCCTTGTGCTACGGTTCGCGCTGCCTGTTTAACCTGCCCCGGACCTGACTGGCAGTCATCAAGCCAGTCTGCATTACTGGAGAATCCATGAAACATTACTATGCCGCGCTGCTCGCACTGTCACTGCCCGCCCTTGCTCATGCAGGCGACGCTTTGGTCAGCTACCCCGCCCTCACTCAAGCGTTGAATACCGGCGAGTCGGTCGCCGTGGTAATTGATCTGGGGCAATGCAAATCCTCGGTCGAAGGTGCCGAACCCTCCAGAACCAAAGGTGGCAAACGCATAGAAACCTACCTCATCACCCCGGACGGCACACTGGCCTTTTCCGACACCCACTTCACCCTGAACCGCGATAACAAACCCATCGAGCAATTCATTCGCTATCAGGTACGGTCCAACGGCACGGCCAGTTTCAGCATGACGACGCTGAGCGTTCCTGACTATCAGCCGGTGGGCAAAGCGGTGAGTTATGAGTGTGCGATCGGCAAAGGGATGAGCTTTTTTGCCGGAACCTGATGACCCGTCGCGAAGTCTTGACGAGGCCTCGCTGGGTGCTCCAGCAAGCGCCTGAACCTCACCGCTTTTCGATTACCGGCGAAGCCTGGCGCACGACAACAGTGATTCGGATTATTCGAATCACTGTTTAAAAAACGTGTGGGTAGCACAGTGAGCGTTTGAGGGTGGCTGATTGAATGCGATATTTAGCCCACTAAGCACTAAAAACATCTTCATCCCTTGCCATCGGGAAAACTGCTTACATAGCCTCAGGCACCGTGATGCGATGCACGTGACCGGGTGCCTGTCAGGCAGTCCCTTTTGCATGGAGACAGACGATGACCTACACCGTCAAACAGTACGGCTGGATTCGCGATCTGCCGGATCATCGCGATCATTTGTATGCTGCGCCCGTGGCCGCATTGACAACACTTCCGCACACGATCGATCTGAGAAAGCACTGCCCTCCCGTCTACGATCAGGGGCAACTCGGCAGTTGTACAGCCAACGGCATTGCCGCCGCCATTCAGTTTGACCGGATGAAACAGAAACTGAAACCGGGCTTCGAACCCTCGCGTCTGTTTATCTACTACAACGAGCGGGTCATTGAACATACCGTCGACTCAGACAGCGGCGCGATGATCAGAGACGGAATCAAAACGGTTGCAACCCTGGGTGACTGCCCTGAAAAAGAGTGGCCTTACGACATTGCCCGGTTTGCTGTAAAACCTCCGCCTGCCTGCTACAAGCACGCCACGAAATACAAAGCCGTGTCCTATCAGAAAGTTGCGCAACACCTTAATCAGATGAAAGGCTGCCTGGCTTCAGGGTATCCGTTCGTTATCGGCTTCAGTGTGTACGAAAGTTTTGAAACCAAAAAAGTTGCCGAAACCGGGCACGCTCCGATGCCTGCGCACGGCGAAAAGCAGCTCGGCGGGCACTGCGTACTGGTAGTGGGTTATGACGATGCCCATCAGCGCTTCATCTTACGCAATTCATGGGGTGTTTCCTGGGGCATGGAAGGCTACTTCACCCTGCCGTACGGATACCTGATGGACGCGAACCTGTCCTCGGACTTCTGGACGATACGGGTTATCGCCGACTAGCCGTTGCAGATCAGTTGACCAAGGCAGCGTTAGCGCTGCCGCCCTGCTGATACTCCCGGGGCGTACACCCGAACTCACGACGAAACACCGTATGCAGGTACTGCGCTGACTTAAAGCCGCAGGCGCGGGCAATGTCTGCAATGGCCGAGTCGGTTTTTTCCAGCCCGCTGGCGGCGGCAGCCAGTTTGAAGCGCAGGATCTCGTCGTGAACGCTGCAGCCCCTGTCCTTGCGAAAGTGCGACTCCAGCGATGAGCGCGAGATGCCCACGTAGGCGGCGACTTGCGCCGTCTTGATGCCCTGACACGCGTATTGACGGATAAACAGCAGCGCTTGCATTACATAGGGATTACCCAGCGCTTGATGCAGGCTTGAGGCCTGCACATTGATTGCGTCCGGGGGGATCAGAATCTGTGTACCGCTGGCGGGCATGCCGTGCAACATCTGGTGAAGCAGGCGCGCAGCCGTTCTTCCCATGGTTTCGGTGCCTTGAATCACCGAACTCAACGGTACTCGTGTGAGGGTTCTGGTCAGCGGATCGTTATCGATGCCAATCAACGCAACCTGCTCCGGCACGGCAATCCCGGCGGTCAGGCAGGCCTGCAACAACTGCCGCGCCCGGGCGTCTGTCACGGCGATGATACCGATGGGTTTGGGCAGGCTTTGCAGCCAGGCAATCTGCTGTTCCACGGCACTGTCCCAGAGCGGTGCGCTGGTGCCCATGCAGCGATAGACCTCGACGTGCAGGCCATCACGCTGCAACAACCGGCGAAAGGCTTTCTCGCGCTCCTGCGCCCAGCGGTTGGCCTGGGCCTCGGGCAGGCTGAAGCAGGCAAACCGCGTCAGCCCCGCCTCGATCAAGTGTTCGTAGGCCGCCTTTATGAGCGCGTGATTGTCGGTGGCAACGTACGGAATGCCTTTCGGATAGGCGCGCTCATCCTGATAGGAACCGCCGACCGCCACGACCGGCAGTTTGATCCCGGCCAGCGCCTCGCCAATCAGCGGGTCATCGAAATCCGCAATGATTCCGTCGCCCTGCCAGCGCTCGATGCCTCTCAGGCGGCACAGAAAATCTTCCTCGAGAAACAGGTCCCAAGACACGCGAGTGCTGCTGAGGTAATTGCCGATGCCACTGATGATGCCGCGGTCGTAGATCTTGCTGCCGTTGAACAACAGCGCGATGCGGTGAACGGGAGGTACGGTTTTCATTGTTTTTATGCCGATCCGGAAAGCGTGGCGCTTTTCAACAGACTAGGCGTGTGAAAGGCGAATCTCAATACTCAAAATCGCACTCGATGTTGATGATTTTCATAATCAGCAGCCTTTAGGCCGTTGCTAGTATCGAGGCATCGCCAAGAACAATAAGGAAAATCGTCCATGCCTTACTTCCCCACTGTCGACAAGGTTATCTACGAAGGCCCCGACAGCGATTCACCCCTCGCCTTTCGCCACTACGACGCCGACAAGCTGATCCTCGGCAAACCCATGCGCGAACATTTGCGGATGTCTGCCTGTTACTGGCACACGTTCGTCTGGCCGGGGGCTGACATGTTCGGTGTGGGCACGTTCAAGCGCCCGTGGCAGCGCACGGGTGACCCGATGGAACTGGCCATCGGCAAAGCCGAAGCGGCGTTCGAGTTTTTTTCCAAACTGGGCATCGATTACTACAGTTTCCATGACACCGATGTAGCCCCCGAGGGCAATTCGATCAAGGAATACCGCAATAATTTTGCGCACATGGTCGATCATCTGGAGCGCCATCAAGAACAGACCGGGCTCAAACTGCTGTGGGGCACCGCCAACTGTTTCAGCAACCCGCGCTTTGCCGCCGGTGCCGCCAGCAACCCGGACCCTGAAGTGTTTGCCTATGCCGCCGCACAGGTGTTCAGTGCCATGAACGCGACCCAACGCCTGAAAGGCGCCAACTACGTACTCTGGGGCGGTCGCGAAGGTTACGAAACCCTGCTCAATACCGACCTCAGGCACGAGCGCGAACAATTGGGGCGCTTCATGCGCATGGTGGTCGAGCACAAGCACAAGATCGGCTTCAAGGGCGATCTGCTGATCGAACCCAAACCCCAGGAGCCGACCAAGCATCAGTACGATTACGACAGCGCCACGGTGTTCGGCTTCCTGCAGCAATACGGCCTGGAAAACGAAATCAAGGTCAACATCGAGGCCAACCACGCCACGCTGGCCGGGCACAGTTTCCATCACGAGATTGCCACTGCTGTTTCACTGGGCATCTTCGGCAGCATCGATGCCAATCGCGGCGACCCGCAAAACGGCTGGGACACTGACCAGTTCCCCAACAGCGTCGAAGAGATGACCCTCGCCACCTACGAAATCCTCAAGGCCGGCGGTTTCACCCACGGCGGTTACAACTTCGATTCCAAGGTCCGCCGTCAGAGCCTGGAGGAAGTCGATCTGTTTTACGGCCATGTTGCCGCGATGGACGTGCTCGCTCTGGCGCTGGAGCGCGCAGCGGCGATGGTGCAAAACGACAGGCTTCAGCAGTTCAAGGATCAACGCTACGCGGGCTGGCAGCAGCCCTTTGGCCAGTCCGTGCTGGCGGGTGACTTCAGCCTCGCCTCACTGGCCGAGCATGCGTTTGCCAACGAACTGGACCCGCAGGCGGTCAGCGGACGGCAGGAATGGCTGGAAAGTGTGGTCAACCGGTTTATCTATACCTGAAACCGGCAGAGAGGGACGCCGCAGTGACATTCTCATGACAAATCTGTACCTGCGACGTCCGACAACGTTCTACAGTTCTACAGTTCTACCGGCATCACGCTGCACCTCATGAAGTGTCTTTCAAACAACAATAAAAGGACGCACCCTATGAACACCCTGAAACGCACGCTGCTCGCCAGCGCCCTGGCATTGCTTTCGCTGCCGGTCATGGCCGACTCCGCCCACCCGAAAATCGGTTTTTCCATCGATGACCTGCGTCTGGAGCGCTGGTCACGAGACCGCGACTACTTCGTGGCGGCGGCGGAGAAACTGGACGCCAAAGTCTTCGTGCAATCGGCTGATGCCAATGAACAGAAGCAGATTTCACAGATCGAGAACCTGATTTCCCGTGGCGTCGACGTGATCGTCATCGTACCGTTCAACGCCACGGTGCTGACCAATGCCGTGGCCGAAGCCAAAAAAGCCGGGATCAAGGTGGTGTCGTATGACCGGCTGATCCTCAATGCCGACATCGATGCCTACATTTCCTTCGATAATGAAAAGGTCGGCGAGATGCAGGCCAGTGGTGTGTTGAAAGCGGCACCAAAAGGCAATTACTTTTTGCTTGGCGGCGCGCCCACTGACAACAACGCCAAGATTCTGCGCGAAGGTCAGATGAAAGTGCTGCAGCCGGCCATCGACAAAGGCGATATCAAGATTGTCGGTCAGCAGTGGGTCAAGGAATGGAACCCCACAGAAGCGTTAAGCATTGTAGAGAACGCCCTGACCAAAAACAGCAACAAGATCGATGGCATCGTCGCCTCCAACGACGCGACTGCCGGCGGTGCCATTCAGGCACTGGCTGCCCAGAAACTGGCGGGCAAGGTGCCTATTTCGGGTCAGGACGCCGATCTGGCAGCGGTCAAACGGGTCATTGACGGTACTCAGACCATGACCGTCTACAAGCCGCTGAAACTGATTGCCACTGAAGCCGCCAAACTCTCGGTGCAACTGGCACGCAACGAGAAACCCGCGTTCAGCTCGCAATACGACAACGGCAGCAAAAAGGTCGACACCATCCTGCTCACGCCGACGTCGCTGACCAAGGACAACATCGACCTGCTGGAAAAGGACGGGTTTTACACCAAGGCACAGATGGGCGGGCAGTAAGCTGTCGAACGTCAACACGTCGATGAGCGCCTGAGCATGGCCCTGTGCAACGCGGTTGCACAGGGTCTGTCTCACGCCAGCCCTGATGCCTGTGTATGAGCCTTTAGCCATGTCCGACTAACTGCTGCAAATGAACGGCATCGTCAAAACCTTTGGCGGTGTCAAAGCCCTCAACGGCATTGATATCAAGGTCCGGGCCGGTGAATGCGTCGGCCTGTGCGGCGAAAACGGCGCGGGCAAATCCACCTTGATGAAAGTCCTCTCGGCGGTCTATCCCTATGGCACCTGGGAAGGCGACATTCTCTGGGAGGGGCAGCCACTAAAGGCGCAGTCCATCAGCGAAACCGAAGCCGCCGGTATCGTCATCATTCATCAGGAACTGACCCTGGTCCCGGACCTGTCGGTGGCTGAAAACATCTTCATGGGCCACGAACTGACCCTGCCCGGCGGGCGCATGAATTACCCGGCGATGATTCACCGGGCCGAAGCCCTGATGCGTGAGCTGAAAGTCCCTGACATGAACGTGGCGCTGCCGGTTTCGCAATACGGCGGCGGTCATCAGCAACTGGTGGAGATTGCCAAGGCGCTGAACAAGCAAGCGCGCCTGTTGATTCTCGATGAGCCCTCCTCGGCCCTGACCCGCTCGGAGATCGAGGTGCTGCTGGACATCATTCGCGACCTCAAGGCCAAGGGCGTCGCCTGCGTGTACATCTCGCACAAGCTCGATGAAGTGGCTGCGGTGTGTGACACCATTTCGGTGATCCGCGACGGCAAACACATTGCCACCACCGCCATGACGGAAATGGACATCCCGAAGATCATCACCCAGATGGTCGGGCGCGAAATGAGCAATCTGTACCCCACCGCAGCGCATGACATCGGCGAGGTCATTTTCGAGGCGCGAAACATCACCTGCTACGACGTCGACAACCCCAAACGCAAACGGGTGGACGATATTTCGTTCGCGCTCAGGCGCGGAGAAATCCTCGGCGTTGCCGGGCTCGTGGGCGCTGGCCGCACAGAGCTGGTCTCGGCGCTGTTCGGCGCCTACCCAGGCCGCTACACCGGAGAAGTATGGCTGGACGGCCAGATCGTCGACACACGCACGCCGCTCAAATCGATCCGCGCCGGCCTGTGCATGGTGCCTGAAGACCGCAAGCGTCAGGGCATCATTCCCGACATGGGTGTCGGCCAGAACATCACCCTCGCCGTTCTCGACAATTACTCGAAAATGACTCACATCGATGCCGAAGCCGAACTGAGCAGCATCGACCGGGAAATTTCGCGCATGCACCTCAAGACTGCCAGCCCGTTTCTGCCCATCACCAGCCTGTCCGGTGGCAATCAGCAGAAAGCCGTACTGGCCAAGATGCTGTTGACCCGACCTCGCGTACTGATTCTTGACGAGCCTACCCGAGGCGTCGATGTGGGCGCCAAATACGAAATTTACAAGCTGATGGGCGCACTGGCCGCCGAGGGTGTTTCGATCATCATGGTGTCGTCGGAACTGGCCGAAGTGCTGGGGGTTTCAGACCGCGTGCTGGTGATCGGCGAAGGCCGGCTGTGCGGCGACTTCATCAACCACGAGCTGACCCAGGAACAGGTGCTGGCCGCGGCCCTCAGCCAGCCCGATGAACATAACAACAACGAGCGGAAGACCGAGTAGATGAATCAGGTCAAACAGTTCTTCACCCGCTACAAAATGCTCGCACTGGTGATTGCCATTGCGGTTATCTGGCTGTTCTTCAGTTGGCAGACAGAGGGCGGGTTTCTGACGCCGCGCAACCTCTCTAACCTGCTGCGGCAGATGTCCATCACCGGCATTCTGGCGTGTGGCATGGTGCTGGTCATCATCAGTGGCGAAATCGACCTGTCGGTCGGTTCGATGCTTGGCCTGCTCGGCGGGCTGGCGGCCATTCTCGATGCGGTCTATCACGTGCCGCTGCTGGCGAACCTGAGTCTGGTTGCACTGTGCGGACTGATGATTGGCCTGGCCAACGGCTACATGACGGCTTACCTGCGCATTCCTTCGTTTATTGTCGGGTTGGGCGGCATGCTGGCCTTTCGCGGCATTCTGCTTGGAATCACCGGTGGCACGACCATCGCCCCGGTCTCGCCTTCGCTGGTCTATGTAGGTCAAGGGTACTTGCCGCACGCGGTGGGCACAGGGCTTGGCGTATTGCTGATGGCGCTGACGCTGTTCCTGACGTGGAAACAACGGCGCAACAGAGCCCTGCACGGCCTGGTGGCGCACTCGATGATTCGCGACGTGTTACGGGTGGCGCTGATCGGCGCTGTGCTGGGCGGGTTTGTCTACATCCTGAACAGCTACGACGGGATCCCTGTGCCGGTGTTGCTGTTGCTGGTCCTGCTCGGCGTGTTCAGTTACGTCACCAGCCAGACGGTATTCGGGCGGCGCGTCTACGCCGTCGGCAGCAACATGGAGGCCACACGCCTGTCCGGCATCAACGTACAAGCGGTGAAGCTGTGGATCTTCGGCATCATGGGCGTGATGTGTGCCTTCGCCGGGCTGGTCAATACCGCGCGCCTGGCCGCAGGCTCGCCCTCGGCCGGCAACATGGGCGAACTGGACGCCATCGCGGCCTGCTTCATCGGGGGCACGTCCATGCGAGGCGGCTCCGGCACCGTTTACGGTGCCCTGCTCGGCGCGCTGGTGATTACCAGTCTCGATAACGGCATGTCGATGCTGGACGTCGACAGTTACTGGCAGATGATCGTCAAGGGCGGAATCCTCGTACTGGCGGTGTGGGTGGACGTGAGCACACGCGCCGGGCGGAGGTGATTCGGCGGTGCGTTGCGCACCAGGATCGCAGACGACAGAAGCCACTCATCGAGTGGCTTCTTCTTTGAGCCTGCAACAGTAACCAGGTCAGTAGCCCGATGCGTCGACAGACGCTCCGCTGACAATGCTGACGCCGGAACTCGTCCCCAGGCGGGTGGCGCCGGCCTCGATCATGGCCAGCGCAGTTTCATAATCACGCACACCGCCCGACGCCTTGACGCCGATATCGGGGCCTACGACGCTGCGCATCAACGCAACGTCTTCTACGGTGGCGCCACTGCGGCTGAACCCCGTTGACGTTTTGACGAACGCCACACCCAGTTCGCGGCACAGCTGGCACGCGAGCGTCTTTTGCGCATCGTCCAGCAGGCAGGTCTCAAGAATCACCTTGAGCGGCACCCCGCCGCATGCCTGTTGCACCGCGGCAATGTCGTCGCGCACGGTGTCTGACAGCCCGTCGCGTAGCGCGCCGATGTTGAGGACCATGTCGATTTCGCCTGCGCCGGCTGCAATTGCCTGGCGTGCCTCAAAGGCTTTACTCTCGCTAAGCCCGGCGCCTAGCGGAAACCCGACCACCGCGCAGACCTTGACGGCTTGCCCTGCCAATAGGTGTGCGGCATAGGGCACTTGGCCAGAATTCACGCACACCGAATAGAAGCCGTATTGCTGCGCCTCGGCACAGAGCGCGGTGACTTGTTGACGAGAGGCGTCAGGCGCCAGCAAGGTGTGGTCGATGAACCTGGCAAGTTCTGACGGTTTTACTGAGCTCATGATTCAGTCCTGATGATAAGTCATGGGAGGTTGTGGTTGAAAAACCACGCACCGTGCATGTTAGGATAATATCAATAAATGTTTAAATCACAACAATACTAGTCAATGGAATGCCTGTGGAAAGCAAACAGTCAGAACGCATCAAACTGATCCAGCAAGCGCTGCAACATCAGAAAGCGATCCATTTACGCGAGATGGCCGAGTTGCTTGATGTCTCGGAAATGACCCTGCGCCGGGACCTGAGTCGCTACCCGGAAAAGCTGCACTTGCTAGGCGGCCACATCACGCTGGCGTTCGAGCCCGCCGACGCCCCCGATTACAAAGTGACGGAACAGGGCACCCGGCACGTCGAGGAAAAGCGTCGTATCGGCAAGCTCGCGGCGAAATTCATCAACCGTGGAGACACGGTGTTCTTCGATTGCGGAACCACCGTGCCGTATGTCATTGACTTCATTCCCGATGAAATGGAATTCACGGCGGTGTGCAACTCGCTGAACGTTCTGCTCAAACTGCAGCAAAAGCCCAACTGCACCATCGTGCTGTGTGGCGGAATCTTTCATCGCAAAAACCAGGTGTTCGACCACGCCCACGAGCACAGCATTCTCGACAGCCTGCGCTTGACCTGGGCGTTTCTTTCGGCGGCTGGCGTGAGCGACACGTTTGGTGTGACGTGTTTCAACTTCAATGAGGTCGAGGTCAAGCAAAAGGTGCTGCGCCAGACACAACACAGTGTTCTGCTCGCTGATCACAGCAAGTTCGACGCCGTGCGCACCACCCATTTCGCCACGCTCGAACAATTCAACGTGGTGATCTCCGACAAGAAACTGCCCCGGTCCTACCGCGACTTGATCGCCAAAAACGGCGCCCGATGCGTGGTGTGAAGTGCTCACGGGTTCAACCGGTGCAGCTCTTTAGCCGACAGGTATCCGGTGGTGACATTGAACACCGCAGTTTGCCCGCCCGCCAGTAACCGCACATTGCCTTTGGCTTTTTCCGCCTTGTAGCCTTCCGGTTCACAGGTGGCGGGCAACACAAATGCAGCCACTCGCTGATCGGCGTTGTGAAGAATCCAGCGAACAGCACGGGGAAATTGCTCAGGCGAGTAACGCGTATAAAACGCAGGCCCCGAGGGGTGCTCAAGCAGAAAGTGTGCATGGCCTGCTGCATCCACAGGTACTTCGTCAAAGAAGCACACGATCTCCGGATCATAGAACGCAGGGGCGTCCAGCCGGCTCAGACGAGACGGGTCTTCACTCAGTTGCGCCATGTAAGCCGACCATTCCGGCGTCGGCTTCACGTGGGCGGGCACGCTTTGTCGTACCCGCGCGCCGGCACGGCCAAGTGGCTCGACCAGACGCCCGTCAGGCACGTAGGCGTAGTTCATATGAGCCATGTACATCAGCTCCATCGGACTGCCCGCCAGGTTGGTGACCTGCATGCCAATGTCGAACACAGCGGAGCCTGCGCGCAACGTGACCGAGGGTGCCGCCCGGTAGTGATCACCGAACCCTTGCACGTATTCATATTCCCCGCAGAGCCTCAGGTACGGGCCCGCAGCGTCTTCACCGACTTCAAGCCACGCGAGGTCCATCGGGGCGCAGGGCATTTCGCCATGCAGCGGGTGGTCATCGTCCGGTCCAGGGCAGCCGTTGCGCAGCAGTCCTGCGTGAAACATGAAGCAACCGTAGGTGCCGATAATCGTTGGGCTGGGTCTTGGCCGGCTGAACATGTTGTGCATGGTCAGGTCGCAGCCATCGAAGATCGCCGACCAGATCATCTGCCCCTGGTATGGCAAGACCACCAGGCGCCCGCGCGCGTTTTCCAGTGCCAGCGCCCTGACCCCTCCGGGATAGGTCCAGGCCAGCACCCGGAAATCGGCAGACTCCGCCAGGGTTGTCTCATTTGTGGTGAATTGTTCGGGCGTCAGGGCGATGGAAATTTTTTTCATGACGCGACCACCGCATCATCAGCAGACTGCGGCGCGCGAGTGTGGCGCATGCACGAGTAGGCGTAGGCAACGATCACCACAAAACAGAGCAACGGTACGACGTACGCCAGTTGCATGTTGCCGTGGGTGGCGTCGGAGAGCAGGCCCTGGAAAACAGGCAGTACGCCCCCACCCACAATACTCATCACCAGCAGCGATCCGCCGACACCCGTGTCTTCGCCAAGCCCGTCGATGGTGAGTCCGTAAATGGTCGGCCAGCACGGTCCGAGAAAAATACTGACGCCTACCGCGGCATACACGGCGCTGATATTAGGCACAAGAATGGTGTAGACCAGCAAGATAATGGCCAGCACCCCGTAGATCATCAGCACTTTGGCCGGGTGTGATTTACGCATCAATAGGTTGGCGATCATTTTGCCGATGAAATAGGCAGCAAAGGTGGTCAACAGGAACCATGAAGCACTGCGCTCGTTCATTCCCCCCATCTGCATCGCCAGCCGGATAGTGAAACTCCACACGCCCACCTGAGCGCCGACATAAAGGAACTGCGCCAGTACGCCAAAGGTAAAGCGCGAGTTGCGCGACAGCCGCGAAAGGCTCTGCAGCAGGCTGCGCTTTTTTTCAGTGGTCTGGGTGTTGCCACGGCAGGCAGGAAACCGGGTGATCAGGATCAGGATGAACATCAGCACCAGCACGGCGATCATCCATTTGTAAGGTAACAGCGTCGATTGAATCATTTCCAACTGCTGCGCAGCGGCTTCCGATGCGCTCATTTGAGCAAGCTGCTCATGCGTCGCGTCGGTGTCCTTGAACATGACGAAACTGCCGACGTACACGCCTGCCATCGCACCAAACGGGTGAAACGTCTGCGAGATGTTCAGGCGGCGGGTGCCGGTTTCACGCGGGCCCATCAATGTCGAATAGGTGTTGCAGGCCGTTTCCAGCAAGGACAGCCCGCACGCTATGACGAACAGCGCCATCAGGAACATGCCGTACGTGGCCGTCGACGCGGCGGGAAAGAACAACGCGCAGCCCAGCATGTAGAACACCAGCCCGATCAGAATCGTGCTTTTGTAGCCGAAGCGCCGCACGGCCATCGCCGCTGGAATCGCCACGAAAAAATAGCCCAGATAAAACGCCGACTGCACGAACGCCGTTTGAAAATCGCTGAGCAGAAACGCTTTTTTGAAGTGTGCGATCAGCACGTCATTCATGCTTGCAGCGGCCGCCCACAGTGCGAAGATACTGCACAGCAGCAGGAACGCGAACCAGGGTGTACGGTTGAGGTAAAAACCATCAGGTGTCTGTTGGAGCGGGACTTTTGTCATTGTTATTCTCCGGGAGTAAAGGGATTAAATAGCGCCGCGCGGCATCCACCGTGGATCAGGCTTCACCAACGAAGTGCGCGAAAGAGGCCGCGTCAGGGTAAGAACTCTGCGTACCGAGTGCGGTGACCGAACAAGCGGAGTAGGCCACCGCCTGAGTGATTGCCGCACGCATATCACCTTCTTTGGTCCAGTAGTGGGCAAAGCAGCCAATGAACGCATCGCCGGCACCGCAGGTGTCTCGTGCAACGACAGCGCGCCCCGGCACATGGAACTCGCCCTGCTCGCCGACGTACAAGGCGCCCTTCTCACCCAGGGTAACGATGACGTGGCGGATGCCTTGCGCAGCCAGCTCAAGTGCAGCGATCAGCGCGGTTTCGGGGCCGTCGACAGGCTTGCCGGTAATCAGCGCAAGCTCGCTTTCGTTTGGAACGATGAAGTCCAGCTGTGCCAGATGATCACGGCTCAGCCCTGCCAGCGCAGGTGCAGGATTGAGCAACACCTCAATGCCATGACGTTTTGCAAATTCGATGGCGTAGTAGACCGTCGTCAAATCGACTTCCAGTTGAAGGACGATAAGGCTGCATTCAGTCAGTGCTGTCTCGGCGCAATCCACATCCGCAGGTTTCAAATGCGCGTTGGCGCCTTTGACGATGAGGATGCTGTTATGCGAATCACTCTTCACAAAAATCGGCGCCACGCCGCTGGGCACACCGGCCACACGTGTGACGTAGCGAGTATCAATGCCATGCTGCGTGAAATTGGCGATCGTGTTATCGGCGAACATATCGTCGCCCACCTTGGTCAGCATCAACACCGGTGTGCCGAGTTTGGCAGCGGCCACTGCCTGGTTGGCGCCCTTGCCTCCGCAGCCCATCGCAAAGCCTGGCGCCTCCAGGGTCTCGCCCTGGCAAGGCATTCGGTCGATGTAGGTAATCAAATCCACCATATTGCTGCCGATGACCGCGATCTTGTTCATGAATATCGTTACCTTGTGAACGCCGTGGAGGGCACCGCGACGTTATTATTTTTGTTATTTAAATAACATTCGGTGTGATTATTCAACCTTTTTTTATGGCGACGCGCGCAAACGTCCTCCACACAGCTGGCAGGCCAGGCGCAGTAAAAATGATTGCAGGGGTGGTGAGTCAGGGTGTACGGCGCAATCCAGCCAGTGCAGGCTGCCCGCAATGATCGGATTACCCAATGGCGATTCCTGCCAGTCGACACCGAGCCATTTGTCCGTCCCTCGCCGGGCAAACTGGTTGGAAATATCGACCTGCTCACCCGACAGGATGTTGACCGCGAATCGACCTGCCTGGCGAATCTTGGGATAACTCGCTGAACTGGCCATGACGCTGAAAGATACCAGTGGCGAGCTCATCGACACGCTGTAGAACGACTGACAGTTAAAACCAATAGGCTCACCATCAACGTGTGACAAGGTGACTGTGATACCCGATGCGTAGTGCCCTAGCGCCTCGCGAAAGCTCAAAGGCTCAGTGGCATTACCAAGAAGTGACATGACAGCCCCTAAATAAGGCGTGCGGCTGGCATCTTCGAGAAAGTGGTGCGTTGATCAAACAGACCTGTATGCTCACATAAGCTGTGTATGCCACCGCGCAGTGCGGATTAGCGTCCGCTCAAAAGCTCTCTACGGACGATCTCTGCGCCGGCACTCAGCGCATTCAGCTTGCCGCTCGCCACTCGACGAGGCAGGGGCGCCATACCGCAGTTGGTGCAGGGATAAAGTTTGTCGGCATCGACGAATTGCAGTGCATTTCGCAAGGTATTGGCCACCTCTTCGGGCGTTTCAATAGCATGGTTGGCCACGTCAATGGCGCCGACCATTACTTTCTTGCCTCGGATGAGTTCGATCAGATCCATGGGCACGTGGGAGTTGTGACATTCCAGCGAGACGATATCGATGCTGGATTTTTGTAGCTTGGGGAAGGCTTCTTCGTACTGCCGCCACTCTGAGCCCAGGGTCTTTTTCCAGTCAGTATTCGCCTTGATGCCGTAGCCATAGCAGATATGCACGGCAGTCTCGCATTTCAGCCCTTCGATTGCCCTTTCCAGCGTGGCAACGCCCCACTCGTTCACTTCATCGAAAAACACGTTGAAGGCCGGTTCATCGAACTGAATGATGTCGACGCCAGCAGCCTCAAGCTCCATGGCCTCCTGGTTGAGGATCTTGGCGAATTCCCAGGCCAGTTTTTCACGGCTCTTGTAATGAGCGTCGTAAAGGGTGTCGATCATCGTCATTGGCCCTGGCAGAGCCCACTTGATAGGCTGTCCGGTTTGCTGACGCAGGAATTTGGCGTCTTCAACAAAGACCGGCTTTTTCCGAGCAACGGCGCCCACCACTGTCGGCACGCTCGCGTCATAACGATCACGAATCCTGACAGTCTCGCGGTTTTCGAAGTCAACGCCGTCGAGATGTTCGATGAAGGTCGTCACGAAATGCTGACGAGTTTGCTCGCCGTCGCTGACGATATCGATTCCGGCCAGCTGTTGTTCATGCAGCGACAGGCGCAGGGCATCTTGCTTGCCTTCAGTCAATTCGTCGTCTTGTAATTTCCAGGGTGACCAGAGGGTCTCAGGTTGAGCTAGCCAGGACGGTTTAGGCAAGCTTCCAGCGGTCGAAGTGGGCAACAGTTTTTTCATGTGTGAAAACCTTGATTTCTAAATATTCAGAGAGCGCAGCTAAGCGACCACTGTTCAAGCACGACGTGATAGGGCTTGATGAATTGTTCTTCCGCAAACTTTCCTTGCTCGGCAGCCAGCCGACTACGTTCCTCTCGGTCATACACAATTCGAGTCAGCGAGTAGTCCTGATTCTGCAAGCTCGGCTGATAGGATTTTCCAGCCGCCGAGTTAGCGTTATAAATCTCAGGCCGATAAATTTTCTGGAAGGTGTCCATGGTGCTGATGGTGCCAATCAACTCAAGGTTGGTGTAGTCACCTAGCAAATCGCCCGAGAAATAAAAGGCCAACGGTGCAGCGCTGTTGGGCGGCATGAAGTAGCGAACCTGCAAACCCATCTTCTTGAAATACTCATCGGTCAGCGAGTAAGCGTCTTGCTCGTATTCGAAGCCCAGCACAAGATGCTGATTCTCCGTGCGATGGTAGGTTCGGGTGCTCGACACGCTCAGGCAGATCACAGGCGGCTTGTCAGAATGCTCTTTGTAGGCATTTGAGTTGACGAACGACTTAAACAGCTTGCCGTGCAATTCGCCAAAGTCTTCTGGCGTACTGAACCCGGACTGGTTCTTGTTGTGCTCCAGCAACCGCACACTGAAATCATAGTCCCGCACGTAGGACGAGAAGTTGTTGCCGACGATGCCGTTGATGCGCTCACCGGTCTTCTGATCAACAATCGTGGTCTTTAGCACCTCAATCAATGGAATCGCAGGGTCTCGACTGTGCGCATCGATATTCATTTCGGCGGAAATGATATCCAGCTTGACCGTGTAACGATCACCCGTAGGGTTGTCCCAATGCGCAAGGGCATTAAAGCGGTTATCAATCATCTTCAACGTATTGCGCAAATTCTCCTCACGGCACTCTCCCCTGGCCAGATTGGCAAAGTTAGTCGTCATTCGCGTACTGTCCGAGGGAGAGTAATTTTCATCAAAGCAGATGCTCTTGATAGAAAAGGTGAGTTCGTTGTTCATCGTGCCTGGCACCCTATTCATCGTGCCAGATCTGAATCTGCTGAGTGCTTTTCAGATGTGGCCATTGTCCCGTTTTCTCACGCCGCAGACTCTAGATCGCCGGTCGTAAAGAACTGGGCGCATTTTATGCGGGGAGCGTGTATGAATAAAAACGAATTGATTTCAATAAAAATATTAGGAACGCTCATGATCACGCAGCGAGCGGCGCCAAGGGGAATGGGAAATGGGGAATGGGGAATCTTAGTCTGGTGTTACAGCTGCGTTTGCCGAGTGGAATCGCTGAAATCCCTCTTTTCGATAAGCGTGAAAAATATCGCTGCGTACCCGTATGTTTTTTGGGCTCGCCCGTAAAGTATTTGTGCTCGGCAATGGTTACCGGGCCATACCTGCGTGCAACCTTGTAGCGGGTTTGCCTGACTGATTCGACGACCGGAGGTGCTATTGACTAATTTTGCGGAGTCAAGCCGTTACTTTCTTGGCTCAATGCCTGCCGCGACTTCGACGTCAATCGGATGTCCCTCTGGCCTGGCCGCGTCAGCATCAAACCATCGAGGCCAAGAGCTGCTATGGCGGCTGCCCTGTTCAACGCAAGGAATCAGTCGATCCGCGATAACCTGAATTTGGCGAACCGATTTTGCAGTAGAGTACTTCACGCTATGGATGCACTCCCGACCTTCGAACTCGCACCTGTTGAGGTGGGTGCCGCCGCAGGGGCCATTGGACAACCCTTTCGGGCATGTCTGGCGTGACGCTATTGCACTCCTGCTGAAGCTGGTTGCCCCAGCGGCGTAGCGCGGATTCGACAATACCGAGCGAGCGGCAGTCTTCGATATGGCTATAGCCCTGATCAAGCACGAGGCCTGCGGCCTCGCGTTTGAATTCTGCGCAAAGGTACGGCTTTGCTTGGTCATCAGACATCTCTATCTGACGAGCATTCTCGCCTACAGCCACGTCAGCATTGGCAGCTACAACCGAGAGTAGCGTGCGGATCCAGACTTGATCGTAATCACGACAACTTTACCTGTACATGATCGCCACGGCGCGAACGAAACCTGCCGAGGCATGCTTGATCTTATACGGAAAGCAGGACACCTCGAATCCGTGGTCCGGCAGGCTCTCCAGGTTAGCCAGCTTTTCCATCTGGCCATAACCGATGTCACGACCGGCCTTGTGTCCCTCCCAAATGATCGAGGCATCACCGCTGACAAGAAAGCGCTCGCGGGTTGACTTGAAGGGAGCATCCCAACTCCAGGCATCAGTGCCGACCACTCGCACGCCACGTTCGAGCAGGTATAGCGTGGCCTCGCGGCCCATCCCAATGCCGGCATCCAGGTAACCCGGTTGGCCGAAGATTGCCCCGGCACGGGTATTGACCAGCACGATGTCCAGCGGCTGAAGGTTGTGGCCAATGCGGGCAAGTTCCGTTTCGACTTCAAGCGCGCTGACCACATGGCCATCCGGCAGATGACGAAAGTCCAACTTGACCCCCGGTTGCAGGCACCACTCCAGTGGCAGTTCGTCAATGCCGTAGGCCGGTTTTCCGCCATCGGTCGTCGAGGCGTAGTGCCAGGGTGCGTCCATATGCGTACCGCTATGGGTGGTGATCTGCAGGCGCTCCGCAGCCCAGGCTTCATGGCCTGGCAAATCCTCCAGGCGCAGGCCAGGGAACATCGCCAGCAGTTCAGGGGCGCCGCTCTGGTGATCGACATAATCGATCTTGGGTAACAGCGGTGGCGGGTCAGTATGAGGGTTGTTGTCCAGAGTGACCGACAAGTCGATCAAGCAGCGTTTAGGTTTATGCATGGCGAACCTTCTGGGCAACGATACGTTGGTCAATGGCGCCGAACAGGGTGTCGCCCTCTTCGTTCAAGGCCTCGATGCGCACGCGGTCACCAAAGCGCATAAAAGGGGTACGCGCCTGGCCGCAGTCGATCATTTCAAGCGCGCGACGCTCGGAAATGCAGGCTGAACCTGCCTCAGGGTCGCGATTGGATACGGTGCCGGAACCAATGATGGTCCCAGCCCGCAGACGCCGGGTTCTGGCCGCATGGGCGATCAGATCAGCAAAACTGAAGTTCATCTCGGCGCCACTGGGCTGGCCAAACCACTCTTCGTTAAGGCTTATCCACAACGACAGGCAAACACGACCGTCTCGCCAGGCACTGCCCAGCTCATCCGGGGTCAACGCCACGGGCGAAAAGCTTGAAGATGGTTTGGCCTGGAGAAAGCCGAAGCCGGACTTGATCTCCCTCTGGATAAAGCCCCGCAGGCTGACGTCGTTGACCAGCATGACCAACCGCACGTACTGCAGCGCTTCATCGACCGGGCAGCCCATGGGCACCTCGTCGACAATTACCGCGAACTCGCCTTCGAAATCGATACCGTCGTCCTCGCTGGGCAACACCACATCGGCGCAAGGGCCAAGGAAGTCATCCGAGGCGCCCTGATACATCACAGGAATATGCTCTTGCGCCTGCTCGGGCAGATTGAAGGCACGCTGGATCAGGTGACCATGATTGAGAAAGGCCGAGCCGTCACACCACTGCGGTGCGCGTGGCAGCGGCGCTGCGGCCTGCGAGGGAATGAACGGGAAGCTGTCACACGCTTCGCCGAGGTTCAAGCTCTCGCTCAAACGCTGTAGTCCGGGAGAGACGGTGTTCCAGTTTTCCAGGACCTGCAGCAGGTTGCGGGCATGTGAAGACGCATATACAGCGTGTCGTAAATCCCGGGAAACCAGCACCAGCCGGCCGTCCCGGCTACCGTCATCGAGGGTAGCAAGCTTCATGATCAAGTCCTCTTGAACAAAAATCAGGGCAAACAGCTCCCCGGGACCCGTCAGGGGCCGGAGGGGAACAGTTGTCAAAGGATCAGTGCAGCGGCGCGTCGCCAGAGTTCTGTATCGGGTCACGCAGGCGCAAACCCGCCAGGCGCGGTGCAGCAAGGCAAAAGACAGCCGTGAACAGCAGTCCGAAGCCAATCAATTCGACCGCCTCGGCTCGGTTACCAACCAGGCTGATCGCCGCCATGACCAACAGCGGGCTCGCGAACTGTCCACCGAAAAAGCTGGCGTTAAAGCCGCCCGTGCCCCGGCCACGATTCTGGAAGCTGAGACTCGACAACGCCCAGTTCACCACCGTCGGCAGCATCAGCCCGCAGCCCAGACCGTTGACCACCATCGCGATCAACACGGTGCGGTAGTCGTGAGCGCCGGCCAGCAGCACCAGGCCGAGACCTGAAATGAGGAACGCCACCGCCAGCAGAATTCCGGGCCCGGTACGGTTGAGCCAACGGAAGCTCAGCGCGCCGACGAGGACTGCGGCGTGGCTCAGGCCAATAGCCAGGCCGGTGCTTTTCGGCGAATCGATGCCAATACCTGCGAGCAAATAACCCGTTTGCACCGGTATCACGAAAAAGCCCAGGGTAGCGATGCTCGTCAACAGGTAGATCACCAGCAGCGTACGCCAGGGAAAGGCACTCGACGGGGTGATCGGTGCTACAGCCGCCATCACGTCAACCGTTTTCCGTAGCGGTTCCCAGAGGAACACATGCATCAACGGCACGAACAACAGGCCCACCATGTAAATCACAAAAGGCGTACGCCAACCGTTTTCCCCCAGAATGCCGCCGACCATGAAGAAAGTCGCTGCCGACAGCGCAGTGGCAATGGTTTGCCAAGACAACAGCCGGGCACGCTCACTGCCACTGTAATAGTCGCCGATCAGCGTGGTGCAACAGGTCATGATCGCGGCCTCGGCCAGGCCCAGCCCCGCCCTGCTCAACAGGATCAGCACGAGGTCGTCGAGCAGCAGCGGCAATGCCCCGCAGCAGCCGTACAGCCCCATGGCCAGGACGAGCAAACGCTTGCGCCCGAGCCGGTCGGCGAACCAACCGGCAAACGGCGAGAACAAAGCAATCATCAGTGCCGGCAAGGTCAGAACGATGGGCACCAACAGCGCGACATTGGCACTGCCGGCGAAATGCGCGGCGATGCGTGGCAGTACCGGGGCGATCAAGACCCCTCCTAGAATCGGCAGGCAACTGCCCAGTAACAGCAGCAACCCTGCCCATGAGCGCCGTTGGGTGCCGCAGGCGTTCTCAAATATCGGTGGGTTCATTGGGGTTGCCTCACTTCTGTTGTGGTTGGAATACACGTAGCGCGCTCGTCATCGCCAGTGCGCTGACCCTTGGCAGGGCTCGCGGGATTGCCGGGCCCAGGGGTATCGTCATCGCGCTGGACGGCATTCCAGGCCCAGCGCCACGTACGTGCATGGGGCAACAGGAAGTGCGCCAGAGCGGGTAGCAATACCAGTGCGCCGATCATGTTCCAGAGGAACATGAAGGCCAGCAGGACGCCCATGTCGGCCTGGAACTTGATCGGTGAAAACGCCCAGGTCGACACGCCTACCGCCAGGGTCACGCCCGTCAGCATCACCACTTTGCCGGTGAACAGCAGCGCGTGATAGTAAGCCTGTGACAGGCTCTCCCCGGCTTTCAGACGTGCCAGCAAGATGCTCATGACGTAGAGCGCATAATCGACGCCGATCCCCACACCCAGCGCAATTACCGGCAATGTGGCGACTTTCACGCCGATCCCCAGCCAGACCATCAGCGCCTCGCAGAGTATGGAGGTCAGCACCAGCGGCAGCACCACGCAGACCACCGCCAACATCGAGCGAAAGGTCACGAGGCACAGCAGAATCACCGCGCCATACACCCAGAACAGCATGTCACGGTTGGCCTGCTTGACGACGATGTTGGTTGCGGCCTCAATGCCCGCGTTGCCAGCAGCCAGAAGAAAACGCGCTTGCGCCGTATCATTGGCGGCGGCGAACGATTCCACTTCGTTGACCAGACGACTGAGGGTCACAGCCTTGTGGTCGCTCAGGTAGGCATAAAGAGTGATGGTATTGCAGCCCTGGTTGAACAGCTCGCGGGGCGCACGACTGGTGATGGAGTTGAGCAGCGTTTGGCTCTGTGTCAGGTCGTACCATTTGAGGTTGCCCTCACTCATCCCCACCAACAGCGTTCGGTTGAGGCTGGCCAGCGAGGCCGTCGATTCCACCCCAGGCAACTGGCGTAACCGCCATTCCAGTGCATCCAGGCGCATCAAGGCGTCGTAGTTTGAGCAGCCGC
Source organism: Pseudomonas graminis (assembly GCF_002093745.1). GTDB lineage: Bacteria > Pseudomonadota > Gammaproteobacteria > Pseudomonadales > Pseudomonadaceae > Aquipseudomonas. The sequence goes on from NZ_MTSB01000005.1 coordinate 190,493, forward strand.
CATCGGGGGTGCGCACGATCACCGCAAACACGTCGCTGCTGGCGCCGTAGTGCTGAGCGATGAAAGCGTTGTCGCGGTTATAGCGCGAGTCGGCGCGCAGTTCGGGCGCCCCAGGGTCCAGGTCACCGACCTGCAACTGCAGGCTGACGAGGAAACCGCCCACGCCCAGCAGCAGGCTGACGATAAGGGTGACCGCGGCCCAGCGGCGTTGGGTGAAGAGGTCAAGCCAGGCCCAGAGCCGGTGCTTGCGCCCCTGCTCGGCTTCTTCCTCGCTACGCAAACTGCGTGTCGCCGCCTCGGCGCCGACACCGACATAGCTGAGCAGGATCGGCAGCAGGATCAGATTGGTGAAGATAAGCACAGCCACGCCGATACTGGCGATCAGCGCCAAGTCCTGGATTACTCGGATCTGGATCATCATCAGTACGGCAAAACCCACCGCATCGCAGAGCAAGGCCGTCAGGCCGGCCACAAACAGGCGACGGAAGGTGAAGCGCGCCGCCACAAGGCGGTGCATGCCCCGACCGATGTCCTGCATGATGCCGTTCATCTTCTGCGCGCCATGACTCATGCCAATGGCCAATACCAGAAACGGCACCAGAATCGAATACGGGTCCAGCTCGAAACCTAACAACGCTACCAAGCCCAGTTGCCACACCACCGCGATTAGCGAACAGGCCATCACCAGCAGGGTGCTGCGGATGCAGCGTGTGAACCAATAGAGCATGGCCGTGGCAATCAGCATGGCAGCGGCGAAAAACAACAGGATCTGGCGCAAGCCATCTATCAGGTCGCCGACCACCTTGGCAAAGCCGGTGATGTGGATGCTCAGCCCCTCGGCCTGAAACTCGCTGCGCAGTGCTTCGAGCTGCGCTGAAATCGCGGTGTAATCGAGTGGTTTACCGGTCTGCGGGTCTTTTTCCAGCAGTGGCACGAAGATGATGCTGGAGCGGCCGTCCAGCGCGATGGTCTGACCTATTTCACCGGAGCGTGAAACGTTGCGCCGAACCTCGGCCAGGCTTGCAGCGGAGCCATCGTAGTTATCGGGGACCACGCGCCCGCCTTCCACGCCCTCCTCGGTCACCGCCATCCAACGCATATTCGGTGTCCACAGCGACTTCATGAACGGCCGATCCACGCCCGGCAGCAGGAAAACCTTATCGCTGAGCTTGGCCAACAGCTCAAGGTAGCGGGCCTCGTAGATCGACTCGCCGGGCGCCTGCACGGAAATGCGCAGGGCATTGCCAATGCCCGTCAGCTCGGCCTGATTTTCCAGATAATTGGCGATGTAAGGATGACTGGTGGGGATCATCTTCTCGAAACTGGCGTTAAGCGCAAGGCGCGTGGATTGCGCCCCCAAAAACAGGCTTAGCAGCAGGCACAGCAGCACTATCCAGACATGGTGATTGAACAGGCTGCGTTCTATCAGTGACCCGGAATTCGGGTCGAACTCGCGCAGGCTTCGCTCAGGGTTCGTCGCATTGGCGGCAAACGTTGTCTCACTGATCATTGCAACACTCCTAGACGTTTCACGCCGCGTGGCCCAGCCACCACCAGGGCGCCGTCAGCGGCTTGCACCACGGCCGCAACGGGAAAGCCTTCGGCCTGCGACAACACGCGCAGGCGCGCGGCCGCGTCATCGACCTGCAGCAGCCGGCCGTTTTGTTCGGCAAGCACAGTGCGCCCATCGCTCAAGGTCACGATGCCCACCAGCGCACTCTGCGCATCCGTGTCCAGACGTTGCCATCCGGGCGCTTGGCCGGTGGAGCGCCAGGCGTTGCCACGCAAGCCCGCCAGTAACGGTGCGCCGCCTGCGTCCAGTTGCAGGGCAAAAAAGCTGCCTTCGTAAGGGCTTTGCAGACGCTTGAAATGCTCACCGGCATCCGTGGACTCAAGCAGAACGCCCTGCTCGCCGGCCACATAGATATGTGACCCGCGCCGAGCAATGGCATACAGGTGGTAGCCGTCCGCGTTATCAGCGCGGTCCACCCAGGAGACCCAAGTCTGGCCACCGTCGGCGGTGTGCAGCAGCAGCCCGAATGCACCCGCGACGATGCCGTTCTGTGCGTCGCTGAACTGCACGGCCAAAAGGGGTTTGTCAGGTCCTTCCTGAACGAAGCGTTCGGCTACCCGTTGCTGCACAAGCAGCGCGGGGTCTGCGGTGGTGTCCTTCGGCACTGCCGCGAGCACACGCTGGGCGGCTGCCCGGCCATCGAGCTGCAACTGCCAGCTCTCTCCGCCATCACTTGTATGCAGGATGCTGCCGGCATGCCCCACAGCCCATCCTTCGTGAGGCGTGGCAAAATCCACTGCGGTGAGCGTCACACTCACCGGTACCGGCACCTGGCGCCAGGCCTTCCCTCCATCGTCAGAAACGATGATCAAGCCCTGCGCCCCGACAGCCACCAGCCGGGGCCCGGCGCGGCCCAAGCCGATCAGCACGGCATGTTCGGGTTCGTCCACTTTGATGGCTGGGCGCAACAGGACATCCCCCACCGGCGCCTCGACCGCCAGTAGCGAACCACTACAGAGCAAGAGCCCCAGCGCCAGAACATGAGCGGCGCGCAGCATCAGCGAACACCCTCCGACGCCATTGCATCCGGGCTGAAATCGCTGTCGGGGAAAGGCTTGACGATTTCGTTGTGGACGCGCTTCTCGGTGACCACGTTATTTGCCATCCAGGCCCCGGTCAGTAAGTCGTACTGGGCGAACATCCCGCGGACCAGACCCGGCAACTCCGGCATCGCATAAGGCAGTTGCAGGTAGGTGCGCCATAATTGACCGTTGGCATCCCAGCTGTCGCCGAGCATGGCCATCCAGGTGTCTTCGTCTACATATAAGCGGCGCTTGGGCATACTGTGGCGTTTGCCGGCGACGAGGTTGCCTTCGATCACCCACACGCGGTGCTTTTCCCAGCGCATGTAATCCGGGTTGAGGAAGCGTTCCTTGAGGATCTCCTCGTCCTTCTTCGGCTGCAGAATTTTGTTGCTGTTGTAGGGGATCAGCATTTCCTGTTTGCCGACGATCTTCCAGTCGTAGCGATCCAGAGGCCCGGTGAATACCGAAACCTCGTCGAAATTGGCCACCCCCGAACTGGTGGGTGTCGGGGTGTCGTAAGACGAGACCGGCAGCTTGCGCACCCGCCGCTGCCCGGTCAGGTAGACCCAGGACTGTGCGCCGCCTTTGGCGTAATCCATCGGCTCACGCCCGAGCAGTGCTTCGCCGACACGCAACGGCGGGCCAAGGTTGACCAGCTTGGTCATCCAATAGATGCCTTTGTAGTCGCTCTTGGCGTCCTTGAAATAATACGGCATCTCGCGCTGCGACTGAATCACGCTGGACAGGATGCGCTGGCCATTGGCTGTAATGATGTAGACGTTGAAGTCGTTCTTCCACGCCTCGCCGCGCCAGCTCAACTGGTGGTTCCACACCACCTCGGCGCCGGTGGCAGGAATCGGAAACGGAATGCCGCCGCTGGCACCTTCAAGCGTGTTATTTTCGTTGATCAGGCGGGCATTGGTGGCGTTTTTCAGTGTGTTGTCATAAACCCACTGTGGGGCGGCGGCGGTGCGACGAGTCGGATACACGTCCATACGGTAGTCGGGGTACTTGGCAAACATCGCCTTCTGCCCTTCGCTCAACGTGTCTCGATAGTCGCCAAGGTTCTGTGCAGTCACCGAATACAGCTTGGTATCAGCGGCAAAGTAATCGGGAATACGGGGACCGGGGTTGACACCGGCGGGGACCTGGGTCAGCCCTCCATTCCAGGCCGGAATGCTACCGTCGGCATTGCCCGCGCGTTCACCACCCAAGGGCGTAAGGGTGGACGTGAGCTGCGCGGCCTTGTCGGCAGTTACAGCCCAAGTGGGCAGCGACAGCCCGACAAGCACGCCGGTCAAAAGCAATTGACTGAGCGGTTTTGATGTCATGACAGATTCCTCATTCTTTTATTGTTATTGCACACGCACTCAAAACGAACGTTGGGCGGTCAAGGCAACGAAGTCGCGATCTTTCAGTGGTTGGCCGAAGGTGTTGGCATTACCGGCGTCGAGAAAGTTGTCCGCCCCGCCTATATAACGGGTGTAACTCACACCGACTTTCCACGTTTGCAGGTAATCGCCCTGCACGCCAACCGTGATGTCGCCGCCCTTGTCACCGACCCCGTTGTTGAACTTGGTGATCACCGAAGACTTGCCTTTAGGGTTGTAGCCAATACCCAACGGCACACTCAGGTCGAGTCCTGGATAGACTTGGAAAAAATTCTGCGTAAACGTCATGCGCAGTCCCCAGGCGTCACGCTCGCTGTTGGGATCGAGTGCCTGAGGGTTCTTGGTGATGCTGGTACGCCGGTGCCAGGCGACCTCCGCGGCCAGGTTGGCGGAGTCCCAGATATCGTTGCGCGAAAACGAATAGAGCGTGGAGAGTTGGGCATGCAGTGAGTTGCCTACGGCATACAGCGGATTGCCGGAATTGTCGCCCGCACCGCTGGGGTTTGCCTGAGCCACGCTGACCAGCGGCGTATTGCGCCGTACCGATACTTCACCGGCGACGTTTGCATCGCCGATCGCGGTGCTGAAACTGGCACCGAAAGCGCGAATGGCCTCGCCATACACCAACTGATACTCACCCAATTGCCCGGTCAGGGGGTTGGGGCCGGTGGCGAACGGCCGGGTATATACCATCGGATCCTTGGCGTGGTAACGGATGACATACAGGCCGAAATCAGTATCCCAGTCCTCTGGCGAGAACCGCAATGAAAGTCCGTACTGCCCAGAGTTCCTGGCCTTCTGATCATCGCCCCGGAAGAACGCCAGACGCTGCTGATTGGGACCAATAGGCCCACCGGCAATCAGACGCTCGCCCCCGTCTCCAACCACATCGGAAGTAGAGAAATAACTGCCCACGGCCGGGATAAGATTTTCTTCCCACTCGAACTGGTAATACGCCGCCAGAGACAGGTTGGAACGCAGTTGCAACTGCCCGGAGAACTGGTTGACCGGACGGATCAATTCCTTGAACGGTGTACTCGGCACCGAAGTTGCCTTAATCACATCGACGGGCGCCTGGCCGCCCGCTATGCCGTTGGCCCCGAAAAACAGGCTTTCGCCCCACAGAACGGTATGCCGACCAAGACGGAAGCTGCTCGGTATCTCACCGATTCGGCCCTGACCGAATACGAATGCATCAAGAATTTCAGCCTTGCCGCCATGCAAGCGACGGGTGTCGTCAGTGAACGCGTCACTGGCAACGGAACGCTGGTTGGCGGTGAACGGCGAATCATTGTCGTTACTTTCCTGGTAGACCGTGTCATACCAACCGGCCGCGCTGACACGGGCGCCGAGATTCTTGTAACGCGCATCGAATTCGGACAACAGGTTCAGGCGATTGGAAATCAGCCCCTTATTGAAGTTGCGGTCCGCGTCGTCCTGGTTGACCGAGCTGGTTAGCTTGTCGTCCGCCTCCTTCAAGCGCCAGCCCGCGTTGTATTTGACGGTGTTATCCCAGCGCAAGCGCAGGTCGGGGTTATCGGTTTCAATTTCGAACGCATTGACCTGGGATCCGCTGGCCACACCTATCGCCACTGCAACAGTGGTGGTAAGGCGCGGCAGCCGACTGGCAAACGCGATACAAGTATCGGCACAACGACGATTGAGCATGATTGCGACCTCTCATTATTGTTTTTGTCGTAAAGGGGTAATCAACACCTGTCCGTGACATCGGCATGGGCCGATGCCCTGGGGCAAAGATGAACTCAGGACACCACAGTGCGTGAAAGCGGAAACGGTGGGATGAGATGGCGCCGACCTCGACACGGGAAAACAACTCGGACGATCTCCATGACCCACTCCTGCGTTTTATTTTTATGGGGGATTGATGTTCAAAAAAAGGCGGCATCTCGCGACCGCGGCCTATCGACTGTCCGCTTTTTTCCTCGATTGAACCTGTCGTGTGATGCAATCATAGGTATAAAAAATGGGCCCGAGAAATCGTTTATCCGGACCCAACCTATATAAATTTTTATATTTGAAAGTACCCTTGGAATCGGGAGTCATGCATGCGTTTCCATCACCTTGACCTCAACCTGCTGGTAGCGCTCGACACCTTACTGCGGGAACAGAGCATCACGCGGGCAGCCGAGCGCCTGAACATCAGTCAATCGGCGGCAAGTGGTCATCTGGCCAAACTGCGTGAGTATTTCGACGACGAACTGCTGGTATCGATGGGGCGTAAAATGATACCCACGGCGCTGGCCCAGGACTTGGCCGACCCGGTACGCCTGGTCCTGCTCGATATTCAGTCCAAGATCGTCAACCGCCCAGCCTTTGATCCGGGGACTTGCAGCCGGCATTTCAAGATCATCGCCTCGGACTTCGTCACCACCGCCTTTCTGGCGCCGCTGACTCAATACCTGCAGATGCACGCACCCAATATCTCATTGGATATCCTGCCCAATGGTAACCACTTCAATGAGTTGCTCAGCCAGGGCGAAGTGGACTTCGTGATTATGCCGGGGCAGTATCTGTCTGCCGACCACCCCAAGGAGTTACTGTTCGAAGATCAGTACGACTGCGTGTTGTGGCGGGACAACCCCTTGGTCGGGAAGCGCCTGTCACTTGAGCAATACCTGCAATTGGGGCATGTTGCGGTGAGTTTCGGTAACGCCCGGGCACCCAGCTTCGAGGAAGAGTTCGCCCGCCGCTTCGGCAAGGAGCGGCGTGTGGAAGTCACAACCAGCAACTTCAATACCCTGCCTCACCTGCTGATCGGCACTCACCGGGTGGCCATCATGCAGTCACGGTTATCGAAGCTGTACGCCCAGTTCCTGCCCCTGAAGATTCTGAAAATGCCGGTCAGCATACCGCCGTTGGTCGAGTACATGCAGTGGAACAGCGTCATGGACAAGGACCCTGCGCACCGCTGGATGCGCTGTGCGTTTCGCGAAGTCGCCCAGCAGCATTGAGCGCCCGGCCCTGAGACCCGATCAGTGCATCGGGCATGTCATCAATCCCTGCAATACAGCTTGTGCAGCAGCGTCAGCAACTGCTCGCGCTCCTCGACAGCGAGTACCGCGGTGCTCTCAAGATCGCTCTGCAACGCGATCTTCTGCAGTTGCTGAACCAAATGTTCTCCGGCATTGCTGAGAAACAATCCATAGGAGCGCTTGTCCGGATTACCGCGGATACGCATCGCCAGGCCCCGGCTTTCCAGCTTGTTGATCGTCCGTACAGCCTGGGGTAGTTCGACCACCAGCGCCTTGGCCAGATCGGCCGGCATCAATCCCGGGGACTGCTCGATGATGCTCAGCGCGGTGAATTACGCTGGGCGAATATCGTGCTCTTCGAATGGTTTGCTCAGAGACTGAGTGATATTCATCTGCGTGCGGCGCATCAGATAGCCGACCAGATTACCCAACCCGAGCAAGGCGCTAAAAGCGCCGATTCATTCGCTACAAAATCACTTGATCAGCGGACAGCGTCATCCGGTTCAGCACTAGCTGAAACTCAGCCAGCCGGGTTGCGCAGGCTGCGCTGACTCAGGACGCGCGGTGGCTAGTGAGCAAGGCGGCACCGATAAGCTACGAAGTTATTTGCTGTCGCAATCAATTGAGGGCACTCCCTCATCCAACATCGCAGTGTTCGACGAGCTGCAATCGCATGGAGTGGTTGAGTCTCCGCCGGAAAGCAATGCCGAACGGTCGTATCCGAGAGTGCAATCGCGAGCGCCTGAACAGAGTCAGGGCCAGATGCTCGTCTCGCTATCCAAGCTGCTCCAGCAAAAAACCGATTCAGTGCATATCCAGATCCAAGATCCTCATTCGGGACTTAAATCGGGACTTAAAAGCACTGGATGGAGCTGGATTTCAGTGGTTCTCGCTGGGACGAAAAAAGGGCCTGAAGGCCCTTATTTCAATCACTCACAGAATTCATTGGAAGTCTGTAGCGTAATATTTGGAGCGGGAAACGAGACTCGAACTCGCGACCCCGACCTTGGCAAGGTCGTGCTCTACCAACTGAGCTATTCCCGCATTGTCTTGATGACGGGCGCTATTCTAGCCTTTCAAATAGCGGCGTCAAGCCTTTGATTCAAAAACTTATTTCTTTTCTGCAGTGGTCTTGAGGTGTGGCCACGCAGCCCTGAGGTATTGCACCATCGACCATAGAGTGAGCCCCGCTGCGATCAGCAGCAATGCGTAGCCGAGAATCACCCAGACGGTAATGGCCGGCGGATTGCCCAGCAGAATGACCAGCGCCAGCATTTGCGCGGCGGTTTTCCATTTGCCCATGTTGGAAACGGCGACCTGCGCGCGTGCGCCTATTTCCGCCATCCATTCACGGAGCGCGGAAATCACGATTTCGCGACCGATGATCACTGCCGCAGGCAGCGTCAACCAGAGGTTGGCATGCGCTTGAACCAGCAGCACCAGTGCAACCGCCACCATCAGTTTGTCTGCCACCGGATCAAGAAAGGCGCCAAACGGCGTGCTTTGCTCAAGACGGCGTGCCAGATACCCGTCGAGCCAGTCGGTCGCCGCGGCGAACGCAAAGACTGCACTGGCCGCCATGTAGCTCCAGTGATAAGGCATGTAGAACAGCAGAATGAAGATCGGAATCAGTAAGACGCGTAATACGGTGATCAGATTAGGGATATTCATCGGCACAACTGGCTACGAGGTGAGCGGGCATTCTACTCGCTGTGCAGGTTTGCATAAATCGACTCTGCCAGCTTTTTACTGATTCCGGGTGCTTTTGCGATTTCATCGATGCTTGCACGGGACAATTCCTGTAATCCGCCGAAGTGTTTGAGCAGGTCTCGACGCCGGGTCGGCCCGACGCAGGCAACGCCCTCAAGGGTCGATGTGCGCCGGGTTTTGCCACGACGTGCGCGGTGACCGGTGATTGCGAAGCGGTGGGCCTCGTCGCGAATCTGCTGAATAAGGTGCAGCGCCGGAGAATCACCGGGCAGCGTGAACTCGTGCGCGGCGTCATTCAGATAAAGCGTTTCAAAACCGGCCTTGCGCGTAGTGCCCTTGGCCACGCCCAGCAGGATCAGGTCCGGGACCTGAAGCTCGTTGAGCACATCGCGCGCCATCGACATCTGCCCCTTGCCGCCGTCCACCAGCAGCACATCGGGCAACTTGCCCTCCCCGGCTTTTATGCGGCTGTAGCGCCGGGTCAACGCTTGGTGCATGGCGGCGTAGTCATCACCTGCGGTCACGCCTTCGATATTGAAACGGCGATAGTCGGACTTTATCGGCCCCTCAGGCCCGAATACCACACAGGATGCGACCGTCGCCTCGCCACTGGAGTGGCTGATGTCATAGCACTCGAGGCGCATGGGCGGTTCATCGAGATTGAGGACAACAGCCAGCGCTTCGAAGCGCGAAGCGACGTGTTGACGATTGGCCAGACGCGCTGCCAGCGCCTGCTCGGCATTGGTGACAGCCATTTGCTGCCAGCGGGCACGAGTACCGCGCACCCGATGGCTGATGACCATTTCAACACCGCGCAGCTCTTCGATGGCATCGATCAAGGCGGGAAAATCTTCGTTGACCACGTTGACAATGACTTCGCCAGGAAGCTCCCGGTCGATTCCGCCAAGAAAGTACTGGGCCAGGAACGCCGACATCACTTCGCCGACCTCCTCTTCTATGCCCACCTGCGGGAAGAAGTTCTTGCTGCCCAGCACCCTGCCGCCGCGTACGCTGATCAGATGCACGCAGGCACCACCGGGGTTCACGAACGCGGCGACCACGTCGACATCGCCCGTCCCGCCGTCCATGCTTTGCTGGTCCTGGACACGGCGCATCAGCGCCACCTGATCGCGAAGCTCGGCAGCACGTTCGAAATCCAGCGCCATCGCGGCTTTTTCCATCGAGGCGTTCAGCTCATCGCTCAGCGCGTTGCTGCGACCTTCCAGAAACATCACTGAGTGACGCACGTCTTCGGCGTAGACCTGCGGCTCGACAAGGCCGACACAAGGCCCTTTGCAGCGTTTGATCTGGTATTGAAGACAGGGCCGGGTACGGTTCTTGAAATAACTGTCCTCGCACTGGCGGACCTGAAAGGTCTTCTGCAACAGGCTGAGGCTTTCGCGAATCGCGCCCGCACTCGGGTAAGGCCCGAAATACCGGCCCTTGGCCTTTTTGGCACCCCGGTGGATGCTCAGCCGCGGAAACGCGCTGTCGGACAGAAACACATAGGGGTAGGACTTATCGTCACGCAGCAGGATGTTGTAGGGCGGTCGCCACTCTTTGATGAGTGTCTGCTCCAGCAACAACGCCTCGGTCTCATTGCCCGTAATCGTGGTTTCGATCTGAGCAATGCGTGCCACCAGCGCACCGGTCTTGGGCGCGTGCCCGGTCTTGCGAAAGTAACTGGCAAGACGCTTTTTGAGGTTCTTTGCCTTGCCGACGTAAAGCAGCATGGCGTCGGCATCGAACATGCGGTAGACGCCGGGGCGACCGCTACAGGTCGCGAGAAAAGCACTGGGGTCAAATGTATGGGTCATGTTCAGGCGCTGGCATCCACCATGCCGTGGCGTACAGCAAGCAAAGCCAGTTCGACATCGCTGCTGATCGAAAGCTTTTCAAAGATACGGTATCGGTAGGTGTTCACGGTTTTTGGCGACAGGCAAAGCTTGTCCGAAATGGTCTGGACTTTCTGGCAGCCGACAATCATCAAGGCGATCTGGATCTCGCGCTCAGACAAAAGATCGAATGGCGAGTTGTTGACCTGCGGCTGAAACGATTTCAACGCAAGCTGCTGGGCAATCTGCGGGCTGATGTAACGCTGACCGGCGAAAACCAGCCGGATGGCCTGAACCATCTCCGCCAGCCCTGCGCCCTTGGTCATGCAACCCGCAGCACCCGCCTGCAGCAAGCGAGTCGGAAACGGGTCCTCTTCACAGACGGTCACGGCGACGACCTTGATGTCCGGGTGGCTGCGCAACATCTTGCGAGTCGCTTCCAGGCCACCGATACCCGGCATCTTGACGTCCATCAGCACCACATCGGGTTTGAGTTCCCTGGCTTTTTTCAGGGACTCTTCACCGGAATCGGCCTGACCGACAACCTGCAGACCTTCTATGTCGGCCAGCATGCGCGTGATGCCTGTCCGCACAAGATCATGGTCATCGACAACTAGCACCTTAATCAAGCAGACACCTCGCGCAACGGTCATAACGAATGCCAATCACCATAACAAAAACAGTGAGGGAGACCTAGCACTGCGAACTCCGACACTCGACAATCTGACAATGACGCGCACCGCGCCCCTGCAAAAGCCTCTCGCCTCAACTGCCCGGAGAGAGTTTTTCCGGCGTCACACGAAAACCGGCATGCTCGGCAATGGTCGTGGTCAGGCGCCTTATTGCATCCTGATCTTCTTTTTCCAGCACCCGGTAGTTGCCCAGAATCTTTTCCTCGATGACGCTTAGATTATCAATCGGCACAGGCGTGTGCGTGCCGGTCAGCACATAAAGTACATCTACACCCTTGGCCGCAACGGCAGCCAGGTAATCAGCCTTTGGAGCACGGTCGCCGTTCTCGTACTTGCCTTGCGCATTCGCTTCAACGCCCCCGATTTCACCGAAGGTGCGTTGAGAAAGTCCCAGACGTTCTCTTTCTTTCCTTAGTCGGTATCCGATTCCACTCATTTGAATGTATAACCCTGTTGACACACCCTGACGGGTGGTAGAACCCAGCTGAATTAAACTGATTTGAACGGTTTTAAACTATGCCCGGAATACGCACCGCAGCACAAGCCAAGGCCTGGCTTGAACAACAGGGCAAATCTGTTCAGGAATTCGCTCGTGAAAACGGTATTGATCGGGCGACAACTTACCAGGTGCTGGCAGGCCGCAAGAAAGGCAGGCGCGGCGAAGCGCATAAAGTGGCGGTAGTGCTGGGCATGAAGAACGGGATTATCCCGACTGCAGAACCCCGGCAGAAAGAAGGCAACGAGTGACGGTCATTCATCTCATCAAGTGGAAGCTGACGGGCACAACGCTTCCAGCGGTATAAACAGGCTGGCAAGATACCTTGTTCCGCCCCCTCCTGTCATCCACCATCGGGCAGTTCGTCTGCCAGGCGTCGGTTCCTTTCCAAGGTCGAATTGATGAGCATGATTGAATTTCTTCATTGAACGCGCCTCAGGTCCTGAAGTAAGCTTCAGCACATTCAACGGAGACACACCATGCTGCAATCCATCTCGCCTGTGCTTCAAGTTCCTGCCGGCATCCTTTGCCTGGTCAGTGCTGTGGCCGTGCGGATTGCGTCGCTGAGCCCGCGTCTTCAGCTTGACTCCTACTATGGGTATTGGTTTAGCCACTGGCGCGCCTGATACCCATCCGGCGCCCACTTGAAGGGGACGCCAACCAGAGAATTCTCTAACCCCCGGTCGGCTTCCCGATCGGGGGTTTTGTTTTTCAGGCTCGACACTTTTTAACGCTTCATAAAAATCACGCTACCTACCGAGGATCACCCCATGAACTACGCCACTTATTACCGCAACGACATCGACTTCGCCTGGCGATTTAGCCACCTCCGTTCGGGACAGCCTGCCGCCTCCGTCCGGTCACTGCCAGGTGGCAACCCTAAACGCCCGGCCCACACGGCCCTTTGTCGAACACCCCGATAGGGTTCGCGCGGGATTGCCCCGCCAACCCAGGAAGACTGAAAAATGAATTCGTCCGTTGCCGTAACACCGTCCGACCTGTCCAGCCATGCACTGACACTGCCGGACAGCAGCCCCACCTCAAAACGCCTGCCGAGCACCCTCGAATTGAAGATGCGGCTACCGCTGACTGCGGAGCTGACGGTACAGGTCGCTGCACACCGTCGTGCCGTACGGGCCATTCTCAATGGCGAAGACTCCCGGCTGCTGATTATCGTAGGCCCCTGCTCCCTCCACGACCCGCAATCTGCTCGCGAATACGCCGAGCGCCTGGCCAGTCTGGCGGCAGAAGTCAGTGATCAGATGCTGCTGGTGATGCGCGCCTACGTTGAAAAACCCCGCACCACTGTCGGCTGGAAGGGTCTGGCCTATGACCCGCACCTGGACGGCAGCGATGACATGGCTGGTGGCCTGGCGCTGTCCCGCCAGTTGATGTGTGAAATACTTGGCATGGGCCTGCCGATTGCCACCGAAATACTCCAGCCAATGGCTGCAGGCTATTTTGACGACCTGGTTGGCTGGGTAGCGATTGGCGCGCGCACCACCGAATCCCAGATCCACCGGGAAATGGCCAGCGGCCTGCCCATGCCGGTGGGCTTCAAGAACGGCACCGATGGCGGCGTGGCCGTGGCCAGCGACGCCATGCGTTCAGCCGCGCACCCGCATCGACATTTTGGCATGGACCCTCACGGGCACCCTGCAATCATCGAGACCCAGGGAAATCCGGACACACACATTGTGCTGCGTGGCGGGCATGGCGGCCCTAATCACGACCGCCAGAGCGTTGCCCAAGTGCAGGCCAGCCTGAGCAAAAACGGGATCACGTCACGGATCATGGTGGATTGCAGCCACGCCAACAGTGGCAAGGACCCGGCACGGCAGCCCCACGTATTCAACGATGTTCTCGAGCAGCGCCTGTCGGGCAACTCATCATTGATCGGCATGATGATCGAAAGCCATGTGTTCGACGGCTGCCAGCCAATGAGCGAGACGCTGAAATACGGAGTGTCTGTCACGGACGGCTGCCTGGGCTGGACAGCCACCGAGCAATTGCTGCGCGACGCGGTTGACCGCCTGCGCTACCGATAGGCATGGCGAAGGAACTTTGTCAGGAAATACCGCACTGAATCCGGTACGCTGTTTCTTTTTTTTCACAGGAGGTTATTACCCATGGCTAAAGCCACTGCCCGCCACATCCTTGTTTCGAGCGAAGAGAAGTGCAACGAACTCAAGACCCAGATCCAAGGCGGCGCTGATTTCGCAGAAATCGCCAAGGCCAATTCCAGCTGCCCGTCCAGCCGTCAAGGCGGCGATCTGGGTACGTTCGGTCCAGGCCAGATGGTCAAGGAATTCGACACCGTCGTATTCAGCGCACCGGTCAACACTGTTCAGGGTCCGGTAAAAACCCAGTTCGGCTACCACCTGCTTGAAGTAACCAGCCGTCAGGACTGATCCTGCCGCGTTGAGTGCAAAACGGCTCATCTTCGGATGGGCCGTTTTCGTTTATGACCGTTGTATGATCCTTGATACAGCACCTGCCGACACTGGCTTGGCGAAACAGCCATTTATCTGTAGAAGATACCGCGACACCGAGGCTTTGCCCCTGTATGAATGCCCTCATGTGTTTGATCGCCCGTCGCCTTTAACCCTGATATTCGCTTGCGGACGTCACTCAGGATCCGAGTCATGCGTTTTGCCTGTTCATCATTGCTCGCTGTGACGCTGACCCTGTTCGGCGCTGTACCTTCCCTGTCCGCCGCACCGCAACATGCATTGACCGTGTATGGCGAGGCGCCGCGCTATGCAGCAGACTTCACGCATTTCGATTACGTGAACCCGCAGGCCCCCAAAGGCGGCAGCATGCGTCGCTCAGCCATCGAAATCGGTCAGTACGATCACCTGATGCCGTTCACCGACAAAGGCATGGGCGTATCGCAGATCAACGGCATGCTCTACGCGCCCCTGGCCGTGCGTTCGCTGGATGAGCCGTACACGGTGTATGGCCTGGTGGCCGAGAAAATGGAGCGTGGTGAAGACGGCCTGTCGTTGCGGTTTTATCTGAACCCGAAGGCACGTTTCACCGACGGCACGCCGGTCACTGCCAATGACGTCAGGTACACCTATGACCTGCTGATGACTCAAGGCAGTCTGCAGTACCGGACCCAGTTCGAGGCGGTCAAGGCCGTAGAGGTCGAATCGGCGACGCAGATTCGTTTCGACTTCAAGGACAGCGACAATCGCACCCTGCCCCTTGATCTGGCGTCATTGCCGGTATTCCCCGAGCACTGGTGGAAATCCCGCGACTTTGCCAGTGGCGCAGGGTTTGAGGTACCACCGGGCAGCGGCCCCTATACCATCAGCCGTGTCGATCCAGGTCGCACCATCACCTTTGAACGCAACCCCGACTGGTGGGGCAAGGACCTGCCGGTGAGCAAAGGCATGTACAACTTCGACAAATTCAGTGTCGAGTATTTCGGCGATATCGACGTGGCACGTACGGTGCTCAAAGGCGGAGCCTACGATTACAACCGGGAATTTTCAGCAACCGGCTATTCGATCCGCTATGACGGCCCGGCGCTCAGCGACGGACGACTGCAGAAGGCGCAACTGGCCAAAGGCGCGATACAGAGTTCACAGGGCTTCGTGTTCAACCTGAGCCGGCCGATGTTTCAGGACCGCCGCGTGCGCCAGGCACTGTCGATGCTCTGGGACTTCGAGTGGACCAACCGGCAGATGATGCGCAACATGTACATCCGTCAGGACAGCTACTTCTCGAACTCTGAACTGGCTGCCAGCCAACCGCCCACACCCGCTGAACGTGCCATCCTCGAACCTTTGCGTGGCCAGGTTCCCGACGAGGTATTCAGCACTGTGTTCAAAACGCCGAAGACCGATGGCACAGGCTTTATTCGCGATAAACAACTGCAAGCCCTGGCACTGATGAAGGAAGCCGGCTGGACACCGAAAGGCGATGAACTGGTCAATGCTCGGGGCGAACCGTTCAGCTTCACGTTTCTCAATGCCCAGACAGGTTTCGAGCGCATGCTGCTGCCCTACAAGCGCACCCTGGCGCAGATCGGCATCCACTTCGATATTCGCCGCATTGACGCTGCGCAGTACCTGAACCGCCTGATGGCGCGCGATTACGACATGATCGTGGCTGGCTACCCGGTGTCCACATCCCCTGGGGCCGAGCTGTACAACAGTTTCGGTTCGAAAGTGGCAATGGACCCCGGCTCCGGCAACTACATGGCACTGCAGGACCCCGCCGTCGATACCTTGATTGCGGGCCTGCTCAAAGCCGACAGCAAGCAGACCATGACCGACTATGCGCATTGCCTGGACCGGGTGCTGCAATGGAACTACTACTGGATTCCCAACTATTATCCGCCAGGCTCTTCGACCGTCTGGTGGAACCGTTTCGGCATTCCGAAAATCCAGGCCAGCAACAGCGAAGCCATCGAAACCTGGTGGGAAATCAGCCCGACACCGCTGACCAACGAGCAGTTCGCCGAAAAGCGCGGCGCCTCGGCCCTTGCTTCGGAGATGCAGTAAATGCTCGGTTACATCGTGCGGCGGCTGCTGCTTATCATCCCTACTCTGCTGTGCATTTTGCTGGTCAACTTCTTCATCGTTCAGGCGGCTCCGGGAGGCCCGGTCGAACAGGCCATCGCACGCTTGCAGGGGGTTGGCGGTGCAACCGCGAGCGCCGGAGCGAGCGAGTCGGCCAGCGCCGGACACTCCAGAGCATCACGAGGCCTCGACCCCGAACTGATCAAGCAGATCGAACGCCAATACGGCTTCGACAAGCCTTTGCATGAGCGCCTCTGGCTGATGCTGAAAAACTACGCACGGCTGGATTTCGGCACCAGTTTCTTTCGCGGTGCCACCGTGACCGATCTCATTCTGCAAAAGATGCCAGTGTCCATCTCGCTGGGGCTTTGGGCGACGCTACTGACCTACCTTGTGTCAATCCCGCTGGGTATTCGCAAAGCGGTCAGGCACGGCAGCCAGTTCGATATCTGGAGCAGCACCGCGATCATCATCGGCTACGCCACGCCGGCCTTTCTGTTCGCCATGCTGCTGGTGGTGGTATTTTGCGGCGGCACGTCCCTGAACTGGTTTCCGGTGCGCGGACTGGTCTCGGACAACTTCGATCAAATGACCACCGTCGGCAAGATCGCCGACTATTTCTGGCACCTGGTGCTACCGGTTTCCGCACTCGTCATTGGCGGGTTCGCGACACTCACCCTGCTGACGAAAAACTCTTTTCTCAACGAAATTACCCGCCAGTACGTGACCACGGCGCGCGCCAAAGGCATGAGCGAGCGGCGCGTGCTTTACGGGCATGTTTTCCGTAATGCCATGCTGCTGGTGGTTTCCGGCATTCCGCAGGCGTTCATCAGCGTGTTTTTTGCCGGATCGCTGCTGATCGAAGTGATTTTCTCGCTCGACGGCCTGGGCCGCATGAGTTACGAAGCGGCCGTCTCGCGGGATTACCCGGTGGTGTTCGGCTCACTGTTCATCTTCACGGTCTTCGGCCTGCTGATAAAACTGATCGGTGATATCTGTTACACGCTCGTCGACCCGCGAATCGACTTCAGCGCGAGGAATGCCTGATGCGCACCCTCTCTCCGCTGGCACGTCGCCGTCTTGAACGTTTTCGCAGCAATCGCCGCGGCTGGTGGTCGTTATGGCTGTTTTGCGGGCTGTTCGCTCTGAGCCTGGGCGGCGAACTGATCGCCAACGACAAACCGCTGCTGGTCAGCTATCAGCACTCGCTCTACTTCCCGGTGTTCAAGCGCTACACCGAGCAACAGTTTGGCGGCGAGCTGCCCTTCCAGCCGGATTACCGCAGCGACTATGTGCGCAAACTGATCGCCAAGGGTGACGGCTGGATGATGTTTCCGCCCATCCCGTTCAGTGACGACACGCCCAACTATGAACTGACCACCCCCGCGCCCAGCCCGCCCTCGGCGAGCAACTGGCTGGGCACTGACGATCAGGCGCGTGATGTGCTGGCCCGGGTCATCTTCGGTGCGCGCATTTCGATTCTGTTTGCATTGGTCCTGACCGTCATCAGCGCGTTGATCGGCATCGCCGCTGGCGCGCTGCAAGGCTATTACGGTGGCTGGGTGGACCTGTTCGGCCAGCGGCTGCTCGAAGTCTGGTCAGGGTTACCGGTGCTGTACCTGCTGATCATTCTGTCCGGCTTTGTCGAGCCTGATTTCTGGTGGCTGCTGGGCATCATGGCGCTGTTCTCCTGGCTCACGCTGGTCGACGTGGTGCGTGCCGAGTTCCTGCGGGGCCGTAACCTGGAATACGTCAAGGCCGCGCGCGCACTGGGCCTCGGGGACCGAAAAGTCATTCTGCGGCACATCCTGCCCAATGCCATGAACGCAACATTGAGCTACCTGCCGTTCATCCTGACCGGTGCCATCTCGACCCTGACTGCGCTGGATTTTCTCGGTTTCGGCATGCCGGCGGGCAGCGCTTCGCTGGGCGAACTCATCGCTCAGGGCAAGCAGAACCTGCAAGCGCCCTGGCTGGGCCTGACGGCGTTTTTCGCCCTCGCGCTGATTCTTACCCTGCTGGTATTCATAGGCGAGGCACTGCGTGATGCCTTCGACCCGAGGTCCTGACATGCCGGAAACCCTGATCGAAATACGCGACCTCTGCGTCGCCTTCAACGGGCAAAACGTGGTCAGCCACCTGAGCCTGGATGTTCGGCGTGGAGAATGCCTGGCGCTGGTCGGCGAATCGGGCTCGGGTAAATCCGTCACCGCCCACTCGATCCTGCAGCTCTTGCCGCGCAATGGCACGCAGACCACCGGCAGCATCACTTACCGCGGGCAACAATTGGTCGGCGCGGATGATCGTACCCTGCGCGAATTGCGTGGCAATCGGATCGCCATGATCTTCCAGGAACCCATGACGTCTCTGAACCCGCTGCACAGCGTGTCGCGACAGATCGGTGAGACGTTGTTGCTGCATCGCGGGATCAGCGGTCGTGAGGCCCGGAAACGGATTGTCGAATTACTGGAGCTGGTCGGCATTCAACAGCCGGAAAAACGCCTGAAAGCCTACCCGCATGAACTGTCCGGCGGTCAGCGCCAGCGAGTGATGATCGCGATGGCACTGGCCTGCGAGCCGGAACTGCTGATCGCCGACGAACCGACCACAGCGCTGGACGTGACCGTGCAGCGCAAGATTCTCCTGCTGCTCAAGGAATTGCAGCAACGCCTGAACATGTCGCTGCTGCTGATCAGCCATGATCTGAACCTGGTTCACAGCGTGGCGCAGCGGGTGTGTGTGATGCGCGCCGGCGAGATTGTCGAGCAGTCGGATTGCAAATTGCTGTTCAAGTCACCACAGCATCCCTACAGCCGGCTGCTGCTGGACGCCGAGCCTGCCGGCGAACCACTGCCCCGCGACACGCGGGAAACGGTGCTGCAGGTCGATCACCTGAAGGTCTGGTTTTCCCTCACCGGGGGCATTTTACGGCGGCATCAGGAGTACCTGAAAGCGGTGGACGACGTCAGCCTGAGTATCGAGCGTGGCAAGACGCTGGGCATCGTCGGCGAATCGGGCTCCGGCAAATCGACGTTGGGCCAGGCGATCCTGCGCCTGCTGGAATCGCAAGGCAGCATCCGCTTTCGAGGCCAGGCGCTGGACGGGCTCAGCCAGAAACAGATGCGGCCGTGGCGCAAAGAGATGCAGGTGGTTTTCCAGGACCCTTACGGCAGCCTAAGCCCGCGTATGTCCGTGGCGCAAATCATCAGCGAAGGGCTTGAGGTACACAGCCGTCTGGACTCTGCACAGTGCGACGCCGAAGTGATTCGCGCACTGGAAGAAGTCGGCCTCGACCCACAAAGCCGCCATCGCTATCCCCATGAGTTTTCCGGAGGGCAGCGCCAACGCATCGCCATTGCACGGGCCTTGGTGCTGAAACCTGCGCTCATCCTGCTTGACGAACCCACCTCGGCCCTGGACCGCACCGTACAGAAACAGGTCGTCGCACTGCTGCGCGACCTTCAGCAAAAGCACGGCCTGACTTACCTGTTCATCAGCCACGACCTGGCGGTGGTCAAGGCTCTGGCCCATGACATCATCGTCGTCAAGGACGGCAAGGTGATCGAGCGAGGCGCCAGTCACGATGTGTTCGAGTCACCGCAACATCCCTACACACGCGAACTGCTGGCCGCTGCGCACCCTGGCTAAACCGGTGTGCAGCGGAGCGCAGGTGCGAACGTGTTCGCGAAGACGGTTGTTCAAACGATGCGTGTCTAAAGCCTGCAGGCGCATGTCTGCTTAACTTACGCCTGCGGTCCCTGCTCGTCGTCGTCCACCAGGCCCCATTCAGCCGTGCTCGCGGTGCGGCTGCCGGTCGGTGCCGGGGGCGGCGTGGTCAGCGTGGCAGCCCCGCCTTCGCTGTGTAACTTGAGGCGCAAACGCACGTTGTTTTGCGAGTCGGCGTTTTTTAACGCTTCTTCTTCGCTGATCGCCCCTTCCACCGCCAGATTGAACAGCGCGGTGTCGAACGTCTGCATGCCAAGGCTGCCGGATTTCTCCATGATGCCCTTGAGTTCGGTCAGTTCGTTACGCTGGATCAAGTCGCGAATGGTCGGCGTCCCCATCATCACCTCCACCGCCGCGCGACGCTTGCCGTCAGGTGTCTTCACCAGCCGCTGAGAAACGAACGCCTTGAGGTTGTTGCCCAGGTCATGCAGCAATTGCGCACGTCGCTCTTCCGGGAAGAAGTTGATGATCCGGTCGAGCGCCTGGTTGGCATTGTTAGCGTGCAGGGTCGAGATCACCAGGTGCCCTGTGTCGGCAAACGCCAGCGCGTGCTCCATGGTTTCGCGGTCACGAATCTCGCCGATCAGAATGACATCCGGGGCCTGGCGAAGCGTGTTCTTCAAGGCAGCGCGAAAGCTGCGGGTGTCCACGCCGACTTCGCGCTGATTGACGATGGACTTCTTGTGCCGATGGATGAACTCGACCGGATCTTCAATGGTGATGATATGCCCGCTGGCATTGCGGTTGCGGTAATCGATCAGCGCGGCCAGGGACGTCGACTTGCCCGATCCGGTGGCCCCGACGAACAGCACCAGACCGTGTTTTTCCATGACCACCTCGAGCAGCACGGGCGGCAGGTACAACTCCTCGAAACGCGGGATATCCAGCTTGATGTTACGGGCGACGATGGACACTTCGTTGCGCTGCATGAAGATATTGATCCGGAACCGGCCGATGCCTGCCAGCGACACCGCGAGGTTCATTTCCAGCTCACGCAGAAACTCGAGCTTTTGCTCCTCATCCATCAGACCCTGAGCAATCGCGGCCACGTCACCGGGCTTGAAGGTTTCGCTGCCCAGCGGCTTGAGCACCCCGTTGAACTTGGCGCACGGCGGTGCTCCGGTGGAGAGATAAAGGTCCGATCCATCCTGGCTGGCCAGAATCTTCAACAACGCCGGGAAATCCATAATCAATACCGTGCAAATAAAGTAAAAACGGAAAGCCGTAACGACGGCACGCATGACGCGGGACACGGCTGCCAGCCGCGTGCGACCTGTCTGGGCATCAATTGCCAATGGCAGGCATAATGGCAGCCTTTTGCGACAGGTGATATTGCGACATGAAAGCCCAAGCCCGCCATATTCTGGTGAAGACCGCCGAAGAGGCCGAGCAGCTCAAACAGCGTATCGCCAAGGGTGAGGCATTTGACGTGCTGGCCAGGAAACATTCTAGCTGCCCGTCCGGAAAACGTGGCGGCGACCTGGGGGAAGTCAGGCCGGGGCAAATGGTCGGCGCTATCGATCAGGTGATCTTCAAAAAGCCGTTACGCGTCGTACACGGGCCGATCAAAAGCAAGTTCGGTTACCACCTGGTGCAAGTCTTCTATCGCGATTGACCCACCTCAAACGCTGAAAAACCCCGAACCTTGTGAGGTTCGAGGTTTTTCAGGCATTTGACCAGAACAGTGATTACTTAGGCGAAATAGCCCCGTCTACCAGCACCTGAGCTTCTGCCACCAGACGCTTGAGGTGATCTTCGCTGACAAAACTCTCGGCGTAGATCTTGTAGATGTCTTCGGTGCCGGACGGGCGCGCTGCAAACCAGCCGTTTTCAGTCATGACTTTCACGCCGCCAAACGCCTGATCATTGCCCGGTGCATGGCTGAGCACTTTCTGAATCGGCTCGCCTGCCAGCTCGGTGGACGTGACCTGCTCCGGCGACAGCTTGCTCAGCAGTGCCTTCTGCTGCGGGTTGGCCTTGGCGTCGACACGGGTCGAGAACGGCTCGCCGAGCTGTTCGGTCATGATTTTGTAGATCTCGCTTGGGTCGCGACCAGTACGGGCGGTCATTTCTGCGGCCAGCAGCGCCGGGATCAGACCGTCCTTGTCGGTGGTCCAGACCGAACCGTCGCGACGCAGGAACGAAGCGCCGGCGCTTTCCTCACCGCCGAAGCCCAACGAACCCTCGAACAGCCCCTGAGCGAAGTACTTGAAGCCCACCGGCACTTCATAGAGGCGGCGCCCCAGGCGTGCGGCGACACGATCGATCATGCCGCTGCTGACCACGGTCTTGCCGACCGCTGCATCAGCGCGCCAGTCAGGGCGGTTCTGGAACAGATAATCGATAGACACAGCGAGGTAGCTGTTGGGCGTCATCAGCCCACCGGTCGGGGTCACGATGCCGTGACGGTCGTGGTCAGGGTCACAGGCAAACGCCACCTGATAACGATCCTTGAGGCCGATCAGGCCCTGCATGGCATGGCTGGAGGACGGGTCCATTCGAATCTGGCCGTCCCAGTCCACCGTCATGAAACGGAAGGTGGGGTCGACAAATTGGTTGACCACGTCCAGATTCAGGCCGTAATGCTCGCCAATTGCCGCCCAGTAATTCACCCCGGCTCCGCCCAGCGGATCGACGCCCAGACGCAGGCCCGAATCACGGATGGCCTCCAGATCGATGACGCTTTTCAGGTCAGCCACGTAGGTGTTGACGTAGTCATGGCGATGGGTTGTATCGGCCCGCAAGGCTTTTTCATGGCTGATGCGCGATACGCCCTTGATCTTCTCGGCCAGCAGTTCGTTGGCCTTGTTCTCGATCCACTTGGTGATATCGCTGTCGGCCGGGCCACCATTGGGCGGGTTGTACTTGAAGCCACCGCTTTGCGGCGGGTTGTGCGAAGGCGTGATGACAATACCGTCAGCCAGGCCCGATGTGCGACAACGGTTGTAGCAAATGATGGCGTGGGACACCGCCGGAGTCGGCGTGTACTCGTCACCTTCGGAGATCATCACCTGCACACCGTTGGCAGCCAGCACTTCAAGGGCAGAAGCGGCGGCAGGCGTGGACAGCGCATGGGTATCGGCACCCAGGAACAGCGGGCCATCGATACCGTTGGCCTTGCGGTACAGGCAGATTGCCTGACTGATGGCCAGTACATGCCATTCGTTGAAGCCCAGTTCGAACGAGGTGCCGCGATGCCCGGACGTGCCAAACGCCACGCGCTGAGCAGGCACGGATGCATCGGGCTGGCCGGTGTAATAAGCCGTGACCAGTCTCGGAATATCGACCAGTAACTGCGCAGGTGCCAGCTTGCCGGCGAAAGGACTGAGACTCATACCACCTCCATGAACACATCGAACATCGAAAAAATAAAGAAAGGCTGCCACAGCCAAAACCATGATCAGTGCGGCAGTTTACTGGCAGTTCGACAGCGACGCTCGGGTATCGATCCCTAAGCCTCTGAGGTTTCGGGCCGCCACCACGCCGGAAACAGCCGTGTCACCTTGGCTTCGGCAAAGCGGTCATCGATCAGCATCACCACACCACGATCACTCTGGCTGCGAATCACCCGCCCCGCGGCCTGCACAACCTTCTGTACGCCGGGGTACAGGTAGGTGTAGTCGTAGCCCGCGCCGAACAGTGCAGCCATGCGCTGCTTGAACTGCTCATTGACCGGGTTGAGCTGAGGCAGCCCCAGCGTGGCAATGAAGGCGCCGATCAGGCGTTCGCCCGGCAAGTCGATGCCTTCGCCGAAAGCGCCCCCCAATACCGCAAAGCCGATGCCCTGACGGGTGGGGGTAAAACGCTCCAGAAACGCCTGCCGTTCGCCTTCGTCCATCCCTCGTGCCTGTTGCCACACGGTGATGTGCGGATGCGTGCGCGTCATCAGCTCGGCGACTTGTTGCAAGTAGTCGAAGCTGCTGAAAAACGCCAGATAATTGCCCGGCAGCTTCTTAAACTGCGCTGCCATCAGCTCGACAATCGGCGCCAGCGACGCCTGACGGTGCGTGAAACGGGTTGAAATACGGCTGACGATGCGCACGTCCAGTTGATCGTGATGGAAAGGTGACTCCACGTCGATCCACGCCGTATTGGCCGGCAGCCCCAACAGGTCCGAGTAGTAATGCCGCGGATTGAGTGTTGCGGAGAACAACACCGTGCTGCGTGCTGCGCTCAGACGCGGACGAATGAAGCGTGCGGGCACCACATTGCGCAGGCTCAGGCGGGACAGCACGCGCTTGCCGCCCGCCTCGCGCCGGGCGATATCGAAGATGAAATGCTCATCGAACAGCTCGGCGATCCGCGCAAACCCGATGGCTTCCAGATAAAACCCCTGCAACGTGCCATCTACCGCCTGCGGGTGCTCGTTGAAATGATCACCGATGGTCGAAATGCACTGGTTCAGGCTGTTGATGAACTTCTCCGGTGCCGCCGGGTAAGCCTGATAGGCACCCGGCTGCGCCTTGTGCAGGGCATTCCATTGCCGATCCACGCGCTGCAGGCCTTTTTTCACCGGTTCGGGCGCAATCTGGATCAAGGCTTTCAACTGGCTCTGATCCAGGCTGGCGCTGTACATCTGCCGTGCTCGCTCGACCATGTTGTGCGCTTCATCGACCAGCACCGCGACACGCCACTGGTTGAGCTGACCGAGGCCGAACAGCAGCGCACTCAGGTCGAAATAATAGTTGTAATCGGCGATCACCACGTCGGCCCAACGCGCCAGTTCCTGGCTCAGGTAGTAAGGACACACCTGATGCAGCAAAGCCGCGCTGCGAACACCCGCCTGATTCAGCCAGGGCGACGCCAGCGCAGCCGAGCGAGCCGCAGGCAGGCGGTCGTAAAACCCTTTGGCCAGCGGACAGGACTCCCCATTGCAGGCTTTGTCGGGGTGTTCACACGCCTTGTCCCGCGCCACCAGCTCCAGCACCCGCAGTTTGAGTTCAGGCGCACTGTGTCTGATCACCCCCAGTGCATCCAGCGCCAATCGACGTCCCGGGGTCTTGGCCGTCAGGAAGAAAACCTTGTCGAGCTTCTGACCGGGTACCGCTTTGAGCAACGGGAACAGTGTGCCCACGGTCTTGCCGATGCCCGTGGGTGCCTGAGCCATCAGGCAACAGCCGGTGCTCACCGCCTTGTACACCGACTCGGCCAGCACCCGCTGCCCGGTGCGAAACGCGGCATGAGGAAACTTCAGATCACCCAGCGCCTCATGAAGTGCTCGGGTGTGCGCCAGCTCTTGTTGTGCCCAGCCAAGGAATAACGCGCACTGCTGTTCGAAGAACTGTTGCAGGGTCGCGGCGCTGAACGGCTCACGAATCAGGGTTTCCTGCTCACTGACGATATTGAAATACACCAGCGCCAGCGTCACTTCCTCAAGCTGCAAACGCTGGCAAAGCAGCCAGCCGTAGACCTTCACTTGCGCCCAGTGCAATTGACGATGGTTGGCCGGCATGGCGTCCAGCTCGCCGCGATAAGTCTTCACTTCTTCCAGCTGGTTGCGGCCTGCGTCATAGCCGTCCGCCCTGCCGCGCACCGTCAGCTCGCGGTAGTCCCCCGTCAACGACAGCTCGGCCTGATAATCGGCGCCACGCCGCGAAGCCACCGTACGGTGCCCGGCAATACCTTCCTGAGCGGTCGGCGACGGCGTGAAGCGCAGGTCAAGATCGCCTGCCTTGGCCGTGAACTCGCACAACGCGCGCACGGCTACCTCATAACGTGTGGGCGAATGGCTGCCGACGTCGTGTACGCGATCAGGATCTGGAGGGGCAATAAGGGTCACTGCAGAAAATAGCCGTTGATGTCAGTACTGGACAGGCGTCCAGTTAACAGCCTTGAATCCTGTCTGGCAAATACAAATGGATCGACGGCCTGTCAGACCACGGGTCAAGACAGACGCGCACTCCTCAAGGCCTGTGCCAGCTCAGTCAGCAATATGGCCGGAGCCTCACTCCAGTCAATGGCGTAGCTGATGCGCAGATGTTGCCCGTAAGTGTCCTGGCGGCTGAACAGCTCACCCGGCGTCATGACGATGCGTTTGGCCAACAGCGTATGGCACACCTGGCGCATATCAACCCGATGCATGCTTTCGGCCCAGATTCCGCAGCCACCTTCAGGCACCTCATAGCGCAGCAGCCCGTCCAGCCGCTCATCCAGTTGCCGGGTCATGGCCTGCATGCGCATGACCAGAACATGCCGCAACGCCTTAAGGTACGCATCCAGACGTCCATTGCCGGAGAGCCTTGCGATGGCCCGCTGGCGAACCGGGGGCAGCCTGAACGCCCGCAGCAGAAAATACCGCTGCCATTGCACGTCAGGGTTTTTGCACAGCAGATAACCATAAGGTGCTTCAGGCCCCAGACTCTTGTCGAACGCACCGATGATCACCAGGCGCTGTGGGTCAATCAGGTGACGCAAATGGACTGGGGCTGGAACAAACCGCAGCGCGCTATGGCTGTCATTTTCCAGCACCCATACCTTGTGGCGATTGAGCACGTTGGCAATCGCCTGGTTATTGTTCGGCAGTCGAACGCTGCCTCGAACCGGGTTCAGCACCGAAGGCAACACAGCGAGACGGATGGGGTGCCTCTGCAACAATTGATCAAGCTGCTCCGGATCGAGGCTGCCCGTCTGACTCAACGGCAATTCGACGACCTGAATGTCAAATGATTGCAGCAAATGCAACAACGTCCAGGCACAGGGCGATTCCACCAGTACACTCGCGCCGCGCAACCCCAGGGTTTCGAGGACAGCCTTGAACGCCCCTGGCAGGTCAGGCGTGATATAGACGTGTTCGGCGTGCCAGCAGTGCTGCGCATCACGGGTGTAACGGGCCGCCAGTGCGGTGCGCAATTCCGGTTCGCCGAAGGGCTGAAAGCCTGCCGCCCGAGGGCGTGGATAGTGCCGAATCAACTCGCGTTCCATCGCCACCAGCGGGCTGTCCAGTGGATGCAGCAGCGTAGGCTCATCGCTGCCCAGCAGCACCATGCCCGGGTGCCAGGCGTTATGTTGCAAGGCATGCAACAAGTCGCCTTCGTCATCGCGCACTGCATGCCCTTCCTCGCTACGCGGTGCAGAATAGTAGCCAGACTTGGGCAGCGAATAGACCCGCCCTTCTTTCTCCAGCAGCGAATACGCACTTTGTACCGTGGAGATCGAAACACACAGCCGCTGTGCCAACTGGCGAAGAGACGGCAACTTGAACGCCTGCCCGCCTTGCTCCTGGTCAACCAGACGCACGAGATAGCGATACACCGCCTGATAGGCGAAATCCGGTTTATTGTTCATGAAAGGCCATCCGGCGATCAGCCCCAACAGGCTTCGGAAAATTCAACATGGCGTACAGCGGATGCAGTCAATGGTCGTGGTCTGACCCGGCTCAGCGTCCGGAAAGCACTTCGGCCACGGCCTGACCGGTAGACGGGTCAACGGTCATGATTCGCCGTTTATCAGGGTCGGCAGCGCGTATACGGGCAATGATCGAGTGATCGTCAGCGAAGTCCACCCGCTGCTTGCCGTAGAGATTCTGCAATGATTTGAGACTCAAGCCGCTGATTTCCACCAGCCATTGCATCACCTGATCCGGGGCAGTCGAGCCTGACAGCGCTTTGTGCAGATCCGGCAGCGCGACCAGCATGCCGGGATGACAGCGACGCAGAAACGACTCCAGGCCGTCGCCCTGATTCACAAATGGCGAGAACAGCATGCAGACCAGTTGAGCCTCGTTCAGACCGAACCCGTCCTGAGCGAAGCTGGACGCCAGCTCGCGACGCGCGTCGATACGCGCTCGACCGGCATAAGCGCCAAGCGCCTGATCGACCAGTCGTTTCGGCATCTGCTTTCTGCGCATCAGCGACGTTGCCAGTTGCAGGTACTCGGCTATCCCGTCTGCGTAATGACGCCCTTGCACATGTTGAGCGTTCAGGCCGCGCATGTGGGCCATGAGCAGAGGGTTGGCGCAATCCGACTCACTGAAGCTGAACGACAGATCGTCGAAGCGGAAATCCAGAAACTCGGTGAGCAGGGTCCAGTGTTCGTCTGCCTTGCAGCTGACCAGATCGGCAATGGTGATAAACGCGGGTGTACTGACCTTCTCCGGGTAGGCGTTGGGGCGCGGCGCTCGCGGGCCTTCATCGCCCTCCCCGTACAGCTCGTGATAATAGGCCTGGCCGATGGTGTCGATTACCTTGAGCACGCCGCTCAGGGTCTGGCTGCCCCAACTGCCCGAGTATTGCCCGGTGCGCTGGGCCAGCCGCATGATCCAGGTGATGTACTGCTTTTGCTCCCTGCGCGAATCGCCACTGACCACCGCATCGACACCGTTGCCCCAGCTCAGCGCACGCCCTAGAAACTCCGCCCTCCCCAGATAACAGGCGTTACAAAACGTGGTGCGGGCGTCTCCTGCGGACAGATGACCGCCCAGCAACATGTCCAGGCGATTCTGCTCCCGGCCTGCGCTGGAAAAAGGCAGGTCCGGCTCGAAGGCCTGGGTGTACT
Organism: Pseudomonas graminis; assembly: GCF_002093745.1. GTDB lineage: Bacteria > Pseudomonadota > Gammaproteobacteria > Pseudomonadales > Pseudomonadaceae > Aquipseudomonas. The sequence continues at coordinate 218,959 of NZ_MTSB01000005.1, forward strand.
GATTGTCGATCACCAGCATTTCGACACGGGGGTCGTCATAAAGAAACAACGCGGAATACGTACGGTGGATATTGTCCATGACCGCTGGCGTCATGCCCGCGTGACGCCGATTGGCGACCCGCAAGCTGAACGTACCCGGCGATCGACAGGCAATGCTCAACTGAGCAGCGCGTAAAAAAGCCAGCGTATAGGCGCTGTCTTTGCCACCGCCAAAGGGCACCAACACCTTGAAACCGGAAATCCGCTCGATCCCGCCAGCCGCAACAATCAACCGCTGAATCAACAACTGCAGCGCTGTTCGTTCCGCACGCGTGAAATACCCCAAGACACGTTGCAGCACTTGTTGGTAGACGTAATTCATGGCTTGTTCGTGAATGGAGCTCATTGTGCGTCACCTGCCTGTCGTTCAAAACACAACAAGGCGCGGGCACAGCATCGAACATCAGGCTGACAATCAAGTGTGTGGTCGGGCATGACTCATTCCCTGAGTAATAATGACCGAAGTATTATCAGGACCCTCAGGATAATTACAATATACAGTTTGCTTTTGAAAAGCGTACACGCTTGCGATTATTATACTTATCTTAAACTTGCTGTTTATCCGCGCGATGAGTTCATTAACATCCCGGTTATTTAATATTTGTCAGCTTGCGCCTTGCAGGCAACCCAGCCAAGGCTTTGCGGCACGCTTTATCATTTGTCCAGTTCAAGTCTTCGTCATGACCTGTAGGAAACGCCTACTGCACAACACCCTCACTGACAGACTTGATAAACCCGAATAAACCCTCCACCTCAACTGAAAAAACGATACAACTTCATGCCCCTCGGAACTCTCCAGCCCCTGACGCCTGGCCCGCTGAAAATAGTGATTAACAGTGGTTTATTCCGACGCTAAATGCAAAAAGCCTTCCGGACGGAAGGCTTTCAAGACAACAACTGCGACCAGGACGGCGTACCGATTCAGACCGACTCGACTTCCAGCACCGCACGCCCGCCAATCGGGCAGACATCCATGTAACGGTGCGCTTGCACCACGTGCTCGAACGGGAAGCTGCGTGTTTGCAACGGCTTCAGCACCTTGTCGGCGGTCATCTGGTTGATGTCCTGCAATGCACGCTGCAGTGCTTCTTGATCCTGCGTAATCCCCAACTCAGGCTTACCGGTGAAGTTACCCAGGCAATGCACGTAAAACTGGATGTTCTTCTGAAAGGCGGCACAGGCCGGGAACGGCGTTTGATTGCCGCCTTGCAGGCCATACAGCACCAGGCTGCCACGGGGTGCAAGCACGTCGCCCATGATCGACATCTGCGGGCCGCCGAGGCCGTCGAAGACTGCGTCGACACCACGGTTGTCGGTGTACTTGTTGATCGCCATCAACAGGTCCTGCTCTTCAGTGACCACAACCTTGTCGGCACCCAGCGACAGCAGGTACTCACGGGCATCGTCCGTTTTGGTGGCCGCAATGACGCGGACGCCCAACGCCTTGCCCAGTTGCACGAACGCCGGACCAGAACAATGGCTGGCGTCGGTGACCAGCACGGTCTGGCCAGCCTTGATGCGCGCCAGATCGACATAGGCGAAATACGCCACCAGATACGGCGTGTAATGCACGCTGGCCTGGACCGGTGTCAGGATGTCCGGATAACGAGTCAGCGCACGACGCGGTAACACGATGGACTCGCCGTAGACCGGGTGCTGGTTGGCGTCGGCCGCCGGAAAGCTGGCCACCTTGTCGCCGACCTGCAGGTCATCGACCCCATCGCCAAGCGCGGTGACCACGCCCGCCATCTCATAACCCAGACCGGCAGGCAGCCGGGCCTGAGTGGACGCGAGATTTTGCCGCCAGAGAACGTCGTACCAGCTGACACCGATGGCCTGGACGCGCACCTGCACCTCGCCGGATACAGGCGACGCGACAGGCTGCTCTTCGAGCTTGAGCACCTCGGCCGGGCCAAACTGGTGAAAACGGATCGTGCGGGACATTTAGAACCTCGCCTGGTGAACCTTGATGCCACAAACTTTATCCGGGCATTGCCGGCAACACCATCGGTGGCTATTAATAGTCGACATGCCTGTCATCGATTGTGTCCTGTGAGCTGGATGTCGCGGCCAGACAGCGTCTTGACGCCTTAGGCATAATGGTCGCCATTGTTCGCATGTCGACGAAACATTGCAAGCCGTGCGCAAATTCCGCGACCTGATTGTCAATTTTCGCTGCGCCTCGGCAGCATTTGCTCGTACTATCGCACCCTGCTCACGTCCTCAACCGACAAATGGCCCGAGATACTCCGCATGAATCGTAACGACCTGCGTCGCGTCGACCTCAACCTGCTCATCGTTTTCGAAACCCTGATGCATGAACGCAGCGTCACGCGTGCGGCGGAAAAACTGTTTCTCGGCCAGCCAGCCATCAGCGCCGCGCTCTCTCGCCTGCGTGGGCTGTTCGACGACCCGCTGTTCGTGCGCACCGGTCGCAGCATGGAGCCGACCGCCCGCGCTACGGAAATCTTCGCCCTGCTCTCCCCGGCGCTGGACTCCATTTCGACAGCGGTCAGCCGGGCATCGGAGTTCGACCCGGCCACCAGCACCTCGGTGTTTCGCATCGGCCTGTCGGACGACGTCGAATTTGCATTATTGCCGACCCTGCTCAAGCGCTTGCGCTCCGAAGCGCCGGGAATCGTGCTGGTCGTCAGGCGGGTCAATTACATCCTGATGCCGCCGTTGCTGGCCTCCGGGGAAATCTCGGTCGGTGTCAGCTACACCCAGGACCTGCCCGCCAATGCCAAACGCAAGGTATTGCGCAGAAGCAAGCCACAACTGTTGCGCGCCGACTCGATACCCGGCCCGTTGAGCCTCGACGACTTCTGCGCACGCCCCCACGCACTGGTGTCATTCGCCGGCGACCTCAGCGGCTTCATCGACGAGCACCTGGAGAAACTGGACCGCAAACGTCACGTCGTCCTCGCCGTGCCACAGTTCAACGGCCTGGCCACACTGCTCACCGGCACCGACATCGTCGCCACCGTTCCGGACTACGCCGCACAAGTGCTGACCGCAGCAGGAGGCGTACGCGCTGAAGACCTGCCGATTGAAACCCGAACCTTCGAACTGCACATGGCCTGGCGCGGCGCGCAGGATAATGACCCGGGGGAGCGTTGGTTGCGGTCGCGGATTCAGATGTTTTTTGGCGACCCTGAGAGTCTGTAGGCGTCGTCGGGCAGGCTGTTCAGTTTGATCATTTCTGCCTTTTCCACAAACCATGGAGCTCCATTCACTTCCAGTGTATTGCTACATTGGGGGCATATCTGAGGGCATGCTTGGGATGGTTTGAAAGGATGCCCCCAGCCTTGGGCCAAGTGGGCTATTGATGAGGATAGCTCCGACCGGACACTCTGCGATTCGATAGACCGGCCTGAAGCTTTCAGCGGAACGGTGGACACTGGAATCGATGAGCGAACAACACCACCTCCGTACAGACTCGTTTTCCACCCAAGGAATTAATCGTTAAAAATCAATTAGTTAATTAGCATTCTCGCGTTAGCTCTGTCCGAGCAACTCAAAATCGGAGGGGCTGACACTTCCCATGCAAACCAGGAACCGAACTTCAACGGCAACGATGAAGTGATCGCCCCAGAGTTGGTAAAACTAGCCTTTCATCTGACAGTCAAGGCTCCGGAAAAGTTGATAATTCAAAGATGTTCCAGCGTTCAACGCGACCTTTATTTCCAAGGGCAAGAGATCTCAAAATTACGGTTGAGCAGCGCAGCTTTATCGAAAACTTGAGACCTAGATCTGACCAGGCAGACCGGAGACTCAAGGAGCCCCACCTTTACGAGGCTATTGAGGATTGGTTAGTCGGTACTTGCCGGCCTCAATCTTCACCATGAGCTTCTGCCCGCAGAGACTGCCTATTGTTCGGCCCGCAAGGCTCTCGATGGAGTCATCTAAATCACTGGGTACCAACCCTTCCCGCAACCATTGTACTACTTGGGATTTGGTGGCAACGGTCGCCTCGTTGCGCATCCGAAACTCGACGATCGTAGTGGCGAGGAATAGGACAGGGACTTCAGTAATCCCATACACAGGGTCATTAGAGCGCGGAAATTCAAAATTGCCGACCAGTGCCGCCACCTTGATTAAAGATTGCCCCCGCTTCATTGATCGCGCAGCCCCCAATTCAACCGCCTGCTGGGCGATCTCAAAAACATTGGCCTCGTCCAATGGTTCTGCGAGGCAAGTCAGACACGCACCGTACATGTTATGCGGTGTCATCGTATTGCATTCGGTGCAGGGCTTGAGATAGCCCTCTGTCAGTTCATTACGCACAAAGTCGATTCCAGCTATGGAAAGACCTGTCGATAGCGATATCCACCAGCCCCAAAGCTGAACTCCGCGATTGCTCCATCTGGCGCCGCCTTCATATACCCATCGCCTCCATCGGCTTGCGTAAACAAATCCTTCGCCGAAGATTTCGTGTCTTCCGCCCAAGTCGGCGTATTTCCGCATTCTGTTAACGATAAACCGTGGGGCCGGAGCACGGGCATCCTGATCGAGCACTGATTTGCGATCAATATTCTCCAAACCTTTGCGAAGGAAATCTGATTTTACGCTGCTCTGACCCACAAGCAGTTCAATAGGCACGATGATATAGGCACGGGTCGTGGCTCGTCCGAGAGCGCAAGCCAATGTAATGTCATCCATTTCGAAGCCTGCTACGACGATGACGACTGGCGCCTCCATACCGCGATACGCCGAGATAGTGGAGCGTGGAACACCGATCTCCTCAAGCGACGAGGAGAACTGACTGAGCACGATCAAGTCCTCGTTCATGACACCGGATTTAGCGAGGTTCGCCGTCATGGTCTGGATTGTCTTGGAAACATCCCAGCTAATGCTTCTGCACAAGTCCTCCACGGAGATCGGCCGAGGGCAATTCACCTCATGTCGTGGCGGTAGCATCTCCATCATCGTCTGAGTGATGCCTCCGGGATTCCGGTAGACCGTTGTCAGATAGAAGAATCGCTCGCCATAGGTATCCTCCAGAAATCGATAGGAACTGCCTTTTTCGATCCCGGGTAGTACCTGGAGCTCATCAGCAAAAACGAACTTGCGTGCGTTGGCGAAATGGTCGCGCAGCGCCAAGTGATCGGCCTCATTGAGCGCCTGGGCCTCATCGACGATCAACGCCGCGTACTGATCATCTACCGACCCATGCAGGGCCAGGTGATGCTCGTCATAGTTGGGCTCGCCGGAGCTGTTTTCCCTGTTCCGCTTGCCCTGGGACTCGCAGTAGGAATGAAAGGTTTGAACTGTCACGGCCCGGCCAAACTGGCTCAATTGAGCGGCCACCTTATGCGTAATCTGGCGGTTCTTCAGAAGGAACAGTACCTTGAGGTCCCGAGCGACAAACTGCTCAGCAAGAGAACGCGCTATCAACGTCTTGCCGCTGCCCGAAAACCCCGCGATCAACCTTCGATCAGAGTCGACGCACAATGCCACCTGATTCGCCTGCTTTTTGTCTAATTGAAGCCACAACTCGCTGTCCGCAACGATTTTCCGGCCAAGAGCCCCTTCCCGTAATTCCCGCGGCCAGACGGAGTCGAGAAATTGTTTGATTTCATGGCTGAAATTATCCTTGATGTTGTAGTTCAGTGCGGACTTCCAGTGCGCCATCAATTGCACGATGCGCGAAGGCATGTCCTGACGGTGCTTTTGGAGGATTAGAATACCGTCGGGCAACTGCCGGTCGAGCGGCACGTATGCACTGGCGATTTGCGAACTCTCCAGATCGAAGTCTGGAAAATGCACTGCGTAACCGACTGGGCACTTCATCTGCCACGATTGCAACATATCGACGAGAACGAAAGCGTTGTCCTTGACCTGATTCAGAGGATCGATTTCATAACCGTCACGTTCGTGAATAAATCGAACGCCCGACGGCTGATACAAACCTGACTTCGTCTCTATGCAAAGCATACCCAGTTCCGCATGTAAGATTACGAAGTCCACCTCGCCAGACAGGTGCATCCTCTCTAAGGAAACTCGCAGGTAGTGCTGCAGATCCTGCGAGTACACCCGCTTTGTCCGGCCGCGTAGCCAAGGTAGCGAGTGGATGACGACAAACCCATCGTCAAGTGCCGCTAGTTCCTGAAAAAGCGTAAATTCGCCTTTGCTGCGGAATTCCGCATGATCGAGTGCTGGAAAGAATTTGGCCATGAATGGAAGAAACGCTATGTCAGTTGGGGCATAGTAAGGCACTGGATGCACCCGTGTCCTCTCATCCACCAACCTATCAATGGTACCGCTCCGATCAGCCCAGACCGGGCGGAAATTACCGAGTCGATAGTCAAGTTGTACCCTACCCACCTACCAGGCGCTTGGTGCCCTGCCCTAGGCGACCAATCATCCAGGCATCCCCCGTGCAAGCCGAGTCTGACGTACATTGAAAGCCATCGACGACCACCCTGCTCCGCCTCAGAGATCGCCAATCTCGATCGCCCGCATATCCCGCGCTACTGGGGGCAAAACTGGGGGCACATTTGAATTTTTCCGCCTGAAAACACCGTCCTAGAGCCAAGTCAAAATGTTTTTTGGGGATCCGGATAGTCTTTAGGGGGCGTCGGGCAATCAGCTTATCTGATCGTTTTTGTCTTTCTATAAGAACGTGGAGTTCCATTCACTTCCAGTTTGTGGGCGTATCTGAGGGCACGCTTGGGATGGCTTTAAAAGGATGCCCCAATCCACAGTCCACCAGCCTCTCACGACAAATCACACGCTGCCGATTCCAGAGAGGATGAAACCAGTCACCCCGTGCGCCGATGCGTCGCATCGCCGGTTGGCATGCAAAAAGACCTTGCATTCAGGTCCAGACTGGCTCTATAAAATGTACATGACTAGACAGGTTCGATTCGACAAAAAAACCCAGGTTGTCACCGAGCTGATCCGCCGTATCGAAAGCGGTCAGATGAGCTCCGGTGCCCTGCTGCCCGGGGAAAATCTTCTGGCCCAGGAGTTTAATGTCAGCCGAGGCACGCTGCGCGAAGCGTTGTCCGAGCTCAAGCGGCGTAACTTCATTGCCACCCAGACCGGTGTGGGCTCGATTGTCACCTACGATGGTTTTAGCCTGGACCAGCACGCCGGCTGGGCCCAAGCCTTGGCCGACACTGGCGCCAGCGTGCGTACGGAAATCCTGCGTCTGGTAGCGGTGCAACGGCCAGACCTGGAAGTGCGCCTGGGCACCTCCAGCCTGGTGGCTCTGGACCGCCGCCGTATCGCCGCCGATGGCAGTATCGTTTCCTTGGAGCGGGCCTTGATTCCAGCGGTCGATGGCCTGGAAAATCTGCCGCAACAGGGCCTGCTGGAACAGTCACTGACGGTGACCATGGCCGCTCATGGTTTTATTGGCGACAAGGGCGACCAATGGATCGGCGCAGAGCCTTTGAATCGCGAAGACGCCAGGCTGCTGGCGCGGGACCCGGGCACGGTGTTTCTCAAGGCCGTGCGCACGACCTTTGACCGCCGTGAACGGTTTATGGAGCACGTAGAGAGCCTGTTGGATCCCGTGCATTTTCGCCTTCATCTCGCCTTCGGATCCTCCATATGAGCACAGCATTTCTGCAAGACCGAGGCCTGGGCGCTTTTTATGGCCTGGCCCTGGGCGACGCTTTGGGCATGCCGACGCAATCACTGCCGCGCGCGTTAATCCTGCAACGCTATGGCCGTATCAGTACGCTGATCGGCGCCGATGCCGACCAGCCGATAGCACCCAATATGCCAGCCGGCGCCATCACCGATGACACCGAACAGGCCATCCTGGTGGCTCATCTGCTGGTGGCTGGCGGCGGTAGCATCGACCCAACGGCGCTGGCTCACAGCCTGATCGAGTGGGAAGCCGCGATGAAAGCCAAGGGCTCCCACGACCTGCTGGGGCCTTCGACCAAACGTGCGATTGAAATGATCCTTAATGGCCACAGCCCTGAAGAGGCCGGCCGCTTCGGCACCACCAACGGCGCGGCCATGCGGATCACCCCGGTAGGCATCGCGGCCAATGTGGGCAACCGCGAGGCGTTTCTGACGCAGGTGGTGCAGGCCTGTCAGGTCACCCACAACACCACGCTGGGCATCTCCAGCGCAGCCGCGGTCGCGGCCGTGGTGTCCGCCGGGATCAATGGCGCGTCCCTGGCTGACGCTTTGGAGACAGGCGCGGAGGTGGCCCTGAGTGCCGAACGCCATGGCCATTGGGTTGCGGGTGGACGTATCGCCGCGCGCATTTACTGGGCCAAGGCGCTTTGCGCCGACTGCACGGACGAGCAACTGGCCGACCGAGTGCATGATGTGATTGGCACTTCGGTCGCCTCACAAGAATCGGTGGTTGCGGCCTTCACCCTCGCCCACCGAGTGGCGAGCAGCACGCTCAGCCCGTTCGACGCGGTGTGCATGGCGGCGAGCCTGGGCGGCGACACTGACACGATTGCCGCCATTCTCGGTGCCATGCTGGGTGCCTGTAACGGCATGCACGCCTGGCCGGCAGCGTTGATCGAGCAACTTGATGCGGTCAACACCCTCGACCTCGCCCCCTTGGTCGAACACTTGCTGGTGCTACGCACCGATTGATGGGCCGAGCGCTGCTCGCCCACTGAAACGAGATCACCCTCGCCCCCCGGCTCTCCGGGTGGCCGTCAGGCTGACCCGGCTTTGGATAGCCTATTTGCACTGGATTGCACCTGCTTACGTACTGCCACAACCAAAATAAAGGCAATAGGAGCAACGCAAATGAACACATCGCCCACCTCGCAAGGTGCAGGTCAGCTGGAAACCCGTGGCATCGAGCCGGTCCCTGAAAATGAATGCAACGGCCATCCATTGCAGTTGTTCTGGGTCTGGTTCGCAGCCAATATCAGCATCCTCGGATTGCCGCTCGGGGCTACTCTGGTCGCGTTTCAGGGGCTGGCCATCTGGCAGGCAGTTATCGTCGCTATCCTCGGTGCCGCTGGCTCGTTCGCCGTGGTGGGCGTTATCTCCATTGCCGGGCGGCGCGGTCGTGCGCCCAGCCTGACGCTGTCCAGGGCCATCTTCGGGGTGCGAGGCAACATCGGGCCTACCCTGGTTTCGCTGATGTCGCGCCTGGGCTGGGAAACGGTCAATACCACAACCGCCGCGTTCGTCTTGCTGTCACTGTTCGCGATCCTTTTCGGCACCCCCGTGGAGGCGAAAAACTCACCTGGCCTGACCCTCGTGTTCATCGCCTTGTTCGTGCTGCTGACCTTGAGCGTCTCGGGCCTGGGCCATGCCACCCTGCTGGTCATCCAGAAATGGGCGACGTACCTCTTTGGCGCTCTTAACCTGGTGGTCGGCGGCTTTCTACTCACCCACATCGACTGGAGCCTGGTCTTCAACGCGCCTGCCGCGCCCCTGAGTGCCATGATCATTGGTGTAGGCACCATGGCCGCCGGCACCGGTATCGGCTGGGCCAACGCGGGCGCCGATATGTCGCGCTATCAGCACGCCAGCGTAAAGGCCACCCGGCTGGTGGCCTCAGCGGCGTTTGGCGCAGGGATCCCGTTGGTTTTGCTGATCACCCTCGGCGGCCTGCTGTCGGTGGGCAACGATCACCTGGCTTCAACCACTGACCCGATCATCGCCATCCGCGAAATGTTGCCCACCTGGATGGCCGTGCCCTATTTGATCACTGCGTTCGGCGGCCTGTTACTGTCCAACAACCTGTCGGTTTACTCGGCCGGTCTGACCACCTTGACCCTCGGCCTGAAGGTCAAGCGAGTACACGCGGTAATCGTCGATATCGTCGCGATCTTTGCCGGTTCGATCTACTTCATGCTGATCGCCGACAGCTTCTACGGCCCCTTCATTACGTTCATTTCGATGCTGGCGGTGCCCATTACCGCGTGGGTCGGCATCTTTGTCGTCGACCTGCTGCACCGCCACGTCTACTCCCCCAATGACTTGCTGGACCAGACTCCACGCAGCGCTTACTGGTATCGCGGCGGCGTCGAATGGCGCGCGCTGGGCTCGTGGGCATTGGCCATCGTTCTCGGCTTCAGCTTCACCACTGTGGCCACTACCCCGGAGCATGTGCTGTTCAAAGGCATGCTCGCCGATTCCTGGCTGGGCCATAACGGTCTGGGCTGGATCGTGACCTTCATTGTCGCCGGAGGCCTTTACGCGCTACTCGGCGGGGCGCGTGATCGCCGTGTCTTTAACAAAGAGGCTGCCCATGCCCGCTAAATTGTTCTACACCGGCCAAGTGGTGGTCGACCTCGTCATGGCAATCGATCACCTGCCGTCTTCGGGGGGCGACGTACTGGCCACCAGCGCGACATTCGAGACTGGAGGCGGCTTCAATGTCATGGCCGCTGCCTGCCGCAATGGCTTGCGCACGGTTTACCTGGGCCGCCATGGCCAGGGCCGCTTCGGCGACCTGGCTCGCCAGGCCATGCGCGACGAGGGCGTGGAGATTTCCACGATGCCCGTCCCCGGAGAAGACACCGGTCTGGCCGTTGCCTTGGTGGAAGCCTCGGCCGAGCGCTCGTTCATCTCCTACGTGGGCGCTGAAGGCGGTTTGTCCACCGATGACCTGCACGGGGTGCGGGTCAGCCCCGAGGATTACGTATTTGTCAGCGGCTATAGCCTGATACACAAAAACAAGGTGACCGCCTTGCTTGCCTGGCTGAGCGGATTGCCCAGCGGCACTGCGGTGGTATTCGACCCAGGCCCATTGGTTAATGCTGTAAATGGCGCCGAGATAAACGCCGTACTTCCATTGATCAGCGTATGGTCCAGCAACCGCGAAGAAGCCCTGCGTTTCACGCAAACCCAGACACCCGCCGACGCCCTCCACAGCCTGGCCGCCCTTCTGCGCGACGATGCTCTCATAGTGATTCGTGACGGCCCCGCAGGTTGCTGGATCAACCATGCTGGACAGACGCGACACATACCCGGCTTTGCTGTGACGGCACTCGACACCAATGGCGCTGGCGACGCCCATGCAGGTGTGCTGCTGGCCGAGTTGGCCAAGGGTAGCAGCGTCGACCGGGCGGCCCTGCGCGCCAATGCGGCAGCGGCGATTGCGGTCACACGCCGGGGGCCGGCGACGGCTCCCGGCCGTGAGGAGGTAGATGCGCTGATAAACCGGCTAACACCGTGAAAGCCTGGTCAACCGAACGATCAGGCCGTTGAAGAAGCACCAGGAAAATGACTCCAGCCTGACGCTTATCGGCCCCGTTCTCGAAAGATAACCCGTTGCAGCCCCCAAACCTTCGCAGAGCGCTAACCGAGCGCTCGGTTCATGGTTTCAGAAAACCGATCCGACCCGAGGCCCTTGGCTGTCCCGGGATTCGCTGCCGACCTGGGACAGGCTTGCCGCAAGCTCATCCTTTCGGAACGGCTTGGTAAGCCGCGGTAGCTCCGGGTCGATCCCTTCACGTTCGGCATAGCCAGAGACGAGAAGAATCGCAGTGCCGGGCCGGGAAGTACGGACCACCCTGGCTAGGTCGGTCCCACTGATGCCAGGCATCAGGTGGTCCGTGACAAGCAGGTCAAATGGCTGCCCGGTGTCCAGCAGGTGCAACGCCTCCTCGCCTGAAGCGGCTTCGATCACGTGGTAGCCCAGTTCGGCCAACATGTATGAAGTGCTTGCACGTACAGGCTCCTCATCGTCGACCAACAGCACGACTCCATGCGCCGATTGTCGCTCCGGAACGTCGATAATGCGCAAGGCCACTGCCGGCAAGGCCATGCTGCGCGGAAGCCAAAGCTCCACGTTCGTTCCCAGGCCGGGCGAGCTTTGAATCGTCAGCGCGCCGTCCAGTTGAGATGCCAGCCCATGCACCATCGAGAGGCCGAGTCCGGTCCCTTTCCCGACACCCTTGGTCGAAAAGAACGGTTCCACCGCCCGGGCAAGCGTGGCTGCGTCCATCCCCGCGCCGGTGTCTGCAACTGACAGACACAGATATTCGCCTGTCGGAAGCTTCGAACGGTGACCGTTGAAGACCGCTTCCATGCTTGCAGATATCCTCATCGTGCCTCCCTCGATCATCGCGTCGCGCGCGTTCACGGAGAGGTTCAGGAGAGCCATCTCGAGCTGGTTCGGATCCGCCATCGCCGCCGGCAGATCCAACGGGGCATCGACGACGACCTTGATTTGCGGGCCGGTGGTGCTGGCCACGAGATCGCCCATATCACTCACCAGCTTTGCCACGTTGACCGGGACCGCCTGGAGCGGCTGACGACGGGCGAACGCGAGCAACCGCTGCACGAGCGTCTTTGCACGGTCGGCCGATTGCAAGGCCCCGGAGATCAGCCATTGCTCCCGTTCGCCGCCCACACCTCTGCGCTGGAGCATGTCGAGCGTGCCAACGATAGGCGTAAGCAGGTTGTTGAAGTCGTGAGCCACGCCGCCGGTCAACTGCCCCATGGCTTCCATCTTTTGACTCTGGCGTAGGGCCTGTTGGACCTCTTCGCGTTCGGCGATGGCTTGGGCTACTCGGGCTTCAAGCGTGGCGTTGAGCTCTCGCAACTCTTCCTCAGCCGCCTTGCGGGCGGTGACATCAACCACCGTGCCGGTGAAGCGCAGGCAGCGGTTGGCCGCATTGAATACGGCACGGCCCTTGGCCGCGACCCAGCGAACAACGCCGTCCTCCCTGCCAATCGTGCGATAGTCCACCTCATAGAGCGCGCGCCGTTCCGGGTCGACGGCTGCCGCGAAGGCCATGATCGTTGCTTCTCGATCTTCGGGATGCAAACCGTCGTAGAAGTCCTGAATCGTGACCGGCACGTCAGCCCGGATGCCGAACATCGCTTTGGTCAGTGGCGGCCAAATGAGCGTGTTATGAACGAGATCCACGTCCCAGAAGCCGATATCGGCGTTTTCTACCGCAAGGCGCAGTCGCTCCTCGCTTTCGCGCAGGCGCATTTCGGCACCTACCCGTTCGACATGCGCCCAGCAACGCTCGACCACTTCCTTGACCAGCGCGATCTCGGACGGTGACCAGTCTCGAGGCTGATCTTGATGAACCGCCATCATGGCCGTCAGTCGGCCGTCCTTTACAAGCGGGCAACAGATGATTGCGTCGACACCGATGGCTCTAAAGCTCTCAAGACCTCCGCCGTGGCTTATCTCTGCCGTCATGTCGCGGATGATTAACGTACAGCCAGCGCGCATGTCATCCGCAGTCCGGGGGCCGAAAAGGTCCAGGCTGTACGTTCCGACCGAGCTCTGAATGCCGGGCGCAGTGTAGTCACTGCGAATCCAGAACCGGTCGTGATCGACGTCGACATCCGCGTAGGCGCAGCGTGACACGCTAAGCTCCTGCCCAAGCAGCCGGGTCGCGACGCGCATCGCCTCTTCGGCAGAGCGGACGTTAACCAACTGGCTGTCGAGCTCATCAAAAAAGCGCAGTCGCGTGGCGCTCTCTTGCAGCGCCGCTTCCGCCTGGTGCTCGGCCGTACGGTCGCGGAAGATTTTCACGAAGCCGCCATGGTTCATGGCGAGCGGCATCATCAATCCGGAACCCCAGAAGCGCGAGCCGTTCTTGCGAAGGTGCCAGCGCTCGTTGACGGCCCGGCCCTGATCCTGGGCGATGTCGAGTTCTCCGTAAAACACACGCTCGGTCTGGTCCGCGTCTGTGTAGAAGAGGTCGCCTGTGCGACCCACTACCTCCTCGGCGCTGTAGCCGACGACACGCTGGGCACCACTGTTCCAACTCGTCACGGTTCCCTGCGCATCGAACGTCATGATCGCGAAGTCCTCCGCGCCTTCGATGATCTGGCGGTAGCGTGCTTCGCTGACCCGGATCGCGGCCTTGGCCCGGGCACGGTGTACGACGAGTCCGACCGTCTGAACAACAAAATCGACGATCTCGATGTCCGCCGACAGTGGCTCGCGCGGTTCATGGTGGTACATCACAAACGTGCCGAGCACATCGCCCCGCGCCGAACGGATAGGCGTTGACCAGCAAGCGTGCAGGCCATGCCCGATGGCCAGCTCGCGGAACCCGGCCCAGAGCGGATCGTGCGCGATGTCGGACATGACCACCGGCTCGTCCTGAAATGACGCGGTGCTGCTCGAGCTTGCGCTCGGGGCGATGACAAAACCTTCGACGGCGTCACGGTAGGCGCCGGGAAGGCCAGGTCCTGAGCAATGCTGCAGTTGCTGGCCCTCCTCGCTCAGGAGCAGGATGCTTCCCAGGAAACGGGACGTGGACAGTGCTTCCACCTCGCGGACGATTGCATCCAGCGCGACGTTGAGGGGCGTCTCTTCGACGGCCAGTTTCAGGATGCGGTTCTGTGCAGACCCAAGGGCCGCCGCGCGGTTGCGTGCCTGGGTAAGGCGGGCATTCTCAAGGGCAATCGTCGCCAGGCGCGCCAGGCTTTCCAGCCGTTTGATCGTATCCTGGTCGTGGGTGCGAACCTCCGACCAGTAGGCGCCGAGCGCTGCGACCGCCACAGGCCTGCCTATGGGCACCATGACGAGGCTACGGACGAAAGTCGGCGCATAGGCGTCCTGCGGGATACGTGGATCAAGCCGGACGTCGCGGATGGAAACCGTCTCACCGTGATGCATCACCCAACCCGAAATGCAGTGGTCGGTCGGGAATGTCTGACCTTGCCAAAGCGGAGAGACAGCATCCTCCGCGACATAGGAACAGCGCCCGCCATGTTCAATGACCACCGCGACGCCCTCCGCTTCGACAGCGGCACGCGCCGTGTCACGAAGCACAGCGACGACCTCTTCCACCGATGTTGCCATGACCAGCCGCTCACTCGCGCTCAGCACATGAGACAAGCGCTCATCACCGCCTTGAAACACCGGAACAGTATGCAAACGGATCTCCCGACAACGGCCACAGAATCTCTTTTCTACGGACGGGTTCAAAATGAATGAGGCAAAAGAGGATTATGCAGGGCTTTTGACCTGGACACGGTCCTGATCCAGTTTCTCAGAAATACGCCCGATGAGCATCACTTGCGCCACGCTGACTGATGAATTGACGGTCTGATGACCTTACGCAGGCTATTAAAATCGTGAACTACGTCACCAGTAGGCTTTAATGCCAGAATATTTGGATTGGTTTGTTTGGAGATCACCATGCTTCGCGCATTTGAAAAATGGCTCGACCCCTTCCCGCCCGACGAAGTACCGCCGCCACCTGAAGGCCTGATTCGGTTTCTCTGGGCCTGCACACGGGGCGCCCGCGGTTATGTGCTTGCGCTTGCGCTGCTCAGTGCCGGTGTGTCGATTTACGAAGCCTGGCTGTTTTCTTTCCTCGGGCAGGTCGTGGACCTGCTGTCGACCTGGCAGGCCGGCGGTGACGCGGGCATGCAGGAAAGCCAGGTGCTGTGGAGCATCGGCATCATTCTGGTGGCCAGCATCGGGCTGGTCGCGTTGCGCACCATGGTTCAGCATCAGGTACTGGCGATCAACCTGCCGCTGCGGCTGCGTTGGGACTTCCATCGCCTGATGCTGCGGCAAAGCCTGTCGTTCTTTTCCGATGAGTTCTCCGGCCGGGTCACGACCAAGGTGATGCAGACGGCGCTCTCCGTGCGCGATGTGCTGTTCACCCTCATCGAGATCGCGCCGGGAATCGGGGTGTATTTCATCGCGATCATCGCACTGGCCGGTGGCTTCGACCTGAAACTGATGCTGCCCTTCCTTGCCTGGATCGCACTGTTCGGGTTGGCCATGCTGTATTTCGTGCCTCGCCTGGGCAAAGTCGGGCAGGAACAGGCCAATGCACGGTCGTCGATGACCGGGCGTATCTCGGATGCCTACACCAACATCACCACGGTAAAGCTGTTCTCTCACTCCAAACGTGAGGCGCATTTCGCGCGTGCTGCGATGGAGGATTTCAAACTCACCGGCTTACGCCAGATGCGCCTGGTCAGCCAGTTCGAAATCGTCAACCAGGCATTGGTGGTTGCACTGATCATGGGGGCAGGCGGTTATGCGCTGTGGCTGTGGCACCAAGGCCAGGTCGGTACGGGTGCTGTGGCGGCGATTACCGCGATGGCGTTGCGTATCAACGGCATGTCGCACTGGATCATGTGGCAGATGACCTCTCTGTTCGAGAACATCGGCACCGTGCAGGATGGCATGGCCACCTTGACCCGCGGCCCCAAAGTGCAGGATGCGCCAGACGCCACCGTCCTGAACACCACGGGTGGCGCGGTGACTTTCGACAATGTAGGTTTCAACTACAACGGCGAACGTCAGGTACTCGACGGCCTGAACCTGAGCATTCGCCCGGGTGAAAAAATCGGTCTGGTGGGCCGCTCCGGAGCGGGAAAATCCACACTCATCAACCTGCTGTTGCGCTTCTATGATGTGGACGAAGGTGAAATACGCATCGACGGGCAAAACATCGCGCACGTGACTCAGGACAGCCTGCGCAGCGCCATCGGTATGGTCACTCAGGACACGTCCCTGCTGCACCGGTCCATTCGCGACAACATCGCCTATGGCCGCCCGGATGCTACCGACGAGCAGATCCGTAGCGCTGCGGTCGATGCGCAGGCCGATGGGTTCATCAGCCAGTTGAGCGACAAGCAAGGCCATAGCGGTTACGACACCCTGGTGGGTGAGCGCGGCATCAAGCTTTCGGGCGGCCAGCGTCAACGTGTCGCGATAGCCCGGGTGATGCTCAAGAATGCCCCGATCCTGTTACTGGACGAAGCCACCAGCGCACTGGATTCGGAAGTCGAGGTGGCCATCCAGGAAAGCCTTGATGAAATGATGGAGGGCAAGACCGTGATTGCCATCGCCCATCGCCTGTCCACCATTGCTGCTATGGACAGACTCATCGTCATGGACGATGGGCGCATCATCGAACAAGGCACCCACGCAGAACTGCTTGGCAAAAACGGCACCTACGCGCGGCTGTGGCATCACCAGAGTGGCGGATTTCTGGGTGAGGATCAGGGCGTGACCGACACTGAGGAATAGGCATGGGCGGTCTGCTGGCGGGTTCCCTGCACTCCAGGCTGCTTTGGCATTGCACAGCCTGTCATCGACAGAATACGGCAATGCAGAAGACCCGGTGTTCCCGGAACATCTCTCAGCAATGCACGGAAAATCATGGCGGGCATCACTAGACGACCGGTCGGTTTACATTTAGGATGCTCGCCATGAAGAAACCCGCCCAGGACATGCGCCAGCACATCATTGATGTCGCCAGGTCGCTGATGACGAACAAAGGCTACACCGCAGTCGGCCTCGCTGAAGTGCTGAGTACGGCCGGCGTACCCAAAGGTTCGTTTTACTATTACTTCAAATCGAAAGAAGAATTCGGTCAGGCGCTGCTGGAAGAGTATTTTTCCGAGTACCTGGGCCGGGTCGACGCACTGATGGCGCGTCCCGGTACTGGCGCGGAACGGTTACTGGCCTATTTCATGTACTGGACAGAAACCCAAGGCACCAGTCTTCCCGAAGGCAAGTGCCTGGTGGTCAAACTGGGCGCGGAAGTTTGTGATCTGTCCGAGGACATGCGCAGCGTTCTGGAAACCGGCACTGCACAGATCATCAATCGCATCACCGCCTGCGTAGAACAGGGTGTATCCGACGGCAGTGTTCACCCCGAAGGCGATCACCGCGGTTTTGCGGAATCCCTTTATCAACTCTGGCTGGGTGCCTCCCTGCTTGTGAAGGTCAACAAGTCCACCGCACCCTTCGATAGAGCACTGCACATGACAAAGCGCCTGCTTAAGTAGCGGGCGTTTTTTTAACCATTTTAGTAGACGACCGGTCCACTAACGAGGTATTTCCAATGAAAGACTCCACCCCAAACACCGATCTTTTCTCTCCGATGCGAATGGGTTCGATTGATCTGGCGAACAGAATTGTCATGGCGCCTGTGACACGCAGTCGTTACGCCGAGGACGGTGTGCCGAACGACATGCACGCGACCTATTATGCGCAACGTGCGACGGCAGGCTTGATCGTGGCCGAGGCGACCAACATTTCGGCGCAAGGCCGAGGCTATGCTGCAACGCCCGGGATCTGGAACGAAGACCATGTCGCAGGCTGGCGGAAAGTCACGGACGCCGTGCATGCCGCCGGTGGCAAGATCGTCAGCCAGCTCTGGCACGTAGGCCGGTTCTCCAGTGTCGACCTACAACCCGGTGGTAAAGCGCCGGTAGCGCCCTCCGCCATCCAGGCTGAAGGCAACACCTACACCGTCGACGGCTTTGTGCCTGTCTCCATGCCGCGCGCGCTGGAAACCGACGAAATTCCCGGCATCATCGAGCAATACCGACAGGCAGCTGAAAATGCCAAACGGGCCGGTTTTGATGGCGTTGAGGTTCACTCGGCCAACAGTTATCTGCTCGACCAGTTTCTGCGCGACTCGACCAACCAGCGCACCGACCGGTACGGCGGCTCGATAGAGAACCGGGCCCGTCTGACGTTGGAAGTGACCCGGGCCATCGTCGACATCTGGGGCAATGACCGTGTCGGCATTCGCCTGTCGCCGGTCACGCCCGATGCCGGTAACACTGCACCGGACAGCAACGTCATGGGCCTGCATGGCTATCTGATCCAGCAGTTGAACGCACTCAATCTTGCCTATTTGCACTTTGTCGAAGGGGCGACGGCCACTTCCCGTGAGGTCCCGGAAGGCGTCGATATGGATGCCTTGAGCGCTCAGTTCAATGGCCCGTTCATTGGCAACAATAACTATGACCTCGAGATGGCGGTCGAGCGCCGGGCGCAGGGCAAGATCGACGCCGTGGCGTTCGGTCGCCTGTTCATCTCCAACCCCGACCTCGTCGCCCGCCTGTTTCACGGGGCCGAACTGACCATTGCTCCACGTGAGTCCTACTACGGCGGCGGCGCCAAAGGTTATACCGACTGGCCGCTGGGTCAGTACTGAAACCTGTTTGAGCTTTGCCGCCTTATCGACGCGCCCGTTGCAGCCCATACGATCACGTGAACGACCTGATCATCTCGCCAAGCCGCCAGGACTGGTGATCGGCCAGGTGCTGTTTATTCACCCACACAATGTGTTCGCCACATCTGCTGTTCCCCCAAGGAGTACTGTCCCATGAGCAAGAACATCAAAGCCGTACCCACCCGCGATTACAATGCCGTCATCGCCACCGCCAGCCAGTATGTAGAAGGCTTGCGCATCGGCAGCGTTGCGACTATCGAGGAAGCCTTTCACAAGGATGCGGTGATGTATGGCTTCACCAACGGTCAATTGCTGGGCGGACCGATCAGCAATCTGTACACGTTTGTCGAAACCAACGGTACTGCACCCGATATCACCACGCGGCTGGACATACTCGCCATCACTCCAACCACGGCGGTGGTACGCATTGACATGGAAAAAGATGCGATCGGTGCTGACTACAATGACTACCTGACGCTGATCAAAATCGATGGCACCTGGAAAGTGATTGCCAAGGTTTACCACCAGTTTGAAGGTTGATGCGACAAAGGAGCGCCGACATCAGAGCGTGCCGGCACCCCACCCACAGAGGAATATCTGATGCCCAGAATTTTTGTCATCGGGGCCGCAGGCAAGGTTGGCCTGCGCCTTATAAAAAACCTTGGCAACAGCGGTCATGAAGTGATCGCACTGCACCGCAAGGAGAAGCAGTCGGCGCTGATCAAGGCAACGGGTGCCCTGCCCTTGCCTGGAAACCTGGTCGAGATGGATGCACCTGCGCTGGCCAGTGCAATGGCCAGCAGTGACGTGGTGGTTTTCACCGCCGGGGCTGGCGGTGCAGGCATTGAGCTGACCAACGCCATTGACGGCGAAGGTCTGAAAACTTCAGTAGCAGCCGCTGAGCTCGCTGGCGTTCGACGCTTCCTGTTGGTGTCGGCATTTCCCGAAGCCGCACGCGGTACAGACACTTCCGCTGGTTTCGAGAACTACATGAGGGTGAAGAAAGACGCCGATGTATGCCTGGCCTCTTCCGCACTTGACTGGGTCATTCTCAGGCCGGGCACCCTGGTCGATAGCGCAGGTTCGGGCAAGGTCAGCGCAGGTCCGGCCATTCCGTACGGCGACATCCCGCGCGATGACGTAGCGGCTTTTCTGGCAGCACTGGTCGACCAGCCTGAAATATCCCGACAGATCATCGAGCTTACCGAAGGCACCACGCCTGTCGATCAGGCGGTAAAAGCACTCGGCCAGCGCTGATACGGGTCAGCAATGGCTAGCCAAGCTCACTGTCTTTGATATTGGCAATCGGTCCAAGGATCGCCGGATCAAACTCCCGGACTGCCCCGCCTTCAAGCAGCAACCGCGGCAGGTCCGGGTTGGCCAGCGCGCCCTTGCCCACTGCAATGATGTCTGCGCCCTCGCAAAGAACCTGCTCGGCCTTTTCCGGGTCGTGCAGCCCGCCATTGGCGATCAGCGTAATATTCGGGGCGTAGCGACGGGCCAGTTTGACCAGGCTGGCCTCTCCTTCGGCAAAAGCGGGCTGCCATGCCTGATGCTCCGTCACATGGATGTAATCGACGCCGGCATCGGCCAAGGCACCAAAAATGATTTCGGCATCACGCTCGCCTCCCGCCCACTTATGTTCAAAATCGTTGACCTTGCCTTGTGAAAGACGCACGCCAACGGGTACAGGTCCGGCAACTTTTTTCACCTCGGCAATGACATCGAGGGTAAGGCGCAGGCGCTGCTGAACATCACTGCCCCATTGGTCTGCCCGCTGATTGGTGTAATCGGTCAGGAACTGATCGAGCAGGTATCCGTTCGCGCCATGAATTTCGACGCCGTCAAAACCCGCAGTGCCGATAGCCAAGGCCGTCGCGCGGGCGAACCCGTCAATGGCATCGGCAATATCCTTGTCGCTCATTGCCTGCGGAACCCGGTAACGACCCTCGCCGTAATAAAACGCCATCTGTTCGCCTTTCGGGCGAATGGCAGAAGGTCCCACCGTTTCATTGACGAAGCGATTTGACTGACTGAGCGCGCCCGCATGCATGATCTGCGCAATCACGGCACCTCCATGACGATGAATCGCATCCGTCGTGGCACGCCAGGCCTGGGCCTGCTCGTCATCGGTGAGGCCCGGCTGAAACGGGTATCCTTGAGAAAAACGGCGATCAGTGTAGTTGCCTTCGGTGATAATCAGGCCGAAACCGCCTTTGGCGAAACGCTCGTAGTACCGCGCCATGTTCTGTGTTGCGCAGCCCTGTTCAGTCGCGCTGACGCGGGTCATGGGCGCGAGTGCGAACCTGTTCTTCAGCTTCAGATGCCCTTTATCGAACGGACGTGAAACGTGCGTGATCTTGCTCATACTTCAAACCTCACCCTGCAGATTGCCTGCGAATTGCCCGCAGCCATTGACGGAATCTGCATGACGGTAAGTCCTGAAGCAGACCATGGGAACCCGGCCGCTCAGATAAGCCGCTTTAACGAAAAGGGATAGAATCCGTGCAAATCGCTGACCTAGAAGTGTTTGCAGCTATTGCTTCCAGCAGGAGCCTTTCCGAAGCCGCACGCCGGCTCGGGGTATCTCCGATGGCGGTTTCCAGGCGTCTGGCGGTACTGGAAAACGACCTGGCGGTGAGGCTGGTTCATCGCACAACCCGTTCGGTGTCACTGACCCCGGAAGGCGAAGTCTTTCTGCCGCACGCCAAAACGATGCTGGAAGCGTGCGAAACCGCCCGCGCCACGCTGAAAGCCGATGCAGGCTCTGCCAGCGGCGTGTTGCGAGTGACGGCGCCAAGCGTATTTGGTCAGACCGTCATCATGCCGCTGCTGCCCCTATTAATGAGGGAAAACCCGGCACTGAGTATCGACCTCACGCTGTCGGACAGCATCGTGGATATCGCCGGGCTGGGAATCGATGTCGCCATCCGGATTGCCACAATACGTGACTCGGCTCTGGTGGCCAGAGCGCTGGCGCCCAACCCTCGGGTGGTATGTGCAAGCCCTGAATACCTTGCGCGGCACGGTAAACCGGTGGTGCTGGACGACCTCAGGCGCCACCCGTGCATCGCCTTGCATGGAATGCCTTATTGGTCGTTCACCCGAAATGACGAACCTGTGGCCATTAGGGCGCAGGGGTCGTTTTCTGCCAACAGTGTCGAGGCCGTCCGCACGGCGTGCAAACAAGGCCTGGGGCTGGCCATGCTGACGTATTGGGATATTCGCCATGAAATCCACGACGGCAGCCTTGTGCAGATCGACTTCAAGGACGGCCTTCCCGAGCAGTTGTCTGTGACCGCAGTGCTGCCGACACGCCAGCGCGTTCCGCACAGAGTGCGCCTGTTTGTGGACCGCCTTGAAGCCGAGCTTCGCAAAGAAACAGGTTCAACGGGCGCAGCCTCGTAAACAGACAAACCGGCCTGAAGCCGGTTCGTCATTCATCCGCGGCAATCAAACGCCGATCATCAAGGCTTCCAGCTTCCGCCCTCGACGATCACCGCATTGGGGTCGGTGCCTTCGGCCAGTTCCGGACGCACGTACTGGTCGTAAAGCTTGAGCAGGTATTTCTCTTCGCCCAGCCTGGCCAGCTCGGTATTGACCCAGTCGCGCAATTCGATGTTGCCCTTCTTGACGGCAGGCGCGATGGGCGCTTCGTCGCCGAGTTTCTGATCAAGCACACGGTAACCGGGGTTTTTCTTTGCCCAACTGAACAGCACCAGGTTGTCCTGCGCATAAGCGTCGCCTCGGCCATTGGCCAGCGCTTGTAAGGACTCGGAGTTCTTTTCGAACTTCAGCACTTTCCAGTCCGGATGATTTTTTGTCAGCCAGATATCCGCCGTGGTGCCAGTGGTGACGATGGTTGTTCTGCTCGCCAGATCATCCAGGGTCTTTACCGGGCTGGCCTCCGGAACCAGCGCCTGCACGGCCACGCGCAGGTTGGGGTTGGTGAAATCCACCGCTTCCCGGCGTTCCGGGGTGACGGTCATGTTGGCCAGAATCAGGTCGACCTTGTCGCTTTGCAAAAACGGAATCCGGCTGGCGGGTTCAACCACTACGAACTCGACTTTCTTTTCGTCACCCAGCAGGTCCTTGGCAAAACGCTTGCCCAGGTCGGTGTCAAAACCGACGTATTGGCCTTGTTCGTTGACGAAGCCAAAAGGCGGCTTGTCGCTGAACACGCCGACAATCAATTTGTCACGGGCCTTGATGGTGTCGAGGTAACTGGCAGACGGTGAAGGCGCAGCCTTGGCGACGGGCTTCTGTTCGGCAGGTTTGTCGCAACCGGCCAGCAGAGTCAAGGCAATCAGCGGTAAAACGAGGGCAGTCTTGAAGCTCACGATGCTTTCCTTTTTGGCATGTTTTCCACGTAGGAGAACCTCTCCAGGAACTGCTGCGCGCGTGCGGTCTGCGGGGCGCTGAAGAAAGTTTCGGGGTCGTTCTGTTCCGCGATCACGCCGCGGTCCATGAACAGGATTCGGTCAGCCACCGCGCGGGCGAAGGCCATTTCATGGGTGACGATCAGCATGGTCATGCCGCCTTGTGCAAGGTCGAGAATCACTTCCAGCACCTCCTTGACCATTTCCGGATCGAGGGCTGCCGTGACTTCATCGAACAGCATGACGTGGGGGTTCATGCACAGCGCGCGCACGATGGCGATACGCTGTTGCTGGCCGCCGGACAGCTCGCGAGGATAAGCGTCGCGCTTGTCGGCAAGCCCCACCCGCGCCAGCAATGCTTCTGCCTGCTGACGGGCCTCGCCCGCAGCACGTTTTTGCACGCGCAGCGGGCCCAGCAGGATGTTGTCGAGCACGGTCATGTGCGGAAACAGGTGGTAGCTCTGAAACACCATGCCGATCCGCTGCCTGACCAGCCGCCAATCGGCATTGGCAGGCAACGCCTGACCGGCAAAGTGCAGGCTCCCGGCGTGACCGAGTTCCAGGCCGTTGAGGCAACGCAGCAGAGTGCTTTTGCCACAACCGCTGGGGCCAAGAATCACCACGACTTCACCCTCTTCCACCTTGAGGTCGATGTCTCGGAGCACTGGCGTGTCCCCGAAGTTTTTGCTGAAGCCGGACAGTTCGATCAATGTGCTCATGTGTGATTCCAGCGCCGTTCAAGCACGCGCGACGCGGCCGACAGCGGATAACAGACGATAAAAAAGAACAGAAACAGGAAGCCGTAGATCAGCACCGATTCATAAGTGCGCTCGATGATCTGCTGCCCGACTTTGGTCACGTCGATGACGCCGATCAGCACCGCCAGCGAGCTGGTCTTGATCAGGCGGGTGTAGACGTTGATCACCGGCGGAGTCAGCCGCTTGAGTGCCTGCGGCAAGAGCACCAGTCCATACAATTGGCTCAGGCCCAGACCGATCGCCAGACCTGCTTCGCGTTGTCCGCGTGGAATGGAACGCAGCCCGCCGCGCACCACCTCGCCGACTTCACTGGCGCCCCATAACGACAACACCAGCACTGCGCACCAGAACGCCGGAATGCTCAGGCCGAAGAAGATCGGTAAACCAAAGAAGAACAAATACAGCCACACCAGCACTGGAATCGCCCGGAACAGCTCCAGATAGATGCGCAGCGGCAGCTCAAGCCAGCGCTTGCCGAGGCTGCGCAGCACGCCGTAGCAAAGTCCTCCTACGCTGCTGAAGACAATGGCCAGCAGCGAAATACCTAATGTACGGCCTGCCCCCGTTGCCAACTGCGGCGCAGACACCCACAACAACTCAAGACCCGAACTGGCCATGCTGGAGCCTCCTTTCCAGAAGGCCAAGCAGCAGCGACAGCGGCAGAAACAACAGCACACAGAGGCCGGTCATGACCGCCAGCATCTCGTAGGTTTTGTAGTAAAGGGCAATGTAACTTTTGGTGGTATAGAGAATTTCCGGCACCGCCACAGCGGAAACCACAGTGGTTTCCTTGAGCAGGAAAACAACATTGGCAAACAGCGCCGGCAGGCTGAGGATGCCCGCCTGCGGCAGAATCACGTGCCGCAACAACTGCCAGCGGGACAGCCCGATGGACAGACCGGACTCGATCTGCGCCTTGGGCACCGCTTCGATTCCCGCCCGCAGGATCTCGGTCAGGTAAGCCCCGCCGAGGAAGGTCATGGCAATGACGGCCGACGCAAAACCCGAGACGCGAACCCCCAGTGTCGGCAACGCGAAATAGATAAAGAACAGCTGAATCAACAAAGGCGTGTTGCGTGCCAGCTCAACGTAGACCGGCACCAGACGGTGCAAAACCGGCACACGAAATGTGGCAATCGCCGCATTAATGATCGCCACCGTCAGCGAGGTCAGAATTGCAATCAGCCCTACCTGCAGGGTGACGCCTACGGCGTTGAAAAAGGCAGGCAATGTGGAAATCGCAAAGGCGTAATCGAAGGTCATTGCCGGCCTTCTACATCGGAATGAACAAACAGGGTATGCATCAGGCAAAGCCTTGAAATGGCGGGATTACATATAGCTTAACCATCTGTTTTATTTAAATTTAATACCTTTTTCGCATAAGCATAGAGCGAACAAGGTCCTGATCTTGTGCTCCCTGCCTCGCTGTATTAAGCACCAAATGGAATTAACACATACCAACTCAGTATTTATGGGTCTATGCAGATTCGCAGTAGTGTGAGCCTCACCAAGCCGCCCGTCCCACGAGAACGACCTCATGCCAGAATCTGCAAACATCATCGATTTCAACCTTTATCGTAAACGCCGCCAGGCACGGGCTACTGCCGAGCTGATGTGGGCGATGTACGTTGCCAGGGCCAGCGTCTGCGGCTTCACCTTTGTCGCTGCAAGCACCTCCAGTGAGACCCGCCAGGCCTGAATCAATGAATTTCCTACACACCGTTGACGGTCAGGAAGATGCACCATCAGGCGCCCGTGACGGCACCCACACCGAGGAAGACCTGATCGGCCCCAGGGTCGCGCGCAACCTCCAGCGGTTGCGCAGTAAACGCTACTTGTCGATGGATGCACTGGCCCGCCTGACGGGTGTCAGCCGGGCGATGCTTGCGCAAATCGAGTCCGGCCGCAGCGTGCCGTCGATCAAGGTGCTGTGCAAAATTGCCAAGGGTTTGAAAGTCTCGATTGCGGCGTTCCTGGAAGACCGCGCCTTTGAAGGGGTGGAGCTGTTACCTGCACAACACAGCAAGCGACTGGTGAGTGCCAGTGGCGTATTTGTCAGTCGGGCGTTGTTTCCATTCGATATGGCACGCCAATCAGAATTTTATGAGATCCGTCTGGGCGCTCTGGGAGAAGAAACCTCCAAAGGGCATGGTCCCGGCGTACAGGAAAACCTTGTGGTGGCACAAGGCGTACTGGAGGTCAGCGTCAATCAGGAACGTTATCTGTTGTCTACCGGCGACTCGATTCTGTTCTACGCCGACCAGCCGCACCGCTACCGAAACCCCGCAGACAGTGAGGCTCTGGCGTTTCTGGTGATGACCTATCCAGAACGTATGGACTGAACCCTTGAGCAAGTGCAAAGCCCCCGCCTCGGGGGCTTTTTCGTTTTTGGAAACCATGATCTCTGTATTTGCACGCGTGGCTGGCCGAAATAAATACTTTTTACGCATAATAAAATATCAAATAAATCATGAAAATCTATATTAGCTTAGAATAAAAAATACTTTTACAGCGGCTTTTCATAAGAATACGGTCTTTAAACCCGCTGGAGCGCGGCGCCCGACTTGAAGAGGATTTTTCATGCATTGCACTCGACCTTCGATATTTCCCAACGTATTTGTGCATCGGAGGGCAGCGCGATGATCGAGCGCCCTCTCCTTTTGCGCCTGCTGTTCGCCGCCCTCACCGCCGTCGCCCTTTTCGGATGCTCGCCCTCGGGGCAGGACAGTCAGGCGCGCAAAACGCTCAAGGTCACTTTTTTCAGAGACAACACCACGTTGGTCAGCCTTGACCCGTTTCAGGTCTACTGGCTGGAACACCGGGTGGTATTGCGTAATGTCGCCGAGTCCCTGACCGATCAGGATCCGCAGACCGGTAACATCATTCCCTGGCTGGCTGAACGCTGGGAGGTCAGCGAAGACGCGCTGGCGTACACCTTCCATTTACGCAAAGACGTGACGTTCAGCAATGGCTCGCGTTTCGACGCCCAAGCGGTAAAAACGGCCTATGACGCCGACAAGTCGTTTGCTGCGCAATTGCCTGCAACCTTCGGCGCTACGTACCTCAAAGGTTACGACCACGCCGAGGTGCTGGATGACTTCACGATCAAGCTGGTGCTGGCCAGACCCAATGCGGGCTTCTTGCAAGCCACCTCCACCACCAACCTCGCCATTCTCGCCCCGGAGTCCTACGCACTCAGCGCCAAGGAGCGTTCATTGGGCGCGATCATCGGCACCGGACCGTTCGTACTGGAGCGCTATACACCCGAAAGCGGTCTGCGTCTGACCAAGCGCAAAGGCTACGCCTGGCCGTCGGCCAACGCGCAAAACAAAGGCGAGGCCCATCTGGATGCGGTCGACGTCAGTTACGTCCCGGAAGAAAGCGTGCGCAACGGCCAGTTCGTCCAGGGCCAGGTCGATATTCTCTGGCCGCGCAACCCGTTCTCCGAAATTGACCTGAATCTGTTCAAATCCAAGGGCGCGACAATCCAGAGCCGCTCGCTGCCAGGCCCTTCCCTGAATCTGTACCCCAACACCCGTGGCGCTCGCATCCTTGCCGACCGCACGGTGCGTCTGGCCCTGCAAAAGGCAATCGACCGCACCACCTACGCAGCCACGGTCTATAACCCTCAGTTCCCGGTGGTTTCGGGCATCTACGACGTCACCACGCCGTTTTACAAAAGCCAGGCTGGCAAACTGGCCTACGACCCTCAAAGTGCCGAACGCTTGCTGGACGAGGCTGGCTGGCAGAAAAACGCTGACGGTTATCGCTACAAGGACGGCAAACGCCTGAAACTGGCCTACAACCTCTCGCCTGCCGAAACCGCTGGCGACGTGCTGATTCAGGATCAGTTGCGCAAGGTCGGTATCGAGCTAACGCTCAACGTTGTCACCACCGCCGAGTGGGCCGCCAACAACGCCTCGGGTAACTACGACCTGACCTCTACCTACATGACCCGCGCCGACCCGATCATTCTGCAGACCATCATCGACCCGCGCAGCGCCAACAGTTCGACGCTGGCCACCAATCTTTACGCCCCGGAAACGCTGCCCAAGGCGCTTGAACTGTTCGACGCAGGGCTGACCGCCACACGCAGCGAGCAGCGTGCAACAGCCTATGGCGACTTGCAGGACTTGCTGATCGACGAAGGCTCGGCATTCCCGGTCTATGAGCGGGTCTGGCAAGCCGCCACGGCAAAAAACGTCCGTAACTTCCACTGGACTGCCGAAGGTTTTGCGCTGTTCAACGACATCGAGATTGCTGCGCCATGAGCCGTTATATCCTCGGTCGGATCGCGCAGGCGTTGCTGGTGCTCTGGGGCGCCTACAGCATCACCTATTTCATTCTGTATCTGCTGCCCGGCGACACGCTGTCGATCATGCTCAGCGCCTCGGGTGTCGAGATTGACTCCCTGTCCGCGCAGGATCTGGCCAAGGCCACGTCGTATTACGGGCTGGATCGCGGGGTGTTCGAGCAGTACTTTGATTTGCTGTCGGGTGCGATTCACGGTGATTTCGGCAACTCGCTGACACTCAATCGACCGGTCTCGGAACTGCTGGTCGAGCGTCTGCCGCACACCCTGAGCCTGGCGGGTCTGGCCATTGTGCTGTCATTGATCGGCGGGATCGGTCTGGCGTACCTCACCGCCTATGTGCGCTGGCAACCGCTGAAAGTGGTGTTGTCGCGCTTGCCTTCGCTGGGCTTTTCGGTGCCGGTGTTCTGGATGGGCCTGCTGTTCATCCAGCTGTTCGCATTCAGCCTTGGCTGGTTCCCGGCGACCGGCAATCAGGGTTTTATCAGCCTGATACTGCCCGCCGTCACCTTGGCAATCCCCAGCGCTGCGGTGTACGCACAGGTCCTGCAACGCGGCTTTCAGGGCGTATGGAAAGAACCCTACATCGTCACCGCCTACGCCAAAGGCCTGACCCGCGCACAGGTCCAGGCCCGTCATGCGTTCAAGAATGCGGCGTTGCCGTTGCTGACGCTGATCGGCCTGCAAGTGGGCAATACCGTTTCCGGGGCCGTGCTGGTGGAAACCATCTTTGCCCGCGCCGGGATCGGCCGCCTGGCTCAGGAAGCCGTGCTGCGCCAGGACATTCCAGTGGTACTGGCCATTGTCGCGGTATCGGCCGCGGCCTTTGTTGTGGTCAACCTGATCGTTGACCTGCTGTACCCCGCGCTGGACCCACGCATCGCCCACACGCCAAAGGTGTCCTGACATCATGACCATTTTCGACAACCGTCTTGCACGCCTCGCCCAGGCTGTCATCACGCCTAAGCCTCGATCAGCCGTGCAGTGGCGACGACGCAGCAACCTGAGCCGGATTTTCGAAACGCTCAGCCCGCTGCTGCGTCGGCCGGGATTTGTGCTCGCCGTGGCGTTGGTAGCTTTTGCGCTGCTGGCGGCGCTGGCACCCGACCTGCTCAGCCGTTACGCGCCCTATGCCACCTCGCCCACCGACAAACTCACCCCGCCGAATGCCACACACTGGTTCGGCACCGACGAACTGGGCCGCGATCTTTATACCCGCGTTGTGCATGGCTCCAGCCTGTCGGTACAGGCCGCGTTGCTGGCGGTGGGTATTGCAATGACCGGCGGCCTGAGCCTTGGGGTTGTTTCCGGTTTCGCGGGTGGGCGCATCGATGCCGTGATCATGCGTTTCATCGACGTCTTGCTGGCGCTGCCCGGCCTGCTGTTGGCGCTGGCAATTGTCACCGCCATCGGTTTTGGCACCCTGCCTGTCGCCATCGCGGTGGGCGTGGGGATCATCCCCGGCTTCGCCCGGACCACGCGCGCCGAGGTACTGCGGGTCAAGACGCTACCGTATGTAGAAGCGGCACGGCTGGGCGGTGCCAGTTGGACCCGCACGCTGCTGCGGCACATTTTGCCCAACGCCTGGGGACCGGTGGCGGTGCTTGCCACGCTGGATTTCGGCGCGGCGATTCTGGCCACCGCCGGGCTGAGCTTTCTCGGCTTCGGCGCAGCACCGCCAGCCGCTGAGTGGGGCACGTTGATTGCCAATGGCCGTCACTTTCTGATGACCGCGCCGTGGGTGTCATTGCTGCCTGGCCTGTTTCTGGTCGGCGTAGTGTTCAGCTTCAACCACATCGCCCGCACTCTGGAAGAGGTTCAACGATGAATGAAGGTGCTCAACTGATCGATGTCCGTGGTCTGAGTGTCGCTTACCGCTTCGACGGCCAGATCAATCAGGCCGTGCGCAGCGTCTCGTTTCAGGTGACCAGAGGCGAGACCGTGGCGATTGTCGGCGAGTCCGGCTCCGGCAAATCGACAATCGCCAACGCAATCCTCGGCCTGCTGCCGGACAACGCGACCATCACCCACGGTGAACTGCACGTAGACGGTCAAGATCTGAGCCAGGCTTCCGAGCGCGAGAAACGCAGGGTTCGCGGCAGCGTGATCGGTCTGGTGCCGCAAGACCCGATGGTCAGCCTCAACCCGACCTTGCGCATCGGTCGACAAATTGCCGAAGCGCTGATTCAGGCCAATGGCCGTCGCTACCCGGCAGTCGATGCTGATGTGCTGGAGCTATTACAGCACGTGGGTCTGGACAAGCCCGTGCTGCGCGCCCGACAGTACCCGCATGAATTGTCCGGTGGCATGCGCCAGCGCGTTTTGATCGCTATCGCGCTGGCCGGCCATCCGAGGCTGATCATCGCTGACGAGCCCACCAGCGCGCTGGATGTGACCGTGCAGCGCAAAATCCTCGACCACCTGCAACAGCTGGTGGCCGAACGAGGCATTTCCCTGCTGATCATCACCCACGATCTCGGCGTGGCAGCCGACCGTGCTGACCGCGTGCTGGTGATGAAAAGTGGCGAGTTGGTCGAACAAGGCGCGCCGCAACACATCCTCATCAACCCGGCCCATGCCTACACCCGCGCACTGATCGCTGCGGCACCGGCTTTCGGACAGCGCAAAAGCCCGGTGGCTTCGCGCCCGATACTGGCCAACGACACACCATTGCTGACGCTGAGCAATATCGGCAAGACCTACCGCTTGCCTTACGTAAAGGGAGAAGAGGCCGAGTTTCAGGCGCTGCAGGACGTTAACTTCAAGGTGTTCCCCGGTCAGACCCTGGCCATCGTAGGTGAATCCGGTTCGGGTAAAAGCACCGCACTGCGCATCGCGCTGGGCCTGGAAAAGCCCACCCACGGGCGAGTGCTGCTTGAGAACCGCGATGTCACGGACCTCGGCTGGCGTGAGTTCAGACCTTTGCGACGGCGCATTCAGTTGGTGCAGCAAAACCCGTTCGCAGCGCTTGACCCACGCTTCACGCTCTTCGAAAGCATTGTCGAACCGCTGGTCTCGTTCGGCCTGCTGAAAGGTCGGGAGCTGGAACACGCTGCCCGTCGACTGATCGAACGAGTGCATTTGCCGGTGGCCTACCTGGACCGCCTGCCCCGCGAGCTGTCGGGCGGACAGCGGCAGCGGGTAGCCATTGCCAGAGCGTTGGCGCTGCAGCCGGACCTGCTGCTGCTCGATGAACCGGTGTCGGCGCTGGACGTGTCGGTGCAGGCGCAGATTCTCGACTTGCTGGTAGAGCTACAAGCTGAATCCGGCATTGCATACGTGCTGGTCTCTCACGACCTTGCGGTGGTCGCCAGCGTCGCCCATCAGGTGCTGGTGCTCAAGCATGGCAAGACCCTCGAACAAGGCCCGGCCAGCGACGTTTTCGAGCGGCCGGAAGCCGCCTACACTCAAGAACTGATTGCCGCGATACCTGGCCGCCGCCTGGAGCTTCAGGTAGCAGCACAGCAGTACAAGCAGCTGGCAAACCACTGAAAACACAAAAGCCCTGACGCGCGAACGTCAGGGCTTTGCATTGCCGAGCTGGCAGCAGCGGCTCAGCGCTGCGCTACCGAACCAATCAGCAGGTGCAGCACATCATCGGCATGCCGTTGCAGCTCATCATCATCGGCATGGCGCAGTCGTTCATCATTTTCATCATCAATGCGCAGCAGTTGCTCATCATTTCCATGCTCATACCAGGCATCGGCATCATCATGCACTTCATGCAGTCCGCTTCGACAGTGCAGGTCATCATGCACTTCATCATCGGCACAGGCATGCCCATCGGCATCATCATCGGCATGTTCATGCCAGACATCATGTTCATCATTGCCATGCCGTCTTCCGACATGCACATCATCGACATGTTGCCGCACTGCATCATCATCGGCATGCCGCAGGTCATCATCATCGACATCATGTCGGCGCTGTTCTTGAACAGGGTCATGTCCATGCCTGCAGCCGGCTTCATGGTACACATCATGCCGTCGGCCATCATCTCGCACTGCAGGGTCGCCATCATCATGGGCATGCCCATCATCGGCATCATGGGCATGGCGTTGTTCATAGGCATCTGCATTGCATTCATCATGTTCGAAACTCCGTAATCGAAAGGGATGTTGAAATTCATGGGCGGATTCTAGAGATACGCAGACAGGCCGCAAGACGCTGGTCAGACGGTCGGAATCAATGCTCAAGACCCTTGATCCCCCATGAAAGCAGCGTCCGATTCATGCATCACAGCAGCATCAATAGTGATAGCAGCTGCCGATGACGCTGTAGCGTCGATCTGATGAATATGGATATGCCTTTTGAATCTATCCATACAACCAGAAGAAATAAACGGTCTAAACAGCTGCCATTTTGATGAAGTAGAAGCGCTGCAATTTGGCGCTGCTTATTCTTTTCAGTCGCAAAAAGCGGTTTTTTATTATTTCATCCCGTACACCAAGCTTCTTATAGTGAGCCTTCACCCTGACCGCTGTTATGTGACCCAAGGAATACCTGATGCCCGCACGCCTCCTGTTACCTGGCCTGTTATTGCTGCTGGCCGGGTGCGCCACCGCCCCCGCCCTGCCGGTCCACACAACCAACCCATCCAGCGCAACCCTGCAGGGTGACAGCAGCCGCCCGGCACAAGCGCAGTGGCTGCGCACCGAATTGTATTTTTCAACAGGGTCGCTGGACGATCCACGGCACCAGGTCAATGCGGCGCGCTGGCGCGAGTTTCTCGACAAAGAAGTCACGCCACGCTTTCCGGACGGTTTCACCGCATTCGATGCCTATGGCCAGTGGCGTGACAAAGGCGCTGCCCAGCCAGAACGGTTGAGTACCAAAGTCATCGTCATCCTGCACGAAAACACCGCCAGCCATCGCGCAGACATTGAAGCCATCCGACTGGCCTGGAAACGGGTGACGGGCGATCTGTCGGTGTTGCGGCTGTCGCAGCCGGCGGAGATTTCTTTTTGAGTGTTGAATGGCTGATCCGCCACTGAACATCGCCTGTGCCTGAGGGGCCATTGCCTCACAGGTTCGGCGTTTGATTGCCCACGTGAGCCACGTCAGCCGCTTAGCGTACACAATCAGAATCACGCCAAACTTCGTACCGGAGAACCGCGCGCTGCGTCAGTGGCTGACGCATGAGGTGCTGACGGTTTTGCACGATCAACAGAACCTGAGCCTGGACAACCCCAGGATGAGCCAGCTGCAATGGCCAGGCACGTCGCTGAGCGTGCTGCACTGGCGCAGCGAAACCTGGATTCGGGTGCGGGACATGCCGAATGTTGTGATTGAGGCGGCACCCCGGCCAAAGCGGACACTATGGCGCAGGGTGTTGACGCGGATGGAATGCAAAAGCGCCGTCGATTGATACCCCCCACCCTCAAAAACCGTAAGTAGCCCGCGCATAGTAATACGCACCGTTGGTGCCAATCGGCGACAGCACGTCATACGGCAGGTTGCCGCCATAGCTGATTTGCGAGTTCGAACGCTCCGGGTAGCGGTCCGTGAGGTTGTTGCCGCCCAGGGCGATGTCGAAGGTCGGTGTGAATGTGTACTGCACTTCAGCGTCCAGTTGCCACACGGCGTTGTAGGTCTGCTCGGGCTGTGAATCGCCGAAGTCGAACACGCGGGTGGTTTTGCCCTGTCGGGTCAGACGGCCGAGCAAGCCCCAGTGCTGGCTGACCCAGTTGGCAGAAAACACCAGGCGGTCCCTTGGCGCGGCGTCGGTCAGTGTGTTGCGTTCTTCGACGCCCACCAGTGCATCGTCGCCAATGCCCAGCGCGCTGAGTGGCGAGGGCGTGCCTTTGGTCCGGGTGACTTTGGTGTGGTTCCAGGTGTAGGCCGAGGTCAAACCCAATTGCCCGTCGAGCCACGGCTGGTGGTAGTTGAGGACCAGCTCGGCCCCGTGGGTGCGCGTGTCGGCAGCGTTGGTGAAGAAGTTGACGTCGTGGACCCCGGCAACCCCGAGGTTGTTGTTGATGTATTGCTCCAGGGCGTCATTGCCGATGCGCTGGGACAGAGTAATGCGGTCCTTGACGTCGATGCGGAACACATCCAGCGAGGCATCGAAGCGCTCGCTCAATTGCGCGGTCAGGCCGAGGCTGACGTTTTTCGAAGTTTCCGGTTTCAAGTCTTCAGCGCCCAGTGACCGCGCAATCGGATCGTTGACCGACAGCACGCGGATATCGGTCAGCGCGCCACCCGTGCCGAAGTTGCTGGTGGTGTGCTGAAAGCCGACCTGGGCCAATGAAGGCGCACGGAAGTTGTTGGACACCGCACCGCGCAAGGCCAGTTGTTCGGTCAGGCGATAACGCCCGCTGAGTTTGCCGGTCAGTTTGCTGCCGGCATCGTCATAGTGTTCCCAACGCGTGGCGGCATCGACAAACAGTCGGTCAGTCAGGTCGCCGGACAACTCGGCGTACGAGCCGAACACATTGCGGTCCAGGTCCACCGCCTCGCTCGGGCGCAGGCCATTGGCACCATCAGCCCCGGTGCCAAAGTACGAGGCGGCATCACCGGCGTAGGTCAGGTAGTTTTCGTAACGGTATTCACTGCCCACCGCGAGCACGAAAGACCGCGAGCCGAGACGCAGCTCGCGGGTGAAATCCAGGTTAGCCGTGGTCTGGCGCAACGCGTAGTCACCGGTGTCGAAACGGGTCGGCGAATCGGCGCCTAACGCGACGTTGAGGGTGCGTTCAGTGGCCGACTCGAAACGGTTACGCCCGTGGGTGAGGCTGCTGTCGAAATCCCAGTCTTCGCCAATCAGGCCCTTGAAACCGGCGGTCGCCGACAGGTCGGTATTGTCGCCCAGCGATTGCGGCAGGTAGCCGTTCGGGTAGAACTGCGGCTGATCAGTGGGGTAGCGATAGAACTCGGCACCGGTGGTGTGTCGCTCGTTGTAGGTCCCAAATGAATACGCCTTGCCATTGCCCAGCGGCACTTCACTGTTGAACCAGAAGTTGACGTCGCGTGCCACACCGTCGCCCATCACATAGTTTCGCTGACCGGCGGTGTCGGCAAAGCCGTCGAACCCGGCGCGGTTGGTCGGGTTGCGGTCCTTGTATTCAGTACCGCCCCGGATAAACCCGCCCTCTTCGCCCAGCCGCGTGCCGATCCTGGCGGTGGTCAGGCTGTTCTGGCCATCGGTGGTGGTTTTGCCAATAGCGTTCTGCCGGGTGTGGTAAGCGCCGTAGGTGGTGGAGACTTCGCCGCCTTCGGGGGCGTCGTCGAGGATGATGTTGATCACGCCGGCAATGGCGTCGGAGCCGTATTGCGCACCGGCACCATCGCGCAATACTTCGATGCGCTTGATCGCACTGATCGGAATCGAGTTGAAGTCAACCGGTGCAGTGCCGCGACCGATTTTCGACGAGTCGTTTACCAGCGCCGAGGTGTGGCGGCGCTTGCCGTTGACCAGCACCAGTACCTGATCGGGGCTCATGCCGCGCAGTTGCGCTGCGCGCACATGGTCTGCGCCACCAGAGTTGGACTGCCGGGGAAAGCTGAACGACGGCAGTAAAGTCTGCAACGCCTGGCCCAACTCGCCATTGCTGGCCCCGGCAGACTTCAAATCATCAGCCGTCAGTACATCCACCGGAACAGGCGAATCCAGCACCGTGCGCGCCTTGCCTCGCGTCCCGGTAACAGTGACTGCGCCCAGGCGCGTGTCCTCGGCGCTGGCGGATGTTTCTTCGGCCTGCGCAGGCAGTATCGCTGTCACTATTGCGGCGGCCAATAATGAACGTGATCGGTAGTACATACGGCGCTCCTTCGAATCGCAGGTACGGACCGGCCTTGCCAGAAGCAAACCCGACAGGACGCCCTGCTCACAGTTATATGTTGATACCGACAGAATGACGGCTGCCCCTTCCACAGCACGTGTGAGCAAGGCAACTGTGCGATGCAGCTACTTGGCGAGCGGTATCCACGGTGGATTGGCCACGTTTGCCGCGTCGGCAAATGCAGGCACCTTTTCCGCGAGATCACGTACGTTCTTTACATCGAGGTCCAGTAATTGTTGGCGGGTAATCAGCGCGGGGGGCACTTGCACCCGACTGCCAGGGTCTTGACCGGCAATACGCATCGCCAGGCTGCGCACGCTGATCGCTCCGATCACTTCCGGGTTGACGGCGGCAGTCGCCACCCAGGCGCTGTCGGGCTCTTTCATGATCTGAATATCGGAAGTTGATATGTCTGCGCTGTAGATTTTTATCTGCTTGCCAAGGCCCGCTTCGTCGACCGCTATCTTGGCCCCTTTGGCAAACTCGTCGAACGGCGCGAAAATCACCTGCAACCCCGGATTGGCGCGCAGGACCGCACTTGCCTGATCTGCCACCGAGTTGGCAATCGGCGGGTTGAGCGTGCCGAAACGGGCCTTCTCGACGATACCGGGGTTGGCCGCTTTGACCTCACGCCAGATATCGTCGCGGCGCTCCATCGGGGTAAAGCCGCCGATGAACACATAGCCTGCCTGGAACGTATTGCCGTTGTCCTTCAACGCTTGCCCGAGGGCCAGACGTGCCAGCTCATGGTGATCCTGTTCCACCTGCGTCACCTGCGGGTTGCCTAGATCAACGTCGAACGCGACCACCTTGATGCCTTTGGCGACGGCCTTGGCCACGGTATCCTTGAGGGTTTCTGCCAGGCCCAACTGAATGATGATGCCATCCACGCCGAGGTCGATGGCCTGTTCGAGCATTTCCCGCTGGGTGGCAGCCTGCTGCCGTGCATCGAACAGACGCAGATTGATGCCCAGTGCCGCCGACTGTTTCTCTACGCCGCGCAGATACGCTTCCGGGAAGTCACCGGAGAACATGTAGCCCACCAGCGCGATATTCACGCCGCCCTTGTCGAACGGCGCTGGCGCATCTGCAATTCCTGCCGCATGGGCACCGCCAGCCAGTGTAAAGACCAGTACCGCAGCAAACAGTCGGCGCAGCCCGCCGTGGATGATTCCGGACATCAAGTATTCCTTTTGTGAGAAGGCTCAGCGCGCCCGTTGCGCGAGACCGAAAGTAAACATCAAGGCCAGCACCAACACCGTACCTTTGACGAAATCCTGGGTGTAATAAGGAGCATTGAGCATGGTCAGGCCGTTGAGCAGCGTGGCGACCAGCAGCGCGCCCACCAATGTGCCGAATGCATTGGGCCTGCGTGCCCCGAGCACAGCGAAACCGATCAATGCTGCGCCTAGCGCGTCCAGCACCAGACCGTTGCCGGAACTCACGTCGCCGCGCCCCAGCCGTGCCGCCAGCAACAGGCCACCCAGCGACGCGAGCAAGGCCGACAGTACGTAAGCCAGCAACTTGTATTTTTCCACCGGCGCACCGGCCAGGCGGGCCGCACGTTCGTTGCCGCCAATGGCATAGAACACCCGGCCGAAGCGGGTCAGCTCCAGAAAGCCCCATACCAGCAGCGCCATGACGGCCATGATCAGCACCGGAACCGGCACGGTGTCCCACAGCCTGGCGCGACCCAGCGCCAGGAATCCGGTGCTGAAGCTGCCACTGGCTTCGTCGCCGTCGGGCAAGGTCATGCCGACCGAAATGGAACGCCCGCCGGTAGGAATCAGCTGCACGCCGATGATCAGGAACATGCTGCCCAGCGTGGCCAGAATGTCCGGAATGCCCATGCGCACGATGAGAAAACCGTTGAACAGGCCCACCAGCGCAGCGCAGCCAAGGCTGATGAAAATCGCCCACAGCGGCCCCCAATCGAGCACGACCATCACGTAGCTGGCGCACATCACACTCATGGCGGCCACCGCGCCAATGGACAGGTCCATGCCGCCCACCGACATGCTCAGCGTCACGCCCAATGCCAGTAAAGCGACGATGGACAACGATTGCAGGATGATGAACAGGTTGCCGATGCGCAAAAATGCAGGCTCGGCGATTGAAAACAGCAGCACCACCAACACCAGCACCAACAGCAGGCCGTAGTGAATGATGAAGCGCAGAACGGCATCGCCACGCGCAGGCTTCAAGGCGATCGAAGGAATGGACTCAGACACGCAGGGTTCCTCGGTGCAGTAAAGGCGGATTGACCGGCTGCGGCGCTACGCCTGCCAGTTGCGCAAGCAGTTCGTCACGTTGCAGGCCGGCGCGTGAGTACTCGGCCACCACGCTGCCGTCGCGAACCACCAGGATGCGGTCGGCTATTTCCAGTGCCTCATCGGGGTCGGTGCAAATCACCAGGGTGGCGCGCTGTGATGCACTGGCGCGGATCTGTGTACCGATCTCGCGGCGGGCGCGAATGTCCACGCCCTGAAAGGGTTCGTCGAGAATCAGCAAGCGGCCGTTGCCCAGCAACCAGCGCGCCAGCACGACTTTCTGCTGGTTACCGCCGGAAAGCGTGTCCATCGGTGCATCGACGCCTGCGCACTTGATGCCCAGCGACCGAACCTGGTCCTGTACCGCTTCACGCTCTTTGCCCTGATGAATGAACCCTGCGCGAGTGAAACGCGACAGGAACGGCAAGGTCAGGGTTCTGCTCAACGAAAAGCCCGGCACCAGCGAACCTCGCGCACGGTCTTCACTGGCCATGAACACCCCGCCCGCGATGGCCTGACGGGGTGATGGCGGCGCCCACGGCAAACCCTCCAGTTCAAGGGTGCCGGCCAATGGCTGGCGCAGGCCGTAGAACAACTCGGCAATCTCGCTTTTGCCCGCCCCCAGCAAACCCGTCATGGCAACCACCTCGCCTTCGTGCAGGCTGAGGTCAAAGCAGGCGCTGCGCGTATCCAGCTGGCAACCACGCACCCGAAGGACTTCGCGACCACGTTCGCTGCCTTGACGCAGCACCGGAGCCAGCTCACTGCCCAGCATGGCGCGCACGGCAGCGGCGAGGTCCAGGGGCGCCGCGAACTCGCCACTCACGCGCCCGTCGCGCAACACAATGGCCCGATCGGCAATGCGTTGCAGATCAGACAGGCGATGAGAGATGTATAGAATGCAGACGCCTTGCGCACGCAGCGCGTCGATCAACTCGAACAAGCGATGCGCCTCGGTCGCCGACAACGAGGCTGTGGGCTCGTCCAGCACCAGCAATCCGGGCTTCAGCGCCAGTGCGCGCGCCAACACCACCAGTTGCTGTTCCGCCGTGCCGAGGCTCTCGATGGGCGCATTCAGCGGCAGGTTCAACTGCAGGGTTGCGGCAATTTGCGCCGCCCGTTGATGCAGACGCTGAGGTTGATTCCAGAACGGTGCGTCCTGCTGGCACAGTTCATCCAGCAACAGGTTTTCGGCCACGCTGAACCCTGGCACCAGCGCTTCGTCGACATGCTGATGCACCGCGACTATCCCCGCCTGTCGGGCCTCCAGCGGAGAGGTAAAACGTACCGCCCTGCCCTCGACCAGTAGCTCGCCAGCGTCATGCCGATGGCTACCGGCAAGAATCTTCACCAGCGTGGATTTACCTGCACCATTGGCCCCGAGCAAGGCCACCACCTCACCCGGAAAAAGACTCAGATCGATGTCTTGCAGCACACGGCTCGGACCAAAGGATTTGCTCAACCCGGTGACGCGGACCCACGCATCTTTGAGAACAGCTGGCGGTACTTTCATGGGCATCTCGGCACAAGGAAAAAACACATGGCCACAACACAAACCCACAACAACGTGAGGGGCTGTAAGCACTGTGCGATAGAGCCTAATGGACTAGCTCGCAAGCTATAAATAACCAATAAGCATATCAATAGACGGGGCTGGCCCGTCTGTTTTGAGGGTTGGCGAGCCGCTGGATAACGCATATGCATATTCATTATTGATATTTAGATTTATTTTTTAATAGCTATAAGGTGCTCGCTTATGCAAAACGCGAGGCGCTTTAGAACAGACTTCTACAGCAGACGTACCCGCCTACCTTCCCCTGACTTCGAGCACACGCAATGAAAGGCATCAAACCCCTGTCGTTCTCAGCCCTGACAGGCTCAGCGTTGCTGCTGAACGCTGTCATTTCGTTCCCTGCGCTGGCCGGGCTGCTGGAAAAAGGTCGCAGCGACGGCCTGACCGCAGGCATCGCCAACGAGCAGCCTTATGCGTACATCGGCACCGATGGCAAGGCGACCGGGGCCAATGTCGAAATACTTCGGGCGACTCTCGAGCCGCTGGGCATCAAACAGATCGAGACCCCTATCACCGACTTCGGCTCTTTGGTGCCGGGCCTGGCGGCGGGTCGTTTCGATCTGATTGGTGCCGGCCTGTTCATCAACCCGAACCGCTGCAAAGTCATTGCATTTTCCAACCCGGTCACGCGGTCCGGCGGTGCGTTCATCGTCAAGGCCGGTAACCCGCTGAAGCTGCACAGCCTCAAAGATGTCGCCAACCACGGCAAGGCGCGACTGGCCACACAGCCTGGCAGTAATCAGGTGCAGGAAGCCAAAGACAGCGGTATCGCCAACAGCAATGTGGTGCTGTTCGACAAGGACACCGAAGCATTGGCGGCCCTGCAGGCTGATCGGGTCGATGTGGTGTATTTCCCGGATGCTGAAGTCATCAGCCTGATCAAGAAGGCCAATAGCCCGGACATCGAGCGTGCGTTGCCGTTTGAGCAGATCCCGGACGCCAGCGGCAAACCGGGCTGGAA
Organism: Pseudomonas graminis; assembly: GCF_002093745.1. Taxonomy (GTDB): domain Bacteria; phylum Pseudomonadota; class Gammaproteobacteria; order Pseudomonadales; family Pseudomonadaceae; genus Aquipseudomonas. The sequence continues at coordinate 259,892 of NZ_MTSB01000005.1, forward strand.
TTACCATGCCTACGGCCTGCCAAAGAACGACCCGGCCTTCCAGCAAGCCTTCAATGAGCAGTTGGCCAGGCTTCGCGCGTCAGGCCAATTGCTGAAGATTCTCGAGAAATACGGCTACACCGAAAACGAACTGGCAGACCCTTCCATCACCGCAGCTCAGCGCTGCAATCCATGACCTGTGGCGCCCCGCAAGGGCGCGCAGTAAAAGGCCCTGACCCACACGAGTACGGCCATGCCTGTTGATGCCGCCACATTGGAAACCGCCGGTTTCATGGCCAGACAACTGGCCCACGGTGCGCTGGTTACGTTGCAGATCACCGTTCTCGCCGAGTTGCTGGTACTGGTGCTCGCCTTCGTGATCGCCCTGATGCGCCTGTCGCCGTATAGAGCGTTGCGCTGGTTCGCGACGCTGTACGTCGAAGTGCTACGGGGCATCTCGGCGCTGGTGCTGCTGTTCTACCTGTTCTTCATCCTGCCGTTGTTCGGCATTCGCCTGTCGCCCATGACCACAGGCGTGTTGGGCCTGGGCCTGACGTTTTCGGCATACGGTGCGGAAATCATTCGCTCGGCGCTGGTCAACGTCAGCCAGGGTCAGCGCGATGCACTGCGGGCGCTCGACTTCGATCCGCTCAGCGCATTTCGACGAATCATCCTGCCGCAGGCCCTGCCCTTCATGATCCCGCCGATGGGCAATCAACTGGTCGAGCTGCTCAAAACCACGTCGCTGGTTTCGCTCATCACCCTGACCGACCTGACCTTTACCGGCAGCCAGTTGGTCACCACCCTGGGCCAGCAGACGCTGATCTGGAGCATCGTGCTGGTCTGCTACTTCATGATGGCCTGGCCACTGAGCTGGCTGGTCCGGCGTTATGAACAGCACGCCACCGCGTGGCGCACGGCAAAGGGTTGAATGATGGACTTTGATCTCGCATTCGCCTGGTCGATTCTGCCGGAGCTTTTTCAAGGCTTGCTGGTGACCGTACAGGTCGTGCTGCTGGGCTTTTTGCTGGCGGTGGTGCTCGGTTTGATGCTGGCACTGGCATTGCGCTCGCACCTGACGCTTGTGCATCGCCTGAGCAAGGGCTACCTGAGCTTTTTCCGTAATACGCCGCTGATGGTCCAGTTGTATGTGCTGTTCTTCGCGCTACCGCTGGCCGGCATCACTTTCCCGGCCATCACCACGGGTGTGATTGGCCTTGGGTGCTATTACGCAGCCTACATTGCCGAAGCGTACCGGGGCGCAATCGACGACATCCCCAAGGGGCAATGGGAAGCCGCACGCGCGCTGGACTTCAATCATGGCGACACCTGGCGACGCATCATCCTGCCGCAGGCGTTGAAACCCATGCTGCCGGTGCTGGGCAATTACCTGATCGGCATGTTCAAGGAAACGCCGCTGCTGGCGGTGATCACTATTCCCGAGCTGTTTCAGGCCGCCAAGCAGATTGCCGGCATGACCTATCGATACAACGAGCCTTACACGGTCATGGCGTTGATGTTTCTGGCAATCAGCGTACCGACCTCGTTGCTGTTCAAATACCTGGAAAGGCGCCGTCATGTCTGATCTCGCACACCCCGCACACTCGCCCATCACGAGCACGCAGATACAGCTGAAACAGGTGGTCAAGGACTTCGGCAGCAACCGGATTATCGATCACCTGGACCTGACCATCCCGCAAGGGCAGAAAGTCGCACTGATCGGCCCCAGCGGTTCAGGCAAGTCCACGGTGCTGCGGCTGATCAAGGGGCTGGAAAACTATCAGCACGGCAGCATCGAAGTGGCGGGCGATGCTGTGCCGGCGCGCAAGGCTCGCTGGCACTGGCCCGGCTCGCGCAAGCCCCCGGTGATTCACCGGGTGGGCATGGTGTTTCAGCAGTTCAACCTGTTCCCGCACCTTACCGTGCAGGAAAACATCACTGAAGCACCGCTACGTGTGCTCAGACTGTCTCGCGAAGAGGCCTTGGAACGCGCGCATCAATACCTCGGGCTGGTCGGGCTTGCGCACAAAGCCGATGCCTATCCGAGCCAGCTTTCCGGAGGCCAGCAGCAACGCGTGGCAATTGCCAGAGCCTTGGCCATGCGCCCACAGGTCATGCTGTTCGATGAAGTCACTTCGGCGCTCGATCCGGAACTGGTCGGTGAGGTGCTGGCCGTCATTCGCTCGATTGCCCACGAGTTTCAAATGACCATGTTGCTGGTCACACACGAAATGAAATTCGCTCAGGACATCGCCGATCGAGTGTTATTCATGGAGAGCGGGCGCATCGTGACAGATGGCACGCCTCGCGAGGTGCTACTGAATCCGGAGAATGAACGGACCCGACGCTTTCTGCAGTTGGTGGAGCAGCGCTGACGTACAGCGCTGCTCGTTGCTGCCACACGCTGAGCGGGTCAGATCCGAAAGCGCGCAACCATACCTTGCAGATCACTGCCCAGACGCGCCAGTTCCACGGTGGAGGCCGCGCTTTGCTCGGTGGCCGCGGCAGACTGGTCGGCGATGTCGCGTACGCTGATGACGCTGCGATTGATTTCATCGGTCACCGCGCTCTGCTCCTCGGCGGCGGCGGAAATCTGCTGACTCATTTGCTCGATGGTGGAAATCGACCGAGTGATTTCCACCAGTGCCTGTTCGGCCTGACGGGCCAGTTCCACGGTGCCCTCGGTGCGTTGACGGCTGGCGTCCATCAGGTCCGATGCCGCGCCGGTGCCATGCTGCAATGCCTGAATCAGCGCTTCGATTTCCGTGGTGGACTGTTGCGTACGCTGTGCCAATGAACGCACTTCATCGGCGACCACGGCGAAGCCGCGTCCCTGTTCCCCGGCGCGGGCAGCTTCGATGGCTGCGTTGAGCGCCAGCAGATTGGTTTGCTCAGCGACCGCCTTGATGACGTCAATCACGCCGCCGATCTTGTCACTGTCCTGAATCAGGCGCTGCATGGCATGACCCAACTGCCCTACTTCGCCGGCCAACTGGCTGATTTCACGCGTGGCATGCTGCACCACGCTGCTGCCGTGGGCGGCACGATCACTCGCCAGCCTGGCGGCCTGCGACGCATCCTCGGTGTTCTGGGCCACTTCCTGCACCGTAGACGCCATCTGGTTCATGGCCGTCGCCACCTGATCAACTTCCATTTTCTGATGAGTGACGCCAGCGCTGGTCTGTTCGCTGACGGCTGACAGCTCTTCGGATGCCGTGGCGATTTGTGTCACACCGTTACTGATGCCGCCAATCAATGTGCGCAGCGATACGGTCATGTGCTGCATGGTGTTTTGCAGCAGGCCCAACTCGTCTTGGCGCGTGGTGCTGATATCGTTGGTCAGGTCGCCGTCGGCAATACGTCGTGCTGCGATGACCGTTGCATTGAGCGGACGCGTGATCTGACGGGTGATCAGGATGGCGGCGAAGATACCCAGCAACAGTACGATCAGTGCGACCGTGAACACCTGCGCCACTGCGCTGCTTTTTTCCTTGTTGGCACTGACTACCTGACCGGCCATCAGCGCTTCGGCACTTTTGACGATGTCCAGCGACTGCTGGCGCAGCGTGTCACGGACCTGATCGTTCTGCTGCATCATCTGCGAGATGGACGCCATCAACGCCTTGTACTGTTGCAAGGCCGCAAGGGCTGCGTCGACAGCCGGGCCGGCCTCGTTCGGCAACCGGGTACGCGCGCTGATGACCTGCGCAATCAGCGAGTCTGCGGCATCAAAGGTAATCTGCCTGTTTTCGGTGGTAGGAATGCTGATGTAGCGGCGGAATACCAGCCGAAAGTTGGTCATGCCATTACGCAGATCGCCGGCAATCTTCACTTGATCGATAGCGTTCTGATCCAGTGCGCGTGAGGCGTCTTCGAAAGTCTTGTGCAGAAGTGTTTCGAAACTGCCACTGACCTGCTCGGAAATACTGATCAGCGGCTGCATGGCCTGATCGATTTTCTGATTGTTGTCCACCAACTGGCTGAATGTCTGCCTCAGGGCGCCTGCCTGATCGCGAATACCTCTGAGCAGATCGGCGTTGGCCGGGACGGTCAGAATCTTCAGGCCGTCCTCAATGGTCTTGCCCAGGTTGTCCAGCGCAGTGCCATAGCTTTGCGCATTGCCGGCATCGGGTTTGGCAGCGTATATCTGCGCAGCGATCCTGATGCTCAACGCATCGGCTTTGACTTCAGCGACCTTGGCCGCCTTGCCCAGCCGTTCGATCAGCAAGTTGGCGCTGAGGTAACCCATCGTGGTCACCGTCAGTACACCCACCAGTATGAGGCCGAAGCCAATGCTCAGCTTTTTGCTGACGTTCAAATTGTCCAGCCATGTCGATTTCATCAAATTGTGCCTTGGTGTTTGTCGTGATATTCAAAGATCGACGCTCGGCGGGACAACTTGACGGGGGTTCCGATTGCATGAATTGATCGTCTGTATAGCGAGATAACATGGGCTTTTCACGGAGGCAGGCGCAACGCGGCATACCGATCATCTGGTGCGCGTAACACGCATTGCGCACCTTCACAGGCAGCCATCGAAACCCTGAATCGTCTCCCGGTTTCAATGCCTGTGGGGATGCATCATTGTCAGTGATAGTAACCTTCGATTTATTCGATTCGTTAATGACACCCCTCGCCAACAGACTCCGCCCATTCACTATTCCCGGCGGAACTTCCCATGCCCCAGACAATCAGCCATCTGCGTTTTCCCCTCACTGCTCTCGCACTTATCGTGATCAGCGCCTGCGGACGCGCTCCGGAGGCCACCACGGCGCCGGGCGCAGCCAAGGTCAGCGTGGCCAAAGTGCTAGAGCAGCCGGTCAACGAGTGGGATGAAGTGACCGGGCGCCTTGAAGCACCGGAAACTGTTGAAGTACGCCCGCGGGTTTCCGGTCAGATCGATCAGGTCGCGTTCACCGACGGCTCACTGGTCAAGAAAGGTGATCTGCTGTTCCAGATCGATCCCCGCCCGTTCCAGTCGGACGTACGCCGCCTCGAAGCGCAATTGCAGCAGGCACGTGCCACGGCAGCGCGGACTGACAGCGAAGCTCAGCGTGGTGAGCGCCTGCGCGCCAACAATGCGATTTCCGCCGAGCTGGCCGATTCGCGTACCACGTCGGCGCAGGAAGCCAAGGCCGGTGTCGCGGCGATTCAGGCGCAACTGGACCTGGCCCGACTGAACCTCGGTTTCACCCGTGTGACGGCACCGATTTCGGGCCGTGTCAGCCGTGCCGAGATCACCGCCGGGAACATTGTCACCGCTGATGTCACCGCACTGACCAGCGTGGTTTCCACCGACAAGGTCTACGCCTATTTCGACGCTGACGAACGCGTGTTCCTCAAGTACACCGAACTCGCTCGCAAGGGCCAGCGTGGCCAGACGACACCGGTCTACCTGGGGCTGTCCAACGAAACCGGCAACCCGCACCTGGGCCAGATGAACTTCGTCGACAATCAGGTCAACCCGCGAACCGGCACCATCCGGGGTCGCGCCGTGTTCGATAACACCGACGGCAGTTTTACACCGGGCCTTTACGCGCGTCTGAAGCTGGTCGGCAGCGGCACTTACTCGGCCGTGTTGATCAACGACGAAGCCGTCGGCACCGACCTGGGCAAGAAATTCGTGCTGGTGATGGACAAGGACAACAAGCCGGCCTATCGACCCGTCGAGCTTGGCCCGAAAATCGAAGGCCTGCGGATTGTGCGCAACGGTCTGAGCAAGGACGACACCATCGTGGTCAAGGGCTTGCAACGTGTGCGCCCCGGCCAGCCGGTGGACCCTGAAGTCACCCCGATGGCCAGCGCCGAGACCCTCGCCGCACTGCTCAAACAACGCCAGGCCCTAGAAGCCAGCAACCCGCCAAACGTGACGCCCAAAGCGGCCGTCAATATCGCCAGCGCTACTGCGCCACGCGGCTAAGGGACTTGTCCGATGAACTTCTCCAAATTCTTTATCTCACGGCCGATCTTCGCCGCGGTGCTGTCGCTGCTGATCCTGATCGCCGGTGCCATCTCGCTGTTCCAGCTGCCGATCAGTGAATACCCGGAGGTCGTGCCGCCTACTGTTGTCGTGCGCGCCAACTTCCCCGGCGCCAACCCGAAGGTGATCGGCGAAACCGTCGCTTCGCCGCTGGAACAGGCCATCACCGGTGTCGAAGGCATGCTGTACATGTCATCGCAAGCCACCGCCGACGGCAAACTGACCCTGACCATCACCTTCGCGCTGGGCACTGACCTGGACAACGCGCAGGTGCAGGTGCAGAACCGAGTCACTCGCAGCGAGCCCAAACTGCCCGAGGAAGTGACCCGTATCGGCATCACCGTGGACAAGGCCTCGCCTGACCTGACCATGGTTGTTCACTTGACCTCGCCGGACAAGCGCTACGACATGCTGTACCTGTCCAATTACGCGGTGCTCAACATCAAGGATGAGCTGGCACGACTGGGCGGTGTCGGTGATGTGCAGTTGTTCGGCATGGGCGACTACTCGCTGCGGGTCTGGCTCGATCCGAACAAGACCGCATCACGCAACCTGACCGCCACCGACGTGGTCAACGCCATTCGCGAGCAGAACCGTCAGGTCGCCGCCGGCCAGTTGGGCTCGCCGCCTTCGCCAAATGCCACCAGCTTCCAGATGTCGATCAACACTCAGGGCCGTCTGGTCAGTGAGGAAGAGTTCGAGAACGTGGTGGTTCGCGCAGGTGCCGATGGCGAAATCACCCGCCTGAAGGATATTGCACGCATTGAACTGGGTTCCAGCCAGTACGCGCTGCGCTCGCTGCTCAATAATCAGCCCGCGGTGGCGATACCGATCTTCCAGCGCCCCGGTTCCAACGCCATCGACATCTCCAATGACGTGCGGGCAAGGATGGCCGAGCTGAAGAAGAGCTTCCCGGAAGGTATGGATTACAGCATCGTCTACGACCCGACGATCTTCGTGCGCGGCTCCATCGAGGCGGTGATCCATACACTGTTCGAGGCACTGATTCTGGTCGTGCTGGTGGTGATTCTGTTCCTGCAAACCTGGCGCGCCTCGATCATCCCGCTGGTGGCCGTACCGGTTTCGCTGATCGGCACCTTTGCCGTGATGCACATGTTCGGGTTCTCGCTGAATGCGCTGTCATTGTTCGGTCTGGTACTGGCCATCGGTATCGTCGTGGACGATGCGATCGTGGTGGTGGAGAACGTCGAACGTAATATCGAACTGGGGCTTGAGCCGGTCGCGGCCACTCACAAGGCGATGGCCGAGGTGACCGGCCCGATCATCGCTACGGCGCTGGTGCTGTGCGCCGTTTTTGTACCGGCTGCGTTTATTTCCGGGCTGACCGGACAGTTCTATAAACAGTTCGCGCTGACCATTGCCATTTCGACGGTCATCTCGGCGTTCAACTCGCTGACCCTGTCGCCGGCACTGGCTGCCGTGTTGCTCAAAAGTCATGATGCACCGAAGGATCGCTTCTCGCGCTTTCTCGACAAACTGCTCGGCGGCTGGTTGTTCCGTCCGTTCAATCGCTTCTTCGAGAAAGCCAGTCATGGCTATGTGGGCACCGTCGCCCGGGTCATTCGCAGCAGCGGCATTGCACTGCTGGTGTATGCGGGCCTGATGGTCCTGACCTGGATGGGTTTTGCCAGCACACCCACCGGTTTCGTGCCCAGCCAGGACAAGCAATACCTGGTTGCATTTGCCCAATTGCCGGACGCCGCGAGCCTGGACCGCACCGAAGACGTGATCAAGCGCATGTCGGAGCTGGCCCTCAAGCAGCCTGGCGTGCAGGACGCAATCGCTTTCCCCGGTCTGTCCATCAACGGATTCACCAACAGCCCCAACAACGGTGTGGTGTTCGTGACCCTCAAACCGTTCGATGAGCGCAAGGACGCCAGCCTGTCGGCCAACGCTATTGCCGGTGCGCTGAACGGCCAGTTCGCGTCGATTCAGGAAGCCTACATGGCGATCTTCCCGCCCCCGCCGGTACAAGGCCTGGGCACCATCGGCGGCTTCCGCCTGCAAATCGAAGACCGTGGCAACCTGGGGTATGACGAGCTGTACAAGGAAACCCAGAACATCATCGCCAAAAGTCGCAGCGTGCCGGAACTGGCCGGCCTGTTTACCAGCTACACGGTGAACGTGCCGCAGGTCGACGCAGCGATTGACCGCGAAAAGGCCAAGACCCACGGCGTGGCGGTCAGCGATATCTTCGACACCCTGCAGGTGTACCTGGGCTCGCTGTATGCCAACGACTTCAACCGGTTCGGCCGCACCTACCAGGTCAATGTTCAGGCTGAACAACAGTTCCGTCAGGATGCCGATCAGATCGGTCAGCTCAAGGTGCGCAACAATCTGGGGGAAATGATTCCGCTGGCGACATTTGTCAAAGTCAGTGACACCGCAGGCCCAGACCGGGTCATGCACTACAACGGTTTCATCACCGCCGAGATCAACGGTGCAGCAGCACCGGGATTCAGCTCGGGCCAGGCTCAGGCAGCAGTGGAAAAACTGCTTCAAGAGGAGCTACCCACCGGCATGATCTACGAATGGACCGACCTGACCTATCAGCAGATCCTTTCGGGCAATACCGCGCTGTTCGTCTTCCCGCTCTGTGTGCTGCTGGCGTTCCTGGTGCTGGCGGCTCAGTACGAAAGCTGGAGCCTGCCACTGGCGGTGATCCTGATCGTGCCCATGACCCTGCTCTCGGCCATTGCCGGGGTGATGATTGCCGGCAGCGACAACAACATCTTCACCCAGATCGGCCTGATCGTACTGGTAGGCCTGGCGTGCAAGAACGCGATCCTGATCGTGGAGTTCGCCAAGGACAAACAGGCTGAAGGGATGAGCCCGCTGGATGCGGTACTGGAGGCGTGCCGTCTGCGCCTGCGCCCGATCCTGATGACGTCGTTCGCGTTCATCATGGGCGTGGTCCCGCTGGTGCTTTCCAGCGGTGCCGGTGCCGAGATGCGTCATGCAATGGGTGTTGCGGTGTTCTCCGGGATGCTCGGGGTCACCTTCTTCGGCCTGCTGCTGACGCCGGTGTTCTACGTGCTGATCCGTAACTACGTCGAGCGCAAGGAGGCCCGCAAGGCCGCCCGGGCGCAGCCACTGCACAACCTGCCTGCGGAGACGCATTGATGAGCGCGCTTAAACTCTTTGTCCCGAGCCTGCTGGTCCTGGCACTGGCGGCCTGCGCTGTCGGCCCGGACTACAAGGCGCCCGACACGGCACCGGTAACGCTTGAGTCCGCTTCGCAGGGCAACTACGACCGCAGCAAGATGAATACCCTGTGGTGGCAGCAATTCGAGGACCCTACCCTCAATAAGCTGGTCGCCCGATCACTGGACGGCAACCGCGACCTGCGCGTCGCATTTGCCCGGCTCAAGTCTGCACGGGCCATTCGCGACGATGTCGCCAACGACGTCATGCCAGTCGTGACCAGCCGTGCCAGCAGTGACATCGGCAAGGGTCAGCAACCCGGCATCACCGAGCGCCGGGTCAACAGCGAGCGCTATGACCTGGGCCTCGACATGGCATGGGAAGTGGACCTGTTCGGACGTATCCAGCGCCAACTGGAAGCCAGCGATGCCGATCAGGGCGCGGCAGAAGCCAACCTGTATCAGTTGCAGGTGACGTTGATCGCTGAAGTGGTGGATGCCTACGGGCAACTGCGCGGCGCGCAATTGCGTGAAGCCATTGCTCGGGACAACCTGACCAACCAGCAAAAGTCTCAGGACATCACCACGCAACTGCGCGATGCCGGTGTTGGCAACGAACTGGATGTGGTGCGTTCCGATGCGCGTCTTGCCGCGGTTGAAGCAACGATTCCGCAACTGCAGGCCGAACAGGCTCGCCAGCGCAACCGTATTGCGACGCTTTTGGGCGAACGCCCGAACACCCTCAGTGTGGACCTGAGCCCGAGCAAGCTGCCCGCGATGGCCAAGGCCTTGCCCATCGGTGACGCGACGCAGGTGCTGCGCAATCGGCCCGACGTGCGGGCGGCCGAACGTCAGCTCGCCGCTTCGACGGCACGGATTGGCGTGGCCACTGCCGACCTGTTCCCGCGGGTCAGCCTGAGCGGCTTTCTGGGCTACACCGCCGGACGTGGCTCACAAATAGGTTCGTCCGCCGCCAGAGCCTGGTCACTGGGACCAAGCATCACCTGGGCCGCGTTTGACCTGGGCAGCGTTCGTGCGCAGATTCGCAGTGCCGACGCCGACGCCGAAGGCGCGCTGGCCAACTACGAACAGCAGGTACTGCTCGCGCTGGAAGAGTCGGAAAATGCGTTCAGCGACTACAACAAGCGCCAGCAACGCCTGGTGGCGCTAATGCGTCAGAGTGAATCAAGCCGCGCCGCCGCCAGACTGGCGTCGGTGCAATACCGTGAAGGCACCGCGGACTTCCTCGTGCTGCTGGATGCAGAGCGTGAGCGTCTGGCGGCGGAGGACACCCAGGCTCAGGCTGAAATCGAGCTGTACCGTGGAATTGTGGCCATCTACAAAGCACTCGGCGGCGGCTGGCAACCTCAGGCCTGATATCACCCGGTCGGTCATCACGCCCCGCGCCCCGCCAGGACGCGGGGCTTTTTTTGGCCTGAACCCGGCTCCATCCGGATTGCCGTTTGACAGCTGCCAGCCACTCCCCGAAGCTGCAACCCGTCACGCATTGGAAATCGATATGCCCAGACTGGACTCACAGGCGTTATCGCCACACTCCTTTATTCGCCGTCGCTGGAAAATCGGCGCCGCGCTCGCTGTCTTGCTGACGCTTTTGCTGATGTTCTGGTGGTGGCGCGCCCCGGTACAGCCGACGCCCGCCAGATTGAGCCACACCTATGCCGAGGCACTGGAGCAGGCACAGGCTGGCAAGCCCGGCGCTGCGCGAGTGCTGTATCAGCAATTGGCCCGCAATGATCTCTCTGACGCAGAACGCATCAGCTTGCTCGCCGAACTGAGTGACTACCCCAGCCCGCAAGCACTCAAGTTACTCGACGCAGGCCTTGGCGATGCGTCGGCGCAGGTCCGCAAGGCCGCCATCGACGTCAGCGTGAAACTGGTTTCCAACAGTCAACGCAGCCTGCTGCTGGGGCCGCTGCTGGATGACAGCGACGCTTCCGTCAGGTATCACGCCACCAGCGCCCTGCTCGGCCTCTCGCCAGACGAGCTGGGCCTTTACTTCGCTGTGCTGCAACAAAGCGCAGAGGCGTTTCAGGAGTTCCTCAAGAGCCAGCCGCAAACGGCCCAGAGCCAGTTGCAGCTTGCCAGGCTGTACTTGCAGACCGGCGACCTCGACCCGGCGGTGGCGGCCCTTCAGCGAGCGACCTCACTTGATCCGGGCAACATCGAAGCGGCACTGGCCCACATCGAGTTGCTGGATCGCAAGGGACAGGCCGAGCAGGCACGCAGCCTGTTCGCCGGTTTGCTGGAGCGCAATCCCGGTTCATCCATGCTTCAGCACGCCTTGGGAATGTGGTTGTTAAACCACGGGCAAGCCGAATTTGCCGTACTCAGCCTCGCAAAAGCCATCGAGCTGGCGCCCGACAACAGTGATTATCGCTATGACCTGGCGGTCGCTCTGCACTCATTGAACGAGCTTGAGGCGGCGCAGAAGCAACTGACGCAGATCGTTCAAAACCAGCCCGCCAACCGCAAGGCACGGGTTCTGCTGATCCAGTACTGGAAAGAAAACGGCCAGTTACAAAATGTTCAGATTCTCCTGGCAGAGCTGGAGCAGCAGAATCCCGATGACCCCGAGCTGCAACAGGGGTTGTAGGACCCAAACGGAGGCCAAAAGCCACCCTGTGCGCTGCTGCATGCCTCACAGCCAACGGCCTTCAGACACGCCAGGGATTTACGCATCTGACAGTCTTCATGCCTGTCAGATGTTTCTCTTTTTATGCCAAACGGCCTCGTTTGGCACGTTTTCAATCCGCGCCTAATATCAGAAATAACTTACAAAACACCGTGCGCGAACACACGGGCACCCTCGCCTATATTCAACAGCGGGCAGTGCCTGCATTTAATGAATTTGAAAAATACTATTTTCTAACTGGCAAAAAAGGTGCATTATTTGCGAGCTACTGAGTTATAAGCACCCTCTATCTGCGCAAGGATGCCGGAAAGGCCTAGTTTCACCATAGAAACCGCAGGTATCGGGCAACACCGAATGAGCTCATCCGCCAGACCATTGTGGCTCATCGTTTTATTGGGCTGACAACAGCCATTACATTGTTGGAGTGTATTACTTGTCCAGACTTGCCGAGTTTCGAGCAGCAGAGAAAGCCCTTCAAGAACAGCTTGCACAGCTGGAAACGTTGAAGAATGACGCCGGATTGAAAAAGGAGATTGAATTCGAGCAGAAGCTCCAGGACCTGATGGGCACCTATGGCAAAAGCCTGCGTGACATCATCGCCATCCTCGACCCGTCCAGCGCAACGTCGCTGGTTGCGCCTGCCGGGCCAAAGCGCCGCCGTGCGCGCGTCGTCAAGGTTTATCAGAATCCGCACACCGGTGAGCTGATTGAAACCAAGGGCGGCAATCACCGTGGCCTCAAAGCCTGGAAAGAGCAATACGGTGTCGACACTGTTGATTCATGGCTTCGCGCCTGATTGCAACTCCGTCATCTGAAGCCCTGCACTTGCAGGGCTTTTTTTATTGGCCCCGGCATTCGATGAGTACACGCACCGTGCAACCGCGAGATGAAACAGGGATGAACGGTGACCGTGCCGGAAGACGCCGTATTCATATGGACGACTCCGCGAATTGCCCGACACCTCTAACTTTTCGGCTCAAGCGTATTAATCACGCGAAAATAATGACGCCAATAAACGGAGGGCTTAAGCGATTCAGTCCACAGTTACAAAACTGAACATTTCCTGAATCAGGGTAGAGTAATTATTCAGTTTGTCTAATGTAACGAAATATAAAACCCTGTATTACACGGCACGTCGACACCGCGAAACTGCCTGTCGACCCTGCCGCTCAAGCTTCACACTTTTTACACATGCATTCTTGGATGATGAAGACCGCTAAAGGAATAGCGCCCCATGCCCGCCTCGGCGGGCTTCTTTTTGTCTGCGAAAAAGCACGCCTTACTGCACGTCACCGAGCTGCAGGCTCTCGCGGATACGCAACGCTTCATCCTTGTTGGCGGCATAGCCGTCGGCCGACCCTGCATAGGACAACGACCAGGCCATCTCTTTGCTGGCTGCCGCCACCAGGGTCTGGGTCAATACATGCACGCCGTTCTGGGTAATGGTGCAAGTGGTCTCCAGTGCAGGAACAACGCTAAGCCGGCTTTTACGCATATGGGTACAGGCGCTTTGTAGGCCGCTGCGAGCAAAATTGACCTGAATCGACTTGCGCATCTCCAGCAACACCCCCGAGACATTCACCTCATGTCCGGGCGTGAGGCGCGTCTGCGTCAGCTCCATCACCATCAAGGGATTTCCATTTTGATCGTTTTTCACCGCACGCTGTCTGACCTGCACGGAAGGCTGAACGGCCTCGGTCGGCAGTGACTCGACTTCCCAGCCCGCTGGCCAGGTGATCATTGCATCGGTTGCACTGGCTGGCGCAGCGCCCAGCAACAGGCAAAGACACAAGCTTGGCAAAACATGTCGGCAGTGCGCAAAAATCATGATCAGGTCGCCATAACAGGTGACCGCGAATTCTGAGCCTGTTGCCGGCTACGAGCAAGCGCGTCGCCGCGTTAACCGAGCCAGGGTTTGGCACTCACTGCCCTGCCCCGTATCATTTGGCACTATTTGTACATTCGTTGGAGAAACAGTCATGAGCTTGCACGAACTCAACACACTACCGGGCGTCACGGCCAATCCTGAAGAGGCTACCCGGCAATTTGTGTTCAACCACACCATGCTGCGCGTCAAGGACATCCAGAAATCACTGGACTTCTACACCCGCGTACTCGGCTTCAGCCTGGTTGAAAAGCGTGACTTCCCGGAAGCCGAATTCAGCCTGTATTTTCTTGCCCTGGTGGACAAGGCGCAGATCCCGGAAGACGATGCTGCGCGCAATGAGTGGATGAAGTCGATACCGGGCATTCTGGAACTGACCCATAACCACGGCACTGAAAGCGATGCGACGGCGTCGTACCACAACGGCAACAGCGACCCGCGTGGCTTTGGTCACATTTGCGTGTCCGTGCCTGACGTCAAGGTCGCCTGCGAGCGCTTCGAGGCCTTGGGGGTGGACTTCCAGAAGCGCCTGTCGGACGGCCGCATGAACAGCTTGGCCTTCATCAAGGACCCGGATGGCTACTGGGTAGAAATCATCCAGCCGACGCCACTCTGAGGCCTCATGTGAAGCGCTCCGGTGCGGAACGATAAACAAAAAAACCCGTGATCGCTCACGGGTTTTTTGTTTACCGCTGTTCCGTCAGGCTGGCGCGGACGTGCGGATCAGGTGGTCAAAGGCGCTCAGGGAAGCCTTGGCACCCTCGCCCAAGGCGATGATGATCTGCTTGTACGGCGCAACCGTCACGTCACCGGCGGCGAAGATGCCTGGCACCGAGGTCTCACCGCGAGCATCGACCACGATCTCGCCGCGCGGCGACAACTCGATGGCGCCTTTCAGCCATTCGCTGTTAGGCAGCAGCCCGATCTGGACGAAGATACCTTCCAGCGCAATGGTGACTTCTTCGTTGTTGGTGCGGTTCTTGTAACGCAGGCCGTTGACCTTCTGCTCATCGCCGGTGACTTCAGTGGTTTGCGCACTGGTGATCACGGTGACGTTTGGCAGGCTGTGTAGCTTGCGTTGCAAGACGGCATCGGCACGCAACTGCACATCGAACTCCAGCAGGGTGACGTGAGACACGATACCTGCCAGGTCGATTGCCGCCTCGACACCCGAGTTACCGCCACCAATCACAGCCACGCGCTTGCCTTTGAACAGCGGACCGTCGCAGTGCGGGCAATAAGCCACGCCCTTGTTGCGGTATTGCTGCTCGCCCGGCACGTTCATTTCCCTCCAGCGAGCGCCGGTGGCAAGAATGACCGTCTTGGCCTTGAGGCTCGCACCGCTGGCAAATTTCACTTCGTGCAATTCACCGGCCGCGCCAGGAATCAGCTTGTCGGCACGCTGCAGGTTCATGATGTCGACTTCGTACTGCTTAACGTGCTCTTCGAGCGCAACAGCCAGCTTCGGCCCCTCGGTGTGTTGCACCGAGATGAAGTTTTCGATGGCCATGGTGTCAAGCACCTGACCGCCGAAGCGTTCAGCTGCAACGCCGGTGCGGATGCCTTTGCGGGCGGCATAGACCGCAGCCGCCGAACCGGCAGGACCGCCGCCGACCACCAGCACATCAAAAGCCTGCTTGGCGTTGAGCTTTTCTGCCTGACGCGCACCGGCACCCGTGTCGATTTTGGCCAGAATTTCTTCCAGGCCCATACGGCCTTGGCCGAACAACTCGCCGTTCAGGTAGATACTCGGGACCGACATGATCTTGCGGTCGGTCACTTCGTCCTGAAACAGCGCGCCGTCGATAGCAACGTGCTTGATGCCAGGGTTCAGCACTGCCATCAGGTTCAGCGCCTGAACAACGTCAGGGCAGTTCTGGCAGGACTGCGAGAAATAGGTTTCGAAATGGAATTCGCCTTGAAGAGCGCGAACCTGTTCGATGGTTTCCGCACTGACCTTGGGTGGATAGCCGCCAACTTGCAGCAGCGCCAAAACCAGCGAGGTGAATTCGTGCCCCATGGGGATACCGGCAAAACGCAGGCTGATATCGTGACCAGGGCTGTTCAGCGAGAACGACGGCGTACGGGCGTCGGTGCCGCTGTCATTCAGGGTGACGTCTTTGGAAACACTGATCACATCATTGAGCAGTGCAAGCATTTCCTGAGACTTCGCGCCGTCATCAAGGGACGCGACGATCTCGATGGGGCGAGTGACCCGCTCCAGGTAGGATTTCAACTGGGCTTTAAGATTGGCGTCCAACATGTGGCGACTTCCTGTTTACAAAGGGTAGAAATAACAACGCCCAGGCGATGACCGCCCGGGCGTTTTATGGGGCGATGCGGTTTACTTGCTCAAGAGCTCAACGCCCCCAGCCGATTCATGCGAATCAGATCTTGCCGACCAGGTCCAGGGACGGAGCCAGAGTGGCCTCGCCTTCTTTCCACTTGGCCGGGCAAACTTCGCCCGGGTGAGCAGCCACATACTGAGCAGCCTTGATTTTGCGCAGCAGCTCGGAAGCGTCGCGGCCAACACCACCGTCGTTCAGCTCGACGATCTTGATCTGACCTTCCGGGTTGATCACGAACGTACCGCGATCCGCCAGACCGGCTTCTTCAATCAGCACGTCGAAGTTGCGCGAGATGGTCAGGGTCGGGTCGCCGATCATGGTGTACTGGATCTTGCCGATGGCAGGCGAAGTGTTGTGCCATGCTGCGTGGGCGAAATGGGTGTCAGTCGACACGCTGTAGATTTCAACGCCCAGCTTCTTGAACGCGTCGTAGTTGTCAGCCAGGTCTTCCAGTTCGGTCGGGCATACGAAGGTGAAGTCAGCCGGGTAGAAGAATACGACAGACCATTTGCCTTTGAAGTCAGCGTCCGAAACGTCAACGAAAGCGCCGTTCTTGAACGCGGTAGCCTTGAACGGTTTTACTTGGCTGTTGATGATAGGCATCGGTATATCTCCTGATGAGTTGGATGGGTTGTGAATTCGATGGAGTGAAGCTTACGCATGATCGATGACAATCGCTCATTGGCAAACCTGATGTCACTGATTGCTTTTCACTATGAAGGCTGCTTATCAATAGAAGAAACCTTCAGGCCGCTTCCCACTCCAGGACTGCTCGGAAACGGCGCGGCCTCAATGTAGCGCATCGCTGACTTGATGTCCCTCCAGCCGACATAAGCCATCAACGACTTGAAGTCCCAACCGTTGCTGTGCGCCCAGCTTGCGAAACCGCGACGTAAGGAGTGGCTGGTGTAATGCTCGGCAGGCACGCCCGCACGCTCGAAAGCCTGACGCAGCAACGGAATGACGCTGTTGGCGTGCAACCCGTGCTCATTCAGATTCCCCCAGCGATCGACCGCCCGGAACACAGGCCCACGAACCAGCGCGGCACAGTTTATCCACTCTATATATGCCTGCACCGGACACAACCGCTGCAATGCAGGCGTCTGGTAAGTTTTGCCCAGATTGTCGCGATCCCCCTTGCTGCGCGGCAGGTACAGGCTGATACCGGAATGGGCAACGGCCCTGACGTCCTGCACCTGCAGGCGGCACAACTCGTCACTGCGAAACCCTCGCCAGAAACCGAGCAGGATCAGCGCCGAATCTCGACGGCAACGCAGCAGCCGCGGCTGATCGTGTTGCGCGCTGGCCTCGTGAGCCTCGACCTCCAGCCAGGCGATGACTTTTTCCAGGTCTTGCAACTGCAAGGGCTCGGCCTGTTTTTCCTGCACCGGATGCAGCGCACGGATGCCTTTGATGACCTTGCGCACCATAGGCGCCTTGGTGGGATCGACAAAGCCCTGACTGACATGCCACTGAGCCAGCGCTGAGAGGCGCAGCTTCAAGGTGTTAACCGACAGCGTGCCTGCGTAACTGGCCAGGTAGCGCGCCACGCTTTCACTGGTCGCCGGCAGAAAACCGCCCCACGTCACCTCGAAATGCTCGATGGCCGCCCGATAGCTGCGACGCGTGTTGTCTCGGGTCGCGGCATCAATGTAGCGATCAACATCATTCATGGCTCAAGCCTGCGGGTGTACTGGGGAAACCGTTGAAAAGGCACCTGACAGCGCCTGACACGGGATAATACGCCAATATCCCGTGTTAATTAATTCAAAAAACACCAAATCATTTCAAATAATATAGTATGTAATTACAGGGTACATACCACAGTACGAAATCGTAGGAGACAGCATGGCTCGGGGCGGTGTAAACAAGGCGTTGGTTCACAAGGCAAGGGCTTCCCTGCTGGCCAGAGGCGAAAACCCGAGCATTGATGCGGTACGTATCGAAATGGGT
This sequence comes from Pseudomonas graminis, assembly GCF_002093745.1. Classification (GTDB taxonomy): domain Bacteria; phylum Pseudomonadota; class Gammaproteobacteria; order Pseudomonadales; family Pseudomonadaceae; genus Aquipseudomonas. The sequence goes on from NZ_MTSB01000005.1 coordinate 277,854, forward strand.
AACACCGGCTCGAAAACCACTATTCATCGCTATCTGAAAGAAATAGATGGCGCGCACACGCCAGCGCCGGACATCAACGAGGAATTGAGCGAGTTGGTGGCTCACCTCGCCCAGCGACTTCAAGAGCAAGCCCAGGAACGCATAGACCAGGCGCACGACGAGTACCAGACCGGTCGCAATAGCCTGCTGCAACAACTCGACACCGCCCGGCAACAGATCAGTGAATTGCAGGAACACCTGCTGCAGCGCAACGAGACCATTGAACATCAGGCCGCCGCCCTGCTCCAGACCCGACAGGCGCTGCAAGAAACCCAGACCGAACACGCACGACTGCACCAGGCCAACCTGGACCTGCAATCACGCCTGCAAGACAAGGACAGCCAGATTCACTCGCTTGAGGAAAAGCACTTGCATGCTCGCGAGGCGCTGGAGCACTACCGCGACTCGATCAGGGAACAACGCGAACAGGAACAGCAGCGCCATGAGGGCCAGGTTCAGCAATTGCAGATGGAGCTGCGCCAGGCACAGCAAAGCATTGCCATGCGCCAGGAAGAGATCACGCAACTGAACCGCGATAACGAACGAGTGCTGGCAGAAAATCGCAGCACCGCACGTGAATTGCGCGACCAGAAAGACCAACTGAGCCGAGCGGCTAGCCAGGCCGTCGCATCAGCGGAACAGCACCAGCACACCCATACGCAATGCGCACTGCTGGAAGAAAGGTTGCGCAGCCTGCAGGAAGAAAGTGCCACGCTTAAACAGAGCATGACCGACACCCGACAGCAAAACCGGATGCTGGAACTGCTGCTGATCAAAAAGGAAGTGGCGCTGGAAAACCTGCAACGACAGATCGAGCCGCCTGACGAATCCGCAACCAGCAAAAAGAAGCCGCAACGCAAAACGTGACAGACCTGCCTCAGTCGCTCGTCGACTCACACTGACACGACACACAAGGCAGGTACAAATCAACGCGAGCACCCTGACCCAGCACGCTTTTTACCTGCACATGCCCGCCGGTCTGCTTGATGAAGCCATAGACCATAGACAAGCCCAGCCCCGTTCCCTGACCCACAGGCTTGGTGGTAAAAAACGGATCGAATACCCGGTCGATCACGTCCTGAGCAATGCCGCAGCCATCGTCTTCGACACTGAGCTGCACATAGTCGCCTGCCGCCAACACACCCTCCTGCACAGAAAGCCTCAAGGCCTGACTGCGAACCTGGATCCGGCCATCTGCCGACACCGCATCACGCGCATTGATCACCAGATTCAACAACGCATTTTCCAGCTGATGCTCGTCAGTCTGAATAGCGCTCAACCCTTCCGCCAGCTCGATATGCAGGCGGGCCTGATGGCCGACCGTGCCTCGTAACAGTTCTTCCATCGAGCGCACCATGCAATTCACGTCGACCGCACGCACACTGAGCGGCTGACGACGGGCAAATGTCAGTAACCGTTGAGTCAAAGCAGCCGCCCGATTGGCGGAGCTCACCGCCGCGTCCACGTAACGATCCACCTCGCCGAACCGCTCAGCCCCCATGCGCAGCCTGATCATTTCCAGCGCACCCAGCACCCCGGACAGCATGTTGTTGAAATCGTGGGCGATGCCGCCCGTCAATTGACCGATGGCGTCCATTTTTTGCGCATGGCGCAGCACCTCTTCCGCCTGAGCGCGCTCCGCGATCTCGATCTGCAACCGCTCATTGGCCCTGGCCAACTCACCGGTACGCTCGGCAACGCGCAACTCCAGACTTTCATTGAGTTCGCGCAGTGCCTCTTCGGCATTGACCTGAGCAGTGATATCGGTGTGAGTACCCAGCCAGTGGGTAATGTGCCCCTGCGCATCGCGCATGGGCAGTGCGCGTGACAGAAACCAGTTGAAGGCGCCGCCCTTGCTGCGCAGCGCAAAGGTGTCTTCCCAGACGGAGCCGGTTGCGAAGCAGTATTGCAATCGTGCTACCACTCGCTCGCGATGCTCGGGGTGCAGGACCGAACGCCAGCCCAGCGCGTTCATGGCTTCCAGCGTAGCGCCGGTGTAGGCGTACCAACGCTCGTTGTACCACTGGATCTGGCCGCCGGGGCTGGCAGTCCAGGCCAGTTGACTCATGTTGTCAGCCAGCGTCCTGAACTGACGCTCGCTCTCACGCAGCACATCAACGAGCTGTGCAGCGTCGCGGTGTTGTCTGGCCGGATGCAGAGGCATCTTCGCCGAGGGGTTTTCTCTATTCACTCAGGGATCCGTCCTCTCAAGCGTTAACCCCGGCGCCCATCCTGAGCGCCGGGTATGCACCGTTTAGCGCCTGGCGGGCGTACGCATGGTCACGAACTCTTCTGCCGCGGTCGGATGCACACCGATGGTGTCGTCGAACACCTGTTTGGTCGCGCCCGCCTTGATGGCGATTGCCAGGCTCTGCACGATTTCCCCGGCGTCCGGCCCCACCATATGGCAGCCCAGCACACGGTCGGTTTTCGCATCCACAACCAGCTTCATCAAGGTGCGCTCCTGATCATCGGTCAGCGTCAGCTTCATGGGCCGAAAGCGGCTCTCGAAAACCTGCACGTCATGACCCGCCTTGATCGCATCTTCCTCGGTCAACCCCACAGTGCCGATGTTCGGCAGACTGAAGACCGCCGTCGGAATGTGATTGTAGTCCACCGGTCGATACTGCTCCGGCTTGAACAGGCGACGCGCAACCGCCATGCCTTCCGCCAGCGCCACCGGGGTCAGTTGCACGCCTCCGATAACGTCGCCGAGAGCCAGAATGGACGGCTCGCTGGTGTGATAATGCTCATCGACCTTGATGTAGCCATGCTCATCAAGCTTGACGTCAACGTTCTCCAACCCGAGGTTATCGAGCATCGGCCGACGACCCGTCGCATAGAACACACAATCAGTCTCGATCGTACCGCCCCCCCTCATGGAGAGTAGCAGACTGCCATCAACCTGCTTGTCGATGCGCTCGATGTCGCTGTTGAAGCGGATCGTCATGTGGCGCTTAAGCAGCTCCTCATGAAGATGGGTACGCACACCGCCATCGAAACCGCGCAGAAACAGCTCGCCTCGATAGACCAGCGTGGTATCGGCGCCCAAGCCGTTGAAAATCGAGGCAAACTCCACGGCTATATAGCCACCGCCGACCACCACAACCCGCTTTGGCAGCGTCTTGAGGTAGAACGCCTCGTTGGAAGTGATCGCATGCTCGCGCCCAGGCACGTCAGGCACTTGCGGCCAGCCACCCGTCGCAATCAGGATGCGCTCGGCGCTGTGAGTCCGACCGTTGATCTCGACCTGCTGCGGGCCGACGATCCGGGCGTGCCCCTCCAGGAGCGTGACACCGCTGTCGACCAGCAGCTTGCGATAGATACCGTTGAGACGATTGATCTCACGGTCCTTGTTGGCAATCAACGTAGACCAGTCGAAACTCGCCTTGCCCAGCGACCAGCCAAATCCTTTGGCATGATCGAAGTCCTCGGAAAAATGCGCGCCGTACACCAGCAGCTTCTTGGGCACACACCCCACATTGACGCAGGTGCCGCCCAGATAACGACTTTCGGCCACCGCCACACGCGCGCCGAACCCGGCTGCAAAGCGTGCCGCCCTGACACCACCCGAACCCGCACCAATTACAAACAGATCAAAATCGAAGGCCATTGATATCTCCTAGGCAGAGGCACAGCATAACCGCTTGGCGGTCTGGCAGAAATGACAAAGCCACCCGAAGGTGGCTTTGTCCGAAACGTCATCAATCAATAATCAATGCGCTTTGCCAGACTTGTAGAAATGCTCGAAGCAGAAGTTGGTCGCCTCGATATACCCTTCAGCACCGCCGCAGTCGAAACGCGTGCCCTTGAATTTGTAAGCCAGCACATTACCTTCCGCAGCCTGTTTCATCAGAGCGTCGGTGATCTGGATCTCGCCGCCCTTGCCTGGCTCGGTCTGTTCGATTTTCTCGAAGATGTCCGGCGTCAGGATGTAGCGACCAATGATCGCCAGGTTAGAAGGTGCATCTTCAGGCTTCGGCTTTTCGACCATGTCGGTCACGCGGAACAAGCCTGGTTTGATCTCTTCACCAGCGATCACGCCATACTTGTTGGTTTCCGACGGATCGACTTCCTGAATGGCAATGATCGAGCAGCCATAATGCTTGTGCAGTTTGACCATCTGCGCCAGCACGCCGTCGCCTTCAAGGTTGACGCACAAGTCATCGGCCAGCACCACGGCGAACGCTTCGTTGCCGATCAAAGGACGACCGCTGAGAATGGCGTGACCCAAGCCCTTCATTTCGGTCTGACGCGTGTAGGAGAAGCTGCACTCGTCGATCAGCTTGCGAATGCCGACCAGGTATTTCTCCTTGTCAGTGCCCTTGATCTGATGCTCAAGCTCGTAGCTGATGTCAAAGTGATCTTCAAGAGAGCGCTTGCCGCGGCCAGTCACGATGGAGATTTCAGTCAGGCCAGCCGCGAGTGCTTCTTCAACACCGTATTGGATCAGTGGCTTGTTGACCACCGGCAGCATTTCCTTGGGCATGGCCTTGGTCGCCGGGAGGAAGCGAGTGCCGTAACCGGCTGCTGGGAACAAGCATTTCTTGATCATAAAAGTCCTTGGTAAGGGCTGATGGTGTTAACGAGCCAGTCTAATCAGGCGGCGGCCACCTTACAATGACCCGCCACGGGCCGTCCAATGCCATCATAGAGGAATACACAGCCAGATAGTTCCGCACTTTCTTGCATATCGCGCGCATTGCCCGAGGGAAACAGCCCGTAAAACAGAGCATTTCCACATGCCTCAGAACACCGCCCCCTTGTGTACAAAGGCGATACAGCATTGTAAAAACATGGCGGAACGATGGCACCCGCTTTCAGTCCAACGCTCACATTCGTTAATTCTCTGAACTTATCCTGAAGCGAAAACCATGATCAGACTTCTGTCCATTATTGCTGTGCTGGGCCTCACCGGCTGCGCGACCGCCTCAAACACCTACCTGAAGAACGGAAAACAGGGACTGAGCATCGATTGCTCAGGCGAAGCCATGTCCTGGGCCAGTTGCTACGAAAAAGCCGATGCATCCTGCGCGGGCACTGGTTACGAAATTGTGGGAACGGACGGAACGCCGCAGCCTGCTGAACGTGACAAGACCCTTGGCGTGGATGTCGGCAATTACAAAAGCCGCAGCGTGCTGGTGGTCTGCAAATAATTCACGCCTGTCGCCCCGTCCGGACAGAACGGGGTGACGTGATTCGTGTACCGGCGATCAGCCTGAAATGCAGGCCTCGGCAGCATTCTGAACGTCCCGGAAACGAATAGGGACGTTGGACAGGCGCTCGTAAACCTTGATCGTACTGCCGCCCGAGCGGGTTTCGACATCAACGACCGCCGCCGGGGACTTGCTGAGCTTCTGCGCCACAATGATCCGCAAACCGTCGTGACGGGGCTCTATCAGTGGCGGCTTGCGGCTGCTGCTGATCTTGCTGGCGAAGCATTCCGCATACTCCTGAGGGTTCTTGCCCGACATCACGCTCATGGTGGGGAGTGTATGCTCGATGTCATTCACCGTGGCACAGCCAGTCATTGCCAGAGCCAGGACTACTACAGCTGCCAGTTTCATACAAAGCCTCCGAATAAAGGTCCTACGACAAGCCTGTGCGCAATTAAATCCCGAGAAGGACACTTTTTACGAGAAACACGGCAAATTAGTCGCTGCATACGTCAAATCAAGGGCGTCACATGCTATCGTTTTGATTTTTCAGAAAAACCCCTGCTTCGGAGCCCGTCATGAAATTCGTACACCAGCGTGAGCATCTCAACGAGGACGACCTGGTCGTTATCGAGTGCTCTCAGACCTGTAATATTCGCCTGATGAACGACGCGAATTTTCGCAGCTTCAAGAATGGTGGCCGACACACCTACCATGGCGGCGCATTCGACACATTCCCAGCGAAGATCGCAGCGCCCAGCACAGGGTTCTGGAACATTACCATCGACACCGCAGGTCGCAAGGTGGACACCAACGCCGGGCGCAAACCGGCTTTCACTCACAAGATCAAAATTGTCCGGCGCTCGACCTCACGACTGGGATGATGCAAGGAGTCACTGTGAACAATCCAGCACCACGCACCACCAAATTTGCTGTCAGCTACAAGCTCAACGGCGAACGTCGCTTTGAATTTGCCCAACTGCAATCGGCTTCTGTCGAAGAGGCAGAGGCCGCATTGAAGAAAATGCACGGTCAGAGTGACGATCAGATTACCGACGTGAAGGTCAGCAAGGCACTTTGACGCTCACCGCTACCCGAGTTGACCATGCAGCGCAAAGGTGACACACCTGCCAATTTCGACCTGTTTGCCGACGCAGTGCCGCAGCCCTGCAGCGACGAACAGATAGGCCCCGGTTCATGGCTGTTCCGGGGTTTCGCGCTGCCCGTCATCGCCCGGTTGCTGGCGGACCTTCAAACCACCGTTGGCCTCGCCCCCTTTCGCCACATGCTGACACCCGGCGGCCTGAGCATGTCCGCTGCGTTGAGCAGTTGCGGGCAGTTGGGCTGGATTACCGACCGTCATGGCTATCGCTACAGCGAAACAGACCCGCAGACCGGGCAACAGTGGCCGGCAATGCCGGACGCTTTTATGCAGCTGGCACAACGTGCCGCACTGGCCGCAGGCTATCCAGGGTTCACGCCTGACGCCTGCCTGATCAATCGCTATGTCCCCGGCGCAAAGATGTCTCTGCATCAGGACAAGGATGAACACGACCACCGATGGCCCGTGGTATCCGTGTCACTGGGCATCCCGGCAACGTTCCAGTTTGGTGGGCTGCAGCGCAGCGACAAGGCTCAACGTATCTCGCTGTTTCATGGGGATGTGGTGGTCTGGGGTGGCGAAGATCGCCTGCGCTTTCACGGCATTCTGCCGATCAGACAGGCTGCTCACCCACTGCTGGGTGAACAGCGTATCAACCTGACCTTTCGCAAGGCCGGCGCGGATAACTGATCAAACGCTTTCGAGCGCTCCCGAAGTCCGCGCAAGCGCAGGGCACACAACCCGGTGCAGATTCAGTGCGGTGTTGATGATCCCGATATGACTGAACGCCTGAGGGAAATTGCCCAGCATGCGGCCACCCTTGGGATCATATTGCTCCGCCAACAGCCCTACGTCATTGCACAGCCCGCACAGCCGCTCGAACAGCCGCGCAGCATCATCGGCCCGGCCCAACAGCACGTAAGCATCCGCCAACCAGAACGAACACACCAGGAACGTGCCTTCACGGCCCGCCACGCCATCAACGCTGCGCTCATTGTCATAACGCAATAGCAGACCGTCCTGCATCAACGTGCGCTCGATTTGCGCGACGGTCCCGACCACACGCGGATCCTCGGGCGGCAGAAACCCGGTCAAGACGATCTGCAACAAGCTGGCGTCAACTTCTTTTGCACCGTAGGTTTGCACAAAACTGCCCAGCTCGGCATCGAACCCCTTGCGGCAGACATCGGCATGAATCTCATCCGCCACCTTGCGGTAATGGTTCGCCAGCGCACGATCTTCATCGTCTTCGGCAGCTTGGGCGATTTGAGTGGCGTTGCGGTCGAACGCCACCCAGGCCATGACTTTCGAATGGGTGAAATGACGTGGCTCGGAACGAATCTCCCAGATCCCGGCGTCTGGCAAGTGCCAGATCTTTTCGAGATAGGGCATGACCACTTTGGAAATCGCCACGCTGCGCGGGTGCGGCGTCATGCCGCTTCTCAGCGCCTGGATCATGGCGTCCGCAACTTCACCGTACACGTCCAGTTGAACCTGATTGGCCGCACCATTGCCAACCCGCACTGGCAGCGAATGTTCATAGCCCGTCAGCCACGGTAATTCGTATTCCTGCAGGCGGCGCTCACCGCCCACGCCATACATGATCTGTATCTGCTCAGGATTACCCGCCACCGACCGTAACAGCCAGTCGCGCCAGGCCGTAGCCTCCTCGAAATAGCCCAGATTCATGAAGGCCAGCAGGGTCATGGTGGCGTCGCGCAGCCAGCAATAACGGTAATCCCAATTGCGCTCACCGCCCAGTTGCTCCGGCAATGACGTGGTCACTGCCGCGACAATGCCGCCGGTAGGCGCGTAGGTCATGGCCTTGAGGGTGATCAACGACCGTTTGACCTGGGGCGTCCACTGCCCTACGTCAGGGCACCGGTCAGAAAACTCGCGCCAGTAGACTTCAGTGGTCTCCAGCGCCTGCTCGGCATCGATACCGGCACACAAAGGCTCGAAGGATGGCTGATACGCCAGGGTAAACACCTTGCGTTCACCTTCGCTGACATGAAAATGGCTGGCGGTATGGTGATCCTGCGGGTGCAAGGCGACCGGGCTGCGCAGCACCAGCATTTCCGGCCCGGCCACTGCGGTCAATGTGTGCGCATCCCTTTTTTCGACCCACGGCACATTGCTGCCGTAATCGAAGCGGATGGCCAGATCCACACCGAACTCGACCTGCCCGCTCAACCCGACCACGATTCGCACCACATGGCCGCTGGTGTTCATGGGCATGAAATCGATCAGCATTGCGCGACCGTCGCAGGTCTCGAAAAGGGTTTCCAGAATCAGGGTGCCTTCGCGGTAGCGCCGCTCTACGGACGTCACCTCGGCGGTGGGTGCGATCTTCCAGCGACCATGATCCTCGCTGCCCAGCAGGGCGGCAAAACAGGCAGTGGAGTCGAAACGGGGGAAACATAGCCAGTCCAGCGAACCGTCACGGGCGACCAGCGCCGCCGTCTGACAGTTGCCCAGCAACGCGTAGTCTTCGATCAGTGCAGCCATTCAGAAAGGCCCGTCTTGATGATGGTTCGTTACGGCCCGGCCACCGCCATTCCTGCCGCTGGCAGCCGGTACACGGCGCGTTCAGGCTGGCAGAATGTAACGTTCGATGGCGTTGGCAACACCGTCCTGCTCATTGCTATCAGTAACATGGTCAGCCTGTCCCTTGACTGTCTGCCCACCCTGCCCCATTGCAATCGACACACCGGCCTTGTGAAACATCGCCACATCATTGCCGCCGTCGCCAATGGCCGCCGTGCGTGAAAGGTCTACCCCGAGGTACTCCGCCAGCGCCACGAGCGCCGAGCCCTTGTTGGCGTCCAGCGCCGTCACGTCCAGATAGTACTTTTGCGAGCGTGCAGCCAGGGCCAGCCCTTCTATCTGCGGGTTGAGCCGGGACTCCAGGGTCTTGAGCAGTTCAAAGTCGGCGCTGGCCGCAACGATTTTGTCTACGCGATCCAGATAAGGCTCAAAGCTTTCGACCTTAACGTAATCGTACCCGAGCGCATCGCGCTCATGATCGACGTAATCGGCTTCAGGGTCGAGCAACAGCCATTGATCATCGGCGAACACCCAGATGCCGACATTCTGCCCTTTGAACAGCTCAAGACAGGTCCTGACCGCAGCTGGATCAATGCGATGCGCCGCAAGCAGGCTGCCGTCGGGGTGAGTGATGGTGCCGCCATTGAACGCCACGGTCGGCAGATCGACGCCCAGCGCCTCGATGAACTGGCGCATCGCCCTTGGCGGGCGACTGCTGGCCAGCGTGAAATGGATGCCCGCTTCGCGCAGACGCCCGATCGCGTCGATGTTGGCCTGGCTCAGGCTATGGTCATGGCGTAACAAGGTGCCATCAATGTCGGACATCAGAAATTGCACGGGTAACGAAGATGCTTCAGACATTGAGCGCCCTCCATTCGCGTCCATCGCGGGTCAACAGCTCTTCCCCGGCAACGGGTCCGTCTTTGCCAGCCTCGTACAACTGCACATCGGGTTGCTTCGCCCAGGCGTCGAGAAACGGTTGCACCGCACGCCAGCCGTTCTCGATGTTGTCGGCACGCTGGAACAGCGTCTGATCACCGGTCAGGCAGTCATAGATAAGGGTTTCATAGCCAGTTGAGGGCTGCATTTCGAAGAAATCCTTGTAGGCGAAACCCAGTGCGATATCTTCCATGTCCAGCGTAGGGCCGGGGCGCTTCGCGAACAGGTCGAACCACATCCCCTCATTTGGCTGGATCTGGATGCGCAGGTAGTTGGGTTTGAGCCGGTCTACTTCTGTGTCACGAAATTGCGCGTAGGGTGCCGGCTTGAAGCAGATGGCAATCTCGGTGCTGCGGGCACTCATGCGCTTGCCTGTCCGCAGGTAGAACGGCACACCCACCCAACGCCAGTTGTCGACCATGACTTTGAGCGCGACGTAGGTTTCCGTGGTGCTGTCAGGCGCCACCCGGTCTTCCTGACGGTAGCCGGTAACGTCCTTGTCACTCATCTGGCCTTTGGCATATTGGCCACGCACCGAATTGGCCAGCGCTTCTTCCTCGCTCCAGGGCCGAATTGCGCCGACCACTTTGGCTTTTTCGCCACGAACGGCGTCGGCGCCGAATGCTGCCGGAGGCTCCATCGCAACCATCGCCAGCAACTGGAACAGGTGATTGGGCACCATGTCACGCAGCGCCCCGGTGTGTTCGTAAAAACTGCCGCGCGTCTCGACACCGACTGTTTCAGCCGCAGTGATCTGCACGTGGTCGATGTAATGGTTGTTCCAGAACGATTCGAAAAGACCGTTGGAGAAACGGCTGACCAGAATGTTCTGCACCGTCTCTTTGCCCAGATAGTGATCGATTCGGTAGATCTGTTTCTCGCTCATGACTTTGAGCAGGCAGCCATTGAGTTCGACCGCACTGGCAAGGTCCGAGCCGAACGGTTTTTCTATGACGACACGGCGAAACCCGCCATCGGTTTCCTGCAGCAGACCCGAAGAGCCCAGACGCTGAGCGACTTCACTGAAAAAGCGAGGTGCGGTAGCGAGGTAGAACACCGCATTCGCGGTGCCCGTGCTCTCGATCTTGCTGGCGATATCCTGATACGTCGAATCATCAAGAAAGTCGCCCTGCACGTAGCTGATACGCTCGGCCAGTTTGCTCCAGAGCGCGGGGTCGAGCGGGTCCTTGCCACCCTCGGCGACCTTGCCGGCCGCTTCGTCGCGAATGAAATTCTCGAGTTTTTTCGCAAAATCGGCGTCGCTGATCGCGTTGTGATCGACGCCGACAATGTGCAGGCCTTCATCGACCAGGCCGTCGCGTGACAGGTTATAAAGCGCCGGCATCAGCAGCCGCTTTACCAGATCGCCGTGCGCCCCGAACAGAAACAGGGTCGTGGGCGGCGCCACTTCAGGCTGGTGCTCGGCGGTGCCCCGCGACAGGCCCATTACTTGGGTTCCTTGTGGCCACCGAATCCGAAGCGCATGGCGGACAGCATCTTGTCTGCATACGAACTGGTCTGACGAGAACGGAAGCGCGCAAACAAGGCACTGGACAGCACCGGGACCGGCACGGCCTGCTCGATGGCAGCCTCGATGGTCCAGCGCCCTTCACCACTGTCGGCAACCGAACCGGAGAACGCATCCAGTTGCGGATCCGTTGCCAGCGCATCGGCGGTCAGGTCCAGCAGCCAGGACGAAACCACACTGCCACGACGCCATACTTCGGCAATGTCCGCGGTGTTGAGGTCAAAGCGCTGCTCGGATGGCAGGTGTTCGGAGTTCTTCTGCTTGAGAAGATCGAAGCCTTCGGCAAAGGCCTGCATCATCCCGTACTCGATGCCATTGTGAATCATCTTCACGAAGTGACCGGACCCGGCAGGGCCTGAGTGAATGTAACCACGCTCCGCACGGTCATCTTCCGAGACTCGCCCCTTGGTACGCTCGATTGAACCCAGGCCCGGCGCCAGTGTTGCGAACAGCGGGTCCAGACGCCGAACAACGGCATCTTCGCCACCGATCATCATGCAATAACCGCGTTCAAGCCCCCAGACGCCGCCGGAGGTGCCGACATCGACGTAGTGCAGGCCTTTTTCGGTGAGTTCCTGCGCACGACGGATATCGTCTTTGTAGAAGGTGTTGCCGCCGTCAATGATCACATCGTCGGCTTCAAGCAACTGGCTGAGGGCCTGAATGGTGTCTTCGGTGGGAGCGCCAGCAGGGAGCATTACCCAGATCGCACGGGGCTTGTCGAGCGCGCCGACCAGTTCGGCCAGGTCAGCGACAGCAGTGGCCCCGTCATTGGCCAGGGCGCTGCGTGATGCCTCATCACGGTCGTACACCACGGTAGTGTGGCCGTCCAGCATCAGACGCCGCGCAATATTGCCGCCCATGCGGCCCAGCCCAATAATCCCAAGTTGCATGAAGGTGCTCCCAAATCATAAAAAGGTGCCTCACCTGCCGTACAGCGCATCGACAGAATGTGAGCATGCTGGTTAGTCAAGCGAGGCGGAACGTCGGTTCCCTTGAAGGAACGGCGAAGACGATAACGCCCTCCGTTGGTGCATTTTGTCGTGATCAAGAAACATTCGCGACAATTAAAAAGAAAAAAGTTCCAAAATCATGCAAAAGAAATCAAAATCGGTGCCGATAGAGAGGGTAAGCAGCGACGCTCACGGATCGAAAGTCATTGCCACGGACCTCTCTGAGGTTGAATCCGCCATTTGCGAGGTGAGCAATGGGTACTTTACTGCCAGCAGTTGCACCACAAACCCTGTATGTCACGATCCGTCGCGACGAGTTGCGTTTACTGAAAGAAGAGCGCGATCAGCTTCAGCGAAAGGTCGCCCACTTGAACATGATGCTACAGCAATCCCAACTGTCCGCGCCCGGCGCAATGATTCACGCCTGACCACAGTTGCATTGCGATTCAAACCGCACCGCGGCAAGCCTCGATACGCTGGCTTGCCCGCCTGACCTGCTTTAAACGCCCCCGCCCTTCCCCTTGAAGAAAACGCCGCCGCAGCCCTCTATTCTCATGCCATGCAGTTCATGCGACGGCAATGGCTAAAGCGACTTTTGCCAGAACATTGCACGGCCCATTTCCGGGTTCAACTGATAATTGTCAAAGCCGAGCTTTCTGTAGGCACCCTGGGCAACTTCGTTACCTTCCAGGACCTCCAGCGTCAATTTGCAGCAACCCCGCTGACGCGCAATTTCCTCAACCTTGAGCAACATCTTCTGGCTGATGCCCAACCCCCGGTATTGCGAGATGACCGCAACGTCGTGAATATTGACCAAGGGACGGCAGGTAAAGGTTGAAAAACCTTCAAAACAATTGACCAGCCCCACAGGCTCTCCGGAAATGAAAGCCAGCACGCTGAAAGCATGCGGGCGCTTGGCGAGTTCTATGGCCAACTGTTGCCGGGTGTCGCTCGACAGAGGCCGCCCCGTACCCATGACATCCATCGAATATTCGTTCAACACAAACCCGATCGCTTCCGCGTGTACGGGATTTGTGTAACTTGCTTGCAGTACCAGTACCTCGGGGGCTTCCATTTCCATCCTCGTCAATTCGATCAGGGTGAATCAGTAAAATCAGTCAAAAGGCGATGTATCAACACAAGCTCAATGGCTGACAGGTCTGGCCGATTCTATCCTGCCCGGACCTTAAATGTTCCAACACAGGCGTAGGAAACCTCTCACAAACCCCAGAGATTTACCGCCAGACGCACTCAGAAAAGGCGCGACGCACCGACCATGCTCATTCGGCCTTTCTTCCGCTGAAGGCATGCACCGAAAACGACCCGGCCCACGGTAATTGTCGAACGATCCGACGACCGGTCATGCCTGCTGCCGGCCCGGGATTCTGCCCTTAAAGTGCGCAGCGCCCCTCGGGCCGCCTCTTGCAGCACGCCTTCCGCGTCGGCCACAAAGCCCGTTCCAGACATTCTCGGATAAAAAAGTCGAAACTTCTCCAAAACGGCCCTGTCAGGTGAATAGAGCATCTATGCTATTGGCTGACATCCGGTTATGGCGACATCACGCCGCTTTGTCACTACGCATGATCGAAACGGGTATTGATCTTGCGTAGTGTACGTATGTGTACCCGGCCATAGGAAATGGCCAATAAAAATCAAAGTGATGCACCAAGACTGTTTAAGGGGAAAGATCGATGATTAGCGCCGCTGTCAAAACCCAGAAGGGAGAGAGTTTTAACCAGCCGGTTGGCGAGCTGACTCATCTGCCTATTTTTACTGCCAGCAGCCTTCCATCGCTGCAGTTGCCTGCCTCGCCTGTTCAACCGACCTTGTCTCAGGTCAACAGACGTAAAGTGCTTTTCGTGACATCGGAGCTGGCTGACCTGGTGAAAACCGGTGGGCTGGGTGATGTGTCTGCTGCATTGCCGCGGGCCATGCGCCACTTACATGACGTGCGCGTACTGATTCCTGGCTATCCGCAAGTCATCAACAGTGGCAACCCGATTCATATCATCAGCCAGCTGGGCGGACATGCCGCGCTGCCACCGTGCAAGGTGGGTCGCATGGACATGAAAGACGGCCTTGTGATTTACGTGCTGATCTGCCCGGAACTGTACGAGCGCGAAGGCACGCCTTACGCCGACAGCACAGGTCGCGACTGGGCAGACAACCACATTCGTTTCGCGCGCCTGGGCCTGGCGGCTGCAGAGTTCGCGGCCGGTGAAGTGAAAAGCCAGTGGTGCCCGGAGCTGATACACGCCCATGACTGGCCGGCCGGCCTTGCGCCCGCCTACATGCGCTGGCGCGGGCAGGCAACGCCAAGCATTTTCACTATTCACAATCTGGCCTATCAGGGAACAGTGAGCACCGCTTCGAGCCGTGAACTGGGCATTCCTGATGAAGCGATCACCCCTGAAGGCATGGAATTCTACGGCCAGCTGTCGTTCATCAAGGCCGGCATGGCGTTCGCCAGCCATATCACCACCGTCAGCGCCACCTACGCCCATGAGATCACCACGCCTGAATTCGGCTGTGGCCTCGAAGGCTTTCTGCAAAGCAAGGCCGACAAGGGTCAGCTCAGCGGGATTCCCAACGGGATCGATGAAAGCTGGGATGCCGCGACCGACGAACACCTGATCTGCCACTTTGCGCCCAACGAATGGACCCGCAAGGAAATCAATGCTGACTACGTTCGCGAACTGTTCGAACTGGACGCCTCTTCAGGCCCATTGTTTGCAGTGGTTTCACGGCTTGTTTTCCAGAAGGGCCTGGACCTGACCATCGGAGTTGCCGAGCACATCGTCAACAATGGCGGGCAGATTGCGATCATCGGTCAGGGCGAGCCAGAGGAAGAAGAGGCAATGCGCGAGCTGGCTGCCCGCTTCCCGGGACGTATCAGCGTGCGCATCGGCTTCAATGAAACCGATGCACGACGCATGTTTGCCGGCAGCGATTTTCTGCTGATGCCTTCCCGCTACGAACCTTGCGGGCTCAGCCAGATGTACGCCCAGCGCTTTGGCTCGTTGCCCGTCGCGCGGAACACGGGCGGCCTGGCGGACACGATTGAAGACGGTGTCACCGGCTTTCTGTTTAACGAATCGACGGTTGAAAGCTACATCGGCGCTCTGAATCGCGCCTTTCACGTCTTCAAATACCCCGAACTGCTCAACGCCATGCGCTGCCGCGCGATGGCTGCACCCTTCAACTGGCGCCAGGCCGTGGAGCCCTACGCAGAGCTTTATCGTGACCTGTTGAAGAAAAACGTGAGTATTTCCAGCAACTACTAGGTTAAGGATCAACGGATGCCCCCGCGTACAGAAGAGAACTGGCGCCACGGCGCCCTTTTGTTGAACTCGGAAAACACCCGGTTTGCCCTCTGGGCGCCGGATGCCTCACATGTAAGCGTTGAATTGCAGGACGGTCAGTCTCTGGCCATGCAGCAGAAGCCGGAAGGCTGGTTTGTTCTGGAAGCTCCCTGCAAGGCGGGTACGCGGTACCGCTTTAACATTGATGGAAAGCTTGAGGTGCCAGACCCGGCATCGCGTGCGCAGGTCGACGATGTTCATTCCCAGAGCCTCGTCGTCGACCCCAACGCTTATTCGTGGCAACACACCGCCTGGAAAGGCCGCGCTTGGCATGAGGCCGTTATCTACGAGCTGCATGTCGGTGCAATGGGCGGTTACGCCGGCGTCGAGAAACACCTGCCCCGCCTCGCTGCACTGGGCATCACTGCCATAGAACTGATGCCACTGGCGCAATTCCCCGGTGATCGCAACTGGGGCTATGACGGCGTTCTTCACTACGCGCCGCAATCATCGTATGGCACGCCTGAACAACTCAAACACCTGATCGACACCGCTCACGGCCTGGGCCTCATGGTGATTCTGGACGTGGTGTACAACCACTTTGGTCCGGACGGCAATTACCTGGGCAGTTACGCCAAAGAGTTTTTCCGCAGCGACCTGCACACACCGTGGGGCGACGCCATTGATTTCCGTCGCCCGCAGGTGCGCGACTTTTTCGTCGACAACGCACTGATGTGGCTGCTCGAATACCGTATCGACGGGCTGCGTATGGACGCCGTTCATGCCATTCGCGACGAGACCTTCCTGCCCGAATTCGCAACCCGCGTGCGTGCGCAGATCGAACCGTCTAGACACGTCTGGCTGAACCTGGAAAACGAATTCAATCAGGCTAGCCTGCTCGACAAAGG
Organism: Pseudomonas graminis; assembly: GCF_002093745.1. Lineage (GTDB taxonomy): Bacteria > Pseudomonadota > Gammaproteobacteria > Pseudomonadales > Pseudomonadaceae > Aquipseudomonas. The sequence goes on from NZ_MTSB01000005.1 coordinate 294,328, forward strand.
TTTTGATGCGCAGTGGGACGATGACGGGCACAACACTCTGCACGTACTGCTGACCGGCGAAACCGACGCCTATTATTCGGATTTTGCGAAAGAGCCGACGCAGAAACTTGCACGTCTGCTCAGCGAGGGTTTTGTCTATCAGGGCGAAGCGACTCGTCACGGGCATACCCGGGGCGAGCCCAGCGGTCATCTTCCGCCAAGTGCCTTTGTGCTGTTTCTTCAGAACCATGATCAGATTGGCAACCGGGCATTAGGTGAGCGCCTGCCACAGCTCTGCTCGCCCGCCGCACTCAAGGCGGCCACCACCCTGCTGTTGCTTTCGCCCATGATTCCGCTGATGTTCATGGGTGACGAGTGGGCGGCGAGCGAGCCTTTCCTGTTCTTTACCAGCCATCACGGCGAACTGGCCGATGCGGTACGTGAAGGCCGTCGCAAGGAGTTTGCCGACTTTGCAGCGTTTGCGGACCCGGAAAAGCGCGAGCATATTCCAGACCCTAACGACATCAAGACCTTCGAGGCGTCACGCCCTGCTTTTGCGGCAGTGGACCTGGAAACCGACAAAGGACTGGATCACCGTCACTGGGTCGATTTCTACACCCGGCTATTGGCCCTGCGCCACCAGGAAATCATCCCCCGGCTGCCCGGCGCACGCTTCCTGGACACCCGCGTGGTGGGCGACAAGGCGGTCAGCGCACGCTGGACGCTGGGCGATGGCAGCGTGCTGTGCATCGACCTGAACCTCAGCGAAAACGCCGTTACCGCGCCGCGTTCCAAAGAGGCCCGGGTGATTTTCTCCAGCGCCGGCAAATCGTCCGAACTTTCCTCGTCAGGCATCCTCAATCCTTACACGGCCGTTGTCAGCCTGAAAGCAAGTGATGTTCTGGAGGAACAGGATGAACAATGAGCAACTGGAGAGGCTTGCGACCGAGGCCGGTTTGTCGGTGCATTGGGTGGACGCCAACGCTCGTCCACAGACCGTCAGCCCTGACGTGCTGCGCAAAGTGCTTGATGCGCTGGGCTATCCGGCTGAAAGTGGCGAGGCCATTGACGCCAGCCTGCAACGTTTGCAAAACGCCAGTCATGGCACCAGTGCCCCGCCACTGCTGACGGTGGACCAGGACAGCAACCTGAATCTGTCGGAATGGTTTGCACCGGAAACGCCTTTCACCCTGCACCTTGAAGACGGCTCTTCACTGGACGCAAAACTGACGGCAAATGGCGAGTTGCCTGCGCTTGCGCCTCCGGGCTATCAACAGCTGGACATTGCCGGACAGCACCTGACCATCGCCGTCGCACCGAAAACCTGCTTCAGCATGGCCATGGCCACCCAGGCAGCGACGCCGCGCGGCTGGGGCCTGACGGCTCAGTTGTACAGCCTGCGCCGCGACGGCGACGGTGGTTTCGGTGACACCGAAGCGCTGGAAACGCTTGTGCGCTCTGCCGGCGAGCGCGGTGCTGACGCGCTGGGCATCAGCCCGATCCATGCGATGTTCGCCAATGATCCGCACCGCTACAGCCCGTATTCACCGTCCAGCCGGTTGTTCCTCAACAGCCTGTACGCCTCCCCTGGCGCCATTCTCGGCGAACGGGCCTGGCGCCAGGCTATCGAGGACGCGGGGGTTGGCGAAGAGATAAAGCGTCTGGAGTCAGTGCCGCTGATCGAATGGCCAGCCGCAGCCGAGGCCAAATGGAAAGCGCTTCACGCGCTGTATGAAGTGTTCAGTGCCAGTGCTCACCCCTTGCACGAAGACTTCAACAGCTTCCGCCACAGCGGCGGCGAAGCGCTGGAAAATCACTGCCGCTTCGAGGCGCTGCGTGCGGAGTCCGCGACGCTGGCGATCAGCGACAACTGGCATGAATGGCCGGAGCATTTCAAGGACCCGCGCAGTAACGCTGTGGCCGATTTTGCCAAAGCGCACGGCGAACAGATCAGCTTTCACGCATTCGCCCAGTGGCTGATTGCACGAGGCCTGGAGCGCGCGCAGGTGGCTGCGCGCAGCAGCGGAATGCGCATCGGCCTGATCGCCGATCTGGCAGTGGGTGCCGACGGTGCCGGGAGCCAGGCCTGGAGTCGTCAGGACGAATTGCTGTCGGCCCTGACGGTCGGCGCCCCACCCGATATCCTCAACCGCGCCGGACAAAGCTGGGGAATCTCTGCCTTCTCGCCTGATGGACTCAAGCGCAATGGTTTCCGGGCATTCATCGAGATGCTGCGTGCCAATTTCGCTCATGCCGGCGGCTTGCGTATCGACCACGTGATGGGCCTGCAACGTCTGTGGGTCATCCCGCAGGGTTCGCCTCCCAGCGAAGGCGCTTACCTGAATTTCCCACTGGACGACATGCTCCGTCTGCTGAGCCTCGAATCGTGGCGGCACAAGGCAATTGTGCTGGGTGAAGACTTGGGCACGGTGCCTGAAGGCCTCAGTGAAAAACTCAGCGCACGGGCCATTCTGGGCATGCGCGTGCTGTTGTTCGAACAAAACAACGGCCAGTTCAAACCGGTTCTCGACTGGTCCGATCAGGCGCTTGCCACCACCAGTACGCATGACCTGCCGACGCTGGCGGGCTGGCTCAGCGAGTTGGACATCGAATGGAATGCCCGACTGGGCCACATTGATGAACAGCACGAGTCGCAATGGCGTGAAGAGCGCCTGCGCGAATCCCAGAGCCTGCGCCGCGCGTTGAGCCAGAACTCCGACAGCCTGCCAGCGGACAGCGAAGCGCCGGATCAGATCATTGATGCGAGCATTCGCTACATTGGTCATACCCGCGCGCCTTTGGTATTGCTGCCGATGGAAGATGCGCTGGGCGTCGAAGAACAGGCCAATCTGCCTGGCACCATCGACAGCCACCCTAACTGGCGCAGGCGCCTTCCCGGCCATGCGGCCTCTTTGCTCGATAACCCGAATGCTGCTCGACGACTGGAATTGCTGTCCCAATCCCGGCTGCAAGCTGCGGAGCGTGACCAATGAATCGTCCACTACAGCCTTTGCGCGCGACCCAGCGTCTGCAATTTCACAAGGATTTCACCCTGGATGATGCGGTGCCGTTGGTGCCGTATTTCGCCAGTCTCGGTATCAGCCATATTTATGCGTCGCCGTTGCTCAAGGCACGTGCCGGCTCGATGCACGGCTATGACGTTGTCGACCCGACGGTGATCAACCCGGAACTGGGCGGCGAACCCGCCCTGTTGCGCCTGGTCGCGACCCTGCGTACACACGGCATGGGGCTGATCCTCGACATCGTCTCCAACCACATGGCCGTTGGCGGTGCCGACAACCCGTGGTGGCTGGACCTGCTGGAGTGGGGACGTCGCAGCCCGTACGCAGACTTCTTCGACATCCAGTGGAATTCGCCGGACCCATTGCTGGAAGGACAATTGCTGCTGCCGTTTCTGAGCAGTGACTACGGCACGGTGCTGCAGGCCGGAGAAATTCCGCTGCGCTTCAACGCCGAGCAGGGCTCGTTTTATATCGAGCACTATCAGCACCATTTCCCGGTCTGCCCGTTGACCTACGATGCGTTGCTTGAGGCGGTGGACCACCCGCAACTGAAGGAAATGAACCAGCGTTTCACTGCACTGGCTCAATACCCACAAGCCTATGAACGCGCGCGCCAAGCCAAAGCCGAATTGGCCGAACTGGCAAATGACCCGCAGATACTCAAAGCCATCGAGCACATCCTTGCGCGGTTTGACTCCAGCCAGCCTGAGGGCTTCCAGCGTCTGCATCAATTGCTGGAGCGTCAGCATTACCGCCTCGCCAGCTGGCGCACCGCCGGTGACGACATCAACTGGCGGCGCTTTTTCGACATCAATGAATTGGGCGGACTGCGCGTAGAGCGCCCGCAAGTATTCGAAGCCACCCACGGCAAGATCTTTCAACTGGTCGCCGACGGCCTGGTCGATGGGCTGCGTATCGACCACATCGACGGGCTGGCCAACCCGCGCGGCTATGGCCGCAAGCTGCACCGCCGGGTCAAGAGCCTGTTGAAGCAACGCCCTGCCGAAGCGCAGATCGAGCACTTGCCGATCTTCGTCGAAAAAATCCTCGGGCCTGACGAACCGCTGCGCGAAGACTGGAGCGTCGACGGCACGACCGGTTACGAGTTCATGAATCAAGTCTCGCTGCTGCAACACGACCCCAAGGGCAAAGAGCCACTGGGCGAGCTGTGGAGTCGTCTGTCCGAACGCACCGCCGACTTTGATCAGGAAGTACTGGTTGCCCGGGATCTGGTGCTGCATGGCACGCTGGCAGGCGACTTCGAGAACGTTGCGCAATCCCTGCTGCAGGTCGCACGCAGCGACCTGATGAGCCGAGACCTGACACTGGGTGCGATTCGCCGCGCCTTGCTGGCGCTGGTGGTGAACTTCCCGATCTATCGCACCTACATATCGGTGTGCGGCCGCTCTGAACAAGATGACCACTACTTCCAGCAAGCAATGGAAGGTGCTCGCACTACCCTGAATGAAGGCGACTGGCCGGTGCTCGATTATCTGGCACGCTGGCTGGGTGGAGAGTCGTGGCGCAAACTGCCGCGCGGTCATCTGCGCAAGCTGTACAAGAACGCCTGCGTGCGGTTCCAGCAACTGACCTCGCCTGTCGCGGCCAAGTCGGTTGAAGACACCTCGTTCTACCGTTCTGCGGTGCTGCTGTCGCGTAACGATGTCGGCTTCCATCCGCAGCATTTCAGCGCGCCGGTTGATGAGTTTCATAACGTCTGTCTGGAGCGCCTGGAAAAATTCCCCGACAACCTGCTGACCACAGCGACCCACGACCATAAACGCGGTGAGGACACTCGCACCCGCCTTGCGGTGCTGAGCGAGTGCGCTCCGTGGTATGCCGAACAGGTCGAGCGCTGGAGACAACTGGCCGTGCCGCTCAAGGGTGATGAACCCTCGATCAGCGCAGGCGACGAACTCATGCTCTACCAGGCGCTTCTGGGCAGCTGGCCATTGAATCTCGACGGCGAAGAAGCCCACGAAAGCTATGCAAAGCGCATGGTTCAGTGGCAGGAAAAAGCCCTGCGCGAAGCGAAACTGCACAGCAGCTGGAGCGCCCCGAACCAGGCTTACGAAACAGCCTGCCGCGAGTTTTTGCAACGGCTGTTGCTTGCGCCTGAAGCGCTGGGGCTTCGTCAGTCGTTGAGTGCAACGGCCAACCGCATCGCCACCGCCGGTGCGCTCAATAGCCTGGCGCAAACCTTGCTACGCTTGACAGCACCGGGTGTCCCGGACTTGTATCAAGGCACCGAGTATTGGGATTTCAGCCTGGTCGATCCGGACAACCGGCGCCCGGTGGATTACGCGGCCCGGCAGGCATCGCTGGCAGACGAAGCCAGCGCAGCCGAGCTGTTGGAGCATTGGCAGGATGGCCGAATCAAACAGGCCTTGATCGCGAAGGTACTGAACCTGCGGGCCAGTCACCCGACGCTGTTCAGCAAGGGGCGTTACATCCCTCTTGAGATAAAGGGCAGCCACGCCGATCAGGTGATGGCGTTTGCCCGAGAGACGCAAGGAGTGCGCGCAATCATCGTAGTCCCACGCATAAGCAGTGAACTATTGGGTACTGCACAAACTCCATTGATTAATGCTGCCAATTGGGGCGACACGCGGATTGTGGTGCCGTTTGCCGATTCCGGTACTCACTGGAAGGGGCTCTTTTCTGACGTTGTCGTGATGAATGATCGGGAAATACCGCTCACTGCGGCGCTGGAAAGTTTTTCCGTCAATTTGCTTATTCAAACTACGTAATAGCTGGGAGTCTCGACATGAGTGCAGACGAAAAAAGAATTCGCGATTTCGCCTATCAGATCTGGGAGTCGGAGGGTAAACCTTCCGGCCACGATGAGCGTCACTGGGAAATGGCGCGCAAGCTGGCGGAAGCGGAAGCACTGGCGCCTAACAAGTCCACCGTGCGCAAATCGAGCAAGCCCAAGTTGCCTGAAGTGGACAGCGCCAAGGCCCCTGCGAAGGGCGCTGCCAAGCCTGTGGCGAAGTCGGCACCTGCGGCCAAGCCCGCTGCAGCACCGAAAGCCAAGCCTGCTGCAAAGGCGGCTCCCAAGCCAGCACCGAAGCCTAAACCAACGCCCGGCGCTGCCTCTGACGCACCTGCCAAACCTGCTGCCAAGAAGCCACGCAAGCCGTCTGATTCTTGAAACTCTTCTGGCCGCTCGCCAGTCCATTGCAGCAGGCCTCACTCTGATCAGAGATGAGGCCCGCTGCAACTCCACTCGTTATCTTCAGTGTTGGAGCCTCTACGGCTTCGATAGCGGTCTCGGCTGCAGAGAAAATCATTCGACGTCAGGAAGTCACCATGAATACGAAGTCCACTACCGCGGCAGATGAAAGCTCCGCTGCGCATGACAATCCTGCCAGTACACCGACGCGCATTCGTGAAGGGCTCCCCTTCCCCCTGGGTGCGAGCTGGGACGGTCTGGGCGTCAACTTTGCCTTGTTCTCCGCGAACGCCACCAAGGTCGAACTATGCCTGTTCGATTCGACCGGTGAGGTCGAACTCGAGCGCATCGAGCTTCCGGAGTACACCGACGAGATCTACCACGGCTATCTGCCCGATGCCCATCCAGGCCTGATCTATGGCTATCGCGTGTACGGTCCGTATGATCCGGAGAACGGCCATCGCTTCAACCACCACAAATTGCTGATCGACCCGTACGCCAAGCAACTGGTGGGCGAACTGAAATGGTCGGAAGCCCTGTTTGGTTACACCATTGGCCATGAGAAAGGCGATTTGAGCTTCGACGAACGCGACAGCGCGCCGTTCGTGCCGAAAAGCAAGGTCATCGACGAGGCGTATACCTGGGGCCGCGATCAGCGCGTCGGAACGCCTTGGGACAAGACCATTTTCTACGAGACCCATGTGCGCGGCATCACCATGCGCCATCCTGAGGTTGCTGAAGAACTGCGTGGCACGTTCGCCGGTCTGGGGTCGGCACCTGTCGTCGAACACATCCGCAAACTGGGCGTGACGTCCGTCGAACTGCTGCCGATCCATGCGTTTGTCAACGATCAGCATCTGTTGCAAAAAGGCATGACCAACTATTGGGGCTATAACAGCATTGCGTTCTTCGCCCCGGACCCGCGTTATCTGGCGAGCGGCAAGATTGCCGAATTCAAGGAAATGGTTGCGCACCTGCACCATGCCGGGCTGGAGGTCATTCTCGATGTGGTCTACAACCACACCGCCGAAGGCAACGAGCTGGGCCCTACCCTGTCCATGCGCGGTATCGACAACGCCTCGTATTACAGGCTGACGCCGGAAAACAAACGCTTTTACATCAACGACTCCGGCACAGGTAACACCCTGGACCTGAGCCACCCTTGCGTGCTGCAGATGGTGACCGACTCGCTGCGTTACTGGGCGTCGGAGATGCACGTTGACGGCTTCCGTTTTGACCTGGCGACCATTCTTGGCCGCTACCACGATGGTTTCGACGAGCGCCACAGCTTTCTGGTCGCCTGTCGTCAGGACCCTGTCCTGCGTCAGGTCAAACTGGTTGCCGAGCCTTGGGATTGCGGTCCGGGCGGCTATCAGGTCGGTGGGTTCCCGCCGGGCTGGATGGAGTGGAACGACAAATTCCGCGACACCGTGCGTGCATTCTGGAAAGGTGACGAAGGCCAGTTGGCCGATTTCGCTGCACGCATGACGGCCTCCGGCAACATGTTCAACCAGCGCGGTCGTCGCCCTCAGGCTTCCGTGAACTTCATCACCGCTCACGATGGCTTCACGCTGCACGACCTGGTGTCGTACAACGACAAGCACAACGAAGCGAACGACGAAAACAATCAGGACGGCAGCAACAACAACCTGTCCTGGAACCACGGTGTTGAAGGTCCTACTGAAGACCCGGAAATCAATAACCTGCGTTTGCGTCAGATGCGTAACTTCTTTGCCACCTTGCTGCTGGCACAAGGCACGCCGATGATCGTTGCCGGTGACGAGTTCGCCCGTACCCAGCATGGCAATAACAACGCCTACTGTCAGGACAGCGAGATTGGCTGGATCAACTGGGATCTGGACGAAGACGGCGAGGCGCTGCTCAAGTTCGTGACCCGTGTGATCAAGCTGCGTCAGACCTACCCGATCCTGCGTCGCAGTCGCTTCCTGGTGGGCGATTACAACGAACAAATCGGTGTGAAAGACGTCACTTGGCTTGCGCCGAATGGCGAAGAGATGAGTGTCGAGCAATGGCACGATGCCAACGGCCGCTGCCTGGGCATGTTGATGGACGGCCGCGCACAGGAAACCGGTATTCGTCGCCCTGGCGCCGACGCCACGTTGCTGCTGGTGGTCAACGCCCATCACGACGGCGTCAACTTCACACTGCCGGAAGTGCCAGAAGGTACGCATTACGAGTGCCTGATCGACACCAATCAGGATGACGCGCGCAACAAGGAGCAGTTTGCGTTCGGCTCGGACTACACCGTGACGCCGCGTTCTCTGCTGCTGTTTGAACTGAAGCGTGAAGATCAGCAATGACCGATGCCTTGAGTGAGTTTCTCGACTGGCGCAAGCATGGCTATGCCGATGCGCGTGCGCTGGGCGAGTGCTTGCAGGCATTGGTCAGAGAAGGTCTGGATCAGCTTCCCCTGCCCGCCGGTGGTCAGACACTTGAGCGCTGGCAGGCGCTGGCCTGCGTGGCAGGCCACGACCTGGGGTTGTGCAAGTTGTACGAGGGGCACACAGACGCCTTGGCTATCATGGCGGAACTGGGTGCCCCGCCCCCCGAACAATTCAGCACCTGGGGCATGTGGGCGGCAGAGCCACCGCAGGCACGGGTGAGTATCAGCGGCTCCGGCGATTCGCTTCGTCTGGATGGCCGTAAAGCATGGTGCTCAGGTGCAACTGCACTGAGCCATGCATTGATCACCGCATGGGACCCGGAAAATCGCCAGCGACTGGTCGCCGTGCCACTTGACCAGCCAGGCGTCCACTTGACCGGCGATGGCTGGCGTGCGGTAGGCATGGGTGCAACCGGCAGTGTCGAAGTGGTATTCGAACACGCCAGTGGCCAATGGGTCGGTGCGCCGGGCAGCTACGTGGGTCGTCCCGGCTTCTGGCACGGCGGCATCGGCATTGCCGCGTGCTGGTACGGTGCTTCTCGCTCGATTGCCCAGCGCCTGCTTTCACAGGTCAGCAAGCGCGAAGATCCCCATGCGTTGGCGCATCTGGGGGCGGTGGATGTAGCCCTGGCTGCCGCAATCGACGTGCTGCGCGCCGCAGCTCTTCATCTGGATCAAGCCCCCGCTGAAAACGCTGAAGTGCTCGCCCGACGCTGCCGTGCCTATGTCGAACAGGCCGCCGATCTGGTGATTCGTCATGTAGGCCGCGCCGTGGGCGCAGGGCCTTACTGCAAGGACGCCCATTTCGCCCGGCTGATCACCGATCTGCCGGTCTTCCTGCGTCAGAGCCATGCCGAGCAGGACCTGGCGGCGCTGGGCCGGTTGACCGGCACCCGGCTCCCTGTGGCGCAGACGTGGTCATTGTGAGGGCGCAGTCTGATGAGTGAAGCGTTTGTTGTCAGCGATGATGCGTCAGGTCAGGGCACGTCGCTCGCCGCCTGGAATACGTCTGGGAAATTGCGCGAACTGGCAGTCATCACTGCCGACCTGTTGGTGCCGCCCAATTGCCGGGCCGTGATCATAGCGCCGCACCCGGACGATGAGGTGTTGGGCTGCGGCGGACTGCTAAGCCAGCTCGCGCAACTGGAACGCAAGCTGCTGCTGATTGCAGTCACTGACGGCACCGCCAGCCACCCCGGCTCCAGGCTGTGGCCTGTCGAGCGACTGGCGGAAGTACGGCCCCGGGAAAGCGTCGAAGCGCTGAACCGTCTCGAGGTACCCGTTGACCAGCTTGACTGGGCGCGCGGCGGCTTGCAGGACGGCGCGGTGGCTGATCAGGAGGATCGACTGGTGGCGTTTCTCGAGCAGCATCTGGGGCCGACAGACGTGGTCTTCGCCACGTGGTCGGGTGATGGCCACAGCGACCATGAAGCCGTCGGCCGCGCCAGCGCAAGGGCCTGTTTGACCACCGGTGCGCAGCTGCATGAATTCCCTGTCTGGGCCTGGCACTGGGCCGACCCCGAAGATGAACGCTTGCCATGGGACCGCGCGCGCAAGCTTTTGCTGGACCCTATGACCCTGGCACGCAAACGCCACGCCGCTCAGGCGTTCGTCAGTCAGTTGCAGGGCGACCCCGGCATCGGTCTGTCGCCAGTGCTGCCCACGACCGTTCTTGAGCGGTTGCTGCAACCCTTTGAAGTGGTGTTCACATGAGTGTCGCTGACAGTTACTTCGACGAGCTATTCCGCGACAACAATGACCCGTGGGCATTCAAACAACGCTGGTACGAGCGGCGCAAGCGCGCACTGACGCTGGCAGCCCTGCCCCGTGAGCATTACCACGCGATATTCGAACCCGGTTGCGCCAATGGCGAGCTCAGTGCAGACCTTGCCGAGCGTTGCGACATGCTGGTGTGTTGCGACACCTCAAGCAAGGCCGTGGACCTGGCGCGGCAGCGTCTGGCGGGCATGCCCCACGCGACGGTGGTGCAAGCACGCCTGCCGCAGCAATGGCCGCAGGGCCGGTTCGATCTGATCGTGTTCAGCGAACTGGGTTATTACCTGGACGCGGATGACCTGAATCGCCTGATCGACCGAGCCCTGTCGGCCCTGTCGCCTGACGGCCAGCTGCTCGCCTGCCACTGGCGCCCTGATATAGACGGCTGCCCGCTCAACGCGCAGGCGGTTCACGACATCCTTGCCGAACGGCTATCCATGCACCGGCTTTTCAGTCATCACGAACAGGATTTTTTGCTGGACCTGTGGAGTCGTGATCAAACCTCCGTAGCAGAACAGGAGTTCTCCGATGATCGGCATTCTGATCCCGGTGCATAACGAAGAGCAGCTACTCGATTCATGTCTTGAGACGATAATGCAGGCGGCGGCGCACCCGGACCTCAAAGGCGAACGGGTCGACGTGCTGGTCGTGCTCGACAGTTGTACGGACCGCTCGGCAGACATCGCGCGTGCCCACGGCGTGATGATTCTGGAAGTCACGGCACGCAACGTTGGCCAGGCGCGGGCCGAGGGCGCGTCTTTTCTTCTCGACAGAGGTGCGCGCTGGCTGGCATGCACCGATGGCGACAGTACCGTGGCCAGTGACTGGCTCGCCGAACAGCTGGCACTGGATGCAGACGCCGTCTGTGGAACCGTCACGCCCGGTGAATGGAACAGCCATATTTCGGTGGCTGCACAAGCGGCGTACAGCGAACATTACCAGCACCGTGACGGCCATCGACACATTCACGGTGCCAACTTGGGAGTGAGCTCGATTGCGTACGTCAGCGCAGGCGGATTCCCGTCGCTGGCCTGCCATGAAGATGTGCATCTGGTCCGCCAGCTGGAATTGATCGGCGCCCGGATTGCCTGGAGCAGCCGCCCGCGAGTCACCACCAGCACTCGCCTGGACTCGAAAGCCCGAGGTGGTTTCGGCGACTATTTGCGCTCGCTGGACGCCTGACAGGCCGTCACTGATGACCCGCTGTCTGCATGCCTGAATGGTCAGGATCGGCCGAATTGAGTGCAGCACTGAAAAACCGCACGGCCTCGGCACTCAGGTTGCGATGAATGTCCTCGCGATCCACGCCGTCAGGGTCATTGCACAGCAACGGTGCAGTCGAGCGCTGTTCGTCACTGCAAGGTGCCATGAACACGAAGTGCCCCGCTCCCGCGAGCAGTTTGTAATCCGGGGCCTGTGGCAGTTTGCGCGCCAGCGCCTCGGCATTTCGGTCCAGCGCCAGCAACTGGTCGTCATCCCCGGCGTACATCAGCACCGGGACGTGTACGTCACCCAGGGTATGGCGACCGAACATCAGGCTCAGCGGCGCCATCAGCATCAGTGCGCCGACTCTCGGGTCTGCCTGAGCATGCAAGTCGTCACGGTCTGCCACCAGCTCACCCTGAGTCTTGCAGGCGTCGCGATCAGTCGGTCGTTCAATGCAATAGCGGCGCAAACGCTGCAGGTCAGGCTGCGCCCCCGCCAGAATCAGCGCGGTTTCACCGCCAGCCGAGTAACCGATCACGCCCACCTGGCGAGCATTGAGGTAAGGCGCCAGCATCGGATCGAGCAGCGCCGTGCTGATCGCTTCAGAAATTTGCAGCGGCCGCCCGTACAGATTGCTCAGGCTGCCCAAGCGGCTGTGATCGCGGTCATTGTCGCCAGGGTGTACCACGGCGACGACCACAAACCCCTGGCGTGCCAGCGCCGTGGCCAGATCATGCAGCGCCAGCGGTGTGCCAGTGTTGCCGTGGGAAAGCATCAGCAACGGAAAGCGGCCCATGGCGATTGGCGCATCTTCGCTGGCATCGACGCGGTAGCCGTGCAAGGTGCTCGACTGTTCGCTGCCCGATGACGGATAGAAGGCAATCGCCTGCACGGGCCGTGAATCGAGCGGATCGGGGAAACTCAGTTCGTGGTAACCGGCGCTCCAGGACTCGTCGGCCTGAGCGTACAGCGGAATCAGGCTATCGAGCAGGCAAACCAGCATCACTGCACAAAGACGTACCATGGCAAGGCCCAACCTTTGCAATTCCGGAAGCGTGTCCGGACAGTCCGTTATGCGCTTGTGTCGAGCATCATGCTCCAGCGCGCCACTCTCACTCAGATGAGAGTCTTCAAAGCAGAAATAGTGCATAAGCCGAGCCACAATCCGTCGGCTCTTTTTCAGCCCGGTCGAAAAGCCCTGCCTTTTGCTGAACAGCGGTTCGTTTCGATCAGCCTTAGCTTAATACCGCAGCCGCCCGTTTACCTGTAAGGAAGCTGTCAAGATTGCGACTGTGTTTACAACGGCCAATAAAAAACTCCACCCCCCGACACGATACCGCGTACGGACAGTGGAGTTTCAGTGAGTCTGTTCCCGATCAGGCGGCGAACAGCTCGCTTTCGATCTGCTGTTGAGCGGCCGCCAAGGCGTTGGCCCGAGGCTCTTCACCGTAAGCCAGACCGTGCGCGCGAACGAATTGCAGGTCGGTGATACCGATGAAGGCAAACAATGCCTTGAGCAGCTCTTCGTGACCCGCGCCGGTTGGCTGCCCTTGATGCAGGCCACCGGAAGTGGAAACAATAATGACTTTCTTGCCGCCGCACAGACCTTCAGGTCCGGCTTCGGAATAACGGAAAGTACGACCGGCCACGGCAATACGGTCGATCCACGCCTTCAACTGGGAAGGCACAGTGAAGTTGTACATCGGCGCACCGATCACCACGACGTCAGAGTCGAGAAATTGCTGCAGCGTGGCCTCGTTGGCCTCGACTTCGTGTTGCTGGGCAGCGTCGCGGGCTTCTGCCGGAGTACCCGCCGCAGCCAGGCTGGCGGCAGAGAAGTGGCCAAGCGCTTCGCTGGCCAGGTCGCGGTAGGTCACCTGGCTGTCGGCATGGGTACGTTGCCAGGCCTGAACCACTTCGCGGGTCAGTTGGCGTGACGCGGAATGGTCGCCGAGGATGCTGGAATCGAGGTGCAGGATTTTCATAACGTAGCTTCCTGATGAAATCGCCACTGGGCGAGGGAGTGGCGAGCATCCTATCCTTCATCGCAATCGATGATTAGTGGCCCTGAATGCGACTGTTCGTTCTATGTAAGGAACAATAAAGCGAATCGGGACTGAGACTCTGCTCCTTGAAGGAGGTCTCGAATACGTCCAGCAACCCTCGAACCGCAGGCAGCAAGCCTCGTCGCGAAGCAAATACGGCGTGAACGATGCCGCACTTGGGACGGTGCTCACTGAAAAGCTCGACCAAACGCCCGTTGTGCAAGGCCTCCCTGACAATCAGCTCGGGAAGCTGCGCCACGCCAACCCCCTGCAAGGCGGCTTGCAGCATCATGTCCAGGTCCGAACTGGTCAGCCTGGGCGTGTGACGCACTTCGGCATAGTGGCCTCCTTGCGCTTCCAGCAACCAACGGTGTTCATGGCTGGAAGACGGCATGTCGAGGCTCGGCATATTCGACAATTCCTCGACCGACGCTGTCGCGGACAACCGGGCAGCCAGGTCAGGATGCGCAACCAGTCGCTGAGCGCTGTGCCCTAATATCTTGACCACCAACCCGTCGTCTTCCAGAGGCGGAAAGCGCACGCGCAGTGCGATATCGATATTTTCGGTCAGCGGGTCCACGCGCCGGTTGGTGCTCTCGACCTGAACCTGCACCTTGGGATGCTCAGCCATGAATCTGGCGATGGTTTCATTGAACCCCATCGCCGCCAGCGCTGGGGGACAACTGATCACCACCCTGCCCTGAGGCTCGGATTTGGAACGCAGAATGGCTTCTTCGGCCGCTTCGGCCTCGACCATCATCGCCACGCAATGGCCGTAATAATCGCGTCCGCTTTCGGTAACGGCAAACTTGCGGGTCGAGCGGTGAATCAGGGTCACGCCCAGGCGTTCCTCCAGCCCGGCAATGCGCCGACTGAGCTTGGACTTGGGAATCCCCAACTTGCGGCTGGCAGGCGCAAAGCCCCGGCATTCGACCACCTGGACGAAATAAAACAGATCATTGAGATCAAACACCCGGTCACCTCGTTTCAAGAACGCCGAGTATGCAGCGCCGAGGCACACCGCTCAAGATCGGGATTGTCCGACGCCAGCGGATTACGCTGCGGTCAGAAAGGCCAGGACAGCAGCCGAAAAGGCTTTCCCCGCCTCGACACTGGACAGGTGAGCGGCGTGCAGTTCGATCATGCGTGCCCCCTCGATGCGCTCGACCATGAAACGCCCGTCCGCAGGCGTCGTCACCGCATCTTCAGTACCGCAGACCACCAGCACAGGCAGCTTGATGGCCATCAACTGCTCACGAAAATCCGCGTCACGCACCGCCGCACAGTTGGCGGCATATCCCTGCGGCGAAGTGCTCGCCAGCATGCCGACGACAGCCTCGACCTTCGAAGGCTCGGCACCCGCGAACCGTGGCGTGAACCAGCGCGCAATCGAGGCGTCACGCAACGCCGCCATCGCTGACGGACCGTCACGCAGCACGGTTTCGATACGCGGGTTCCAGACATCAGGGTTGCCGATCTTTGCTGCGGTGTTACACAGCACAACCCGGTGCAGGCGCTGGGGGGCGTTGATTGCCAGCCACTGGCCGATCAGGCCGCCCATCGACAGGCCGCAAAAGAACGCCCGGTCGATCTGCAACGCATCCAGCAGCGCCAGCACGTCACGCCCGTTCTGTTCAATGCTGTAGCTGCCGTCGCTGACCAGTGATTTGCCATGGCCGCGAGTGTCGTAACGCAACACCCTGAAATGCCGGTCAAACGCTGGAACCTGGTTATCCCACATGTGCAGGTCGGTGCCCAACGAGTTGGAAAACACCAGCACCGGCGCATCGGCCGGGCCTTCAAGCAGGTAGTTCAATTCACCATCGGCAAGTTGCACGGCAGGCATACGAGGCTCCACGTAAAGGCAAACCCGCACACTAATGAGTGTCGCGGCAGCATACAATCCGCTGATCGAATATTCGTGCGGCTATCGAACAGCTTACCGTTCGACGTCCTACCAGGAGGTCCATACATGCACACAGAAGACATCGCCAGATTCTGCCTCGGCCTGCCGGGCGCGCGTGAGGATTACAAATGGGGTGGCGTGCGAGTGTTTTCCGTCGCCGAGAAGAAGATGTTCGCAGTCATGGACCTGGCCGGTCAGGCGATTGCCTTCAAGGTCCACCCGGAACTGTTTCTGGGCTATGTCGACCGGCCCGGCATCCGGCCTGCGCCCTATCTGGCAAGGGCGCACTGGATCAGCGTGGCAGAGCTGCACACGCTGGGCGAAGCGGAAATCCACGACCTGCTGACCCGCTCCCATCAACTGGTGGTGGGCAGGCTGCCGAAACTGAAACAGGTCGGCCTGAAGCTATAGGGAAGCGACCTGGAGAAAAGGCACTGCCTGCAATAAACGTTTGCCCAGAAACAGCCAGTCGATCCAGAACGCCTGATGCACCAGCACGATCAGCCAGAACACGACCTGAAACGAAACTTTACGGGTCTTGTGACGAAACACCTGTTGCGCCAGCAGCGCGCCTGGCCAGCCGCCCAGCAGCTCGAGCGTGTGCAGAACGTTTTCCGGTGTGCGCTGGCCGCCGCTCCCGGCCTGGCGCTTGTCCCGGCGGTAAAGCACAAAGGCCAGCAGGCTCATGACAACCAACGCAATGGCCGAAATCATCACGCCGCGGCTGATCCAGAGTGACACCGAACCGTAGACCGGCAGTGCGCACAGCAGCACGAGCACCAGCAGCTTGAGGCGCGCGTGTTGAACCGGCGCCCTGCCACGGTTGACAGGCTGCCCTGAACGGCGTGCGGCGGTCATGCCTTGGCCGACGCCCAGTCGATCCAGCCAAACTGCCAGGTCGCCAGAATCAGCAGGCCGAAGGCAATGCGATACCAGGCAAACACCGCGTAGCTGTGAGTGGCGATGAACTTGAGCAGCGCACGAACAGCGATCATCGCAAAGACAAACGAAGTGACGAAACCGATGGCAAAGACTGCGAAGTCGTCCGGGCGAAACATGTCACGGTACTTGTAGCCCGAATACACGGCGGCACCGACCATGGTCGGCATGGCCAGGAAGAACGAAAACTCGGTTGCGGCCTTGCGTGACAAGCCGAACAACAGGCCGCCAATGATTGTGGAACCTGAGCGCGAGGTACCCGGAATCATCGCCAGGCATTGCACCAGACCCACTTTCAGCGCATCGCCCCACGTCATGTCATCGACGGTTTCGGTGCGCACCGTGTGAACGCGACGCTCGGCCCACAGCATGATCACGCCCCCGACCACCAACGCCGTCGCGACGGTGATCGCGTTGAACAGGTAGTGGTGGATCATGTCGGCAAAAATCACTCCAAGCACGACGGCGGGCATGAAAGCAATGAGCAGATTCAGGGTGAAACGCTGAGCCTGTTGCTGCCGGGGCAGGCCTGTCACCACGTCGAGAATCTTGCGCCTGAACTCCCAGACCACCGCCAGAATCGCACCCAGCTGAATAATGATGTTGAAGGCCATCGCGCGCTCGCCGCCAAAATCGATCAGATCGGCAACGATGATCTGATGCCCTGTGCTGGAGATCGGCAAGAACTCCGTCAACCCTTCTACAACACCCAATATCAACGCCTGAGCAGCGGTCCAAAGATCCATCATTCCCCCATGAAGCGATGCCGCAGGCTCGCTGTTTAATGTTGTTGTGTAAAAAAATGGTTGCCACTATGCCGCTGCCAGCCTGAACGTAGCTTGAACCTGCTGCGGGCCTGTAATTAATCGACCGTGCCAGGCAAGGCGCGGAATGCTAGCAGACCTGCACGCACAGTGCCTGCCGGCGTAGTGCATTGCGAAACGCAAGCTCCCCGCCGCGCGCAGAAGCGCATACAATCGCCGCCCCTGCCTCTCACAACCCTTACCAAGGAGCCGCCATGTCCGGGCTTGAACTCTTCGCTGCCGCCATCGGCGTTATCGCGGTCTGGCTGACAGTGAAGCAGAATCCCTGGTGCTGGCCAATCGGGCTGGTGATGGTGGTCATCTACATCTGGATTTTCTTCGAAGTTAAGCTTTATTCGGACATGCTGCTGCAGGTCATCTATGCAGGCTTGCAGGTCTACGGCTGGCTGCAATGGACCCGCCACGGCAACGGTCTGCCCGCCAGGGCCGTCACCGTGTTGCAGAGTGGTCCGTTACTTAAGGGGTTGGCTGTCGGGGCGATCATCAGCCTCGCGCTGGGCGCCGGCATGGCGCACTTCACCGACGCCGCACAGCCTTGGCTGGATGCAGCCCTGACCGGTTTCAGCCTGGTGGCGCAAGTCTGGATGGCGCAAAAGCGCGTTCAATGCTGGCCACTGTGGATCCTGCTGGACGTGATTTTCGTCGGGCTGTTTGTCTATAAGGCGCTTTACCTGACGGCTGCGCTCTACGGGCTGTTTACCCTGCTGGCCGTGCAAGGCTGGCGCGAGTGGCGCAACGATCTGGCGCTGGCACGATGAAAGTGCTGGTCCTGACCGGTCCGGAATCCAGCGGTAAAAGCTGGCTGTCGGCGGAAATACAGCGTCGGTTCGGCGGGGTTCTGGTGGGCGAATATGTCCGCCACTTCATCGATCAGGAGGGTCGTGACACCACGTATGGCGATATACCGGCCATCGCGCGCGGTCAACTGGCCTGGGAAGACGCTGCGCGTGCCAGCACGCCCGAACTGCTGATTCTCGACACGCATCTGTTGAGCAACATGCTCTGGAGCCAGACCCTGTTCGGCGATTGCCCCGCGTGGATCGAGCAACAGCTGCTGAGCAGGCATTACGACCTGCACCTGCTGCTGTCGCCAGAGGGCGTGGAATGGGTCAGCGACGGCCAGCGCTGCCAGCCGCAGCCGGGCGAACGCCAAGCCTTTTTTGACGCCAGCCGGGATTGGCTGAGCCGCCATCACCAGGCCTGGCAAGTGCTCGGCGGAGGCTGGCCGCAGCGTCGCGAACAGGCGATGGCCGCCGTCACGCACCTGCTGGGCCGGTCAGCGGATCTGGTGCTTGTGTAGCAAGCGGTAGAATGTCGGTCGCGAAATACCCAGAACCCTGGCAGCCACGCTCAAGTTATCGCTGTGCCGGGTAAGCACATCACACAATGCCTGCCGCTCGGCGCGAGACTTGTATTCCTCCAGCGTCCCCATGCTCCCGGCCGTCTCTTCCTCACCCTGCAAGCCCAGGTTGGCCGCCTCGATCTGCCGCCCTTCCGCCAGGACCAGGCCGCGCCTTACACGGCTGGCCAGTTCGCGCACGTTACCGGGCCAGTCATGCTTGCCCAGTGCAACCAGGGCATCCTGACTAAAACTGCGCGCGCGTCTGCCGGTCTCCTGACTGTGCAGATGGACAAAGTGATTGGCAAGCAACGCCAGATCGCCATGACGTTCACGCAAAGGCGCTGTTCCCACCTGCAGCACATTGAGCTGGTAATACAGATCTTCGCGAAAGCGTTTTTTGCGTACTGCGGTTTCAAGGTCCTCCCGGGTGGCGGCCAGCACCCGGATATCCACCGCAATCGATTCACTGCTGCCCAAGCGCTGGAGTTGCCCGTCCTCCAGAAAACGCATCAGGTGGGCCTGGATTTCCAGCGGCAGATCACCGACCTCATCCAGCAACAGCGTGCCGCCGTCTGCCGCCTCTATCTGCCCTGCCCTGGGTTCATGAGCCCCTTCGAACGCGCCTTGCTCATAGCCGAACAATTCGGCATGAATCGAATGGCCAAGATCAGCACCGCAATCCACCACCACAAACGGTTTACTGCGTCGCGGGGACTGGGCATGCAGGCTGCGCGCAATCAGTTTTTTGCCCGTCCCCCGCTCACCACGAATCAACACCGGCGAGTCCGTGGGTGCCAATTTGCTCAGCAGCCTGCGCAATGCCCGAATGGGGCGACTGTCACCCAGCATTTCCGGCTCGACACTGAACGCCGGAGGCGCATCTCGCCTTTTTAGCTGACCCGTCGCGCACGCCCGATCCAGCGTGATTTGCATACGGCTCATGTCAAACGGCAGAAGATGAAAATCGAAGAAATACTGGCAGACCAGGTCGCTGTTCTTTTCGCGCCGCAAGTCGTCCGGCGCAAGCACTGCAATCCACTGATGGCCAGTTTCGGCGATCCATCTTTCAATCGGCTCTGGATGCTCGAAGTGGCCAGGCGTCAACCGGATCAGGCCGACGTCATAGTCAGAATCGCGAGCAGCATCGAGTGTGCCACGCTGTACCGTCCATCCGGTGTCGTCGAGCGCCAGGCTCAGTTCGTGAAAGTCGTCATCAGGGTCGATCATCAAAAGACGTCGCGTTGGGGGCGATTCGTGCATGAAGAGTCCTTGGCGCCCGACGTCGAGTGAGTAATTTTAAAAACTTTTTATAAACAGTGTGTTGGCGAGCCCAACTATCACCCTAGCAAATATTTGACACAGCCTTGTACCGATTACGTCTAACCGACATTGCCAAGTGTCATTACGTGTCTTTCAACTGACTCAGGGCTGGGTCAGGAGGACGTTTGCGGCGTCGAGTGAAAAAAAAATCGGGAATTTTCTTTTCAAGGGTGTGACTCGTGCCCCCCTGTCGTTCATCAACACAAGTAACCAGCCGGACGGTCAGCCCGCCGCCGTGACTGAATTGATACGGGCACTTGAGGATTTGACCATGAACGCCCCACTGCGCTTCAACGATGCACTTCTGATCGCTGGACACGCTTTTGAACCTTTCCAGTGTGTTGCCTGGGCACCACAGGACGGTAACGGCGAATTGAGCCTGACTGTGATTGATCGCACCAGTAACCGCATCGGTCGCAAGCAGATCCCGAGCAGCACGTACTCAGACAAGCGGCAACTGGCCAATGCGCTGGAACAGGCTCGGGCAGAGATCAGCAACGAAGGTTACGATCTCAAGCCGTGGACCATGCCTGCCTGATTGAGGCTCGTTCTCGCGCTCTGCGTCGCCTGGCTATATGCACATGACAGTGTGCGACAGCACAGAGGTGACGCAGAGCATCGGCACGAGTGCCGGCCAAGAGAGAGAATCAGCCTCCGTCAGATCAACTTCAGCTCATCAATGTGCTGATACTCTGCTCCCAGGCTTGACGCCAGTTCACGTGCTCTTCCCAGACGGATCGGGCCTTTTTCGATGTCGATCAGCAGGCTGGCGCAGGTGAAGGCAGGCAGCGTTGGCAATTGTTTGATTCTGCCGTCGGTCATGACCAGCACTTGCTGTTGTTCGGCGGGATAACGTTTTTGGCGTTGCTCCAGCCAGGTCATGGCCTGTTGCAGGGCCGCCGACAGCGGCGTGCCGCCTCCGGCGCCCAAAGCATCCAGCCAGGGAGTCAATGCCGACGAAGCCTTGAGCCCCTGATGTTGCCAGCGCGGTGTATGCCCACTGGCGGTCAGCAAGGCCAGCCGCGCACGGCGCCGATAGGCATCATCGAATACCTGCGACAGTACACCTTTGGCCTGGCTCAGGGCTTGATGACGGCGTGTCGAGGCCGACGCATCGACGATCACCAGCAACAATTCGCTCGGGCGACTGCTGCGTGGCTGGCGCACCAGATCCTCGCGGCTTTTCGGCCGGCCCCGCAACAGGGTCGGCAGCCATTGCACCGGCCCTTCATGACCTGAGCGCTGAGCACCCAGGCGGCCTGCGGCCAGTCGACCGGGACGGGGAATGGCATCCGCCCCCAGTGCAGCACGAGGGCGGATGCCTAAGGCTTTTTTGGCCAGCTCGGCACTTCACGTCGTGCCCCGGTGTTCACCGCCTGAGCAGGTAGCTCGCCCCAATGGCCCTGCCCGCTTTCAGGCTTGTCAGGCCTGGGCGATGTTTCAGGCGGTGGCGCTTCCTGATTCTGCGGCGGTGGCGTGGGCTCGCGACGTCTGTGGCGCAAGGCAAACTCGGCGACGGCTTCGATATCCTGCTCTTCGATCTGACCTGCACCGCGCCAGGCTGCATGCGCACGCGCGGCCCGCAGCCAGACCAGATCGGCGCGCATGCCGTCGACGCCCGCTGCGAAACAGCGTTCGGTAATCTCTGCCAGCGACGCGTCATCCAGTTCAATGCTCGGCAGCAGCGCACGCGCCTGTTCGCAGCGATGCCTCAAAGCGTCCTGCTGTGCCTGCCACTGCTGGCAAAAACTGACCGGATCGGCATCGAAATCCAGTCGCCGCCGGATGATCTGGCTGCGTTCGACAGGCTGCGTCTGACCGCTGAGCGCGACGTTCAAGCCGAAGCGGTCCAGCAACTGCGGGCGCAGCTCGCCTTCCTCGGGGTTCATGGTGCCAATCAGTACGAAACGCGCAGCATGGCGATGGGAAATACCATCGCGCTCGACCAGATTGACGCCGCTGGCGGCCACGTCGAGCAGCAGATCGACCAGATGATCGGCCAGCAGATTGACCTCATCGACATACAGCACACCACCGTCCGCCTTGGCCAGCACGCCCGGAGAGAAACGCGCACGGCCCTCGACCAGTGCGGCGTCCAGGTCCAGCGTGCCGACCAGGCGCTCTTCGGTCGCGCCCAGCGGCAAGGTGACAAACTGACCGCTGGCCAGCAGATCGGCCAGCCCACGCGCCAGGGTCGATTTGGCCATCCCGCGCGGCCCCTCGATCAGCACACCGCCAATACGCGGATCAATGGCGGTCAGGCACAGTGCCAGTTTCAGATCGTCGGCACCGACCACGGCGGCCAGCGGAAAGTGCGGAGTGTCGCTCGGACTTGAATCAGGCAAGGTCATCAACTCTCTTCTATGTCCAACAACAGGTCTTCCAGCGCTTGCTGATACTCGCCAGGTTCCTGCCAGAGCCCGCGCTGTTGAGCTTCAAGCATGCGCTCGGTCATGTCGCGCAGGGCGTCGGGGTTATGTTGCGCAATAAATTCGCGGGTCGACGGGTCCAGCAGGTACGCGTCAGCCAGCAGCGCGTATTGATGATCGTCGATCAGCTCGGTGGTGGCATCGAAGGCGAACAGGAAGTCCACGGTCGCGGCCATCTCGAACGCGCCTTTGTAGCCGTGACGCTTGACCCCGTCGATCCATTTCGGGTTTGCCGCACGCGAGCGTATCACCCGGTTCAGCTCTTCCTTGAGGGTGCGGATCTTCGGCAGGTCCGGCTGGCTGTGATCGCCATGATAGCTGGCTGTCTTCTGCCCGCTGAGGCTTTCGGACGCCGCGAGCATGCCACCCTGAAACTGGTAATAGTCGTTCGAATCCAGCAGGTCGTGCTCGCGGTTGTCCTGATTCTGCAACACCGCCTGCACCTGGGACAGGCGCTGGGCAAAGCGTTGCCGGGCCGGCGTGCCTTCGTCGGCCGCACCGTAGGCGTAACCGCCCCAGTTCAGATAGACCTCGGCCAGATCTTCGCGGCTTTGCCACAGGCGGCCATCAATCGCGCCCTGAACACCGGCACCGTAGGCACCGGGTTTGGCGCCGAAGATTCGCCAGCCTGCCTGCCGGGCAGCTTGCTCTTCGCTCAACCCTTCAGCCACAAAACCCTGGCGCTCTTCACGCACTCTGGCCGCCAGCGGATTCATGTCGTCCGGTTCATCCAGCGCCGCAACGGCCTGCACGGCCGCGTCAAACAGCTTGATGAGGTTGGCAAAGGCGTCGCGGAAGAACCCCGAAACCCGCAAGGTGACATCCACCCGTGGACGGTCCAGCAGGCTGATCGGCAGGATCTCGAAATCATCGACCCGCTGACTGCCGGTCGCCCACACAGGACGAACGCCCATCAATGCCATCGCCTGAGCAATGTCGTCACCGCCGGTGCGCATGGTCGCCGTGCCCCAGACCGACAGGCCCAACTGGCGCAAGTGATCGCCATGGTCCTGAAGATGGCGCTCCAGCAATAAATTGGCCGACTGAAAACCGATGCGCCAGGCCGTGGTGGTCGGCAGGTTGCGCACGTCTACGCTGAAAAAGTTGCGACCGGTTGGCAGCACGTCCAGACGTCCGCGGCTGGGCGCGCCGCTGGGGCCTGCCGGAACGAAGCGGCCGCTCAGTGCGTCGAGCATGCCCTGCATTTCGCCGGGGCCACAGGCGTCCAGCCGAGGCGCGACCACGTCGCGCAGGCTGTCGAGAATCAGCGCCAGGTCATCATGAACCGGCACGTCTTGCAGATCGGCACCGTCGGTGACGCGGTCAATAAGGGCGGCAGCATAGAGTTCCAGCCGCTCGCGGGTATCACCGGCGCTGCGCCACGGGTCTGCGCTGACGGCCAGCAACGCCGCAGGGCGCGCGCCGGTCCAGGGCTCGGCCAGTTCGCAATCCAGAGGGTCGAAACCCAGTTCGAACGCCTTGCTCAGTGCCCGCAACAGACTGGATTGTGCGCCGCGCCCGTCACCACGCGGAATGCGCAGCAGGGCCAGCAAGGTGTCGGTCCGCAGGCGGCCCTCCGGCGACTGACCGAAGATGTGCAGGCCATCGCGAATCTGTGATTCCTTCAAGTCGCACAGATAGGTGTCCAGACGCGGCAGCCAGACCGCCGCATCGGCATCGCTGTCAGTGGACGCGTCCAGCGCCAGCTCGCGGTCAATGCGGGTTTCCCGGACCAGCTCGAGGATGTCGCGTTGCAGCTCGCGGGCGCGGCGCGGATCGAGCAGTTGCGCTTCATAGAACTCGTCAGCGAGCAGCTCCAGATTGCGCAGCGGGCCGTAGGTTTCGGCGCGCGTCAGGGGCGGCATCAGGTGGTCGATGATCACCGCCTGCGTGCGGCGCTTGGCCTGGGCGCCCTCACCCGGATCGTTGACGATGAACGGGTAAATATTGGGCATCGCCCCCAGCACGGCGTCCGGCCAGCAGGTACGCGACAGCCCGACACCTTTGCCCGGCAGCCACTCCAGATTGCCGTGTTTACCGACATGCACCACGGCGTGCGCGCCATAGGCTTTGCGCAACCAGAAATAGAATGCCAGATAGCCATGCGGCGGCACCAGATCCGGGTCGTGGTAGACCGCGCTCGGGTCAACCTGATAACCCCGCGCCGGCTGGATGCCGACAAAGGTCAGGCCAAAGCGCAGGCCAGCGATCATCATCCGGCCACCGCGAAACATCGGGTCGGCATCCGGTGCGCCCCATCGGGCGTTCACGGCGTCACGGTTGCTCTGGGGCAGTTCGTTGAACGCTTCCAGGTATTCGTCCAGGGCCATGCTTTGCCGACACGGGCGCTGGTCGATGCTGTCCAGGTCATTGGTCACACCCCCCAGCAGTTGCTGGATCAGTTCGGTGCCGCTGTCGGGCAACGCTGCGAGCGGATAGCCCTCGACCTGCATGGCACGCAGAATGTTCAGCGCAGCCGCAGGCGTGTCCAGACCGACGCCGTTTCCGATCCGTCCATCACGGGTCGGGTAGTTGGCGAGGATCAGCGCCACACGCTTGTCGGCATTGGGCAGCCGCGCCAGTTCGATCCAGCGGCGCGCCAGTTGTGCGACGAAATCCATGCGTTCGGGGTGCGCGCGGTGGCAAACCACGTCCGACTGACTGCGCTCGCTGCGCCAGGCCAGGTCCTTGAAGCTGATCGGCCGACTGATGATCCGCCCGTCCAGCTCTGGCAAGGCAATGTGCATGGCCAGGTCACGAGCGCCCAGCCCTTGCTCGCTGGCTTCCCAGGCCGGTTGGTTGTCCTGGGCACAGATCGCCTGAATGACCGGCACATTGCGCCGGAACGGACGCACATGCGGCGCTTCCGGGCTCGACTGGGCAAAGCCGGTGGTATTGAGGATCAGCTCTGCACCCGTTTCATCCAGCCAGTTTTCCACCTGAACAAGACAGCCCGGTTCCTTGAGGCTGGCGACCGCGACAGGCAGCGGGTTGATGCCCTGCGCCTGCAAGCGGGTGCAGAACTCGTCGATGAAACCGGTGTTGGCGGCCTGCAGGTGCGAGCGGTAGAACAGCAGCGCCACCACAGGCTGTTCCGCGTGCCAGTCGGCCTGCCAGTCCTGCAAGCGGGCAGCGCCCAGCTTCGGGTGATACACCGCCGTGCGCGGCAGCGGCTGCGGCTCGGCCCACGGATAATCGCGATCCAGCCAGTGGCTGGCCATGCAGCGGTACAGGTCCAGCGCGTTCTGCAGGCCACCCTGACGCAGAAATTGCCAGAGCCGGTCGCGCGCTGTGGCAGGCACGGTGCTGAGGTCGCTCAATTCGGGATCAGGACGATCATCGCCAGGCACCAGAATGACTTGCACACCCCGCGCCGCCAGCTCCATCAAGCGCTCGACACCGTAGCGCCAGTAGCCAATGCCGCCATGCAGGGAAATCAGAATGACCCGGGCGTGACGCAATACCTCGTCAACGTACATGTCCACCGAGGCATGATTCTGCACCTGCATCGGGTTGGCCAGACGCAGACTGGGGTAATCCTCGGGCAGTTGCCGGGCGGCTTCGGCCAGCAGCGCCAGACTGGAATCGCCACTGCAGAGAATCACCAGCTCGGCCGGCGTCTGCCCCAGGTCGGCGATGCTGTCGTCCGGTACAAAACCGCCGGGCTGGGTTCTCAGTAAATGCATGGGTCAGCCGGCAATCGCGGCATTGAGCTGGGCTTGCAACGCAACGGCGTCCAGTTCCTGACCAATCAGCACCAGGTGCGTGGCGCGCTCTTCATCGGCGCGCCAGGCGCGGTCGAAGTGCTTGTCGAAACGCGTGCCTACGCCCTGAATCAGCAGGCGCATCGGCTTACCGGGGATCGCGGCGAAACCTTTCACCCGCAGAATGCCGTGCTGCACGACCAGTTGATTCAGCGCATCGAGCAGCACCTTTTCGTCGGCCTGAGGCAGTGTCAGGGAAATGGAATCGAATGCGTCGTGATCGTGGTCATCATGATCGTCATCGTCGTGGTGGTCATGATGCGTCTTGCGGCCATCGATGTGCAGCTCGGACTCGGCACCGACGCCCAGCAGAACGCTGATCGGCAGACGGCCACTGCTGGCTTCGACCACCTTCACCGCCGGCGGCAGCTCTTCGGCGACTTCGGCGCGCACGGCAGCCAGCCCGTCGGCGTCGATCATGTCGGCCTTGTTGAGGATCACCAGATCGGCGCTCGCCAGTTGGTCGGCAAACAGCTCGTGCAGCGGCGATTCGTGATCGAGGTTAGGGTCCAGTTTGCGCTGAGCATCGACCTGATCCGGGAAGGCTGCAAACGTACCTGCCAGCACCGCCGGGCTGTCGACCACGGTGATCACCGCATCGACCGTGCAGGCGTTGCGGATTTCCGGCCACTGAAAAGCCTGAACCAGCGGCTTGGGCAGTGCCAGCCCCGACGTCTCGATGAGGATGTGGTCGAGGTCGCCACGCCGGGCGACCAGTTCGCGCATGACCGGGAAGAACTCTTCCTGCACCGTGCAGCACAGGCAACCGTTGGCCAGCTCGTAAACACGGCCGTTGGCTTCTTCTTCGGTGCAGCCGATGGTGCATTGCTTGAGGATTTCACCGTCGATGCCCAGCTCGCCGAACTCGTTGACGATCACTGCGATGCGCCGCCCTTCGGCGTTGTCGAGCATGTGCCGCAACAGCGTGGTCTTGCCCGAGCCGAGGAAGCCGGTAACGATGGTGACGGGAAGCTTGGCCAGTGTTTTCATCAGGTGCCCTTTGGCAATGCGGCGGGCAAACAGGACGAGAACCCTATGCATGGCATACGGATCGGATCGCCACCGGATCACCCCGCCCGGTTGTAGTGAGAATTCGCAGGCCCAGGGCCTGGTTCGAGGCAGGTCTCCTGGCTCACGGCAGCGTGTGGCAGGCGTTGGACGCCTTGCCGACACAGGTTCATCGCGCCTTCCCGCCGCAGCAGTGGCTGTGCCATGAACATGACCGTTTACAGTTGCGGGGGCAGCTGCGGCATGTACCGCATTCCCGTCTTAGCTTCATGGTGTAACGCTGTACGCATGAAGAACCTCGAACCGGCAAGGCTACGCAGTGACCGCAGACAGGTCAATCGTTCAGATTGACGATGCCCCGCTGCCCATGCTCTCCTGTGCGCCTTGTTTCGGGTGCCCCTCACGGGGTGAAACGGGAAACCGGTGCGCTCAACCTTGAGTCAGTCCGGTGCTGCCCCCGCAACGGTAAGCGAGAGAAGGTCTGATCCACTGTGCCCCGGCATGGGAAGGTGACCTTGAAGGCCTGAACGCACTGGCGTCCCGGCCCCTCGCAAGCCCGGAGACCGGCCCGATATCCTTGCAATGACAAACCCGCGGTGGGCGGGCGCAGTCGAAACCTCTGGCGCTCGCCAGCGGGTTCGCGTGCGCATGGTCCACTTGCTGACACTCAAGAGGGATCGCCATGTCCAGCACCATCAGCAGCAGCCAGACCGCCGCTGCCCATTCCACTCAGACCCAACGCCTGACCGCCGCAATCAGCGCTGCGCTGCTGGGTGCCTGCCTGGTGTATTTCGCCGGCTTTTCGCACATTGCCGCCGTACACAACGCGGCACACGACACCCGTCATAGCGCCGCCTTTCCTTGCCATTGAGGGCAACACAATGTTCAAGCGAATCGCACAAACGGCGGGGTTCACCGGCCTTCTGGCAGCCCTGCTGCTGACCTTGCTGCAAAGCCTTTGGGTCGTTCCGCTGATCCAGCAGGCCGAAACATATGAGCATGCTCCCGCCGAGCTGGCCCACGAGCATGCCGACGGCGCAGCGGCTGAACACAGTCATGTGCATGAAGAAGCGGCATGGGAACCGGAAGACGGCTGGCAACGCGTGCTGTCCACCACTGGCGGCAATCTGGTGGTCGCCGTCGGCTTTGCGCTGATGCTGGCCGGGCTTTACACCCTGCGTGCGCCGGGCAGCACGGCTCAAGGCGCCGCATGGGGGCTGGCGGGTTTTGCGGTATTCGTTCTGGCGCCCACCTTCGGCCTGCCCCCTGAACTGCCGGGCACCGCAGCCGCCGACCTGAGTCAGCGTCAGCTGTGGTGGATCGGCACTGCCGCGTCCACTGCCGCCGGGCTGGCGTTGCTGGTGTTTGGTCAGAACTGGCTGCTCAAAGTGCTGGGCGCCGCGATTCTGGTCGTTCCCCATGTGATCGGTGCGCCGCAACCTGAAGCTCATGAAAGCCTGGCACCCGAAGCGCTGGAATTACAATTCATGATCGCATCGCTGCTGACCAATGCGCTGTTCTGGGTGGCAATGGGTCTGATCAGCGCCTGGCTGTTCCGCCGAAACACCGCCTACGAAAACACGGCCCAGCCAAACAATGCCGACCTGCATCAGGCATGACCCATCGGCCTTGCAACCCGGCGCGCCACTGGTGGTCGGGCTGGGCTGTCGACGCGGTTGCTCGGCGGTGGCGCTGCGCGAGCTGATCGGGCGCAGCCTTGAAGCGCTCGATCTGGACCTGAGCAGTGTCACTGCGCTGGCCTCCCTTGACCTGAAAGATCAGGAACCGGGGCTGCGTGAGCTGGCCGCGCAACTGGCAGTGCCGCTGGTGTGCTTCAACGCGGCGCAACTGGTGGCGTGGGAGCTGCACCTGACGCACCGCTCAGCACGGGTTTTTCAGACCACCGGCTGCCACGGTGTTGCCGAAGGTTCAGCACTGGCGCTGGCCGCGCAGCTAGGCGACGGCACGGCCAGGCTGCTGATCGAACGGCAAAAAAGCGCCCACGCGACATTTGCCTTGGCAACCAGCCCTGCGGCGGGCGGATAATCACGCCGTGCTCATTTATCTCCGGAGATTTCATTGACTGTCTATTTCATCGGCGCCGGCCCCGGTGATCCCGAGCTGATCACCGTCAAGGGCCAGCGCCTGATCCGTACCTGCCCGGTGATCATCTACGCAGGCTCGCTGGTGCCACTGGCCGTACTGGACGGCAACCAGGCCGTTCAGGTCACCAACAGTGCCGAGCTGCATCTGGAGCAGATCATCGACCTGATCAAGGCGGCTCACGCGCAGGGCCAAGATGTTGCTCGGGTGCATTCAGGCGATCCGGGCCTTTACGGTGCCATCGGTGAGCAGATTCGTCATTTGCGGGAAGCGGGTATTCCTTACGAAATCATTCCCGGCGTAACAGCGACTGCGGCCTGCGCCGCGCTACTGGGCGTTGAACTGACACTGCCGGACAT
The DNA here is from genome assembly GCF_002093745.1 of Pseudomonas graminis. Taxonomy (GTDB): domain Bacteria; phylum Pseudomonadota; class Gammaproteobacteria; order Pseudomonadales; family Pseudomonadaceae; genus Aquipseudomonas. The sequence goes on from NZ_MTSB01000005.1 coordinate 323,930, forward strand.
TTCCCAGAGCGTGATTCTGACCCGCTACGCCGACAAGACTTCGATGCCGAGCGGCGAAGCGCTGGCCAGCCTGGCGAGCCATCGAGCGACCATGGCAATTCATCTGGGCGTGAATAACCTGCACAGAATTGTCAAAGAGCTGACGCCGCACTACGGGGCCGACTGCCCGATCGCCGTGGTGCATCGCGCCAGTTGGCCGGACCAGGACTGGGTACTCGGTACGCTGGAAGATATCGAGGAAAAAGTGCAGGCCAAAGGTTTCCGGCGCACCGCACTGATCCTCGTTGGCCGGGTGCTGGCCGCCGACACGTTCAGTGAGTCCTCGTTGTATCGGGCTGGGCATGCCCATGTGTTCAGGCCCAAGTAATGCTCGTCCCTCGCCATCACCGCCCTGGTCGCTCTTACAGGCACTGATAGTCATCCGGCCATGATGTTTACGTTCGTGCCTGCGCCACACAGGGCTCGGCATCCTTGCCGAGCCCTCCTCCCGGATCAGCGCCAGAACTCAGCCGTCACTTGCGTCATCAAGCTGCCACCTCATACAACTTCGGTGCCACCACCTCGCCGCTCTCCAGGCTTTTGCGCAGGATGTCGGCCTGTAACGCAGCGGCTTTCATGGCGGCTTCCTTGACGTGGCCATAGCCGCGAATCTTTTCGGGCAGACGCGCAAGGCTCAGCGCGGTATGGCGGTTTTGCGCCTGAAGGTGCTGCACGATCAGTTCGACATCGCTGATATAACTTTCAATCAGTTCCCGCTCCTGCCTGCGCTCCAGACTGCGACCAAACGGGTCAAACGCCGTGCCGCGCAGAAACCTGAAGGCCGCCAGTACATCGAACGCACGCAGCATCCACGGACCAAAGCTTCGTTTGCGCGGCTGACCATTGTGAGGATCGCGCTTGGCCAGCCAGGACGGCGCCAGGTGGAATTCAAGCCGGTAGTCACCTTCGAACTGCGCCTCCAGTTGCCGAGTGAAGTCGCCATTGCTGTACAGACGCGCCACTTCGTACTCGTCCTTGTAGGCCAGCAGCTTGAAATAGTTGAAGGCGACCGCTTCGGTCAACATCGGCTGCTGCCCCGGAAACACACGAGATTCGGCCTCACGCACCTGTTGCACCAACGCCACGTAACGCATGGCGTAGGCGCTGTTCTGATAACGCGTCAAGGTGTCCACATTACTTTGAATGCGTTGATCCAGGTCCATCTGTTGCGGCTCGCTGACCGGCTGTTGCGGGTTGACGAACGCCTCAACGGCAGCCGGATCGTGCGCGGTGCGGCGTCCCCACAAAAAGGCCTGCTGATTGAGGTTGACCGCCACACCATTGAGCTCGATGGCCTTCTCGATGGCCGCCGAGGTCAGCGGAATAAGACCCAATTGGAAGGCATAACCCAGCATGAACAGGTTGCTGGCAATGCTGTCGCCCATCAACCGGGTCGCCAGTGAAGTGGCTTCGACAAAATGGGTTTTATCGGCACCCACGGCATCGATGATGGTCTGTTTCATCGCCTCGGCCGGGAATACGGCGTCCGGGTTGCGAGTGAACTCAGCGGTCGGTGTCTGTTGACTGTTGATGACTGCGTAAGAGATCCGGCTGTCGAGCTTGGCAATGGCGTCCGGGCCTGCGGCCACCAGCAGGTCGCAACCCAGCAACAGGTGCGCCTCTCCGGCGGCGATGCGCACCGCGAACAGGTCCTGCTGACGCGCGGCAATACGGATATGGCTGACCACCGGGCCGAACTTCTGCGCCAGGCCGGCCTGATCCAGCACGCTGCAGCCCTTGCCTTCCAGGTTGGCGGCGTAGCCCAGCATCGCACCGACCGTGGTCACGCCCGTTCCTCCGACGCCAGGCAACAGGATATTGAAAGGCCGCTCCAGCGACGGCAGCACTGGCTCTGGCAGGCGGGCGAACGCCTCGACCTGCTTGGGCAGCGTCGGTTTACGCAATTTGCCACCGTGTACAGTGACGAAGCTCGGGCAAAATCCCTCCACACAGCTGAAATCCTTGTTGCAGGCACTCTGGTCGATTTCCCGCTTGCGGCCCTGGGCCGTTTCCTTGGGCAGTACCGACAGGCAGCCGGACTTGACCCCGCAATCACCACACCCTTCACAGACCGCCGGGTTGATCAATGCACGCTTTTCAAGCTCAGGCATGGTGCCGCGTTTGCGCCGACGGCGTTTTTCGGTGGCGCAGGTCTGGTCATAGATGATCACCGAAACGCCTTTGAACTCACGCAGTTCGCGTTGCACGCTGTCCAGGTCGCGGCGGTGGTGGAATGTAGTGATTGGCGCAAAGCCCGCCCGGTCCGGGTATTTCTCCGGCTCGTCAGACACCAGCGCGATGCGCTGCACGCCTTCGTTGAACACCTGGCGGCTCAGTTGATCGACACGCAAAACACCATCAATCGGCTGGCCACCAGTCATGGCCACCGCGTCGTTGTAGAGAATCTTGTAGGTGATGTTGACCTTTGATGCGACGGCCGCACGCAGCGCCAGGTGCCCCGAGTGAAAATAGGTGCCATCGCCCAGGTTCTGAAAGACGTGAGGGGTTTCGGTGAACGGTGCCTGGCCGATCCAGGTCACGCCCTCGCCGCCCATCTGAGTGAAGGTATCGGTTTCGCGGTCCATCCAGATGGTCATGTAATGGCAGCCGATCCCGGCCAGCGCCCGACTGCCTTCCGGCACACGGGTCGACGTGTTGTGCGGGCAGCCGGAGCAGAAATGCGGGGTGCGCAGCGTGTTGAACAGCGGGGCCTGAAGCGCGCTTTCCTTTTCACTGAGAAACTGCAGTCGCGCCTCGATCTGCGGGCTGCTATAGAAAGGGGCCAGGCGCTTGGCAATGACCCGGGCAATCATCGCCGGCGTCAATTCACTGAGGTTGGGCAACAGCGAGCGGCCCTGCTCATCGAATTCGCCCACCACCACTGGACGTCGGTCCACCGGCCAATTGTAGAGCTGGCCGGTCAGCTGATCCTCGATAACGCTACGTTTTTCCTCGACCACAAGAATCTCGTCCAGGCCTTCGGCAAAGTCATGGACCGACACGGGCTCAAGCGGCCAGCTCATGCCGACCTTGAGCACGCGGATGCCAACCTTGTCGCACAGGTCCTGATCGATGCCCAGTTCTTCCAGCGCCTGGCGCACGTCGAGATAGGATTTGCCGGTGGTGATAATCCCCAGCCGCGGCTGCGCGGAGTCGATGACCACCTTGTTGAGCTGATTGGCCCGGGCAAAGGCCCTGGCGGCGTAAATCTTGTAGGTGTTGAGCCGCGCTTCCTGGGCCAGCGGTGGATCAGGCCAGCGGATGTGCAGCCCGCCCTCGGGCAGCTCGAAGTCTTCAGGGATACGGGTCTTGATCCGCAACGGATCGACTTCCACCACTGCCGACGAGTCTACGTTCTCGGCAATGGTCTTCATTGCCACCCAGCACCCGCTGTAGCGCGACAGCTCCCAGCCAATGATGCCGTAGTCGAGAATTTCCTGAACATTGCTGGGGTTGAGCACCGGAATCATGGAGGCAATGAACGCGTGCTCGCTCTGATGCGCGATGGTCGATGACTTGCAGCCATGATCATCGCCAGCAAGAATCAGCACGCCCCCTTTGGCTGCCACGCCTGCCGAGTTGCCGTGTTTGAACACGTCGCCGCAACGGTCTACACCCGGCCCTTTGCCGTACCACAGCGCAAACACGCCATCGTACTTGCCGTGAGGAAACAGATTGACCTGCTGACTGCCCCACACCGCCGTGGCCGCGAGCTCTTCGTTGATACCCGGCTGAAAATGAATGGCGTTCTGCTGAAGATAGTCCTTGGCGTCCCAGAGGCTTTTGTCCAGATTGCCCAGCGGCGAGCCGCGATAGCCGGAAATGAACCCCGCCGTGTTCAAGCCCTGCGCTTCATCGCGCTGCTTTTGCAGCATCGGCAGGCGGGTCAGCGCCTGCGTGCCGGTCAGGTACAGATTGCCGGTGGCAAGCCGGTATTTATCATCCAGACGAATATCAGCCAGGGACATGCGCGTACCTCTCTTGTTCTTGTCTTGTTCTTATGAGGAGTCAGGCTTTTGCAACGGGACGGTCCTGCCCGCCAGCCTTGCCACTAGACTGCCTGTAGCAAAGAGGCTTTTTCTTTCTAAATGCATGCAAATCTGCTGATATTGAGCATGCTTTTTTCGACCAGAACAAAAAACAAGGTCAATTCATGCAGCCTAAATTGAGCCCCATCGATCGCAAGATTCTTCGCCTGCTGCAACATGACGCCAATCTGTCCGCGGCAGAAATCGCCGAACGCGTGGAGCTGTCACAGTCGCCCTGCTGGAGGCGTATCCACAGGCTTCAGGAAGAGGGGGTCATCGAGCGCACGGTCGCCCTGCTCAGCCCCCAGAAACTCGGGCTGAGCATGACCGTGTTCGTCGAGGTCAAGCTGTCAGGGCATGGCCGCCGCTACCTGGCCGAGTTCGAAGAAGCGATCATCGGCCACCCCGAGGTTCTGGAGTGCTACACGATGGCGGGCGGGATGGACTTCATGCTCAAAGTGGTGGCGCAGGACATTGCCAGCTACGAGCGCTTTCTACGCGACCATCTGCTGCAATTGCCTCATGTGCATGAGGCGCATTCCAACATCGCCATGAGCACGGTCAAGCGGACCACGGAGTTGCCGTTGGAGTAGAGAGTGCGGGGGCGCTGAAGCAGAAAATGATCCGCCAGACGAACGCTGGCGGATTATTTATTTCGATGAGGGCAATAAAAACATTTGATTTTCAAATGATAATGATTATTATTGCTTCAGCGGTTCGCGAGAACTGCTGGATAACCTGGAAGTCTTAGGTCGGCTTCCGGATTATCTCCTCATCAGGCTAATCACGGTTTTTGACCCGGCTTTTTGCCGGGTCTTTTTTTTGTTCTTTCTTTTAGTGGTTCCGCTGCTTCAGGCTAATGAAGTCTGGGTGCCGCATGTGCATGCAGCAATGGCGCGGATCATAGCAAAACCACCCAGATCAGGGTCATGTTTTTTGCCCGAAAAAGGGTGAATACGGCACATAAAATGTGAATGCAGCGACTTTTCAATTGAGAATGGTTCTCGGGCTTCCTGATCTATTCTCATCGTGGAAGGTCCGGGTCAGATCAAGGAGGAATTCCCATGGAAGATCAGCGAGCGGAACATCATGAATAGTCAGCTCTCTTCTCTGCTGCACCTGCCGACCGGCCTGCAACCTGCGCCGGACACGCTCGAACTCAGTCAGAGGCTGGGCAAGCTGTCGCGTCGTAGCCGACAGGTATTCCTGCTCAGCCGCCTTGACGGCTGGCCCTATGCCGACATCGCGCGCTTTATGGATATCGACGTTGCACGCGTCGAGCGCGCCATGCTCAGGGCGATGGGCAAGGCGCATGCCCACACGCCCAGCGACAGTACGTCCATTCAGGATCAGGCCAGCCGCTGGTACGTGCATCTGCAAAGCCCCGCAGCCACCGCCAGCGAGCGTATCGAGTTTCGCCACTGGCTTGATGCCGACGCCGCCCACCTGTCGGCGTTTCAGAACAGTGAGCGTGTCTGGCGCCTTTTGCAGGCACCCGCCTCGCTGCTCGGCGCTTCAGGCTGGCACCGTCGCAAGCGCCACGCGTATCTGGTCTGGTGCCTGCTGACAGCCTTCCTGTGCAGCCTGATGGTCACCGCCGAAGCGATTTCCTGAAGCACGGCTGAGTGCCGCGACGCATCCAGCGTCGCACAGCGTGAATTTTACGTCGCGGAGCACAATGTCGATCGGTGTACAGTTGCGGCCTGACATGGCACTAACGTACCCAGGAACACACTGTGACCCTCACTATCAGCGCAGATTTCGACAGCGGCAACATTCAGGTACTCGATGCCAGCGACCCGGCTCATATCAGGCTGGCCATTCGGCCCGATACCCGCAGTGACCATTTCCAGTGGTTTCATTTCAAGGTTGATGGCCTGAGTGCCGGCCAGAGCTATGGTTTCAGCCTGACCAACGCCAGTGAGTCCACGTTCAACACTGCCTGGACCGGCTATGACGCGGTGGCGTCCTACGACCACCAGAACTGGTTTCGTGTGCCGTCCAGCTTCGATGGCAAGGCCCTGAACTTCAGCCTTGTACCCGAGCAGCCGCACGTCTGGTTTGCCTATTTCGAACCCTACAGTCGCGAACGCCACCACCGGCTGGTCCTGCAGGCGCAGGAGCAGGCAGGTATGCAGGTATTGGCGACCGGTAAAAGTGTCGAAGGTCGTGATATTCCTTTGCTGCGCAAGGGTGACGGTGCCGAGGGTAAACGCAACGTCTGGATAATCGCTCAGCAGCATCCAGGCGAGCACATGGCCGAATGGTTCATGGAGGGCGTGATCGAACGTCTCCAGCAGGATGATGAAGCGATGCGGCAGTTGCTGAGCAACGCCGATATCTATCTGGTGCCGAACATGAACCCGGACGGCGCCTTTCACGGCCATTTGCGCACCAATGCCAATGGAAAAGACCTCAACCGCGCCTGGCAGGACAGTACCGAAGAGCAGACCCCGGAAGTCTTTTTCGCCAGGCAGCAGATGGAAAAGTACGGTGTGGATATGTTCCTTGATGTCCACGGCGACGAGGAAATCCCGTATGTATTTACAGCAGCCTGTGAAGGCAATCCGGGGTATACCCCTCATCAACAACAACTAGAGGAAGAGTTCCGCCGCCGACTGTGCGACGCCACGGTGGACTTCCAGACTGTTTACGGATACCCGCGCAGCGCCAAGGGCCAGGGCAACCTGAAACTGGCCGCCAATGCCGTGGGCGAGCGTTATCAATGTCTGGCGCTGACCCTGGAGATGCCCTTCAAAGACAACAATAACGCGCCGGACCCTGTCACCGGATGGTCCGGCAAACGTTCGGCACAACTGGCCAGCGATGTGCTGAGTGTGCTGTCGGACATGGTCGAGAACTTGCGTTAGAAGTTATCCGGGACAACACGCTGTGCATCCGTTCGAACTTCTGTATCCCGCAGACAGTCAGTTCAATGGATGACACGTCAACGCTAATCCTGCCCTCAATGCACCTCGGGCAGGATATAAACACATCACACTTAGCAACTGCTTGGAGCACCCATGTCAAAACTCGCTGAATACCGCCAGCTCGAACGTCACTTGGCCGAACAAATTGCTGCACTGGAGGCCATGAAAGGCGACAAGGGACTTGAACAGGAAATCGAGTTTGAAACCAAATTGCGCAAGCTTTTGGGCGAGTACAGCAAAAGCCTGAAGGACGTTGTCGCGATTCTGGATCATTCTTCAAGCTCGAAGCCCGGCAAGGCTTCCGGCGCGCCCGTCAAATCTACTCGTAAAGCGCGCTCGCTCAAGGTTTACAAGAACCCGCACACCGGCGAAGTTGTAGAAACGAAGGGCGGCAATCACAAAACCTTGAAAGAGTGGAAGGCCGAACACGGCTCCGACACCGTCGAGTCCTGGCTCTCCTGATTCAGGGATCAATGATCAGGGCCTGCATGGCCCTGTTCTTGGTCCGGCAATACACGCCCCTGTCTTTATTAAGCTCACTGCCTGCTCTTCAGTTCAGGAACATTGAAGCCTGACAACACGTCGCCACGAACAGGCCTTTTCCCGCACGCTCAACGCAGACCTGGCCGTTGCTGACTTCAGGCGTGGGTGTTTATCTTTTTCCTCGCTGCATGCCGCACTATCAGACTCGTCAACGCCATCAGCGCCAGTACGATCACCACCGCACCGTATACATTACTGGTCATCACCAGACCTGCCGTGTGCGCGCAATAACCTGCAATCAGTGCCGGAATGCAGAACGCCAGATAGCTGAGCACCAGAAACGCCGACATCAGACCGCCCCGCTCATGGGCCTGTGCCATCGGCATCAGCATGCGCAGAGCGCCCAGAAAGCTCGACCCGAAACCGATGCCTGCCACCAGTGCGCCGACGAAAAACAGCCACAGCAAACCCAGGTTGACCGCCAGCAGAATCACTGCGACCCCGATTGGCAGGACGCTTGCGCCGACCCACAACCCCAGCTCCGGCTCGCGCTGACGCAACGTCAGAATCGCCAGTGCGCCGCTGAGGGTCAGAGCCGCCACTGCCACCCCGCCATTGAGTGGCGAGGTCGAGCCGGTAGCCGCCACCAGCAGGGACGGACTCAATGACAGAAAAAAGCCGCCAAGTGCCCACGCCGCGATATCGACCGGCAACACCAGCCACAGCATGCGCCGGGCCTGTTGCGGGACATGCAGCGACGGTATGAGGGATCGCCAGACACCCGGCTGGCGGCTGACGGTTTCCGGAACCCGGCTGAGGTAGAAGGCCTGAATCACAAAAGCGGCCAGCAGAAAACAGTAGGCAAGCACGAGTGGCTGCGGCGCGAACTGCACCAGCAACGCCGTCCCCAGCGCGCCTACCGCCATACCCAGCATCGGCGAAATGCTGTTGATCATCGGCCCTTTGGCCTGATCACTGTCGAGCAATGCAGCGCCCAGTGCGCTCGCGGCAAGACCTGTCGCAAAACCCTGCACCAAGCGTGCGGCCACCAGCCAGCTGACATCTCGGGCGAAAATAAACAACAGCATCGAGACGATCTGCAGCAGCAACGCGCCAAAGATTACCGGACGTCGCCCCAGATAATCCGATAAAGAACCGCCCGTCAGCAATGCAGCCAACAGGCTGAATGCATACACTGCAAAAATCAGCGTCAGCACGCCGGAAGAAAAGCCCCATGCCTCCTGGTACACGTGATAAAGCGGCGTAGGCGTACTGGATGCGGCAAAGAAGCACAACGTGGTGAAGGCCAAAAACCCGAGATGGCTTCGCGCCTTGACATGAGGTTCCGGCCCTGACGATGTCAGAGGGGGTAATGAACGGGACATGACTGCATACTCCGCTAAGGCAAAACCGTTAAAGCCATAAATTAGCTTTTGCGGAGTGTGCGACTCGACAACGCTTAAAGCAAATACTTTGTGTTAAGGTCCGCCGTATGGTTATAAAAGAGGCAATACGCACCGGAGGCCGCAGCGCCCGGGTGCAGGAATCCATTCACCGCGCCGTTCGGGACTTGCTGCTCGAGCATGACCGCTCGGTGCTCAGCGTGCCCATGATTGCCGCTCAGGCCGGTGTCACGCCCTCGACCATTTACCGTCGCTGGGGTGATCTGACCACACTGCTGGCGGATGCCGCCATCGAGCGCATGCGACCCGACACGCCAATTGATCAAGGCAGTCTGCGCCGGGACCTGCTCACGTGGAGCGAGATGTACCTGGACGAAATGTCCTCTGCACCGGGGCGGGCACTGATGCGCGATGTGGCGGCCAGCACGTCGGGCTGCGTCGGTAAATGCGCAACGATGGTTCGCGAGCAATTGCAGACCCTAATTGACCGCGCCGTCGCTCGCGGGGAAGTGTCACCGACGGCCGACGACATGATCGACGCGATTGTCGGGCCGATGATCTATCGGATTCTGTACGCCGAATCGGCGCCATCAGTGGAGCGCGTGCATCAATGGGTCGACCGCTGCCTGTCCTGAGACGACGTTGCGGCAGTCAGCGACTGAAACTCCCGTTATGATGCGCGACTTGTCCGATCAATGACTGAACCTACTCATGCACACCCTCGCAGACTTACGCGCCGGCAAGCTGGCGGGCATCAAACGGCTGGACCTTTCGTGTGGTCTGAGCGAATTCCCCGTCGAGATATTCGATCTGGCGCAAACGCTGGAAGTGCTGAACCTCAGCGGTAATTCATTGACTGCGCTGCCTGACGACCTCCATCGTCTCAAGCATTTGAAGGTACTGTTCGGTTCGGACAACCTGTTCACGCATTTGCCGGAAGGCATTGGCCGTTGCCAGAACCTGCGCATCGTCGGCTTCAAGGCCAATCGTATCGAACAGGTCAGCGCGGCCTCACTGCCACCGCGCCTGCGCTGGCTGATCCTGACCGACAACCGGATCGAGTCGCTGCCGGATGAACTGGGCCATCGTCCCGACCTGCAAAAGCTGATGCTTGCCGGCAACCGGTTGCGCGCCCTGCCCGCCAGCCTGAGGCATTGCCAGAACCTGGAGCTGATCCGCATCGCCGCCAATCGCCTGACCGAACTGCCGGAATGGCTGCTGAATCTGCCCGCCCTCGCCTGGCTTGCCTACGCCGACAATCCGCTCTGCACAGAGCTTCCGGCAACGCCGATCCAGCAGATTCCGTGGCAGCAACTGAACCTTCGGCAGCGCCTGGGCGAAGGCGCTTCAGGGATCATCCAGCAAGCCGTCTGGCAGGACGAAAATGCAGAGCGAACGGTGGCGGTCAAGCTGTACAAAGGCAGTGTCACCAGCGATGGCTCGCCCGTTAATGAAATGGCGGCCTGCATTGCCGCCGGGCGTCATGAGCACCTGATCGAGGTGCTGGGGCAGATCATCGGGCATCCTGATCGACAAAACGGCCTGGTCATGGAGCTGATTGCCCCCGATTTCAGCAACCTTGCCGGACCGCCGAGCCTGGAATCCTGCAGCCGGGACGTCTACGCCAGCGAGGTACGCTTTTCGCTGGAGGTGCTGTTGCGACTTGCCAGAGGCATTGCGTCGGTGACCGCTCATTTGCATGCAGGCGGCATTACCCACGGCGACCTGTATGGTCACAATATTCTCTTGCAGCAAGACGGCACCTGCCTGCTGGGCGACTTCGGCGCGGCGTCGTTTCACCCTTCAGCGGCGCTGGGGCAGGCGCTTGAGCGTATAGAGACGCGGGCTTTTGGCATTTTGCTGGGGGAGTTGCTGGAACGCTGTGATGCCGCAACGCAGCACGACGCCGTCATCGCAAGCCTGCAGGCACTTCAGGCACGTTGCGTACAGCCCGAATGCCAGCAGCGACCATCGCTTGAAGAGGTACTCGGGCAACTGAACACATGGAGCGCGTGAAGCGCTCCATGTGGTTCGCCGATCAGCCCGCCAGACCTACGTAGACGTTCTGGACGTCGTCGTGGTTGTCGATGGCTTCGAGGAACGCTTCGACTTCAGCCATCTGCTCGTCGGTCAGGCCGCCTACCGTGCTTTTCGGGCGATAGCCCAGTTGCGCGGACTGAACCGTGAAACCGAACGCGGGAAGCGCTTTGCAGACAGCGTCCATATCGGTGTGATCGGTCAGGAACAGCGTGGCGCCCTCTTCACCCGGCTCGACGTCCTGGGCACCGGCTTCGATGGCTGCCATATCCGGATCAGCGTCCGGTGACGCAGGCACAGCCTCGATCATGCCCAGATACCGAAAGTCCCAAGACACCGAACCGGCTGCGCCCAGTTGCCCCTTGCGGAACAGCACGCGAATTTCGGATACGGTGCGGTTGATGTTGTCCGTCAGGCACTCGACGATCACCGGCACGCGGTGCGGAGCAAAGCCCTCGTAGGTCAGGTGCTCGAAGTTGACGCTCTCGCCCAGCAGGCCCGCGCCTTTCTTGATTGCACGTTCCAGGGTTTCACGCGGCATGGACGCCTTTTTGGCCTGTTCAACCACCAGACGCAGACGCGAATTCATGTCCGGGTCAGCACCCGCGCGGGCCGCGATCATGATCTCCTTGGACAGCTTGCCAAACGTACGTCCCTTGGCATTTGCTGCCGCTTCTTTATGCTTGACCTTCCACTGTGCGCCCATGTCTGCTCTCTTGATTCGATAGGCACCTCGCCGCCTGCGCCTGCATGACTGACAGAACACGGCACTGGCAAGGCGCTGAAAAAGGGTCACCGGCAAAATAGCCTGTCCGGCGCGGCGCATTTTATACGCGATCACCGCAGATGAAACCCCCGACAGGCACATTGACTGACGAACTCGCCAAGATGGCTGCCAATCTGGCGAAGTGCAACCATCCAATAGGCAGCACAGCTTGTAGTCCTTTTCCGAAAAAACATGCGGCAATGTTTTTGAGGCTTGGCTTTCCGTACCCTGCGCTCCCGAAATTCAAGGTGGGAGAGCCCGCGGATGTGCGAAGACCTGCAAGTGCCGATCACGCTGGCAATCGCCGACTGTAAGACGGATCTGCGCGTCATCGGCTTCACCGGCCGCGACGCCCTCAATGAAGCGTACACATTTGATATCAAGCTGATCGGCAGCGACCCGCATATAGATGCCCACGGCGTGCTGCATCGCACCGCGTTTCTGAGCTTCGGCCGCGCCGGCGAGGGTGTGCATGGCCAGATTTGCCAGTTCACCCGGATTCACTGCGGGGCGTGTGTCAGTCTCTACCATCTGGTCCTGAAGCCGACCCTCGTGAAGCTTGCGCAGCATCCACAGCGCCGCATTCATCACGACGTCAGCGTGCCGCAACTGATCCTTCAGCAACTGGCCAGGCACGCGATCGAAGCGAACGCCTGCCGGTTCGGCTTGATGACCGGCCTTTATCCGTCCAGCCCTCTGCGTATCCAGTACGACGAGACCGACCTGCAACTGCTGCAACGCCTGTGCGAAGAAGAAGGGATTCATTTCCGCTTCGAACATGAGCCCACCGGCCATTGGCTGGTCTTTTCGGATGACCCCGCGAGCTTTCCCGTGCAGCGCATGCCGATCCGGTTCAGGCGCAGCGATGAGGCAGACTCGACGCAGGCGACGCTCTTGCACATGGCTGAAATACTGACGATGCCGCTTGCCTCGCCGCATGACTGCGATTGCCGCAAAGAACTCCCGTCGCCAGGGTCGGCGCCGGACATGAGCACACCCGCGGCCAATCATCCCTTCGGGTCGACAGCCTTTCCCGGACCGATCAGTCAGGAGCAGGCGCTGGACCGGCAGCACGGTATACGCAGACTGGAGCGTTTGCGCTGCGAACGACGTGAAGTCAGCGGACACACCCGTCAGACCGCGCTCCGCAGCGGCGAGGTGATGCAGGTGCTAGACCACCCCGAACCCTTGTTCAACGATCAATGGCTGCTGACCGAAGTCATTCACACAGGCCGACAGTTGCAAGTGCTGCGGGACGCCGATCCCGACGATACGCGGGCCATTCTCAAGGCAATGCTCAATGAGCCTCGCCTTCCGTCCCAGACAAAGCACGCAGGCAACGGCTACCGCAACAGCTTCAAGGCCATCCCGTGGACCATGCCGTTTCGCCCCTCGATCAAACACCCTCGACCTGCAGCAACAGGCGATCACATCGCCACGGTGCAGGAGGACGACGCTTGCGCGCCGAGGCACGGCGTTCGGTCAATCCGGTTCGACTGGCAACCGGCACGCAAGCCAGGCAGCCATCCTCGACCCTGGCCGCGCGCGCAAGTCGCCAGCGACGACATGCTCCGTCTTGCGCCGGGCACGCGCGTCCTGGTTCGTTACCTCGACAACCACCCGGACCGGCCGGTGATCTGCGCCGCTCTCGCACAGGCTGAGTGCCTTGCGGGCATTCACCTGAGGCTGGACGATTCAGACATCGCCCCCATCGACCCCATTCACCTTGCGAGCGGCCAGCACCTGCACGCCACGACGAGCAAACGATTGATCGTGCGCAGTCAGGCGGCAACGCTGCATGTCGACCCGCAGCACATTCTGATCACTGGCCCGGTGCTGATCACAACGTCACTCACGGTGCCCACCACGCTGGCGACGCTCCTGGCAATGGACGATCTGCGCTTGACCGGAAAGCCGGGGCGTCAGGACGAGCCGCTGGCAGACCGCGTCTGGTATATCGTGCGAATGGAGACGCCGGGGTTGCAGTACCTGCCGCGAGTGGCGGCGGAAAACATCCTGTTCGAAGGCCGAACCGACCCGCGCGGCTATCTGGGCCTGAGCCAGGCGCAGCGTCAGCGCCTGGCCAATGAATACCGCCAGACGCCACAGATGCTTTGCCTGATTCACCCAGGCCATTGCCTTCCGCTGCATGAATGGTTCGAGCAGAACCTGAAGCAGGAACAGCGCGACGCAATCGGAATCAACAGTCCTTGAAAGCGGCCTGGCGCTTGTCGATAAACGCCTTCATGCCTTCTTTCTGATCCTGACTGGCAAACGCGGCATGAAACACCCGGCGCTCGAACCGAATGCCCTCGGCCAGACTGACCTCGAAAGCGCGGTTGACGCTTTCCTTGACCATCATGGCCACCGGCAGTGACTTCGCCGCGATGCTGGCTGCCACCGCCAATGCTTCCGGAAGCAGTTGCTCAAGCGGCAGCACGCGAGACACCAGACCGGCGCGCTCGGCCTCGTGAGCATCGATCAGGCGCCCGGTCAGGCACATTTCCATCGCCTTGGCCTTGCCGACCGCCCGGGTCAGGCGTTGCGTCCCGCCCATGCCCGGCAATACGCCGAGGTTGATCTCCGGCTGACCGAACCGGGCGTTTTCAGCGGCCAGAATGAAGTCGCACATCAGCGCCAGTTCACACCCGCCGCCGAGCGCGAACCCGGCGACTGCGGCGATCATGGGTTTGCGCCGGGCAGCGATCCGGTCGCTCTCGCGAAACAGATCATCGAGGTAGATCTGCGGGTAGGTAAGCTCGACCATTTCCTTGATGTCCGCACCGGCGGCAAACGCTTTTTCCGAGCCTGTCAGCACGATGCACCCGATGGCGCTGTCCGCCTCGAATCGGTCGAGTGCGTGGTTCAGTTCGTCGATCAGGCGTGCATTCAGTGCGTTCAAAGCCTTGGGGCGATTCAAGGTAATCACCGCGACGCTGTCGATAATCTCAGTGAGAATTGTCTCGTAAAGCATTGATAAATATCCTTTTTTAAAAATAACCTGTTAATGCGCTTTCTATAGAAATAGGTTCACGAGTCGTCAATAAGCCATTGAATATAAAGCTAAATTATTAGTTCGAGCGCCACGGCTGTGGCTTCCCCGCCGCCGATACACACAGCGGCCACACCACGCCTGAGACCCCGACGCTGCAACGCGGCCAGCAGCGTCACGATGATCCGCGCGCCCGAAGCGCCTATCGGATGACCGAGTGCGCAGGCCCCGCCATTGACGTTCACTTTGTCGTGCGGCAAGCCCAGCTCGCTCATTGCCACCAGCGGCACGACCGCAAAAGCCTCATTGATTTCAAACAGGTCAATGTCATCGACAGCCCAGCCTGTTTTGCTCAGCAGCCGCTGTATAGCCCCTATCGGCGCGGTGGGGAACAGGCCCGGTTTGTCGGCGAATGCGGCATGTGCGTGGAACACGGCCAACGGCTTCAAGCCTTGGCGCTGCGCTTGCGACTGGCGCATTAGCAACAGCGCCGCCGCACCGTCCGAAATTGAACTGGCGTTGGCCGCCGTCACCGTTCCACCCTCACGAAACGCCGGCTTGAGCGTGGGAATCTTTTCCGGCCTCGCCTTGGGGGGCTGCTCATCATGGGTGATCAGCCGGGTCACTTTGCCCACCGTGACCTGCACCGGAACGATCTCGGCGTCAAAATGACCGTCGCTGATGGCCTGCTGCGCACGGGCCAGTGACGCCAGCGCGAATGCGTCCTGAGCCTCACGGCTAAAGCCATTGAGCTGAGCGCAGTCTTCAGCGAAGGTACCCATCAGCCGTCCAGGCTCATAGGCATCTTCAAGACCGTCCAGAAACATGTGATCCAGCACCTTGCCATGCCCCATGCGATAACCGCTGCGCGCGCGGTCCAGCATATAGGGCGCGTTGGACATGCTTTCCATTCCGCCGGCCACCACCACGCTCGCACTGCCCGCCAGCAACAAGTCATGGGCCATGATCGCCGCCTGCATGCCGGAGCCACACATCTTGTTGACGGTGCTGCACAGCGTCGCGGTCGTCAGCCCGGCACCCAACGCCGCCTGGCGGGCAGGCGCCTGGCCGAGGCCGGCGGGCAACACGCAGCCAAAAAGCAACTGTTCTACGGCGGCAGGCTCGATCCCGGCCCGTTCAACGGCTGCCCGAATGGCGATCGATCCCAGGTGCGTAGCGCTGACGCTCTGCAGATCGCCCTGGAAACCGCCCATAGGCGTACGTGCGGCACTGACAATGACCACGGGGTCGTGCGGCGGGTTTGTCCGTTCTGTGGACATGGCTATCTCCAGTCTTGTTTTTATGGGATCGCTGAAATGATCAACCCGACGCGTCGGGGACGCAACGGGTAAGACAGGCAGATTAGCGGGTATCTGTGGATTGCGCCCCGCGGGACGAATCTCTTGTAGAAGACGGGGTCTGAAGATCAACGCCCACCGATGCCGGAACCCACCATGTCGCTACGCCCGATCCGTGTCTTGCTCTCAGGCCTGCTGATTCTCACCCTGAGCGCTTGCGCCTTGCTGCCCCATCGAGACCCGCTCGCCATCAATGTCGTCGGCATCGAGCCCATCCCCGGACAAGGCCTGGAACTGCGCATGGCCGTCACATTGCGTGTGCAGAACCCCAACGATGCCGAGATCAATTACACCGGCGTGGCGCTGGACCTGGACGTCAATGGAAAGTTGCTGGCTTCCGGCGTGAGTAACCAGAGTGGCACAGTAGGAAGGTTCTCCGAGGCCGTGCTGGTGGTGCCGGTCAGCGTGTCGGCGTTCGCCGCCTTGCGTCAGGCACTGGGGCTGACGCAAAGCCAGCGTCTGGACAATCTGCCTTACACCTTGCGCGGCAAACTGGCGGGCGGCCTGTTCGGCACGATGCGCTTCAGCGACAGCGGCACACTGGACCTGCGCCAGGCAGAGGGTGATCCCTGGTAACGCCTGATTGACACCGCAACGGGGTGCCAGGCAGGTGTCGAGGTGAACGGGTCAGGAACACTGGCATGCTTGCTGCTTGCTACAACGCTATAGGGTTCCGCCCTCTCACCCTCAAGGAAGATCTGCCAATGATGCTGCGTAAGCTGTCAGCAACGGTCCACACCCTGCCCTTTTATATGCTCCTGACGCTGATTGCGAGTGTATCTACCGCCCCAACCCTGGCGGCCAGCAAAAGCGCCAAGCGCGGTATTGCTTACGACCTCACACTGCCCGCCGACCTGAGCGCGTTATCGTCAGGTGTGAGTTGGTGGTACAACTGGAGCCCGAAACCGCATGACCGCCTGGCCTCGTACGATTACGCCTCGATGTACGGCGTCGACTTCATTCCGATGGTGTGGAACGACAACATCGATGACGGCCAGCTGAAACTCTATCTGCAGGCGCACCCCACCATCCGCTATCTGCTGGCCATCAACGAACCCAATCTGGTGGACCAGGCAAACATGACACCCGAGGCCGTCGCGCGTTTCTGGCCCAGGCTGGAGCAGATAGCGGCGCAGACCGGAATAAAACTGGTAGGCCCAGCCATGAACTGGGGAACCCAGCCAGGCTACGGCGACCCGGTGGTGTGGCTCGACGCGTTCTACGCAGCGTATCGGTCCATGAACCAGAATCGTGACCCGCAGATCGACTACCTGGCCTTCCATTGGTACGACTACGGCATGTCAGGAATGCTCGACAGGCTCGCTCGCTACGGGAAGCCGGTGTGGGTCACGGAATTTGCCAACTGGCACAGCCTGGATGACGGAATGCAGATTGACTCCGTACAAAAGCAAAAACAGCAAATGGCCGACATGGTTGCCACGCTCGAGGGACGAGCCGACGTGTTCAGGTACGCCTGGTTCACCGGACGTATGAGCCAAGACCCGCATTTCTCCAGTTTATTGAGTGATGAAGGCCGACTCACCGAGCTGGGTCAGTACTACCTTTCGTTGCCATACGCTGAATGAGGCCAGCACCTTCAACGAGAGCACGCTGCCTCTTCACTGCCTGTCAGAGAGGCGGCACCCATCTCGGTCAGGCCGCTGATGAGGTGCTGGGGATAGGGGAATGACAGGTCGTGCTCAAGGACCTTTGCCGACGTCAAAAGCCCTTCTCTGACCATCGTGTCGACCCTCGCAACGCAAACATCGATGGCCGGCAGGCTCGAATGACAGCGGACCAGTTCTCGGAAAATCTGCCCAAACGTCAGTTTTCGGGGCTGGCTGGAGCACAGACGCCTGACGACCTTCAAGATCGCCAGGTCAGTCCGGATAAGTGGGTAGCTCACCACAGTTGCCTTTAAATTACGAACGCTGGCGGTGAAGAGATACCTCCCTTCCCGACATAAAGAATAAACACACGCGCCTGCGCAAAACAGACCGTGCGCTGACTGACAGGTGAATGATTATAAAACCGGCTCTTTTGCAACGAGCACCGCGCCACAGCACTTATTATTAACAGTGCCGAAAGTTGCAAGTAAGCCCACAGAGGCTCATTGATAAAAATGGCTGAAAAGCGCTCTTATCATTCAGAGCGCAAAGCTTAACAGATCACTAAACCTAACGACAGTTAGGTTTATAAAAAAGCAATTAAAACCTAATCTATATGAAAAATTAGCCTTAAATATCGATATATAACCGTATTTTTGGCATTTAATCCCAATATCTGCGGACATTTCATTTTATTTCAGAGCGTGTAGCGCCCAAAAACCCAGGAAAATTGACAGGTAGCGAAGTGACATCATTTATTTAAAGGGGTGTTGCGAATACTTTACCCGTCGACGAACTTTCCAGTGCCGCGCTGAGCATAATATTCGGCCCGGCCATGCACGATTTCGACAGCCGTCCGTAATTAATCCGACCACCCTCAATCGAGATGCAATCGATGACTAGAACCCTGCTGTCTGTTTTCAGCGCAGCGCTTCTGTGCGCGCAAAGTATGTCCGCTCTCGCAGCGGACTCGACGCCAACAGCCAATACAGCTGATCAACAGGTCCGCGTACAGGTTGAAGCCAAACGCGATCAGTTGTCTGGCGCTGACAAAATCAGCCCGACGACGCAGAAGAGTTCCTCCACCCTGCTCGATACGCCGGTGGACACCGACGATGCACCTGCGCAGGCACAACGACCATGAACCGCCCTCACCCACCTTTCGCATTGACCAGAAGGACACTTGCCTTGTCAGCGTTCAAACAGACATTGGGCCTGAGCCTGCTGACGTTCAGCATCATGCAGGCCAATCTCGCCCTCGCGGCAGTGACCCCGGCCACCGGCAACGACGTCGAGGCCCGTGTCAGTTCTATTCTCGACAACATGAATCAGTCCGAGAAGATCAACTTCACCCGCGTGGACGACGGGCACATGATCCCGTCCCTGCCCAAATGGGGCATCAAGGGCACCGTAGCGTATGATTCGTCGATGGGCGTGCATGTCAATAACGCCACCTTCGGCGCCCAGTACCCGTCGCAATCCGCACTGGCCGCCACCTGGAGCATCAACAGGGCCAAGGAGTTCGGCCTCGCCATTGCCTACGAGACACGGATTTCCGGCGGCCAACAGATGCTCTCGCCCGGCGTGAACCTGTATCGCACGCCCTATAACGGTCGTTCGGCAGAGTACGTCAGCGGTGAGGACCCGTTCCTCGGCGCAGTGCTGGCACCGGCCATCGTCAACGGTATTCAGGCACAAGGCATCCAGGCCAGCGGCAAGCACTACCTGGCCAACGAGCAGGAAGCCAATCGTCAGGCGGTCGACGTCAAGGTCGATGAACGCACTCTTCGCGAGCTGTACCTGCCAGGCTTCGAGTCGATGGTGAAAAACGCCAATGTCGCGTCGATCATGTGCGGCTTCAACAAGGTCAATGGCGACTACGCCTGTGAAAACCATCACCTGATCACTGAAGTGCTTAAAGGTGAGTGGGGCTATCAAGGCACGGTCATCAGCGACTTCAACGCCATTCACGATGCGTTCAAAGGCGCCTGGGCCGGCACTGACATTGACATGCCATCAGGTCTGCAGTTTACCGAAGCCAAGCTGCTGCCTTACCTGTGGAGCGGGCAACTGACCCAGAACGTGATCGACGACAAGGTCAAGCGCAACCTGCGGGCCATCGTCAGCTACGACTTCCAGGAGCATCTCAATAGCGCCAAGACCCTGGACCACCCCGAATACGGCATGCGCGCAGCGTTGAATACGGCACGTGAGTCCATTGTCCTGCTGCGCAACGAAAACACGGCGGCGGGCAAACCGCTGCTGCCACTGGCGCGCTCGGCGAAGATCGCAGTCATTGGCAACTGGGCACATGAAACACCTGCGTCGCCGTTCGGCACCGCGAACTCGCCGCCCAACAGCTACGTCACCGAGCTGAGCGGCTTGCAGCAACTGGCGTCCAGCAGCGATGACGTGACCTACCTGCCGGAGATGAGCCTGAACCCGGTCAGCTCGGCGTGGTATCAACCGGCGACAGGAGCCAACGGGGTCAACAACTCCGGGGTGAAAGCCGAGTACTTTTCCAACACCCTCTTTTCCGGCGACCCGGTGCTGACGCGCGTCGAGCCAGGCGTCAACCTGAACTGGGCCACCGGTACCAACGTTACCAATGCAGGCACGACGGCCGTTTCAGGCTTCAGCCCGTCGCCCGGCGCGTTCTCCGCCCGGTTTACCAGCACCATCAAACCCACCGTTTCAGGCCCTCAGGTGTTCAAGGTTCGGGCTGACGGTCCTTACAAACTCTGGGTCAACGATGAGCTGGTGTTGCAGAGCGACGGCGTGCCTTACTCGGGCGATGTCGTGAACGCACTGACCACCTCGGGTAAAACCGCAGCGCTGACGGCCGGCAAGCCGTACACCGTGAAGCTGGAGTACCAGCGCGTTCAGGGTAATTTCATCCCGGTACTGGGCGGCCTGACTGGCGTGCAAATGAGCTGGGCCTCGTTGCGTCCGCCAAAGGATCTGTCGACGTACGATGCCGTCGTGGTCGCCACCGGCACCACGTCTGAAAACGAAGGTGAAGGTTCTGACCACGGCTTCGATCTGCCGGATCAACAGGCAGAGCTGATCAGCTACGTGACCAAGGCCAACCCCAATACCATCGTCGTCATGCACGGCGGTGGCGTGGCCAACATGCAGCCGTGGGCGAACAAGGTCGGCGCAACGCTGCAAGCCTGGTTCCCGGGTCAGCAAGGCGGTCAGGCGCTGGCCGAAATTCTTTACGGCAAGGTCAACCCGTCAGGCAAGCTGCCGGTCACCATCGACAAGAAGATCGAGGACAACCCGAGTTATGCGTCCTACCCGGACCCGGCAGCCTATCGTGGCAACAATGCCCTGACCGAAATGACCTACAGCGAAGGCCTGTACATGGGTTATCGCGGTTATGACAAGAAGCACGCCAAACCGCTGTACCCCTTCGGCTATGGCCTGTCCTACACCACGTTCAGCTACAGCGACCTCAAGCTGTCGACCAATGTGCTGACCCCTGGCGCCACGATTGACGTCAAGTTCACCGTGACCAACACCGGCGACAAGGCAGGCTTCGAAGTGGCACAGCTTTATGTGCAGCCGGTGAAACCCGCAGTAGACCGTCCGGAGAAAGAGCTGAAAGGCTTTACCAAAGTCTATTTGCAACCCGGTGAGAGCAAGACGGTCAGCGTGCCGATTGATTCGCGCTCACTGGCCTACTACGTCGACAAGACCGCCAGCTGGGATGTCGATGCCGGTAAATTCAAGATCCTCGTGGGCGCAGACTCTGAGAACCTGACGCTTAACAGAACGTTGATCACGCTGTACCCCGAAAAACTGACCACTCGCGACAGCAACCCGCTGCCGTTGCCACTGCGCAAGGCAGTGCAGGTCAGCGCGGCACAGACTTACTGATGCACCCGTCAAGGCTCAGGGACGAGCCTTGATATCCCTTCCCAGGCGCTCAACATAGGTACCGAAAACGGCCATGACGTCGACGTCTTCGGGGCTTCTCAGCCACTGAATCTGCAAACCGTCCATGACCGAGAAGATTTCCTGAGCCAGGGCTTTGACGTTGATGTCCGCACGAACTTCCCCCGCCTCTATCAGCGCATTCAGATGGCCGCGCGCGTGCTCGTGGGTCAGTTGAAATCGCTCCTGGTGCCATGAACACGCCGGGTGCGCAGGCGACAGACTTTCGGTATTCATCAGTAACGCAGCCTGACACTCGTCAGCGTTTTCGATACTGAAGCTCATGCTCAGCTTCAGGAATTTCAGAAAGCCTTCAAGCGTCAGCTCGGTGGTCAGGTCTTGAAACCGTGACGTGACGCGCTGATCCCTGCGCTCCAGCAGCGCGCCGAGCAAAGCTTCCTTGTTGGGAAAATGGTGCAGCAACCCGACCGTCGTGATCCCGGCAAGCAGTGCGACCTCACGCATTGACGCGCTTGAGTAGCCGTCTCTGGCGAACACCACCGTGGCTGCGTCCAGCAAGGCCTTTCGACGCATGTCGCCCTTGGGCGCACGGCGCCGTTTGGGCGCGGCTGCCGCTTCGGATTCATTCCCTGATTCTTCGATGACCATAAAAACCTGATTACACCTTGATTCAATAAGCCCGGCCGCTCTCAGCCTGAGCCCTGCCGGTGAAAAAACGCCTTGCCGTGAGCGACGCCGTGGCAATCGAAATCACCGCAACGACTGCATTGCCGGCAAACATGCCGGGCAAGGCGCCACTGCTGCCGAACCAGTGAGTGCCGGCCAGCACGAACGGCACTGTACCTGCTGTGGCCCTGAGCCAGGCAAACACGGCCACCCACCACGACTTGTTCATGGTCATGAACACCGCAATAGCCACGAAATCCAGGCCAATAACCACCCAGAAACCGCCACCCCACAAACAGAAGGCGATGAAGATGGCCCGGGCGTCGGCGCCGAGCTGATACAGATCGGCAATCATGCCGCTGCACAACGCCAGCAGCAACCAGACACCCAGCCCGTAGCAAACCACCAGACGTCGGGTGAAGACAATCGCCGACCGGACACGGTGGTCCCGGTTCGCCCCGACATTCTGCCCAAGCACCGGGGCTAGCGCACCCGGCAAGGCAAAAAAAGCGCAGTAGGAAAACTGCAACACCCGGTCCAGCACGGTCATGGCCGCCAGCGCCGAGGTGCCGTACGCCGACAGTGAGGCCACAAGATAAGCCAGACCGACAGGCGTCGCCAGGTTTGCGACCATCGCCGGGAGCGCGAGCCTGAACGTGCGCACCGCATGAAGACGCAGCAGTTTGCGGTTACGGCTCAATATCATACCGATACGGTGGCGGACCCAGTACACCCCGACAGATGCGGAAACAGCAGCCGATACGGCGAATGCCACGCCTGCACCGGTCAGGCCCATGTCCAGAAAAAAGATGAAAAACGGGTCCGCGACTGCCAGCGTGGCGGCAGCCGACAGCACCACCACCAGCGCACGGCGGTTATCTCCGGTGGTCCTGAGCATTTGCGCCGACATCTGCATGACCGCCTGCAGCGCGGTAAACGGCAAAGTCAGCCAGATAAAAGCGTGGGCCGCCTGGTAAGTGGCCGCTTCGGCCCCTAGCCAGTGAGTGATGGGCACCAACAGCGCCAGTTGCAGTGCAGCGGCGAAACCGGACACCGCGATGACCATCAGCATCAGACTGGCGGTCAGTCGCGGGACCGATCTGGCCGCGCGATGGCCTATTCGCTCCGACAGCACCGCCGTCGCGGCGATGATCAGACCGGTCGCCAACGCACCGTTGAAGAAAAGCAGAACCTTCGCAATGCCGACGGCTGCCAGAAGCACCGGATCGTGCAGCATCGAGACATAGACCAGGGTCAGAATGTCCACGAGAAAAATCGCGAACAGGCTGACCGCACTGGTACTGGCGGTCACCACGATATGGCGCCCAAGGCTGCCTTGGGTAAATGTCGCGCCGGATTCGGCCATTGCTGCTCTCTACAGGGCCTGATCATGACGCGTCGCAGCGATGATTGTCAGGTTCGTGAAATTGCCATCTTCCTTTGCTCGGCTACCGTGTGGCAGCCATCAGACGATTCACTTCACTGCGAACCATGTTGGCGTATTCCGGGGGGCTCATAGTGTCCAGCTCGGAACGCACCCATTCAGACCATTTGCCCTTGCGCTTGGCCCGCTCGCCCATCAGACGTGCGGCCTCACTCTTGGCTTTTCCCAGATTGCTCTGCCAGAGGTCGAACAAACGGGATTTTTCGTCTTCCAGAGCGGTACGTTCAGGGAGCGGCCGATTGGCCAGATTGAAGCTCATGACAGTCACCTACGGCTAAAAACGGCTGCATCTTACACCCGTAACGGGCTCCACTTGCAGAGTCTTGCGTCGGGTCATTCAAGCATTTGCAACTTTTCAGGATACGCGAGACTCCATTGATCACTATCGCCATCAACTGAAAGGAAAAAAGCCATGGCTCGCAAGACCTCCGCTCAATACAACGCCGATCAGATCAAGGATCAGGCCTTCAGTGATCTGCAGGCATTGATCGAAGAATCCGACAAGCTGCTCAAGGAAAGTGCCGCACTGGTAGGCGAAGAAGCAGAAACACTGCGCGAACAGCTGAGCGTCAAGCTGAAGCAGGCACTGGATTCGATGGCCAGCGTACGTGACCGTACCAAGCCAGTCGTGGAAGCAACCGAGACTTACATCGGTGGCCATCCGTGGCAGACCGTCGCCATTTCTGCGGGCTTTGGCCTGGTGGTCGGGCTGTTGCTGGGTCGTCGTTGATCGACGCACCGTAATAAAACGCGCCGTAGCAACATGAAAAACGGGCCTGATTGCAGGCCCGTTTTGCTGACGCTTACACACATAGGGGTTATGACCTGTGCATGACGCCTGTTAACGCGTGTACTGCACCACTGAAGGCTCAGCGAAGCGGTGGGATTTGCTCACCTTGGCCTGTAGCGCGACACGCTGTTCTTCAGCCTGGGCCTGGCTTTCATAAGGTCCGATCAACAATTGCTGTTTACCGCTTATGTCCACAATGATCGGCGCGTAGCTGCGTTCGAGCAGCCAGGCGCTGGTGTCGCTCACCGCTTCTCGCGAATTCATCTGGATAAACCATTGCGGCGCGGAAACCGGAGCAGTCACTGCCGTGTTCTGGGCTTTTTCTTTAGCTGGCGCACGCGCGCTGCCTGCATCGCATCCTGCCAGAGCCAGTACCGCCATTATCATTACCGTCTTGCGCACGTGAGTCTGCTCCTCGTCTGAAGTGGCGCGAGTCTAGCATTCCCGCAGCCCCTGTTGAGCGACTGTGTCGAGGTGTCGCATGCCACCCCTTTGCTGCCAAAGGCCCGGCCCGTCTGGACCTCGCGAACCGGACAGCTTTTTTTGGCATGAGCAATCATGTAATCGGATATTTCTTTGCATATAAATGAGACATAAGGTGTCAAACCTCCTGCGACCATGTTGATCGGTGGCCTGCTGCCATCGGTGCATTAGTACAGGAGTTCATCATGTGCGACCGAAACCCGCTGCATTGTTTCATTCCGCCTTATATGCTGGAGCGTATGGCGCGGTCCCCCAAGACCCTGGTCAGTGCCCGGGCCATTGCCAACCTCACAAGTAGCTCGGCGTTCCTCGCCTCCCGCCTGACCGCCCGAACCATGCCCTCCATGCACGCCATCAGGTCGCCTGATGGCAGAAAGCATCGCGAGATTCATGACGCCAAAGGCACTGACGACCTTCCCGGCGCGGTGGTCCGTACCGAAGGCCAGGCGTCGACTGGCGACAAGGCCGTCGACGAGGCCTACGACGGCTCGGGCGATGTGTACGATTTCTATGCGGAGTTGTTTGAGCGCAATTCGCTGGACGACAGCGGCATGTCGCTGGTCTCGACTGTCCACGTCGCCGAGGTGGATTTCGATGGCGACCATGTGCCGTTGAGCAATGCTTACTGGAACGGCAGCCAGATGGCCTATGGCGATGGTGACGATCTGGTCTTCAAGCGTTTCACCGGCAGCCTCGAAGTCATAGGTCACGAGTTGACCCACGGCGTGCAGAGTTTTACGTCGAACCTGGACTATCGCGGTCAGTCAGGTGCCCTGAATGAGCATTTTGCCGACGTTTTCGGCATGCTGGTACGCCAGTGGAAAGAAGGCACCAGCGCTGCCGAATCGGACTGGGTGGTCGGCAAGGAGTTGCTGGTGCCCGCGCCGACGCGCAGGGGCATTCGCGACATGGAAAAGCCCGGCACGGCGTACTCCAACGATCCCGATCTGGGCGATGACCCGCAGCCGTCCACAATGGCGGACCTTTACACCGGTGCAAAGGATCGGGGCGGTGTTCATATCAACTCCGGCATCCCGAACCGGGCGTTCGTGCTGGCGGCCAAGGCGCTCGGCGGAAATGCCTGGGAAGTGGCAGGCAGAATCTGGTATGAAACGATGCTGGCGCTCAAATCAGACAGTCAATTTGTCGATTGTGCCAAGACCAGTCTAAAAATCGCCGGTGACCCGCGCTTTGGTCCAAACGCCAAAAAAGCCGTACAGGCGGCCTGGAAAGAGGTCGGGGTCAAGGTTTAACCAGAAAGGTGCAGGAAATGAAGGTCTGTCTAGTGCAATCCGGCGGTTTTGCGGGCGCGGTAAAACGTTGTGAAGTGGATACTGAAACGCTTGCTCCCTCAGAGGCCGAGCAGTTGCAGCGGCTGGTGGGTGACAGCGGCCTGGATCAGTCAAGCAGCGCGTTCAATGAAGAGGCGCGTGATCTGAATCAGTATGAAATCACCATCGAAGACAAGGCAGGGGAAATTTGCCTGACCTTTGACGAACACAACGTACCCGAGTCCGCCCGCCAGTTGCTGGGGTTTCTCAAACAGCGCGTCAAACCCGGCAAGCTCTAGGCAGACCGGCCTCGATACCGGCCCTGCTGCGCGTGAACGACATGAAGAGCAAGCAAATTGGCCATCATTGCTTGCCCATGATAATAATGGCGCGTTTATAACTGAACCAGTGGGTACGGCAACGGTCAATGATCCGTGCGGGAACGTAACCGCGGGTCTACAAAAAAACGTTCCACAATGCCATTATCGAGGTATCTTTTCGTGCCTCGCATTCTCACCCCTTACCTCTGCATCAATGGCGTCGATGAGCACTGAGCATCCAACTGAACACTCACACGGTCTGATCATCTGCGAGCATTGCGACTCGCTGTACGAAGCCCAGCCGCTGAAACCTGGCGAAGCCGCGTTCTGCCTTCGCTGCGAAGCACTGCTCGGTCGCGGTCAACGAATGACCATTGAGCAATTGCTGGCCCTGACCCTCGCCGCCGCCATGTTTTTCATATTCGCCAATTTCTTTCCCGTGATCAGTATCAGCATGAAGGGCCTGACCAACGAGGTCACCCTCTGGCAGTCGGTCGAGGCGCTGGCGCAGGGGCGGATTACCCTCATTGCGCTGGTCGCCGGCCTGTCGATCATTTTTGCCCCGCTGTTGCAGATCGTCCTGCTGTTCTGGGTGCTGGTGCATGCGCACAGAGGCGTCATTGCGCCTGGTTTCAAGACCTGCATGCGTGCGCTGGAGCACTTGCGGCCGTGGAGCATGCTGGAGGTGTGCATGCTTGGCATTCTGGTCGCGATCATCAAGTTATCCGGAATGCTCGACGTACACCCGGGCGTCGGCCTGTGGGCGATGGCCATGCTGATGGTGCTGATTCTGCTGATAGCCAACAAGGATATCCGACGGTTGTGGGATGAACTGGGAGTGCAACCTGAGTGAACGGCATTCCCTTCGCCCACGAACACAAGCTCTGCCTGTGCCATACCTGCGGCTACGCTTGCCAGGAGGACGCCACGCGTTGCCCACGCTGTGATTCTCCGGTGCATCGGCGCAAGCCCAACAGCATCACCCGCACCTGGGCTTATCTGATTGCTGCGCTGATTTTCTATGTTCCGGCCAACATACTGCCGGTGATGTACACCAACCTGCTGGGCAACCGCAGCGAAAGCACCATCATGAGCGGTGTGATCGAGTTTTTTGAAAGCGGCTCCTGGGACATTGCCATCCTGATCTTTGTCGCCAGCGTGCTGGTGCCCTGCATCAAGTTTCTGGTGCTGGCCATGTTGCTGATCACGTGTCAGCGTCGCAGCACCTGGGCCATGCGCGAGCGTGCGCGGCTTTATCGGTTCATTGAGCTGATCGGTTACTGGTCAATGCTTGATGTGCTGGTTGTCGCCCTTGTGGCGTCTCTTGTTCAGTTTCGCGAGCTCAGCACCATCGAACCGCGAATCGGTATTCTGTTTTTTGGCTTGGTAGTGGTGATGACGATGTTCGCCGCCATGAGTTTCGATCCCCGGCTTATCTGGGACGCAGAGGTTGAAGATGTCTGACAATACCCTCCCCCCGTCTGCTTCAGTGCCAAGGCCTGAAGTCAAACGTCGTCGCCTGCGCGTCTCGCTGATCTGGCTGGTGCCGATCATTGCGGCGATCATCGGTGTGTCGATGGCCTTCCATGACTGGATGAATATCGGGCCGAAAATCACCGTGAGCTTCCTTACTGCAGAGGGCCTGGAGGCCAACAAGACTCAGGTCAAATACAAGAACGTGGTCATTGGCATGGTCACGGACATCAGCCTCAGCGAAGACCGCACTCACGTGCTGGCCACCATCGAGCTGAATACCAGCGCCACGCCGTTCACCCGTATCGACAGCCAGTACTGGGTGGTGCGGCCGCGTATCGGCGCGCACGGTGTATCGGGCGTCGATACCTTGCTGTCCGGTGCGTTCATCGGTGCCGACGCCGGCAGTTCCGAGGAAACCAAGACCAGCTTCACCGGCCTGGAAACACCGCCGCCGGTCACGTTCGGCGAAAAAGGCAAGCGCTTCATCCTGCACACCGACGACCTCGGGTCGCTGGACATCGGCTCTCCGATTTACTATCGACGCATTCAGGTGGGCCAGGTCGTTGCCTATGATCTGTCCAAGGACGGTCGCGGGGTCGACGTGCAGATCTTCATCAATGCACCCAACGATCAGTACATCACCACCGATACCCGCTTCTGGAACGCCAGCGGCGTGGACATTACGGTCGGCGCATCGGGCGTCAAGGTCAATACACAATCCCTGACCTCGATCATCTCGGGCGGTATTGCCTTCCGCGAGCCTAACTGGAGCCCGGACTCCAAGCTGGCCGACGAGAATGCCGAGTTCAAGATCTTCGACGATCAGACCACAGCGATGGCCCCGCCGGATGGCGAGCCGCGTTACATCCGCATGCGCTTCAATCAGTCGTTGCGTGGCCTGACGGTCAATGCTGCCGTGGACTTCCTGGGCGTCAATATCGGCAAAGTGGTGTCGGTGGATCTGGATTACGACCCGGCCACCAAGACCTTTCCCGGCATCGTGGGCGCCGTGATCTACCCCAAGCGTCTGGGCGCTGCCGAGTCCAAGCTGAAAGAGCTTGGCGGCTCAGGTGATGAAGAAGAACAGTCAGCACGGGTATTGGGAGCCTTTGTCGCCAACGGCCTGCGTGCCCAGGTACGCAATGGCAACCTGTTGACCGGCCAGTTGTACATCGCGATGGAATTCGATCCAAAAGCGCCGAAAGTCGCGTTCAACGCCAAGGCGCGCCCACTGGAAATCCCGACCGTGCCGGGCAGCTTCGACAAATTGCAGGAGCAACTGCAGGCGTTCGTCGAGAAGCTCAGTAATTTGCCGATCGACCAATTGGCAAACAACCTCAATGGCACCCTGAGCGAGCTGCAAAAGACCCTCAAGCAAGTCAACGGCAGCGTGCTGCCGCAGATGCGTGGCACCTTGCAACAGGCTGAAAAAACCCTGGGCACCGCCAACGACTCGTTTGCTGAAGATTCACCCGCACGTCAACAACTGGGTCAGGCGCTGGATGAGGTGCAACGCACAGCGCGCTCGGTCCGGGTGCTGACCGACTTCCTCAGCCGTCACCCGGAGTCGCTGATTCGCGGCCGTACAGGCGATGCCGCCCCACGCTCGTTCAACGCCCCCTCTTCGTCCCGAGCCATTGATCCGGAGCCAAAACAATGACCTTGCGCCTGAAACTGACGGTATTGGCTGCGGCGCTGGGAATCAGTGCCTGCACCTCGACGCAGACCCATTACTACACGTTGATAGCCCCCATGACCCAGGCTGACAGCGCAGCCAGGCCCATGCCTTTCCAGTTCGAGATGCTTCCCGTGCTGATGGCGGTCCAGGTCGACCAGCCGCCACTGGTGGTTCGCCAAGGCAACGGCAGTCTGGCGATTCTTGACACCGAACGCTGGGCTTCACCGCTGGGCGACGAGTTTCATGATGCGTTGACCCCGCAACTGGAACGTCGCTTCGGCAGCCGGGACATGGCCGGTCTGCCGAAGAGCGCGGATCAGCCGATTCTCTCCATCCGCACCGATGTAAGGCGTTTCGAATCCATGCCCGGCAACTACGCGCTGATCGATGTGATATGGACGCTGGGGCTGCGCGACGGCAGTGCCATCGCTGGCAGCAAGCGAAAAAGCCTGACGTGCAGCAGCGTGATTCGCGAGCAGGCGGGCGAAGGCATGGAAAATCTCATTGTTGCTCACCAGAGGGCAGTGGCAAAACTGGCGGACAAGATTGCCGCCACCGCTCAGAGCTGGTCACAGCAGCCTTCCTCCCGCTGCCTTTGAACCGCAATCAGGACGCCTTGCCCAAGGCGTCCTGCTTTATCGCAACGGTTCGCCTGATCCACATGACCTCGACACGATCAACTGACCTGCCCGTGCCGCAAAAGCGGCTCACCGCGCAGGGAACGCCTTGGTCTCGAGCTTTTCCATCACCATCCCGATAAACGCCGACACCGCCAAGGGCAGCTGTTGCCGATTGGGGTACAGCACGTGCAGGCCGTGACTGGTGCGCTGGTAGTCCGTCAGTATCGGCACCAGCGTTCCATTGCGCAGATCGGAGCGAATCAGGGTTGCCGGCAATAACGCGATGCCCAGCCCCGCGAGCGCTGCCTTGCGCAAGGCTTGCGCGGTGTTGGCGTTGAATCGACTGGCAATCTGTACGTCGTGCATCTTCGCGTCCGGTCCTGGCAGGCGCCAGGTGGTAATGCCTCCTGGGTGCGCGGCACTGACGCAATAATGTTGTTGAAGGCTCTCCAGCGAATCAGGCATGCCGTGGTTGGCGATATACGCCGGGCTGGCAACCATGCCGTCTCGCGCTTCGTCGATCAGTTGACGCCCAACATAGCCTGAGTCCTGCAAGGGGCCGCCTCTGAAGGCAATGTCCAGCCGGTCAGCAATCAGGTCGGCGCGGTCATCACTGAGCACGAATTCGAGCTGTACACGCGGGTATCGGGCGAGAAAGTCGGCCACCCAATCCATCGAGAAGAAATCGAAAAAATCAGCCATCGCCGCGATGCGCACTCGGCCACTGGGTTCTTCACGCCCCGAGACAAGCTGCTCTGCGGCATTCATCAAACCATCGACGGCCTCTGTGCAGCGCCCATAAAAGTCCTCACCGGCCTGGGTCAGCATCAACTTGCGTGTCGAACGCTGCAACAGTCGCGTGCCGAGTTGCACTTCAAGTTGCTGAACCCGGCGGCTGACGGTATTGGAAGGCATGCCCAGATGCCGTGCCGCCTGCGCGAAACTGCCGCTGCGCACCACCTGCACGAACAGAGCAACATCATTCAGATCCGGTACCAAGCCTCTATTCCTTCTGTTTTTGGACGAGTCCAAGCCAACTATACCGACTAATAAGTCAATCGGTGGTCGCTTATGCTGGGCGCTCAGGCATAACGTCAAGAGGAAGCACCATGAACAGCATCGTTGCCATCCAGCCCCGTGCCATTATCCATCGCACCCGTGGCAGAAGCGGCGGCCCCATTACCCGTCTGATGAGCCCGGGCGATCTGGGTCAGCACCTGAAGCCTTTCGTGTTTCTCGATCAATTCGGCTTCAAGCCCGAGCCGGGGAAAAAGGGATTTGGCATGCACCCGCATTCGGGCATTGCAACCTTGACCTACATGATCGAGGGCGAACTTGCCTACGAGGACACGACCGGTCAGTCAGGGCTGCTGCCAAGCGGCGGCATGGAATGGATGAGCGCGGGAAACGGCGTATGGCACGACGCCCAGCCCGCAAGCGATACGCCCATCACCGGTTTTCAACTGTGGATCGCGTTGCCTGCGGCGCAGGAAAACGGCCCCGCGCACAGCGTTTATCTGGCCGCGTCACAGATTGCGCAGGAAGGTCCGGCGCAGGTGCTACTGGGTCGTTATGGCAACGCTCAAAGCCGCATACCCGCACCGGCAGGCATGAATTACCTGGCCGTGCATCTGAAGGATGGCGAGCACTGGCGCTACACACCACCGGCAGGCCACACCGTTGGCTGGCTAGCCGTCAACACCGGGCACCTTGACGCGGGCGGGCCCATCGATGCGAGCGAGCTGGCGGTTTTCGAAGCGTCGGATCGGCCCATCGACTTCGTGGCGACAGGCCCCACCCGCTTCGTACTGGGCTCGGCCGTCAAGCACCCGCACGACCTGGTGACCGGCTATTACTCGGTCCACACCAGCAAGGCCGCGCTCATTCAGGGCGAACAGGAAATTGATCGAATCGGTGCCCTGCTGCGCGAACAGGGCAGACTGTAACCAGCGGATCGCCGCCGCTGCCTTTCTACAGGACGCCGTTGGGCTCAAATAAAAAGAGCAGGCGCAATGACCCGTTCGCTTGCCGCCAGATTCTGGCGCAAGTGCGCGAGCGAAGAGGTGTCGGGGTTCAGCAGGAGGTTCGGCGCGCGCTGTAAACAGCGCCAGTCCTTGGCACTTTCCATCGGTTAACAGTGCATTCAGTCAGCAATCAGACGGCCAGATCATGAGCGTGGAAGCTGGTCACGCCGACCAGTTGAATCTCGAAATCGGCGTGCAGGTCGGCATTGACGTTGCCGGACAGCACATGGTCGACAAAGCGTAACTGGCCGGCCGCAGTGAATTCCCCACTGCCGATGAAGCTGAAAGCGTCCAGTGCCTTGGTGTCGATATTCGCGTCCATTTTGAGAAAACTCAGCTTGTCGCCCTGTTGACTGCTGAAGTCGGTGATCACGTCACTGTCATGGCCTTTGCCCGTTTCTGCCAGATCGTTGAACACGAAACGGTCAGCGCCGGTGCCTCCGGTCAGGATGTCTGCGCCCAGACCGCCGGTGAGCTTGTCGTTACCGGCGCCGCCCATCAGGATGTTGTTGGCATCGTTACCGGTAAGGGTGTTGTTACGGTCATTGCCCAGCAGCGTGAAATCACCCTCGCCTTTCAGGTGAACGTTCTCGAAGTTCGCCAGCGGCCCGGCGTTGAGGTCAATTACTGCGACCTTATCGGACGTGTTGTCGTAAGTGATTTTCAGCGTATCGACGCCTTCATTGGCCTTTTCCTGCACCAGCGCCAGTTCACCGACCTGATCGATGACATAGGTGTCATTGCCCAGACCGCCGATCATGGTGTCCAGACCGCCACGGCCATCAAGCACGTTCGCCAGTTCATTGCCGATCAGTGTGTCGTCGAACGCGGAGCCAATTGCATTCTCGATATGTGCGCCGTAGGCGATCGCCAGTCCCGAGTTCATCAGGGTCGGGCTGTCAGGCGTGTGGTTGTAATCGAGGAACGCCTTGCCGATTGTGCTGAACTCACCCTCGTTGAGGTTGATCTTCACAAACGCTGCCTGGTTGCTCGCGTCGATGGTGTCCTTGCCGCCTGCGTCCCAGATGGTTTCGAATACCGACTGATCGGGTGCCCATTTATACACATCGTTCCCGGTGTGATAGTGGGTGTTGGCGCCATAGATGAACTGCATCGCCGCGACATCCAGCAGCATGGGCGTGGTGGGCTTGAAGCTGTATTTGTTGGTGTAGCTCATGATGGTGTATCGGGCGTCTTCGAACTTGGCGTCCAGCAGCACATCGTTGTACTGAGATTCTTCGAACGAATGCTTCAGCCCGAGTGCATGACCCGTTTCATGCATGAACGTCAGGTAGTCATCCGTGCCCTTTGCCGGCACTGCGGCATCGACATCGGGACCGATCCATACATCACCGGACCGGCCTAACGTGCCCGGCGCGTAGGCCTGGCCGAGTTCGGTCCCTTGCAGGCCTTTGAAACCACCAAAACGAATGTCTCCGACGTTGTCAGGGGTGTCCTGAACTTCGGTGAACTTGATGTCCGCCACGGCGCTCCATGCGCCCAGCGCACTTCTTGCCGCGTCCATTTGCGCGGCGGTCAGCGAGTAAGCGTCGCCTGGCTCCTGCGAGCGACTGTAATCCGTGGCGTAGACCGAGTCTGCGGTATGAAAACTGTAGGTCAGGTTATTACCGGTCGGACCTTTCAGCCAGTAAGGCCCCCACAGCAAGCTGGTGACTCGATCATCGTCGGCCCCCGCCGTTAACAGATCGGCAGGGCTTGAATCATTTGGGCCAGGCATCGGCATTGCTCCTGAAGCGAGTAGACATTGATGGGCCAGAACGGGTGCAGAACGGCACACGCCGGGAGAAAGTTTATGACATAACAGGCACAATCTGGACACAATAAGTTACAAACTAACGAGTCTGTGTGTGCCGTCCTTATAATCACTAAGCATGTACGTTCTTATTACAGGTGTACTTCAACTATTATGAAGACCGTACGTTGACAGATCGTTTGAAACGACACTGAACAGCCGGTTCAAACGCTCTGGCGGCATGCTTTCGAAGGCAGCGCAAAGCGGACCTGTATCCGAGCGATGATGTACCTTGCTGCCGCCTGTCAATCATAGGCATCATACGGTCTCATTTCGTCATCAGTGCGATCGTCCCCATGGCCCATAGTCCTGCACCTTTTCCCGTTCAAGAGGAAGATCGAGTCCTGTCGCTCGAACATCTCAACGTGCTGGACAGCGCCCCTGAGCGGGACTTCGACGATGTCGTGCTGCTAGCAACCACCTTATGTGACGTGCCCATCGCGCTGGTGTCGCTGGTTGACCGTGAACGTCAGTGGTTCAAGGCCTGCATCGGTCTGGACGTCAGGGAGACCCATCGTGATCTGGCTTTCTGTGCCCACGCTATCCTGGAACCTGCCGACGTGATGGTGGTGGAAGACGCCACCACGGACCCGCGCTTCAGAGAAAGCCCGCTGGTTCTCGGCCCGCCTTACATCCGGTTTTATGCCGGCGCACCGATTCGCACCGATGAAGGCCACGCGCTGGGCACAGTCTGCGTGATCGATATCTGGCCGCGCATCCTGACCGAACAGCAGCGCCTTGCACTGCTGGCACTGGCACGGCAGACAGCGACGCTATTGCAGCATCGTATGCTCAACGAGCAACGCGACCGGCGTGCCGCAGAGCTGACCCTGAACCTGGAAAATGCACAGAGTCAAAGCCAGGCTCTGGAGCGCAACCTGCGTCACTCGCAGCGGGTGTCGTCGCTGGGCATGCTCACGGCCAGCATCGCCCATGACTTCAACAACCTGCTTCAGGCGTTGAGTGCCAGCTTGCAGCTGATTCGTATGCGCTCGCGACGCCCGATAGATGTCGAGACGTTCAGCGACACCGGCCTGCAAGCCGTGGATCACGGTCGTCAACTGGTGACCCGGCTGCTGAACAGTGTCCGCCAGGACGGCCCCGAACTGATCTGCATTGATGTCAGTGAACGCCTTGAAGCCGCCCGAGACCTGTTGTGGCGCTCGGTCGGTGACCAACTTGAGCTGTCTTTTGATCTCTCGGCCCAAGGCTGGGGCGTTTTGTGCGTCGAAGCCCAGCTTCACGCTGCCGTGCTGAACCTGCTGGCCAACGCCCGTGACGCCATGTCAGGCCCCGGCAAAGCGCATATCGCCACACGGCTTGAATCCGTCAAGGATGATCCACGCTTGCAGGAAGGCGACTACGTGGTGCTCAGCGTCACGGATGACGGAGCCGGCGTGGCTGACGATCTCAAGGACCAGATATTCGAACCCTTCTTCACCACCAAGACATCTGGCCTGGGCACCGGACTGGGGCTTGCTCAAGTTCAGGAGTTCGCGGTCAATGCCGGCGGAGGCGTCATCGTGGAAACCTTGCCGGGGAGCGGAACGACCATGCACCTTTATTTGAGAATACTGGGGCAGATCAATACGCCTGCAAGTCAGGGTTAGGCGCTGTTTCGCCAGAAAGAGCGCTAAATACGTATAAACACTGTCACTCTTGTCAGTATACGCAGGGCGATGAAACCAAGAGAATGAAGCCATCAGACACAGCAACGCTTAAGGTTTTCGATTATCGAGTTGCTTGCCTGCCATGGCGTCAGTAGCTCAGCGGTTAGAGCATCCCAGCCAACTGGGGGGGCGATGGTTCGAATCCATTCTGGCGTCACCCATTGAAAAGGGTCGAACTCATCAGCGTTCGGCCCTTTACTCATTGAAGGTACGGCAGGTCTTTCAAGCATCTTCACGCCAAGTGAATAAGGATCGCAACACTTTCAGTCAATACGCTGCCATCCGGCAAGACCAGTGTCGGGACTTGCAGCAATGGATTTGCCTTCCTCAACGCCTCTTGTCCCGGCCCCTCCTCCCATGAACACGCACTTACCTGTTTGTAGGAAACGGCGCATTGCTCAAGCGCCATTTCGATGGCAGCCGAGCCGGCTCTTTCGGCTCCGAATAGCGTGTACATGGGAGTGTTTCCTGGGTTTCATAGTCGCTGGAGAAAGAATCTGTACGCGATGCCCGACTGTTTTGCCTGGCCGAAAGCCGTGTCTCCACGACCCTGATAACCAATACTGTAGTAGGTGCGACTGACCGGGGCATTGTGATCCGATCCTGCACACATCTGGAGGCTTATAGAGCGCGGAGATAAGAACGACTGTTCAGGAGTTCTGATACCCGAAGTGTTCTGGGCAACGGATACTCAGGGAGAAAAGCTCCAGGCCGCCGCACCTGAGGTGCCAACGGCCTGGATAAAGGTTATTGCCAGTTGCTGGCAATAACCACGTTCAACGAAGCCTGATAACTCTCAGACAACTTGAGTTCACCAGCAGCAGGAGGTGCAAACGCCGCCATCGCTTCTACCAGTTGATCAACCTGACCGGCCATCAGAACCTTGCCGTCGGCGGTGCGGAACTGCTCGATCTGCTGAGACTTCTCCCAACTGCCCGCCCCCCAGAATGACCAGGTGGACACGGTTACTTTATCCTCAGTGCCAATGACACCGACTTCCAGATCCCAACCCTTTTTGCTGAACCACAGTTGATCGGCAGAAATGCCGGCACCGAATTGCAGCACATCGGTGTTTGCATCAGGGTCAAAATCATTGATGACGTCTTGACCGTCACCCCGCGCGAATTGATAGAGATCGTTACCCCGTCCGCCGTCCAGCCGATCATTGCCGGTCCCGCCTATCAGAGTGTCGTTGCCTGCAGCGCCGTAAAGCTGGTCGTTACCTGCTCCTCCAGACAACATGTCATTGCCGCCCAGGCCGTTAATTTCGTCGTCGCCATCAAGACCACTCAACGCGTCAGCCAGCGCATCATTACCATAAAGCACATCGTTGCCCTGAGAAGCAGTACCGCTACTCATTTCGCTGATCGCATCAACCCCCCAGGTTGTCCCGTCGGAGAACTGAATTTGCTCGACCTGGCTCGACGTATTGGAGAACCACCCAGACACTGTCAGCTTGTCGGCTGCCCCTGCGATACCTACATACAGGTCGTACGCACTGCGGCTGAGCTGGATATCGGCAGGTGTGAGACTGTCGGCGATCTTGATGACATCCAGATTGCCTGCAGCATTGTCGTAATCACTGATCCAGTCCTGCCCGGCACCACGATAGAAAAGATAGGTGTCGTTGCCAGCGTTACCGTAGAGGGTGTCGTTACCGGCACCACCGTCAAGGGTGTCCGCACCTGCGCCACCGTAAAGTATGTCTTTGCCGGCTCCGCCATTGAGCGTGTCATTACCCGACAAACCGTAAAGTGTATCGTCCCCACCCAATCCATTCAGGGTATCAGCGACGGACTCCTCCCCTTGCAGGACGTCGTTGCCTTCACTTGCGACGCCTTTGACCATGGCTTTCAGGGTCGCCACGTCCCATAGCGTGCCATCCGCAAACTGAACCTGTTCAACCTGCGAGTCGGCAGAATAAAACCAGTCGCGAACCGTTATCTTGTCTGCAGTACCGATAATCGCCAGTTCAAGATTGTCCCCTGCTCGCGAGGCCTTGATATCGGTTGAAACAATACCTGGCGCCAGTTTGATCGTGTCGATATTGCCGGTGGTCCAGTCACGATCAAAGATCACATCCTGACCGCCGCCCCGCTGGAACAGATAGGTGTCATTGCCGGAGCCGCCATAAAGCCAATCATTGCCAGCGCCACCGTCCAGCGTGTCGAGCCCCACTCCGCCATCAAGCATGTCATCGCCCGCGCCGCCCAGAAGCACATCGTTGCCGGCAAGACCATAAATCTCATCATTCCCCCCCAACCCGTCGATCTGCTGACTGGTTTCGTCTCCATACAGCGTGTCTGCCCCCTCACTGGCCGCCACCTGTGAAAAACGTTTGAGGTCAGTGGGAGACCAGACGGTCCCGTCAGCGAATTCGACTCGCTCAATCTGAGCACCGGGGTCGGTATAGCTGTAAATCTTCACCCAGTCAGTCGTGCCCTTGATGAAGAGGTAGAGATCCGAGCGCTCTTGCTTTACAACAACATCGTCAGGCGCGATGTCGGCAGCCACTTTGATGGTATCGACGTTACCTGCGGTCGTATCGTACTCATTGATCGTGTCCTGCCCCATCCCCCTGTAGAACAGATAAGTGTCATTACCCGTACCTCCCGACAAAGAGTCATTACCGGCGCCGCCGTCCAGGACGTCATCGCCCGCATCACCGCTCAGTGAATCATCGCCTGTACCGCCACTCAGGGCGTCGTTGTCTGCACCTCCATACAACCAGTCGTTACCGCCCCCTCCGTTCAACACGTCGTTGCCTTCCTCGCCGTACAACTTGTCGTTGCCATTAAGGCCATCGAGTACATCGACCCCGACATCGCCGTACAACGTATCAGCCCCATCACTGGCCACACCACGAGTCATGGTTTTCAGGGTATCGATATCCCATACCGTCCCGTCGGCAAACTCCACACGCTCCACCTGATAATTGATTTTGTTGAAGAAGGTAACCGACATTTTGTCAGTCGTTCCCTTTATCGAGAGATACAAGTAGATGCCATCACGGCTGACAGCCACATCGGCGGGTGCAATATCGGCAGCCACCTTGATGGTATCGACATTACCGACGGTCCAGTCGAAATCGGTGACCGTGTCCTGCCCCATGCCCCGGTAGAACAGATAGGTGTCATTGCCAGAACGGCCAGACAAACTGTCGTTGCCCGCGCCGCCATCCAGGATGTCATTACCCGACGTGCCATAAAGCCAATCGTCGCCACTTTGTCCGTTGATAATAGTTGCCGTTGTATCGCCCATGAGAGAGTCACCGCCTTGAGTTGCTGTTATTGATCCGTTTTTTTCCACGTACTACCTTTCCCTGAAACTCTCCGACGCATGCTGCTGTAACGGACTCAGGAAATACTCGATCACTCGCCGCTTATTGGTCTTCACTTCCGCCGTTACCG